>CAZRCW010000019.1:0-2566 GCA_964598725.1 uncultured Gammaproteobacteria bacterium | reverse complement strand
GCAGCATGGAGAAAGAAATTAGCCTCACTTGGGTATTTAACAACTACAAACGAAAATTCTGCCCCTTTCCTTTCTGGCGGAACTGGTGGAATAGGAGTATTTACCAATGATGATAGATTATCTTCTACTACTAAATTAACATGGACAGGTGATGTGATTAAGGTAACAAATTCATCCACATCAGGGCAGCCCGGACTTCAGGCGGTTAACAATGCAACAAAAAGAGGAGGCATAGCTTACAACGGTAATAACGTAACTACTTCAACTTTCTGGACTAATAATTTAATGACCTACGCTGAAACGGGTATAGTCATTCATTCGGACGCATTTACCGCTTCAGGTGGTACGAATACGATTAAACTTGTTACCAACGGTTATTCAAATACAACTGCCGCTTTAAGTGCGGACGGTTCAAATGATGTAACATTTGGAAGAAAGATATTTGCCCCTTCGCTTTCTACAGGAGTAGGAAATAAGGCCGTAAGATGGAACACAACAACCGGAGAATTTACTTTAGCAGATACAACTGTGGACGGTGGTGGTGGCGGTGGTGTTTCTTCTGTTTCAGGAACAACAAACAGGATCACTTCAACGGGTGGGGCTACCCCTGTTATTGACTTAGGCTATCATGCCACTTTGCAGATAGATACCATTTCACTGGCCACCTTTGGGGGTGGTGGTGGACAGTCAGGAGATACAACGACTTTTTCCACTTCAACTCTTTACGGTTCGTTTTATAACGATGGCTCAGATACGTTAATCATTACTTCTATTCGGGCGGTTTTACAGGGATCATCCCCTTCAGTTACCCCTTACGTTTATTTCAATGATTCGCTGAATGTAACGGCAGGGGCTACCAAATTAGTCAACACACCATCAGCCCTGACAAATACAACCACGGGAACAAGTTCGACCCCTGACAATACAAAGATTCCCCCAGGTAATTGGGTGTGGGTGGTTACCCCAACGGTAACGGCAAAGCCTACCTATTTTTCTTTGACTCTATTAGGATATAAAGCAAGAAGGTTATGAGGTTACTCATTTTAATATTACTGTTCCCTTTTATTTCGGAGGCTCAAATCATCCGGGCAAATCCTTTTTATAAAACAGGCACTACAACTGTTTATGATACGCTGATTTTAGATCAGTACCCATCTGCGGCCATTGGTTATTCATTCAGGAAACTAAGGAACGCATATAGCGGTTCAGCGATCAGGGTACGGGAAAGCGGTGGAAATACAGAAAGTGATATAGGCTTTGTCAATAACTATTTAGATACGGCCACACTAAAAACTTTCTGCGGGGCTAACTCTGGTTATCTGGTAAAATGGTATGATCAGTCTGGAAACGGAATTGATGCCTCACAAAGTACAAGCGGGAAACAACCGAGAATAGTAAATGCGGGTGCAATAGAATATCAGGGTTTATGGCCATCACTTTTATTAGATGGTTCAGATGATTATTTAGTTACTGCAAGTGCTACGTTAAACGCTTATCAGGGTTTGTTTATGGTTACAAAATGTACTCTTGGCAATCCGTTCTTCATTGAACAAACCACTAATGCGGTTTCAAATCCGGGCTTTACTTTTTATGGGTCTAACAATGCCCCTTGGTTATGGAACAGGGGTGGATCATTAAACTATGGCTCAGGTGTTTCTGGATGGGCGGGAACAAATTTAATTCTGGCCACAGAGATTTATAACGGCTCTGGTGGTGCTTATTATAAGAATGGTTCGGTTCAGTCTAATGGTAGTGTAACGGGTTCGCCTGTGAGTAATACAACTGCTTCGGGTGCTATTTACATTTATTCAAGGGCTGGGAGTTCTTTATTCGGTAATGGTAATTTGACAGAATTTGTCCTATGGAGTTCTGACAAATCAAGCGACAGGACAAGCATAGAAACTAACATTAAAAACTTTTATTCTTTATACTGATGTTACACAAAGTTCAACAAGGCTTAGAGGCCGTTTATCTTGTTTTCGTTATCAGCTGGCAACCTGTTTTCGGGGTCATCGCCTCAATCGCTGCAATTACTTATTATATCGCCATGCTTAAAATGAATGTGATAGATGTAAAGTTTGGCGGTAGCTGGAAACAATATTTTAAATCAATTTTTACTTTATGAAGAGATTCTGGGACAAAATAGGAACTACTGAGATAAGAAACATTATCGCCGTTATAGCGGTGATAGGTGCTTTTATTCTCCTTTATTTAATGATTATTAAACCCATTCCGTCAGAGAATAAAGACACGCTGAATATAGCCATAGGCTTTGTGTTCGGTGGACTTATCGGCGGGGTGAGTGGATTTTTCTTTGGTGCATCGAAGGAAGCAATGAAACCTGATACAAAAATATGAAATGGACTAAACATGATACGTGGTTCTCGCTAATCATTGTGGCTTGTGCCATCATTCTACTGTGGTTAATTTCCACAGGTTGCACATCGTCTAAGCACGTTCAGAAATCTTTCACGGATTCAACAGCGACTAAAGACGATTCTATTAGACTGTTAAAAGCGGAAAGGGATTTGTTTGAACAACAGTATAACGAACTTTTATACGCTGA
>CAZRCW010000018.1:0-2690 GCA_964598725.1 uncultured Gammaproteobacteria bacterium | reverse complement strand
GCGCCGCCCGACCTCTCCGTGTTCCAGGAATTCCCTGTCTACGCTGGACTAGACCTGTCGGCGCGAACCGACCTCACAGCGCTGGTTCTGATCGCCTTCGACGGCGCGCTGTGGCACTGCCTGCCGTATTTCTGGACCCCGAAGCTGGGGTTGCGCGAGCGATCGGCCCGCGACCGTGCGCCCTATGACGTGTGGGTTGACCAGGGGCACATCAACACCACCCCCGGCGCCAGCATTGACTATGAATTCGTCGTCGCCGACGTGATGGAGATCATCGCCGGCATGAACATCGCGGCCATAGGCTTCGACCGCTGGCGGATCGACATCATGAAAAAAGAGTTCGAGCGCGCCGGGGCGGACGTTCCACTCGTTGAATTCGGCCAGGGCTTCAAGGACATGAGCCCGGCGCTTGATGCTCTCGAATCGGTGCTGCTGAACGGCAATATCAGGCACGGTATGAACCCAGTGTTGACAATGTGCGCCGCGAATGCTTCTGTTGACAGTGATGCCGCCGGCAACCGAAAATTCACGAAGCAGAAATCTACCGGGAGAATCGACGGCATGGTCGCACTTGCAATGGCGCTCGGCATGACCTGCGCGAAAGAGCCGGAATCACTCAGTCATGAGCAGGTCGTGTTCGACTTGAACGCCGTATGAACCTATTTCAGCGCGCGCGGCAGATGTTCGCGCCCCGGAATGCGGGGGCGTCGATTTCCGATCTGTCGGCGATGACGGAAATGTTCAACCTGAATATCTCTCCGTCCGGGAAGGCGGTTACGGACCTGACGGCCATGCAGGTCAGCACCGTATACGCGTGCATCACGAAAATCGCCGGCGCCGTGACGCAACTGCCGATCAACATCTACAAGCACCGCGGCGCGGACGGTGACGAGCTGATCGGGCGGAACGCACTGTGGTGGCTGCTGAATGAGTCGCCGCATTCCAACTGGACCGCCGCGAGCTGGAAAGAGTGGGCCGTGCTCTGTGTCGCCCTGCGCGGCGATGCGTTCACGCTGATAGAGCGCGACTCCCGTATCACGTCCGGTGGCTCAGTGCTCGGGCTGCGGCCGCTGAACCCGGACGACGTGCGCGTCTACCGCGATAAAAGCTGGAACGCCGCCTACGCGGTATTCGATCGCGCGTCCGGCCAGATTCGCGCGGTGGCGCCAGACGACATCATCCACCTTCACGGCTACGGCTTCGACGGGCTGCGCTCCTATTCCGTGATACAGCACGCGGCGCGGGTGGCGGTCGGCAACTCGCTGGCGGCCAATGATTTTGCAGGGCGCACGTTTCAGGACGGAGCGATGCAGCAGATCGCCCTGAAATTCCCGAAACAATTGACCCAGGCCCAGGCCGACCTGATCCGCAGTTCATTTGCCGCGACCTACGGCGGCACGGCCGGCCGCAAGTTCCCGCTGGTCCTCTCCGAGGGCGCCGAGGCTCAAGAGCTTTCGATGAGCCCGGAGGATGCGCAGATGTTGGAGTCTCGGCAATTCGAGATGCACCAGATTTGCCACGCGTTCGGCGTCCCGCCGATCCTGATTGGCGACTCCGACAAGGTGTCGAGCTGGGGAACCGGGATCGAACAAATCTCCATCGGGTTCGTGCGCTACACCATCAAGCCGATGCTCAAGCGCTGGGAAGAAGAGCTCAACCGCAAGCTCTATCGCCAGGCGCCGAACTTCCTACGCTTCGAGCTGACCGAGCTGCTGCGCGGTGATGCAAAATCGCAATCCGAGTACTACCGCGCAGCGTTGGGCGGCCCAGGCTCCGGTGACGCATGGATGACGGTCAACGAAGTGCGCGCGACGCAGAACCTCCCCCCGATTCCGGGCGGAAACGAAATCTACTCCAACCCGAAGGCCATGAACAATGACCAAGCGAATTCTCCAGCTCCTTGACGAAAACCGCAGCAAGCCGCGCGAGGTTCGCGCACAGGCTGATTCCGGTCGCGTGTCGATCTATCTCAGCGGTCCGATTGCCGCCGACTACGGGCTCGGCCTCGCCGATCTTCTCGCGGTGTGGCCGCAAGATGCGACGCCGGTTGATCTGTATATCAACAGCCCTGGCGGAGACGTGTTCGAGGCGCGGGCGATGACGGGCTTGATCGCTCGGCATACCGCGCCGGTGACGGCGATCATCGATGGCGTGGCAGCATCCGCCGCTAGCTATCTCGCGTTGTCCGCCAGCACCGTGCGCATGTCTGAGGGATCGCTGTTCATGGTCCACAACGCATGGGCGCTGGCGATGGGCGACAAATACGAAATGATGGCGACCGCTGATCTGCTTGACAAAGTTGACTCAACCATAGCCGCGGATTATGCTCGCAAAACCAACGCAAGCGCGGAGCAGATCACAGCATGGATGAACGCCGAAACGTGGTTCACCGCCGCCGAAGCCCTCGCGGCAAAATTCGTGGATGCGGTCGATCCGAACGCGCAGCCGCAAGCGCGCACATCCTGGAACTTGTCGGCCTATGATCATGCGCCGAAACCCGAACCGACACCCGAGCCATCCGTGGACGAACTGATCGCAGCGCAGATGCAGCGACTCAGGAATCGCCTGCGGATTCTCGACACCCGAGTCAGTGCGCCCCCGCACACGACAGCCGCATAAGCGGACTTTATCAATCACGAGGTGATGAAAATGACTGGTATCCAAGCACTGCGGGAGCAACTGGCTTCCAT
>CAZRCW010000017.1:0-2730 GCA_964598725.1 uncultured Gammaproteobacteria bacterium | reverse complement strand
CAAGTCGCAGGTCACGGCGACTATCCACCACGACTACCTGAAGAACACTGACCCGCTGCACAAGCCGCACGTCGGTAAGAACTACCCGGCTACTGACTGGACCGCATGGAACACCTTTGGTCTTGAGAAGACTCTGGGCGGGATGAAGTTCTACCTGAACCGGACACTGATCTGGGATGCCTCGGCGGTGCCCTGGCGGGCCGGCATCTTCGACAACCAGCGCCCCTGGCACATCCGGCACTGCCGCCAGATCGGTGGCAGCTGGGGCGGTATGCCGCTGCCCACCACGGACCTCAGCAAGCCGTTTGACACGGACTACATCCGGGTCTACGGGCGCTGATCTTCTCCATTCCTACACCCTTGAGAGGAGGGTCTTCCCGTGACGGGATACAGGAACGGTCAGCCACTGCCGCACGATGACACGGTCATCACGCACACTCCGGAGGGGAAGGCCCTCCCGGTGTGGGTGGAGGACACTGACCCGCTGACGATTGAGGAGATTTCTCCCGATCACGACGGGCATCAGGACCCCAACAAGCGGTACCAGGACCGGCTGCGGCTCTACCGGAAGAACCACCCGGAGGAGCCCAGCACTGAAGCCCGTAAGCGGCTCGCCACACCTCGGGTGGTGGACTTCCGCCTCGACGAGACGTTCAACGACCCTCGGCTGGATGACAATGGCTTCGTGATGACGCCAAAGCAGATCCGCCGCAGGGCCAAGCGACGTCTGGCGGCGAATCCGCGGATGCCACTGCACGAGGCCTACGAGGGCACCATGAAGCCGGTGGCTGAGTGGGACATGGAGGAGCTGGCTCGCGGCCGGCCGAAGAATGAGCGAGGCACCTTTGAGGGGGCTTCGCCGAAGTGGGTTTCTCGGCAGATCACCGAGGAAGCAATGGAGCGGTTCAAGGTTCTGATCCGTGAGGAGATGAACTCCCACACGATCGTGGGGTTGAACACTCTGGTCCGCGTGCTCGACGACGAGCGGGTGGACAACAAGGGCAAGCCCTTCGTCAGTGCCAACGTCAAGGTTGACATTGCGAAGTTCCTGCTCGAGCACGTGGTCGGTAAGCCGGTTCAGCCGACTCAG
Source organism: uncultured Gammaproteobacteria bacterium (assembly GCA_964598725.1). Taxonomy (GTDB): domain Bacteria; phylum Patescibacteriota; class Patescibacteriia; order 2-12-FULL-60-25; family 2-12-FULL-60-25; genus JAGOTP01. Next base: position 1,640 of record CAZRCW010000017.1, on the reverse strand, counting down.
TCGGAGGTTTCGGTCAAGCTGCAGGCGATCCTGGGCACCGTGATGGTGAATCCCGCACAGATCTCCGACATGCCCACCGATTACACGCTCGCGCAGCGCGGATATCGAGGGGTCGGCCAGAACCCCGCAAACCTGCCGCCTGAGCTTGAGTCGGTATGGGACGCGGTGATCGTGGAAGAAGATGACGAGCCCAGCGAAGAGTGAGATGCTCTTAGCACAACCGGGAGGGAATCATGGCTCAGTCAGAACTCAGCCGTCGGATCGACGAGGCCAAGCGCAACAAGTGCATGGTCTGCGGTCAGGCCAAGGACGACCACGCGGACAAGATGCACGTGTTCACGCTGATCGAGAACGACCTGCGAGAGAAGCAGCCTGAGCGAGCCTCCCGGCCGGAGTTTCGACAGGCACTCGGCGTTGACATTGCGCTGCGTTTGGCGCTGGTCGAAGCGGGAGTGATCGATGCAGAACAGATCGTGGCCGCCGAACGTAAGCTGGGGTTCGGTCCCCGCATGGATGTCCTTGGACAACCGGCGGAGGCGACGCCAGCCAGTGGTGAGTAAGGAACGGTCCGTAATCGCTCCTATGGTTACGGATACTGCTTTGCGCGAGATTGCCCGCATCGGGCATCTTCGGGCTCCCAATGAAGCCTGCGGGCTCTTGCTGGTCACTCCTCACAGGGGCCGATCAGTCGTCGAGCTGCCAAACAGGTCGCTTCATCCGCTGGATAGCTACATGTTTCACGGTAGCGATGCGCGGTTGGAGCTTGAGGGATACGACGACGGCTTCGTGGTCTGGCACACCCATCCTGGCGGTGGAGTTGGACCGAGTCGGGATGACATGCGAACCCGCCACCCCCAGTTCTGGTATCTGGTAGTAGCTCTGACTGACTCTGGAGCGATACCAACGTTCTTCTAAGGAGAGAACATGAAACCGCCGACCCCGCCGTCACGGAAGCCGCCGTTGCAGTGGGGGCGGCTGTGATCCTCAATCGCGAGCAGATCGATGCGCTCGAAAGCAACTACGCCGACGAGATCTCCGCGTCGCACTACGCCGCCCTCCGCGACACGGCCCGCGCCTACCACGACCTCCGCGACGCCGTGCTGGCGCTGTGCGTCAACAGCGGAATCCGTCACAACGGCGAAGGCCGCTGGATCGCAGAGTCTGACATCCGCGAGGTTGTCGCCCGCGTGGAGAGGGGCGAGTGATGGACATTGACCTCGACGCCATCGAAGCCCGCGCCATCGCCGCGATGACCCACAGATTCGCTCGCCCGGACGTTCCGGACCACGCGAGCGTGACGAAGGGAACCACCCATGTCCGACACGAATCGACTGCGCGCGCTGGAAATGGCGACGGGCCTCGCGGCCAACGGTCGCCTCGACGCGGAGCAGGTCGTGGAGACGGCGACCGAGTTCGCGGCCTTCCTGGACGGCCCGGAGTAGCCGAGCGCGGACGGGTCGGCACAACTGTCGACCCGTCCGCCGCGATGACCGATTCTGGGCCGATACCAACGTTCTTCTGAAAGGACACAGAAGTGAGCATCACCATCAACTCTGAGGGCAAAGCTGACTTCGTCTGTGACCATGCCCTTGGTTTCCACCCGGTGACCCGCGAGGTTACCAAGACCTGCGGCTGGTTCA
>CAZRCW010000016.1:0-2741 GCA_964598725.1 uncultured Gammaproteobacteria bacterium | reverse complement strand
GGATAGCTTGTGGAATCGTAGTTATTTACGATAAGAAAGAACTAATATCCACATCAAGTGATACCCCCAGCTCTTTTGCAATAGAGTTTATGTAACCCTGAGGTGGATTCCCAGCGTATACAACGCTGAACTTTTGTAGTGTTCGTGCGTTGTGATATGACTTTAGTTTATCCTGGCAACCTAGAGTTAGAAAATTACATAATGCTTTAAAGCCTTCATCATATGATTTGAAACTAGCAAAGTAACCACCATCTGAGCCTTTACGACCCTGTGTAGCACCCCACGTTGCGATTAGTGGAGAGTATTTTAGATTACCAGGGTTTGTACCTGTTATGTCACCCTCCATTCGTTCTATTGCTTTTGCCCATTTTTCTATCATAGTTGGTTTGATTGCTTCTTTAACTTCATTATACGTTGTATCTGGTGCTTGTGGTAGAGGTTTTTCCACAGGCTTCACAACTTCTATCTCTCTTTTATATAATCCTACTAATTCTAGTAAAGAAGTTATTAGTTGTGTTAACCAGTTCTGCTGTTGCGTTGGCTTTGTAAAGAAATATACTTTTGCAAACTGTATATCGTGGTCAAGAGTTAGTTTCTTTAGATTAGTATTTGTTTTGGCATCGTTATATGAGTCGTAACAGTAGATACCTGTATCATCTATATAACTTATAAAAGTCCAGTGACCATTTATCTTGTTAGGACTGTAATAAAGTCCCTCTGCATTCTGCCACCACGCATCTACTGAAACACAAACAGTTCCTTTTGTAAGAGCTTCTTTAAAAGTAGCAATTCTTGTCTGAGCATCTGGTTGAACAACCCATAGCCACTGGTGGCCGAGCATTTGTTCATTTAACCAGTGTTGTGCTTTGACACGAAGTTCTACAGGTAGAGGGCGGGGTGTCATGAAAGTTGAAAGAGAGTCTGTAACACTAGGTAGGTCAAGCTCATTTAGTAGCCCTGAACCTCGTATATTGGTCGCTACGAGCTGTGGGTCGCTTCCTGGTGGTGTGATACCCACTGCGTTATATGTAAATCTATCTGAGTAGTTTTCTTCTTTTCCAGTTAGAAACTTTTTCAGTGTCTCAATAGCATTTAATGTGCCGTAAACTGTGCAACCATCACTATCAAAAGTTGTTTGTAGTTGAGACTCAAATGTAGGAGTGTAGGGTCTCCAGTCTCCACTCGGGTTTATAACTGGTAGAGGAATACCAACACCACCAAGAACGTGATTATCTACTGTTATACTTGGTGCTATAAAGCCTGTGTATTTTTTATTCATTTTTTTATTTCATTAACAAACCATAATACAGCTCCACCAAGTATTGCTAATGGTGTTATAAAACCAGCTACCCATGTTGCACCATCTTTAAACTGCACAAACCATTTTCTAGTTCTATCAACTGGTTCTATTTTTTCTGATAGAGCTTGTATATCTTTTTTAATACCATCTATCTTGCCATTAACAGTAGTTTTAATCTGAGTTTCAACGGCCAATAATAATTTTTCGTGATACTCTTGATGTAATTTAATTTGTGTTTGAACATATGACTCAAATCTATCTTCTAATATATCTATTATTAGTGATTGAACCTCCGACTTTTCCATTACTTTACTTTTAATTGATAATTACTACTGTCATACATAATTGCATCTTTACCTGGCGACCACTTCTTCTCCACCTGTATCTGCGTGTAGGCTATAAGGAGGATAAAGGTAATCATCATTAGTGAACAGATTTGATATAGTTTTGGTTGCATTATTTTGGATAAATTATCATTCTCCCGTTGTTCATTTTTATTGAACCATTATTAATAACTCTGTGTTGAGGTTCAGTAGTAGATGGTGTTGAGAGAGTAAGTGTTCCACTTGTTGTCATCTTGACCCAAGTTTCACTTCCATTTGTACCAGTTGTGTATGAACCAGAATATGTAAATGAATAGTCAGTAGTAGTAAATGAAATTATAACCACGCCTGAACCACCAGTGCCTCCACCAGTGCCTCCACCTCCGCCATCCCCAACAGTAACTGTGTAAGATGTTGGGGTAATCGTGTAAGACGCATTATAAATTACACCACCTGCTCCTCCACCTCCTGAACCCCAATCTCCACCAGCACCTCCTCCTCCGCCTCCAGTGTTAGCTGTAGCAGAAGTCCCACCAGCACCGCCGCCACCAGCACCACCTCCAGCATTCCTACTACCTCCACCACCAGCTATAAAACCACCTGACCCAGAAGATGTAACTGACAATAAACTACCAACAGAAGCATCTGCAATACCATCTCCTCCCTCTCCTTGTCCGTCAGTATTTCCGACTTCACCATTACCACCTCCACCGCCACCTTCACCACCAGAAGGACTACTAAATCCAGCACCACCAGCAAAACCCTGTGTAGCAGAACCACCAGTACCAAAACCGCCGTCAGCAGTTCCTCCTCCTCCTCCTGAACCACCAGAACCACCATTTCCTGCTCCAGTACCAGTTCCTTGATTTGGGCCTTGTCCTCCTCTTCCACCTCCTGCTGCTGTTTGGTCATTAAAAACGGAGTCACTTCCAACAGTTCCAGGTGTTTGTGGGCCTCCTCCTCCACCGCCACCACCAACAACAAGCACTTTAGCCGTTGTAACAGCATAAGTAGACGTTGGCACTAGGAAAACTACTGAGAGTATGAGGGTTGCTGGGAGCATGTATCTAAGTAGTGTTTTCATTACAAGTTATTTAGTCCTTTAAACCATATTCTTA
>CAZRCW010000015.1:0-3583 GCA_964598725.1 uncultured Gammaproteobacteria bacterium | reverse complement strand
AGTTTCAAAATAGTTGCCTTAAAATTTGGAAAGTGGTAAAATAGTTTCCTATCTTTACTCCACAATCGGATTAAAAATACAAAAAATGATTACACTTTCAAAAGTTGCTTGGCTCGCCCTCAAAGGAATGGATCTGCCGACAAAGGATAGGGTTGCCGCAAAAATGGGTATAACTACGAATCGGCTCTACTACTGGATAAAAACACGCTCTGACAATTTTACTAAAGCCGGTAATCTGGCGGTACTGGCTGAGGAACTCGGACTCGATCAGTCCGACCTTCTTGAGACAAAGCTACAACAGGAAGCGGCGTAATGCAATACCACATAACGGTATTTAACATACGGATCAACTACGTTGCCGTGTCTGAAACACTGCGTGAAACAGCGGTAGAGACTTTCATTACTCAAACAAACTAAAATCATCCAACATGGAACTGAAAATAACAAAAGACAAGGTACTGGCAGCCGCCGCTAAATGCTCCACAGCTAAAGCAACGTTAGAAACTCTTTTCCCGGAGGCGTTTGAGGAAAACGAGCAGACTAAAACAGCGGCTAAGATCAAAATATTTTCTGAATTACTTAACGAAAGCAACCTGTTCCCATTTGATTGGTATATGGCCATGCCGGGAGATGGTATTCATGAAAAAACAAAGCTTCTTTTTGAAAACTACATAAAACCGCACCTACCAAAATGCTAACCATATTCTTCCTATTCAGCCTTTTCCTCCTAGTCGGACACTGGCAGCGGAAAGCTGAAAGAGAAACAAAAGTAATTGAACGGGATATAACAGAAACTATTTATGACTAACCTACCATACATATACCTCACCATCCTTGCCGCTTTCGGGGCTTTGCTTACTTACCTGATCCTGGAATCAGCGGAATGGTTGAAACGGATTAAAGACAACGGGCATTTTTAAGACATTTCTGGTTGTTGGTTTTTTCTCATAAGCAGTCGTTTTGAACACCGGGGGATTATTTCTATTCTCCCCCTTCTTTTAAAAAAGTAAACATGGAAACAGTAAAGAAAATATCATCCACCGAATCACTGGTTAAGCCAAACTTGACAGAGTTAGCCGAACTGACTAATTATGAGCAGTGGCAATTAACCAGATACGGTAACATCCTAAGAACCTTGCACACCCTCCCGGACGGCTCCTGTGAGAATAACGAGGATGAAATCAGGCGGCAAGCGGAATGGGTCGAGAGACAGGCAGATAATGAAATGCACAAACTGGAATACTAATGAAAGAACAGATCCTCATAATGGTTGAGCAGATGATAGAGGGCGATAACTACCTGCTAAAGCTGGTTGAAACCCTGCCCCCGGCTGATCAGCTTGAATACCTGCCACTGGTTCTGGATTCGATTGACAAAACTCAAAACATAATAAACTCACTGAAACAATGAAAAAAGAATTAACACCGGCGCAAATCGACCTACTCAAAAGCCCCCTTCCTCCTGAAGCGGTGAAACCTCACCCAACTAAAAACTATCTATCCTCAATCAAAGCTATCTACGTTGTAGAGCGATTAAATGAAGTCTTTGGCTTAGGGGGATGGTTTGCGACAAATGAAGTAGTAAAGGAGGAGGGTAAAATGATAGTCGTAAAATCAACCTTTAACGCTCCTGAGTACGGCATAATGATCCCCGACATCTTTGGTGGAAATGATAACCCTGACTTAGGTGATGCCTACAAAGGAGCCTGTACCGATGCCCTGACTAAAATAGGTTCCTACCTGTACATTGGTATGGACGTTTACAAGGGGTTGAACGGGGAAAATAAACCACAGGCAAAGAAAGAGACTCCGCTTAAAAAACTAATCAGCGACCGGCAATTCTCACAGCTTTTAGAGAAGATGAAAACAGACAAATCAGCGGCAGACAAAGCGGAGGAGATTTTCTCATTCACCACCGATCAGTACGCCCAATTACAGCAACTTAAAAAAACAGCATAATGGCAGACAAAATCTACGTCAACAAAGTATCGGTAAAGACAGGCAAATATGGCCTGAAACTTTCCGGAAAGTCTGAGGATGTTATTAAACAGATCCAGCAGCACACCAACGAAAAAGGATATTTTAATTGGGATATTAACCCACGTAAAGAACCTGGAAAGTACGGGGAGACCCACTCGGTGACTGTGAACACATGGGAACCGGGCAGCAACGGGTACACCGCTAAAGCCGTAAACCAGCAGGAGAGTGAAGATTTGCCTTTCTAACCTAAAAACCAAACATGAAAACAGTTTACCCGGACGAACCGATCAGCGATTACAAAGCATGGTGGAACTACCTCACCACAATCATTAAAGGAATTAGACCGCAAAGCTAAAAACAAAATTCTATGGGTTGCGAAATATGTGGAAGAAACAGTTGTACAAGGATTTTTCACTCTTTAGAAGAACAAGATGAATTTGACAGGATTAATAAAACAGACGAATTAAAAGAAAGGCTTAGGTCTATTATTTCAAACAGAGTGAATAGACTAAAGGGGGAGTTTATCGAAGATGATTATTACGTTAAACTATCAGATGTTATTAGCGAAATAGAATCAGCAGACTAATGACCCACATCATAAACAAATCCTCCGGCTCCTGGCGCAATGTATCAGCAATGCGAATGTATTGGGACAGCCTCCCGGACGGCAACTATGAGGTAGAGATCAAAAGCACAAAAAAACGGTCTAACGATCAAAACGCTTACTACTTCGGGGTGGTGGTTCCTATGGTTTACGAAGGATTAAAAGCCGCTGGTTTCGATGCGGTCAGGCATAAAGAAGATGCACACGAAATAATGAAGTCGCTTTTTTTGAAGGTGACTGAGGAAAGAAACGGGGTGACGATTGAGCGGGTGACTTCTACCACAGAGTTAACGACAATAGGCTTTGCGGAATACCTGATGAGAATTTTCATTTGGGCGGCGGACTACCTATCAATTACGATTCCAGAGCCGAACCAGCAGTTAATTTTTGAACTATGATATTGAAATTTAGAGACGTTAAAGGTGCCGAAGATTACTATAAGGTAAGTACTGATGGCGAAGTTTTCAGCAAGGACAGGGTATCTATTTTTAAAACTAAGGGAGTTTTTTGCAAAAGAGAATTAATGGGCAGAAAGCTAAAACCTTCAAAAGATAAAGACGGGTACTTATCTGTTGGTATATGCGTAAACGGTAAAGCGTCAACAAAAAAGGTTCACAGAATTGTAGCGGAAGCGTTTTTGGGCAACCCATTTAATTACGAACAGGTCAACCATAAGAACGGAATTAAGAATGATAATAGAGTAGACAACCTGGAATGGGTTAACCAGTCTCAAAACATGATCCACGCATTTAAGACAGGCCTATCTGTCCCATGCGATAAAAGCGGAGATAAAAACCCTAACTATAAAACAGGTAGAAATGTTAAGGGAGATTTTAGGAAAAAATGCGAACTGTGTGGAGGAGATTTTATTGCAAAGATTTTCCGTATAAGATTTTGCTCTAAACAATGTTCCTGTAAAAATAATTTAAAAATCAAGAACAAACTATGACCCCCAAACCCGGACAAGAAAGAATCATCGAAGGAGTCAGGATGTACGTCA
>CAZRCW010000014.1:0-4078 GCA_964598725.1 uncultured Gammaproteobacteria bacterium | reverse complement strand
ATTAGTGCTACTGGTCAAGGATATATTGTTTTGCCAAGTAATACCTCTGACCCTGCCGGATCACCTACAGGAGCGGTCTATTTCAACACAACGACAAGCAAGATACGAGGATTTCATGGTAGTGGGTGGGCGGATTTATGATGTTAAGCTATATAATTTAGATATGGAAGACAAGGTAACAATCCCAAAAGAACTCGTCGAACTCGTCGGAACTCTGACGATTGAAAACTATCTCCTTAAAAAAGAAGTCACCATTATCAGAGAAGACCTTAAAAAGATGAAGACTGATTTAGAAGAAACCAATTCAAAACCTCTTTAACCTATGACTGTATACCTCAACGCACGCAACCTAATGACCAACTATGACGAGTCTGATATACAGGCTCCATACAATGATCTTGTAGCAAATAGCTCGGGTATAGTAACACCAGGGGCGCTCGTAGTAGCTCCAAACTCCGGCATGACTATACAAGTAGCTGCGGGTGCTTTGCTCCAATACATATCGTCTCTGAGTAACTTTTATCGCGTGTATAGCGATGCAGTAACTAATCTCACCATAGCAAACAACTCATCAGGGTCAACACGTATAGATCTTATATGTGTCAAGTTTGACCCAACGATCACCCCAGATGCCAACGCTTCAAACATAGCTTCGATTCTCATCGTCCAAGGTACAGCGGGCGCAGGTATCCCAGCAACACCAACAAATCACTATGTGCTTGCAGAGATAACGGTAGCATCAGGCGCAGCTTCAATAGGAGCGGGTCAGATCACAGACAAGCGAGCTGGTATATCTTTGTCTACGATGCTTAATTCGGCCATTATATTGACTACTGGCGGGGGTACGACTGCATACACTCTAACACCTGCCCCAGCAATCACAGCCTATGCAACTGGTCAGCAATACACGATTAAAATAAATGCTACTAATACAGGACCTTCAACGGTCAATATATCTGGATTAGGGGCAAAAGCAATCACCAAAACTGGGGCGGTTGCTCTTGCTGCTGGTGAACTCATGATCGATGCAATCTATACTATTACGTACGATGGTACGCAATTCCAACTCGCGGGTGGCGCGGGTGGTGGAGGCGGAGGGACTAATAGCTTTGTTACGACTGAGACTCCAAGCGGAACTATAAACGGATCAAACGTCACCTTCACGTTAGCAAATACGCCTGTAGCGGGATCGCTTCAAATAGCAAGAAACGGGCAAGCTCTATACGAAACAAACGACTGGACTTTATCAGGTGCAACCGTAACGATGGTATCGGCACCAGTTACCGGATCTGTATTGAGAGCATCGTATCAAATCACGACTGGAACATCGGGTAATGCAGACACGCTGGATACATTTCATGCAGCAGCACAACCAACAGCCAACATGATTCCAGTACATAATGCATCTGGTGTTTTGGTATCTCCTATTTATGCCCCACAAGGATTTTTGCAAAATGGAAAGCTTGTCGTAACCGTGGCTTCAAACAACATTACTGTAGCCCTAAAAACGCTCGCGGGAACTGATGCAACAGCAGCAAATCCCATTGTCGTGCGCATAGGCGATTCTGTGAGACTAATCACCGCAGCTCTTTCTGTTACTAAAAATGCAGGCACAAACTGGTTTAACTCAGGCAGCTCAGAGCTTGCTACCAAAGAGATAGACTATTTTGCTTATCTTGGATACAACGCAACTGATGGAGTGACGATAGGATTCTCAAGACTTCCAACTGTAAAACGATATGATGGATTTTCAGGAACGAGTACTAGTGAAAGATATGCAGCTATATCAACCATAACTAATGCAACCTCAGCTGACTATTACGAAAACATAGGTCGATTTGCAGCAACGTTGTCTGCAACCGCGTCTTTCAACTGGTCAGTGCCTACTTTCACTGCAACCAATCTGATTCAGACACCTATATACAATACTCGCTGGCTTGCTTGGACACCTACAGTCGCTTGGACTGGAGGCGCAGCGCCAACTACCCCAACAACATCAGCTCGATACTGCATCACCAATAGCTCAATGTATTTCTATTTCAGACAAAGCAACTCTGGGGCAGGAACTACGAATACAAGAATACAGATTTCTATACCTTTAGTAGCCCAGAACATCGTTGCGGGGCAGACCAACAACTTATTTACTGGATCAGTTAGTACTGCAACTGCAGACCTTGCACCAACCACTGTCCCAACAGCTGCATATCTGTATGGTGACTATGCACCACTCATGGACTTTGCATCTATCTCAGCAAAATCAGCATTTATTAGCGGAACGTACGAAATATAATCACTCAAACTATCAATATTATTAGATATATAACCTATGTCCGAAACTAAACTTTTCCCGCAATCGATGTTATCTCTCCCCCAGGGAGTGATGTACAATGGAAAAATTGTACCTAGTGTTACCTCAAACAACTTGACGGTAGCGATAAAGACGTACGCTGGTGCAGATCCATCTGCAAATGATCCTGTTTTTATTAAAATCGGGGACATAGTAAGACAGATCACGGGCGCACTTTCGGTCACGATCAATGCAGGGGCAAATAACTTTAATGCAGGATCGGCTGAACTAGCGACAAAAGAAATAGATTACTTTACTTATCTTTTTTGGAATACTGCAACGTCAGCTGTTAGCATTCTGGTTTCCAGACTCCCATACGGCAACGTGTACGGTGACTTTAACGCAACCCCGACAAATGAAAAAGCACTCAACGTCAATGCCGGAGGAAATACAACCGATGCTGTTGAGCTTATAGGTCGTTTTGCAGCCACTCTTTCAGCCGGAGCTGGTTATACGTGGTCAGTCCCCACGTTTACTACTGCTAATCTAATACAGAGGCCAATATATGAAACAAGATTTCTTACGTATTCTCCCACTCTTACATGGACTGCTGGCGTTGCTCCTTCAGGATCTCCAGGCATCAACACACACAACTATAAAATCACATATAAAAACATGCATGTATCCAACTTCGTTGACGGATATAGCGCTGGCACAACTGTAACACGCGTGCAAATTACTACGCCCATATTGCCTTCGGCGTACTTTGTGAACTCAGGACAAGTAACTGCTTCAGACACTCCTAATTCAACAACAGGATATGTAGCTTCTGGTGGTGCCATGAACTTATTTTGCGCATCCGTCTCCGCAACACGTTTTACAAATACCGCTTTGTTTAGCATCTAACCATGACCACTCAACTCAGCACATTCATCGCTCGCTGGTACAACCGCTTTGCGGATTGGGATGGTGTATACGGAAACCAGTGCTTCGATCTCATTCAATTTTGGTCAGCAGAGCTACAGGGTGGATGGATACCAGGACTCCTTGCCAAGGACATCATGGATCAGAACCTACCCAACTATGACAAGATTTGGAACGGACCTGATAATGTCCCACAAGAAGGTGATATTGTGGTCTGGGGTGGAGGGATCAATGGAGGTCTCGGACACACTGCAATCGCAACAGGCAAGGGTGATGTATGGACATTTCAGGTATTTAGTCAGAATGATCCTGTCGGATCACCGTGTATCTACAGAACATATACCTACTCTTATGTCCGTGGCTGGCTCAGACGCAAGGTAGCCACTCCTAATGCAGACGAATATGTATCTCGACTCACTCAAGCCCTGGTCAGTGCAGAAAACGCCATCACCGCAGGTGAGCAAGTCAAAGACCCGAAATGGAAAGCCAAAAACGCAGCAAATAAGGCAAAGTTATCATCCCTTGCAGGGAGGTTGTAGAAAATGAAAAAAATGATAGATCCAACACCAACGCCACCTCAAATATTCACCGAGTACATCCTTGGGCTTAAAACAGGCCATGTAGTCGCAGGAATGTTTGCGGGCTTTGTCCGTAACGTCCTTGCTCCTGAAAAGGATCATACTTTGTGGCAGAACATCATGGCTACCATCGCTGGTGCGGTTTCAGCAGGGTATCTCACTGTACCGATCATCCATGCACTTAGCATTAATTATGAGTTTGAAAATAGCGCTGCTTTTGTTGTCGGTCTTATCTCGATGCAGCTTGTAAACGCATTTATGAAGGCGTCTAAACAACTCGATTTTCGTA
>CAZRCW010000013.1:0-4199 GCA_964598725.1 uncultured Gammaproteobacteria bacterium | reverse complement strand
AGGAGGTATTCATGGCACGGGTTGTCATGGTCGAGTTCCAGGACAACAAGGAGGCTGAGCGCTTCGTTCACCGGGTGAATGAGGACACGCTCAACGGCAAGCCTCGTCGAGTGGTAGGGCTGATTCCCACACCCACTCAGTTCTGCGAATGCGACCCAACGACGCGCAAGTGCGGACGCACCAGCAAGTTCGGTTGGTGGGTTTGCCTCGCGTGCAAGAAGGCGCAACCGGGGTGGCAGTCCCCCACCAACCTGCTGACTCCAACACTCGTCTCGCTGAAGGAGCAGTCGATGTGGATGCATCTGCTGGCTGGTCGGCCCCTTACTAAGCGCGACGCGCGCGAGGGGACGATGAGCTTCTACGCTTTCCCTGGGCACTTGCTGGGCGAGCGATTCCCGGTCAGCAAGCCCCGAAGCGCGGCGAAGTACTGATGCAAACCTTTCTTCCCTACCCTGAGCCGACCCGGTCCGCTATGTGCCTCGATGACCGTCGCCTCGGCAAGCAGCGTGTGGAAGCGCTGCAGCTTCTTCGGGCGCTGAAGGGCGAGACTACCGGCTGGGCGAATCACCCTGCGGCTCGTATGTGGCGAGGGTATGAGAATGCCCTGGTCTACTACGGCACTGCCGTCTGCGGAGTCTGGATCGAGCGGGGGTTCCAAGACACCTGCTATGAGAAGATTTCGGCATACTGGGACTTCGAACACCAGGATATCGCCTTCCCGCCATGGTGGGGTCGCATCGATGTCCACCTGTCACATCAGGCAAACCTCGTGAGAAAGGACTGGCGACACTACCGTCAGTTCTTCCCCGACGTCGACGCCGATCTACCTTACGTCTGGCCAGTTCCTTGACACCGGACGTAGCGGATGATAGCATTCTTCCGATCTGGGCGCCTGAAACTCGGATCATAGAGGGCTTCGTGTTTCCCCGACGCAAGTGGTGGGGCGGCAGAAAGGGAACGTGGGTGAAGTACAAGTGGAAGACTCGGCCTTACCATCACCAGGTGGCGGCCGTCAAGAAACTGCTGGCGAATGGGTATGGCGGTGCCCTCCTCATGTCGCCACGTACCGGCAAGACGAAGACCGCGATCGACTATGCCTCGATCCAGCATCAGCGCGAGCTGGTCAGTCGGGTGCTCATTGTCTGCCCCGTAAGCGTGATCGGGGTCTGGGAGGACGAGATCAAGGTTCACTGCCCCTTCCCCTACCGCATCACGATCTGGGACAAGGATGGGCGCAAGGAGAACGAGCTTCCTCGCTACGGCGACTCAGTTCTCGACTTCGTCATCATGAACTACGATGCGTTCTCGACCCCAGGCGAGAAGCGCACGAAGCAGTACACCAAGCCGGATGGCACGACCATGAACGTCACGACTCGGGTGCGACGCGGCGGTCGATTCACCGTGATGACGAAGATCAAGAAGTGGCAGCCGGACCTCTGCATCCTCGACGAGAGCCACCGCATCAAGTCGCCGAGCGCTCGCAAGAGTACTGCCATCCACTCGCTGAGCAAGGTCCCGTACCGAGTCATTCTCACCGGAACTGTCGTCACGAAGAAGAAGCGCATCTTCGATATCTACTCTCAGTGGAAGTTCCTCAACCCGGATCGCTTCGCAGGCATGAACTTCTCAGAGTTCAAGCATCACTACGGACGATGGGTGACACCCGGCGACGCGAAGTACCAGCTCTGGAAGGGCAACCGGAACGAGAAGGAACTCCACACCCTGGTGCACATGGATGCGTTCGCAGTCTCGAGGGAGGAGTGCTTCGATCTGCCGGCTCGGCTCCCTGACGAGATTATCCATGTCGACCTCTCGCCGAAGTCAGCGGGCTACTACGACCAGATGGCGGAGGAACTCATCGCGCTCATCGAGACTGGTGAGATCTCCGAGGCAAGCATCGCCCTGGTCAAGACACTTCGGCTCCAGCAGATCACCTCAGGGATTCTGACGACGGAGCCCAGCGCAGAGCATCCGAAGGGTCGACTCGCTCGTGTGGGGCATGAGAAGCTCATCGTTCTGGAAGACCGGCTCTCGGACTTCTTCGAGGCAGAAGAGAAGGTGGTAGTAGCTGCGAAGTTCGTGGCTGACCTCTTCGCCATCGTCGACATCGGGAAGAAGCTCAAGGTGCCAACGTTCCTGCTCAAGGGCGGAATGAAGCGAGAGGAGCGAGACGCGGCAGTCAAGGCCTTCCGAGCCACCGAGGGCCCCGGGCTCTTCGTGATGCAGCCTCAGGTCGGCGCACTGGGCATCGATCTCTCGACCGCTGGTACGGTGATCTGGTACTCGCTAACCAGCTCTTACGTCGACTTCACTCAGTCGGAGGATCGGATCGCGCTCAACGCGGTTGGTACTCGGTTCGTCTACTTGCTGGCGAGGGGCACATACGACGAGGTTCTCTACGACACACTGCAGGGAGATGGTGATGTAGCCAAGGCTATTATGAAGTCCCCCGCACGACTGCGACGTGAGATTCTCGCTCATTCCTGAAGCGGTTTACAAATGCGCTAACGTTCTGATAGGATTCCCTCAAGACCGACAAGGAGGAGAGCATGATCGTAGTCGAGGGCCCAGATGGTGCCGGTAAGACCACGCTCGTTGAGTGGATTACCGAGACCTTCGGCCTCGTCCCCCAGCTTCGCGTAGTCGGAGCCGACACCAAGGCGATGACAGATCTCCAGGCCTGGGTGGAGCATCACAATGGCATCGGGTGGGCCGAGGGTCTCCCGAATCTCTACGACCGCCATAGGCTCATTTCGGAGTTCATCTACGGCCCGATCATGGGCCGACCCCCGGAGCCCGGCTTCGACAACCTCGGCTGGGTGGCCACGGAGCTGAATCGCTTCTACGCTCAGCGCCCGCTCATCATCTACTGCCTTCCCCCCATCGAAGTAGTAAGGAGCAACACTCACAGGCCGGATACTGACAACAGCGCTGTCGCTGACCGCATCGACCAACTCTGGGTAGCGTACTCGAGGCTCGTATCATATGACTGCCTCTTCAACGATGCCCTCCTCTGGGATTACACGGAGACATCCTATGACTGGCTCTACGTTCGAATCAGGCACGTCCTCAGCATCCACGGGTATGACCTTGGCGGACGCCTTCGCAGCCCAGCTCGCCCTACAGATCGACGCCTATGGAGCTGACCCTCGAGACCTCGTCGAGGATGAGCGGATCGAGTTCATCCGGTGGAACGTCCTGGCTCTCGAGGACGAGCTTCACGAGGCCCTCGCTGAGACAGGGTGGAAGCCATGGGCGACCAGCCGTCACATCAACACCGACAAGTTCCACGGCGAGATGGTCGATGCCTTCCACTTCTTCATGAACCTCTGCCTCGCCTCAGGTCTCTCAGCTGAGAACCTCCTCGCTCGCTACGCTGAGAAGAGAGAGATCAACGCCAGGCGACAGACTAGGGGTTATGATGGTGTGGAAGGGAAGTGCCCCAAGTGCCGGCGCGCTCTCGATGACCCCCACGTCTCATGCAAGTACAATGTCAAGACCAGCCTCGGATGGTGCTCGGAGTACGGGGCATTCTCGGCATGAGCATCTTCCCGCTTGACCCCCCAGAGCTGACCCCGCAGGATCGTCAGGTTGCTGAGTGCCAAGCGTCGGAAGAATACTTCTTCGTACTCAGGGGGAGTGATTTCTTCTCGGTGCAGGCGCTGGTAGCCTACATCCGACTCGTCGAGGACTACGGACCTCGAGACCTCGATCTACACGAGGCTCTCTACCGAGAGCTGAACAAGCTGCGAGAGTGGCAGACCGACAACACTGAGAAAGTAGGCTTCCCCGATGTCGTACTGGGTGTATCACGCCGAGACCATGACGGATCTACACGACGGAATGACCGCCAGCCTGATCGAAGCGAGAGCTGACCAGCTCGACATCATCTCCAACGTCGACGTGCAGAAGCACAACGTCATGGGCGTTGCTGAGTCGATGGAGTGGGACTTCGATCTGAAGAACATGTGGCTCACGCCTTCCCGCTGGACTTCGATGACTCGGCAGTACATCGATCCTGAGGAGTTCAAGGCCTGGGTCGAGAAGATCACCTCGATCATCGGCAAGAAGGGCCGAGGCACTGCGGTCATGCGCACCAAGATGGTCGCAGCTCGAGGGGGTGCTGCTACGGGCCACACCAACAAGGAGACGAGGCGATGGGGCTCGTGCATGCTGTCCCTCAGCTACAAGGCCCTGCC
>CAZRCW010000012.1:0-4488 GCA_964598725.1 uncultured Gammaproteobacteria bacterium | reverse complement strand
GAACAGCCAGAGCGACAATAACGGCCATAATCATAACGACAGCATCCGAGGTGAGTGACATACGCCATGATGATAGCGCTCTCTCAACATTTATAAAAGATATTTTGATGAAAGTGTCTATTGCAAAAAAAGTAACAGAGCGTTTGTAAAGACAATCAATGATTCATTTTCCGCTCAACCAAGAACTCTCGCAAACAAAAACTCAGCCCCTTTCAGGACCGAGTCTTCTGTGGTGCACCCTAAGAGACGAAGTTCTAACGACTAGCTACGGCTACTGCACATAACCCATCACCCGTACCACCGACCACTGGAATGGATCGCTTGGGATTCGTTTAAATACCTGTTTAAATTTCTGAATCCCTTGAGCTTCTTGTGGAAGATTGCGTGGAAAACGAATACGATACATAAGCACATTCCAGGCAAGATTTTCTGAAGCTATTTTGAAGTTTGGTGCATGGTTAAAGAGAGTTTTAAATGTAGTCAGTGCCCGAGGAGCGAGAGCGCGTTCAATCGTGAGGTTTCGTGTTTTTGGAATTTTCCCCTCCGCCATACGCTCAAGATCTTCTATCGGAATGTCTTTTCGCCCCATTGTTTCACGCGCATCTTTCAAAAGAGCGAGGCGCTCTCCCAAGCCTAACATTTTACTAGCTGCAGTTGTTCCAGACCGAAGAAACATATCAAGTGTATTTGGGGATGTAACTGGAAGCGGAACCTCTACCGAAACCGATGTTACAGGAAGGGGTGCAGAGACTGGAATAGACGGTGATGGTGAATTATTCCAAAATAGAACAATCGATCCCCCGTTCCCACCCGAAGTTAGAGCGCCGCCACCTCTATCCACAGTTGGAGTCGGCTCAGATTCTGATACGGGCTGTGTATATGCTAGTGCAATGGATGTGGATGAACTATCAGAAGCGTCAAATGCATCATAGTAGGTAGCGTTGCCTAGACCATCTCCAATTAATTCAAATATACCATTCTCCGCCATTGCAGCTGCCACACCACCAACAGGAATTGCTGACATGTTTCTAAAAACACCTGATGAAGCTGATGTTTCAGAGAGCGTAAGCGTTTCCGAGTCGGATCCGGCGGGTGCGGTGCTTGTCGCGCTGGCGAGGATTGTCTCGATGGTGCTTCCATTTAAGTTTCGACTCTGGTCTTTGACGGTGATATAGAGCGCATCGCCATCCGTAAGAGAACTTACCACGCTCCCCGAGCTGTCAGAAAAACGAATATAATCTGTCGGATGGTGAAGAACGGCGCCGGTGCTGCTGGTAATGAGGCCGGTGTTAGAGATATCTCCGATCGCATTCAATCGATACGTGAAAAGATCAAGAGTGGCGCTAGAAGCGATCGTCGTCGTCGCCATAACCGTTGTGCTCGCGGAGAGCGTATATGTTCCGGAGCCAAGCAACGATAAGTCTTGATAGACAGCAATGGGAATGGTTTCAGCAACGCCTCCAAAGATACGCAGGTCGCTGTTTGTGAATGTGTATTCTCCAGAGCCAGTCAATGCGGGCACAGGATCACCCATACCATCAACAGCAAGACCTCCTAGAGAAAGAGACGCATCGCTCAATGTGAGCGTTCCATTATTCGTCAGTGCGCCTGTCGTTGTGACGGTCGGACCTACGAGCGTCCCAGAAAAAACAGCGCTTGCCCCAGATAGAATAGATAGTGAGTCGAGTACGATTCGAACATCGGACTGTGCCGAGCCTGTGTTTTGGATCGTCCATGTTGGGCCAGGGAGACCCATGGCTAAGCCCACACCTCCAAAGGTGAGCGTGTCCGCATCACTACTAAGAGTGATGTCATTATTGATTGTTACGTTATGATATGAATACGCAGGCATCGCCGCCGGACCTGCAAAGATAACGGTTTGAGGTGCGCTAAATGTGCTCCCATCACCTTTCGTGAATGCTGTATTAAGGGTGAGCGTTCCACCACCCGCCTCGCCAACGATACTCCCGTTATTCGTTAACGTATCAACCGTCATCGAGAGAGAGCTACCCAAATAGATCGTTCCATTGTTGATGATCCCTCCTGCGGTGTAATTATTTCCATCAATATATACCGTCCCCGCATTTGTGAGACCGGCAAGCGAGTTAAGGTTTGAAGAGACGGTAGAAGAAACGGTAGCTACGGCATAAATGGTGAATGACCCATTAGTCGTAAACACTCCTCCATCTATAAGATATGTTCCAGAGACAACGTCAAACGCATCGGCAACACTTATCACAGACGTACCCTGAGAAACCTGACCACTCGTCTTACGAATTCGCATACTTGAGATAGTCGTAAATATCGGCGCTCCAATCGTCTGATCTCCGGATCCAGTAAATTCCAGCGTACCCCCTCCGTAGAAGCCTCCCGAAGCCCCAACCATGAGACTCGCAGCGCCATCAAGGCTCAGGGTGTTTCCATTGAGGTCAAGGTAGCCGTTATTAAGATTCAGCGCGTGCGTCGTCGTAACACTCGCTGCAAGCGAGATGCGCTCTGGATTGGTGATACTAATCGTGAGCGTCCCAATAGAAGACACTGCTGGTGTAAAGCGATGGGGCGGAAATGTAAGGTCGCCAGACCCAGCAAGTGTCAATGTACCGAGCCCAGAAACATCCAAGTCACCAACTGTATTCATATTCTCGCCCAATATTAAATTCCCCGATGCGGATGCATCGATCGTTCCCAAGTTTACCAGTGGAACATATGCACTCAGTGTGCCTCCGTTTAGCACCTGTATTAACCCACTATTCGTAGATGTTGAATATCTCCCTCCTTCCAGACCAATGACGCCCGCCGAAACACCGCCGATGGAATTTATGGTGATGGTTCCGGCATTCGTGCTGGTTCCATACACGGATAACGATGCGCCGGCCTGTACTTCAAGCGTGGCAGACGTTTCGATTGTGAGAGAGCCGACGTACGCGATAATCATCGACATCACGGGCGATTGACCGCCTGGAATCGTCACTGTGTCCGTCTCATTCGGTAGACGAGGAACGCCTGCACAATCCCAGTTCGATGGCGTTTCCCAGGCCGTGGTTCCTCCGGTGAAGATACAGCTCTGAGGAAGGGTCAATGTGTAGCTATTATAGTCAAAGAGTCCCTGCGTCAGCACGAGAGCGTGCGTCGCTGTTGCATTTGAAAGAAGCATGACACCTTTATCGACAACATCTTTATTCACTTTAATATCAAAGAAGCTTGCTCCGCCCGGATCAGCGCTGAGGGTTGAGGTAGCGGATCCAGTAAATTCTACTGTTGTATGATTATTTGAGATTGCCGTAGCCGCTTCGGCCGTCCAATTGCCTGAAAGGACGAACGTGGAGGAATTGGCGGTAAAAATAAGACCCGTAAGCAAGGCAATATCGCCATGAGCGACAAAGCGGGAATTGTCCGAAGGACTGATCGAACCTCCAAACTCAAGGTTGGGATAGGTGACGGTTGTGGGAACAGCACTTCCGGATCCAGTAAAGCGGAAGATAGAGTCATCAGCGGTAGAATTATAGGTTCCCATATTCGTGAACCCGCCACTCCCTGCTCGGATCTGCCATCCACCGGTATGATTGATGATGCCCCCCGGTAAGTTACCGAGAAATCCAGCCTCAAGAATCGCACCAGCTCCAGAACCGTTAATGGTTCCGCTGTTAGTAAAGCTGTTTAAACCCGATGAGAGGGTCCCTCCGTTCAGCGCCATACCTCCTGAATTAGTTATCCCCCCGGTGGACGCCGTCGTTGTACCACCGGTCGAGGTAAACAATCCTGCATTGGTAATCGTGTTGCCGATGGTAAGCGTTCCGCCGCTGACGGTAAGACTTCCTCCCATTTGAATTTCTAGCGTTGTTCCAACAGCGCCAAGAGCGCTCGATTCGGCGGTTTCCGTATTTGGGATCACAACAAAATCACTTTCTGTGGGGACATGGCCACAGCTCCAATTGCCCGCAACCGCCCAATCAGAAGAGATGTCTCCAGTAAACGTGCAAGTAACCCCGGCACCCCCTCCGCCTCCACCTGATGCTGCACGAGATACGAGTGGAACGATTAAGAAGGATAAAGCTAGAAATCCGACTAAGGTACTTCTCGTCCAATAGAGAGAGATCAAAGTCTTTCTCGAAATAAGATATGAATACATATATAAATTAAAATATAAAAGTAGCACCCCAAGGATAGCAGGCTCGCAGAGGGGGGGGCAAATAGTTACGAACACTCCGTTACATAAAGCTAAAAAACATTCCTGGATACGAGTAGAAGGTGTTGCTGGAAGGCCGAATCAGGTCAAAATTGTGTGTTTTTTACTGATCATGACAATCGTTCAAACCTGCCAGACATTGCGTTCTCGATCTCAGCGAGCACTGCACCTTCTATTCGGTCGCTGAACTTTGGTACGTACGGTCACTCGCGCTCCCAGAGCGATATATACTTGGTTATGGGAAGGCATCCCATCTCTGGAGGGGCATCATTGGAGCTCAAAATGTTAGGGAGCAGTTCCGC
>CAZRCW010000011.1:0-4546 GCA_964598725.1 uncultured Gammaproteobacteria bacterium | reverse complement strand
AGGAGGTATTCATGGCACGGGTTGTCATGGTCGAGTTCCAGGACAACAAGGAGGCGGAGCGATTCGTCGCCCGCGTCAACGAGGACACGCTCAACGGCAAGCCTCGTAGGGTGATCGGGCTGATTCCCACGCCCACCCAGTTCTGCGAATGCGACCCAACGACGCGCAAGTGCGGACGAACCACCAAGTTCGGTTGGTGGGTTTGCCTCGAGTGCAAGAAGGCGCAACCGGGGTGGCAGTCCCCAGTCAATCTGCTGACCCCAACACTCGTCTCGCTGAAGGAGCAGTCGATGTGGATGCATCTCTTGGCTGGTCGGCCCCTTACTGAGCGCGACGCGCGCGAGGGGTCGATGAGCTTCTACGCTTTCCCTGGGCACTTGCTGGGCGAGCGATTCCCGGTCAACAAGCCCCGAAGCGCGGCGAAGTACTGATGCAGACCTTCGTACCGTACCCCGATCCGACTGCGTCGGCCCGAGTCCTCGATGACAAGCGGCTCGGCAAGCAGCGTGTGGAAGTGCTGCAGCTTCTTCGGGCGCTGAAGGGCGAGACTACTGGCTGGGCGAATCACCCTGCGGCTCGTATGTGGCGAGGGTACGAGAATGCTCTGGTCTACTACGGCACATGCGTCGCCGGCATCTGGATCGAGCGGGGGTTCCGAGACACCTGCTACGAGAAGATCGCGGCGTACTGGGACTACGAGCACCAGGACATAACGTTCCCCGAGTGGTGGGGTCGCATCGATGTCCATCTCTCGCATCAGTCCAACCTCGTCCGCAAGGACTGGCGGTACTACCGTACCTACTTCCCTGACGTCGACCCCAATCTTCCCTACGTATGGCCAGTTCCTTGACACCGGACGTAGCGGATGATAGCATTCTTCCGATCTGGGCGCCTGAAACTCGGATCATAGAGGGCTTCGTGTTTCCCCGACGCAAGTGGTGGGGCGGCAGAAAGGGAACGTGGGTGAAGTACAAGTGGAAGACTCGGCCTTACCATCACCAGGTGGCGGCCGTCAAGAAACTGCTGGCGAATGGGTATGGCGGTGCCCTCCTCATGTCGCCACGTACCGGCAAGACGAAGACCGCGATCGACTATGCCTCGATCCAGCATCAGCGCGAGCTGGTCAGTCGGGTGCTCATTGTCTGCCCCGTAAGCGTGATCGGGGTCTGGGAGGACGAGATCAAGGTTCACTGCCCCTTCCCCTACCGCATCACGATCTGGGACAAGGATGGGCGCAAGGAGAACGAGCTTCCTCGCTACGGCGACTCAGTTCTCGACTTCGTCATCATGAACTACGATGCGTTCTCGACCCCAGGCGAGAAGCGCACGAAGCAGTACACCAAGCCGGACGGCACGACCATGAACGTCACGACTCGGGTGCGACGCGGTGGTCGATTCACAGTGATGACGAAAATCAAGAAGTGGCAGCCGGATCTCTGCATCCTCGACGAGAGCCATCGCATCAAGTCGCCGAGCGCGCGCAAGAGCACCGCCATCCACTCGCTGAGCAAGGTCCCGTACAGAGTTATCCTCACAGGAACCGTTGTTACGAAGAAGAAGCGCGTCTTCGACATCTACTCGCAGTGGAAGTTCCTCAACCCGGATCGCTTCGCTGGCATGAACTTCTCGGAGTTCAAGCACCACTACGGACGATGGGTGACACCTGGCGATGCGAAGTACCAGCTCTGGAAGGGAAACCGGAACGAGAAGGAGCTCCACACCCTGGTACACATGGATGCGTTCGCAGTCTCGAGGGAGGAGTGCTTCGACCTGCCGGCTCGGCTCCCTGACGAGATTATCCATGTCGACCTCTCGCCGAAGTCAGCAGGCTACTACGACCAGATGGCGGAAGAACTCATCGCGCTCATCGAGACTGGTGAGATTTCCGAGGCAAGCATCGCCCTGGTCAAGACGCTTCGGCTCCAGCAGATCACCTCAGGGATTCTGACGACGGAGCCCAGCTCAGAGCATCCGAAGGGCCGACTCGCTCGTGTGGGGCATGAGAAGCTCATCGTTCTGGAGGACCGGCTCTCGGACTTCTTCGAGGCAGAGGAGAAGGTGGTCGTAGCCGCGAAGTTCGTAGCCGACCTCTTCGCCATCGTTGACATCGGGAAGAAGCTCAAGGTGCCGACGTTCCTGCTCAAGGGTGGAATGAAGCGAGAAGAGCGAGACGCAGCAGTCAAGGCCTTCCGAGCCACCGAGGGCCCTGGGCTCTTCGTCATGCAGCCCCAGGTCGGCGCGCTGGGCATCGATCTCTCGACCGCTGGCACGGTGATCTGGTACTCGCTGACCAGCTCCTACGTCGACTTCACGCAGTCGGAGGATCGGATCGCGCTCAACGCGGTCGGTACTCGGTTCGTCTACCTGCTGGCGAGGGGCACATACGACGAGGTTCTTTACGAGACACTGCAGGGTGATGGGGATGTAGCCAAGGCTATTATGAAGTCCCCCGCACGACTGCGACGTGAGATTCTCGCTCATTCCTGAAGCGGTTTACAAATGCGCTAACGTTCTGATAGGATTCCCTCAAGACCGACAAGGAGGAGAGCATGATCGTAGTCGAGGGCCCAGATGGTGCCGGTAAGACCACGCTCGTTGAGTGGATTACCGAGACCTTCGGCCTCGTCCCCCAGCTTCGCGTAGTCGGAGCCGACACCAAGGCGATGACAGATCTCCAGGCCTGGGTGGAGCATCACAATGGCATCGGGTGGGCCGAGGGTCTCCCGAATCTCTACGACCGCCATAGGCTCATTTCGGAGTTCATCTACGGCCCGATCATGGGCCGACCCCCGGAGCCCGGCTTCGACAACCTCGGCTGGGTGGCCACGGAGCTGAATCGCTTCTACGCTCAGCGCCCGCTCATCATCTACTGCCTTCCCCCCATCGAAGTAGTAAGGAGCAACACTCACAGGCCGGATACTGACAACAGCGCTGTCGCTGACCGCATCGACCAACTCTGGGTAGCGTACTCGAGGCTCGTATCATATGACTGCCTCTTCAACGATGCCCTCCTCTGGGATTACACGGAGACATCCTATGACTGGCTCTACGTTCGAATCAGGCACGTCCTCAGCATCCACGGGTATGACCTTGGCGGACGCCTTCGCAGCCCAGCTCGCCCTACAGATCGACGCCTATGGAGCTGACCCTCGAGACCTCGTCGAGGATGAGCGGATCGAGTTCATCCGGTGGAACGTCCTGGCTCTCGAGGACGAGCTTCACGAGGCCCTCGGCGAGACTGGGTGGAAGCCATGGGCGACCAGCCGTCACGTCAACACCGACAAGTTCCACGGCGAGATGGTCGACGCCTTCCACTTCTTCATGAACCTCTGCCTCGTCTCTGGTCTCTCAGCCGAGAACCTCCTCGCTCGCTACGCCGAGAAGAGAGAGATCAACGCCAGGCGACAAGCTAGGGGTTATGATGGTGTGGAAGGGAAGTGCCCCAAGTGCCGGCGCGCCCTCGACGACCCCCATGTCTCATGCAAGTACAACGTGAAGACCAGCCTCGGTTGGTGCTCGGAGTACGGGGCATTCTCGGCATGAGCATCTTCCCGCTTGACCCCCCAGAGCTGACTCCCCAGGATCGTCAGGTTGCTGAGTGCCAAGCGTCGGAAGAATACTTCTTCGTACTTCGGGGGAGTGACTTCTTCTCGGTGCAGGCGATGGTTGCCTACATCCGACTCGTCGAGGACTACGGACCTCGAGACCTAGCTCTACACGAGGCTCTCTATCGAGAGCTGAACAAGCTGCGAGAGTGGCAGACCGATAACACTGAGAAAGTGGGCTTCCCCGATGTCGTACTGGGTGTATCACGCCGCGACAATGACAGATCTGCACGACGGAATGACGGCCAGCCTGATCGAAGCGAGAGCTGACCAGCTGGACATCATCTCCAACGTCGATGTTCAGAAGCACAACGTCATCGGCGTAGCCGACTCGATGGAGTGGGACTTCGACCTGAAGAACATGTGGCTCACGCCTTCCCGCTGGACTTCGATGACTCGGCAGTACATCGATCCTGAGGAGTTCAAGGCCTGGGTCGAGAAGATCACCTCGATCATCGGCAAGAAGGGCCGAGGCACTGCGGTCATGCGCACCAAGATGGTCGCAGCTCGAGGGGGTGCTGCTACGGGCCACACCAACAAGGAGACGAGGCGATGGGGCTCGTGCATGCTGTCCCTCAGCTACAAGGCCCTGCCGAAGCCGACCATCACGCTGCACTCTCGTACTTCGTATCTCGGTTACATCGGGGCGCTCGACCTCTCGGTCGCTTGGATGGCGGCTCGCTATCTCAGTCGAGAACTGGGCATCGAGCTGAAGGACATCCGCTTCGTCTGGATGATCGAGAGCATCCAGTGGCACAACTTCAAGTCGCTCGCCTACATGCTCAACCACCGAGACCCTGAGCTTCGAACGAAATACCGCCGGCTGCTGATCAAGCCGGTGTCCAAGCTCAGCGAGGACGAGGTCCAGGAGATCGAGGACTGCCCCGCGGTCAAGATGAGCAGGATGTGGCTCCGGAAGATGATGGCCTCGGATGCGCAGG
>CAZRCW010000010.1:0-4867 GCA_964598725.1 uncultured Gammaproteobacteria bacterium | reverse complement strand
AGGTCTACCAGCGCAAATCTCAACTAGCGCCAGCCGACGCCTGATTCATGAATAAGACGCACACGCAGGAAGAAGTTGCCGCGGCAATCGGCGTCTCGCAGTCGATGGTTAGCAAGGATATGAAAGCCGCTGGCATCCCTAGTGCTGGCGGCGTAACGCTGGCTGACGTGGTGGCGCTTGTGCAGTGGCGCACTCGTCGAGATGTCGGAATTTCCGGCGGCATCGCTTATGACTACGAAGCCGAGCGAGCCCGCCTAACGCACGAACAGGCGAACAAGGCGGAACTGGAAGTCGCCGAGCTTCGTGGCGAGTTGGTACGGTCAAGTGAAGTCGGTCCGTATTGGGCCGATATGGTTGCATCCATGCGTTCAAAGTTGATCGGCACGCCGCCAAACATCGCGGCGCTTATCGCCGATCCTGTTGCGCGCGCAAAGGTTCAGGCGCAAGCGGAGTCGCTTGTGTACCAAGCGCTCGCGGAGATTGAAAAGGATGGGTTGCCCAGCGCTGCCAGGGAGCGATATGTTCGCTCGGCTGGCGGCACACGCGTGCAGTCAAGCGAGACAGCCGCCGAAACTGACGCTTAGTCAATGGGCCAATGAACACCTGATGCTGTCCGCTGAGGACGCGTCAGAGCCAGGGAAGTACAGCACCACTCGCGCGCCATATCAGCGCGGCATCTTGGACGCAATCAGCGACTCGCTTACGCAGGATGTCGTGATTATGTCGTCGGCTCAGGTCGGCAAGACGCTGATCCTGAAAGCCGTGATCGGATACTGCATCGACCAAGACCCGGCGCCGATGCTGATCGTTCAGCCGACCATTGAAATGGCTGAGACGTTCAGCAAAGACCGGCTAGCGCCGATGGTGAGAGATACGCCAAGGCTGCGCGGCAAGATTGCTGACCCGAGATCGCGCGATAGCGGCAACACGATTCTGCACAAGCGGTTCCCTGGCGGCCACTTGACCATCGTCGGCGCCAATGCGCCAGCGGGTCTAGCGAGCCGGCCGATTCGCTGGGTACTGTGCGACGAGGTTGATAGATACCCGGCAAGCGCCGGCACTGAGGGCGACCCAGTGTCGCTTGCCAGGGCGCGTACAAAGACGTTCCACAATCGCAAGTTAGTGCTGATGAGCACCCCCGGCGATGAGAACACGTCGCGAATTGAGCCGGCGTTCCAGGCATCCGACCAGCGTCACTATCTGGTCCCGTGCCACGAATGTGGGCACATGCAGCGGCTACGCTGGTCGCAAGTTCGATGGGCACCGGACGCGCCAAACTCGGCGCACTACATGTGCGAGCAGTGCGAGGCGCAATGGACGGACGGCCAGCGCATCGAGGCTCTGTCATTCGGCGCTTGGGTTGCGACGTATCCAGATCGGCGTGTTGTTGGGTTCCATCTAAACGAACTCTACAGCCCGTTTCGCATGGCGTCCGACATCGTTTCAGAGTTCCTGGCGGCGAAAGTCTCGCCGGATACGCTGAAAACGTGGACGAACACCAGCCTTGGCGAAACCTGGAAGGATGCCGGCGGCGACCGTCGTCAGCCCGAATTGCTGGCGCGTCGCCGCGAGGGCTACGACTGCACCGATTCGCAGGATGTTCCGAACGGCGTCGTGTGGATTGATGCCGGCGTGGACACGCAGGACGACCGCCTAGAGGTTGAGTTTGTCGGGTGGGGTATTGGCGAGGAATCGTGGGGCCTGGATCACGTTGTGATCGAAGGCAACCCGGATACGCCGGAAGTTTGGCTGAGGCTTGAGGATCAATTGAACCGGATGTTCACGCGCTCAGATGGCGCGCGCATCCCGGTGTCTGTGATGTTGATTGACTCGGGCGGGCACCACACGACGCGGGTTTACGACTTCGCACGAAAGCACAGGCGTGCGCGCGCATGTGTTGGCCGCTCCGGCAATCGCGCAGAGGTAACGCGCCCGAGTAAGCAGAAGGGCGGAAAGATGACGCCGTGGGTGATTGGCGTCGATCAGGTCAAGGCGATGCTGTTGCAATCACGCCTACTGGTCGAGACGCCAGGGCCGCGCTACTGCCACTTTCCAGACACCTATTCGGATGTTTGGTTCGAGCAGTTGTGCGCTGAAACCGCGGTGACGAAATACAGGCACGGCGTCCCTTATGTGGTTTGGGATGCTGGCCGCAGACGTAACGAGGCGCTTGACTGCCGCGTCCTGGCAATGGCCGGGCTGCGAATGGAGCGCCCGAACCTTGAGGCGCTGGCGTCAGTTGTCCGGCGCACAGACGCCGAGCGCACCGTTGCGCCTCGCAAGCTCCAACGCATCGCCTCCAACTACCTAGGGCGCTAATGGCTACCGACTCTGAACTGCTGGCGGAAGCGCTGGTAGCGCGCCACGCTTTGCTCACGGGAACGATGACCGCATCCGTGCGCTTTGCCGATGGCCGCGCAGTCACGTACACGCCGGCGACGCTCGGCCAGCTCGATAGCTACATCGCAGAACTACGCGCGGCCATCGCCGGAAGTCGCCGCCGTCGAACCTTCCGCCTGCAACAGTCTGGGACTGGCCTGTGACCGACCCCGCGCACACAGCCAGCGGTGATGGCCGCCGGCTGCAAATGTGGCGCCCGACTACGGCCGGCCCAAATGCGTCGATGCTGTCAATCGGCGTCGCTCGCGCTCGTCACCGCGATCTGGTCCGCAATGACCCGTGGGCATCGGCAGCAATCGACCGCAGCGTATCCAACGGCGTCGGCACTGGCGTGCAGGCGAAGTGCCTGTACGGCGACGACGCTTTCAAGGCCGCGGACAAGCGCGCGTGGAAGCACTTCACGAAATACATCGACGCTGACGGCACGCTGGACTTTTCCGGCATGCAGGCTTTGGCCTGGCGCGAATGGCGCGAGGCTGGCGAAGTGTTCGCGCGGCTCCGGTCGCGTCGCCTGTCGGACGGTCTGCCGATCCCGATGCAGGTGCAGTTGATCGAGTCCGAGCAATGCCCGCACGACTACAACGCGACGGCGCCCAACGGCAACATCATCCGCTGCGGCATCGAGTTCAACGCCATCGGTCGCCGCGTCGCTTACTGGATGTATGGCTCGCACCCGGGCGAGTGGTCGAGTTCGCGCACGATTGATGCAGCAGCGCTGCGCCGCATTCCTGCCGAGCAGATCGTTCACCTGTTCAAACCGAAGCGCGCCGGGCAGCACCGCGGAACGCCTGACGGCATCGCCGCAATCACGCGCCTGTGGAACCTCGGCAAGTTCGACGACGCCGTCCTTGAGCGCCAGAAGATTGCCAATCTGTTCGCGCTGTTCTACACGCGCACGGCCGGCGCTGACGACTCGTCGATGGTTGACGACATGCAGACCGACACCGACACGGATACCGTGCCGCTGGCCGGCCTTGAGCCTGGAACCGCGCAGGAATTGCCGGTCGGCGTTGAGCCGAAATTCAGCACGCCACCGGATGCCGGCGGCAATTACGCCGAGTTCTATCGGCAACACCTGATGGCCGCTGCCGCTTGCTACGGCGTACCCGCTGAACTACTGACCGGCGACCTTCGCGGAATCAGCGACCGCGCTCTGCGCCTCATCCTGAACGAGTTTCGCCGACTGATCGAGATGGACCAGTGGGTCTATTTCATCCCGCAATTCTGCCAAGTCGTGAGAGAGGCGTACTTTGACGCGGCAATCCTGGCCGGCGTGCTGACCGTGCCCGACTACGCCACTTCCCGCGAGGATGTTGTCGAGACGCTATGGGTGCCGCAGGGCTGGCCGTATTCGCACCCGGTTCAGGACGTCAAGGCAGACAAAGAGGCAATCCTGGCCGGCTTGCAATCGCGCACCGCAACCATCCTCAGCAACGGCGACGACCCCGAGCAGGTTGACGCCGAGATCGCAGCAGACAACGCCCGCGCCGCCGCGCTCGGGCTGGTATTCGACACCGACGTGCGCAATTCGCACCCGCCAGCCGCAACCGATCCGGCGCTACTGGACCAAAATCAATGAGCCTACTTTCCCGTTTCTTCGGGCGCGGCCAAACGGTCACGCCCGCGCAGGCGCTTTCCTGCATTTCAAACCGTCCGATGCTGATGACTCCCGGCGCGCTCGATGTGCTGATGGCCGCGGCGCACAACGGGCGCATGGATTCCGCCGTCGATGCGCAGTTCAAGGACGCTACCGGCGGCAGTCCCGAGGATCTGATCGAGGTCGAGAACGGCGTCGGATTCCTCACGATCCGCGGCCCCCTGTTTCAGCGCTGGGGCATCGAGGCATGGTGGTATGGTGGCATGTCATACGACGTGATTCGCGGCGCGTTTGACATGCTCGTCAATGACGCGACCGTGACCCGCATCGTCCTGGACATCGACAGTCCCGGCGGCATGGTGTCCGGCTGTTTCGAGTTGGCGGAACACATCTTCGCGGCGCGTGGCACGAAGCCGATCGACGCCGTGGCGAATGACTCCGCTTACTCAGCAGCCTACGCCATTGCCAGCGCATGCGATCGCATCCATCTGCCGAACTCTGGCGGCGCTGGCTCGGTCGGCGTCTGCTGGCGGCACGTCGATATGAGCCGATTCGATGATCGGATGGGGCTCACCTACACCTACGTATTCGCTGGCGCCAAGAAAGTTGACGCCAACCCGCACGCCCCGCTGAGCGAGTCCGCTCTGGCCGACAACCAAGCCGAGGTTAACCGCCTTGGCGAAATGTTCGTCGCCATGGTCGCGCGCAATCGCGGCCTCGCGCCGGAAGCGGTCGCAGCCCTTCAAGCCGGCTGCTTGTTCGGGCCTGCCGCCATCACTGCCGGATTGGCTGACGCAATCGGAACGGTTGAATCGGTCGCGATGCAGGAGCCTGAGGAAGTGGTGCTGGATAACCCGAGCGATACGGGGA
>CAZRCW010000009.1:0-5445 GCA_964598725.1 uncultured Gammaproteobacteria bacterium | reverse complement strand
GGGGCAAGTGGCTGTTCGAGCAAGTGAACATCCCGGTCACGCAGATGTTGCCTCCCAGCTTCTCGGTTGATATGATGGCACCATGATCGCCGATATCTACGACCACGAATGCGGGCTCTGCCCCCTCAATCAGTACGCGGTCGATGGTGTCTGCGAACCTGGCACTTGGCGCGGGAAGCCCAAGAAGCGGATCATGGTCGTCGGGAAGATGCCGAACTCGGAGCGGTACCAGGATGCCCTCGAGTCTGACCTTCAGGAAGCGGGGCTTGACCTCGACGACATCTTCTTCACCTCGGCGATCAAGTGTAAGGTGTTCGACAAGAACCCGAGCAACGCCAACGTCAAGGCGTGCAAGACCTACCTGGATGAGGAGATCGAGGCAGTCCAGCCCGAGTTCATCCTGGTCCTCGGCAACGAGGCCCTCCAAGCGACCGTGGGGCGCTCAGGGATCACAAAGTATCGCGGCCAGGTATTCGAGCGCGGGTCGATCTCTATCATCCCTACGATCTCCCCAAGCGCCGTCTTGCGCAACCCTGGCCAGCGCACGGGCTATATCGCCGACTTGCGGCTCTTCGCCTCGAAGACCAAGGGCTTGACCGCCAAGGTCAAGAAGCCCAAGTATCTCGACGTTCGTACCAAGGCTGACCTCCGCAAGCTGATGTCTGTGCTCAGCTACACCATCGAGATGGCGTACGATGTTGAGACCTATGGCGAGGATTGGGATACTGAGAACCGCTTGCTCATCTCGGTCTCAGGTACCTGCGTAGTACGCATGGGGGATGTCGACAAGCTCTTCTGCTTCGGCCTCCCCCTCGAGCACCCCGAGTCGCCATGGCGGAACGTCGTACCTGATCTGCTGGCAAAGCTCCGCGAGCTGTTCCTGGCCATTCCAAAGATCGACACGCACAATGGCAAGTACGACGACAAGTGGATGACCCAGTACGGCATCCCGATGAAGTCCACGTTCGACACGATGATCGCCATCCATACGCTCGACGAGAATGTCCAGAAGGGGCTGAAGCCTCAGGCCGGCGCGCGCCTTGGTGTGGAACCCTGGGGCATCGACACGAAGGACCTGCGTACGACCTCGCTCGACGAGGTCATCGAGTACAATGTGCTCGACACGTACTACACCTATCTGATTAAGAAGCAGCTTGTCGATGAGCTGAGGGACGAGCCTCGAGCGGCCAGGCTGTTCAAGTTCCTGATGATGCCGGCGAGCAACGACCTGGTCTTGAGTGAGATCCGAGGCATCTTCATCGATGTCCCCGAGCTTGAGCGACGCACACCGATCGTCGTCGATGAACTGAAGCGGATCGAGACGAAGCTCCTGAGCTATGTCGATCGTGAGCCCCCGACTGACGCACGCGGTCGCCCGCTCGCGCCAAACTTCAATGCCAGCAACTACGCACGTTGGTACCTCTTCGAGATGCTGGGGCTACCGATCATACAGCGAGGCAAGGAGAAAGCCGATGGACGACCCGGCGACCCTAGCATGGCGGAAGGCGTGCTCATGGCTCTCCGCGATCAACACCCAGCGGTCGATGTCATGCTTGAGCGGGTCAAGTGGCAGAAGTGGCACTCTAGCTTCCTGGTTCCATACGCGGAGCTATACGACGAGGATCATCGAATCCACACCAACTTCAAGCTCACGGGAACGGTCACGGGTCGGCTCAGTTCGGGTAAGAGCGATGCCGACAAGGTCTCTGTCGGTCGTGCCAAGCGGCGAGGAGTCAATCTCCAGCAAGTACCTCGAGATCCTTTCATCCGTGGCCTCTTCGGAGCCGCTCCCGGATGGTCTTTTGTGGAAGCCGACTACTCCCAGATCGAGCTTCGCCTCGCCGCGTATCTGGCTCGCGAAGAGACGATGCTCGCGCTATATGCGCAGGGTGCGGACATCCATCTCGCGACTGCTGCGAGGGTAACTGGGCTGCCGGAATCCCAGGTGACGGGTGAGATTCGCAAGAAGGTTGGCAAGCCGGTCAACTTCGGGTTCCTGTACGGCATGGGCTGGCACAAGTTCATCCAAACTGCGTTCGAGAACTATGGCTCTCAGTTCTCCGAAGCCGAGGCACGAGCAGCGCGGAAGGCCTACTTCGATCTCTTCCCTGGCCTGATCCCCTGGCATGAGAAGCAGCGCAGGCTGGTACGCAAGTATGGCCGAGTCCAGTCGCCCATCGGTCGCACAAGGCACCTTCCCGACATCTACTCGCCCGAGCAGGGGGTGCGTGCTGAGGCCGAGCGCCAGGCGATCAACTCGCCGGTCCAGGGGTTCGCCTCCGACCTCGCGGTGCTGAGCATGATCCACATCAACAAGCGACTCCGAGCCGAGAAGATCCCGGCCAACTGTATCGGCCTCGTCCACGATGCCATCAACTTCGAGGTCCGCAAGGACGCTACCGCCGACCTGCTTCCCATCGTGAAGGATACTATGGAAGACATGAGCATCGTCCGGAAGCTCTTCGGCATCGAGGTTGATGTCCCCATCATCGCTGACCTGAAGATCGGATCACGCTGGGGCGGCTCGCGCGAGCTGTCGGTTGACGAAGTATACAACTACAAGGGGGAAGCGATATGATGATGCCATCGGCACTACTGATGACAGGAAGGTGAGGAACATGACGTGCACGAAGAAAGCATTCCGCGACAGGATCGCTGCGGAACTCGCGGCATCGCGGATGAATACCAAGCGACGCTCCTACCAGTGCAACCTGTGTGGAAAGTGGCATCACACAACTCAGGAGCAGCGGACTGAGAAGGTCGCGAGGTAGTTGACACGCGGGCTCCCAGCCGATAGTATCTGCCTAATGAGCTGATGGAATGGGGAATAAGGATGGCGCTGTATCAGTCCGAGGATGGTCGGAACCTCTCGACACACTCGATGCTCAAGACCTTCCGGCGATGCCCGAAGCAGGCTGAGTTCAAGTACGCGAAGCGCCTCAAGCCCCGACGCATGGGAGTCCATCTCAAGCGAGGCAAGTGGATCCACGAGCTCCTGGAGATTTACCACTCCGGGGGCGATTGGCGTGCCCACCATGCCAAGCTCTCCGTCGAGTTCAACACGATGTTCGACGAGGAGAAGGAATACTACGGGGACATGCCAACTGAGATCGCGCATCTCATGGCCTCGTACGTATGGCACTACAAGAACGACCCCTGGATCGTGCACGATGTCGAGTTCCAGCTCGACTGCGAGTTCCCCGATGGCTCGCTCTACCGAGGCAAGGTCGACGCGCTCATCGAGAACGAGTTCGGACTCTGGCTGGTCGATCACAAGAGCCACAAGACTCTGCCGGATCACAACTTCCGCCTACTCGACGCGCAGTCTGCCCTCTATCTATGGGCCGCGCGCGAGAACGGGCTCAAGGTCCAGGGGTTCATCTGGAACTACATTCGGTGGAAGGCTCCGACGAAGCCCAAGCTCGCGTACGCTGGTACCTCTCGACAGCGGCTCTCGACTCGGGAGATCGACACTGACTACCCCACCTTCGCTGCGGAGGTCAAGCGCCTGCGTGACGAGGAAGACCTGGAGATTACTCCTGAGATCCGCCAGAAGCTTGAGCAGCTCAAGGGGCAGCGATATGCGCATGGCGCTACTCAGCAGTCCTCATTTTTCCGCAGAGACGTCCTCGAGAAGGACGACGCGATGCTCGATCGCGTGATGGCGGAGAACTTCCACACGAGCCTGCGGATGCACGACTATGACTTCGAGCGGACCGAGATGGTGGAGAGGGTCGTTGGCCCCAGCTGTAAGTTCAGCTGCTCCTTCATCGATCTCTGTACGGTCGAACTGATGGGCGGGGATCTTCGTTACCTGCTCAAGCAGAACTACCAGGTAGGCGACCCGAACGACTACTACAACGACCGGGTCGAGACTGATCGAGGAGGTGAGTGAAATCGCAACAAAGGACTACGCTGCCATCGCAGCCTCGAAGATCACGAGGCCGTCACAGGTACAGCGCGCACCCAAGTTCCTGATCTACGGGCGGAACAAGAAGGGTAAGACCACCTTCTGTACCAGCGCTGGGCAGGGGAAGATCATCATCGCGGACCCCGAGCATGGGACCACCGAAATGAAGGAGAAGGACCCCCATGTGTGGCCTATCGAGAAGTGGGAGGACATCGACGATCTGTACAACTTCCTTCGTTCCGGGAAGCATGAGTACACCTGGGTTGCCCTTGACGGGCTGACCAGGATCTCGAACATGTCTCTCAACTATGTGATGCGCGTCCAGGAAGAGAAGACCCTAGACCGCATCCCGGGGCTCGTTCAGCAGCGAGACTATGGAAAGGCCGGCGAGCTCATGCGAGCGATGCTGACCAACTTCCATAACCTCCCTATGGGCGTCATCTACACTGCCCAGGAGAGGATGCAGGAGGCAGTCGACTCAGAAGAAGACGAGGATGCTGAGGCTGGGTCGACGATGTATGTTCCCGATCTGCCCAAGGGGGTGCGGGGCATGGTGAACTCCCTAGTGGATGTCATCGGCCGCATCTACGTGGTGAAGGTCGAGGACAAGGAAGGAAACGCTCGAGCTCAGCGACGCCTTTGGCTCGGTGAGTCTGTCAGATATGATACAGGCTATCGATCTGACTATATGCTGCCGGACTACATCGCTGCTCCGACAGTACCAAAGCTGGTGCGGGCGATCCGCACTGGTTCAACCAAGGTGGAAAGGACCGCATGATGGCCGACGAGAGGAAGAAGGCTGCTGCCGCAGTCATCGACTTCACCAACGTCAAGGAGAGCTCCGGCTTCAACAAGAAGCGGATGCCCGCCGGCGACTACATCGCTCGGATCACCCGAGTCGAGGACTCGCCCAGCAAGAAGGACAACGAGCCGCAGTGGCTCTTCAGCATCACGCTGGAGGAGCACAAGTCGGTCACGTACCCCTACTACTGCAAGCTCGTCGAGAACCAGCTCTGGAAGCTGCGCAACCTGATCCAGGCTGCCGGCATCGCGGTGCCCAAGAAGAAGATCAAGCTCGACCCGGAGAAGCTGGTCGGCAAGCTGATCGGGGTCTCGCTCGAGGACGACGAGTACGACGGCAAGGCCCAGTCGGTCATCGCCGCCATCTTCGAGGCCTCCGAGGTCACGGACTCGCAGCTCCCCGCGGAGCCCGACGAGGACGAGGATGACGACGAGGACGTGGAGGAGGAGCCCGCGCCTCGCCGCAAGGCGAAGCCGGCCCCCGAGCCCGAGGACGACGAGGACGACGAGGACGAGGAGCCGGCCCCCGCTCCGAAGCGGGCTGCCAAGAAGGCTGCTCCGGTCGAGGACGACGACCTCGACGAGCTGGACCTCGACGACCTCTGATCGAGGCTCCACACAGCACTGGCCAGGGCTTCAAGTAGGGCTCTGGCCAGGGCT
Source organism: uncultured Gammaproteobacteria bacterium (assembly GCA_964598725.1). Classification (GTDB taxonomy): domain Bacteria; phylum Patescibacteriota; class Patescibacteriia; order 2-12-FULL-60-25; family 2-12-FULL-60-25; genus JAGOTP01. Next base: position 74 of record CAZRCW010000009.1, on the reverse strand, counting down.
TTGTGTAGGGCTCCACGTCGGGCTCCACGTCGGGCTCTATGTAGGGCTTGGCGGAATACTCCCGCATAAGGACC
>CAZRCW010000008.1:0-5641 GCA_964598725.1 uncultured Gammaproteobacteria bacterium | reverse complement strand
GCCCGCTTTGGGAGCCCTTCTGCCGGCATTCCCGTCATGCGCGACGCGATGCGCGGGCGATGCCCTGAGGGGAAGCAACCTCGAGGTCCGTGGGATGCCATGTATCGCCGATGAGCAATCATATAGGGGCGCTACTGGTAGACAGTCTGTAGTGCCCTGGGAGCCCTCATGTTGAAACTCCATCGGGCACGATCGCGTGATGCCGCGACACACCAGAATACCCGGCCGAAGCCGGGCACCTGGGTGTGGGATCAGTACAGCGACTGGATGACGGAGATGAGGTGGTCCAGCTCTGCGCGGTCAGCGATCTCGAGGTGCTCACCATCAGCGTTGCCCGGACCGCAGATCACGGCATCGCCGCGGATGTCGTCGTCGGGGAAGAGAACCGGACGGGCGATCATCGTGGCCAGATGGTTGTACGGGAGGCCCTTCATCTTCCCCTCCTCGTCCATGTACATGTAGTTGCTGGCGATGTGGATGGCCTGGATCCAGCCCCCTCCCACACCGGCCCGGATTGTCTCGTAGCTGGCGTCTGGCAGTTCCTCGACAGTGCCATCGACCTTGATCTTCAGCGTCTTGCTCACTTGGTCAGCTCCTTGTCCATCTCGCGTACCCGAGCCATGGTCTGTCCCATGGCGAGATCTCCGTACCGCTTCTCGAAGACCTTCCTCGTCTTGGTGAGGACGTTGGTCTTGAGTCCGATGTAGCGCTTCACGTCGGCGAGCGTGAGGGGGCCGTAGCCGTCACCGCGGATGTTCCCGAGCAGCTGCTCCCAGAGGATGACTCGAGCGGTGAACTCGATGTACGATTCCTTCGAGATGGTGCCGATGTCGACGAACATACAGGCGAAGACCATGGCTGTCGTCGTGTCGTACTGCGGTTCTTCCATGAGCGCTTCCGGGTCCTCGCACCCTCGCGCATCCCAGGTCAGTGCCACTTCTTCTCCTTCAGTTGGGGCGGTTGTGTCGTCCGCAGAGCTGGTGAATGTCGGCCAGCTGGAAGTGCGCCTGTCGAGCAAGTGACTCGAGGAGGCGGCTCCAGCGAGATTCCGGGCTGTCATCGTCGTACTCCTCGAAGCTGAATCCCATCTCGACGGCGAAGTTGATCTCCGCCTCCATGTACTCGTCGGTGTCGAGGAACTCGACCCCCTTGAAGTAGATGTAGTAGACGCAGAATGCGATGAACTCCTTCTCGTTCGAGGGCTCCGCAACGGGTACCTCGATGGCGGGCTTAGTCATTGATCCCAGTCTCCTTCCAGAACTCGAAGTCTTCGATGTTGTCGCGGAAGTCCATCCAGTTCCCGGTCGCGAGACCGACGAGGCCCGGGTCGATGACCCAGTACCCCTCGCACGCGATGATGACGGTGCCGTCGTGCATCCGGTGGAGCTGGGTGTCGTCGCCGGTGGGGACCTGCCCGCACTCGGGGCAGCGTTCTGTGAGGTGCTCAAGGAGAGCGGCACCCGGTGCCTGGGGGTCGAGGGTCGCAGCGTACTCCATGACCCCAACGATGCGCTGGTAGTATGCCTCGTCGGCGTTGGTGAACATCAGATCTTCTCGAGGATCGAAGTGGGGGTGACGATGTCGCGGCCGGCGCGGAACTTGCCGTAGTCCTGGTCGATCCGGACCGTGACCTTGGTCTGGCGGCGGGCGACTACCGTCGCGAGCATGCCCCTCATGTACTGAGGGCGTGTGCTGTTGTTGAAGCGAACCTTGTCGCCGATGGCGAAGTCGTAGACGGTGGGCGCGAGAGCCTTCTTCCTGTCCTGCGCCGCGCGGATGATGGCGTCGAGCTCGTCGTCGTGAGCCCCACCCCGGATGTTCGTCGGGATCTGAGACATGTTCCTTACCTCCTTGGTGTGGTGGTCGATCATGCTTAGATCATATGCCATCCTGAACCCCGCGTATACGGGCAGGATGCCGAGTTACCAAATCGTTATCTAGCGCGACTAGGGCTGCATCCCGTAGAACTTGGAGTAGAAGCGCCCGTTGCGCGCGGCTTCCGAGTCCTCGGGGAACCCCGCGGCCTTCTCCACGTGCTTCTGAAGCTGGTGTGCCAGCTCGTAGGCCAGCTCGTTGGAGATGATGAGCCAGAGCGTGCCCTCCTCCTCCGTCTCGAGAGTGAAGCTCTGATGTGTAGCGCCCTTCGTGGTCTTGTTGATCTTGAAGTCGCGGATGTCACTCATCGGGGTCTCCTTCGGGCTGGTCGGGGTTGGTCCTGTTCTCGTAGTCGCTCCAGCAGACCGGGCAGATGCGCTCCCCGTCGTTGGTCTCCTTGAGCGCGGAGTCCTCCACCTCGGTCGTGCACCAGGAGCAGGTCTCCGGGTCTTCGAGCTCCTGCTCGTCGCGGAGGAAGTCCTCACCGTAGTTGCCGGTGATGTGGCGGTCGAGAGCCACCGGGTCGAGGCCGTTCATCAGTACTCCTCGTTCTCGTAGTAGTTGTAGTCCTCGTGGGTACCCCACCCTGCGGAGATGAGGGTCTGGGCATCGGCCTCGGCGTCGGTGAGACCGTCGTCGTCGTCCATGTCCTCGTCGTCGGGCTCGTACTCGCAGTAGCCCGTGTTGTGGTCGCAACCGATGTGGTAGCGAGCCGGGTCGCGGAGCATGTCGTCGCCGGTGGGGAGCGGGTCGCAGCCCTCCTCCAGCGTGTGACCGCAGCAGGGGAAATCCTCGCAGCGAGCCATGTGAATCACTTCCTTCCTTGTCGTGGTCGATCGATACTTCAATGCTATGGCATCCGTGAAACCCTGTCAAGGCGATGTGCCGACACCAGAAAACCCCGCTTTCGCGGGGCATCTGGAGGGGCGTCCTACTAAGCCGGATCGTTTGAGTCACGGGGCATTCAGCCATGACCCCCTCGAGCTCAGTCTTCGAGCTCGTCGAAGAGGTCGTCCAGGTCCTCAATCTCCTCGAGCTCCTCGGCGGAGGGCTCCTCGATGTCGAGCTCCTCGATGGCGTCCTCGATCACGGGCACCTCGACCCCCTTGGTCGCCTTCGGCTTCCGCGGGGCGCGGGGCTTCTTGGCGGGGGCCTCGACCTCCTCGGTCTCGACCTCCTCCTCGGCACCCTTGAGCTTCGTGGGCTTGACCCCGCCCCAGTCCTTGAAGCCGGCGGCGATCAGCTTGGCCGCGTCCGCGTCGAACTCGTAGCGACCCCCCTGCCCGACGGCCTCGATGGGCGACTCCTTGCTGCGGAGGAACTTGCGCAGCGTCTTCGGGTCGGTGTTGAGCTTCCGCGCGAGCTGCTTCGCGGTGAAAGTAGTCTCGTCCTGCTCGGTCATGCGACGACCTCCTCGGTCGGTTGGCCCCTCGGTCGGTGGGGCGATATGCCTATCCTGCCATCTTGGTCAGCTCCCGTCAAGGCGAGCGGATCACGATTTGATAACGCTTACTCCCAGTGCTTCCCTTGCCACTTGCCCTCGGAGAAGGCCTTCCAGGCCCTCGCCCGACGGTCAGCACGCTTGCTAGTGATGAGGAATGGGAGAACGAGGAACAGGGCCCCCACTACGACCATCACCCATCCGATCAACCACCACCAGTTCATGTGTCCTCCTCGTTGGCCACCGCCAGCGCCTCCATGACGTGGCGGTCGAACGGCGTGAACTGCGACTCGATCAGAGACTGGAACTCTACCATGACCAGCCCTTCGGTGACCTCCGTGAGATCGCCATTCCCACACCGACAGATGTCGACGCCGAGCTTGGTCTTCGGCCACTGGTAGCCGCTGGCTCCGCATTCCGGGCAGTACTTCATTCCGTGTCTCCTATGGCTCGTAGGTACTCGCCGATCGTTCGGTGGATGGGGTGAACCTCGAAGCCGAGGTCCCAGCGGTCGCTGAGTCCTTCACCGATCTTCTGCGCAGCGCGAAGGCTAACGAAGGGGCCGAGAACTGCGGGCTCCTCGTCAGTGTTCACTACCACGATGTACTTGCTCATGTTCACCTCCTCAGTCGATCGATCAAGTAAACCCTATCGGCTCCGTCGATCAGTCCCTACGGACCCTCGACATTGTTATCTAATCGTGACCCCGTAGAGCCTTGCCATAGTCGATCGCAGCTTGATCTAGTTTCTTCATCAGCTGTGACATCCGGCCCTCGCTGATGTTGGCCGCCTCTGCTGCGCGGACCTGTGACCCTGTGTGGCGCCAAGTGTTGAACGCCACTCGGTGGTGGTACGGAAGCTCTTCCAGAAAAGAAGCCCAGAAGCGCTCCACGACATCGTGCTCATCGATCTTCTCGATGTCATCATGGTGCTTCAGGGATCGAGGAAGGCCCCACTCGTCAGCAAGTTCTAGAACTGTTTCTAGCCGAGCGGGGTGGCTGTAGAGGGGTTCGGCTCTACGACTACTGAGCCCGCGGGGCAGGTAGTCTAGCTTACGGAAGTAGTCCTTGAACCCGAAGTGGAGTTTCATCCAGAGGTAGTGGGCAAACTGAAGTTTTCCCTTCTGCTGGTCGTAAGTCCGGGCCGCGTTCAGGAAGATGAAGTAGCCTTCCTGCTCTAGGTCTTCTACTCCGAAGTCGCCCTGGGGAATCAGGCTGAAGTAGGTTAGCGCGGCCTTGGAATGAATCATGCTACGGTAATCCTCGTAGGCATATTCCCCCATCGGACGACTACCAGCACTGGTTAGGCGGGTAGTTCCAGGGGTTCATCTTGTACGTCCCGTACGTCTGCTTCCAGTATGCCCATGACTTGTAGAACTTCTCGGTCTGGACTGAGGCAGGTGCCTGCCAGGCATGGGCGTAGCCCCGGTACTTGTTCCAGGTCTTGTCGATGAACTGGTAGAGACCAGAGGCGCTAGTTCTCTTGTTCTTGGCAGTCGGCGTGTTCCTGGACTCCCGCCAGGCGATACACTTACGGATCGTCTCGAGGCTCTTGTCTCGGATGACCTTGATCTTGGCGACTACTGGCTTTGGTGAGAACCTAGGTCGCTCATAGTGCGTAGGAACGGGGGCCGAGGGGTCGATGCTCGCGCGAGTCATCTTCTCGATCCCTGGCCCGCCTAGGGACCGTCGCGTCGGGGCTTCAGCCGGTGCGGCCATCGCCATCGTGAGCATCATCAGAAGTAGCACTGAGAATAGCTTGGAGATCATCATCTGTCACTCCCGTACAGGGTTGGTGGTAGGTCTCAGCGGTCATCGGCACGTCGCAAAGGTAGCAACCGAACGCCGACTCCTCCTCCGCCTTGATCCTCTCCTCGGTCTTGTACGTGTAGTGGAAGGTTTCATCACCTCCTTCGACAGTGATCAGCTCGACGTCGATGGGGAGGATTGTAATCCGTACCCAGACGTGATTCATAGACATCCGCATGTTCCGTTCGCAGCCCGAGCCTGCCAGCAAACCATGCACATACCCTGCGGCATCGGCTCGGAAGTGGGTGTGGGCTCAGTGTAGCAGCCCAGGTGAACGTACGTATCGTACTGCTTGTCGTAGGTGATGAGGTCAGTACCCTGCCAGATGGGCTCTCCGCAAGCCTTGCACCAGCCATCGTACTTGGCGGGAATGCCCGAGGTGTTGGCCTTCTCCGGGATGACCCCGAAGTCGAACTCCATCTCGCTCATCGCCACTCCTTCGGCAGATGCTCGCCGCGGATACCGCAGATGGTGCACCGCTCGAACTCGGGCTGGAGTACCTTCGGCTGGTTGTGGT
>CAZRCW010000007.1:3671-7637 GCA_964598725.1 uncultured Gammaproteobacteria bacterium | reverse complement strand
AGTCTTCGTTGCTGCAGCGCCAGACTTTTCACCCCCCCCCACCGGGGGTTTGAACCACGGGTGCGCCCTGTCGATCGGCGCACCACTCAGGCCAGCACCGCGCATGATGCCGTCGGCGTTTCGCTCCTGCGCCTGCTTGTGGCGGTCGTGGCACGCCTTGCTCAGCGACTGCAGGTTGTCCGGGTCCAGGAACAACTCCATGTCACCCTTGTGCGGCTTGATGTGGTCGACCACCGACGCAAGCTCAAACGAACCCATCTCTTCGCACATGCGGCACCACGGGTGCATGCACAGGTGCGCCAGCCGCAGGCGCTTCCACGCCGCCAGGTTGTAGAGGTGATGGTGTTCGGATGCCACAAAGAGAAGCCCCGACCACCTTTCGGCGCCGGGGCTTGAGACAGATGATGCAGTCGCGCGAGCTTTCGCCAGCGTGCCCGCACTCTAGCGAGAATCGCTAACTGGTAAAACCCCAGGCATCAACGAAAGCAGGCGCTTGGCTTCCATCACACGCGCCCGAACGGTTGACGTCGCACACTCCAGCCGCACCGCCTGCTCCTGCGTACCCACGCGCTGCACGTACACCACGAACAGCGTGTTCTGCAGACGCCTGCTCAGCGACAGCACCGCCGCGTGCATTGCCCGTTCGCGCCGCGTGCTGCGCCCGCCGGTCTGCATCGTCGGCAGTTGACCTGGCGCAGGCGGCAGCCACGACTGGTGCAGCACGTTCGTCACCGGGAACCCTGCCGATGTGCCACACGCCAGCCATGTCGCCCATTCACGCAGCCGCACTTCCATTGCATCTGCCTGTTCGTCACGCTCCATAGCGCTCCTCCTGTACCGCGTCCCCGAATCTCTGCGTGGCACCGTCGAACCACAGGTGCACCGTGTCGGTGGGCCCGTTCTTCTGCTTGGCGAACTCCACCTGGGCCTTGTGCTTGTTGTCCGGCTTCGGCTTTCGCCGCGCCTCACGCCACAGCAGCCCGATGTTGTCGGCGGCCTGCTCGATGCCGCCGCTTTCCGCCAGGTGGTCAAGCCGCGGCGGGCCTTCCATCTTGTCGGCCTCTCGGCTGAGCTGGCTAAGCACCAGCACAGCGCAGCGCAGTTCCTTGGCCAGCTGCTTCATGCCCCGCGCAATGGCTGCCAGCGCGTGCGCCCGCGTTTCGCCCGCGCCTTCCATCAGCTGCAGGTAGTCCACCACCACGAGCAACAGGCCGCCTTCGCGCCGCTTCACCTGCAGCGCCTTGCGCCGCACCTGGTGGATGCTCAGCGCAGCCTGGTCGTCAATGAACAGCCGCAGCCGCTGTAGCTGCTCGACCCCTTCGCTCACACCCGCCCACATCGCGTCAGCAGATCTCCCAGGCTCTGGCGGCCGCCTGATGTCGGCCAGGTTCACACGGCCAGCCGCAGCCACCTGCCGCGAGACCAGCATATGCTCGCTGTCCTCCAGACTGCACACCAGCACAGGCCCTGCCGGCGCCACGTTGCGCGCGATGGTCAGCATCAGCGCCGACTTCCCCATGCTCGGCCGCGCGCCGATCACTGTGAGCTCGCCCCGCCGCAGCCCACCGCCCAGCAGCCTGTCCACGTCCGACAGCCCGGTGGCGATCGCGTCGGTCTTGCCCTGCGCACGCGCCTCGAGTTCATCAATCCACGGCGGCAGCAGCTTCTCCACCAGTCTGGGCTCGTCACTCGTCGCGCCGTCCTGCATGGCCAGCAGGCGCTGCGCGTAGTCGTTCACCAGGTCCTCCAGCGCACCGGGCGCGGTGCTTACCTTGCTGGCAGCGAAGTCCAGCTCGCGCGCCAGCACCATCAGCCGCCGCGCCAGCGCGCAGCGCTTCACGATGCCGGCATGCGCGGCCGCGTTCGCCGCGCCTGGAACGCACCAGGCCAGCTGGTTCAGGTACTGCAGCGGGCTTTCCATCGGCGCACAGGTTGCCACCAGCGCATCGCTCACGGTGATCACGTCGGCCGGCTTCGAAGCCATCACCAGCGTGGCCATCGCGTTCCAGACCAGGGCATGCTCGGCGCGGTAGAAGTCGCCCGCCTCCAGCACATCCGCCACGGCCTCGAAAGCGCGGTTGTCCATCAGGATCGCACCCAGCACTCCCTGTTCGGCCTCGAGGTTGTGCGGCGGCGGGTTCGCCTTGATCTCTGCGCTCACCGACCGCCACCGCGCCGCTGTTGCGCGAACTGGCGCAGCCGCTCGCGCGCGGCTGCAGCCTCTGCCGGGTCCACTTGCGCCGCAGGCTCATCCATCACGCGCTCGTTGACGTTCTGCATCGCGGCCGCACGCAGCGCCTCGCCCTTGTCGGCCCACTGCTCGATGCGCGCTTCCTTCGCCAGCAGCCACTCCAGGTCGCGCATCGCGGTGGCCATGCGCTCGCTGCAGCCCTCGAGCGCGTCACCCGCCATGCCTTCTACGGCCAGCATCAGGGTGTCGGCGTCGTAGCCCATCGCCAACGCCCCATTGATCACCTGCCGGCGAGACGGCCCGAGCTTGCAGCGCTGCGCTGAGCGGCCCAGCATGTACAGCCAGTGCTCGAACACCTGGCGCGTGGGGTCTGTTGTCGTGCCTGTCTCGATTGCCGGCATTGCCGACACCAGTTTCAGTTGTGTTGCCATGCTCTCTGCATCCTCTGTTCTGCATCAATGCCCATTGGTGAGTGCTTGAGCAAAGCGGTGCCTTTCCCGTGCCAGAACGACAAGGGTTCGCATCGCCATCGCGTCGATTCATGCCCATCGGAGCCATGCCGTCGCATCGCGTCGCCCAGACTTTCGCCACCTCGAGGTGGCATCCCGCTGGCTCTGGGCTCTATGCCCACCATGCCGACTTTGCGAGCCCGAGTTCGCCGGCTTGTTGCAGCGCGCACCCCTCGGTCGGACCCCAGGCGCGCGAGTTCGCTGCGCACTACATGGCCGCCTCCAGCGTGGCCGGCCTGGTGACCCAGGCGGAGATCAGCGACACCAGCGGCGCCGCATCGAACTCGAGAGCCGCATCACGACAGCGGCGCTCGTAGAACGGAACAGGCCGGCAGACCCCTTGCACGCGCACGTAGCGCTTGCAGGCGTCTCCGGCCTTCACCATGTTGTTCAGAGCCTCGCGCGTGAGGCCGATGCTCCAGCCGGTGCGCTGCGCCAGCTGCCGCGTGGTGCCACCACCTTCGACCAGGGCGGCCGACAGACACACGCGGATCTCGCTCTGTGGCCGCATCAGCGCATCCACCCAGGCGCCAACGTCTTCGGCGTGTTCGGCATGTACATCGTGCCGTTGCCACAGCCGGCGCCGGTGGCCAGCGCCACCTCACGGCCGCGGCGCGCGTTCGCCTGGTTATGCAGGTACTCGCGCACCTTGTCGGCCACCTCGGCGCTGTCGTAGCGCAGCTGGCGCCACGCACGCACGGGTTCGGTGAAGAAACCCGGCGGGTACTCCACCGGCGCCGACGTGCCCTGCCGCACCGACTGGCGCCCCAGGTCGCCGCCCACAATGCGGCGCGGCGAGGCGTACCGGTGTTTCTTCATGCGCGCGGCCCCCACACCGACTCCAGCGCCGTGCGCGTCTGCAGCGCGTGCTGCACCAGCTGGCCGGTGGGCACTGCCGGCCGACCGGCCAGGCCCCACACCATTTCCATGCGGTTGCGGTGGTTCGGCGCGCCGTAGCCCCGCACGCGCTCGCCGATCGGGTTGCAGAACCCCTCGCCCTGCAGCGCATACAGAGCCCAGTAAACCGCGGCGCGTGAGCAGCTGAAGCGCTCGGCCAGGCCGAACACCGACTCCTGGCCGCCAGCCTCCAGAAAGGCGCGCACCTTGGCCTTCACCCCCGTGTGCGCCGCCATCAGACCTGCCCTCCCCCTACACGTAGGCCCTTGCCCGCCGGCGCCAGGCGCCTACCCTTGCGGGGCGCTCCTGAAAATGCGCGCCCCGGGCCAGCGCCGCAAGGCACCAGCACCGGGGCGGGCGAACCGGCTC
>CAZRCW010000007.1:0-3571 GCA_964598725.1 uncultured Gammaproteobacteria bacterium | reverse complement strand
ATGCGCAAGTCGATGCTGGCCACGTCGGCCACGTCGTCGATGCCCAGGGCGCGGGCCAGGGCCATGTTGGTGGCCTGTCGGGCGAGCGGCGTTTCAGCCGGCATTGGCTGGCCCCTCGGCGGGCGCTCGAAGCACGCTCCACGCAACGTCGGGCCGCAGCTCCTCACACGTCACGCCGGTTTCGCGCTCGATCGCTGGGCAGTAGTCCGCCGGCACCTTGCCCCGGGTTTTCCACATGTTCGGAAGGTTCGAAGACACGCCGAGTGCGCGCGCCAAGCGAAGCGGGCCACCAGCGAGCTCAATCGCACGTTCCAGCGGCGGTTTCAATGCGGTTTCGTTGCTCACGTTCGTGAGTATGACGCACTCACCATCGTGACGCAACTGGCTGGCCAAATCACGTCTGTGAACACCATCGGACAGCGCATCAAGTCCGCTCGCCTGCACTTGCACTTGAGCCAGGCGGAACTCGCGCGTCGCGCTGGCGTTTCCGCCGGCACGATCGGCAACCACGAAGCTGACGCGCGAGATCGGCCGCGCGATCTACTGGCTATCGCCGCGGCGCTTGGCGTTGACGCTGAATGGCTCGAGCGCGGCCAAGGCCCAATCGTCTGGAAGAAAACACAGCACGCAGCTGAGGGGTCTGCAGCCTACAAGGTCGAGGTGGCTCGAACGGTGAGCCAGGGCGCGCGTTCTCATGGCCTCCCGATCTTGAGCTGGGAGGCTCTGATGCTCAACGTGCCCGATTCGCTTTTCGTGCTGGCGCTGCGTGACGATGCACTCGCCCCGCAGTTTCCTCGCGGCCTTTCTGTTGTGTGGAGCGCCAGCCGCAAGCCAGCTCCCGGCCGGCTTGTGCTCGTGCGCGACAGGCACGGGCGAGATCACGCGCGAGTGATCTACGCAGCCTCCAATCCTGGCCAATGGCGCGCCGTGGCGCTGAATCCGGCCTTCCCTAGCTTCGACCCCGACCTCGATGGGCTCAAGATCTTGGCCGTGCACCGTGGCACGCTTGAACCCGACGACGATGAGCCGTAGCCCGATCCTGCTGGTCTTTCTGCTGGCCGCCTGTGCTGGCCGCAGCTTCGCCCCGGGCATCGCAGACATGGAGTGGCGCCGCGCCGATGGCGCCGCGGCCGCCGATCTCGCCCCGGATCGTCTGAGGTGCATGGAGGAGGTTGCCGACGTCTCCAGGCCCGTGACGTCGGGCTTCACCGGCAACACTGTGCCCGCCACACAGATGATCTACTAGAAGACCCGCCGCGACCACATGACGCGCTGCATGCGCGACCTGGGCTGGTCTCCGGCCAGTCCCTGAACGCCCACGTTTTCCCGTGAGCACGGTGCGACACTCACGTTTGTGTTGACATCGTCACTCACGTATGTGAGTATGGCGCCCATCGACCGATGGAGCGCCAGATGCCCAGCACCGCGACCCCCAGCCCCAAGACGCCGCGCACCCAGCGCGTCAACCCCTACCACCTGACGGCCGACAGCCGCCGCCTCCTGAGCGGGCGCGTCGCGGAGATCCGGGCCGACCTGGCGCTCAAGCGCGCCATGCGTGCCGCTTCCGCACGCTGGGGCCAACAGTGAGCCGCGCCGCCGCCACCCGCGCGCCGCGCGGCCTGTACGCCCAGTGTGAGCAGCACGCCAACGACGTGCACAGCCGCCGTTTGGCTGAGCTGGCCGGCCTGGCGCCCACGCTGGCCCGCATGGAAGAGGTGCTGCCCACGCTGAAGAAGCACGGGCTTGAGCTCACGCCCGACCGCCTGAGCCTGTGGCGCAGCTACGAGAACGGCCGCCACACGAACATGCTGCGCATCACCACCTCGTGGTTCAGCCTGTCCGAAGCGCCCAGCAAGTGGCTCATGGCGCTGCGCGAAGGCGGCTTCAAGCCGGTGTACGTGTCCGAGCTGGGCCCCTGCCCGTGCGCTCGGCTGCGCCGCGGCCCCACGCTGGTGTGCATCGAGGTGAGCGAGCAGGATGCCGCCGCCTTGCGCGTTGAACTGGCGCCGCCCGCGCTGAAGACGGCAGCATGACCGCCGCCGATCGCGCCGACCTTCGCGCCGAGCTGCAAGCCCAGCAGCAGGCCGACGAAGACTTCGCCGTGCTGTGCGCCCGCGCCGACGCCGCGCGCCGCAGCCCCTTCTGGCCCTTCGGCCAGATCACCGCGGCGCAGCAGCGCGCCCGCGCCGCGCAGGAAGAAGCCCTGCGCTGCGGCGTGCTGCGCCGCATGCCGGAGGCGCTGCTGTGAAACCGCTGCGCTGGCTTCAAGCCCTCTTTCTGCGCTACGTGATCTGGGAAACCGAGTGCTGGCTGCGCGCCTGTGCGCGCGACGGCCTGCAAGACGGCACCAACCTCCGCGCCGTGCGCGCCCAGCTCGCACACGACCGCGTGCGCCTGGCGCTGCTGCAGGCCCCCATTGCCACCACCCGCACCCGGAGAACGGCATGAACCTCAACCACCCCAGCGTCGTCACCCTTGCCGGCCTCACCGACGCCGACTTCGACGACGCCCTGCGCACCCACTTTGGCCCCAGCCGCCACGGCGCCGTGCAGGCCACCGTGGCCGCCTGCAGCGCCGTCAAGCGCCCCTATGTGCCGGCCGGCGGCACCCAGCAGGGCCGCGTGGAAGACGCGCAGCGCGCCACCTGCAGCAACCCCAGCGCCTGCACCATGCCGCTGTGCGTGTGCCGCCCTGCGGCTGCGGAGGCCAGCAACGAGCTGTGCCTGGAAGACGACGGCGAACCGTGGGAACCGCTGCCGCCGCCCACCGCTGCCGCCATGCTCGGCTGGGTGGTGGTGTGCATCCTCGCCCTGGCCGTCATTGTCGTCGCGTGGTAGGCGCCGCCATGAAGCAGCCCCGCGTGCAACCCACGCGCCAGCAGTTGCAGGCTGCCTTTTCGCGCCTGCAGCGCCCCGGCTGGCCGACCGATCTGGACACCGCGCTGGCCGACCGCGCCTTCTGGGTGCTCATTCACGGCCTGGCGCGCAACCTCGCCCGCCAGGCGCTGGTGCAGGAACACATGCCGCACCGCCCCGCGCAACGCGCCGGCCTGCAGGTGCACCGCATCCCCCGGCCGCCCGCGTTCGACGCCCGCCGCGCCGCCGCCAACGACCTGGACGAGTGAGCCCATGCCCATCACCCCCATTGCCCCTGAACCGCCGCTGCTCATCGGCATCACCGGCCGCGCCGGCGCCGGCAAGAGCACCGTCGCCGCGTACCTGGGGTACGAATACGACTGCGCCGAACTGGCCTTCGCTGACCCGCTGGTGGACATGATCTCCGCGCTGTTCGCCACCGCCGAAGTGCCCAGCGAATACCTCACTGAGCGCGCGCTGAAGGAAGAGCCCACGCCCCTGGGCCAGAGCTACCGCCGCCTGATGCAGACGCTGGGCACCAACTGGGGCCGCGACACGCTGGGCCTGGACTTCTGGGTCACCGTGGCGCGCCGCCGGCTTGGTGTGCAGCAGGTGTACGGCCAGTCCGTCGTCTTCAGCGACGTGCGCTTTCCCAACGAGCTGAGCTTCATCCGCGAGTACGGCGGCCGCGTCATCCGCGTGTTGCGCGAACAGGC
>CAZRCW010000006.1:0-15230 GCA_964598725.1 uncultured Gammaproteobacteria bacterium | reverse complement strand
GGGTATGACCGTACTAAATCGGCTACAAACTCATCTGTGGGCATCCTGTTGAGTAATTTTGGCACTTCCGTAGGTGTTGGCTCCATGCTTTGTCGCACATCTTTCTTAAATGTGTGCTGCACAGTAGGATTGTTGGTATAGTCATTGACCCACTCTGATACCTCTTGAATCATCCGCGCTTCACGCTGTGCATATTCTTGAGCAGTAGTGCGCTCGACTATCGGGTTGCGTAGGTGAATATAAACAGGGTTTACCCAAAAGTACTTCGAGAAGAATAGCCCTGAACAAGATGCAGAGACTATCGCAATCAACACGACCCAGGCTACTTTACTGGTGACTACTCTTTTGATAAGTCCAAAGACTTTTTTGATTGTGTTCATAGTCCCAAAAAATTATGTAAAAGATAGAATATGGCGCAAAAAGTTGCTAGAAAAATAGCAAGTACTGTAAGCGTGCAAATGATCAGTGTTTTGTTTACCTCAGTAGTTGTGTTCATATAATGTTTTTTTTCAACTTGTAGCTGTAGTATCGTGTTCCATATTTCAAGTCAATCGTGCGGCTGATAAATCCTATATGTCCCCATATAGCAAATATCTCAGATAGTCTTGCAGGCGCCTTGTAGCTCAAAAATACATTTCCTTCAATTCCTTTTCTTACCCCAACAAAATAATATGCAGGCAGCCATTTGTTTTTATTGGCTTGTAGTACCTCCATCACCTTTCTCATTTGTGTTTTTTTCATTGTTTCAATGTTAATTTATAAAGACAAATCGGGGAGACTTATCAGCCTCTGCTTGCGTTTCTTTGGCAGGTGCATTTCTGCCCTTGGCCTACTATGTTTCTGCTTATGGTCTTATGCGCTCCCCGATATGTCAATGTACTCGCGTCCCCTTATTGAGCCAATTCAAGGCTCGAACGGTGATAGGTTGCGTCATACGTCCGTACTTGAACTGTCCTCGATATTGAAGAGCAGCTCGGTAATGGGCTACGACCACATATCCCTGACCCGTAACCGGTATTCTCCTGGCTCCGAGCTTTGCGAATATGTAATCTATCATGATTTAATGATAACATATATATTATACCTTGTCAATAGGCAAATCGTCTGGCTGTTTTGTGAGCGTTTGGAGCCATGCAACAACCTCGTGTGGATTGTACAGGTTCAGACTCCGAGATCCGTACTTTAGTGTTTTAGGGTAAACAGGTAGCTTGTTAGCTCGTATAGCACGGAAGATCATCTGCTGACAATATGCCCGCGTTGTTTGTTTTTGAGCCATAATCATGTCTATGACTGTTTTGGTCTGGATGAGTTCAGGCATTTCTAGTGACTAATTTATATTCTGGGACGATCTCAAAAAGGCTGTCTTGAATACTAACCGTTTTCATTTGAGTAGCTTCGGCATATTCCTTGAGCCAATCTGACAAGTATTCCTTTTCTGCTTTGAGTTCATGTGAAAGGGTTTTAATCTTTTCTTTAACCTCTTGACCAACGATTTCATGTGCTCGCTGTTTGTTGGCTATTTGTTGTGTCTTGATGTTTTCTCTTCGTTCAAAGTACTGACGATCTGCAATGCACGTATCTTTGGCTATTGTCCTCCATCGTTTGAGTTCAGACTTGACACGTTGTACATTGGCGTATCCTTGAGACACCCTATCTGATTGGATGTTTATTTCTTTTACAGTGTTTTCCATAAATTAAAAAGGAATGCTATCGGGATCAATAACTTGTGATGGATTAGCAGATACAGCGCCTTCTTGTTGTCCTGGTGCAAGTCCACCCCACACATCGAGATATCCCTTTGCAGTTGAAACTAGTTTGATAACCTTATCTTTTGCACAGTTGAAAAAGTCTTGAGGTGTAGCGCACATCTCAATCAGCTCTTTTTCTGTTTTCCCTGTCTGCAAAGCAAGCTGCAAGATAAGGTTATTGGTAGCCTTCCCCTTCTCACCAGGATCAAGGCTCAAGTTGACAAAATAAGTCTGTCCGTCAATCTCAACTCTTGCTGATAGGGCTGTGTAAGGCTTCCCCGATGATTTAGCGGTTAGCTCTTTGAATGAAAAGTCGATAATTTTTCCCGTGTAATTTCCTTCGGGTAAGGTTTTTCGCATTCCGTAGAATGAGAAGTTTGGTGGTACATCCATAACTATATTAAAAATTAGTAATAAGAATGGTAACTGCTTTGATGAACGTGTCAAGCTTTTTTGATAGGGCTGCATTTATGAGCATGGGCTTTTCTATCGCCATAATCCTTGAAAAATAGAGTTTTATCTTTTCTTTGTCTGGAGCCATAAGAAGCTCTTTATCTTGTTCAGCCTTCTTTAATCTCTCAGCCTCTATCTTTGTTTGTTCATCTGCAACGCGCTTATTCTCTACTGCAATTCTCGCATCAGCCTCCTTTTTAAGCCGTGCAATCTCATCATCTTTCATCTTTTGCTCTGTAGCAATTCGCTGCTTTTCGGCGTCTTCCTTCTTCTTGTTTTCAGCGTCAATCTTCTCCTGTGCATCAAGCTTTGCTTTGAGGATTTTATTTTCTTCCTCGATCTTTTTCCTTCGCTCAGCCTCAGCTTTTTCTTGAGCAATCTTCTCATCCTCGATCCTTTTGCGCTCTGCAATTTTTAGATCATAGGATATTTTGGATGATGAAAATAGCTGTTGATAAGATTCCTCGGTCATTTCGCCAAGCTGATAAAATGTAGAATCAACTTCGAGCGTTGCAAGTTCTTCTGATCTTTTGATTCGCAGCTCTTCCTTGCGCGTCTTCTCTTGCAACTCGACATGCTTTTCTATCTTCTCAAGATCAGACTCAATAAGTTTTGATGAGTTAGCAACGACATTAAACAATCCATCAATCAATCTTCCTTCATCAAGTAGGTGACTTTTGAGGTTATCTTTGATAGCCTGTGCAGTGGTTCTGTTTTTGACTAGCACAAGTCTAGCCTCTCGCGCTTTTTGACTATCAAAGGTGGTAGGATTATCTCGGTTTAGCGATGATAGCACTGGGCTCAATTCGTTGACCTTTGCCATCTGTGGGGCAAATTGTAAAGCTATAGATTGAGCCTTAGTTGTCTCAATCGATTTGTATTCATTCAGCACCACCGTGAGTTCATTTGTCATAGTGTGTTTTTTAGCAAATTATAATAGTCGGTAGCCAGCACATGTTTTGCTTTGATCAACTCAATCTTTTGTTCGTCTCGCAAGAGTGGAAATGTCTTGACTCGCTTGGCTTCTGGAATGTCTGAATACTCCATATTGTGTCTTACTTTTAGTTCGAGTTCTCCGTACTCGTGCTCCATTTCTTTGTATATATTTGTGGCATAGCACGCTCGCTTGAGTTCATCAAATACCATGTCTTCTGGTGCGTTGACTAAGCAATATGCTAGTTCTGCTTTTGAGGCTCCGGTGAGCCACATATAACCCGTCAATTGCCATGCATATTCACTGCTCATATCTGCTTTAGCAAATGTGAAGATCGTGTATGGGGATTTGATGTCCGTCACCGTGTCATCTACTTTGAGATCGAGTGTGCCGGTGATGTAATCATTTTCAAGACTCTGCTTGTTTTTGATGTATAGCTTTCCTCGTACTCTGCTCAAAAGCGATATGCTGTCTTCCTCCACTCGTCGCCCTTTTTGCATTTCCTTGCTGTCTATTACTGGTGATCGTCCATATACATCCCTGATATATATTTCGGTGATGAGCGATTTTGCCTCTTCTGAAAGTGCATCGCGTGGCTTCTCAAAGCCTCCCATCAATCGTCCTAGTTGTGAGCAGCGGATTTTCATAGTGATAATAGTTTTGAATTGATAAACCCTTCATATTCCACAGTCAAGCAGTTTTGATCGATCAGCTGACTTTTAATGCTTTCAAGTTGATCTTTTGTTTTGGCTGAGTTTATAAAATCAATGATCCTTTTTTCTTCCTCGTTTTCTTTATTCTCATATCGTGGTGAAAAGTCTGGTGAGTCTTTTCTGCCAATGTCTCGACCAAAGAGCCTACCGATATGTTCAACTGCATCTTTGATAGCATACGATTTGGCAGCCGGTAAACCTATCTGTATGGCGTTAGATTTGATCGTGGCTATGGATAGTGACTGTCTTGCCTCTGCTTGGGCTGGGGCAGCTCCTACGCCGTCCTGGAAGCATATTTGACCAGTTATCGGGTCTTTGTAGTGAACACGAACGGTTACTGCTACGCTATTGAGTATCTGTTGTACCTGCTTAACCTCTACGCTCCACTCCTGGAAAAGCATGGTCAATGTGTTTTCAATGATCTCAATGGGTATGTATTCATGGCCACCCATAGGATGCTTTTTGATCCATTTGGCAGGTGGCTTTTGATTCACAATTTTGAGATATGCATCGCGCTTTTTTTGTGCGATTGCTAGTTTCATCTTCTCTGGATCGACGATGAGTGAGAGGTTGTTCATACAAAATATGAATTGATGATGTCATTTTCTGAGAGCAATGACCAGTATGTGACAAATGGCCTTGAGTTATTACATGCAGTGCATTGCACTTTTTCCTGTTCATGATTAGCAATCAGTGTGTCAGTCTGATAGTTACACAAACAATCCTGTTCTGACTGTTGGTGAGCGCCCTTGTGATCGTAAGTGTCGATTATGATAGTTTTCATTTTTCGTTAAAAATAATAATGTATATATTATATACCTAGATTTTGCTAATGTCAAGTGGAAATGAAGCGACCCCATCTAGCGACCTTGCTAGTATTCCCCGCTTCTTACCTTTCCAATCTGCATAGATTTTTCTGAATCCTGCATTTTTGGCTGCGTATGATTCTGCTATTGCCATAAACTGCTCGGGTGTGGTGGTTGGACTATTCATCTGCAATGGCCTTTCCGTTCTTTTGATGTTCGCAATAGTCTCCGCGTCATCGACAGTCATTGACGACACGTCTGAAGTGTTGATCCAATCGCCTGATGGCAAACACACCTGCTCGTTTGCTCCCTGAGCGCCTATGTAGTCTGCTATTTTTCGCGTGATCGTATGCACAACTCCACCTCTAACTTTTAAATTCACCACGACAAGATTTGGGTCAATGTGAGCAAATCGCTTGGTTTGGTTTGGTAATGTGGTCATAAGATATGGGGTCCTGAACTTTTAATTTTTTCACTTCTCCCTTTAGCTTGAGCGCAATATAGCGCCCAATGAGTAAGAAGTTGAGACGGTTTAGATATAGATTTTATGTCTTTGGGTGAATAAACATCTCCTGCGATTTCGGGGATAGCCGCAATAGCTCGCTCAAGCTGATCTAGATTGCCTTTCACGGCATTTCGGTAAAGGATAAGGGCAGCATCAGCCTCGCCTTTGAGTTTGTGAAGGCGGGCAACGTCCGGATTTAGATCACGAAACAGCTCGATTACGTAGTGCGATACCGAGTGATCTGTTAGCGTGTCCGGTCTCTTGAGTTCTTTGGGGCTTTCAATTTTAGATAGTTCAATCCCCTGTATTGTTGTATGTTGTATTATTTCATTTTTATCATTCTTTTCATTCTTATCATTATTGTTTGTGTTCATCTGTTGTTCATCTGTTGTTCGTTTGTTGTTCATCTGTTGTGCATTTTGATGCACATCCTGCTGATATGATGACCAGTTACAGATTGTTATGACGCGATATTTGTTTGTTTTCTGTTGCTCAATCTGTTGTGCATTTTCCATATAAGTAAGCCACCGTTCTAATTTCATTTCAGAAACACCTGTTATTTTAGAGAGCTGGTGTCTTCCGGTGACAAATTGACCCTCTTTGACAGCCACCAATTGCCTTCCAAGAAAGAAAGTGTTTGGCTTATGATTAGCGAGCATAAGAAGGTTTATCCAAAAGCCCAGCCTTTCACTGTTTCCAGCACAAAATGCATTGTCTGAGATTTTTCTGTGCAGCTTAATCCATCCGTGGTTTTCCATATTTAAGATTAAAATTAGTAGCAAGATCTGACGCTTGTTTCAAAAGATCAATATATGCCTGTTCTATCTCATTTGCAGTATCTTCGGTCATGTCATCAATGGGATAATCTCTGTTCAGTTTAGAAAAAGTAAAAGATATATGACTTATCTGCTGTAGAAGATTGCGAAGCTCAAGAAGCCTTACTTGTGTTGTTGGTTTCATATTAAAATTAAGATTGAATACAACATCATAAATCGTTTTTGTGCTCTTGTCAAATCGGTCATGCTACCATCAAACTGTGGTGTGTTTGACATATTCGTTTTTAACCATGTTGATAACTTGAGAGACTATGTTTTCATAGGCACAGATCAACTCAATCTTTTGCTCATCAGTAGCAGATGAGGTCGGGTATTTTCGATTAATGAGCGAGAAGGCAAAAGATGCATCAGATATTGAGCTCAGAATGCCCTTTAGTTCGAGCAACCTTGCTTCTTGTGTAAGCGTGAGAGGATTCATATTTCAAAATTAAATTATTAATAACATGATCATCATAAATGGATTATTTCCCGTTGTCAACGGCTCAACTACACCCACAAAAAAAACCCCACCAGCCATGAAACAAGTTTCACTACTGACCTGAGGACAGATCATAATAGCACACATGCCATTGACACGTCAAGTGGTTATGGTGTAGTATGATACATATTACTATTTGAACAATCACGAAAATGAAAACAAAATCACTGATACAGCTTCTTCTCACGGTTCAGATAATTGCGATCTATCTTGCAATTTATGTGCTGGCCGGCTGTCTTACATTGGGGCTCACCCTGTTTAGTCACGCTCTATTCTACGTCCTTTTCACTACAAGGCCTCGCACCAATGTAACTATGGATATGGAAATGGCAAAAGCAATAGCGGTTTGGTACTTTGGATACATGAGGAAAATCAAACACCCGAGATCAATTTTTCCAACAACCAGTTAAAAAAATGCAATGACGCTCAGTCTTAAAAATGGCTTTGTGTACGCTCAAATCATGTCTATAGAAGGCGCTGTTCCTGGATCATCAGAAACAAACCCGCTTGACGTGGCTGATCCAAACGATTTCACAAAGACGATAGAAGAGACTAATACCATGGAGTCATTTATGGAGAAGTTGACCGAACTTGAAAGAAACATAGTCAATGCACGACTTGAAGGACGGACGGGGTTAGCAATTCGACGAATATATAGAATACCCAGAAAGAAAATGGCAAACTTAATGGTCAGCATAAAAGATAAACTGTTAGAGCAACAGGGAGAAAACCAAGCAACAAGGCAGGCAAAAATAATCACCCTGCTTCTTGCAATATCACATAGACCATCACCAGCAGAAGTACAACAAAATTACAGTGAAATATTTGGAGCAAAAGAAGCGTCAGCCATACAGTTCGAGCATGTTTATAAAACAATTCAAAAAGTATGCGGAAAATAACCACAAACAAACCATTGATAGCAACTGAACACGATGAGGCGGTATCTCTTGCAAGATACCTTGCCATACTGAAAGACAGCGGGCGAATAAAGTTATATACACATCTCGCTCAAGAGACGTACACCAAAAGCTGGGGCACTCGAATGAAAAATAAAGTAGAGGGCGTCAAGCCAGGGTTTCCAGACTACGCTATAGTGGGTGACAAAAGACTTTTATTTATTGAGCTCAAAAGAACAAAAGGCAGTACTGTTTCAGATGAACAAAGCAAATGGATACAGTTTTTAGATGGCATCGGTGAGCGCATTTGCGCTAGAATATGTTACGGATTTGAAGAAGCCAAAAGATTAATCGATATTTATTTTTCATAATATGAACATTCCTACGATTGAAATTGTAAAAATATCGAAGCTAAAGTTAAACCCAAACAATCCACGTCTGATCAAAGACGAGAGATATCAAAAGCTTCTCAAATCGATTCAAGACTTTCCGGACATGCTCAAGATACGTCCTGTAGTGGTCAACAAAGACATGATTGTGCTTGGAGGTAACATGAGATTAAAAGCGTGCCAAGAGGCCGGACTGAAAGAGATACCCGTCATACACGCAGAAGATTTGACCGACGAGCAACAGAGGATGTTTATCATCAAAGACAACATTCAGCATGGTGATTGGGATTGGGAAATGCTAGCCAATGAATGGGACCCAGAAATGCTTGCAGACTGGGGAGTTATGAAAAAGGATTGGGATAGTGAGGCTGATCTTTCAGACAAAAATAAAGAAGTTGATCAAGCAGATCTTACAAAAGACCTTGACTGTACATGCCCTAAGTGCGGCTTCCAATTTGCAAAACAAAAATGAGCGACTACAAGTATTTGTGGAGATTGAAAGACGGTTATCCAAAGGGACACGGATTGACCGTGATGACTACATTCTCATGTGGTGGCGGCTCATCAATGGGATACAAGCTGGCAGGATATGACGTGGTATGCGCAAATGACATTGATCCTCAAATGCAGAAAGTCTACGAAGCCAACCACCACCCAAAAAAATACATATTGGGTCCAATCAAGGATTTGATACACAGAAACGATTTGCCACAAGTCGACGTGCTTGATGGCTCACCACCATGCAGCACATTCTCAACCACTGGCCTACGTGAAAAAGCATGGGGCAAAGAGAAGCATTTTAGAGAGGGGCAAGCAAAGCAAGTACTGGATGATCTATTTTTCGACTTCATAAAATTAGCAGAAAAAATGAAACCTCGAGTTGTTATTGCAGAAAATGTATCAGGAATGCTCAAAGGAAATGCAAAGGGATATGTCAAGATGATCATTGATGAGTTTGCAAAAATAGGTTACACATGTCAAGTCTTCTTACTCAATGCAGCCTCAATGGGAGTACCCCAAAAGCGAGAGCGTGTTTTCTTTATCTGCAATAAAGCCAACAAAAAGATAAAGCTGGCTTTCAATAAAAAGCCAATCATATTCTTAGAGATAAGCGACGGTACAGATACAAAGAAGAACTTGACTGACAAATACTACGAGTACTGGAAAGACGCAAGACCAGGGGCACCAGTCGGAAAGTTCCAAAGCACAAAAAAAGTAAACAGCAACAAGGTAGCAAACACAATTTCAGCAAGTGGCGGGACGTATCATGACAAATACCCAAGACAGTTAAACAAATGGGAAACATCACTGATAGGATCATGGCCGCTAGACTATGATTTTGTTGACGTCCCATATAGGTATTTAATAGGGATGAGCGTACCACCAGTGATGATGGCTCATGTAGCAGAAGAAGTGTACAAGCAGTTGCTATCAGACAGTGTTATATAGTATGATCCACCAATTATGACAAATCTATCACTGACTACAGAACAAGACATGAACCGCAACCCAGAAGGGAAAGGTGGATTTGGAGATAATCCACAACATCGTAGTCCTGGAGGATGGAAAAAAGAAGACACCATATCGTATCAATATAATCTACTGATGCGCATGACTGTTGATGAGATGAAAGGATGGCTAGTAAAGTATCCTCACTCTGTCCGCACAATAGCTCAAAACATAGCCTATGAAGCGATGCTAAAAGCAAATAAGGATTTCAAGTATCTTGTTGAAATTACTGACCGCACAGAAGGCAAGGCACGACAAGTGCTGGCAGTCGAAGACACCCGAGAAGTCGAGGAAATAAAAGCCAAACTAAAAGCAGTACTTTATGGAAAACCAGAAACAAACACTTCTGAAACTTCTTGACCTCTTTATCGTGCGAGGACAAAAAGCAACAGATGCTTTCACTCCATCGCAAAAGGATTTGTATCTAAAGATAGTTTTGCATCAGTCAAATAGGCAGGCGGTTTTAGGTCCTACAGGTTATGGAAAAACTGAGGTCATATCAGTAGCAGTAGTGGTATTGACTGCATTGATGGGGATGGATTATGTAGTGGTTTCAGTTAAGTACGGCACGTCAGGCATTTTGATGAAGATGGTCATTGATCACTTATTCGATAATATCCTCACCAGATCAGAGCTCATGATCGAGTTGGGCAAACAGGAAAGGTTGAAAGATAAAAAAACAAAAGAGGAGATACGATTCAGGGGTGGTGGTCGATTACGCATAGCCTCACTTCATGGAGCAGATGTCAATGTATCCCAAACCATAGGAGAGCACGCGCCACACATTGTCCTTGATGAATCCCCACTGCTGACACCTGCAAAATACGCACAAGTTATCAAGATTTTAGCGGGATATAAGTATGAAGAAACACATTTAGTAGAGCTTGGCAACGCAATAGGCGATAATCATTTTCGAGCACACTTCGAGCATGATACTGGGTACGAGCCAACACTGATATCTCTTGAAACAGCTATGTCTGAGGGCAGGCTTGACCCAAAACAGGTAGAGGCAGCGCGCGTTTTGCCTATGTTTGACGAGTTTTACAACTGCAAGTTTCCAGATCGTAATGAGATAGATGAGAAAGGATACAGACCACTCATCTCACGAGAGCTGCTTGAGGCTGCATATAAACAAGTGCCACATTCAGGTGATCACCGGATAGGCTCTGATATAGCGGGTGGTGGTGACTATAATGCACATGTCACGCGGTCAGACACCTACGCTGAGGTATCAGGAAAGAATAAAAGCAACGATACTATGCAGAATCTTGTTCAGTTAGATGAGATACGAAAGCCGCTTTTAGAAAAGAAGATAGAAGTTACAGACTACATTGATGATACCGGCATAGGTCATGGCGTATCAGATCGAGCGAAAGAGAAAGGATACCGAGTGGTGAAGGTGGTGTTTGGAGCATCAGCAAAAGACAAAACGAGATATTCCAATGTCAAAGCTGAAGCGTGTTGGCTGTGCAAAATGTGGCTAGAAAATGGCGGCAAGCTTAATCCGAAAGACAAAGAATACTTTGATCAGGCTTTATGGATCAAATACAAAGTCAATAGCGATAAGGTGATAAGCATTGAGCCAAAGGATGATTTGAAGAAGCGAACAAAGGGAGTATCACCAGACTTTTTTGATGCGCTGATTTGTACATTCGCGTCCCCACCTCCTGTACTTAATTTTGCTGTCGGCTAGTACAATATACGTAAAGATCACCCCTATGAAAATACCCAACCCTTTTGCCTTTTTTTACAAACGGAAAAGCTTCGTAGATCAAGATCGAGGATGGAGATATATATTCTCAAACTCTAATCTATCCATATCTGAAATAGAGGGCATTGCATACAAGTGTCTTGATTTTATTGGTCAAAATCTTGCAGCTGTACCTCTATATCATGTCACACAAGCAAGTAAAGATCTACCTAAAAGCGATTTTCTTAATCTTCTAAATAGCTCTAATTCATATTTAGGATATGAGGATTTGGTAAAGATTACAGTATACAATTACATGAGGTTTGGCGCGTGCTATTGGTGGATTAATGATAGCAAGATTACTTTCATTTCTGGGAGTAAAGGAAAGCCAAATCATGAGCACGGACCATGGACACGACTTACTTATACCATGACAAGCGGACAAAAAACAATAGACATGAAGGATGTGATCATGTTCGTATGTTTTAATCCAGAAGATCCTCTTAGCGTCATATCCCCTATTGAAAAGATGAGGTATGAAATCCTAAATGAAAAAGACGCAAATGAGCACAATAGAGCTGTGTTTGACAATTCTGTAAACCCATCCGGCACATTGAGTTTCAAGGGCGAACTCACACCAGAAACATTTCAGCAAGCAGTCAATAAGTTTAATGATCAATATGCAGGATCTAAAAAATCAGGCAAGGTAATTTTTACAGATACAAACAGTGAGTTCAAGCCACTTGCAATATCCAACAAGGATCTTGAGTATACAGAGGGACGGAAGTTTACCCGTGATAATATCCTTGCCATGTTTGGCGTACCCAAGCCGCTACTATTTACTGATGAAGTAAATTATGCAAACTCACGCGCGGCCTACGATCACTTCATGACTTTTACTTTGCACCCACTATCAACGTGGTTTAGTAAAAAACTGTCACGATATGTTGAATCACATTATCCAAATACGAAAATTATGTCACCAGATCTCAGGTCACGTGATCGCGAATATGATTTGAGATTAGCGCAAACAGGAGTCAATGTATGGCTTTCTATTGATGAGGCTAGAGAATTGACGGGATATAAACTTGATGCTACAGCAAATAAATCTATTGATCCACTGCTTATTAACAAGTCGATGATTCAAAAAAGAAGCCAAAGACAGCTTGCTATTGAGCTCGATAGATTGCGCGAGGTCACGTTATCTAAGGTAGCACCATCTTACAAAAGAAAGTTTTCCAAGCTTTTTGATCGTGTCATTGCAAAAATTGGTGATCATGTAAAAACTTTAGACGGTGTTACCAAAGCGGTTGAGTTGTTTAATCCAGATCTTGAGAAATGGCAGGAAGAATATGGCGAGGAAATGTATGATGAAAATAAAGAAATCATGGAGAAGGCGTTAAAGAATACAGACACGGTATATGGTACAAAACTATTAGCTACCATTGGTGCAGGTCTTGGAATACTTGCGTTGCTACAATCTCGCAATACTGCAAAACAAATAAAAGAATCAATGAAGTCTGATGTAAAAGATATCTATGATGAAGCAGTCAAATCAGGATTGAGCGAGCCAAAAGAGATCAAAGATTTTATCAAAGGAAAACTTACTAAAGAAAAAGATTATCGGGTTGAAAGAGTGATGAGAACTGAAACATTAAAGTCATATCAAAAAGCATCATGGTATGGCTACAGCAAGCTAAAGATACAGAGCGTTAGATGGGATGCGCTAGATGATGCGTGTGCTACGTGTACGCAAAATGATAAAGAAGTACGTAAGATGGGAGAAGCTTTTCCCACAGGTGATTATTCCGAGCCAGCACATCCAAATTGTAGATGCATTACCATACCGGAAATACCGGAGGAGTGAGCTATTTTTCAGGGTGTATATATATAATTTGTATATCAGATCAACCTATGGACAAGATTAAATCTTTCAACACTACCGCAAAGTCTACTTTTGATGATGAGCAGCTTATTGTCAAAGCAATTATTGGATCAAACGGTAACCTTGATCGTCACGGTGAGCGCATCAATCCTGCGGGGTGGAGTCTTGAAAACTACCAGAAAAACCCAGTAGTACAAGTTAATCACTGTGATGAATACATGCCACCAGCAAAGGCAATCGCAGTCGCACTTTCAGGCAATGATTTGGTCTTTGATCTACAGTTTGATAAAAATGATCCAATCGGAGTTTTGCTCTACAACAAGCTAAAGGATGGGTATATCAATGCATTCTCAGTTGGATTCCGCGTCATCAAATTTGGTGAGGAAGGCTCGAACTATGATTACGAGCAACAGGAGTTATATGAACTATCAATAGTTTATGTACCAGCTAATGCAGATGCTGTGGTCGTCCGATCTTTCGCGCAAGAAAACAAAGCGCTAATTGATGCAATGCAGGCAAAGGGAGCAGACCTCCTCACAAAAGAGCAAAAAGCACTAATTGCAGATCCTAAGGCACTGATGACTGAAGAACTTAAATCAACGCTTTCTAGTTTCTTTTCAGAACTGAAAGTAGAAATAAAGACGATGATCACTGAAGCGGTAAAGTCAGAAATGAAAGAAAAAGAAGAAATCGTGCCAGACATGTCAGGAAAGAAAGATCTTATAAATCTTTTGCATGCAGTAAAACAAGCACACACACGAACTGGTAGAGCGCAAAAGGCTTTATCAGGCTTTATAGCCATTCAGACTCTCAAGTTGGATGAAAATGGAAAAGGGGGTGCCAATAAATAATAATGGAAAATAATGATGTTTCTAAAGTGATGGAAGATCTCAAAAAAAACCTCGCGCCAGAAATTGCCAAGGATTCTGATCTCATCGCAGCTGTAACCTCAAATGTGTCAAAGCATGTAGAGGCCAAGCTCGAAGAGCAACAGAAAGCCCTGAATATTTCAGCCGGTAAGTTTGATTCAGATTTCAAAACGAACTTTGTGAAAGCTCTAAACTCAATCAAAGATCGTGATATTTCTGGATTTCAGACCTACACGAAGGCGCTCAACACCGCAACCAACAACCAAGGTGGGTATTTTATACCAACCGAGTTTCTAGGTGAGGCCAAGCGTCTCTCGAGTGCTTATGGAGTATTCCGTCGAAATACAGAAGTTGTACCTTTTTCAGGTCAGAAAGCCAGCTTTGGCACAATCGCAGATGTAACCGTTTCAGAACAAACTGAAATGGCTGCAAAAACCGATAGTACCCCAACAGTTGGAACGCTCGCTGTCAACATGAAGACTCTTTACGCAATGATATTGTGGTCAAATCAGTTCGCTGATATGTCCCCAGTCAGTGTGTTTGATATTCTGTTAAAGCGTGCAGCTGCAGCCTTTGCGTACGCAGAAGATGTCCGTGGACTCGTAGGATCAGCCACCTTTACTGGTGGTATCTTGCAGAACTCCGCAGCATTCTCAGCCGCAACAGCCGCGACTGGTCATGATCTAGGTTCAGAGATTGATGCTACAGATTTGGCAACCCTCATCGGAAAACTTAACCCAGCCTCTTTGGCAGGTGCAAAGTTTTACATGTCGATGCCACAATTTGTAAACATAATCTTTAAGCAAGGCAGCTCCGGGCAATTCGTTGTAGACCCAATCGCAGCTCTCGGTTCGAGAACACTGCTTGGATTCCCAGTCGAGTTATCAGGTGCGCTTCCAGCTTCGCCTACTGCAACTACGAAATCTATCATTCTTGGTGATCTTGCCAACTCTACGTACCTCTTTGAAGATGGTGCACAGCGTACGGCCGTCTCAACAGAGGCCACCGTCGGATCGACTAACTTGTTCGAAAAGAACATGTCAGCCCTCCGCGTCGAGAAATACCTGGATATAGTGTCGTTTGATTCAGCTCCAAAGCTCGAGTCAGCAGAGAAATCAATCGCGATTCTTAGTACCGCAGCATAAAATTGCGCGGCAAGATTTGCTTTTCGATTGCCCCAAGTTAGCAATAACTTGGGGATTTTTTGTTAAGAGATGTATATAATTACGATATATGGTAACAATTAAAATGATTCAATCAGTCGGGATGACAGGTCGAGGTAACTTCGTTGAGGGTCAGGAGTACGATGTAGATGATGTAATTGCACGTAGTCTTGCTCCGTTTTCAGTGCTCGTAAACTCTGCAAAAGCAGAGAAGGTCGAAGATAAAGACCAATATGAGACAAAAGTAATGAAGCCACGCAAGCTGTCAAATAAGAACAAATAACTACTATGGCAGAATATAAGGTTACTGAATACCAGTCAGGATGGTCAGGTCTTACGTACGCTGATGTAGAGGC
>CAZRCW010000005.1:0-18330 GCA_964598725.1 uncultured Gammaproteobacteria bacterium | reverse complement strand
GGCAAGGTGTCGTCATCGGAAGCAAACGAGGACGCGAAAAACTACTTCCGCGAGAGCGTCAAGAAGTGGGCCGCGTGGATCATCGGTGCCATCGGCCTTGCGACCGTCGGCATGTTCGTTGCCAGTTTCTTTGTATTGACCATCCCCCGCGCCGCGTGCGGCATCGGCATTGCGTTGATGGCGGCAACGTCGTTCATCGCCTACGTCTTGCTCAAGGTTGGCGTATTGGCTGGCGACATTCTGGCGTGGTCACTCATCGCCATTCTCATCATGTGCATCGCAGGCGGGGCTTGGACGCTTGCCCTTTGGTGGAAGCGGTGGATTCTCTTGCAGCAGGGCAAGGCCCTCACCGTCCAAGCGATTGAACGCGGCGAGACTCCCCGCGACGGCGTGGCACTCATGGCCGCTGGCAGCACCGTTGTATCCAAAGAACGCAAGGGAATCGTCGAGGCATTCGAGAAGGCCAAGAGTGGTCCCGAGTTTGTCAACGTCGTCAAGGCATCCCTCCGCGACAAGGGGATCAAACTGTGAGTACGCCTTGGCCCCCCCAACCCGCGAATTCGTCCGGTGCGGCCGCGCAAGGCGTTCTGTCGCCTGCCCCCCTCATGGCGTGGGCCACCTGCGGGTCCGACGTTGGGCCTCGAGGGATGCCCGATGCGTTGCTCCGGCTGGGGCCGCTCATGTGGGCACGGGACCACGTTGCACCCAAACTCATTGGCAAGGGGATCACCCATTGCGTCATCGCCTATCCGGGTGGGCGCGAGGAAGGTGGCGCAGACCTGCGATTCGACATGGTGACGCAGGCGTTGCAGTTCGACGACGACGTACGTGTGCAACCGTGCGGGTCGTATGCGATATGGGCAGACGCTGCACAGATCATCCGCGAGGCGGTTGGGTGCAAGGTGGGGTTCTACCTTGGCACGACACACGCCATGTCTAAGCCGCTGGTCGTGCATGAGTGCGAAGAGATTGTGATGAACTGGAACGGCTACGCGGACTTCATCGTCATCGACACGCTGGCTGATCGCCCGATGGGGCACAATGACCATGCCGCCGCACACCGTCTAGCCGCCGCTGGCTTCGAGGTGTGGTCGGAACCGCGCCCCATCGTGGGCAAGCCGCTGTACCCAACGGTGCATATGTGCCTTGCGTCGAAGTGGCACGGGTCGGGCAGTTCATTCGGCGACAGATACCACACAAGCAAGGACGTATTCGCGTCGCAAGGCGCGTCGGTGGTGCTGATCGACGATGTGACGGTGAACCCTGAAACCGTCCAACTCTCGCGTGCCGGCGGCATCGGCTGGGCTGTCTCACCCGCCTTCGTTCCCGTGGTGGGGAACGCGGGGGGTGCGAAGTGAGCCGCCTTTCGTTGTCCATCGCTGGCTTGCTCAAACGGTTGCCATCGGCGATCGGCGGAAACGGTACCGCGCTGGGGTGGTCGGATTCGGAGTTGGCCAACGTCCGATTCCCGGCGACATACTACCTCATGCAGACCGCCGACTACACGCTGACCAATACCGCGTCTCAGCAAAAGGCGTTCAATCAGGTCACGAACGGCACGCTCACGCTCGCCGCTGGCACCTACGAGTTCACCAGTTTCCTGTACCTCACGAACATGAGCAACGCGGCATCGAACAATCTCACGTTCAGCGTTGTCGGTGCGGGCACGGCGGTTACAGACCACTGGGGTCATCACTCCACCGGCCTAGACAACAACTCACCGCTCACCACGCTCGCCCGTGGTGGCTCGGCAAGTGTCACGGCAGCCACACAGACGAACATCGTCAACGCTGGCACAGGCACAGGACTCTGTGCCATCACCCAAGGCATGTTCCGCGTGTCCACCGCTGGAACGATCATCCCGAGCGTCACGCTGGGCACCGCCGCCGCTGCCGTGATGAAGGCCGGATCGTGGTTCCGCGTCCGATTGGTCGGCTCGTCCACCGAGTCATACGTAGGAGCGTGGTCGTGAGTGAAGCCAACGGGCACAACGGGAACGGCAATGGTCACCCACCGATCAACGCCGACGTATATCCCCGCATCGGCAAACTCGAAACGGGCATGGCGCGGCTCGAATCGAACGTCCAGCTCATCCATGAGCAGGTGTCCAAGGTCAATGCCAGCATCGACAAGATCGCCGACTCGCTGGGCAAGTCACGCGAGGCCAACTACCCGTTCATGGTCCAGACTGTTGGCGTGTGCATCGCACTGGCGGCGTCTATTGGCGGCGTATTCATCGCACCGCTGCGAACCGCCGACTCCTACCACGAGCAACAGATACAGGACATTCGGGCACAGATCAAACAGGACCATGACTTGATGATCCGTATGCAGGAACGCGAACAGATACGCCGGGAAATGGGGAAATGACCAATGGCAGACCGTTATTGGGATGGCACAAACGGAAACGACGCGAACGATGGCCTGACCATGGCTACGGCGTGGAAGACGTACACCGGCGTGGCTCCGGCGGCGTGGCTGTCGTCGGCTGGTAGTGGCGATCGAATCTATCGGCAGGGCACGTTCCGCCCGACGTACGGCGTGGCTGCAACGTTCCACGATACCGGCTGGCTGCTCACGCTCACCAGCAAGACCGGCGTGCAGGTCATCAACTACGACGAGTGCACGATCCGGGGCGATACCGCGAACCTGTCCGGCAGTTGGCTGAACATCTCCGGCAACACCTACGAGAAGGTTCTAAACACCGGGCTTTACATCGACGGGGTGACGTGGAATTACGATACACAGACCGTCGCGGGCAAGGGTGGCCGCACGCTTCGCAAGGGCCAGTTGCGGTACGCTGCGGTACCCGCTGCTACGTGGGATTGGAATTACAACTCAGGCACCGGCTCACTCACGATCATTACCGATGGCACGGACCCCAACACGGTAACCATCGGCATCATCCGTGGGCGCAACGCGGCCAACCCGTACGCTGCATCGGCTGGCTCTAGTGCGTATCAGGGCGATACGCTGTCGTCATGCACGGGCTGCTCGATCAACGCATCGCTCACGCGGTATTGGAACATCAACCCGTACTCAACCGCCGATGGCTACGCGATCATCTGTCAGGGCGGCGACGGTAACTACACCTGTGGCGGGCTGGCTGACGATACCGGGTATCACGGCATGGGTTGCGCTGGCACCGGGTCAAACGTCAACCACACGTTTGTGGGCTTCGACTCGGGAACGCTCTACAAGTCCAGCACCAATTTCATCGCCTTCGCGGGTGGCGCGTCCAACCAAGTCAACGGCGTGCGATTCCTCAACTGTGTGGCCCACGTCAAGACCCACATAGCGATGGACGGGGCTTCGATTCAGGCCGCAACCAATCTCACCGGCTTCTACTGCCATACGAACGGGCTGTCGAACAACTTCGTGAATGGTTTGCTCATCGAGGGTTGCACCTCGTATATGTACGACGACGACGCGAACGCCAACCCGTTTGGTTTCAACAACATGCCGAGTTACGCCGGCAACTGGGATAGCACCGCAAGCCGCAACGCGATCCTCCGGTCCAGCCGGTGTGTCGATGCCGTGCAGATGTCGCTCTACGACAGCGTGTGGGTTGACCGCTGCAACTTCGACTTCCAGCGGTGCGGACCAGCCGGGGCGTCTAACTCTGGTGCGTTGCTCTTGCGCAAGACCACGAGCATTGCACACAAGCCGCTGTTTACCTCGTGCGCGTTCCGCTTCAACTCAGACCGCTCGGGCGGGTTCGGCTACAACATCCACACGTTCACCGGCACGTTCGATTCCGGCGACGGGGTGGGCTTCCTTGGCTGTTCGATGATCGACACGGGCAGCAATTCCAATGACTGCTACTTCATCAGTTACGAGGGAAAGACCAATTACACGTACCGCGTCTACGGGTGTGCGATCGGGTTCGTTTCCAAGCCGGTTACGAATTGCTACCTGTGTGTGTCGGACAACTCACTGAACGCGGCCGCGCACGAGTTCCGCACCAATGCGTACCTTGGGTTCTCGCCCACGCTGGCGCGGTATTCATCGAACACGGCGTTTGACACAAAGACCGAGTGGATCACCCAGATCGAATCTGGCACCGGGGCACAGGCCCCCAAGTTCATCGAATCGTCTACGTCCGCACAGTTCTACCGCACGTCGGAATCCTTGGAGTTGGCGAGCAATTCGACGCTTCGCCGCACGTTCCTGAATCCAGCGTACAAGCCCACGAAAGACGTTCGCGGTATGTGGTACACCGGCGACTACGGCGCGTATCAGTACCCACAATCGGCCACCGCTGGCCGCATGATGGGCCGTGGGCGATTGGTAAGGGGGGCACGATGAGCGAGGAAGCACCACGTAGCGACTTTATGGAAGACCCTACCCGGCGAGGGAAGGACTTGCAGATGGCACGCTTTGCCGTTCGCCAAGGGTGGAACGTGTCTAAGGCCATGAAAGACAAGGTGTTGAAGATGGCCGAGGAGGTTATTGACACGTCAGTTGTTGCACGCGATCGCATCGCGGCGGCAAAGTTGGCGATCGAGGCCGACAAGGTGGATCAGGCGGATGAGCATTTGCGGGATAAGAACGAACGCATCGACGGTGGCAAGGCGACAGACGCAACCACTGTTCGCGTACTCAAAGTGGAGTTTGATAAGTGAGTGAGTTGACCCTTCAACTCCCCCGCCTCTATCCCGAGCAACACTCGGCGTTCTTCAATGATGCACGTTATGCAATTACCGAAGCGTCTACCAAGGCAGGCAAGACTGTCGGGTGTCTGACTTGGATTCTGCATGAGGCATGGACAACCGGCAAGGATGGCCGCAACTACTGGTGGGTCGCGCCAACCTACGGCGTGGCCGAGATTGCGTTCTCGCGTATGTACCGGATGATGATGCGCGTGGACCCGGATCAACAGTTCTGGGGCTACCACAAAACAAAACTCACGATCACGCTGAAGGTGAACGGGGCAACCATCTGGTTCAAGGGCGGAGACAAGCCCGACACCCTGTACGGCGAAGACGTGTACGCGGCGGTTATCGACGAGGGTTCCCGCGTGAAGGAAGATGCTTGGACCGCCGTGCGTTCGACGCTCACAAAGACGCGTGGCAAGGTGCGCGTCATCGGCAACGTCAAGGGTCGCCGCAACTGGGCGTACAAGTTGGGGCAACGGGCGCGGGCCGGGGAACCAGACTTCCAATACACCAAGATCACGGCGTACGACGCGGTACGCGGCGGGGTGCTGGACGCATCGGAAATCGAGGACGCTAAGCGGGTGCTGCCGGAGGCCGTCTTCCGAGAGTTGTATCTTGCGGAACCCGCCGATGATGCTGGCAACCCATTCGGCATCGCGCAGATCAATAAGTGTCTCAAGAAACTGACCAATACCAAAGCCGCCGTCATCGGCGTGGACCTTGCGAAAGAGAAAGATTACACGGTGGTCACTGGTCTAGATGCAGCTGGGATGCCGTGTATCTTCGACCGCTGGAATCAGGTTCCTTGGGAAGAAACTGAGCGGCGCATCAGCAAGCATATCACCGACCACCCTAATGCAAAGGTCATCATGGACGCGACGGGTGTAGGTCAACCTGTCACCGAGCGAATCCAGTTCAAGCACCACGGGCGGGTGGAAGGGTTCAAGTTCACGAGCGAATCCAAAGACAGACTCATGGGCGGGCTGGCATCCGCTATCCACCGCGAGGCCATTGGCATCATCGACGAGCCGGTGATGGTGGATGAGTTGCACTCATTCGAGTATGAGTACCACAAGCACGGCGTACGCTACACCGCCCCGGAAGGGCTACACGACGACTGCGTTTGCTCGCTGGCTTTGGCGGCGTATGGAATCTCTGAGATTGCCATGCGGCCAGAGCCGGTGTTTACGTCTATCAGTTTCAAGGATGATCCCTTTGACGGGGATTGGAGGTAACCGTGGCAGGCCGTGGAAAGAGCAAACCCAAGGGCAAGGTTACCCGCAAGAGCGTGAAGACCACCACCGTCAATACGTCTGGTGGTATCAATCTTCCGTGGCTGAACACCACGATTACCGCCGCCGACACTACGGGGCGTATGTGGTCCGAGCGGCGAACGCATCAGGAATTGATGAGTTTCTTTGGGCATTGGGTGTCTATCTGCGCCCGCAAAAACGCCAGTGTGTGCGCTAGCCAGAAAATTCGCCTCTACTCGGCGGATACCAGCAAGAAGGGCCGCAAGATCAAGCGGCGCGAGATTCAACGCCTGAAGGAAATGGGCGGCGACGCGGCGAACATGGCGCGGTTTGGGGCGGTCGAGATTGAGAGCCACCCAATCTTGGACCTGTTGAACAAGCCGAGCAAGTATTACACCGCCGCCGATACCGCGTACTTGCGGTTCATCTCCAAAGACATCGTTGGCGATTCCTACACGCTGGTGGACGATCAGGGCAGCGATATGGCGATGATCCCGCTGTTGCCCCAATACGTGTCGGCGAAGATTGGCAAGTCTGGCGACGAGCAATTCCTAGAGGGGTATCTGTACGGGCGTGATATGACCATCGCCAAGTTGTACCCGCGAGAGGTGATCTTCCATTCCAAGTTCGCACCCGATCCGACCGACCCATACTCCGGGCGTTCGCCTATCTCTGACATCTTCCCCTACGCGCAACTCTTGACGCTGGCGACGATCAGCGAACAGGCCCGGTGGAAAAACTTTGGTATGCCGCCGGTCCATGTTGAGTTCGACGCGAACACGCCGCTTGACAAAATGAATCAGCAAATCGAATCTGTCAAGCGACAGGTCCAAGGTCCGGGAAACTCTGGTAATTGGCTTGTCACGAGCGGGTCCAAGATTACCCCACTGGCGATCAAGCCCCGCGACATGGAATACACGGCGGGGGCACTTGAATGCGCCAAGATCATCTGGGCCGCGTATGACATTCCCGAGAGTGTGGTTCGCCCGAATGAGGGTTCGCTTGCCGCCGCCGCCGCTGGTGATCCGGCGTGGATGCGTTACGGCATCCTCCCACGCTTGCAGCGCGACGCGGACGACCTGACCAATCTGTTGATCCCGATGTTCGATGGCATGGAAACCGAGGGGTACTTCTTTGCCTATGACAACCCGGTAGCCGAGGACGAAGAGAAGAAGGTCCAGACGCTGATCCAGTTGAAGATGGCCGGGGCGATCAGCGTGAACGAATTGCGCGAGGAATTGGGCCGAGAACCGATGGAAGAAGTCGCGTTGCCCACGGAAGTTGCGGACGCGGCGACGGAGACTGAGGAAGAAGAGACAGAGGAACCCGAGCCGGAACCAAAGCCCGAGACAAAGCCAAAGCCAAAGCCGGAAGCCAAGGCCAAGTACGTTGGCTTCTACGACAGCCCGTGCGGGTGCTGCAATTCAGGCCCACGAGTCAAGGAAGTCGAGAAGTTGGCATCCTTGGAAAACGCATTGAAGGCGGCGATGGAAGGGTGGCTGAAGCGGGTGGCGGATATGGCCGCCGTGGGCATTACAGAGGTTCCCTCCCTCATGCAAGCCGAATTGCAGGGCATCCTGCAACGCTACTTTGCAGAGGGGTACCGTGATGCCGCTATCGGCGAGTCCATGAGTCCCCAGACCGTGACGGAGCAATCCAATGTCTACGCGGGCGAACGTACCCGCCTCATCATCGAGGAATTGACCAATACCACGAATGAGAAACTTTCCCAGATCGTCCAGCAGGCAGCCGAAACCGGCAACGCGCGGCAGGCGGTGCAGGACATCATGGGGCCGGGCGTGAACGAGGACCGGGCGGCGGTCATCGCCCGTACTGAAGTGGCCAACATTCAGGGCCGGGTAGCGGTCCAACAGATCGAAGAGGCTGGGCAAGAGAAACGCTGGGACACCTTAGCGTCCGCGTGCCCTATCTGCCTTGCGCTGGTGGACAAGATCGTGGCCACCTACGGGAAGAATGCTGTTCCGCCCGGCGTGCCGTTCATGCGGGCGGGCGAATCGCTCACCTACGTAGACGAAAGCGGAACGGTGCGAACCTTTACCGCCAAATGGGATATTCAGAACGAACCCGCACACCCCAACTGTGCGTGCATTGTGATTGGAGTGACACCCGATGCCAACTGAAACACTAGAACCGCGTTCATTCATCGACTGCATCAAGGCCCGCAACGCCGCCGCGTCTATCAAAGGCCCGGTCGGGGTGGTGGGCGGATTCATCGAAGAGGTCGAATCCGACAGCGAGGAGCGGGACATTTGGGGTATCGCTACCACAAACGCCGTCGATGAATCCGAGGAAGTGGTACTCCCGGAAGGGGCCGACACCGGGTACATCGACAAAACCCGTGTTCTGTACGTCGATCACCGCTATGACATGGGCAGCGTGCTGGGCAAGATTCGCACACTTCGCCCGATGATGGCCAACGGGGTACACACCGGCTGGGACTTCCGCGCCAAGATTCTCACCAAAGCCAATCCCGCGTTCGGCGAATCGGTCTTCGACACTATTCAAGAGATGGGCACGATCGGCGTGTCGATTGGGTTCGACGCTCTCGATTGGGGTAGCCCAACGCCAGAGGAATCCAAGCGGTTCCCGATGGCACGGTCCATCGTCCGCAAGTGGCGGTTCCTTGAAATCTCCCTCACCGCCATGCCGTGCAACGTGACCTGCTACGCGCAGGCAGTTACGCCCGTGGCGGCCAAGTCGCGTACCCGAATCGAGGACGTGATCCGCGCCGGGCACGTGAACACCATGTATACTCATGCACTGGGCATCGACAGCCGGGAAGTCAAACGGCTACAGTTGCCCATGAAGCGGTTGCGTCTCTGTTGAGCCGCAGTCGCGTCTCGGTGGAGTTGACCCTTGGCGGTCGGCGATAGGCCCTGAGTAATCTCGGCGGAATCGTCCCTCACGGCATCGGCAACGGACCCTGACTCAAAGTCAGTTCCGTTATCGAATCTGTGAGGTGACTTATGGACCGCAAGAGTCTTATCGAAGCCCTGAAGGGCAACGGCTACACCGGGTCGGATACCGATCCCGCCGCCGTGAAATCGTGGATGGCATCGCAGGGAATCGACACCAATGAGGTCGATGCACCCGATGGCACCAAACTGAAGTTTGACGACGTGTGGGCCAAGGCCCCCACCATGAAGTTGCGGGCACCGTCCGCTACTCCGGTCGGCAATCCCGCCGATCCGGGGCGTGGCCCCGAGGTGATGGTCAAGGGCCGCTGGCGCGAGAAGGCAAAGAAGGCGTACGACATCAAGGCCCAACTCGGAAAGACCGCTTACGCGGACTCCGACGAGGCCGAGTTTGCCACCGCTCAGATTCGCCTTGTGACCGCTGGCCAGAAGCACTACGACCAGAAGCGCGCCGACATGGAAATCGTCCAGAAGGCGATGGCGGGCGTTCACAACTACAACGGCGGCGCGTTGATCCCCGAGTCTTACGTCGCGCAGTTGATCTACCTGACCGAGACGTACGGCGTGGCCCGCAAGGTTGCCAACGTCGTCACGATGACCCGCGATATCCAGCGGCAGCCGCGTAAGACCGGCATCGTCACGATGGCCCACCGCGCGGCTACTGGTTCCTTCGCACTCTCCGACAACTCGTATGACACCGTGAACCTCACGGCCAAGGACGTTGGCTGTTTGGTCAAGGTGAACATCAACCTGTTCGACGACGCGGCTATCAACGTGGCTGACGACATCAACAGCAGCGTGGCCGAGGCGCAGTTGATCCGAGAGGACTCCGACTACGTGCTTGGCGACGGTACCGCTACCTACGGCAATCAGTTGGGCTTGGCGAACGCACTCCCATCGGGTGCATACATCGACGCCAGCGGTAACGCATGGTCGGCGATTGTGTCCGGCGACATCGCCAAGATCATCGGATCGGTCGAAAACGTCAACCCCGCTCGCCTTGCGTTCATGGGTACCCGCCAGTGGTACGCACAGGTCGGTATCCGCATGAACATCGAGTTGCAGCGGTTCAAGGAAATCATCGGTCCATCGACCGGCGGCGGTGACGCTTCGCTCTTGGGCTACCCCTTCTACTTCACTCAGGTCATGCCAACGGCTTCCGCGTCCGCGTCCAAGTGTCTCTACTTCGGCGACTTCATGGGCGGTTCGATGCTCGGCGTTCGCAAGGACGTTCAGATCGCTACCAGCGATTCGTTCTACTTCGACACCGGCGACATCGCTATCCGCGCTCATGCCCGTATGAACGTCAACATCCACGGTGACGGTCGCGGTTCTACCTATGGCCCCATCGTGTGCTTGAAGACAACCTAACCCAAACGCAACCACAGACAGGAGAATGACCCATGAAAATGCTGGAAAATGCCAAACTCGCCAACGCGTTCAACCCGGTGGACTCCACCGGCGCGACGACTGACGGGCCAAGTGTGAACGTATCCGACTGCTTCTTTGCCACGCTGGTTGTCAAC
This sequence comes from uncultured Gammaproteobacteria bacterium, assembly GCA_964598725.1. Classification (GTDB taxonomy): domain Bacteria; phylum Patescibacteriota; class Patescibacteriia; order 2-12-FULL-60-25; family 2-12-FULL-60-25; genus JAGOTP01. The sequence continues at coordinate 7,957 of CAZRCW010000005.1, read as the reverse complement.
ATCGGCAACATCGCGGCCAACGCATCGGCTTTCAAGATTCAGGAATCCGACAACGACTCTTCGTGGTCGGACGTGACCGGCGGCGGGTTCACCTCGCCTACGGCTGCAAGTTCCGACAACAAGTGTTTCGTCGCTTTCGTCCCGTGTGGTGGTGTTCGCAAGAAATACTTGCGGGCCACGATCACCGGCGGCGCGGGCGCAACGCTCATCGGCGGCACTTGGATTCTCGAACCGATCAGCCAATCGCCCAACTCGAATACCGAGCGCGGCGTTGCTGAGACGCTGTTCATCACTGCCTAATCGCGGTCGTACCGCACCCTTCCGCTTCCTCCGCTGGCAACAGCGGGGGGAGTTTTATGAGACGAAAACCCGAGAACAAGATGGGAGCGTGCGCCCATCAACTCGATAGCAAAGAGGTGACTTATGGCACTTGCCGCGTACACATCTGCAAATGCAAAGACGGCACTCGTGCCAACGGTCCCGGTTACGGCAAACGGGAACATCGTGACCGTTGTGAGCGATGCCGAGGCGACAGCGGCGACAAGCACTGAGTTGAAGGCCCCGCTCGGGTTCGCTGGTTCCAACTGCCGATGGGTGGAGATGGGCGCGAACGGTGGAAAGGTTGCTTTCCGCGTCAAATACACGGGCACGGTCACTACCTCGCCAGTCATTCAGGTGTACGGCGTATACACCGAATCAGATCCGACTTCCAACGCCTTCGCCAACGATGGCACGTTCGCCCCAAACCGGCTGGACAACTCCGCGTCTGGTTCCGGCATCACGCTCACACTCGACGCTACCAATGACATCCGCGACGCTGCGGGCACGCCCAATCTCTACAGCCCGTGGTACACATTCGTATCACCCGTGACCGGCGTACCGGGTGATGCGTTGGGCGTGAATTGGATTCTTGTGCTTTGCTCCACCGCCGCGAACGTGTCCGGGTCCGCGTCCATCGAAATGCTCCAACTCAACTGATCGGGGGCACGCTTGGCGATCATCACCACAGCGGAATACAAGACGTACGCCGGAATCTCCGGCAGTGGTGATGATACGTTCATCGGTGTTTGCATCGGCGCGGCGACAGCGGCCTTGCAACGGCTGACAGGCCGCACGTTTGAGGGTGGCACGCTCACCGAGAAATACTCAATCGGTCCAGACCAGCGGTCGATTCAACTCCGCAACTGGCCGGTGACAAGCGTTACCAGCGTGACACAACTGCTTGTGTCGGGTGATACCTACGTGCTGGACTCGGACGTATACACGTTCGATGCCACACGCGGCATCCTGTATTTCTACAACGAGGCATGGGGCCGGTGGTTTGTGGACTCGCAGTATGACCGCTTGCAGCCCTACTACGCCGGGTATCGCCCCGCTTTTGAGCCGGGCACGTTCAACTACAGCGTCGTGTACGTGGCAGGGTCGGCGGTCACGGACGACTTGAAGTATGCCCTCTATCAGTACGTCGATGCCATGTTCGCGGCGCGTCGGCGCGATCCTGCCATGCAATCGCAATCCATCGGCCAGTATTCCTACGCGCTCGGAAAGACCGGCGGGCTTACTGAATTGGCGGGGATGCTCTTTGGCCCGTTTGCGCCGGGGGGTGTGGTATGAGTTATACCGTCCCAGTACCTTGGACGCTTCTCGTCCACACTGCCCAATACATCGCGCCGCAATTCACCACCGACAACGGGTTTCCGGTTCACGGGAACGATTCGCCACAGTTGCCGGCGTACCCGTGCAACGTGCAGGAAGATTCCAGTAGCACGGGTATGGCTAATTCGCGTCTGGTGGGCACTCGCAGCGCGACACTCCTGATCCCCTTCGAGTACAACGGGTCGGCGATCACCTTGGAGAAGGATGGCGAAGTGGTTATCGAGGGTCAGGGGTTCCCCGTTGCCCGTCGTTTCCGAATCACCGGCATCTCTCGCAACGTGGCGGGTGCAAACTGCCTGCAAGCGTTCGATATTGTGGAGGATTCGTGAAGGTCAACTTCACATGGAAACTTCCTGATATGCCCCGCACGATCGACAAGTCGGTCGAGGCTGGTCTTGGCGTGGCCGCACAGGTCATCGTCAACGGCGTCAAAGAGGGGTTTGGATCAAACGCCGCCCGTGGTCCATCCGCGCCGGGGCAACCACCCAACAGGCAGACGAGCCGATTGGCTGGCAGCATCAAACGCTCGCCGGTCGTCGCACGACGCACCAGCGTGTTCACCACCATCATCTACGCAAAGAAGCAAGAGGATGGCGGGTGGATCACGGCAAAGCCCGGCGGGTATCTCACGATTCCATTGTCCGACAAGGCAAAGACGCGATCACGCAACGCCAAGGGTGCGCGTGGTGTCGCGCCGCAAACTCTCGTACTTCGCTCCAAGCGTGGCAACCTCATTATCTTCGAGAAGAAGGGTAAGCGAAAGCCAAAACTCATCCCGCACTATCTGCTACGCAAGGCGGTCTACCTCCCCGCAAGGCCGTTCATGCGCCCCGGATTTATGAAGTCCAAAGACTTGGCGATCCGCGAGTTCGTCCGCGTGGCATCGGAAACCTTCACAAAGGACATTACCGCTTGATTCTCATTCCTGTCACTAATGCGATCAAGGCGCGGCTGGACGCGGATACCACACTGGACGGGTACGCTACTGGTGGTATTTGGGTATTCCGTGGTCCGCCTACGGGCCAAACGGAATCAACCGACGCGCCGTATGTGACCATTGCTTTGGTCTGGGCCGAGCCAATCGAACACTCCCAACGGGCCGAGGGCTATCAGGTCATCTGTAATTGCACCACGTACATGAAATCGACGGGTGCCACGGCGTACACCACGCTGTCACGGATCATGGAACGCATCCACGGTAACGCCACAAAGCGGGCGGACTTCACCCCGACATACGGGCTTCACAACTGGTCGATGGACTATTCACCATCAGACTTCGACGGATGGACGGTTGGCAACATGGTTGCCGATAGCCCGAACATTCAGGCCGCCGACGAAACGGAATGGATGCAGTGCAATCAGGTGTTTCGGTGCCACATTCAGCGGGTATGCCCCACTTCCTGAAAGGATGAATCATGGGTATCGCATTAGAAGGAATCCAAGGGACAATCACCAGCATCGCTGGCACTGTCGGCACTACCGATCTTGCCACGATGATTACCACGGCAGGGGCCAACGGCGCGGGTATCCCGCACACGGTCAACATCACGATGGTGTCGGAGACCGGCGTTATCACCTCGCAAGGTGATACGGCGGTACGCAACCGTGCCATGCTCAAATCATGGACCGGTTCAATCACCATGCGGTACCCGCGCGTGACTCGGCAGATGGGCAACAACGGCACGCTTTCGTGGGCGAGCGGTGGGTATTCCGCGTACGTACAGGACTATTCACTGAACGTACAGGCGGCTGCGCTCGACTACACCAGCATGACGCAAACGGATAAGACGTTCCGGTACTTCCGCCCGTCTTTGCTGGTTGGGTTCTCCGGCACGTTCAATGCCCTATTCGACGCGGCGGTGACGTTGCCGGGCACTGAATCACCCGCAACCGCACCGGCTTCCTACGCGGCGTTGACGCTCAAACTGTTAGAGGACGGCGCGAGTGATCCATCCTTGGCTGGTAACGCCTTCCTTTCGCAGATCGGCCACACGATGAATATGGGTACGTCCGAGTTGCAACGCTTGGCGTTCTCGTTCATGGGTGATGGTGCGTTGACCGCCACGGCGGGTTCGACGCTGCCATGCCTCTGGCCTGCGGGAACTATCGGCCAGCCAACTTGGGATATCAACGGCGACGGTACCCCGGATCAGACCATCGTGGTCACGGCGGCGAGTGGCCGCACGTTCACGGGTACATGTTTCTGGACGAGCGTTGCGCTGAACGTTCCCATGACCGGGCTGATCGACGTAACCGTTGGCATCCAAGGCACTGGCCCATACACCCTTGCGTGAGGTGATGATTGAGTACCGGCGGCGGACCTAACTCGGAAATCGCCAAACTCTCGATCGGCATTGAGGCCACGGGGGCGGATGCTGCTGTACGCGATCTTGAATCCGTGCGGGTTGCGGCGGAAAAGACAGCCGAGAGTGTTCGCAAAGCAACGTCATTCAATCAGGCAAGTTATCCCATTGAGACTCCTGAACAGAGTCGCGCAAGACATGGGATGGCGGGAGAATACGATGTAGTTACTGGTGCTTACGATGTAATTGCCGCACAAGAAAAGGTCAAAGCAGCCACTAAAGAAGAGGGCGACGCTTGGGCCGGGTATAAGGTCAAACTTGACGCCGCTACAGAGGCGCGGCAGAGGTTTGTGCGAACAGGTACGCAAGCGGCTCGGGCAACACAACAGGCAACAAGCGGGGCCACAGGACTGGCCTCCGCCCTACGCCCGTTGTCAATCTTCACCCGCATTGCTGGCGCGGCTGGTCTATTCGCAGGTGCGTTAGCACAGGGCTACGAGGGCATCCAGAAATACCGCTCGGCGGCAGCGGACCTGAACGACGAGTTGAAGAAGATCGGCGAGGGGTTCAAGGTCAGTACCACGTTCGGGGAGGCCGATGGCGACACCCTACGAAAGCAGGCGGACGCTGCGAAAGAGGCGGCGTTGCAGGCCGAGAAGTTGCGGGTTGCGTCGCGCGGTTGGCGCGAAGGGTTCATGGAAACGGTATTCGGCGAGGTGTCCAATAAGGCCATCGTCGAACAGATCAACAGCCAGCACGCGGCGGCACTCCAACAGATCGACGCACGCGAGAAGAACAAACGCGACAAGGACGCGGCGGATGATGCCGAGAAGTTGGCGAAGGAACAGGACGCGTATGACAATGCACAGGCCGAGCGTACTGAGAAGGCACGCCAACGGGCGATGGCCGAAACCGAAGACCTGCGCAAGCAAGCACTCATGGCGGGTATGTCCGACCGCGAGAAGGTGATCTTCGAGTTCGAGGAGAAGGTCAAACAGGCGTACCAGCGAATCGCGGAAACCGAAGACGCGACGATCAAGTATGCGTTTGAGGAGCGGATCGGCTACCTGAATCAGTTGCGTGATGCACAGTTGAAAGTCATCGACGAGCGGGCGGCCAAGGAAGCGGACGCGGCACGCCAAGCGGCGGAAGAAACCGCTACCGCCTACCGCTCGGCTATCGAGTCTGCCTCCCGCTCGGCAGCGGATGCCCTTCGCTCGCAGTTGGATATCTCGGGAATCTCAACACAACTTGAAGGCGTGGCCGACTTGCTGGACATGATCGCGCGTCAGAGGGGGGTTCGCTGATGCCATATCTTGTCGAACGCAATACTTCGCGGCCTTCCGAGGTTGACTCGCAAGCGATCAAACGCGAGATTCGGACCTTCACCACAGACTACCTATCGAAAGACGCGGTGCAGAACGATCCGGGTCTGCCGCTACTCAACACCCCGCACCCCAATGATCCATCGTTGAAGGCCGACAACTACCGCTTTTACCCCAAGTCAGACGGTACTTGGGACGTGGATGTGACCTACACATCGAACGGGGCTGGCAAGTTCCAGAAGCGGGTGGACAAGCCAGCCAACTACTTCCGCGCGATGGCGGGGAACATCAAGCAGGTCCGCACGCCGATCCCGTCTTTCGTGATTCGCCCCACGGTGGTTACGTCAGGGTCGTCGTCGGGCGAAATGAAGATTTGGGAACCCGCCAACTTCGAGATTGAAGAAGTCTTCGCCGTCGCACAGTTCACGGTGATCGTCCCCGCCCTGTCATTCGACGATCTATACACCATCGCCAAACAGGTTGGCAAGGTGCATGAGATTCCTACCGGGTCACAACGATACTGGCAATTCACTATGCCGATGATCCGGCCATTCGACAACGAACAGGATCAAGTCACGTACGAGTGGTTCAACGATCCCGGCACGCGGCAACCCGCCGACCTTCCGTTTCAGGGCAACCCCAAGCAGCAGTTGTACCCGCCGCCGATCACGGTGCAGGGTCTGGCTGGAAACTTCTGGCGTGCGCCATACACCAAGGTCGTCGCCATTCCCGGCGCGGCACCATCGGTCGGAGTGGAGCCGCCCGAACCGCAGTATTCGTTCATCTATACCGCATGGGCGGACCACAATGGTTGGGTAAACCTACCCGGATTGGATCGAATCTAATGGCTACAGACTTTGCAACATGGGGCGTCATCGTGAGCGTTCAGGGCGCAAACCCCGGACCAGCAAGCGGCATTTCGTACACGGTGAAACTGAACCTTCCAGACGGAACCACGCCAACGTACTCGGGCGTGAAGCCGCACAACTACCGGCATCCCGACACCATCGACACCATCGCGGCCACAATCGGCAGCGGGTTCTTTGCATTCTCGATTGGCGGGGTGTTCCAATACCAGATCATCGAGGGGTTCGCTACTCAGGGGTGCCCATGAACCACAAAACCGCCGAATACATCTGCAAACTTGACGCTGCGGGGTGGTCCGATCAGGGAGGCATGCCGATGGTGCTTGACGTATCTGGCATGAGCGTGGCGACGGTACAGGCCGTGTCGGTCGGTGATACCGCGTGGTCAACCGGACAACTGACGATCAAGCGGTCGAACATCTTTCCCGGCGATGGGGTGAACAACCTTGAAACCACCACGCACATCACCAATTCGGCGGATATGACAAACGCACTTGACGTATCCGGCTTCAAGTATCTCATCGTGAAAGTCTCAACAGAACAGGCCGGGGTAACTCTCCGGGTGGCAATGTACGCACAGGAGTTCTAAACATGGCACTCTCTTATCTCACGGCTGGCGCATTGAACATGGACGCGGCTTCATGGTCGGATGGCATCGGCTTCGCAACGTCCGCAACGCTGATCGTCAGTAGCCAATCGGCGCAGACCATCGCGGGTTTTGACGGTTCCGTTGCTGGCATCGGCCAGATTTCCTATCTTGACCTTCGCAGTCTGTTCTCCGGCACGATCGGTAGCACGGCGTCACCTTTGAAGTGCGGCGCGTCTACCCGCGTGTGGAACAATATGAGCGGTGGCACGCTGTACCTGCAAGCGGCGAACGACAACACCGGCGGTAGCGCAGTCAACACCATTGCACTCTACCAGCACACCGGTCCATCGACGGCAATTCTAAGTGGCGGCACGTTCACTCAGGTGCAAGTCAGTTCCGGTACCGTGACCATTGGTAGCGGCACGGTCGTAACCACGCTGTACGTGAGTGGTGGCGTTGTGACCATCGCGGACAACGCGACGGCGATTACTACCGTCGTCGTCACAGGAAGCGGGCGAGTGACTTGTAACCGACAGGTCACTACGGTGACCACCAGCGGCAGCGGCCAATTCATCTATGACGACACGGGCGCGGTCACTACCGCAACCATCGAGGCCGGGTCATTCTGGACGCACCTGCAAGGCAACATCACCACGGCGGTCATTCGTGGGGCGTTCAACGCCAGCGGATTGAAAGCGGATGCCACTGTTGGCGGCACTTCGTTGACGTGGTGGAACACCGCGACGTTCACATCAGCCGCCCTTGGCGGCGCAACCCTTACTCAGTCAAACGTCACCAATATCCTTGGTGGCTACCAGTCTGCATACACCGGCGGCGGCGGAGTACCCATCCCGTGAGAGTCTTACAGATCGGACGGCGAATCGTTCTCAATGGCCGCAAGATCGCCCTTGCGGTCGTCGCATGTTTCAATCGCTGTTGCGCCCCGTCAACATGGAACCGCGCCGATCTTTGCAACGATGGGGACGCGCCGCCCGAGATACCCCGGCGCATCACGTTCCCTACCGGGTTCACCTGTCTGGACGGCTGCCCGATCAGTGGTGGTCGTCTGATTATCTATCGGGGGTACTGCTATTTCGTGGTGAGTGGACCGGGTGAGGTCCAATGCCAAGGGCCACGCGATAAGCCAGCGGAGTACCCCGCGCCGTACTTTGGTGCAACGGTGGTCACGTGGGCGGAATTGGTGTGCAAGCCGCTGGC
>CAZRCW010000004.1:0-32277 GCA_964598725.1 uncultured Gammaproteobacteria bacterium | reverse complement strand
CGTGGAAATGACATTGCGGGTGCGTTCATCCAAGGCATGGCCGGATATATGAAAGAATGGCGTGCGTTCAATGCCGACCTTACAGCTGCTCAACTCACAGGTATTCGGGATGATAATACTATTCCGAGCTCGCTCGCCGGTGAGTGGCTCATGGAAGATGGTGCGGGGAATGTGGCCGATACGTTCAACGTCAACAACCTCACGGCTACGGCCATCACATGGGTCGATGAAAGTCCGTTTGGGACGGTTGAAGCCGCGACTGGACGGGTGGATATCCCTGACACGAACTCGGCGGCGGTTGTGGCCAGTGGCACGCTTACCGTCTTGGATCACACGATTGCGGACGGGGTGAATGCCACGGGAACCATGACCGTTACGGACTGGACGGCTATGGCGGGCGGGAACTTCAACGTTCTGAGCGGCATGGGGACGCTGACCGAAGGCGTAACGGCTGATTTCGTGGCAGAAACATCAAACGAAGTCACCGCGGCGAACGTCGCCGCCGCTATGGTTGCGGCATTCGGCCCGGGAATCGCTACCGCCGTCGGTGCCGATATCAACTTTGCAATCCCCGGCCAATTTAGCGGGGGTACGTTCGTCTGGTCAGGTGCGGGCGTCACGCCTACAACGGCCACATGTACGGGTGGGTATGACAATATCCAGCTTGAAGTTGGGGGTACCACGACGACAATTGGCGGTGGTGGAATCTCTATCGGCGCGAATAACGACGACCTTGCGACAAATATTGCGGCTTGGATCAGTGGCATCGGTGCTCCCGTTGGTGTAGCTACCGCGGTAGGCCCAGTCGTAACGATCAACGCATCTACAGCCGGATCAGCCGGAAACGCTATCACGATCAGCCAAATCGGGTTTCATGGTGGGAGCATCGGGCCAGCGCTTACGCTCTCGGGTGCGACGCTCTCGGGTGGTTCCGATGAAGTGACGGAAGCGCGTGAAACAATAACTTAGTAATTAGTTCTTTATGCAGATCAGAAAGACATTCGACGAAATAACGAAGTGCAAAATAGCAAACGCTTTTCTCATCTCTTTGAAAGCGGCTATGTCATAGTCTTCAACCATCGTCCCGTTCCGCGATAGGGCGGAGGCAGCGGCTCGAACTAATATCTAATCTTATGGACACAAAACAATTCATCAAAGCCCACGCGCAGAAGGGAACGGACGGACGGATTCGATTCATCGCGTCAGACGAGACCGTTGACCGATCCGGTGAAAGCATCCCCATTTCCCAATGGGATCTTTCCAATTTCAAGAAATCCCCGCGCATTCTCGTCGATCACGACTACCGCGTGCAATCCATCGTCGCCAAAGCCCCGAATACCTACGTCGAGGGCAAGACGCTCGTGACCGAGCCGGAGTTCCACGAGATCACGCAAATCGCTCGCGACACGCGCGACATGGTGGAATCGGGCGTTTTGGACACGATGAGCGTGGGCTTCCTCCGTAAGATGGATGAGAAGGGCGTTATCACCAACGAGCTAATGGAGATCAGCTTCGTCGCCGTCCCATGCAACCCCAACGCCCGTATGCTTTCTATGAAATCCGTCGAGTTTGCTGAGAAAATGAGCAGCTTCTTGGGAGAGGAGGTCAAAGAGGAGGACGTAAAACCAGACGAAGCCCCAGAAGCCCCGCCAGCGGACGCGCCAAAGGAAGACGAACCCAAACCCGCAGAGGAGCCAACGGATGCGCCAGCGCCCGCCCCAGAAGCCGAAGCGCCGAAAGAGGAGGAGGCCAAGCCGGAAGAAAAAGGCATGACGGAGGAATTGCTGGCTGCCCATTCCGAGCTTTGCCAGCAAAAATATCCCTACATCGACGCCCTCTATTTCGCCGCATGGAACCTGACGGACGCCTACATGCTCGACACCGCTCCCGTTGATTCGTTCCCTAAGCTCCTCGCCGAGATGATGGAAAAGCTAGGAAACATCAGCGTTTCCGATGCGAAATCAAACGAGGAAGTCGCGCAAAAGATGATCGGATTCCTGACCACGCGCGGGGTGCAGAATATCGCAGCAAAAGCCGGACGTGTGATTAGCAGCAAAAACCGTGGTATCATTGAAACGTCGATTGACGCTATGCGCCAAGCCACCGCCGCCTTAGAGGAGCTTCTAACCGAAGCGGACTCCGAGGGTGACGATTCAAAAGGGCAAGAGGCCACCCCAAAAAAGTCGAATAACGCGGAAGTAGACGCGCTCGAGGCATACGCCCAGCAGCGCGCCATCTTGCGCGGAATGGCCACTATCTTGAGCGAGGGATTGTCTAAGCTCAAGTTTCCTAGAAACTAAATCATTTTCACTTTCTCTATGGATTTGAAAGAAATGTTGGTAGAAGTAAAGCAGCACGTTGACGAGCTGTTTGAAAAGAAGGTTGCCCCTATTGTTGGTGAGGAATCCGCGCGTACCGCTCGCCGGATTGTTGAGGAAATGCGCGCAGAACGCGCCGTCTACGGATACGACCGCACCTGTTTGACGACGGATCAGAAAAAGGATTTTGCACAGGCTGTCAAGGCCGTGTCCCTTGGTCACTCGATCAAGGCTAACGAGGAGTTGATCTCCGAGGTTGATTCCCGTGGTGGCTACCTCCTTCCTACGGAAGTTGCTAGCGCCATCCAGCGCATCGCCCGCACGGTTGGTTTGGCGATGTCCCAAGCTCAAGTTTGGACGATGAACAGCGACGAATTGGCTATCCCTGCCTACACGGGTTCCGTGTTGACAGGTGAATATCTTGGTTTGAACGCCGCCGGTTCCATCACCTCCGTGACGTTCAAGCAAGCCCTCTTGCAAGCCAAGAAGTGGCAGCTCGCCTTTGCCCTCGGTAATGACCTTTTGGATGATTCCCCAGTGAACCTTTCCGATTGGCTCATGGCTTTGGCCGGTGAAGCATTGGCAAACATGATCGACCGTCAGGTATTCAACGGCGGTGGAAACGCTACCGATCCGTTTACTGGCATCTTGCGCTCCGCAGATGTGACGGCCGTCACCCTCGCGACCGGCAAAGACACGTTCCAAGAGTACAATGTTATTGAAGATTCCTCGACGGTTATTGGAAACCTTGAAGAATCCCTGCTCGACGGTGCCGCGTTCTACATGAGCAAGACGGTTTGGGCTAACCTCCGCGTCCAGAAGGACGACACGGGCAACTATTTGCTCGGCGTAGGCGCAGGCATCAACCCGATTTTGGTCAACGATCCAAAGTCGCCATCCGGTCCTCGTCCAGTTGGTGAAATCTTGGGCTTCCCAGTCTACACGAACCGCCACTTCCCAGCCTTATCAGCGACGGCCGTGTCAACCAAGTTTATCGCCTTCGGAAACATGAAGACGGTTGCCTTCGGAAACCGTGGCGCGATGAAGCTCGAACAATTCACCTCCGGTACGTTCGGCAGCAAGGAAGTTGCCTTGGCCGACCAGCGCGCGCTCGTGTTCAAACACCGCCACGCCGTCGCCTTGACCCTCCCAGAAGCATTTGCCGTCGTCGCAACCGCAGCTTCCTAAACCTTGATCTATGCGACAGCAATTCAAGGTGCTTAATCCAATTTCCCTTTGTGGGGAGCGGATCGAGCGGGGACAGGTCATAGAGATCGAGCCAGAAATGGCAGCAAACGCTCCGGGTTACTTCGAAGCGATCTCGCCCGCCCCAGTCGCACAGCCGGAACCGGAAGCCCCCGCAGCCCCAGAGGTTGCGGAGGCTCCGGTCGCACCGGAAGAAGCCGCCAAAGAGCCAACGGAAATCGTTGCGCCACCAGAAGCGGAAGAAATTGCTTAATTCATCCATTCCACGACTATGATCTTAGGAGAAAATCTCAAAGCCTCGATGTCGCTTGTGCCAGCCGTCCGCACGGCTACGACTTCCAGCGAAACCGTTGTTGATACCCTTGGGTTCGACGATGTTTGCTGGCTGATCACCGCAGGCGACCTCGACTTGGCTAGCGGAAACGAAACGTATCAAGCCGACATCTACGAATCCGCCAACTCGGACGGATCATCGGCAACCGCTATCACGAGCGCAACCGTCACGATGACGGCGGACAACACGGTCAAAAAGATTCAGGTGTCCTCCCTTGGAACCGGCAGCCGCAAGCGCTACCAGTTCTGCCGATTCACCCTCGGCGGCACGACCCCATCTTGGCCGGGTTCCGCAACCGCCCTCCTCGGAGGTGCCGAGTTCGGTCCAGCACAAGCCCCAGACGCAAGCGTCTAGGCAACAGAGTAGATAGCCCTGATTCATTCGGGGCTATTTCCCTCTTTCCTATATGGCTATCCTCGCCCACGCCCTCACCACGGTTGCCCGCGTCAAGTCGCGGATGGAAATACCTGTCGCAACGACGACGTGGGATGCTTTGATTGCCGAGCTAATCAACGGGGCAACCGATTTTATCGAGGGAGAATGCGGAGGCCGACGCTTCAAGAGCGCGACCCACACGACCGAGCTTCACAGCTTAGAACGGGACGAGCGTTTTATTTATTTGCACAACTATCCGGTCACATCCATCTCCGCGATCCAATACCGCGCCGGAACGCCAGCGACGCCATCATGGACGACATTTCAAACAGACGACTACGAGATTTTGGAGGATGGGCAGTTCGGCGTCTTGGTGATCCATGCCGCCGTGCATGGGTTTAACGTCATCCGCGTGACCTATGTCGGGGGCTATACGATTGATTTTTCCACCGCATCGGGGCATTTGCCTTACGAGCTAAGCGACCTATGCGAGCGCCTAGCATCATGGGCGTTCAAGAAGCGCGACGCCGAGGGCAAATCATCCGAGGGCGCACAGGAGGCCAGCGTGTCATGGTTCCGTGGCCTTTCGGACGACGACAAACGGATCCTCTCCCGCTATTCCCGATTGGGAATCCTCTAATATGCCAGCCTTCGAAGTAACGGGGGCGGACATAGAGAAGGCAAAGAGGGCGCTAGACCAATACCCACGGACGGCGGAGCCGATCTTGCAGAAGGCCGTCATTGCCAGCGTCGCCGAGTTTCAGAAAGCCGCCACGCGCGGCATTGTGCCGTGGAAAACGGGCAACCTCGTGCAATCGTTCGGCACGGGCATCGTGCTGGGGCGATTGATCGGAAAGATCACGCCTACGGCCAAATACGCCGTCATGGTGCACGAAGGGACGCGCCCCCACGTCATCACCCCCAAAGACAAGAAAGCCCTATTTTGGAAGGGGGCAGCGCATCCCATGAAATCCGTCAAGCATCCGGGTACGAAGCCGAACAAGTTCATGCCAAAAATCCTCGAGCGCGCACGCGGGAATATCGTGAGGCACTTCGAGGACGCAATGGAGAAAATCGCTAATCAACTCACGAAATAATCCTATGAGCTGGGTAAACACACGCGCCGCCATCAAGACCGTCCTAGATACGCTCGTCCCCGCCACGCTAGGGGTTGTTTTGAACGGGGAGCAGGCGCAGCAAGGCGTCGAGATCAGCGCATGGCCTGCCGCCGAATTGGTCCGCATCCAAACGGAGGAGGACTATCACACGAACCGCGAGGACATGCAGACCTACGTTTTTGCAGTCAACCTCTATCAAGAAATCCACGAGAACGACACCGCCGCCGTTGAGACTTCGATGGATGCGGTCGTGGATGCGGTGATGGATGCGTTTATGACGACGGCCAACATTTCATTAAGCGGGGTAGCCACGGGGCGTATGCGTCCCGTCGGCAACCAATCGGCTATTTTAGCATGGCAAGGCAAGACCTGCCGACGCGATACGGTCATCCTAAAGCCCCGTGTTGTGACGAGCATTGATTAGAGGTGGTATACTGCTATCAACCTATGCAAAACCAATCCTCCAACAAGGCCATGCAGAGCGCGCCGGAATCAAAATCGGAAGCGCCACGCGCGTTATTTTCCTTCTGGTTTGAGGGAAAGAATGGGCAAGCAGGGTTCTACATTGACGCCCATTCGCAAGAAGAAGCGCAAGCGATTTACGATAAAACCAACTAATAACCCCCAATTATGTCGAAATACACAGGAGATCTCGTCCGCGTCGGCATCGCCCGCGAGACCACGCGCGGCACGGCTGTCCCTCCAACCTTCGAAATGAAGTGGACGGATTTGTCAATGGTCGATAAGACGATCATGGCTCAAGACGAAAGCCGCAGCGGTATCATCGCCGGAACCCGCAACGCCTTCGTTGTCGGGACATTTGCCGAGGGTGACCTTGCCGGTCCGATCCGCGACAAATCCTTTGCGCTCGTGCTCTATTCTTTGTTTGGAACCCTTGCATCCGCCGTCGTTGAAACGACCGCCTACGAGCACACCCTGACCGTCCAAGACGGCTGCCAGCACCAATCATTGACCCTCTACAAGGGCGATTCCAACAGCGCGAGCGATCACGCCTTGGCGATGGTGAGCGGCTGCGAAATCACGATGAAGACCAACGAGATGAACATGTTCAAGGCGAACATCCGTTCCAAGGCCCGCGCATCCATGACGCTCGGCACCTTCACCGTCACGATTGCCGCTCCGGGGCTCGTCACATTGAGCGCCCACCGCCTCGCGACAGGCGACGCCGTCGTTCCGACGACCACCGGCGCATTGCCAACGGGATTGACCGCAGGCACGACCTACTACGTCATCGTGAACGACGCCAACTCTTTCTGGCTCGCCACGACCCTTGCGAACGCATTGGCCGCGACCAAGATCACCACGACAGGCTCGCAATCCGGCACGCACACCATGACGCTCTCAAATCACTACATGGCCGCCGTGGTTGAGAACACGTTTTTGCCACAACACACCACCTTCAAGCTCGCCTCCCTGCAATCCGGCCTCGACGGAGCCTCCGCCTTCAACGTGCGCAGCCTGAAATTGAACATCAATCAAGACGTTGAAGACGACCGCTCCCTAGGATCGACCGCCCCATCAGACATTATCAACCGCCTTTTCACCGTTGATCTTGAAGTCGAGTTCGTCGTGAGCGCAGACACCTACATCACGGCATTGCTCGCAGGCACGTCCTACGCCGCCCGCGTTGACATGACGAATACGGATGTGACCATCGGCGCCTCAACGAATCCCCGCGTGCGCTTCGACCTCTACCGCGTTATTTTGGAGGATGCGCCGCCAGCATACAGCCGAGGCGAATTAACCATCCAAACGCTCAAGTTCAAAGGGCATTACTACGAAACGGACACCCAACAGATCAAAGCGTACGTCCGCAACCTTACCGCAAGCTACTAACGGAATATGATAGAGCAAGCATTACTCGTCGGCGTGGCGACCACGATCCTCGCCGAGATCGGAAAGCGGGATAAGAACATCCCGATTGACCCGAACAACCCAAACCAAATCAAGTTCGTTTGCGCCATCATTTCCCTGATCCTCGCGATCATCGGCGCATTGAAAATGGGGGCATTGGGATCCTTCGACTGGCGCACGTCCCTAGGCACGATCCTCCAACTATGGATCGAGGGTTGGTTCACCGCCCACCTTGCCTATCAGACGGTGCCGTTCCTCAAAGAGGATAAGACCGAATCAGAAGAAGAATCCGGCAAATAACCCATCCCGGTATGCCGTTTCTGCAAGAATTGATAGACCTCGTCCGCCTGCCGAACTTCGTTGCAGGCGGTCCGATCATCATCTCCCTCGCGGCTCTAGGATTATTCTCCTATGCCATGCGGGAGATGCGAGCCAGCGAAAAAGCATGTCACGCCCGCCTAGACATGCTCGTCCGTGAAACGAGCGAGAGGCTAAGCGCCGTTCTCGAGAAGGAAAGCGAGGCCAAGACAAAACTTGCGGAAAACCTCGCGCTAAACACAAAGAGCATCGAGTTTTTCCAAAGAATCCTAGAGTCACGGCTCTAGTTTTCTTTTTATCCACAGGTGCGTGCAGTAAAAAAATGTGCTATGCTTCCGATGCAATTTAATTCTATTGTTTTCTCACTATGTTGTACGAATACATGAAGCAGTTGGTCGTGAACGGCGACGGAAAGTTCCACGTCATCCGCATTGGCGCGGAAGGCCAAGAGGCTTTGGACGTCAAGCGTGATATTTACCTCTCCGATGATTGGCAGGTCGCCACGCAAGAGGAATACGACGCCCAGATGAACAGCGCCGCCCAGTCGGAAGCCCCTGCGGAACCAGCCCCGGAAGCCGCCCCAGAAGCCCCAGCCGAGGAACCCAAGGCAGAGGAAGCCCCAGCCGCCGAAGAAGCCCCAAAAGCACCAGAGGCTCCAGCGTCCGAGGAGCCGAAGGGGGAAGTCCCGGTAGAGACGCAACCAGCCCAAGAGAGCTAATGCGAAAGGTCGATCTAGCAGAGGAATTGAGGAAGCGATGCGGGATTCCAACGAAAAAACAATCCCTTAAAATCGTCGCTTCCTTGATTCAGATTGTCCGCGATGAGGTCATAAACGGGGGGGAGGTGTCGCTGGTCGGCCTCGGCACCTTCTCCGCGTATATCCGCAAGCCAAAAAAGGGCTGCACCCTTACTAACCCAAGCGAGAGGATCGAGCACCCCTCGATCCGTTCGCCGCGATTCAGGGCAGCGATCACCTTCCGCAAAGCCGTCCGCTAACTATGAACCCCATACTCTATCACCCCTTCAAGGGGTCAATCTTCATCACGCAACGCTTCGGGCTAAACCCGCAGATGTACGCCAAATACGGGATGAAGGGACACAACGGGATTGATTATCGGACGCGGACGCCTTCGACCCCGCAGGCGAAACGCCATGTCTACCCGATGCAGGCGGGGCATGTGATCAAGGTTGAAAACCAAGACACGATCATCAAGGGAATCAAGATCAAGCGGGCAGGATACGGCCTCTATATTCGCCTACAACACGCGGACGGGGCGCAAAGCGTCTACGGACACCTAAGCGCGTCCTACGTCCGCGAGGGCGACTATGTGGGGCTAAATACGGTGATCGGGATGACCGGCAATAGCGGCGATTCCACGGGTCCGCACCTACACGCAGGCTACCGCCCCGCCGGATGGGGCAAGCTGCTAAACAACGGCTTCAAAGGATACGTGGATCAACTCCCTTTCACCCACCCAAGACCATCATAAAGCTATGGAAACCCAAACATTTACCACAACCAACGGGAAACCCTACGAGCTGCGCCTGCGCCTGACCGCACGCGAAGTCCGGGACATTACCCGCTTGGATAGCAAGTTCCTGCAGATTCAGACGGAAAACGTGCCGGTCGGCGGCAAGCTCACCTCGACCCCGAGAGTCACGGGATTCGACGGCGGCGCCTCGCAGAACGCGAAGGATGACGCGATCATCAGCGCGGCGGTCGTGAGCTTCGACGGAAGCCCCGAAAACATCCTAGGGCGCATCCTAGAGGGCGACTGGGCGGACTATGAGGAGATCGTGGCAAAGGCAAACTCCTTAATGAACCCCCCGGCCTCGGCGAAATAGCGGATACTTGGGCTGATTATTTCGCCGGATACAAAGTCCAAGTCACCAATGAAGCGCTCGCAATTTTGATTTGCGAGCGCTTTGGTTGGACATTTACCCAATTCGATGAGCAGCCTTGGGATATGGTTTTGAGCGCATGGGAGATGATGCAGGCCGAAGCGATCCAAGCAAAGAAAGATCAAAACAAGCGAAGGTGATAGAATGACACCGTATGGCAAACACCGACCTATCTTTTGTAGTAAGAGTACGAGATGAAGCGACCGCCGCATTTAACAAAATCAGCGGTTCTTTGGATAAATTACAACCAACCTTTCAAAAAATGGCAGCCGTCGGAACGGTTGCGTTAGGATCAATCGCCGCTATCGGGGGCAAGGCCGTGAAGGATTATGCCGACGCCGAGAAATCCGCCGCCATGCTCGAGCACGCCGTCCTAAACGTCTCCCACGCCACGAAAGAGCAGCTGCAGGCCACCAATGACCTCGCGGACGCATTGGAACGCAAGGGCGTGCTAGACGGTGACAACATCAAGACCGGGCTCGCGCAGCTATCCACCTTCGGCCTATCGAACGACGCCGTGCGCGGATTGGGCGGAGCATTGGCAGACCTCGCCGTCAACCAATTTGGCGTGAGCGCATCCGGCGAGCAGCTATCAGACACCGCCAACACCATCGCAAAAGCCCTCAATGGGCAGTTTGGCGTTTTGGAAAAGAGCGGTATCCGCTTCACAGAGGCACAACAGAGCGCCATCAAGTTCGGTACGGAAATGGAAAAGGTTACGGCCATCAACGAGGGCTTTGCACAAAACCTCAAGTTTACGAACGAAGTCGCCCTTGGAACGACCGAGGGGCAAATGGCAAAAGCTGCCGTTGCAGCGGGCAATCTATCGGAATCGTTGGGAGCCGTTTTGACGCCTATCGTTCAACAGCTCACCGCGACCATCGTGCCGCTATTGGAGAAGGTGGCCGCATGGATTCAGGCCAACCCCGAGCTAACCAAAAAGCTCGTGATTGCAGGCGCGGCCATCGCTGCCGTCGTCGCTGTCGTCGGAACGCTCGGCCTGATCATTCCGACCGTCATCACCGGATTCACCGTGCTAGCCGGGCTCCTTCCCCTCGTCGGGGCAGGATTCACGCTCATGCTCGGTCCCGTTGGTTTGGTGATCCTTGCGATTGCCGCCCTCGTTGCCGGAGGCGTTTTGCTCTACAAGCATTGGGATGAGGTGCGTGCGAAGGCGATAGAGATTTGGGAGGCCATCCGAGAGTTCCTAGAGCGCAACTGGCGTACCATTTTGAGCGTCGTCACCTTCGGATTGAGTTCGATCATTCTCATGTTCGTGGAGAACCTCGAACCGATCACGAATGCGTGGAATAACATTTGGAACGGCGTCAAGAGCTACCTCATTTCAATCATGGACGGGGCGAAAAACGTCATCATGGGAACGATCAACTGGGTGATCGACAAATTGAACGGCGCGATCAACCTCGCAAACCAAGCAATCGAGCTTGCTAACCGCGTGCCGGGGGTTAACATCGGAACGATTGGAAACATCCCACAGCTCGCAGAGGGTGGCATTGTGTCGCGTCCGACCCTCGCCCTGATCGGCGAATCGGGTCCCGAGGCCGTCGTGCCGCTATCGCGCGGCGGAGGCTACGGAGGAGGGACGCAGGTCAATATCAGCATCGGCAGCTTCTTCGGTGGAAACCCCGAGGTTGCAGCACGCGAGATCGGCGACCTGATCATCAAGCGATTGCAAATTAACGCCCGCGTAGGCTAGCTATGGCACTCACCGTAACAATCGGAGGCGTAGACAAATCGTCCCTCGTCGATTGGGACAGCCTCGAAGTCGAGCAGCAACTATCAAGCCAAGTTGACTCGGCTGATTTTCGTATCAAAAAATACGGGGCAACCAAGACATACAGCCCGACCCTAGGCGATTCCGTGACCATCGACGACGGGGCAACCCGCATCTTCGGGGGAACCGTCGTGCGCATCAAGAACGTCATCCGATCCGGGGTTATCACGATGCTGGATATTCAATGCGTGAGCCATGAGCGCACCCTAGACCGCTACCTAGTGGCACGCGAAATCACCAACAAAACCGCACGCTACATCTTGAACACCATCGTCGCCGAGTTCGTGAACCGCGTCACCAAGGTCATTGATTCCGGGGAATCGACGGAATCATGGACGCAGGAGGACGGGACGCTAGCGACCAATACCACGGCGGGGCAATTCATCTATCAGGATCAGAGCCGCAAATTGACGGCCACCGCATCGAGCACGGCCACCGCGCGAAACAACAGCGCCCTAGACTTGACCACCTTCGACGACGGCACGACTTGCCTCACGAGCGACTATGTGAAGCTATGGGTCTACGTCGATACGCCCGCCAACTTCGCAAGCCTGCGTATCCGATTCGGCAACGATGCGGGCGCGACATACACCAATTATCTCGAGTACACCTATTCGACGGCCTTAGTTGCGGGATGGAATGAGATTGCCATCTTGAAGTCGGCGTTTTCCGCCGTCGCAGCGGGGGCATGGTCAGGCATCCAAAAGCGCCAATACCGCGTCACAGCCACGGCAGCCGGAACCGTGAATGTTTCGATTGACGACGTTCGTGCAGTGCAGGCGCTCACCTATTTCAAGCAGACAGGCGTGACAAACGCGGATTCCCCCGTTTTGGGCAGCGTCAAGTTCAACTATGAGCAGGTGAGCCAATGTATCCGCCAGCTAGCCGAGGCGATGTCATACGATTGGTACGTTGACCCGAACCGCGTCATCTATTTCTACGAGCCATCAACCATCTCCGCCCCGTTTTCCCTCACGGATACAAGCAGCAATTTCGTGTGGAATAGCCTAAAAGTTGATAGCGACACAAGCACGATCAAAAATCAAATCTATGTGCGCGGAGGAGAATATCAAGGCTCATCGACCGACTACGATCAGGAAGCCGACGGCCTCGCGCTCAACTTCCGCTCACCTTTCCGTTTGAAAAACATTGCGGTTACGGTCGCCGCTGTTTCAAAGACGGTCGGCGTCGATAACCTAGACGATCCGGCATCCTACGATTGTCTCTACAACTACCAAGAGAAAACGCTCAAGTTCAAAACGGCCACCAAGCCAACCGCAGGCCAGACCGTGCGCATGACAGGAAACCCGATGATCCCCGTCATTGTGAAGAAGGGCGACCCAACCAGCATCGCCGCAAATGGCATCTATGAGTTCGTCATCATCGACAAGAGCATATCGACCCTTCAAGGCGCGCGGGATCGAGCCAGCGCAGAATTGCGCGCCTATCGAAACAGCTTGACCGAGGGCGAGTTTACGACCGACACGGCAGGGCTACGGGCAGGGCAAACGATCAGCATCACGATCACGGCACGCGGAATCAGCGAAAGCTACATCATCAAGAGCGTGCGTTTCCGCACGAAATCGCCGACAGAGTTCCTCTATGACGTGAAGCTCGTGAGCACGCGCACCTTCGGCATCATCGAATATCTGATCTCATTGATCCGAAACGAGCGCAAACAGATTCAAATCAACGACAACGAAGTAGTGGATTTAGTGCAGGAAATCAGCGAGGAGGTCATAGCCACCGACGTTTGGACGCAGCCGACAACGAACGCCCAAAGCGAGACGATCACGGCATCAGACGCGGAAGCCGACGGCCTCGCACAAGGCACGATCTTTGTCTATGCGCCGTACGTGCACGCCAGTTTCGCCGATACGAAGCGTGCCTTTATTCTCAATGGCAGTATAATAGGCTAAGCGCTATGCAAATCTCCGACATTTTCAACGTGAAAGGCCGCATCAAGCTCACCCTGCGCAATTTGGATGGGGGCATTGACGAAATCCAAGAGATCGACAACACCGTTTGCACCGTCGGAAAAGCCTTGATTGCCAACAGTCTTTGGCAGGCGAGCATAGATACCCGCGTCAACAAAATCGCCCTCGGCAGCGGCACGAACGCGCCCGCCGCCGGAGACACCACATTGCAAACGGAGGTCTATCGAAACGACCTAGCGAGCGGAAACAACGTGTCCAACGTCGTGACATTGACGGGCTTCTTCTCGGCGACAGAAACGAGCGGCACATACCGAGAGGCGGCCTTATTCATCAATGGAACCGGCAGCGCCGACACGGGGACGATCCTCTCCCGCGTGGCGATCAACATCACCAAATCAGCCGCGCAAACCATGACAATCGAATGGACGATCACCATCTCATAATCCTATGTCCTACCCCACCCCCGTCGTCGCAGGCGACCAGCTAACCGCAACCGAGTTCAACGATTTTGCGTTGAATCCCGTCTACACCTACGGCGAGACATTGGCCGCGCGTGACGTTGTCTATTTGAAAGCATCGGACAGCAAAATCTACAAAGCATTAGGAACAACGCAGGCGCACATGGATGCGCTTGTTGGCGTCGTCATCACCGCCGGAAACGCGAACGACACAAACCGCATACTACCTCCGGGCAAGGTTGTGACGGGAGGCTCGGGATTCACGGCAGGAAGCCCCGTCTATCTCGTGGCAGCCGGAGGCGCGGCATCCGCTACGGTCAGCTCATTCAATATCGGAGTCGCTATCTCAACGACGGCCTACCTCTTTTTCCCAAAGGTCGAAAATCCGGTAGGAAGCATCATACCGATGCTCACGAACACGGTGCCAACCGGCTATCTTGCCGGAGATGCGACCGCCGTTTCTCGAACGACCTACGCAAACCTTTTCAATTTGCTTTTTCCGACCATTGGCACCTTCACCGTCACGATTGCGACGCCTGCCGTGGTTACGCTCACATCCCACGGATTGCAGACGGCGGACGGGGTATATCTAACGACCACCGGCGCGCTCCCGACCGGCCTCGCCGTCAATACGCGCTATTGGGTGATCCGCGTGGATGCGAACACGTTCAACCTCGCATCATCCCAAGCCAACGCCCTAGCGGGAACGGCCATCGCCACAAGCGGCAGCCAATCAGGAACGCACACGGCTCGCCTTGCGCCATGTGGAATCGGCGACGGATCGACGACCTTCAACACGCCAGAGCTTCGCGGTGTCACGTTGGTTGGTAAGAACACATCAGACACGCAATTTGCTGGTTTGGGTGAAGCCTACGGTGAAAAGACCCACGTCCTAACGATTGCCGAGCTTGCAGCCCACACCCACGCATCCACGGTCAACAACTCCGGTGTTGGTGGAACGACAGGTGTGCAAACAAACAACAACGGTGCGGGTGCCATGCTTCAAACAGGATCGACAGGAAGCGACACGGCGCACAACAACATCCAGCCGTCCTTTACGATCAACTTCTGCATCAAATACTAATATGGAGATCAGCAAACAAGAAAACATCATGGCAAAAGGGCTATACGTCGCAACCATCTGCGACCCAGCCCTTGCGCCGGAGCAATACCGGAAGATCCTCGCCTTCCTCAAAGAAAACCCCATCGTCAAATTATTGACCGAGCAGGAGAAGGCGAACCACGCGGACACCTACGCGCAGCTCATGGAAAAATACGAGCGCAAGGCGATCATCTCCGAGCTTTGCTATGAGAACCTAGTGCCGACCGTAGGCCGGAACGTCCTCGCCCGCCGCATCGCTAACAACACGACGTACACGGGAATCGTGAACTATGCGGCCATCGGATCAGGGGTCACCGTGCCAACGAACGGTGACACGCAGCTCACAACCGAAGTCTACCGCCAGACCATGAGCAGCCAGACCTACTCAAACAATATCGCCTATCTATCTTGCTTCATCGCAGCGGGGACGGCGACCGGAACCCACAACGAAGGCGGCCTATTCATTGACGGGACGGGGGCGGCAAACAGCGGGCAAATCTTCTCCCACGTGCTATTTTCCCCAGCAATCGCCAAGACAGCCCTTAATTCCTTGACACTCGACGTCACAATCACATTTACCTAGACAAATTGATTTGTGGTATCATCTATTCAACCTTAACTAAAACCTATGCCTACATATCCACGCACCACAGTCGCCGCAGTCATCGCCGGTCTTGCCGGAGGACTTGCATCAGCGCTCATCACGACGCTCGTTGTTACCACTTTGACCGCAACCACGGCCACAATCGCCACCGGAACGATCAACACGGCAACCATCGGTGCGTTGACCGCCACCTCTTCCTTGGTGGCCTACAATGGCACGATTGGCGCTTTGAACGCCTCGAGCACGCTCATCACCCCGTCACTTTCCGCCTCCTCGACCGTTCTGGGAACCGGAGGGACGGCCATCACGGGACGCTATCGCGCGACCCTCGCCGTTGACCCGCAGAGCATCGCAGCCGGAGGATCGACCACGACCGTCGTGACCGTGACCGGAGCCGCTACGGGCGACCATTGCGAAGTCGCAACGACCGCCGGTGACCTTTGGAGCACCACCTCGACCGCGATTCTTTCCTGCCGCGCTGGAACGAACAACGCCACGGTGAACTATTACAACGCCACATCGACCGCAGCCTTCGACGCCGGAGCATCCACGCTCACGGTCCAAGTCTGGAAATAAAGAAAACGCCCCGCCTTTGCGGGGTTTTTCTTACCCTTGCCAGCATCCCAGCACGGGCTTAGTATCTGCTGTACTTCTTGCTTTGGTGAGGCTACCCCTTGCCCCCTAACGGGAGCGAAGCAGGAGAACACGATAGCGCCGGATTCGTCTGGCGCTTTTGTGTTACCAAGGGCAAACCGTTACAAATTGTCACGGTTTCATGTTATCCACACCCAAGCAGAAAAAGCCCGTAAACATACGCAGAAACTAGCCTTGACCGTATGCAGGCGTCAGCATATACTAGGATCATAATTCAATAACAAAACGCCGTGGCTCTACACCGCGACGTTTTACCCGAACCAAGCTATGCCCGGTTCAAATACTAACACACTTCAAGCCTATGAGAAAAAAGACGCCCACCGCCTCGGAGATTGGAACCATTGGGGGACGATCCCGATTCAACAAGATAGGGAGCGAGGGGATGCGCGAAATGGCCTTGCGCGGATGGGAGGAGAGGAAGAAGCGCCGCCAAGCGTCGCCCACTGCCCCCAATGCCGATACATCCACGGAAACCCCGCCGACGTCGAAGCCATCAACGACTGGGGAAAATGCCTAGGATGCGACAAGCTCGATTTAATTCCGCTCGAAGAAACCACCCCATGCTATGAATAATTCCCTCGCAGTAAACGACCACCAGCTACCCGCAACGACCGACATTCAGGCGCGCGTGGACATGATGCTCGCCAACCGCCAACACATCATCGAGAAAGTGAAGCCCCTACTGATCGAGGGCGTGGACATCTACCGCCTCCCCGGAATGAAGAAAGACAGCCTAGGCAAGCCGGGCTCGGAGAAATTGGCCGCAATCTTCGGCTATTCGGGAGAGTTCGAGCTTGATAAGGACACAATGGCAGCCATCGGAGCGACGGCCAACGGCAAGCAATATGTGGCCTATATCTGCAACCTCTACCGCCACGGCGAGCGCGTAGGGCAGGGACGCGGCGCGACATTCATCGAATGGGATCGGACGCAATATCGAAACGTGAACGCCAAAGAGTTCGAAGCGATCAAGGCGACCCTGCAGCCGAGCGACTATCAGGCGCAAAAAGGCCAATACGGGACATACTACCGCGTCAAAGATGGAAAGGTTTTTGACCCGCTCGCCCTGAACAAGAGCATCAAAATGGCTCAAAAGAGCGCCTTCGTCGATGCGGTGATCCGTGCTACCGGCATGAGCGACCTATTCACCCAAGACCTAGAGGACATGCGCGACGAGATTCAATCAGAGCCGCCACAAGCCCAGCCAGAGGCTACCGGATCGGACGAACCGTTCGCAGGGACGCCCAACTATCAAAAGCCCGCCACGGACGCGCCCAAGGCCGCAGAGCCAGCCCCCGAGGGAGCGATGATGTGCGACCTATGTGGCAGCCCAATGAAGCTGCGCCACGGTCCAAAGGGCGACTTCTACGGATGCGGCAGCTACCCGAATTGCAAAAACATCAAGAACCTCTAGCCTATGCAACCATCCATGCAAGAGGGATACGCGCTCGCGGCCAACCAATCCGCCGAGCGCCACCAGCAAGAGGCGACCATACTGGCGAAATACGCCACCGAGGTCGCCAATGTGAAGGACGCGGAGACCGAGAAGGCAGCGACAGAGTTTCTAAAACAGGTCAAGACCAAGCTCGATCAGATCGAATACGGGCGCAAGGCATTGACCGAGCCGCTGAACAAGCACGTCAAAAACATCAACCTGCAATTTAAGCAGATCAGCGTCCCGCTAGAGGAAGCCGACAAGCGCGTTCGCGCAAGCATGACGGCCTACCGGAACAGCCAGCAATTCAAAGAAGCGGCAGCCGTGCGCGTGGAGATCGAGATCCAAGCGCGGCAGGCCGTAGCCGAGGGGGACATAAAAACATTGCAGGCGCTGTCAGAAGATCATGCCGTCGCATCGGAGGCCGCCCCAAAGAAAGTGCTATCCGAGACCGGAGAGGCACGCTTCCGCAAGGTTTGGAAATGGGAGATCACGGAGCTAGAGAAATTGCCCGCCGGATATTGGGTGCCGGATGAGAAGAAGATAGCCGCCGCCGTGAAAGCGGGCATCACCATCGAGGGCGTGAAGGCATGGCAGGAGGATACCCCCGTCATTCTATGAACCGAAAACCCCCCACACAATCGCAGCGCCTAAGAGCCGCACTCTATCGTGTGTGGGAGGTTAGCCTTGCCCGAGCGCAGGGCATGGATCAAGAGGCATTTTATCAGCAACGCTTAGAGCTAATCATTAACGAGGTCGTCCGGGAGCTTGAACCGCCCCCGCCAGACCATGAATAAACCTATGGCAAAATACGTCCGCATTGAGGAAGTCGTCCGCATCGTTGAAAGCATCAAGGCAATGTACCCGACCGATCTTTTCCCACACCCAGAGGGGGCGACGGGATCGGGTCCGCAATTCTTCGCCGCCGGAGCGCGGCTAGCCTGCGACAACATGCTCGCGGACTTGGCGAATAAGCAGGGGGGCGAACAGGAAAAGTAGCAAATATGCTAATTCTCCTGATCGTCTTGCAGACTTTCAACGTCGCCCTTTATCTTGTGCTGCTCAAACTAGCGGCGGATAGCATCAGGCAGACGCGGCGCGACATTGAGGACATCAAATCAATCCTCATGCGCGTGACCCGCATCGGGATCGTCGAGCGGCAAGGCCACCGCACGGCCATGACGCTGGATGAGCAGATCGAAACCATCAAGCGGCTTAATGATTCTTAGTATGGATTTAACCCAATCACTCGCGACTAATCGCGCAATCTACATGGACACATCAAGCAAAAACCGCACCACGACAGCCCTCCTTTGTTTCTTCCTAGGCGGCCTCGGCGTGCATCGTTTCTACGTCGGGAAAGTCGGAACCGGCATCATCTATCTTTTGACCCTCGGATGCTTCGGCATCGGGGCATTGATCGACTTCATAATGATCTGCACGGGCAGCTTCAAAGACAAGCAAGGGGCGTTCATCGAGAAGTGGTAGTATAATGTCACCAAGCGCCGTTCTAGGAGCATCCTAGGACGCCCGCCTTGGGCGGATAAATCGTGCCGACACAAGCATGGCAGCATGATCCCCGTCCACCCAAGGCGTGCAAACGCTTTATCTGCCCTGCGCGTGCCAACCCGTAAATCCTCTGAAATAGCGGGGTGGGGGCGGATACGACAGGGCGGAACCGAGGCCGATTCATTCGGCGCTCGCCACATGTGATGATTATGGGGCTGGAAGCCTAACGTACAAAGGGGTCGCGTGTCTGCGCGTAAGGCACGCGATGAGCATGGAACGGCATGACAGCCCGAACGCAATCATCACAGCTGGCGGGGAACCCGAGTAATCGGAAAGCCGCATGGGAGGCATCGCAACGTCCTCTCAGACCCCTCGCGGGACAGTCTGGGCGGCCATAGTCGTTGCCCCTTTCTCCATCGCGCCTTAGTGAAATGGCATCACGCTAGTTTCATACGCTAGAGAAGCGGTTCAATTCCGCAGGCGCAACCATAGGGCAGGCCGAAAAAAGACGGTCCGCCCTTTCATAGTCGGAGAGCGCGATGTTGCATACCATCGGCGCTCGCCGTGAGTTGTACGAGAAAATCGTACACCTGACGGCGGGTGTAGCTCAGCGGCAGAGCGCCCTTATTACCGGCAGCGGTAAAAAGGTTTGTCGGTGGTTCGATTCCACCCACCACGCGCCGGAAGAAAGGAGGTAAAAGGATGAAGAAAGCAGGACAGGCAGTCTTGAAGCAGGCCGCGCAGCAAGCGGCACGCCGAAGGCTGCGAGCCAACATGGTCCGCAGGAACAGGAGGAAGCAGTGACGGACAAGATCGCGCATGTGATTCTCGCGCTCATGCTCGCGGCCAACCTCGCGCGGCGCCTCAGCCGCAGGAGGAAGCCGTGATGCAGGTGCCAACCATTCAAGGCGAAGTGGTCACGCTGTGCTGCTTCGACCTGAAGCCGTGCACGGTCGCCATCCTCCGCGAACTCCAAACCACCATCCCCCGATACGCCATCGCGTGCATGGGCGGACGGTACGTCGAAATGCGGCTCCTCGCATTCGATCACGAGGCGCTCGAACGCCTCAATCCATCAACCACCAGCGACGCGCAAGCGGCTGAAAAGGGGGGTGGCAATCTGTCCCCCTCCTTCCGAAAGGCAGAGGTGGCAGCATAGCGGCCAGCGCGTGCCGGAAACGCGCATATTCTTCCTTGTGCCGCCCCCTCAAACGGGTGGCACTTCTAACTATGGAACAAATCATTTTTGAAACAGAGCACGAGGCGAAATGGTACGTCGAAGCAATGCGAGCCAAGGGCTGGCTCTTATCTGATCCGATATGGCACAGGCAGCCAGACAAAAAGCTGGCGTGGAAGGTGATAATCACGCGCAAATAGTTATCCACAAGCAAAGCAGTTTAATACCGTAATCATACGGTATTTTTGATCTTGACGGTATGCAGGCGTCAGCATAGTATGTAGACATAAATCACCTAGCCAACGCACACCATGAAAAGACTTACCCGCGAGGAAAAACAAGCGATCCTAAAAGCGACGAGCGAGAGGATCAAGGCCGGAGACACTAAGAACGCGATCATGGCGGTATCGGTCACGGAAAAGCCATACAGCACCTTCAATCAATGCTTCCTCGCCAACCAACAAGCATCTCCCGGAGTTTTCGGGGGATTCCACCAATGGCGCAAGGTTGGACGGATGGTGAAGAAGGGAGAGCATGGCTACTCAATTTGCTTCCCCCTCATGCGCCACCAGAAAGAAGCACAAATGACGGAGCTCATGAAAGAAGAAAAGCCACGGTTTGCCATGGTAGCCGTATTCCACATGGATCAAACCGAACCATACGAACGGGAAGAACAAAGCGATGCAGAGCGTTTAATTCAAGCCCAAGAAGACGGGCAAACCATTGAATGATATGAGAAGCAAATACGCGCAAGGCTGGAAGCAGCTGCGCACCAATCACCCAGAGCTAAAACGCCAAAGAGCCAAGCGCAGAGATGAGGTGCTGGGGACGGTGATCATGGGATTGTTCGGTGCATTTATCGTCATCTTATTCTTCTACGGTTCCACCTGCCAACTATGAGCATCACCGAAGCCCGCCAGAGCGCCGAGGCGCTACGCGCAGCGATCCGCGCGGGAGCAATCCCATACAAGGAAGGCCGGAAGCTCCTAGCCGATCTATTGGCCGTCATGGATCAAGAGGGCGCGCGCATCGCCGCCAAATACGGAAAGAAGCATCACCCGATCTCAATCAATTCTTACCTTCGATGATATGAACATTCAGGAAACCATCGAACAGCTTGACACCTTGGAGAAAGAAAAGGACTGGGATTTTAGAGAAGAACGACCATTCACCATCGCTTTGCTTAATGCCTACCCCGCGCTACGCGAGGAGATCAAGAGATTGGAGGGGGAGGTGGAGCGCCTTAAACAAACGTCCGTGGAAATAGAAAAGCCTGACGGCTCGAAAGCCTACATCCAAATGCACTGCACTTACCCTCACGATCACTTTATTGCGCCAGAAATAGGCGTAAAAATGCTATGACCTTTGAACAATTATTTTGCTCGCCCGAGCTCGCCGAGAAGTTGGCCGAGCTTGGCGTCAAACAGGATTCCCTATTCGATTGGGTGCAGGGCGACGGCGAGATGGGAGCGGGATTTGGCTGGCACATCTCAAGGCACGATGGAGCTAACCACACATGGGCTAAGCAGTTTTGCGCCTTTACCGCATCCGAGCTTATGGAGATGCTGCCTAGAGGTGCGTTTAGTTTTAAGAGCCATCCTTTCTTCGAAGAAGTTGGGATATGGACTGCTGGATGCCAAGAAAAAAACAAGTGTCAACATGCCGACACCGAAGCCGACGCACGCGCAAAATTATTGATCTACATGCTAGAAGAAAAGTTGGTATGAAGCTACCCAATCCAAGGCCGAAGATCAGGGTCGGCCACGTTTGGAGGAAGAAGGACACCGGCGTGCAGATCGAAATAACGGGAAGATGCAACGGCAAGTATCTAACCAAGAACCTAAACGGATCACAGCGCACCCATCAAATGCCCGAACGAACCTTACTATTATTCTGGGAAAAAGTATGAATGACACCCCGCTCTTTGAGCCACGCTATGTGCCCCTACCGGACGGCCTAACGATCAGCGACAACCGCGACCACGCCCCGCGCTGCCAGCTTTGCGAGCAGAAGGTCCTCCTGAGGCGCGAAAGCCTAACCACGCGCGTCGTGAAGGCTCTACGGGAGATCGTGCGCGTGAACGTCCAAGAGAAACGACCCGCGACCATGAAAGACATCGCCGCCTTCGCCAAGACCCTCCCCGTGAGCGATACCGAGAAGCGAAACACGCAAAACACCTACACCATGCTCCGCTATTGGGAGTTCATCGAATCCGTGACGACCCCTATTCAGGGCAAGGGGGGCAAGATCAAAGAGGTTTCAGGCTGGAAGGTGACGCAGCACGCCCTCGACTTCCTAAGCGGAAAGATCCTCGTCCCCGATATGCTATGGGTTTTCAACGGGGAGCCGCGCGAGAATCCCAACCACGAGAAGACGTTCGTTGCGGTCCACCAAGTCCGCGAGCCAAAGCTGAACGACCGAGCCACGGTCGCAGCGGAAGCCGACAGGCTCGAGACCGACGTGGTATGATAGCCAACATGCTGCGGCGCATTGCCGGATTCTTCATCGGAATAGCCATCGGCCTAATCGTCCTGCTCTCATTTGCGTACATCGCATCCTAAGCGGAAAAACAAACGGCGCCTCACACGGGGGCGCTTTTGATTTAGCAATTACTAAATGTCCCCGACACAATTCCGACAGCATCCGACAGGTTCCGACAGATTCACCCCCCTGATTTTATCCACAGATAATCCCCAAAAAGGGGACAACGGCGCGTTTCTTCGGATGATTCCACGCCTTTGACCAGCCACTTCTTTCTAGGCATACTAGACGCAGCCTATGAAACGGCATATACTTCAGGAGACGCATTTGTCGTCCCGATCTTTCAAGGTCGGTACAACCTTTAGTGTAGCCGTTTCACGCATGAGCGCATCTTCGGATGCGTTTTTGCGTTCCATAGGTCCAATACTAGCGGGGCAAGGTGGGCGAACCCATGAGCCTCCCGCTGGACGCCATTAAATCATGGGATGGAAGGTCGATGCGATCCCGACAGCATTCGGGATTACTCACTGGCTAACCCCTGCGTAGCAAGCCTCCCGTTGTGGCACTACGCTTGAACCAGAAGGCACTAAGGTGACCTTGCTGAGAGACGAACGGTGCAAGGCTCGGAGAGATAACCGATCAAGCCCCAAAGCATGAAACCCATTAACCATACGGGCTTTGGTCATCTAGTACCCCTAGCTAACTAGACGGATCGAGAGATTGAGTTATCCCCTCCGTTTCCCTCGCCGGTTCGATTCGGTTCCCTTATCGTCGCCGTATATGCCGACCCTTCGTATCGTAGACGCTACAAAGGAAATGGTGATAACGAGCACCCAGCCGATGTACGCCCAACAAAAAGAGATTTGGGATTTGAATAACGCGCTAGATGAGTTGAATCTCATCGTCCCACTGCAGGCTTTCATGTTTCAGCCAGAGGCCACGATCCCCGGATACATTTATCGCTTCATAGCGAAAGACGGGAGACGTTGGCGGCAGACCCTTTTGCTTGAGCCGAACCAGACAGACCCAGCTATGACGTTTGCCGTCCCCCAAGGTTGGAAGATCAGCGAGTTCAACAAGCATCGACCCTTGCGCGACCTAGTTATCCACATCTATTTGGCGTTTGGACTTCAAGACGTGCAAATCACTTGGTTTTGATTGAGAAATCCTGAACGGGAACGGCATTTGTGACAACTTTGATTATTTGAAATATAATCAAAACATGCCTACTCACAACAGAGCGAAAAAAGAGACCTCCAAACAAAAGAATCAAAAAGAATCAAAAGGAGCGATCACCAACCGAGACTTGAAAGAGACCCCCATCATGGGGTCGATTTTGGATAACCTCGTCGCCCGTGGGATATTGGCATGGAGACACAACAACATCCCCGCCCCAAGGTTCCAAGGCGGATCCTTCGCGGGATTCAGGAAGCTAGGGAAGGGGCTAGCGGGCGCACCGGACATCTTCGTCTACCATCGGGGGGCATTGATCGGCATCGAGGTCAAGCGAGCCGTAGGGGGCGAATGGACGCCGGAGCAAATACTATGGAAAGAGAGGATCGTGAGGGCGGGGGGCATCTACATGGTCGCTAATTCATGGGAGGTCGTCGCGGATGCGTGGGCGACCATTTTTCACAAGCCATTATGATTGATTGGAACCGAACGCGGATCGTTGAGTTCGTTTGCGAGGATTGCGACAAGCTAGCCTTCGAGGTCGAGGTGCCGTGGGGGGCGTACATCAAATACGACGAGGGCTGCGACATCGAGATAGTCGAGGAGCGTGCGCACCGGAACGACAGGCCGATCAACGACATCGTTTGCAAACAGTGCGGATGCGTCCACGGGTTGAAGAAGGGAAAGACGAAGACGAAGCCGAAACCTGCTCACGAAACTATCTAAATCTATACTTTTATTCAAAATCTACACATTTATGACCACGACAGCCCTAGCGCCACGCGATCCACATGACCCAACGCCCTACGCGATCACGCCCGCCGATTTGTGCAAGCTCGAGCATTTCATCATCGGCCTAGGGGGAACGATGGAAATGTGCGACCGCCTGCGCAAGCTCTATTTTTTCAAGGTGCCGCCAGCGGGACAGAAGCCCGGCTCGATCCAATTCATCATCAAAGAGCTATGACCCCAGAGAAGGGCGTGCATTTGCATCTTAGCGAAGGGTTGAAACCGGGCGTCACGGCGGAGGAGATTCGCGCCGACATTGTCATGTTTGGGCGCCTCATCGAGAACGAGGAGGAGCTACGGACATTCATCGCCAAAGGCTGGCACCGGACGGAGATGCAAAAGGTCTATCAGTCCCTCCCGGCCAAGCTGCGCCGAGCCGTGCAGAAAGGGCAGAAGGTGCACGTTTCGCTAAAGACCATGCCGGAGATTTTGCCCGAGAACCTAGAGGAAGCGCGCACGTCGCTAAATAACCGCATCGCATTTTTGGAGTACACTCTAGGCACGATGGAGATTTGATATGCACCCAGAGCCACCCAACCAAACGTACATCCTGCTATTCCATCTGCTGAGTGCGTTCGGCGCGTGGACTCTATGGGACGCCATCGTTAAATCCATCACAAACCGCTAGATATGGACACAAAACAAGTCACCCGCCCCGTCGGGGAATTGAAACCGGCGGGCTACAACCCACGCAAAATCACGGCGAACGAATTGGAAAAGCTGACCGCGAGCATCAAACGCTTTGGATTTGTTGAGCCAATCGTCATCAATGCCGACGACACGATCATAGGCGGACACCAGCGCCTAAAGGCCGCCATTGCCCTAGGCATGACCGAGGTGCCATGCGTGCAGATCGACGTGCCGAAGGAGCAAGAGCAGGCGTTAAACCTCGCCCTAAACAGGATCAAGGGGGAATGGGATGAGGCCAAGCTAATCGAGATCATCATGGCCTTGAGCGAGGAGGCGCGCAAAGAGACCGGCTTCGATGAGAAGGAAATAGAACAGATGCTAAGCAAACAGCGGCAAGACGCGGAGAACCGCCCGAACCTATCGGATCGGTTTTTGATTCCGCCCATGTCGATTTTGGATGCGCGTCAAGGCTACTGGCAGGAGCGCAAAAAGAAATGGCTGACCCTAGGGATCAAGAGCGAGGAAGGCCGAGGCGAGAACCTCCTCAAGTTTTCCGACACCATGCAGACAAACAAGGGGCTCACCTTCGGCGAGGGTCCGTGGGAGCAGGGCGGCACGAGCATCTTTGACCCCGTCCTATGCGAGCTGGCCTATCGTTGGTATTCGCCGGAGAACGGAACCGTCCTAGACCCATTCGCAGGGGGCAGTGTGCGCGGGATCGTTGCGGCATCGCTAGGGCGCGGATACACGGGGCTAGAGCTACGGGATGAGCAGGTGCAGGCGAACCGGATACAGGCCAAGACCATCGTGGGGGAAAAGGAAAACCTCGCGTGGATCACGGGGGACAGCAACAAAACGCTGGACACGATCACGGACGCCTACGATCTCGTGTTTTCCTGCCCGCCCTATGCCGACCTAGAGAAATACAGCGACGACCCGAGCGACCTAAGCAATATGCCCTATGAGGATTTTCTCAAGTTCTATCGGGAGATCATCGCAAAATCCTGCGCCAAGCTGAAAGATAACCGATTCGCCATCTTTGTCGTGGGCGACATCCGAGACAAGCGCGGAGCGTGCCGCAATTTCGTCGCCGACACCATCCAAGCCTTCCTAGACGCGGGGCTCGCCCTCTACAACGAGGCGATCCTGATCACGGCCTACGGATCATTGCCGATGCGGGCGGGCAAGCAATTCGAGACGAGCCGGAAGCTAGGCAAGACGCATCAAAACCTTTTGGTATTCGTCAAGGGCGACAATATCGAGGAATCGTGTCAGCTCATGGCTCCCCATTTTCACGAGCACAGGCAATTAGCGGATCACCACGAGAAAGTGCTGATCTTTTCCAAGGGCGACCCGAGGCAGGCGACCGAGGAGCTAGGCACGATTAAGGTTGATTCAGAGGCTTTTGTGGACGCGCAAGCGGGCGTAGAATCTTGATATGAAAGACCCACGCGGCGGGAAGCGCCCCAATTCAGGCAGGCCGAAGGGGACGCTATCAGAGGAGAATAAGAAGCGCGCCGAGATGAAGCGGCGCTGGGTTGACCGTATCGAGAAGGAAGCGGATTTGTTTTTCGACGCCCAGCGCGACCAAGCCCTAGGCCATTTTAAGGAAGTGACGACGCCCGACGGCAAGATCAGGGTCTACAAGAAATCGCCTAATTCATTCGCCCTTGAGTGGATCTTCGAGCACATCTGGGGGAAAGCCCCGCAGAAGATCGACCTAGACGCGGAAATCCACGGCGACCTCGTGATCACCGACGAAACCGCTGCGGCATTAAAGGCGGCCATCTCCCATGCAATCCCCACCAGCAATTACGAAGGCAACGACGACGAGCCAGCCGACGAACCAGAGGAACCACAGCGATCCGATGAAGATTTGGAATCGGATATTGAGGGATCAGAACTACCGAAAGGCATTGACCTCTCGTAGCTCCTATTGGTTCGCGCACGTCTATTTTGCCAAGTACATCACCTACGACACAGCCGACTTTCACCGCGACATCTTCGCGTTGATTGACGATCCCACGAAAGAATTGGTCGAGGTGCTGGCCTTCCGTGGCAGCGCGAAATCAACGGACATCACGCTAATCGCGCCGATTTTTTGGATGATTGCACAGGAGGCGCGCTATGAGGTTTTCATAGGCGACACGTTTCCGCAGGCGAAGCAATACATCTACAACGTAAAAAGCGAGCTAGAAACGAATCAACTTTTGATAAAAGATTGGGGTCCATTCAAGCCCGCGATCAATGAGGACGAATGGCAAAAGACCAGCATCGTCATCCCGAAATACGGGACGCGCATGTCAGCCCACAGCGCGGGGCAGAACATCCGAGGCTTGCGCCAATTAGAGAAACGCCCCGACCGCGTGATCTGCGACGACCTCGAGAACCTAAAGAGCGTCAGGAAAAAGGAGAACCGAGACAAGCTCTACGATTGGTGGAAAACGGACGTGCTAAACGTCGGCGACAAGGGGACGCGGTTTTTCCTATTGGGCAACCTTTTGCACAGCGACGGCCTCATGAAGCGGATCGAAAAAGAAATCACCTCGGGGAAATTGACGGGAACCTTCCGCAAATACGCGATAGCCAAGCGGAACGGCGAACCGATGTGGCCGGGGAAGTTCGGGGATAAGGCAGGGCTAGAGCGGGAGCGCAGGCGCATCAACAACAGCAAGACGTGGCGTCGGGAATGCTTGCTAAAGATCGTGCCGGAGGACGGCCAAGTGATCCGTGAGGAGTGGATCAAGCGCTTCCGCGTGATACCGGATGAGGCACAGACGACCGCGCGAGGATGCGGCGTTGATCTCGCCATCTCGCAGAAAGCAACGGCGGACTGCACGGCAATGGTTCCCGGAACGGCGGCAATGCTGGCCGACAAGCCGAAAATCTACGTTACCGACGACATCATCAACGAGCGCCTAGGCTTCCACAACACGATAGAGCGGGCAAAATCAAAACAGCAATCCGAGGACGGCATGAGCTTCTTCGTCGAAGCCGTGGGTTATCAGCTAGCGGCCATCGAGACCATGCAGGCGAACTGGATCAACGTGCATCCCGTCAAGCCGATGGGAGACAAGCGCGCGCGCCTAGAAACCGTGGCGAAATACGTGCAGGACGGGACGGTTGAGTTCCAAGAAGGGTCAATGTGCGACGACCTGATCACGCAGCTATTGGGCTTCGGCGTCGAAGCGCACGACGACATGGTAGATGCGTTTGTTTATTTAATCCTTGGCCTCGTGAAGAACAGCATCACCACAAGCGAAGTGATCTGGCTCTAATTAGGTGCTACAATGCGACAAGATATGTCCCTCCTATCAAACTTCTTTCAGAACATCGTGCAAAGCGGCACGAATAGCCTGCAAAACATCACGCGCATTTTAGGCAACGGCCAAAAGGCATCGGGGGATTATTCCCCAATGTACGGAGGCGGCGAATGGTGGTCATCCACGAGCGGGATCACCCAAGAAAAGCTCATGAAAGAAGCCCGTGGATGGGTTTACGCTTGCATTACCAAGATTGCCGAGGAAGTGAGCACGATTGACATTCACCTCTACCGCGTGAAGGGCAAAGACCGCACGACATGGGAGGAATTGGACAGCCACGAGCTGCTGGACACCCTAAACAGCCCGAACGACACCATGCCCCGCTTCGAGCTTTTCCAGCTATGGTCGATGCACGATGATTTGACCGGCAACGCCTACTGGCTATTGGACGGCGTGGATAAGGAGGGGCAGCAACCGAAGGGAATCATCCCGTTAAACCCCCGCTATTTGAAACCGATCGTCACGGCCAAGAAAATCGTCCGCTACGATTATTGCGAGGATCAGGCCAAGACGGAGCAGTACCAGCCTTTCCAAGTGATCCATTTCCGCCGACCGAACCCGTCGGATTTACGGATGGGACTGGGTCCAACCGAAGCCGCCGCCGATTCCATCGACGCCGACAACTGGGCTCGCGAATGGAACCGCCGCTTTTTTCAGAACGGAGGAAGCCCCGGCCTGATTTTGGAGACCACCCAGACCAACGAGCGTCTCGTCAAATTGCTGCGCCAATCCTTCGACGACCGGCACGCGGGCGTGAGCAAGTCGCACCGCACCGCCGTCCTGCCTCCGGGCGTGAAGGTGGCAAATCCGGGCTTCGCGCAGAAGGACATGGATTTTTCAGAGCTGCGCCGACAGATGCGCGATGAGATCTTGGCGCATTTCGGCGTTCCCGGTGTTGTCCTTGGCCTTGGATTGGGCGAGACGATCAACCGCGCCAGCGCCGAGACATTGGAGTACGTCTTTTCAAAGCGCACGATCCGGCCAAAGATGCGCCGATTCATCGGATACCTCAACGAGTTTTTAGTGCCATTGTTCGGGGATGATTTGATCCTCGATTTTGACGATCCAGTCCAAGAGAACGTCGAGCTGACCCTGCGATCAAACCAAGTCGGCCTAGGCAACGCCCCTTATTTGAGCATCAACGAGGTGCGCGCACGCGAGGGATTGTCGCCTATCGACGGCGGGGATGTGGTCTACGGATCATCCCTACAAGCGCCCGTGGGAACCGTCCCAAAGAAGGCCGCACCCAAGCGCCAGAGCGCGACCAAGCAGCTGCAGCCATCAAAGCCCCGCTTCAAGAAGAACGCCGAGCGCCGCGCCGAGTTCGGGAAGGAATTAACCGAACGCATCGCCAAGATGCTGGAAGACAAGAAACAGAGCCTAAAGGACAGCGATTGGAGCGCCGAATGGGAGGCGTTCGTTAAGCGTGTGGAACCGCAAGAGAAGGAGCTGACCAAGATCATGGCAAAATACGCCGAGCGCATGGGCAAACGCCTGCAGGACGCGCTACGCGAGGAGATGGGCAAGGGGATCAAGGCGTTCAAGCCCGCCGATCTCGTCGATGAGGAGACCGAAGTGGCCGACATCATCAGCCTATTGACCCCACAATTTGAGAAGATCCTCGAGGAGGAAGGCACGAGCGCGGCGGAATTGATCGGCGCAGCCTTCGACGCCACGGATGAGCGTGTGCAATCCGCCCTAAGCAAAGCCACGAAATTATTGGCGCAGAAATACACGAAAACGACCATTGACCTCGTGGAAAACCAGCTATCCCAAGGAATCGACGCGGGCGAGGGATTGGACGAATTGAGCGCCCGCCTGCAAACGGTCGTCGAGTTCTCGAGCAAGGGACGCGCGGAGCGCTTGGCAAAGACCGAATCCTTCCGGGTAGCCAACTTCGCCACCCGCAGCGCATGGCAGCAATCCGGCGTCGTCAAGAGTGTGAAGTGGTACACGGCGGCGGATGAGATGGTTTGCCCCTACTGCTCCCCGATGAATGGAACCGTCGTAGGCATCGAGGAAAACTTCTTAGACAAGGGCGACGACCTCGAGGGGACGGATGAGGACGGAAACACCGTGAGCATGACGGCGGACTATGCGGACATTGAAAATCCGCCCCTCCATCCCAACTGCCGGTGCTACATCAGGCCGGAGGAAATCAGCATTTAATCTTTTTGTGGTAAACTTGTTTCAACCTAACTAAAAAACATCTATGGCCTCCCCCATTCGCGACCAATACAAGCCCGGCTCCGGCAAGCTCCTAAAGAACGACGACACCGTACTCGATTTAACCGCCATCTTGGTAAAGCTAGATGCGGTTTTGAGCGCGACCACGGGTCTCGTCGTCGACGCAACCCTAGACGCGAGTGATATTGAGATCGGTGCCGTCGAATTGAAAAACGGCGCGACCGACGCCCGCGCGACGATCAACGCCGTGAACACCGCCCGCACGACGGCGGATGTTGGCTTGGTAACGCAAGAGGTTGATCCAGCCGGAACGACCACGACCAACGTGACCGCCGGAGCGGACGCCGTATCGAACACCCGCACGGAAAAACCCGTCAGCTCGCGCCTATCGGGTTTCAATGGCACGACATGGGATCGGCTACGCACAGCCGTCACGACCGTCAGCGCAACGCTCACAGGCTTCCTGAATACGCTACCTTGGGGCATCTACCATGCCGCGCCATCCACGCGAACGGAAGGCCAAGGCGGGCCGGTTGAGACGGACGAAAAAGGAAATACCCGCATCGTTGAGCAAAAGAAACCGGGTGCAGAATACAACTCGGAAAAGTACATTGCGGTTTCTCAGAAGTACGTCAACACGACCACGAACAAGCCAACCTCAACCGTAAACTTGAGCTTCCAAACGGCAACGATCAGCTCCGCCCCGGTTCTCTTGGTCAGTGCTCGCATCGTGAACAAATCGGCAGGCGCTCGTTGGTTGTTCTTGAACAACGCGACCTCTATCGCCGGATCCGCCACGCCTACGATCCCTCCGATTCAGATTGCCGCGAACAGCTCCGTCTCGCTTACGCCGCAAGAACTTGGCGGCGCTGGCTATCGGTTCGACACGGCTTTGACGGTAGGCAACTCGTCCGACCCATCGGCATTCACAGCCGCAACCGCCGGAGACCTGTTGATTCAACTCTTTACGACAACGGCAACTAGCTAAACGCTATGAAACGTTCCACTATCTTAGGCGAAACCTTGTATCCGTACGTTTACGAAGGGAATACCTACGTCAAAACGAAATACACCGTCTTGCTAGAGACAGCGGACGGCCATACGGAAACGCAGGAATATGTTGCGGAAGAAGCGACCAAGGCGGCGGTCATTGCCACCGCCTTGGATGAGTTTTGTGCTAAATGGGCGAAACTAAACCCTATTACCGACCCGTACGCGGTCGCCGCATAGCCTATGCCACGAGAAACAGCTACCGGAAGGTTTACGGCACGCCCGCAAACGAAGTCGGTCAAGTTCGATGGGGTAACTTCTTACCTTAGAAAGACCTCGCCGACCGGAATCAATAACGGGACGAACGGGCCCATCACGCTTTGCGGTTGGGTCAAGCTAGGCACCGATACGCTCCAAACATGTGCCGAGCTCATGGCCGTGTCGCACGCGCATCCCTCTTTTGGCATCGGTCAGGTCGGGGCGGTCTACTACGTCTTTTCCGACCGCGTGAATGCGCTAAACAACAAGTTCATCCTCAAGACGGACTTTTTGCAGTACATCAACGTCAACCGATGGGCGTTCATTGG
>CAZRCW010000003.1:31796-36747 GCA_964598725.1 uncultured Gammaproteobacteria bacterium | reverse complement strand
AATATGCTAAACGCGATGAAATCATAAAATCTAAGAACACGCTTTGGAAGATGGGGTTAGAACTTTGAAGAAGATAAATGTCTTTGGCGTAGTTAATCATGTTGGCAATCAGCATGAGATGTTGAAACTGACAAAAAAACAACCGAT
This sequence comes from uncultured Gammaproteobacteria bacterium, assembly GCA_964598725.1. Taxonomy (GTDB): domain Bacteria; phylum Patescibacteriota; class Patescibacteriia; order 2-12-FULL-60-25; family 2-12-FULL-60-25; genus JAGOTP01. The sequence goes on along the minus strand of CAZRCW010000003.1, from coordinate 36,600 downwards.
TAAGTTTCATTACTTAGAAAATAATGTTCGTCGCTGGAGTCGCTGGAGTGCTAGACCAGAACCAACCACACTTTACAGCGAAGATGAATTCGAATGGGTACAATACTACGAGCCGGGCAAGTACGACATTGCAATCCTACATGTAGACCAACAGCATGTAGACCCGAAAATAGGTAAAGGCAAACTATACCGGGCAATGAATGAAGTTATTCAAGACATTCCAAAGATTGTAATCAATCATGGAACGCCAATGTGGGACGAAGTTTATACTGAAGATTTAGTTATAAACGGTGGTGTAACGCACGACAGCAACGGAAAACCAAGCTTTTTAGATGGTATGAAGAACTTGATAGGTGATAACTTTATGATTGTAAATAGTTACGAATCCGTAAAGCGATGGGGGTGGGGCTATCCGTTAATTCATGGAATGGAACCAGACGAATGGTTTGACCTGCCAAAAGAACCACGCGTTGCTATAAGCTTATCGCCGGGTGGATTAGATAAATACTACAACCGTCAACTTCTTTCATACATTAAGTCGCAAGTAAAAGAATCGCTAGGGCACGACCTAACCCATATAACTGTTAATTTTGAAGCCAAAGACTGGTACGAATATAGGGAGTTTCTAGGCTCAACACTTTTATATATCAATCCGACCTTTGACTCACCAATGCCACGCAGTAGAACGGAAGCTATGTTGTCTGGCTGTTGCGTATTAACAAGCAAGTATCACAACGCCGATGAGTTTATTGAACAAGGCAAGAATGGTTTTATCGTACCGGATAACCCATTATCTTACGCAGAAGTGCTAAACCAACTTATGAACTTTAACTATCGAGAGGCAATTGAAATTGGTCAGGAAGCTAAGAAAACCGCACAGAAGATATTTCATATAGACAGATACCACGAAGATTTATGGTGGATAATTAACCAAGTATTAGAAGGCAAGAAGCCTATTTGGAACGGAGAAAAACGATGGTAAGATTTATGACCTTTGAGATGTTTCACGGTAAAGGAAATATCGGCTCAACAAATCTAAGAGTTCACCAACTTATTAAATACTGGAATGAAGCAGACATATACAAGTACGGTGAAAAAGCTGATGTACTTATATTTCAAAAAGTATATTGGACACCTGACTACCACTTTCCGATTACTTATAAAGGTGGATTAAAGATACTGGATATCTGCGACCCCGACTGGCTCGACTCGGTATATGTTAAGCGTACGATTGACGGAATGGACGCAGTTGTATGTCCGAGTGAGTACATGGCGGAGTTTTTAAGACAACTAACCGATAAGCCAGTCAAAGTAATACCAGATAGATTTGATCTTGAACAGGTACCGAAGCCAAAAACACACGAAGGTAAGATAAAAACCGCGGTATGGTTTGGTTATTCGCACAATTCGGAAGTGTTAGAAGGAGTTGTTAAAGCACTTGAAGAACGCAACATCTCACTATTAGTTATAAGTGATGATGACCCGATACCATATAGGTGGGCTAATGATGTAGAAACCTACAAGAAGAAGTGCAAGTTTATAAAATACAAAGAAGAAACCTTTTATGAAAGTATGCACAAAGCAGATATATGCCTGATACCGAAAGGCAACCGACCAAAGGATGAATATAAGAGCAACAATAGAACCGTAAAGTCATGGCTTGCTGGGCTTCCGGTGGTTACAAACCTCGAAGAACTAGAAACAATGCAGGATAGCCAAAAGCGGAATAAAGTAGTACAATCTAATTATAAAAAAGCAATAGCTGAATACGATGTTAAATTATCAATTCAAGAATATAAGGAACTTATAGATGGAATTCATAGCAGAGATTAAGAAAACCAATCAGAGTAAGCGAAATCTTGATAATATATATCAGATAGTATTCGAAACAGACAATCCGCTTATTATGGACTTAGGCAAGTTACCAAGTGACAAGACAGTAAGAGTAGAGGTAACTATAAATGACTGAAGCACAGCAAAGACGAGCATTAAAGAAGCAAGCAGTCATTGATTATATGAAGTTACTGCCAGTTAAGAAATACGCTTGTGCTAATGCTGGAATAAGTGATGAAACATTATCAAATTGGCTAAAAGAAGATAAAGAGTTTTTGGAACGATTTAAGGAAGCAGAAGCCAAATTCTTTCATAATAAGGCTACTAAGGCAAAACCAGAGTTTTTACTTGAGAGATTAGACAAAGAAACCTTTGGTCAGAAACAAGAAATAAATGTAAGTTTAGATTTTAGAGATAAAGTAATACAAAAATATAGTGCGACGGAGGGAAAGATAGATGAAGTTCCAAGACCTGAAGAGATTGAGAACCGACCACCTGAAAGCAGTTCATGATATAACACTCTACCCGTATCAGGAAGTTATATCAGATAGAATACTTGCCGCACTTATTCATAACTTAAATATTACTCGCAATTCTACACCGGAAGATGTTGAACAACTAGAACAACAAGAGCTTGCTTTTGAAATATCCCGACAGGCCGGTAAAACATTTTGTGTTGGTCTGACAGTCGAATTCATTATGACTTGGGTTGCATACCAGTACAAAAGACCAGTAAGAGTGGGAGTATTCGCACCACAGATAGACCAAGCCAGACTTAGTTATGAGATTACGCGTCGAGCTTTACGACCAATTAAGGGATTGATTGAAGTTAATGCTGAAGAACAACAAGTGGTACGAGAAGAAGAAAACAGCAAGAAGCTGGTACTGCCAGACGGTTCATCTTGCCTTGTTGCACCGATTAACACCGTATCTAAGATTGAAGGATTGACGCTTGATTTAATTATTGTAGATGAAGCACAACTCGCTAATGACGAAGTATTAACCCACAGTATATTTCCAATGGGTAAGACTACGAATGCACCGCGTGTATTCATTGGCAAGGCAGGAACGCAGAAGTGTCGCTTTTATGATTTATCTAAAACGAACAAAACTTATAAGGCGTATTTTGAGAAGGTAGCTGAAGAACGCCGAAAGACTTACGAGATAACTGGTGACGCTCGACATTTAATTTACGAGCAATCAGTTAAAAAGGACATAGAGAAACTTGGGCTTGAAGAAGATGAGATACAACGCGAGTACTTTGGTAAGTGGCAAATCGGTACAGGTCAGTTCACTACTATGGAAGAGTTAGAAAGAATTACCGAAGACAGACAACTAACACATTCAGACAAACACAATGAATGTTACGCCGGAATAGATACCGCCAAACACCCAGACAGCACCGTAGTGACGATTATTCGTTATAATCCTAAGACAGAACGCAAAGAGCTTATAAACTGGCTAGAGCTACGCGGAGAGAACTATAAGAACCAGTTTGAAATCATTAAGGACTTTCTAATGCGATATAAAGTAATGGCGGTCGCAATTGATAGCACCGGTCAAGGACAGTTCATGCCGGATTGGTTTAAGGAAGATGATGATATGGAATGGGCTGATGAACATAGCGGTTTGTATGAGATAAAATTCAGTCAGGGAAGCAAGGACGCCATGTATCGAAACCTTAAAGTGAGCATTAAGGACTTCTTGACGAGCTTACCAAATGCAAGTACAAAAGTAAGTGAGAGGTTTTTAGAGCAAATGCTTGACCTCCAACAACAATATAAAGGTCAATACTTATCCGTATCGCACCCAGACGACCCGAAAGCACATGACGATTTTTGCGATTCATGGGCGCTCGCCGAGTGGGCTTATGCAAAATGGAACGAGTCAAACGACGCTTCTATATCTGTTGTCAACATAACTGAAAAAGAAAGGAAGCCAGTCAAGAATGATGAAGGTATCATTACTGATTACTGGCCGGACTTAGAATGAAATTCAGACTTCCGTTATTAGGTGAAGTATCAATAGGCAAGCAAGAAGTACCAAAGAAAGAAAAGAGTTTTCTGTTAGGTACTTTTATGGATTTAGGTGGAAAGAAATTATCCAACGAAAAAACCATATCATCTAAACTTGTTGAGAGTTTTTATGAATGGGTATATATCAATGTAACGACATTATCCGAAGAGATTAGTAAGTTCGAGCCTGAACTACACAAAGCGGTACTGCGACAGGGTAATATAGTCTATGAGCCAGTCCCAGACCACCCACTCTTAGACCTGCTTGACCAATTTAATACAACCACCACACGGAGTGACGGATTTTATTTAACCGGTGCTTACTTAGAACTATGCGGTGAAGCCTTTTGGTTCTTAGAAGGTGGTGCTGGTAACAAGATACCGACAGCAATTTATTTACTACAACCAGATAAAGTGAAGCTAGATATAAACGCTGACGGTACGATAGCCGGTTATGAATTCTCAACAGTTATAGACGGTAAAGAACGAAGTGTTACTTATGAGCCAGAAGAAATCCTACATATTAAAGTTCCGAATCCAAAGAACCAGTTTAGAGGGCATTCTGTTATTGAAGGGGTTGCTGAATCAATTGATATTGATACGCAAGCACTTATAACCACACGCAAGTTTTACGAAAATGGTATGATGGCGAACTTTATGCTATCAACTGACCAGAAGCTTACAACCGACCAACTAAAGAAACTGCGAGCTGAACTTAGAAGTTCATATCAAGGTGTGAATAACGCATTCAAAGTGCCAATCTTAGGCGGTGGGCTAGAAGCCAAACAATTGAGTATGAGCTCAAAAGACGCTGAACAAATCAAAACCCAGATGTGGCTTAGAGATAAAATCATGGCAGCTTTTAAGAATACAAAAGCAAGTCTAGGTATTGTCGAAGATGTTAATAGAGCGAACGCTGAAGCAACCTTAGACTTCTGGCGACAATCGGTAATACT
>CAZRCW010000003.1:16131-31696 GCA_964598725.1 uncultured Gammaproteobacteria bacterium | reverse complement strand
CAATTAAGAATGTAGATTATAAGTCTGTTCTTAGAAAATCAGGCATATACAAGAAACAAGAAGTGTATAACAAAGAAATATTACCGGAAGCACGCAAGCTTGTAATGGCTAAGAAGAAAAAGCATGTACATGAAGAAAAACCAAAAGGTTTCATGGAAGTAGATAATTCACTTGCAGAGAAAGCCAACGATTACGGTATAACACAAGTCGAAGTAGTAGAGAGCCAAGTAAAGCAATTCGATAACGCCATATCGCAATACATAGACCGTTTACAAAAGCGAGTAGAAGCAAAGGTTGCTGAACTATATCCAAAGAAACAATTTGAAGATGAGCTATTTAACGAAGAACAAGAGATTAGAGAACTAGAAGCGCTGGTTCTACCTATTCTTGCGACAGTCGCTATAACTGCCGGCAACAATGCTAATAAGCTAATAAACTCAAGCAAACCATTCTTAATGGACAAGAAGCTAGAGGATATCGTGAAACGCCAAATAGATAAGTTTGGTAAATCAATGCTCAAGACAGACGCAGATAAGCTTGCACAGATTATTGCTGACGGATTTAAGCAAGGTCATGGCGTTGCTAAGGTAACCCAGAGCATACGCGATGAATTCCCACAGTTTGCTAAGGTACAAGCACAACGCATTAGCAGAAGCGAACTTTTAAGAACATCAAACACAATGGCAGTTGAAGCATGGAAGCAATCAGGCGTTGTCGCTGCAAAACAATGGCTAACGGTATCCGACCCATGTCCATATTGCGAACCAATGAACGGTAAGATTATTGGACTAGATGACCGCTATTTCAAAAAGGGAACTGAATACTTTGGAAACTCGGATACTCCGATCAAGCTGGATTATGGAAGTGTTAAACAACCACCACTCCATGTGAATTGTAAGTGTCAGACTTTGCCGGTACTTATACCAAATAAAGCAGTTGAAGCCGATAAGATAAAGAAGCAACTTGAAGAAGAACGCAAGTATGCAAAAGAACTAGAGAAGATAATTGAAGGAGAAATCTAGTGAAACGCCAAGAGAAGCTAGACCTATATAAGAAAAACTTAAAAAAAGAGCCTGCTAGCGTTGAGTTTGTGCAATCAACTGAAGTATATAAGCGACTTGAATCAGTTAATGAGAAGTTTGTTGAAGCCAACGAAGTAAACAAAGAGTTCTTACAAGAAGTCAGCAAGATTGTATCTGAAGCACTAAACGAGATAGCAAAGGGCATAAAGATAACAAACGCTGATGAAATAAAGTTAGAACCACACTTTCAGAATGAATTCACTATACCTGAAATAAAAGCACCAAAGGTAAATGTAGAAGTACCGTCGCCGACAGTTATTAAGCAGACAGATATATTCGAGATATACAAGCCGGCTGATATTGTCGAGGACGGTTCTACAAAGTATTACGGATATATAGCCAAAGACGGCAAATGGTTTATTATGCGAGAATCAAACACCAAAAACACCACTAGATATCGGTATGCTTCAGGTAACAAGGGCTTTAAGAGCGCATTTACCGACAGAGCCAAGCAAGAATATAAGTATTATGATGAAGTTGTATTATGATAAACCCATTCACCGGTTCACCAGTAGTAGAGAAAAAACTTACAAGCGATGATAAGAACTTATTACTCAACGACGATAAGTGGTTATTTGATTTAGCCGGAAAACTTAACATTGTCGGTCATGGCGGTGCAGGTGGTGGTGGAGGTGCGGTTGATAGTGTAAACGGACAGACTGGTGTTGTTGTACTCGATAGCGATGATGTTACCGAGGGTTCTACTAATCTATACAGCCAATGGGAAGTAAATACCTATACAAATGATTTTGTACAGCCTAGAACAACTACTCAAGGTTTAGTAGTTGGTAACGATTTACATAGCTCGGTATCGACTGCTTTTAATGCCGTAAACTCGGTATTTAATGGCGACCCACTAGCTCAAAACGGTGGGATTAACTATTTTGTAAATCTAGCATACGGTACTGGTTTTAGTGGGTTTGGTGGTTTGTTTGTTGGTGGTCGGGCAAACGGCTCACCTGGTACACCTACACAAACACTCGATAGTAACTGGACTGCTGGTTATACTTCAGCAGCGTTTACAGGTACAAATGCTTGGGAAATAAGCGGTGCTAGTCATCTTTTGCCAGGACTTTTCTTTATGGCGGCAGGCAATGTAACAACAGGCTCATACACGCCAGATATATATATTGGTGGACTTATTACTCGTATGATTACACTAGAAACCGATACCAATGCAATTAAGTTCAACGAAGCACAATTAGATAGCGACATTACTTTTTATTGGGATAGTGGTGCTTCGTTGGTTCTTGATGGCGGAACTGGAAATGTTACGGCTGGTAACCTATCCGCTACAACCGCTAATACACTTGCAAATATTGATACTGCTCAAACTTTTACGAATAAGCGTATTACTCCGAGAGTAAGCACTACTACTTCTAGTGCTACGCCTACTATAAATACTGATAATGTAGATATGTATGGCTTAACTGCTCAAACTGCGGATATAACTAGCTTTACTACGAACTTATCTGGTACACCAACTAATGGACAAAAACTATGGATATATATAGTAGGAACTGCGGCGAGAGCGATTACTTGGGGGGCTAGTTTTGAAAATGGGCCAAGCACACTACCAACTACAACCGTAGGCACAGAACGATTAGATGTTGGTTTTGTTTGGAATGCAGTATCAAGTAAATGGCGGTGTGTTGCCGCAGGTTCAAGTTGAGGATAATTATGCAACCTGATAGAACACTAATAGCAAAGAAGGCGTGGGAAACGAGAAGAAAGAATGGTAACGATACTCCTTGGAATAAGCAAGAATTTATTATGGTAAATTGTCCAACTTGTAAAAAGGTTTTTGGTGCTCGCCAATGGAAGTTGCGTATAGGCAGGGATAAACATTGTTCAAGAGAGTGTGCATATCCAGGTGGAATAGACATTATATGTTGGCAGTGTTCTAAGGTCGTTAAAGTTAACAGAAGCAGAAAAAATACTGCTCACTTTTGCTCGCAAGCGTGTAGTTCTATGTTTAGAGATGAGGGAAAAAGGACAAAAGATAAAAAAATTAGACAAAGTGCTGCATATAAGAAATGGCGATTAGCTGTATTCAAAAGAGATAATTATAAATGCACTAATTGTGGTGATGGCAATTATAAAGGCAGAGGAACAACAGTTGAAATACAAGCCGACCACATCAAGCCATTTGCTTTATATCCAGAATTACGATTTGACATATCAAATGGTCGAACGCTTTGTGTCGCTTGCCATAGAGCAACTGACACTTATGGTCGAAATGCTATTTATCGTAAGCGGTGTGTCGCTGCAGGGAGTGCGTAATGCCTAAGTTTCCATTTATGGTGGCTAGTAATCAATCGGTTGGGGCAGCATTAACTACTCATAATAGCCCGCAGGCGGCTCGTAATATAGGCTGGACTGTGAATACCAGCAACGGCTTTAGACAGTTAATAGCTACATCACCTATGACATTTAGCGATATGTATGTTCAATTAAATACTGCCCCAGGAGCTGGAACATCTCGAACTTTTATAAGCCGAAAAAACAGGGCATCAGATAATATGACGCTTACTATTAGTGATACAGCAACAGTCGGTAGTGATACCACAAAAACAACCGTATTGGCGGCTGGTGATGAGTTCGATATTGAAAACTCTTTTAGTGGTGCGCCAGCTACTTCTACTTTACGGTGGAGTATTTTTGCTAATTCTGCTAATCAGGTAATGTCAGCCACTTCGGGTGGGGTGGTTAGTGCCACTAATTATACTGGTGTTCAGTCTTTAAGCGGTGGTTCGGCTACTTTAAGTGTTGTTGAACAGGTTATGCCAACAGGTGGTAAGTTTAAGAACCTATACGCTTATTTGGGCAATGCCGGAATTATATCTGGTAGTTATGATGTAACTTTGTATGTAAATGGCTCACCAACTGCACTGACTTGCAATTTAAGCTCGGCTAATCGTAAAAACTCAGATACATCTAACTCGGTAAGTGTAGCAGAGGGTGATTTAGTAGCGATTGAAGCTAAACCTAATACGCCTAGCTCGAACCGAACTGTTGAGATATCTGTTGAGTTTGAAGCCAACAATCCTGGCGAGGGTGTTTTACTAAATACCACTGGCGCTACTGCGATAGTCCATAACACTAAGGCTTATGCAGGTTGGTATAATACAGTTAATCAGTTTGGGGCTGACCCTACCATATCCCAATCCTATGCCTTACCAGTAACATTTACTAAGCTGTATGCCAAACTAGGAACTGCACCCGGAACTGGCTACAATAGAACTATTGCCTTAGACAATAACGGCACAGACGCTTTGCAACTGGTTATATCTGATACAGCTACATCTGGCTCGGTTACAGGACACCACACACCTAAGATTGGTGATTTACTATGCTTATCTAGCATTAAGCACGCTTCGGCAGCATATAGCACAATGAAGATAGGTTTAGTGTTTCAGGCGTATAATAGTAGAAGTTTCTTTAATATGTTTAATTGAAAGGAGTAATTATGAATCAAGAACAACAAGAACAAATAGCACAAAAGATAATGAGTGAGATAGTACGCCTACAAAATAAATTAGTGGAAGGTGGATTTAGTAATAAAGCACCAGTAGCCGACACTAAAACCGAAGTTATAAATGATAAGTTGGTTTATACTGACGAATTAAAAATCGGCAATACAGTACTAGCTAGTGCAACACGAATTGACCCACGACCATTGGCAGATATTAAGCTTGCTATGCAAGAAGAAAAAACCAAAGTACAAGCTCAAGCTAATGAATTAGTGGCTAAAGTTGACGAAGTAATAGCGGTGGTTGAACCGAAAGTTAAGAAATAGACTTCTTGACGAATTCTATAATTGTATTCTACAAGTAGTATATAAAGGATTTATTATGCAAGAAACATTTCATGTAAAAGCGAACATTGAGAAGAAGGGCGAGGAGTTTTTAGCTATCGCTTCAACAGCAGCAGTAGACCGACAAGGTGAGATTGTAGAAGTGTCTGGTTGGGACTTAAAAGACTTTAAGAAAAACCCAGTATTACAATGGGCGCATGACCATTCTGTTTTACCTGTAGGCAAAGCTGAAAAAATATGGATAGAAGGCGAAGGCAAGAATGCCAAGTTAATGTTCAAACCTGTATTCCAAGAAGTAACTGAATTTGGTCGAGCTGTTAAACAACTTGTACAAGAAGGTTTTTTGAACGCTTTTAGTGTGGGCTTTATTCCATTAGACGGAGAAGACAATCGTTTTACCAAACAAAAGCTATTAGAAATATCTGTTGTAAATGTTCCTGCTAATCCTGAAGCGTTAATGTTAGGTTATAAATCTCTAAAAGATAATGGCTACTCTGATGAAACAATCGAGAAGGCTGGCATTCCGGTGGCTCTTGTAAAAGAAATATCTGGTATGCGTAAAGAGATGAATATAATGAAGTCACAGATTGACTCTGCGGTGAATGGGCTAAAACACCTAAATCCGCACATTGGTCGAAACAACCGCGTAACAACAGAGCGATTAAATATGGCGAAAGTCGTCGCTCGTGCTAGTGATAAAATGCTGGCTGAAAAAAAAGCTGATACGCGAATTGTAAAAACTATAAAACGAGTAAACGATGAACTTATCGTTTCTCTAAAAGGTGAATTAAATAATGGGAAGAATCAAAGAACTTCAGGAAAAAGCTGAACTTACCGAGTTAGAACAAAAAGAGTTAGATGAATTACTAGCAGAAGCTAAGGAACTTAGCGAAGATAGTGTTGAAAAAGAAATCGACGACGCTGCTAAAAAACTTGCTGACAAAGCAGTTGAAGACGCAGAAAGCCGAATCTCTAAAAGCATTGACGCTCTTGTTGCAAAACTAGATAACTCAGAAAAATCTGAAAGTAAAATTGAAATCACCAAAGAGCCACGCTATATCGTAGACAAAAAATATGGTAAGAAGTCAATTGACGAACTTGCAGATATTAAAGTCGAAGTTAAAGAGCGCGCTCAAAAAGGCAAGAAATCTACCGAAATTAGCCACAAGTCATTGAACTTCATTGAAGCAATGATTCTAGGCGACAAACAAAAGCTTCAAATCCTTGTAGAAGGTACTGGTAGCCGAGGTGGATTCTTAGTTCCAGACGACTATGCCGACATGATTATCGAAGATATTCGTGACGCAAGCACCATGCGACAGATTGCAGATGTAATGACTACCACAAGTGATACACTTCACTTGCCTAATCTTGCAGCTCGACCTCAAGCAAGCTTCCGTTCTGAAGCAGCTGTTAAAGCTACTTCAACCGTTGACTTCGGTGAAAATGTTTTCACTCCATACAGTATTGCTTCTATCGTTGGTCTATCTAACGAATTAGTAGCTGACGCTCAATTGGGTGTAGGCACTTCAATCGTAAACAAAGTTGCTGAATACATGGGTACTGCTATTGCAGAGCGTGAAGACAGAGCTTTCTGGGCTGGTTCTGGTACAGGCGAACCAACTGGAATGAGTACTTACACACTAGGTACACTTTCAGGCGGTCTAACCGACACCACTAGAGCTGACGCCTTGATTTCAACTTACTTCCGACTACCACAAGGATACCGAAACCGTGCTGTATGGGTAGCTAACTCTCGAACAATCGAAAGACTACGCTCACTTAAAGACAGCCAAAATAACTACCTCATGGGTGCTATTACCGGTACTGCAACTCCTACAATCTTAGGACGACCAGTAATCGAAGCAAACTGGGTAGCTGGTGGAACTGTGTACTTCGGTGACTTCGGTTACTATGTAATCGTTGACCGAGAAGGACTAGAAGTTCGAGTATCTGACGAAGCTGTTGTTGCATCAACAAGTGCTTTCGAAAATAACTTGACTTATGTTCGTGTCGAAAAACGCGTAGACGGTGAGCTAACGCTTACTAACGCAATCAGAAGCGCAACATCTATGGGTAATGTATAGATAGTAATTCTGCTGTTGCTGCCTTCGGGCGGCTTCAGCGGGGGTATTATGAGCCAAAGAATTAAAATGATAAAACAATATGGTGAATTTAGAAGCGGTGATACGATTGTGGTTACTAATAATGTTGCTCATGACCTCATTGACGGCGGTTACGCAATACTTTCAAAGGATATGACTGCAATAGACATGAAACAGGGAAAAATCAATATTAAGCACGCTAAAAGGAATATAAATGGCAACATTACTTAGCTACGCACTAACAACTGTCGCAGATGTAAAAGAATTACTTGGAATCGACGCCGGTGATAGCACGAAGAACAATCTCATAATACGAAAAATAAACCAATCAACTTTGATGATTGAGTCGTTTTGTTCTAAACCTAATGGTCAACACTTCGCTTCAACCGTTTATACAGATGAAGAATACGACGGAACAGGCACTAATCAGCTATCACTTCGCAACCGTCCGGTGATTACTTTTACAAGTTTCTCGGAAAGAAACACTACCGAGAACGATAGTTCATGGAGTGTAATAGATACAGAACTATACTTTGTAGATAACAACGCCGGCGTAATTGATTGTAATTTCACACTTAATCAAAACTGGAACTTATACAAGGTGACTTATACCGCTGGTTATACGGATATACCTGCCGACTTAGCTGAAGCTTGCGCCACATTAGCAGCGTACTTAGTAGATAACGCTACAACCGGAACATCTATTAAGAGCAAGGAACAAGGGCCGAAAAAGATTGAATACTTTGATAATAGTTCAGGTCAAAGCCTGATTGAATCGCTTGGCATAGACGATATGCTAGTTAGGTATATTGAATATCCCATACTAGAGGATAAGTAATGCTATTCTTCACAAATCACCAGATACAAATCTACCGCAACAGACGGATAGGTTCTACCAATCGTTATACTATGTCGGCAACTGGAACAGTCCACCCAGCAGACATAACGCCAGCGAGCCTAGAGCGTACTGAATTTGAGAATAGCGCAATCGGTAAAGTGTATATTGGATATGTAGATGTCGCAACGAATATTAAAGAGAGCGACGAAGTGGTGGTTACGGATACATCAAGCTTGAATAGTAAGCGGTATTCGGTCAAGGGAGTATCCCATTGGGAGGGCTTTGGGGTGGTAGATTGTAAGGAACTCACGCTTGTGAGCAAAGACTAATGATACATATAGAGATTAAAAACCTACCACAACTGCGCCATGCTTTCGGACAAGCACCAAACTTAATGCGTAGAGAATTCAAGACCGCACTTACTAAGAGTGCTATAACTGTACAGCGACGATCAATGATAAACGCACCAGTAGATACTGGGCGATTAAGAGGCAGTCATTTATTTACTGTCACCGGTAACGACTTATCCATGCGAGCTGAAGTATATCCAACCGCTGAATATGGGATATTTGTTCACGAAGGTACACGCTTTATGAAAGGTAGACCATTCTTACGCAAGGCTGCCGAATCTTCAGTCAATGAAATTGATAACTTCTTTACAACCGCCACTCAAAACGCACTAAATAGAATAGGAAGAATGACATGAGCGTATCAAAAGACATTAAAACATTAGTAGTAAATACAATTAACGCTTTATCGAGTACACAAGCGGTGTATTCATATAACGAATTAATGCCTTCAGGCTGGCCATGTGTATGGGTAACTGCTTCAGACTTAGACGGTTCATTCGCTACAACTGCCGAGAATAGACGCGTTTATGCGTATAGAGTAACTGCAATGATGACATTAGGACAGGATTTTTTAGATGATAGTTCATTGCAACGCGAAGAATACGCTGAAAATGTCATTGCTGATGTTGTCGACGATATTATAGACGCAGTTGATGATAATACATTCTTAGACCAAATAAACGATTATTCATCTGGTGACGCTACTGGTCTGTTTGTTGAAGCTGCTGACGCTCAATGGGGTGAAGTAGATATGCAAGACGGTAAAGCGAAGGCGTGTCAAATAACTTTAATGATACATACGGATTACAACTTCACTACTTAGCAAATTCCATGAATAACTTTTTTGACATACTTATTCTAGCTTTATGTGCTTGTTCTTTTGATAAGAAGTATCCACCGCTGTACAATTTTCCGTTACATCTTACCTGAACAGACCACTTGCCAACCGATTTGTGCCAGTAGACACCCTTGTATCCAGATTTGTTTGTAGAATATTTATATGAATTTGCCTTGTTTTGGCTCATAGTACATATTCGTAAGTTAGACTTTCTATTATCAAGCTTATTTCCATTGATATGGTCAACATATTCACCACTCTTAGCTTTCATTATTATACGGTGCATATACCCACTTCTAGATGAGGCATACCCAGTATCAAGAGTTTTTGAATTGTTTTTGAAGTACCATTTTTTTTTCGAAAGATATATATAGTCACTATCATCAACAATAGCAATTTTATTTTTCGTAAGCTTTATTTCTTTCATAGCTATATTCTATATGATTACAGACTACTTTGTAAACAATATAGACGACATGACTTCTTGACTAGATGTTTAGTTATGTTCTACAAGTAATAATATAGGAGAAATAATATGAGCAAATTCGTCGGTCGGCGAGGTCAAGTAGGAATAGCTAAAGAATCGAGTGCAGGAACAATCGTCACTCCGGTTTTTTGGATTCCAATCAATAGTATTACTTTTGATGATAAGGTAACCACAGCACGAGAAGAAGAAGGTTTAGGAAGAATAGAAGATAGCGACAGCAACTTTGTCGTTAATAAGTTCGGTGAAGGTGAGATTGAATTCGATTTAAACGATAAGCAAGTCGGATTATTTATTACATCTTTGCTTGGTGCTTCACCAACAACTGCTGGTGGCCCTACTTATACTCATACTTATGCACTTGCCAACACTAACACACACCAAACAATCAGTCTTGCATACCAAGACCCAGATCAAACAAAAATATTTCCATATTGCGTAGTTGATAAAATGGAAATAGTAGTTGAACCAGATGGTATTGCTAAGGCAACCGTAGGATTCAAATCAAGAGTTTCAAGAGATTGGAGTACACTTACACCTACCTACACAGCACTTGGTAATAAGTTCTTACATCAACACTTGTCATTCAAACTTGCCGCAGCTCTTGGTAGCCTTGCAGCCGCTTCAAATATTTCACTCAAGGCACTCAAGTTGAACATTATGGCTAACGCTGATTTTGATAATGTAACCGGAACAGTTGAGCCAGAAGCAATCCTGAACCACCAATATTCAGTAGAAGGTGAAATTACACTTAACAAGGAAAGCGATACTTACAGAGATTATATGCTAGACGGAACTTACCGAGCTATGGAAATTGCACTTAATAGAGCAGCCGACAGTTCACTTGTGTTCCAACTACCACGCGTAGACTTTACAGAGTGGGAACAAGACAGAGCATTAAATGACATTGTATCTCAAACAATTCAATTTAAAGGAAACTACGACGCAGCCAACGCTGACGCGGTAATCGATAGTGTGGTGCTGACCAATACTTTTGCCGGCACAGGTTATTAAAGAAAGGAAAAACTAGATGAGTAAAGTTGTAATCAAGAAAAAGATTTCACTAGAGTTTTTAGGTAAAGACTATGCAGAAGGATATTTAGAATTTAAAAGCGTATCTTTCAAAGAGTATCAAGAATACTTAGGTGACGGACTTGAAGATAAACCAGAAAAAGAAGCAGTTGAAATAATTACCAATATTATTAACAAACACTTCTTGGGTGGCAAGTTTCCAGACGAAGAAGGTAAGCTATTCGAACTTACAAAAGAAGATATAAACGACTTTGACTTAGAAACTATAATCAAAGTATTCAAAATACTTACAGGACAAGACGACTCAAAAAAAGAGTAGAGGCATTGCAGGACATTATATTTCATAATGCAATGCCGAACCTAGACTATCTTAGATACTTATACAGAAAGCTATTCGGTTTATCAGCTAGGCAAATGAACGAAGAACCGATGGACGAGTTCTTTACGAACTTACTTATTTATGGGTATATTCAAGATAGAAAGCGATTAGAAGAGAAGCGAAATGAGAGAAGCCAGAATTAAAGCAGTTATAACCGCAGACGATAGAGCGAGTGCAACGCTTAAGGGTTTTGGTACTTCTTTATCGAGCGCAGGAACAAGTGGTTCAAGTGCTGCACAATCTCTGTCTATGGCATGGCTTAAGTTCACCGCAGTCGCAGCGGTGGTTGGTGTTGCAATTAAAAAGATTATTGACGGTTTAGGTGCAACAGTAGATTCAGCTAATAGATACCAAGCAGCAATGGTTGGTTTGAATAGTATTTCGAGGGCTTTTGGTGCTAACGCAGAAGAAGCAACAAAAGCAGCCAAAGAGCTTACCAGAGATGGTCTAATGCCGGTTGCCGAAGCAGCAACCGGATTGAAAAACCTACTCGCCGCCGGATTTACACTCCCACAATCTATTAAGTTAATGGAACGCTTTAAAGATAGTGCTGCTTTCGCTCGACAGGGTTCGCTATCATTCGGTGAAGCAGTTCGTTCAGCAACAGAAGGTATTAAAAACGGAAATAGTATTCTAGTAGATAATGCCGGTGTAACAAAAAACCTTTCGGTTATTCTTACAGAAGCAGGATATTCAGCTCAAGATATGCAACGAGCAAGTACGGACGCTGGCGTTCGCATGGCTTTATTCAACGGAATTCTAAAAGAAACAAATGCACAGGTTGGTGACGCTGCGCGATTAACAGAGTTATTTGCTGGTAAACAAGCACAGATTGGCAAAGCTTTTGAAGATATAAAAGTAAAAGTAGGAGTAGAAGTTCAAAATGTACTGCTTAACTTTTTTGCTCTTATTGAAGCAGCATGGGCTAAAGTAAATAACTTCTTTAACAATAATCCACTTGGTCAACAAGTTATGGCAGCAATGATCATAATGGTAAACCAGATACGAGTTGTGTGGAATCAGACTATAACTGAATTGAAGCTACTATTTAGAGATTATCGAGCAGAAATAATGTTTGTTGCAAAGATAGTTGGTGGAACGCTCCTTGCCTCATTCCTAGCATTTCTATATGGCATTCGATTAGTTCTTACTGCGGTTCGAGAAGTTGTTCACTTCTTTAGAGAATTAAAGGTTGCGATTGGTGCGGTTGCTCAAATAGCAAAGAACCCAGTTGGTGAAATAGGCAAGTTTGTCGGCAGTCTAAAAGGTAGACAAAGTGGTGGCCCTGTTACCGGTGGCACTCCATATATAGTTGGGGAAGCAGGACCAGAAGTTTTTGTACCAAATAACTCAGGCAAAATAATACCAAATAACAAGATTGGCGCTATGGGTGGTTCAAGCAGTAACACGACAATCAACATCAATGTCGGACTAATGACAGGTTCGGCTATTGAAAGACGCGACGCAGCCGAGAAGATGTTTGAAGATTTAAAAGCGATTGCTAGTATGCGAGGGCAAACAGTCGGAGCTATGATAAATGGCGCTTAACATACCTACCAAGTTTATCTCTTTTATAAAGATGTTTATCTTTAGACCTATGATGTTTGGAGTGAGAACTAGCGTCTATTATTTCGAGGTTTTCAATTCTATTATCAAGCTTATTTCCGTTTATATGGTGAACATGCTCGTTTCTACTAAGTTTACGATTTATATGTTTCTCCATAACATACCTATGTTCAAGCTGATACTTCTTGTGACCAACTCTAATGCTCATATATTCACCCAGTCTAGATTTACCACCCTTCCATTGGGGGTGGTTACTACCAGAAACATTTCCTTTTCTCCAAGTGCTAGGGCTGTTACTTGGTTTACCTTTAAGAACATATCTGTTAACACATGCTCTAGAGCAAAACTCTTTACCCCAACCAATGTAAAACTTGTTACAATATTTACAGTTTCTTTTATAAACAGTCATAAGTTTATTATAAGTAACATTATAACTAGTGTCAAACCACTAAGGATAGGGGCATAACATGGCATTTTTATTAGACGGTCAAGCAATACGAAGTCCAAACTCAATGAGTGAGGCAAACAATACACAGTACGCTCAACAGCGTACGCTTTCAGGTAACATAGGGCGTGACTACTTCGGAAGTAATAAGCGAGTCTGGACACTTAAATATGATGTTATTCAGAAGTCCGCTTACGATACTATCAACACAATCTATCAATCGTACTTATCCACAGGAAGTGGAAAAACATGGGAAATAACCGAAACCAATTACACAGTTTCACAAACAACCGTTCATATAAACCTTGAACAGCGTGAGTTTAGTATTGGTGGTGAGAACTACTTATCTGAAATAACACTTATATTGACAGAGGCGTAAATGCAAACAGTAAACGCCGCTTTTACTGCTGAAGAAAAAGACGAGATACGAAAAATCGTAGCTTCCACTTTGGTTAGTTGGAAAAAACAATTTGATAGCACAATTCGTTTATTTACAATCGGAGTGTCTACTATTGGTGGGTATGATGTAATTGCTTCTGGTGGTGAAGTTACATCTGACTGGAACAAATACTATTACTTTGATGAGTCCGAAAGATTAACCGCATTAAGTTACGAACGACAACTGCAACAACCTACTGGTGGGGTTGCTTCTGCACTTGCTGAAGTCGAACTAGATAATACATCAGGAAGATACATTCCATATTACGCCGGTGGTAACTCGGAACTATTTACTGCGCTTTTGCCTAGACGACCAATCATTATAAACGCCGGCTTTAATTACGACGGTAATGACGAAATGCTTCCACAGTTCGTTGGTATTACAAACAAGCAACCAGAAACAAGCCTAAGAAATAAAACTACACGCTTACAAGCTAATGACTTTATAAGCTTCCTTGCTAATAGGTATGTGGATAACTCTACAATGTTTACTGGACTCCGGTCTGATGAAGTGATTGAAAGTATTCTTACACAACTCGGATTTGCGACTGCTCAATATAGACTTGATACCGGAATTAACCTGATAAGCTTCGGTGAGTTTAATGTTGGTGACAAGTTTATAAATATCATCAACGAGATAGTACAAGCCGAATACGGTCACTTCTACCAAGACGAAGAAGGTATATTACGCTTTGAAAACCGTCAGCATTGGTCGGACAGTCCACATAACGCAATTCAAAAAGTAATTGCCACGAACATGGTACTCGAAGCGAAAATGCCAAACGCTGACCATATAATCAATGTGGTAGAGGTTAAATCTAAACCGAGAGCCAAGCAACCAAACCAGTTAGTCTACACACAGCAAGGCACAAAGGAAATAAACGGCAATCAAGACTTAGAAATATTTGTTAATTTTGATGACCCCATGCTGGCGATAGATAACCCATATTATGTAGCCAATACACTAAGTGACGGAACAGGCACGGATAAAACCAGTTCAGTAACGCTCAAATCTTTCTCTAAGTTTGCTAGAGCTTGCAAGATTGTATTAAGTAATAACTATTCGGATACGGTATTTATAACGCTACTCCAAATAACTGGCCGACCAGCCAAAATAACTACTAACATATATACAAGAATTCAAGACGACAGTTCAGTTACTGCTTACGAAGAACGACCAGAAGTAATTGAGAATAACTATATCCAATCACAAGACTGGGCGAACTCATACGCACAGATGATATTAGAAGATTATGCTGAACCAGAAAATCTAATGGATATAACAATCCGAGCGATACCTGAACTGCAACTCGGCGATTTAATTAGCTGGCAAGGTCGGTACTGGCGGATATTTGGAATCAAATCTAAAATAGACCCTAGCGCTGGCTTCGTTCAAGACTTGAAACTCTTACAGAGAAATATAGTGAATTACTTCAGAATAGGAATCAGTACCATTGGTGGAACAGATAGGATTGCACCATAATGTATAATAACGATATGCAAGGAACAAAAATAACTCCAACTGGTTGTGTAAATGGTGATAGCATTCCTATTACATCTGAAAAATGTGATAATCGAGTAGACATTCCAAAAGAACTACCGAGAGTTGGTGGTATTTCATATATACTTTCGGCGTTAGTTTTTGTTTGTTTAGTGTATTTTGTAATTAAGGGTATTTATGAATACAGAAAAAACTGACCAACTTTCTGGTGATACAAACCCATATCACGGTTATACATTGCTAGAAGGTGATTTAGTTGTTAGTGGTTTTAGCGCAGTCACAGGTGGTTACCAAGCAAGTGCCGAGTATGAAATATACTTGAAAGACAAAAACCTAAGCACTACTGATTTTGATATACCAATAGTCGACGCGGTTCATATTATCAACTATGGTTCTGGCGTCTATCAGTACCGGCAAGCACCATACATATATCTAGCACCAGCTACAGGAATAGTGTCTAACCAAGCAAAAGTGTTAATAACTAAGCAGCTTATAACTGGTAATACTTATCAGGCAACTTTATCACTTACATACTTTACAAGCAGTATTAGTTCTGGGGATAGAGATAGTGCCTTCTATACACAATATTTTAAGTTTAAGCTTCGGTCAGACTCATGGCCGGGTGGAATATAGACTTCTTGACGATTTAACCTATTAGCAGTAAAGATATATATATGAATACTTACAAAG
>CAZRCW010000003.1:0-16031 GCA_964598725.1 uncultured Gammaproteobacteria bacterium | reverse complement strand
TTCTTGACGATTTAACCTATTAGCAGTAAAGATATATATATGAATACTTACAAAGTAACCTGTCTTAAATGTGGCGAGTCAGATAACATTCTTATCAACGACAAGTCTATAATCAATTACGAAAAAGGTGCTGGCACTAATCTTTTATCTGGTCGGTATCGCTCGGATATGAAATGGGGTTGGGAATGTATCTGTGGAAATGATAACCGTATTTCAAAACAGGAAGAAAGCTTTGTAGAAAAACTGGTGCAAAAAGGAAGTGTTGAAGCAATTCGAGCAACACTAAAAATAGATGATAAGAAACAATTCAACATGAGGTTAATATGAGTAAAATGAAAAGTCACAAAGATGTATCTTATTCTGGAATACACAAATGGATATCGTATCACTACGAAAAGTCTGGTACATGTTCGGAGTGTAAGACAAGCAATTTAAGTGGGAAATATATTCATTGGGCTAACATATCTGGAGAGTATAAAAGAGATATAAAAGATTGGAAAGAACTCTGTGCTAAATGCCATCAGAAGTTTGATAAGAGATATAAGATAGGAAATCTAATCTTTGCTATATGTCTAGAATGCGAAGAGCCTTTTAATATATCACCATCTAGAGTTGGAAAAACACCTTACTGTTCTAGAACATGTTTTGCTAATTACAGAAAAGGAATGGCTAAGAGTGATTTTTGGAAATTAACAATGGAGGTATGTTAGATGGCTTATACAAGCTGGAGTGTGGTATATGGTGAACAACCAAGTGCTGCCAAATGGAATATATTAGGAACAAATGACGCTAGTTTTAATGATGGAACTGGAATTGCTAACATGGCACTTTCAACAACATCTATCTCTAACCCATATAAGTTTAGAGCTTATAGAAGTGCAAACTTTACTTCAACAAGTGGTGCTGATACTAAAGTACCACTAAATTCTGAAGTATTTGACACTAATAACAACTTTGACTCTACCACTAACTACCGCTACACAGCCCCAGTATCAGGGTTTTATTGGTTTCATGGAAGCGTGGTGATTACTACGCTAAATGGTTATCTTCAATCATCAATATGGGTTAGTGGTGTAAAAAATATGTCTGGAAATGTGATTTATAGAACAGGGGCACCACAAACCCACGCTTCAACTGTTGGTGCATTGATACAATTAACTGCTGGGCAATATGTCGAACTTTATTACTACATTGATACAGCATTAACTGTTGCTGGTGGTTCTACCAATACTCATCTATTAGGATTCTTAGTAAGTCAAACATAGGAGAGGTTATGACGGACACCAAAGACCAAGTTGAGAAATGGCTGGACAATCACGAGAAGCAAGACAAAACGAGCTTCGAGGCTATCCATTCACACTTAGACAGGATAGATGACCGCCACTCACAAGATAAGGGCAATATCGACCTGATTGTATATAAGCTTGATGAACTCAAAACTCAAGTTGCAGTTATGGAAGCCAAGATGGATAAAATCTATGTAACAAAAGTGGAGTTCCAACCTGTTCGCAATCTGGTGTACGGTATGGTCGGCATATTATTAACTGGTGTTATAGGGGCTATTCTTGCAATAGCAATACGATGACAATCTCTCAATGGTATCCAACAGTAGCAGGTAAACGAGTCAACTCGTGTGGTGGTATTCTCGGTGAGTGTGTTGCTCTTGTTCAAAAGTACGCCAATGAAGTTCTTGGTGTGAACGGTTGTCCTGTATTTCCTGTACCAGCCGCTCGGTTAATGGTTGGTGCAAGACCTGACGCTTTTACTTGGATACCAAATACTCCAACAGGCATACCACCATACGGGGCTATTGTTGTCTTTAACGGGCGTGTAGGTGGTGGCTATGGACATACAGGGGTGGCAATCGAGGGCTGTACTCTAACGCAAGTTAGATGTATTCAACAAAACGACCCACTCGGTACAGGCGTATCAATCAAGGTATATCCATACACCAATGTGAGTGGCTGGCTAGTAAAAAAAGAAACTGCTCCAGTAGTAGTAAACAAAGGAGATAACGACATGATTCAAGCAGGTGATAATTATTACGCAAGAGCAAACAAACTCCACACTCAAGTGAGAGGGCGAGCATTGCCAAAGGAAGTATTTAATCTATTCGTAGGTAAGTCTTGGCTACACTTCATTGAAACACTTTCAGATGACCCAGAAGCAAACAACTGGTATGAGAATGGACAGGTAGGTTCGATTGCTCGCAGGGACAACTGGCAAAAACAGATAACAGATGCAGTTGCATTGGTAAATAAACTTCAAGGACAACTCATCAAGTCCGAAGCTACTACAACCGAACTTACCAAGAAAGTAGATGAGCTAAACACTAAAGTCAACGAGCTACAATCACCAGATAATATCGTAGTAACTCGTGGCTTCTTCAATACGATATTTGACCGTATTCGTGAACTAATTAAAAGGGGGTAGATATGAATAAAGATATCGCAGTCAGAGCATTAAAGACCTTTGTACAGGGTTTTATCGCAGGTTGGTCTTTGACTAACTTTGATATGGAATCAGGGGCGGTAGTTGGTGCAATTGCTGCTGGCGTATCAGCAGTCATGAATATATCAGTTGAACTATATAGGGGGTTGAAATGAATGAGGAATGGGAACAACCAATGACCTGTCCAATAGACCCAGCAGAACTCGAAAGTTGCGAAGCCTGCCAGTAGCTACGCCAGTAATCTGCCGAGAGCCACTAGGCTTTCGATAGCTTATCGGAAAGGGGGGGGCTATGGTTCAGAAGCCCAAGCTAGTACCTGTAAAAAAGAGACGCTCTCGTAAGAAGCGGAGAGTCTATGCCAAGAAGAAATGAGTGTCCAGCATGTCACGAACCACCAGAGGTTGTAGGATTATTTTGGCACTTATCTGTTCACTTTTGTACACCATCAAATACCATGCTCTTTACCAATGGTCTATTGTGGTCGACAAGTTTCAAGGAGATAACAGGTGTCGAACGAACTCGAAACTCTGAGAGAACGACTCGCCAAGACAGACAAGTACCTTGCGAAGTTATATCGATGGAATGCAAACATCAACGCAAAGATAGTCCGAGTCCAGCGTGAGCGAGCCAAGCTCGTACACCAACTAGAGAGCAAGGAGGTGCGATGTGGGCAAAGATGAGATTCCTGTGGAACTCCTTGAGCGTGAACTTCACGGTATTGAGGTGGAACTTTCACAGCTCCGACAACAGCACAAGGTCGTCACTGACCGTATCGTTGAGTTGGAACAAGAAAGGTGTGACCTCATCTGCAAAATCAACTCAAGTCAACAGCTCGAACTGCCCTTATAAAGTGAGGCGAGATGAGTAGGTTCATCGACTGGCTAGACAGACTTCTGACTAAGTGGGAGAAGCGTCTGCAAAAGTAAAGACCCCTTACAGCGTTGTAGGGGGTTTTACTATTACCACCAATGTTTTACTTGCCAAAAGGCTACAGCATTATCCCATGAGCCATATCGTCTAATTGCATAGTTATCCCAGAATGCGAGTTGACATGCCATATCGGTTTGCCAATTAGGACAGGCAGTTTGGAGTGGTGGGATACCACCCTTTTTTGCTGCACATGATTGACCAAGACCAATACAGCCTATTGAGTTTATGGCATTCAATCTACCGCCAGACTCTTTAAAGAAGATAAAGTCACGAGATGAGCCATTATTCGCTATTTTAGGCGCTTCTGGCGCTACTTTAGGCGGTTCTGGTATATTTTCTTTACTCTCTGTCTTTAATGCGTGTGTGGACGCTGTATGTGTTTCTGGTTGGTTTCCGGTGATTGTTGTTTGTTTTGGTGTTGGTGTCGTAATAATCGCGAGCGTAATACTTGAGATTATGAGCCATGTTTTCATAATGGCGGGGCTTTCTTGCGTTACTGTTCCCCTGATACTCCTATTTTAAGTTCTTTAATAGTAATACTACCGAGCTTGTAATAAGTAAATAACCTACGGTTTTAATTGCTATCTGGGGTGCTGTAATGTATCCAAGTAAATGAATACCTATTAAAGCGAGTGCAAATGCGGTTACTACTGTTGCGAACTTATTTATCCATGAAAGTACGGTCTTTTTGCTAGTTTCAATTTTTTTCATTATTTGTCCTCTATGAAGATATATTTCTTATATCGTCTATTAAATATTTTTACTTCAATCATTTTCACTTTGTGTCCTCCTTTTAGTTATTTGATTGTATATACAGTATAGCACAAGCAGTATTATAATGTCAATAGTTTTATTTTAACCAAGGGTGAATATCACTATGACACTTATAACACAAGGATACTATATTTCTTTTACTATTTAACCCACCATTCTGAAGTTGTATTATATGGTGTCTAACATCAGCCATACCTAAACAAACAAAGCAAAATTTGTGTGATAGTTTGTTGTGTCTTTTTCGTTTAACTTCTTCAAACTTAGCTCTATATACTTTTGGAGATTGTTTATTTTTATAATAAATTTTTACATTAGATACATCTATTAGTGCTTGCAGTTTAACAGCTTGCTCATAACGCCTACCATCATTCTTGCTACCACCAAACATACTCCAAAACTTTAGCAGCTCTTGTTTCTGTATATAATTTCCATTCATAGTCTAGCCTTCCCTAAACTTTTAATTAGGTTCTTAATTCTTCCTATGTTTCCCCTCTTGATTGCTAAATAGTGTTTCAAACCTACTACTAGGCTTCATTTAAGGCCAGCTACCCTCCCCACTAAAAGCTGTTTTATAGTTACCACGGTTTGACCAAGGTGGTCTTTAGGTGTAGGCATAAGGCTGTATAGGTAACTTTTAAAGTATTTGTTATTTATACAGTAGATTTTTATAACTACTGTTGAGGTTCATTTACCCATTAAATAAAGAAGCTCCCCTTGCGGAGAGCTGACGATATTGCTATATAAGTATAGTTTAGTACGCCGACACCCTCCGTGTCAAGTAACAATTCTATTTAATTTGAACCAAATATAGCAATATCTGGTTAATACAAATATAACGCATTGATATTTAAATGTAAAGTCTATATAATAACCATAAGAGCAAGCACCTCAAACAATTGTGTAACAAAGTGTCAAACTCAACTGAATTTGAGAAATAATTACTCTCACAACATACAAAACAAAAAATACCACTCACGGCTCTTGGGTGGTATTTTTATTATTCGGAAGCGTAGAAACTAAAAGGAGGACAACCAACTAGCTTGCTTCCGAACCTTTTTATTATACGAAAAAAAGTCTGAAAAAACTATTTACAAGGCTTAAATAGTAATGCTATAATACTAATGTAATAATAAATAAAGGAGGACAAAATATGTTACCACAAGTAAGTGAAGAAGAATATTTAGATAGGCTTATGGAGTATGAGCATAGCAAGGTTCGTTGGGAACTACGAGCGTATAACGCTGAAACTGGCGAAACACTTGTTAAATCAGATGACTACGACCAAGATGTTGTATTATCTGACGCGCTACATCTATACGAAAAAGTAGACATAATGCTTAACGAAGAATTGCAAGGTGACTTGAGAGATAGAGCTACCGACGCAATGCAGGACTTGTATCATGACTAAAGTAGACATGCAAACTGTAAATATTAAAGGGAAAGAATATGTAACCGTTAATGAACGCGTCAAGGCGTTCCACGAATTATATCCTAATGGCTCGATTGTAACCGAGTTATTAAGTGAACCAAATAGCAACCGAGTTGTATTTAAAAGTATTGTAACTCCGGACTGCTCTAAGTTAGAACGCTACTTCACCGGCTTTGCCTCGGAAAGTATTGGCGACGGTTTCATAAATAAAACAAGTGCAATGGAAAATGCAGAAACGAGTAGCGTCGGTCGGGCGCTAGGGTTCTTGAACATTGGTATCGTTGATTCAATTGCTTCGGTAGATGAAATTACTAAGGCAACAAACAACAGCAAAAACCCAGATTTAAATAGACCAACCCACGAACAACGCCGGGCAGTTAGTCAGCTTATGAGTGAACTAGGCATTGTGTACTCACCAGATAACGCCGAAGAATGGACTGCGTTCTGTATGGACGCTATTGGAGTTGAGTCACCGCTTAATCAAGAACAAGCAAATCAATTAATAGAATACATGCAAAATAAGATAATGGAGAACAAATTTATTTTGGGCGCTAGGGCTAAATTGGTACAGGGATAATCTGGCTATTTACCTTCGGGCTATTCGGTCTTGGTCAATTAGTAGATTTATTCACACTCGGCGAACAGGTCGACAATGTAAACGCTAAAGCACAACTTGGAACATTAACTAACGAAGCAATTGCGCGAGCAATAGAAAGAGAGAAAAAATGAGCGGTACACTAGAAGGCGGAAGAATGGCTGCCAAAACTAACAAAGAACTATATGGACAAGACTTTTATGTAAAGATTGGTGCGCTTGGTGGGCGCAAAAGTCGCGGTGGTGGCTTTGCTAAGAACAATGAAATGGCTCGCCTAGCCGGTCAACTAGGTGGCGTGCGTGGTGCTAAGGTACTCGACAAAGAAAAAGAAGCTGAAATACTAGCAAAAATCAAAGCATTGAAGGGTTAATCTAATGCGAGTGTATCAAATAAAACTAGAAACTGACGCAGACATTCTTGAGCTATTACAACTTTTTAAAGAACTTGAAATCAGAAAGCTAGAAGTGGTGGAAATAGATGGCTAAAGCAACACTTGGTATAGGAATGATTATCGCTTTCATTGTGTTTGTGATACTACTTATAGGCTTTATGTTTTATGGAATGGTAAAACTAAAAACACTAAACGACTGCTTAACAACACCTGTTACTGAATTAAGTGAGCAGTGTAGAGAGTTGATGTACGAATGAAATATTTTTCAATGTTTAGTGGAATAGGAGGATTTGAACTTGGAATACAACAAGCCATCAGTAATAGGATTTTGGGGAACAGGCAACAGCCAACAGAGAAGATTGATATACGACAAGAACAAGATATCACCGACAGTACAGGCGAGCTGGGGAATGGGGGGTGGAAATGTGCCGAGTGTATTGGTTACTCCGAAATCGACAAGTACGCAGACCAAATATATCAAAAACAATTCGGAGGGAAAAATTATGGAGATGCAACAAAGATTAACGCTAGAGAACTCCCAGACTTCGAGCTTCTTGTCGGAGGATTCCCATGCCAAGCTTTCAGCATTGCTGGAAAGCGAGCTGGATTTGACGACACCAGAGGGACACTCTTTTTTGACATCGCAAGGATTCTTAATGAAAAAAGACCCAGACATCTGGTACTCGAAAATGTTAAAGGTTTACTTAGTCACGACAGCGGAAAAACTTTCCAGACAATACTTGGGGTTCTTGCCGACTTGGGGTATTTTGTGGAATGGCAGGTACTTAACAGCAAAGACTTCGGAGTTCCCCAGAACCGAGAGCGAGTGTTCATTGTCGGACATCTTGGAGGAGAACCCAGACGAAAAGTATTTCCTATCACAGGAACAAACGGAAAAGATATTGAACAACTCAATCAACCAAAACACTCCAATGACAGAGTATACGGAGAAGACGGCATAAGCCCCACACTCAATACAATGCAGGGAGGAAATAGGCAACCGTTTGTGAAAGTCCCCGAAGCAACCTCAAAAGGTTATGCAGAAGCAGAAATAGGTGACAGTATAAATCTTAGTGTGCCTAACTCAAAAACAAGACGAGGACGAGTAGGAAAAGGAATCGCACAGACTATCGGCACTGGAATGCACCAGCACACGCTCTCAAGTGATATGCAAATCCGCCGCCTAACACCACTAGAGTGTGAACGCTTACAAGGCTTTCCAGACCGATGGACAGAGGGTTTATCCGATACCCAGAGATACAAGACATTAGGTAATGCTGTAACTGTGAATGTAGTTGCGGCGGTAATTAAGGAGTTAATAAATGGATAGTAATCTTACTCACGAAGACTCTAACTTTGAGTCAATCAAAGAAGTTGATGAAAACGGGCGAGAGTTTTGGCGTGCTCGAAAACTCATGCCGCTATTAGGTTACCAAGAATGGAGATATTTCGCCAAAGTAATCCAAAAAGCTAAAATTTCTGCAAAGAAAGCTGGCGAGCTTGTGGATAACCATTTTGGTGATTACACCCAAATGGTTCCAATCGGTTATGGTAATCCAAAGGCAATTATGGATATAAAACTCACCTAATAATGCAAACTTCCGAAGAAGATAGCTTTTTTTCACCAGACGGATTATTTCAAATATATAAGCTAACAGGCAAAGATACTTGGACAAGACAACCAGATTACAAAAAGAGCAGAGAGTTAGTGTGGTATAAATCACTAAAAGCAGCCAAAGACAGAATTAAAGAATTAGAAAAGGAATGATATGAATAAGACTACACCATTAGAAGATGTTTATAAAGAAAAGAGCTACACTATTACAATACCGTTAAAAGGTAGCGTTTCTATGTGTGGCAATGAGAAGGCAGTTGATTATATTTTAGAGTGTGTACGCAGAATGGATATGCGTCAAGAGTATCAAGAAAATATGGCTATGGGAATGAGTAAAAAAGAGAGGGGGAGTAATGAGTGAGGCACAACTAACTAAGCTACATTGCTATATCTGCGACCAAGTAATATACACAACCACAACCGCTTATAATGATAAATTAAAACAACAAAAAGCCGCTTTTGAAATACACTATAAACTAAACCACCCAGAATTAGAGAAGAAATGATATGAGTAAGTATTCTTACGCAAAGGATACTAGAACAGATGATAAATACAAATCAGACTTCTACAATGGAACACACAACGAAAAGCTAGCTATTGAACAGTTTCTAATTGACCTACACTTAAAGGGCAGACCGCTATATCAATATAAGAAGAACTTGGATAAAGAATTTCAAACTGAAAATGGTAACTGGGATTATAAGCCAGATTATATAATTTATGCTGAGCGTGAAGTGCCGATTGAGGTTAAAGTTCAAATGACCGATTTAAAGGATACAATTGATTTAAAGTGCTATCAGACATACAACTTACATAAAAATAGAGGGTTCTTTTTGTACTGCTTAGATACTCACTACGCTATAATAAAGCCAGAACATGCAATGCAATACGAACCTATAATATCAGAACGATTTAAAGGTAAAAAAATATTTCAAGTTGAAACAAAAGACTTACAGTGGAAAGCATGGCTGCATAAACCAAACTTTAAAAGATATGAAAATAGACTTAGCAGATAAATACTTCTCACTCTACATTCGCACTAGGGATAAATGGACTTGCCAGAGGTGTAATAAGAAATACACTCCGCCAACCAACGCATTACATTGTTCCCACTTTCAAGGTAGAGCTAAAGAGAACACTAGATTTAACCCAGATAATGCTGTGGCGTTATGTTATGGTTGTCACCAATACTTTACAAGTCAACCGGCTGAACATTATCAATGGCAAGTAAATAGACTTGGACAAGATAAAGTCAATCAGTTAGTAGTAGCTTCAAACACCTATGTAAAAAAGGACCGCAAGCTTCAGGCAATGTTATGGAAACAAGAGTATGAAAAACTTCGATGACGACTTTTTAGAATTTATAAACGGACTTCCACCATTATTCATTATGGAGTTATATCTTGCTTGGAAAATGGACATTGATTTGAATACAAGTATTCGCATGATAGATATAGACTCCATATATAAGAAGAACCCGAAGCCAATAACTGACGCTGAAATAAAACACTTTTACAGGGGCATAAAAAGTGGTAAGATAAGCCTAAGAGATATAATTTAGTTATGGACAAAAAAACTAGACATACAACAGAATATTTAATGAGAGCAGGTTTTCTAGTTTCACCTGCTCTCATTTTGTGAGGGAACATGAGAGTAGCACTAGTTGGAAACGGTTATTTAGGTCAAGCATACGAAAAGGTATTTGAAAATGCAGTTATATACGATGAACCAAAAGGACTTGGAACACGCGAAGCAGTAAACGCTTGCGACATTGCGATTGTTGCAGTACCGACTGATTTATCTGAAACTGGTGAACTCGATATGAGCATTGTTGAGAGTGTAGTTGATTGGTTAGAAACACCAACCATTCTTATTAAAAGCGCATTACAACCCGGAACTGTTGATAGGCTTGTAGAAAAAACAGGCAAGAACATTGCAGTAAGTGTTGAATTTATCGGTGAGGGAAAGTATCACCAACCACCACATAAGTACCCAGACCCACACAATCCAAAGACACACCAACTCTTAATTGTAGGCGGTAAAGAACCAGCTCGCAGTATCGCTGCCGAAGTATTATGGCAACAGATGTCACCAGATACCCGCATTCACCTTGTTACCGCACTTGAAGCCGAGATTACTAAAATGGCAGAAAACACCTACGGTGCTATGAAAGTTACTTGGTCTAATGTACTAAGAGATATATGCGACGAGTACGGTGCTAACTTCATTAGAGTACATCAAGCATGGTCAGAAGATGGTCGAGTAGACCCCATGCACACAAAATCACTTTCATTTAATCGAGGCTGGAACTCAAAGTGTTACAACAAAGATGTACGAGCCTTTGCTAAGATATCAAAATCAAAACTACTAGAAGGGTTGATATTAGATAACGAACGCCATTTAGATATGAACGACGAACAGGACTTAGTAGGCAAGCGATGATTTTATCGAGCAGTTGGGACGACGGTGCAAACCACGACATTCGACTTGCTGAACTACTAAAGAAATATAATATACCAGCTACATTCTATATACCGTATGACTGGCAAAACTACTGCCGAATGAAAGGTTGGGTTCCTTGTACAGAAGAAGAAATGCAGTATATCGCAGATAACTTTGAGATAGGCTCACACACTATAACCCACCCGCTACTCACACAAATAGATATTAAGCGCGCTGAAAAAGAAATTGTTGGTAGTAAAAAGTTACTAGAAGATAAATTCGGTAAACCAGTTACAAAGTTTTGCTATCCGAGAGGGTATGCAGATAGAGCGATACGCGATATTGTACGCGAACACTACGAAGAAGCTCGGAACACATTAGTCGGCTCACTTGAACCGCCAGAAGATAAAGCATGGACACCAACAACTGTTCATGTAGCTTGTCAACGCAAAGAGTATTTAGGCGACCATTGGCTAGATTTTGCACTTGCTAAGTTAAAGACTGCACGCAAACGCAAGAATGCAATCTACCATATCTGGGGGCATAGCCACGAAATATCTAAGAATGACGGTTGGAAAGCACTTGAGTATTTATTTAGCGAGGTATCGCAATGAAGATTGCACTACCAGAATATGATACATCAGCAATCGGGGGTGGCTGGAGTTTTATTAGTAACTTTATAAAGTCTATGGGCGATACGATAACCATCTACGAAAACGCTGATATATTTTTCATACCAAGTGCTTCAATGGTTTCACGCGAAACAGTACAAAAAGCCAAAGACGACAACAAGAAAATTGTTCTGCGGTGTGATAACATTATAAGAAACTCCCGCAATCGCAATACAGGAATGACCAGAATGAAAGATTTCGCTGACTGGTCGGACTTAGTTATTTTTCAATCTAATTTTGCAATGGAATTATTACAACCGTTTCTAAGAGCATACAATTATGAAGTTATTCATAACTCGGTAGATGAGAATATATTCAACAGCAAAGGTAGAGAAGAAGGTAACCGCTATCTGTACGGAACACATTCCACCGACTCAACAAAGAATTGGGAAATGGCACGCGTAAAGTTTCAAGATATACACAACGAAGAAAAAGCTTTCTTGAATTTATTTGGTAGGCTTCCGGTTGGTGAAGAACACAACTTTGATTTTTATAATGGCGAGCAGTACAAGTATTATGGGTATATTCAAGACCCGAATGTAATGGCAAATATATACCGGCAGTCTGATTACTTTTTGTATTCGTACTTTAATGACGCCTGTTCTAATACGCTCATTGAAGCAATTGTGTGTGGCTGTAAACCTGTTGATTGTTTCGGAATGATACAAACTGGCGGTGCTGTTGAATTAATATGGAGAGAGCCAGAATACTTTAAGCTAGAACGCATGGCAACTGATTATATAAATGCAATGAAAGGATTATAATGGGAAGTTACTATAAGCAACAATTGAATGACTGGGTATCAACACTCGATGTAAAAGCGAATATTCTATTCGACATCGGTGGCGCACAAAACCCACTCAAGGGCAGAACGCGCTCATGGGAAGTACAAGACTATAAGATTGTAGACCTTGCTACACCACATGTTACTTTGCAAGCCCCAGACTTAAAACAAGACTTTAATAAGCACCTAGATACTGCTGAATTTCAGGGCTACTTAGGCATGGTAGATAGTATCTATTGTCTAGGAGTGTTTGATTATGTAATCAATCCAAACATCGCACTCAACAATATTTATAAGCTTCTAACAAAAGGCGGTCGAGCATGGGTAGAGTTTCCATTTGTATATCCGCGCCACAATCCAAAAGAGTTAGACGGACTTCGGTTTACTGAATCATCTATTGAAAATCTAGCCAAGCAAGAAAAACTTACCTGTGTTGACAGGTGGTATCGCAGACCAAAACCAGACAATCCATATCTGCTGAACTTCTACTCTTACGACGGAATGCGAGCCGCTGACGGAGTAGACCATAATATAACCGGCTTTATATTTGAATTTGAAAAATGAAAGCATATATAACATCAATTGGCGAACCAACTACCGAACTCTGTAAGTGGAGTTTAGAACGGTTTGATTTTGATGTTGAAGTTGTAAAGGGTGACGACTCACTCGCAATGAAGCTAGAATATATCTATAACGAAGCAGATGACGACTTTATACGCATTGACGCTGATGTAATCGTAAACAAGAATATAACAAGCTTAATTCAATACAATGTAGATTGGTGGGTATTTGGTAAGACCTTTGGCATGTATAGTTTTGATGTAATAAATGGCGGTGTAAGTTTTATTCGTGAGCCGGCTATAAAACATCTAAGAGATAATATCAAAAGCCGGTTAGAAGCCGAACGACCTGAAACCGAGATGTGGCGATTGCCAGAGTTTCATAATCCAAGACGATGTGTATATCACCACCTGATATGTGGCATACATGGCTTCGGACAAAAAGATTTAGAACGAGTAAAAGCAACTAAAGAACGCAGGGGTCAATTAGATAATTATGATTTTGAACTTGCCGAGAGGTTACAGGAGTTTTACAAATGAGCTGGAAACTACCAATTACAAGTGAATATGTAAAAGAACAAATGAAGCATGAATCAACAAGGGAGTATGCTTCAGACATATACCATATCGTTAAGGGATACAAATATACAAATGCACTAGAAATTGGCGCAGCGTGGGGTATATCCGCACTCGCAATCTTACACGCACAACCTTCTGGGTTGTTAATGTCAGTCGATAGTAGTACACGCATACGCGCACCAGAAGAAGTAAAAAACGCCGGACTTCAAGACAGATACAGTTACTCAATAGAACGCTCTGACGAATTCTGGGACCGCAACAAACAAACCTACGACCTAATTTATATAGACGGTTCACACCTATACAAAGATGTGAAAAATGACTTATACAAGGCATGGGATTGCTTGGAGTCACGCGGACTATTATTACTTGATGATTACACGCATAAATATAATGTTGAACAAGATTATGGAGTGTCACTTGCGGTCTGTGAATTCTTATACGATAAGAAAATAAAGCGTATTTTACCAACTAAGCATGTATTGGCGATACCGAAATGATTTCTATATTCACCACCGTTAAAGATGCCGAGAAGCGAGGCGACAATATTTACGACGCTATCGCTTGTTATGACGATTTAGCTGATGAAGTAATAGTTGTTGATGGGAAAAAGACATGGCCACAAGAGTTTGACTGGAAAATTATTGGTGAACACTTTCAATACGGATACGAGCAAGCACAAGGTGACTGGGTTATTCATGCTGATTTAGACTTTATATTCCATGAAAACAACTTTGACGAAATACGACAAGCTTGCATGGCAAATAACGACCAACCGGCGCTTTCATTTTGGAAGTATCAATTCATCTTACCTGACAGATATAACATTAAAAGTAGGCTCGTTATTGCAGTTAATAAAGGTAAGTTCGGTGACAGAATACGCTTCGATAGCGGTGGGGATTTATGTCAACCAAGCTTAGACGGAAAGTATATCTCGCCTAATGATGTACCAGAAGCTCGCGTACCGTTTTACAACTACGAGAAGATGACCAAAAACCAAGCACAAGTTGCTGACGATGTTGGACGAATGGAGAGGGCATATAAGCGGTTCTTTGGTAAGAGCCAATACGGAAGCGATGGGAGTGATAAAAGCGCGTTAGAGCTATGGATACAGGCGCAACAAGGCAAGTTTAGTAAGCCACAGAAACACATACCACTCAAAGAACACCCGAAGTATGTGCAAGAAACAATTTTCACTTTGAAACCAGACCAATGGGGTTATAATGGATTTAATAAACTAGAAAGGAACGATTATGCTCAAGGTAGTAGCAGTATCGGATAAACTAAATACTGCAATTGACAGATTATGTAGGGGTGTTGCGAAGTATCACGATAATATTGAATATGTGGTTTGCGATGTTCACCCGAAGAAGCCAGATGATGACCAACTATCACGCTTTGTAAGGGAAGCCGAGAACGCAGATATTATTGATTATCAGTATTTTAGAACCGCAGATATGTTAAGAGAACGGTTTGAGTGGTTAAAAGACAAGCCGAGTATATTAACCCACAACAACCCATATTCGATACATGAACGCGATTGGAATGATTATCAGATAGTAGTAGCGAATAATTTAACTATGCAAGCGGACTTATCCACAATCACCACTTCAAAGCTTGAGTATATACCGCTAACAGTTGACACGGATTATTGGACTTTTAATCGAGAGTGGAAGCCAGAACGACAAGTCATTATGGTAGCCAATCGGATTGAAAGCAAAAAAGGCATTCTACCAGTAGCAATAGCCTGTGCTGAACTAAAAATGAAGTTTGTTTTGGTGGGTGCTATAAGCGATGTAAATTATTTCAACGATATACAAGCGACTGGCAATGTAGAATTTCACCAAGAAATAACCGACGAACAACTAAAAAAACTGTACGCAAAAAGCATGCTTCATGTCTGTAACAGCAAGGATAACTTCGAAAGTGGCACGCTTCCTATCCTAGAAAGCATGCTATCCGGTGTGCCGGTATTAACTCGCAAGGTTGGTCATGTACCAGACTTATATAATGGCGAGAACATGTTCTTATACGAAGGCGATAACGAAGATGTCGTTAAGATTACCAAGCGTATCAAAGAAGTATTAGACGGTGACTTAAAGACTGTCAGAGATAAGGCATGGAACACCGCCAAAGGCAGAAGTTTTGAACGCCGAGCCTATGGATACCAAAAGTTATACAGAAGCTTAGTAAGCGATGAGAAACCTGTTTCAGTTATTATGCCAATTTACGACAAGCCAGAGATTACAAAAGAAACAATCGAAGCTATTAAGAGCCAGACTTACAAGAATCTAGAGCTGATTGTATGTAATGATAACCCAGATGACGAGCAAAACAACACGCTAATAGACGAACTCAAGAAAAATACGAAGTTAATGGTTCGCTATATTAACAAGCCAAGCGAAGGGTATGGGATTGCCAAGCAACGCAATCTAGGAATTATAGAAGCAACAGGCGAAATAATTGTTTTTTGCGACCAACGAATAAGAATGGACGACAAAGCAGTTGAATTGTTAGTCAAAAACTTAGCACCGAGAGTATGGGTGTACGGTAATAAAGGCGTAAAAAAGGAGTTTGTAGAGAATTTTAGTGCCATATATCGAGATGACATTATAAAACTCGGTGGATTTAACGAACGCATTGACTTATACGGTGGACAATCTCAAGAGATACGCAGTCGAGCTAAATATAACGGTTATAAGACAGAGTTTATCGCTGACGCACGCGCTGAACAGCTAGGACATTCAAAGAATAAATATGCTAAACGCGATGAAATCATAAAATCTAAGAACACGCTTTGGAAGATGGG
>CAZRCW010000002.1:0-399919 GCA_964598725.1 uncultured Gammaproteobacteria bacterium | reverse complement strand
TAAACCCAAGGTTTCCAGGGCAACGCGAATCGTCCCTGGGTTAGTCGGGCCTAAGGCGAGGCCGAAAGGCGTAGTCGATGGACAGCAGGTTAATATTCCTGCACTTCCATAAAGTTTCAATGGGGTGACGCATCGTTCAACTGTCTGGGTCTCCTGGAATGAGACCTCGGGCACGGAGGGGTGACTGGTAGGCAAATCCGCCAGTCGTAAGCCTCGCTGTGATCGTGAGTTCTTCGAAAGAAGAGCAAGAGATGGGACTGCGGTGCCGAGAAAAACCTCTAGAGCTAACTTTATGGAAACCGTACCGTAAACCGACACAGGTGGGTGGGCATAAGTGTGCCAAGGTGTACGAGAGAACCCACGTTTAGGAACTCGGCAATACAGCGGCCGTACCTTCGGTATAAGGCCTGCCTCTAGCAATAGAGGCCGCAGCTAAAGACGCTTTCCGACTGTTTACCAAAAACACAGCTTCCTGCGAAACTGCAAAGTGATGTATAGGAAGTGATGCCTGGCCAGTGTCAGAACGTCAAGAGGAGAGGTCATTCCCTTCGGGGAGGCAGCCTTGAATCTAAGCGCTGATGAACGCCGGCGATAACTATAATCGTCCTAAGGTAGCGAAATTCCTTGTCGGGTGAGTTCCGACCCGCACGAATGGCATAACGAGAGAGCGACTGTCTCAACGTGGGACTCGGCGAAATTGCAAGTGGGGTGAAGATGCCCTGTACGCGCAGTCAGACGAAAAGACCCCGTGAAGCTTTACTACAACTTGATATTGGGTATTGGCTTTGCATGTTCAGCATAGGTGGGAGCTTCGGCGACAATGAGATACCACCCTTGCTCTGACAATACTCTGATCTCGATCCGTAATCCGGTTCGGGAGACAGTATCTGGTGGGTAGTTTAACTGGGGCGGTTGCCTCCTAAAATGTAACGGAGGCGTTCACTAAGGTCAGCTAGGCGCGGATGGAAATCGCGCCGATTCCGCAATGGGATAAGCTGGCTTCACTGCAAGACCAACAAGTCGAGCAGATACGAAAGTAGGACATAGTGATCCGACCGTACGATATCGGACGGCGGAAGCTCAACGGATAAAAGCTACTCCGGGGATAACAGGCTGATCTGGTCCGAGCGTCCACAGCGACGACCAGGTTTGGCACCTCGATGTCGGCCCATCGCATCCTGGGGCTGGAGAAGGTCCCAAGGGTTAGGCTGTTCGCCTATTAAAGCGGTACGCGAGCTGGGTTCAGAACGTCGTGAGACAGTTCGGTCTCCTGTCTACTGCGCGCGCGGAAAGTTGAGAGAACTGTTTCCTAGTACGAGAGGACCGGAAACAATCGACCTCTAGTGTGCCAGCTGTCCTACCAAGGGCACCGCTGGGTAGCTACGTCGAGCACGGATAAACGCTGAAAGCATCTAAGCGTGAAGCCGTTCTCAAGATTAACTTTCGTCATAGGACCCTTCGAGACGAGGAGGTTGATAGGTTGCATGTGTAAGGATCGTGAGATCTTCAGCAGAGCAATACTAATAGTCCAATACTTTGATCATCCGGTTTTGCTGGATGACGAAGTTGCAAAAAAATATGCCTTGCACATATAACACACTGATAGTCGTACGGTTGAATCACCGACGCTGCAGCCTGCTAACCCCAGACTTCAACGCCGGTGGCTCAAGCGGTGAGGAAACACCCGTTCCCATCCCGAACACGGCAGTTAAGCTCACTAGCAGCGATGGTACTTGGACCCAACCCGGTCCTGGGAGAGTAGCCCGTTGCCGGACTATCAAAGACACACCTTTAAACGGGTGTGTTTTTGTTTGTTATACACAGCCTGGCCACAGAGACGGTTTCGGCTAATATGGCTAGGAATAGGGAAAAATTCCTTAAATGCCCGAAGATGTTATCCTAATATAGGAAACAAATTTGTTCATAACCTTCTCTGCACTTTATGAAATTCAAAGAAATTGGTTTGGCAGCATTGGGTGTCGCGGCTGCATCAGGAGCAGCCTATGAGGCTGGGAAGAGCCAGTCCGAGCGCCATAATCGGACGGAAACGTCGGTCCCTCAGCGAGCAGAGCAGGCTCCGCATGCAGAAACGCATGTAGAAACCTCGGTAAATACAGATGCAGGAGTAAGTTCACGTACCAATCTGGCACCGATTGAGGTCGATCATGTCGCTGATGCGGCAGTAGAAGCGGCTAGAATTCGGGCACAGATTAGACATGCGGCGACACACGGAGAACATTCGCACCATCGTAATTCCGCATCGGATCCAACTCTTCCTGATTTTAATCAGGATCCGGCGAATATTTTTGTCCGTTAATTTAGTACCAACAGCCGCTGCTCGATTATTATTTTCCTATGTCCGAACCAAGATTCCCATTCACGCCCCCGCAGTCTGTCCACGATAGATTCGAGGCTGAATTGAAGGCCCGAGTTGGCGCGGCGAACGCGGAGAGAAATAATAAGGCTGCGGCAGAAGCCAAGTGGGCAGAATTGCAGCTAACCCCAGAACAGAAACAGTATCGAAAACGATGGGAAGGGGTGCAGCTGAAAAAAGGTATTTCCAGTATCCCGTTAACGGCAGAACAGGTAAAAGATGTTCTCGATCTCCTTGGTATGAAGCACCTTCCAGAGGACGGAGACTATCTCTTAGTAGGTGGAGCGAAGCTGAAAATTTGGGAGAAGGGCATCCGCTGTTCGCTCGCTGGATATCATTCAGAGAATGCGGATTTGTCTGCTGTGGTAGACCGGATTCGTGGCAAGCGATCACTTCGGCCGGATGAGATGAACTAGGTCTTACGTATGAAGCTCCACAACGCCAGTGAAAAACTAGTCGATGCAACGTTGACGGGTTTGGCGAGAATTACGTTACATGGGGCACGCGAATATGTTCAAAAGGGTGGGTATCGTGCTTTGGCGGACAAGCTGTTTGAAGATGCGGGAATCAGGCCAAAGTATTTGGCTGAACAACGACCGGAATTTAATGAATGGCGAGAGCGTTTGAAAACCGAGTCAGGGCTCGTGATTGCGAATCATCCGGGCGGGGTAGACATTCCAGCGATTCTAAAAACGCTGGATCGAAAAGACGTGT
This sequence comes from uncultured Gammaproteobacteria bacterium, assembly GCA_964598725.1. Taxonomy (GTDB): domain Bacteria; phylum Patescibacteriota; class Patescibacteriia; order 2-12-FULL-60-25; family 2-12-FULL-60-25; genus JAGOTP01. The sequence continues at coordinate 396,831 of CAZRCW010000002.1, read as the reverse complement.
ATTTTATTTCCGCAGATAAGAATATCGAGCGAGTGAAAGGACTGATTGATCAAGATCATCTTCTTCTGGCGGCGAAGAATGTCGGTCAACTACGCGGAATGCTTAGACGTGCCGAAGAAGTTTTAAATACTGGAGCACTGGTCTTTCTGTTTCCTACGGGTGGTATTGAACGTATCGGTGGACCATTTGAATTCAAGGGCGGATTCAGCTATCTCCTCAAAATGTTAAAGCCTGAACAAATGGTGTATGCATTTCATATTGTTCCAGAAGATGTTGAAACGATCTTTCCAGGTACTTTACGCGGCGTTCAGATGGGGGCGGCGATGATGGCTGGGAAAGTGAAGTTACACGGACCGCGAAACACTTGGCCGACCGTTCGAATCGATGAGCGCTATACGACGGCAGATGTATGGCAACAATCGCTAAGTCAGGTGCCAGGCTCGCAAGCAACGAAAAACGAACGTCTAGCGAAACAGTATTTGGATTTGTTTACAGAGTCTTCTTCGGAATAAACAGCAACGCACCCGAGACAGGAGCCCAAGAAAGAGATCTCGGAAGCGCTGCCGCGAGTGCGGGGAAGGAGGGGGAGGGTTGTGAGTGGTGGAAAGTGCTTCGTTACTCCTGCGCCGGCTGGGCCCCGTGCTTGGGGTGGCAGGGTCTCCGCGCCTCGAGGATCATCGCCTTGGCCTCCGCCACGGCCTGAGAGCTGGCGCACATGGCTCCGAGGAGGGGCGCGGTGTGGACCAGGAGGAGCGTCCTCCCGATCGAGTTGGGGCTGGGGAAGTGCTCCTCGATGGCCACGACAAGCGCCGTGGCCAGCTCCTGGGCGGTCATCGTCTGGCCGCTGTGCCGGGTGAGGAGCGGGTAGACCCCGGTGAGGTTCGTCGGCATGCTGATGGCTTGGAGAAGCCTCAGCATCCATTCGGCATTCCGGATACGGTACGTGTTGGCGGACTGGGTCGTTTCCATCGCAGCTCTTCTCCCTGTGAGTTGTGGTTGTCAGAACGGCGCCTCTGCCGTTTTTTGACCAGTCAACCTACTATAGTTTATGAAAAAAGTCAATATCTATGCTAGATTTAGTGAAAAATACACAAAAGCAAACGCACCCTTGGACGGTACGTTGCTTGCGTACCATCCGCGGGTGCGGAGGAAAGGATTCGAGGGAGAATCCTTGAGAGAAGTTATTCAGCGACTAGGAAATGGAGGTGGTTGCCATTCCCAGTGCCAGGGTTCGCTGGGAACCGTGCGGCGGAAGCCATAGCGCCAGGCGTTCTGACGAAGCCAGTGGGCGACGCCGTGACCTAGGCGTGTGTTCAGGTCGAGGGCGCGGCCGCTTTGGTGTTTCGATCGGCCTGGAGGATCGGCCGGAGGACCACGATGAGCCAGGTAGTCTTGGTAGAGGACTCGTTGGTGCGCCATCGTGCGGAAGCCGCTCACGATCCGAAGATGAACTCCATCACGTTCGGCGGCGCTTCGCATCTTTCGATAGACAACAGCAAGTCTCTCTTCGACCGGCTTGTCATCGATTCGGACGATGGATAGTACGATCGGTTCGCCGTCCTCGTAGCCCTGAACCTCGCCTGGGGGGACGAAGTCAGAGTTGGTCGGGTTCGGGAACTGCCTGCTGGTAGTCGCCGTTGGGGGCCGACGCTCGCCGCTATCATTCGGACGGGTCGTGTCGGGCATCGGCGGCTTGGCGCAGCCGATGAGGCTCAGGCTGGCCACTGTGAGGGCCAGCGTAAACAAGAGACGAATGCTCACGAATGGACCTCACAGCAATGGGTGGAAAGGGCGATCGAACGAGAAATGCTACTATTTTTGCCTGAAAAAGTCAAATAAACTGCCTGTATCAAAAAATCTTTGAATATGACGACGCACCCGGAGGACGAGCGCGCCATCGAGGCGGAGCTGGTCCAGGCGGGTGCGCATGAAGGGAGGGGGGTGTGGCTACTTCTTTCGCTGCTTCCGATCTTGTTGATCGAGGAAGGTGCGGAGGAGCAGCCAGGTATGGGTGCAGGCACGACCCCAGAAGATACCCCTGTGTTCGACGCGTAGGCAGTGAGCCAAGACCGTGTCGAGGGGCAGGAATTTACGTTCTGTGATCTGCTCTTCGATCTCCGGCCTGTGCGCGCGAGGCTTGGCTCTCGGTTCGACTTCGACGAGCGCTTGGTACGTTTGTGATTTAGCCGCACCGAGCGCGCACACCGGACGTCCGAGCGTATGGATGGAGAGAATTGGGAGCTCTCCGAACTCCTCAGCGACTTCTCGTCGCGCGGTCCGTCGGATGACCCAGCGGGGCGGAACTTCGTGGAGGAAGTCGTGTCCAGCGAAGTCATCGATCATCCCACCAGGCGGTTCGGCGCACAGTACGAAGCCGTGCTCATCCGCCAGGTGCTTCAACGCGGGCACGTCTCCGAGCGGGCGCTTCTGAAACACGACAGCGACTTCGATGCCGCGAGAGGTTCGTCGAAAGACGCCAGCCGTCACGCTGGGACGAGCATGCCCTGTGAAGGTGTCGTAAAGCGCTTGTGGCGGATCCTCTGTGGTCTCGACCACGACCAGCCGGAAGTGCATGAGGGCCGAAGTGACCCGCACCCCTGTTCCTGCGGGGAGCTCGATCGCTCCGGGTCGAGTGAACATCTCGGCAGAAAAGGACTCACCGAATGGCGGGACGATAGTGGTCCGCCAGCGGCACCTTCTTCCCGCGAGATTCGCGGGGAACGAGGCTTTTTCCATGTCACGAATACGATGAGTCATCGATAGGGACGCCTCCTTCTGTGGGTCGCTGTCTGGGTTGTCGAAGTGTTACAAGCTTGGTCGTAAAGGATTATTTTGTCAATCAAAAACCGCCCGATTGGGCGGTTTTTGTAATCTATGTAGATTTAGTTCGTGGCTGAGAGTTGAAACGTCGACATAATGGTTGCGATCTGGGCGCTTTGTGCAACGCTATCAAAGGTTCGGGCTTGATCGGCTGGGATTTTCTTTGTGAAAGTGATCACGATGTACCAATTATCCTTTTTCGAGATCCAACGTTCTTGGTAGGACGGATCAGCCGAGCTTTCTTCGCGCCTGGCGGTGACACAGAAGCGATTACCATTCACCGAAAACGAACTGGCCGCCTCATCATTGATACAGCTACCCACATCGGCAGTTCTACTTACCGGAAGCGTTTGAACTTCGAATTGAGGGGCGAACCGTCCGCGGACTGGATATTTGAAACTATAGCCGAGCGTTTTATTGGTGTAGGTTTCCCAGCCTGTAGTGTCGAGCGTGCTCGAGGCGGTGATAATGGATGTACCGTCAGCCGATGGTGGGGCGACGACTGGTGACGTCGTTGAACTCGTATCCGGCGTGGTTGGAGGAGTCGTCGGCGTGTTCGTTGTAGGTGTGCCGGCTGGAACGTTGGTTGCCGGTTGGCTTGGTGTTACGGCGCTATCGGTGGTTCCGCAGCCTGCACCGAGCAAAGCGGCTGCAACGACCAAGCAAGCGGCAAAAGGAAGATATTTCTGTGGAGTCATATAGGTGAATCATGGTACGCCTCTCTGATGTGGGCAAGTACTCGAAGACCATAACGCCTTGTTTAGGTTATTATGACGGGCCCTTTAAACTGAAAACACGAGACCGTCGGTCTCGTGTTTTCAGGATCAATGGTTACGGCTGATAGTAGATATTTTCCAAGTTCGGCATGTTCGGTAGCTCACCAATGACGACGAGTTTTTGCGCAAGTTCCGTGATCTTGGTTTTGTTCAGTTTCGCGTTTTCAGAAACGGGAGTCAGCGAGAAGGTGTCGGCAACAGCGGATTCGAAGTTGAAGACTTTCTTCGCGATCGCACGCGCTTTCGGCTCCTGTTCTTCTTGATAGCGAACCGCTTCATCCATGCTGGCTACCGCTTTCTTGGCAGCCTCTGGTTGTTCGTTGATGAACTTGGTCGTCATGACACCGATACCGATCGGATTCTCGTTGACGAGCTCGCCGTAGATCGAAGGGGTGAGCGGACGGGCGCCTTGGGTGAGAGCGGTGGTGAGACCTGGCTCGTAGGCATAGAGCGCATCGATCGAGCCCGCTTCAAGTGCGGCGAGCTGGTTTTGCGCGGGGAGCGCAACGAATTCGATCTGTGCGACGTCGAGGCCTTGCTTCTTGAGGTAGTCCTTCGAGAGATTGGTCGCGCTAGTACCCGGGAAAGTGCCGAGTTTTTTTCCGATAAGTCCTTGAATATTCGTAATCGGCGAGTCTTTCTTGACGATGATCCGATCGAATGGATGATCACTCGTCATCCGGCTAGCATTAAAGATTTTGAGTTTGCCCGGTTCTTTTTGCTCAACTATCATAAGTGGGATAAAGCTGATCCCGATTCCCATATCAATATCTCCACGCTCCAGGGCTTCGATCGCTTGATTCGATGAAGCAAATGGGACGAACTCTGGTTTCAGTCCATGCTTTTCAAACAGCTGCTCTTCTTGGGCAATCATCGTCGGTAAGTTGCTCGTGAGATTGAGCACGCCGATGCGTACCTTTGGTGCTTCAACCACTTCTGGAGTCGAGGAGTGACGGGCGAGGGCGATAATGGCAACAATAGCGATCAGGCCAACGAGGCTATAGATGAGTTTGCGGGAGAGAGAAGACATAGAGAGGTATCTGAATACTTTATACAAAAAATACACGATAAAGTAAACAATTATTCAGCATTTAACGCTATAAATTTACCGAATTGTATAATTCATATAAGATAGAACGGACCCTATGCTCGAACAACCGCAAATTAAGCAGAATTTAGGACCTTTGCTTCAAGAGCTTGGATTAAAGGAAAGTGAAATCGATCTGTATACGCATTCGCTCGCCCTTGGGCCAGTCAGTATCGCGGTCTTGGGTGAACATTTGAATATTTCTCCGCCGAATGTTTACAAGCTGATCGCGAACTTGGAGGCACATGGTCTGGCGCAATTCTCAAAACGTAAGCGCTATGCCCGCACGTTCACGGTTGAATCACCGAATGTCTTGCGTAACAAGCTTGAGCAGAAACGGCGCGAGATTGGGGAGATGGCGCATCAGTTCAATCAAGTATTACCGGACCTGCTCGCGAATTATCATCAAGGGGGAATGCCAACCAAGATTCGCGTCTTGGATCATATGGAGCAGGTACGTGAGGCATTTCGGCGCGTATATGACGACGGGGAAGAAATCTTTGTCTTCGGCGACATGGATCAATATGTCAACGCGGTGGGAGAGGAGGAATATTATAAATCTGCAGCCGAGCGTGTTGAACGCGGGATTCGAGCCAAGGCCCTCCTGTTTGATGGAAAAATCTCGCGCTGGATGAGAACGCGTCCAGCTTCGGAGCAGCGGGCGGTTCGCATCTTGAAAGATGCAGAGCCATTCACTGCTTCGTTTCAAGCGTCGACTCGGACGGCCTTTATCATGCAGCCGCATGTACCGCTGGTCGTCTTGATCGAGGATCAGTTCATCGTTCAGATGTTGCGCAGCATGTTCTTGATTCTTTGGAATCGAGCCGCGTAAGCTATCCGTTATATGTCTGAACATCCAGTTGAACTTGAAATTCGCGGAGAGATTACGCCGAAGTCGATCCCTGCGTTGCGAAAAGAGTTATTAAAGCGTGGCTTCAAATCGATCTCAACCACTCGTCGCACGATGGTGATGTCGTTTGGAACGGTCTCGGCCCGTGGTTTGAATTGGGATGAAAAGAAACAAGATGAAGTCGATGTCCGTTGTCGCATCACCAATGGTAAAGCGGAAGTTGTGACAAAAATTGGACGAACGAGTGCTGCGAATCGGGTCGAGGTCAGTGTACAAGTATCGCTTGATGAGATGTTTCGTTTTTCACAACTTTTCGGAGCGATGCCACTTTTCAGTAAAGTTGGATCACGCCAAACGGAGAATTTTAAAAAAGGAACGATCACCGTTTCACTAGTTTCATCTATTCCAAGTACTTTGTCTTACATCGAGATTGAGCGGATGACGACGCGAGAGAAGGAACAATCAGATTTGGTTGTGCTTCGCGCACTCGCAAAAGACTTAGCGATTCATCTTTGGGAGACGCATCAACAGTATATTGATTTTTGTTCCTTGCTAACCAAACAGGATGATTGGGTGTTTGAGGGAACGAAAGACGATATCAAGCGACTGAAGGCAGATATCAAGAAGACGGGAGCGGATCGCAAATAAATAGGTTCTTGAAAAAACAAACCTCCCTTTCTCTCACCACATGCTGTGATGGAAGAAAGGGAGGGGCCGTCAGTGACTGGACGGCGGCAGTGGCGCTCAGGCGGCGAGCGCAGCGGGCGGGTTCGGGCGGAGGAAGCTCTGCACCTTGAGAAGCGACGTCAGCGTCGGCTTGAGCTGGTCGCACCAGCGGACAATGCCCTGGGCGCCAGCGTTGAGCGCTGCGTCGTTCTCTCTCGCGGACAGGATGTCCGACGAAGGGAGGTTGCTCGCCGTTGCGATCAGCGCCTCGCAGCCGCGCCGGCGAAGCTCGGGGATGAACTTCGTGGCGAGGACCGGCTCGGTGCCATTCGCGGAGCGCGGGAAGCCGCTGTCCACGATCACGGTACCGATCTGGAAGAGGACGTTGGGGTCGGTGACCTGCTTCCAGGTCATCACCCGTGCGCCGCCCAGGCGTAAGGCGGGGAGGTGCTCTGCATGGGTCTCATGGATGGTGGGGACGATGATCACGTCGAAACCCCCGTCCACGAGCAGCTGGATGTGTTGTGGAGCGAGCTGAGCCGACAGGACCACGACGAGCTGCATGTTCCGTGGCGGACGCGCGGTGGGTGAGGGGTGGGCCTGAGAAAGATCGCTGTTCAAGGTGCTACTCCTGGTACTGAGTCGACCCGAAGATGGATCGACTGCGTCAGTATCTAAGCATAAGCAGCTGAAAAAAGCAATAATATGATATAGTTCGGTCATTTTTTTAAACGGACACGCCCTCGGTTGCGAGTGCGCGTCCGAGGGCGGGGTGTGGTCAGTAGTTGAGACCGAGAGCGTCGGTCACATATCCGTGGAAGGACTCCCAGTGCAGGGTCTTCAGCGCGCCTTGCGCGTGGAGTTGATCGTTCATGCGCCAGTTGTCCGTCGCCACGAAGATGGGCTTGGTGTAGCCGAGCCCACCCTCAGCCGGCGGCTTCCGGAGTTGATCGAAGATCTCAGCCGGACCGAGGGTACGAGTGCCGGTGGCGGTCTGCTCGACCCAGTTGATGTTCACGATGATGACCGCATCAACCTCGGCAACTAAGCCGGACTTGCAGAAGTCACCCCAGCCGGGCAGCTGGGACTTCTCGCCTGTAGCGAGGTCGGTGACCGAGCTTAGCCGGTCGAGATCGGTCACCTCGATGATCTTGTTGCCGACCTTTTCTTCGGTCTGCATGACACGCTGTGCCGTCTCAAGCTTCTCCCGGTTGTCAGAGATGTCACCGATGATGGCGATCTGCCAGGTTCGGCGGCGCGGTTCCTTCATGGAGTCCTCCAAATTCCCAACGGTTGTGTTGGCCTTTGATTTGAACAGAGCCTAAGGGGGCTGTCAACGTTCCGTTTTCATAAAGACGACGCCCTCGGAGGCGAGTGCGCGTCCGAGAGCGGTGGGAAAGCTATCTTACCTGGAGCGATGCACAGGCGGCATCGAGCTGTCAGGTGTAGCAGAGGGGAGAGGCGGTTGTCGGCGAAGAGGAGGCGTCGAGAGACTTGAAGGGGTAATCCGAATCCGCGACTCCATCGGCACCGGCCTCAACCATCAACCGATTCAGGTTGGGATTCCCTGAGTTGGCGAAGATCTTGCCGGTATAGCCTCGATTGCGTAGCTCGCGCGTCAGGTCGATTCCAGTCAGGTCAGCATCCGCGCCGTGCAGGCGCCAGCCGACCAACCGGCCGTCCACAAACACGGCGTGGCAACCCTGGAGCTCATCATCGGTGAGTTGCTCTAAGCTCTTTGCCTGGTAGTTGTACCACTGCATGCGGCCCGTCGCCGGGGTGTAGCACTCCAGCCGATGAGTAGCTTCCTGCGGAATGAGGTTGAGCGTCTGGACGTAGATGACGTCGTGACCGTTCCCGAGGAAACCCTCAAGAACTCCTGGAAAGAAACGATCGTTGATGATGACTACACGTGCCATTCATTCCTCCGAGAGACGTTGTCAGACGAAACGACAGGCGAATATTCAAGCATGTTAAACAGCGAATGTCAATGAAAAACATCGTTTAAATGGGCTATTTTCTAAGCTTTTTCTAACCGCTAGAGCTTCATACCTCCAGGCATTCGCTTTTTTCTTCGTTTTCTGGTAGCATCGCCCGATGCTGTTTGATGAATCCCTTCTCCGTTCTAGCGTCGAACCGGAGCTATTTCAGCGAGGAAAAACCTACTTTTTGGATCGCTCCGTTGAGGGGGTTACGGTGCGTCGTTCAAAGAACGATGACATCCTGATTACCGGTCGTGTAATCGGTAGCGAAACCTATGAGGCGACACTGCGTTTGTCCCCCAAAGCCGACAAGGTCATCTTCTTTGATTGCACCTGTCCCTTTGATTGGGGGATGTGTAAACACGTGATCGCTTTAGGTTTAGAAGCGCTCTCCTATGATCTGGAAAAGAATACCTTGCCAAGCTCCAAAGAGCGCGTGAGTCAGGTCTTGAGTGCCTATGCCAAGAAGTCGGGCGTTGAAGTTACTGAAGACGAGTTAGCCGACTTAGCTGATTCGCTCGATCAAGATGAACACAAGATTCAGCGTCAGTCACGTACCCAGCGCCATAGTTTGGATGAGGTGGTTGCGCGTATTTCGTATGATCGCAAACATGATTCGTTTTCGATCGAAGGGATCGCGCGCTACGGAAAGTACGAATTCCCACTCGGTGATACGGAGCTCTCGGATCGCTATGAACATGTGGTCGATGATCGCTTGGAGGTCGACATCGTCATGCGTCTTGAAGCGGCCGAAGAAGATGCGGTCGCGGACATCTCAGATGCGATTGGGACCGAACGCGATGAAGCAACCAAGAAATGGATCATTCCTTCCGGGAAGTTGCTTGAGTTTGTGCGCGTTGGGTTGGAGGAACTCCGTGAACGCGTGACAGTCGAGTTGGATGAAACAGCCAAACCGATCTTCGACATCGACACGATCGACATCGAAGCTGACGTCTCATTCCGTCAATCGACGGGGGTGGATTGGTTCTCCTTTTCGGTCGATTGGCACTGTGCGCAGACCAAAGTCGACAAGGAATCGATTGAACAAGCCTTGGGTTCGAATGAGCCATACGTGCGCTTACCAAATGGCCGTTTCGCCCGTATTGGTAATGGTGCGGAATTGAAGCCAATGATGGATTGGATGAAGACGACGGAAGAAGAAGAGGGGAAAGAGGCACGTCGCACCCGTTTGTTCCACGTTCCGGAATTACTGTTCCTCGTTCAGTCGACACGGCATGCGCATTTGGAAGGGGTCGAGAGTTCACTCGACCGGTTCATGGAGGATGTGAAGCGCGGGTCGCTCGGCGAGACAATTACTTTGTCGCCAACGCTTGAGAAGATTTTGCGTCCGTATCAGAAAGATGGTGTAGCGTGGTTGGCCTTCTTACAGAAGTACGGTTTCGGCGGCGTCCTCGCCGATGAAATGGGGTTGGGAAAAACAATCCAGACGTTGGCGTTCCTCGAGACATTGCGCGTCGCAAAAGCGATCGGTAAGAAAGCCCCGGCTTTGGTTATTTGTCCAAAAACCCTGTTGTCGGTTTGGCAACAAGAAGCATTGACCTATACGCCAGATGCGAAAGTCTTGGTCGTCGATGGCACACCACCGGAACGCAAAGCCAAGATCGATACGATGCATGAGCACGATCTGATTCTGACATCGTACTCCTTGATGCAGCGTGACTTGCCGCAGTACTTAGAATCAAAAACAATGTTCTCGGTCTGTGTTTTGGACGAAGCGCACTTCATTAAGAACGCGGTGACGCAGACAGCTCTCACCATGAAAGCGATTCCATCCCGCTTCCGTTTGGCGCTCACCGGTACGCCGCTCGAAAACGGCGTCCATGAATTGTGGTCCGTCTTTGATTTCTTAATGCCAGGCTTCTTCGGAACGGCACGTGCCTTTACCGCCGCTTACTCGCGTCCCATCCGTGAACGCAACGACCAGCAGGCGCTTGAGAAGCTTCGTCGTAAGCTCAAGCCGTTCATGCTCCGTCGTACCAAGGAGATGATGGCGAGCGAGTTGCCTCCAAAAATCGAACAAGAAATTACTTGTCGCTTATCACCAGAGCAGTTGGTTTTGTATACCCGCACGCTTGAGCAGATCCGCAGCGATGTCACGCGTCTCGTTGAAGAACAAGGCTTTGAGAAATCGAAGATTGAAATCTTGGCAGCACTTACCAAGCTCCGTCGCGTCTGTGATCACCCATCCTTCCTCGATCCACGCCTGCCAGGCGATCCGGCCTTGTCTGGAAAATTAGAAGGTGTTCTCGAATTCATCTACGAAGCCGTTCGTGGCAATCACAAGGTCTTGGTCTTCAGTCAGTTCACGACCATGTTGGACCTTGTCCGTAACGCCCTTGATAAAGACGGCGTCGATAGCGCAACGATTGAAGGTTCAACCAAAGACCGTGCCATGGAAATCGCGAAGTTCCGTTCGAAGGTCAGTGTATTCTTGTTGAGTCTGAAGGCCGGTGGTACCGGTTTGACGCTGACCGAAGCCGACACGGTGCTCTTGATCGACCCATGGTGGAACCCACAAGCCGAGAAGCAGGCGATGGACCGCGCCCACCGCATCGGTCAGACCAAGACCGTGAACGTCTACAAATTCGTTGCCAAAGAAACGATTGAAGAAAAGATGCTCGAACTTCAAAAGAAGAAGCAGGGTGTGTTCGATGCGATCATGCAGGATGCGACACAATCGATCGAGTCGCTGACCTGGGAGGATGTGAAGGGATTGCTCGCGTAATTAACTACCACTGAATTGGCTTGAAACCTTGTTCGATAAGGTAAGTATTTGTTTTACTGAAATGCTTGCATCCAAAGAATCCGCTATGCGCCGAAAAAGGGGAGGGATGAGGTGCCTCAAGAATGAGATGCTTTGTTTTATCGATCAACGCCGCCTTCTGTCGGGCGTAGTTCCCCCAAAGAAGAAATACTAAGTGCTCTTTTTCATCTGAGAGTTTTTTGATGACCGCATCGGTAAACGTTTCCCAACCTTTGTTCTGATGCGATCCCGCCTGGCTCGCGCGAACAGTTAAGGTTGCGTTTAGGAGAAAAACTCCTTGATCCGCCCAGCGTTCCAAATTTCCGGAAGTAGGAATCGCCGTTCCGACGTCGGTCTGGATCTCTTTAAAGATGTTCTGGAGTGAGGGTGGTTGGCGAATGCCCTCAGGAACCGAAAAACAGAGTCCGTGCGCTTGTCCTGGTCCGTGATATGGATCCTGTCCCAACAAAACGACCCGCACCGCTTCAAACGGGGTGTGGGTAAAGGCGTTGAAGATGTTGGCTGGCGGTGGATAAACGGTGGTCTTCTGGTATTCCTCACGAACGAAGTCGGTCAGCGTTTTGAAATACGGTTGGCTGAATTCATCCGTCAGTTTCGCCTTCCAGCTAGTTTCGATTTTTACATCCATACCCTACGAGTGTAGGGGAAAAACCGCGTTATGTCTTGGGATACTGCAATTTTCGACGATTCTGTTGCACGACTTCGGCATCAGCGGCGATCGCTTCGGTTTTATTAAAGGCAGCGAGCTGGGCTTGAATCGCGGCTAATTCAACTTCGATCTCCAAGCGTTGCTTGCGGATCGCATCCAGCCGTTTGGCGAGATCGACGCTTTGTTGTTTACGGGCCATGCCGGTATACTACCACTGATCTTTCCTCTGTTGTATGCCCTCTGCTAAACCCGCCCCTTTGAAGCAACGTCTTCATGCTGCTGAAGCTCGTGATATTGCGACGAAAAAAGAACCCCAAAAGGCAGCTTTAGAAGGAATTCTGCGAAGCGTATTGGAAGAGCAGCGCTTGTTTGAAGAAGTAGAGGATCATGTTAATAAACTACGCTGGACTATTTCAGAGAAGCAAAAGGCTGTAGCCGCCGAAGAGGCGAAAGTGCCACCTGAAGTGCCCGATCAACAGGCTATCCAGCAACACAAACAAGAAGAAGAGAGGGCGATTGAAGATTTGAAGTCGGTAAAGCTGGAAGAACTTGAAGCGCGTGCTGTGAAACTAGACCGCTCAGTTCGTGCAGCAAAAAAGGATTTAGAAGTTTTCTTAAAAGATTTCGATCGTGCAAGAAACGTTCTATTAGCAGAAGCACGTATCAAGGGCACGCCGCCAAGCGTTTTGGGAGCGAATGACGTCCGTGAACATACACTTGCGAAAAGAGAGGATTTGATCACGGAAGCAAAAGAGCGTACAGGTATGGAGGGGGTTGAAGCGGTCGAACAAGTGATTGGTCCCTTCTTGGATGGTTGGAAGGGAATCTTTGCAAAAGTCGATGCTACTAAGCTGCGAACGGGGCTCAATTTGCCTCAGGAGAATTATATTCCCTTGGATTATGCAAAAGCTCGAGCGATTGCAGATGCATTTAAGCGTTTGAAAAATGGACAAGCGTTATCGGATGAGGTCTGGAAGCGCCTTCAGGACTATCAGCTCTCTCTTCGTGCGCTCAAAGCTGATGAAGACAACATCCATAAACATCTTCCAGCACTTGAAAAAGCAATGGTTGATTTTAGTACCATTCCTCAGTTATTAGAGCCAGACTATACGCCTGATCGCATGAAGGCGGTACGTGTGAAATTTCAACCGCTAGAAGTAGCAATTCTCGATAAAGAACGGCCAGAAGTTATCAAAGTTGAGGCCGGTTTAGTTGCTTCACTGACTGCTAAAGGTGATGACGCTCGTTTGATTGAGGGGCTCACAGCAGAGGTGCTTGAAGTTCCAGATAAACAAAGAGAAGCCCTGTTCGAGAAGCTTACAACGCCTGAGCGGGTAAATGCGTTTGTGTTGGACAAGCTGGCCGCAGCTGGAATTCCGATGACAAAGGAAGGGTTGAAGCAGGTCATGGACAAGCGCCGGATGTTGGCTCAGCGGTTGAGTAAGAGTACGAAGATCGAGGATGCTCAGCTGTTACATGAGCTCCGCGCAGATATTTTGTTTACTCTTTTCGGAGGCGCAGATCTTATCCCGGAGGATCGCGACGCGATCAAAGATCGATTGGCTGATCTCGGTTGGATGCAGGCGGGTTTGGAGCCACGATTGGAGCTGGGAGAAGTTTTGCTACATGGGATGCGAACTTTGAAAGATGCGACTGCTACACCGCCAACTGAGCTTCCACCAGAAGAGAATCGCACGAATTTGCAGAAAGTGATCGACGAATACTTTGCATTGATCGAAGATACGACCCATGCCCCGTCTTCAGCGAAGATGAAAAAATATTGGGAATCGTTTGTAGGAGGCAATGATTTACAAGTGATACAGCTATTGAATGGAGAGATGCTGAAAGATCAGCAGGCGAAAAAAATCGCTGATGTTGCTGTATTACGTAAACCACCAGAGTACTATTTCGGTCTGTTAGCTAAAGTAGAAGGTATCCCAGTCCTCGACCCTGTCGCGGTGAAGGCGGCGGAAACGCGTAAAGTGAAGGGCTTCCTCGAATCGATGGAGCGTGCCGAGGTATTGAAAAAAGAGCTCATTGTTTTACAGAAAACTCAGGCAGAGTTGGCGAAATCTCCCACAGAAGGAAAGGAGATATTAGAGCGGAGCCGAAAAGCTCGGGCAGATCTTGCGACCATCGAAGCACGCCGTCGCGATATCTTTACGTATCTCTTGAAGCGCGACATGGCGTTTGGGGATGAGGATACAACTGAACGGAAGCGCTTGGCGGACAACTGGCCCGTTTCGCATCCGGCTGAAATCTCAGCCAAAGAAGCGGCTGCAACGGCTGCCGCTCGGGCGCATACGTTGGCGCTCGAGGACGCGCAGCGCGCGAAGGATAGCGGAGAACGTCGCCGCTTGATCGAAGAGATCCGACAGGTAGAAGCGCTGGAAGCGCATTTGCGGCAAGTCACTTTGGGTGGGCGACAAACAGAGGCCGGCCTACAGGCATTAGAGCAAAATAAGGCGGAGTACGAGGTGCACTTAAGGCAGCTGCCGGCCTTTACGGTCGATGGAAAAAAGTACAAGGCAGAAGAATTGATCGCTATGGTGCAGAAGGCTGAAAGTATTAAACCGTTCGGCGCCATTCGAGCGGTACTGCCAGCTTCGGTCAAGAGCCTTGATCTGAATAGATTGTATGGAGGTGGGGCTATTCCTGCAGAAGTGATTAATGCGGAGTACGAGTTCATTAATGATGGTTCCAGAGCGGGGATCGCGCTTGCAAATTGGTTTAGCGATAACTACCCGGCGACTGGTGTGGCAGGGAGGGTTATATCCTTTCTCAGACCTGCGAATAAAGCTTGGGAAGATGAGGTGCGTAAACAGACCCGTATTGCTCTGGCTGAACTGCAGAAAGCTTTTGAAAACGCCGAGCTTGCTCATCGTGAGATGGAGGCGCAATCCCAGCAGGCACATGATCTTCGTGAACCAGGTAGAGACAAGCTTGCAGAACAGGTTAGTAAATTGCGCCTGCGGAAAAATGAGCTGAAAAAGCTTTTGGGGACGCTGCGTGAACAGGCGGTTAATCTGCAGAAGCTTAAGACGGATGAAGTTTTGCAGCTGGCATATGATGCTTTGCATCAAGTCACTCGTCAGGTGACCGGTAAAGAAGAATTGAAGCCAGCGCTCAGTAAGGAAGCATTCAAAGGACTGGCAAACAGCATGTCGGCCGTGAGACCGGATCCGGTGCTCATTCAGCGCTTGGTTGATGCATGCGAAGAACAAAAGACGCATATCGTTCATCTGCTGGCACAGTTCTCCGTGATTGCAGGCAAACTGACATCGGGTGCGGAAATAAACCTTCCGGTCAAGCGGCAGATGCTGGCGGAGAAGGATGCGGATATCGTCCTTAAGGAGCAGACGGTTGAAGAGAAACGGCTAGCTTTGGAAGCAGCGCTCGCCGAAGTGGCACGTGTGAAAGCCGAAACGCTGGATGAGCGATTGGCAGCGTTCGATGATGAAACATCTCAGCATATTTCAACGAAGCTCGACCCAGAAGGGATGCTGACGAAAGAAGAATATGATGAGCATGTGCTTCAGAAGAACGTAAATGAAGTCGGTGCGTTTAGAGCGAAGGTACTCGAGCGTTTTGCTGAGGTCGCGCGCCTTTATCGGGAGTGGTTGGATCAGCGGGCGGCAATGGTGGCCGCACGTATTGAAGAGACGGAAACGGAAAAGGCCGCCTTTGTCCCAGTTGATGAGGAAGGGAAGAAGATCTTTGCCTTGTTTGAAGCACATGGTGCGAAGCCAGAGATGACAGGTGCGCAATTTGACGCTTGGTATACAAGTCTTACTCGCACAGCTGATAAGTTTAAGGTGTTGGTGAATGGTCTCGTCCCAGGTCTGCTCTAAGCTTCGTCAGTGGTTCTAAAGAAATGCCGGTTTAAAAAATCACCCTGCACCATTGGTGCAGGGTGATTTTTTAAATGCTTATTGCTGCGTGTTTGCAACGATATTGTTCATCGCGGCGCTACCGACGGTTACACGACGAGGGCTGAACTCGTTCATAAAGGCAAAAGCGAGTGCGAAGAAACACATGCCGATAACGATACCGCACAAGCCGATCAGGGCTGGTGAGAAAGGGGCTGAGTGTTCTTCAGCGGCGGGACGAGGCAAAGAGCGAGGGGTAGGTTTCTTCATAGAGCTCTAACTAGTGTACCTGATTTTTTTGTTTGCTCCAAACGGGTTTTACACAGTGCATTAACGCAACTGTTTCAACATGTCTTTTGTGATCGTACCGAACAAGAATAAACAACTAACATAGCTGAGCGCGCCCACGCTGAGCGGAACGAACAAGGGAAATTGTTTGAGTGGCCAGATGAAGCACCCCATGAGGATGCCGCAGAAGATGATCGACGCGCTTTTCTTGAGGCCTGGATTGAATGGTTGAAGGCGATAGGTGACGATCGTGGAAGAAATGCAGATGATCAATTCAGACAAAACGGTGAACCAGGCGGCGGCCCACATGCCGTAACGCGGAATAAAGATCAGATAGCCACCGAAGGTGATGATGGCGACAAAAATGTAGACGGGGATCATTTTCTTTTGCGCTTCGAGGGCGACGATGGCGTGGGTTGTCACCGTGTTGAAGTAGATGATCGCGACCGCCAAAATCAGAATGCCAAGAACGACGCCCGAGGCTCTAAAGTCAGGTCCAGCTACAGCTGCCATGATGTCCGGACCAAGGAGCCAGGTGCCGATCGCGATGGGAGTGCAGAGCAATAACATGATCTCGAATGAGCGGCTCAGGATCGACGAGAACTGCTTTGTGTCTTTCTTCGCTCGCATCTGTGACAAGATTGGTAAAAGAATGCCGGCGTAGATGAACGGAACGGTGATCAAGATTTCAAGGACGCGGTACGCGGCGCCGTAGATTCCAACCTCGGTCAGGCTGCGGACACGCGAGAGGATGAAGCTATCAGCCTTGAAGTAAACTAAGTTGAATGCAATCGAGATACCGACCGGCCAAGAGCGTTTCAAGGTGCTGATCCAAAAATCCGGATCCCAGCGGAAATGGAATTTCTCATGCTTCCAGCTGAGGGCGAGCGTCACGAGGAAGTTCGAGACGTTACTAAGGGTCGCGAGCCACATGATTCCGATGATGCCGACACCGAAGTGGCGGGCGAGCAAGATGCCTACCAACCAGACAACACGCCCAACAACTTCGGCGATCGTGGGAATGTACATTCGCAGGTGACGCTGTTGTACCCCGATGAGGACCTGGTTGACGGCAGGGAAGATGACGGAGCCGTTCAGCGCTACAATCGCCCAGAAGATGAGGCTCTCATCCGGATACACGAATTTGTAGATCAAAGGCGCGAGAATCATGGCGATCGCGACCATGATGAAGCGTAGGGTAAAAATCGCCGAGATGCAGCGTTCTTCGTAAGCTTTATCGTCGGCATGTTCTCCAAGTAGGGCGGTAAACGTCACGTTTAAACCCAAGTCGAGAATCAAGGAGAAGAACTGGAGATAAGCGGTTGCTGCCGTATACGCTCCAAACCCCGCTTGGCCGAGTGAGCGAGTGAGGAGGCCGATGATGATGATGCCAAAAATGGTCGAGATCACCCGTCCGACCAACTGGACTCCGGTATTTACGGCCAATGACCGAGCGATAGACATGGCGCTCAGTGTAACATCCGGACCGCTTGTTCGGTATAAGATGGTATACTTTCTCCCATGCGAGGTTCGTTCTTTCGCCGGTTGTTTGGGACCGTTGCCTGTGTCAGCGTTGTTTTTGGCTTGATTGTACCTCAGGAGGTGGCGCACGCGGCGACGGTAAAAGCGGTGGTGCCTGCGTATGCAGCCTCGGTCATAGCGCTCAGTGTTCCGCGTAGTCTCACACCCGGTCAAGTCGATCAGATTCGTGTCACGATCAAAAATCTGGGTTCTGCTACTTGGAAGCGCGATGCGAAAAACTACGTTGCCCTGTATCGCTGGAACCCCACAACAAAAAAAGAGATCGTGAGCGCCTTCGCCCGTCCATCTTGGGAGACGGCCCTTCGTCCCGCAAAGCTGCCCGTCACTTCGGTCGCACCGAACGGGGAAGTCTCATTCGCGTTTCCGGTTCGTGCCCCAGATAAGCCGGGCGTCTACCGTGAGCAATTTATTTTGGCAGCCGAAGGCGTGGCTTGGATCCCGCGAAGCGCGTTTGATGTTGAATTGAATGTGGCTGGGACCGCCTCTACACTGATCTCATCGACTCCGAGCCCGTCCACGCCAGCATCAACTACTTCAAACGGTGGGAGTGGGATCGTCGTTCAAAGTTCACTCCCAAGTTCGCCCGAATGGCGAGCGGAGCTGATCGATAAAGGGGGTATTGAATGGCAGGTTGAGCCGGGCGATAAGGCCTTGGCCGAAGTTTCCTTTCGGAACGTGGGTTCTGCAACCTGGGAGCGTACGAATGGCTCATTCGTATCAATTTATGCGGTTGATCCAACCGGGAAGCAAGAACGGGCTAGTCCATTTATCGTTGACGCCGAAGCTTCAAAACCGGTCGCGCGCCTGATCGAGACATCCGTGGCGCCTGGCTCGATCGGCCACTTCAAGATTTCATTACGTGGGCCAAGTTCCGGAGGTTTTTATAGAGAGACGTTCGCCCTTGCTGCCGAAGACAAGGCCTGGCTCGATGGAGGCTCGTTTGTTTTGCCGATTCGCGTCCCTGGTCGTGATGAGTTCATGGGAACGGCGCCACCGGATACGGCTCCACTCAGTCCAAACCCGGCCACTGGTCCGACGAGTAATCTCTTCGCGGTTCTTTCTGCGCGTTCTGCAGATAGTCTGTCGGGAGCAGGTTATGCTCAAAAGGAATTTATTGTAGGTTTTAAAAATGTCAGCTCGGTGCCTTGGAAGAATCTGTCCATTCGGTTCATCGATCTGCGTCGTCCAGTGTATGCCAATGATAGCTCACTCCAAGATACATCCTGGTCAAATACGAACGAAGCGATTCGTTTGCTTGGAACGATAGCTCCTGGGCAGAGCACTTCGTTAGCCTTTATGCTTCGCTTACCGGTTGATCAAGGAGAATACACTGCCTTGTTTCAGCTCTACTCGGATGGATTGCCGGTTCAAAACAGCGTCATTGAGATCCCGCTCTTGGTGACGAGTAATGCCGCTGCTCGCACGCCAAAACCATCTGTTTCGACTCCATCGACACCGAAGCCGACAACGCCGGTCGTCACGACGCCGACCCGTCCACCAATCGAAGCGATTCCATTGAACGGGGATATCAACTCACTGCCGGTAGAGCCATCGATCCGCGTCGGTGTACTGCGGACCGTCGATGATCGCTCGGTTATTCAAGCAATGAACGTTCCGGTGCTCGTACAACAATCAGGTTCAACGGTCTGTACTGTGTCTCCAGGGCAGCAAGTAAGCGTCCTGTATAATCGAACCAGCCGTGTGTACATTCTGGGCGAAGCGTGTAGCGGACAATCGTCGACCTATTATGTCTTCCGAGCAGAGGACGGCTTGTCGCCGATGCGCGTCACAGACTTCGGTCGCACGGATAACGCCTTCCGAGCGGAGCTCGAACTGCGTTACACACCCGCAACGGATGGGGTCTGGCTCATTAACGAACTGCCAGTCGAGTGGTACCTCAAGGGAATTGCCGAAACATCAAATGTGAGCCCCGCGGAATTCCAACGCACACTTCTCACTACAGCGCGTACCTACGCCATGTATCACGTGCAACGTTCGACCAAGCATGCCGATGAGTATTACACCGTCGATGCGCGTTACGATCAGGTCTACCGTGGCTACGATTACGAAGCTCGAACGCCGACGATTAGTTCTGCCGTGGATGCGACCCGTGGTCAGATCGTGACTTATCAAGGAAGTCTGGCGATCACACCGTACTTCTCGCGTTCAGATGGTCGTACGCGTGGCTGGGGTGAGGTTTGGGGTGGTGCGTCGAATTATCCGTGGCTCGTATCTGTCCCTGTGCCAGAAGATATCGGTCGCACGCTTTGGGGACACGGGGTCGGTATGTCGGCGAGCGGTGCCCTTGATATGGCCTACGCGGGGAGAACATATAGCGATATTTTAGGCCATTTCTACCAAGGAACGGAGCTGCGTCGGGCTTACAAATAATAAAACACAGCTCCCGATCGGGAGCTGTGTTTTGTGTTCTTATTGTTCGCTTCGAATCGATTGAATCTGCGTCTTATCGTTTTGATGAGCGATATTTACCTGGTAACGCACACTCCCTTTGCTAAACGAGAGAATAACCACATCTGCTGAAATGACGCCACCTGCTTGTTTGGTGAAGCCTTGGGCGGACAAGCTGTTTTCAATACTTGCTTGAACTTGAGCAACCGAGTCGCCCGTTTCTTGAACGAGGGAAGCAGACTTTCCATCGGGATCAACAAAAGCGACAGTTGTCTTTCCATTCGCGTATTTTGGAGCATCGCTTGGGAAGTTTGGAGGTATCACTTGAAGATCGATACCGCTCGAAACAACTTGGCCACGAGCATCGTGCCTGTTAGAGAGCGGAGCATCTGCATTTGTTGAGCAACCAGCGCCTGCAAGGGTAAGGCCGGCAAGAGCGACTCCAGACACGAGGGAAAGACGAGAAAAGAGAACAGGCATATGCGGATAGCATATGCCTGTTTGGGGTCATCCGACCAGTCTGAGTAGTTAGCTCCCGGATGTGTGAGTGATAACTTTGTCGATTAAGCCGTACTTCATCGCTTCTTGCGCGCTCATGAAGTTGTCGCGCTCCGTATCTTGTTCAACCGTTTTGAGTGGCTTGCCGGTGTGTTGCGACAAAAGTTTGTTGAGCTGTTCTTTGGTTTTCAGGATACGTTCGGTGTGGATTTTGATATCGGTCGCTTGGCCCTGGAATCCACCGAGGACCTGGTGGATCATGATCTCGGAGTTCGGCAGAGCAAAGCGCTTTTTGTCTGTACCGCCCGCCAGCAAGACGGCCCCCATCGAAGCGGCCATGCCGATACAGATGGTGGAAACGTCTGGTTTCACATACTGCATGGCGTCGTAAATGGCCAGACCAGCGGTCACCGAACCACCTGGGGAGTTGATATAAAGTTTGATGTCCTTGTCCGTATCTTGGCTTTCGAGGAAGAGCAACTGAGCGACAACGACGTTAGCCACATCATCGTTGATCTCGGAACCAAGCAAAATAATGCGGTCTTTCAACAAACGCGAATAAATGTCGTAAGCCCGTTCACCCATCGACGTTTTTTCGATCACCGTTGGAATCAAATAATTGTTGGTCGTGATATTGCTCAACGTGTAAGGGTTTGCCATAGGATGTTGGTCTAGTATACCAATCTAAAATTAGCAGTCAAATATTGAGAGTGCTAATGAAGTCACGCCTCGCGTCGATCATTCCTTTACGATCACCCTGACTCCACCGGCCGTTTCTTCCAATCGGCCTTTGATCGTGAAGCCAGCCGCTTTCTTGTGCCCACCGCCACCTAACAGTTTGGCGACTTTTGAAATATCGCGGGTTGCGCTGCGCATCGAGCCTTTGATTTGCCCATCTGGAAGCTCGCGCAACACCAGCATTGTCTCGGCCTCACCGCAGCTGGCATTCAAGAAGTTCGAAACCCCTTCGACCGCTTCCTCGGGTGCTCCTTCCAAGTCTTTCGCAAAGAAATAGGTGGTCGCGACGTTGTACTTTTTGTTGATGCGCAGACGTGACAGCGCGAGTCCCCAAAGACGTAGACCATCAATCGTCTTATTTTGGAGAAGATGATGATAAATCTCATTCATACGGGCGCCCGCAGCCGTCAAAGCGGAACCGGCCTCGATTCCGGTTAAGGTTGTTCCTGAGTTCGAGAACGAAGACGTGTCCGTCAAAATACCCGTAAGAAGAGAGGTTGCGATAGCTGAATCCAAGCGGATTTCTTCGGCGTTTAAAAAACGATAAACGACTTCACACGTTGAACAAGCATCAACGAACACGATGTTCAGATGTCCGTAGCGTGCGTTGGTCGTGTGATGATCGATGTTGACGAGTGTGTACTTGCTTTTGACCTGTGGGAGCAACTGCTCGACGCCGCAGTGACGCAAATCCCCCGCATCGAACGTGATGATCAAATCCCAATCTTCTGTGAAGGTGGCTGCATCATTTCGGAACAGGTGAATGCCATCAAGGTAAGAAAAGGAGCGGGGGATCGGGGCCGCACAGTAAGCCTCAGCCGCTTTCCCTTCTCGGCGGAGCCAGTTCAGGAAGCCGGAACTCGAGCCCAAACTATCGCCATCGGGCTTGCCGTCGGCGATAAGGAGGACCCGGTGAGCGTTTTGCACGAGGGCGCGCAAACGCGTGAATTCAGGCAGGGAAGACATGGGTGAGATGAATGACGTACCTTAGCGATTTTTGCCTGAATTGTCAATTGAAAGGGCTTATTTGAGCGCTTTTGGCTGGTTCCAGCCTTTGGTCAGCAGCGACTGCTGAAAAAAGGGAGGAGGCTCTCTCGAACGGGCGCTAGGACAGCGCGGTTTGTGGGGAGAGCCGCCGGTGACTCGGAGGGTGAGTCAGGGAGGGGGAGAGGCGACAGCCGCCTCCACGCGATAGAACGGCTGAGTGAAGGCCGCGTCCTTCAACGTTTCTCGAAGTTCGATCACGAACGCAGGCGGATGGGACATGTTGCGCGGATCATTGAGCGTACCGATCAATTCCAGCGCATCACCCGTGTTCGGATTATAGAGAGGCAGGTCGCAGAAGGGCGTTGGCGGCCCGACGTAGATCGCACCTCCCATAGGAAGTTCATGGAAGGGCTTACCGCGCGCAGGCAGCTCTCCCTTGTTGTCGCGGTGCCAGAGCGTGCTGTGCTGCGTGAGCGCAGCTTGCCAGAGGCTCTGCACGAATGGACGAGCTCGATGATTGCCGAAGATCAGGCAGTCGAACTCAGGCGGCTTCAGGCCGGTCAGCGTGCACAGCGCCTCCCGCATGACGTACAGGAGTGCGATTGCGCGCTGGACTTCCAGCAGCAGCGGTCGTTCTTCCAGAAGATTCACCTGGCTCGCGTCACCGCGGACCAGGATGCCATTGGTAGACCAGGCAGACGTGACATGGAGCGTCGGCTGCGCACAGGCGCGATCGTCAGCTTCATGCGGGTTGAGGTGAATCGTCCGCTTGGTCCAGAGGCCCAGGCTGTCACGAAGTCCCTCCCAGCGCCACACGTCGGTGGGGCTGTCGAATCGAGGCAGACTGGCGTATGCCTCATCGAAGCGCTTCTGCACTGCGGCGAGTAGCGTTGAGTGGGTGGTCCGATCCGTGTGGCTGACGGACGGCTGCCCCCGTTCGAGCGCGACCAATCGGTCGCGCAGCGTTCGAGCGGCTTCGCAGGCATCTCGATGCTCTGCGTGGGCGAGGGGATCTAACTGCTTGTGTGACACTATCCGGTCCTCCTGGTTGGATACAAGGGTTTGGAGGAAGACGGATGTTCATCCTCCTGTTTGTCCATCAGTGGCCTGATGAAAAAACAGGAAGATCCCCGAATTGGGGATCAATATGGTAAGAACGCGTGCGCGCTCTGTCAATATTTGGTTCCTGTGTTAGGTGTAGGTTTGGGGTGTATGACGATCATCCCAAGTGGTTGGTTTGCCGTACCAAGCACCGTTGAAGAGTACGACGGCCCAACGTGCATAACTCTTTTTATAGGCATCCTGATCTTTTTGCACGACATCGTGCCAGCTTGGGGCGAAGGTTTCGTTCGTGAAGTGGGCGAGTTGAATACCGGGGAAAAATAACCCATGTCCTGGTTCATGAACAATTTCTTTTACGGTCTCCGGTGTTTTTCCAATGCGTAATCCCGGCGCACTTTCCGCAACCGCGAGTGTGAAGGCGCCTTTGTCGTAATGTCCGGTCGCCAGAAAGTCTCCTGGATCAGTAGTTGGATAGCCTAAAAAGCGGAGTGGCGCACGAATAACACGGCCCGCACCGGGATTGAACGTTGCTTCGTGGATCCCTGGATGAACCGCATCAATAACCTGGGCAGTTTCTTCGAGCGTTTGAATAACCGAGTCGTACACGACCTTGGCTTTATCGAGGAACTCAATCAGCTCTGGCTGTTGTTGACCGGTTTTGCGGAAGGTTTCATCGCCAACGGGTGCATACTGAAAGTAACCGCGATTATCCGGACTACCGGTTTCACGGGAACGGGTCCAGTAGCCAACCTCCATCGAGAAGCCATCGTCACCTTCCACTTTAAAAGAATAGTCACGCTTCACCTCCTCTGGTAAATCCATGAACTTGAAAAAGGCATCGACCGCTTCTTCAATCTGTTCACGGGTGCAGGTGAGTGGGACCTTGTGGAACGACTGTGCATTCAGGTCATCAACAAGCGCTTGGTAGGTGGTTGGCATAGAGACAGGAATAGACTATGTCTTCTGCAATAAGACTTCCAGCCAGATAAGATCGCGCTCATGCTTGTAGTGTTGTAGTTTCAAGATTTTAAATTCAGAGCTCAGCTCTTCGATGTCTTGAAGGGAATAGTGATAGAAGATGCGCGTGCCGAAGGCATCGACCTGTATCTCTTCTCGGTATTCAGTAGCCTCTTTCAGTGAAAGGTAAATAAGTCCGTTGAGTGTTAACTTCTCGTATAGTCTTTTTAAAACAGAGCGCAACGCTTCTTTGTCTATATGTAGAAGAGACGCAGAGCTGTAGGCGAGATCAATGTCCGTTGGTAATGCGAACGTTTCAATGTCGCCGTGAACAAAGGTTGTTTCCGGGATGTTTTTTCGAGCGATAGTAAGTAACGCTTCAGAGATATCGAGACCCATGTAGTTGGGTGTTCGCTTAAGAAACTCTTTTGCGTCTCTTCCGCTCCCACAGCCAATTTCAAACACGAAAGGCTTTGGCTTTGTGAGTGATTCAAAGATTCGATCTATGTCTGCACGACGATCAAGCTTATCGTATCGTTCGGCTAATACAGCAGCATGCTGATTGTAAGATTCAACGGTCAGTTGCTTAGCATTTGCCGGAATCGTCATACAGGATCAATCAGTTCTACAGTTCCCCTTTTCGCTTCAAATCGTTGATCGCGTTTTCAATCACGGCCGCTTCCGCTTCCGTATGATCGAAATTGTAGTGCAGGTCTGGAATGCGGCGCAGACGCAGCGTTTTGGCGAGACCATCTTTCAAGTCATGCTTCGCGCCGTTCAAGGTTGCTAAGACAACATCATCTTTCCCGTCTGGGAAGACCGAGAGGGTGAAAGTAGCATGGGCGGAGTTGGCAGCGATCTTGGCTTCCAGGACGGTCACGAAGACGCCTGGGGGGAATTCGACCTCGGTCAGAAGTTCGGCAAAAGCCTCCTTCAGATGCTCGAAGCCGGCGTCTTTGGTATGTGGCATGGCGATAGAGTAGTATAGTCGGCGTATGTACCTCAAGCGGCTGGAGCTTCAAGGCTTCAAAACCTTCGCCCAAAAGACGGCTTTAGAGTTCGTTTTAGATGCCTCAGGCAGACGAGGGGTGACGGCCGTGGTCGGCCCAAACGGCTCCGGAAAGTCCAACGTAGCCGACGGTTTGCGTTGGGTCATGGGCGAGCAAAGCATGAAGCTTTTACGTGGAAAACGGGGCGAAGACGTGATTTTTGCTGGGTCTGAGAAGCGCGGGAAGTCTGGTTTCTGCGAGGTGACCATGGTGCTTGAAAACGATGATAAGCCGGAGCTTGGGCTGAGCGAAATCGCCGTAACCCGCCGGTTATACCGGGATGGTCAGTCCGAGTACGAAATCAACCGTGAGGGGGCTCGTCTGCAGGATGTACAGCTCCTTTTGGCCCAATGTGGTATCGGGCAGCGCACCTATAGCGTGATCGGGCAGGGGATGGTCGACCAGGTGTTGGTGGCGGGTCCAGCCGAACGCAAGGAGTTTTTTGATGAAGCTTTTGGGTTAAAGCCTTTCCAATTAAAGCGAAATTCGGCTTGGAATAAGATCACGGCCTCAAAAGAGCACCTGGCTCAGACCGATCTGCTCTTGCAGGAACTCGGTCCGCGCTTAGCATCGCTTGAGAAGCAGGTAAAACGCCTCCAGGAGCGCGAAGGGGTCGAACAGGAGCTCCGATCCCTCGAACGCCAGCATTACGGCCGCCAGTGGGCGGAGATTCGTCGTGGCTGGCAATCGGCCGCCGAGAAGATGGATAAGGCGAAACGTGAGATCGAGGACCGAGAAAAAGAAGCTCAGGCGCTCCAGTCTGAGCTTGAGCGGATGGAGAAGGACGTTCCGGTGAACGAAGGTTTCCAGGAAATCCGCAAGAAGTTGGATGAGCTGAACCGTGAGCGTGGTCATGTTCGTGAGGAGCAATTGAAGCTCGAAACGAAGCGAGCGGTCGCCGCTGTTCGTGCTGAGAAACCCTGGTCGCCACTGCCGCTTTCAAAGATCATCGAGGGGATCGAGGAACTACGTGCAAAGCATACCGCTTTATCTCAGGCTGTTCAGGCGTCTACACCTGACCTCGCGTTGATCCGTCAGCTTGTTCAAGAGCTGCAATCAGTGGGTGATGGGTTGGTTGGAAAGCTTCAACGTCCTGCTCCCGAACCAGAACAAGTTTCAACCGTTCAACCAGAAATTGAAGCCGAGGCGCTGGCGTTGCATCAAGCGCTTGAGTTGATTACAGAAAAGGTCCGTGCGAGCGAACGTGAATTAGATACCTGGAACCAACGTGATCGCGATCAGCGCTCGCATCTGTTTGAATTACAACGCAAGCTCACTTCAAAACGCCAAGAAGTACATGGGGTAGAGCGAACAGCCTCGGATGCAGCCGTTGAATTGGCACGCTTCGAGACGCGTCGTGAAGGCTTCCTCCAAGACTTACGCAACCAAGCACCAGCGCTCGAAGCAGAGCTCGAAACGTTAGCCGAACAAGCTGCAAGTAATGTAGCTGCGCCGGACATGGGATCGCGTTTGCAACGGTTACGTTCACAACTTGAATGGATTGGTGGCATCGATCCAGAAGTCGTGAAAGAACATGCTGAGACGAAGGAGCGTCACACCTTCCTTTCGCAACAGGCAGAAGATGTGCGAGCTGGTTTGAGCGCGCTTGAAACGGTGGTGAAAGAGCTGGATCAAACGATTCAAGAACGAAGCAAGACTGCATTCGCTGATCTCAATCGGGAGTTTGGGAAGTTTTTCAAAACACTCTTTGGAGGAGGCGATGCGAAGTTGATCGAAGTACAGTCGGAGCCGGAGGTCGACGAGCAGGGGAATGCTGTCGGCGAAGACGAGCTTGGGGAGCAGATCGTTGGGATCGATATCCAAGTTACACCCCCAGGCAAAACGTTCAAATCAATTTCGCTGCTCTCCGGCGGTGAACGTGCGCTTACTTCAATTGCCCTTATCTGCGCAATCATGGCGACCAACCCTTCACCGTTCGTCGTTTTGGATGAGGTCGATGCCGCCTTGGATGAATCGAACTCACGTAAGTTCGCTGAAATCGTTGCCTCACTCGCCGACAAAACGCAGTTCGTGGTGATCACGCATAATCGTGCCACGATGGCTCAAGCAAATGTACTCTACGGAGTCACCATGGGTGGAGATGGGGTTTCACAGCTTCTGTCGGTCAAACTCGAAGACATCGAAAAGTTGAAACACCAAACCGCAGCCTAGGCTGCGGTTTGTGTCTCCCCGAAGGAACGCCGAATGAATTCAGCGGTATCGGCGGGGCGCGGAGTACGAAGAACAGTTCTTGGTACTCCGCGAGGTTGGGTTGGGGCGCGCTAGGGCAGCGGCGTGCCATCGGCCATGTAGTGGAACTCGTAGAGCTCTCCGCGACATTCGAGCACGATGGTGATCGTACCGTCAGCCGCCGTCTGGGTGAGGTAGCCAGGACTCATGACTTCTAGAAGCTGCCTTTGGTGGTGATGCCAGACGGTGCGGGCTGTTGGCGTCCAGGGAGTGTATTTGCTCTGATCCCAATTTGGCACAGGATCTTTCGCGGCGGCAGCTCTTTTCTCCTCTCGGTACGTGTGTAGGTGGGGCGCGAACGAAGTGAGGACGGACACCTCTACAGCGAAGCGCTGCAACCTCAGAGTCACTACAGCTCGACGCCGTCGAGCCTCCTGAAGCGCGTCTTTCGCGACTGTGTTCAGGTGAAACAAGGCTTGGAACAGAAGCACGGCGAGCCTTTCTGGACGCGAAGCGCGTCATGTGAGTGCGTAGGGGCGTTCTTAGGCCGATAAAAGGCAAAAGAACCCTTTAAATTACATGAAAAACGTTATTTAGTCAACAAAACAGCCTCCGAAGAGGCTGTTTTGAAGCGTATTTGATGGGTTTACGTGGCTTTCTTTGCGAGACGCTCAGCGTGACGCTTCTTCATGGTGTTGACGCGCTTTTTGGCGCCTTCAACGAGTCCCTGATCAACGAACAGGTTCCAGACGGTTTCAGAGCACTGAGCACCTTTGGAAATCCAGTAGCTGATACGCTCTTTTTCGAGCTTAATCGTCGCTGGATTGGTCAAAGGGTTGTAGGTCCCGAGGAGTTCGAGCGCCTTGCCCCATGGATCACGAGCCTTTTCAGACACGATGAAGCGATAGGATGGCTGCTTCTTTTTCCCGACACGGGTAAGGCGGATCGTTAACATGGCGCCAAGAATAGCCTTTCATGGCCCCTCCGTCAAGGTCCGGCCAAGCGCAAATAGTCAGCTGCTTGAGCGCCCCCAACCCCCATGCTATCGTTTCTCCATCCCCCTGAGGGGCTGATCATTTAGCCACCTCCACCTTTTGGAGGTTATAAAAGCCATTGCTATGGACATGGATGTACAGCAAACAGAAGGAGAACGACACGTAGAGCAGGAATTCCTTGAGTATGTCGTGAAGTCAGTCGTCAATCACCCAGACAACGTCAAAGTCGAACGCACGGTTGATGACCGTGGAGTGTTGCTGACCTTGAGCGTCGGTCAGGATGATATGGGCTACGTGATCGGTCGCGATGGCCAAACGGCACGCGCCCTCCGTATTTTGCTCAAAATTGTCGGCGCGAAGGCCAATGCTCGCGTCAACATGCGCATCTACGAACCAGAATCTGCTCGCCGCGAACATCAGGAACGCAAGGGAACGGCGATGGGTGAGATGGGGAGTGAACAGCCTCAGCAGACAGAGCAGGCCCCTTCGATGGGTCATGGGGACTCCGGCTTGGTCACGGACTCGGATCTGAGTGACCTCGGCATCTAGTCTCAACACAGCAACCGAAAAAACAGACCAAGCATGCTTGGTCTGTTTTTATTCAGTGATTTTCGTTAGGCTAGCCTCATGCCTAAGCGCTCACCGCTCAAAGTTGATATCCTCACGATCTTCCCGGAGTTCGTGCAGCCCTATTTGGATGGGGCGATGTTGGGGCGCGCAATGCGTGACGGAAAACTCGAATTAAAGGCGCATCAGTTGCGTCAGTGGACGCATGATCGTCACCAGACGGTCGATGATCGTCCGTTCGGTGGCGGTCCGGGAATGGTGATGAAAATTGCTCCATTCCATGAAGCGTTGGTTGCGTTGAAGGTTCGCAAGAAGGACGGGGCACCAACGGCCAGCGCCAAAAAAACACGCGTTATTTTAACGAGTGCCAAGGGGAAGCGTTTTCAACAGGCGGATGCAGTGCGTTTAGCCCAGTACGATCGGTTGGTCTTTTTGTGTGGGCGGTATGAAGGGGTGGATGAACGCATCACCGAACAGTTGATTGATGAAGAACTTTCGATCGGTTCGTTTGTCTTAACCGGAGGAGAACTGGCTGCGCTTGTGATGACAGATGCGGCTTCGCGTTTGCGTCCTGGGGTGTTGGGAGAAGAGGCTTCACTGGATACTGAGTCACACACCGAGGAAGGTCTCTTGGAATATCCTCAGTACACACGTCCAGAGAAGTATACGGTTGGAAAAAAGACCTGGGAGATCCCAGAGATTTTGCTATCGGGTGATCATGCCAAGATCGCTGCTTGGCGGAAGGGGCAGATGAAACGGAGCACGTCGTAAAGGCTTGATAGTTTATTACGTGTCGGTTTAGATGGTGGGGCCGCAATTTCTTCAACCAGCGGTTGCTAGGAGGGTCAGCATGGTGCGAATCACATCTCGTGTTTCACAACGGTCTGGGTTCGGGCGGTTCGGTTGCCGCTACGAAGGGAAAGAAGTCATCGGTCTTGCACGGGAGCTGAGTGAGACCGCGGCTCTCGTCGTCTTCGGGGCGATTTTCGTCATCGGTGAGGGGAGCCGTATCGGCCCCGGTCTGGTCTGTGAGCTCGGGCGAAATGTCGCCGCTTCGGTCCGCCGCCGGATCGATCGTCTCATCGTGATGCAGCCCACCTGACGCGAGCGCTCTCGCGTTTGACCTCCCGTCCTCTTCCGGCTTCCGGAGCTGAGGACGGGAGGTCGCTGTGTTTTTAGAGAGAGGATCTTTAGAAAAAATGGAGCCTCTCTTGATAAATGGTTGCGCAGCTTTTAGATTATCTGATTCCTTCGCGCATGGGGCGTTGAAGGATACCGCGTAAACGACGCGAAGCTGTGGGGTGAGACGTGACGTACATGGGTGGTCAGGATGGGGTTGCTAGGTTCCAGAGCGGTGTGGGAATCCCCCCGCCGCTGATGCGCTCTATGGAGCGGTTTGGCAAGACTACGCAGGAGCAGATCACGGATCGTAGAAACACCTTCATCGGCTATCAGTCGAAGGGGGAGATCGTGGCTGCCGCTGTTTTTGCGGCCGCTGTTGAGGGCGATGTGGCGGTTCCGCTCGGGATGGCTTTTACCCCGGGTGTGGACCGCCTATCGGTGCTGCCAATTCTCCTGGGGCGAGGGTTCGCCGAGGAGAGGCCGTTCACGCCCAGTCTGACGCATGTCGCGTTCCAGGTGGGCACGCGTGCTGAATGGGAGGCGATTGCGCCGATCATGTCGGCTGCGGTCTTCCCGGGGCCTGATCCAGCGGATGCTGCGTCAAGGAGGCTCTATCTGCCGCTGCTCAAGCAGTTCGGCCTGGTGGATCAGTCGGTGAGTGCTCCATCGCTCCCGGCGGAAGCCCTGACGGGACACCTGCGTCCGACGGCTCTCGACGCCTGGTGGGCCGAGTATCTGCCCGAGGGCCGGAAGCTGACCTGTCTTGGTCGGTGTCGGATTGCCTGAACTCGGAGGCGCGGGGAGTGGCTCAGCTCCCCGCGCCAAACGAATTTCAACAAAATGTGTTTCGCCTTGTCAGCTTTAGCGCCACGCGCTGAAATGAGAAGGCGGTACGCCTTTTTCATCAACATCCATGGCGAACCGCGGAGGGTAATTCGATGACGTCACCGTCGCGTGGTTGTTTCTGCCCTGGACCCGTCTGCGTCTGCGCTCGGGAGCCGTGGGCGGCTGGCGGCTCGTATCCAGGCTGGAGCGACGAGTACGATGCTCCGCCGGGCCTGTTCGTTCTGGGTGCTGGCTTCGTCGTTCGTGGCTTCTTGTGGGCGACGGACATCGCGAGCGCGGCGATGCACCCCATCGACACGCTCCAAGATGTCGCTACGCGTGCCCGCCGCCGCGTGAACCGCGCCATCCCATACTGCCTTCGTTTCTGACACGTTCCCCGACGTGTCGCCCTGCCTGTTCCCGGTGCTCTACCGGAAACGGGCGAGCATCTCTCTTTTTCAAGGCTTTCTTGGAACGAAGAGTGGCTCGAATGGCTTGACGGAGCGCTCAAAGATGGATATCCTGCCGACGCAAATAGGTTCCGCAGCCAGGTTTATGGCTCCATCGTCTAGTGGTTAGGACAGCGGCTTTTCAAGCCGTTAATAGGGGTTCGACTCCCCTTGGAGCTACCATCAGAAACGCCGCTAACAAGCGGTGTTTTTGTATTACCGATCGATTAATTGCCCAAGATCTTGCCCAACGCATTCGCTAGCCTCTTCTCAAGTCAAAAGCAGCTTCGTATACTCTGATCGCCGGGACACAAAATTAATAAAGTCCACATCTAAAACAAACGAATCCAATATGACGAAAGTAACTATCTCGCTAAACCAACTCTTAACCGAACGGAAGGGTCGATGCATCGACTATATTCCCACCGAGACACAAGTAGCACAGCTCACCTACCCGGAACTGATTCGCTCCATAGAAAAGGCATTTGAATCGGTTCGGAGCTGTATTCAGACACCATCTTGCAGATTCACAGCGGAATATACGAGCGCCGGCAGTAGTATATTTGTCATGAGCGGAGAGGTGGGATCGCAAGGCATTAGTGTATGGGAGTCGCCTCTGTTGCCATGTCTTGTGTATTCTGATTCAGAACTTGAACGGCTGCATGCAGTGTGCTGGGCGCCAAGTGGGAGTATCGCATAGTCATCTGTATTGTCGAATGGCCTAAGAGTTCCTGAACTGCTCGCAGTGATACCCCCTTGGTTACGAGCTGGGAAGCGAATGTATGTCTCAAGGCGTGCCAGCCAATCCGGCGCATACCAATACGCAAGCGAATAGATCCCAAGCCCCACTGGGCCAGGTTGTAGTTTAACGGATCGCCATTCGGCTGCGGGAACACCAGACCCTTCTTCGAGGGGAACGCTAAAAGGCATTCGTAGATGTCTGCGCATAGGGGAACTACCCGCGTGCGATTATTCTTCGGAGCATCTTCGATACCATAAACCACGGATCGATTGACGTGGATCGTACGGCGATCGAGGTCGATGTCTTCCCAGCGAAGGCCGATGAGCTCACCAAGTCGAAGTCCCGTTCGTAAACCACAGAAGATCATATTGCGCCAGAATGGTTTGTACTTCGCAGCTTCAAGTAGTTGCTCGCATTCTTCAGGGGAAAGGTGCTCGGCGCGTTGAGGCGGAACACGCATCCAACGTATTTTTGGAACACGAGCCAGGAGCTGCCATTCTTGGGCGGTTTGCAGGCACTTGTTGAGTATCGTCAGGAAGTTATTGATCGACTTCGGAGATAGGCCTTCCTCGAATTTTTGTGTTTTGAAGTTCTCGATCTTCAGAGCGGTGACTTCATGAAGGGCCAAGTGGCCGAAGTAGGGGAGGATGTGCTTCGCAAGCTTTCGCTTCTTGGAGATCTGCTCCGAGTTCCGATTGTTGGTCGAGACGTACTTCCTCATCCACTCGGCAGCGAAGTCCGCGAAAGTTCGGCCGTTGGCGAGCGTGACTGTGATCGGTTCCCCGCGTGCGAGCTTCTGTCGGATATTCGCTTCGTAATCAAGAGCGCCATCACGGGTATTGAGTGGGCTGCGCTTTCGGTAGCGTGTTTTGCCGAATCGGAAGTCGACCCACCAAGACGGGCCAATCTTTCTTGCTGACATAGAATGTGTAAGTGTGAGATGAGTTATGAGGGGTGTAAGTTTATTCTGCGGTGTTGTGCGTCAACGTATAAGATGGGGAAAGCGCGCCTTTTTACGACGGCTTGTGGATGGTCTAGTGCTTGCCCACTCATTGCCTCGGAGTGAGGAACATCAGGGGATTTTTAGAGATTTCTAGATACAACCGGCGAAAAAGTCTTCGGAAGTGATCGTGGCTTGGTTGAACGGTAATGGTGATGTCCGCTCAAGCTGTTGCAGCGGTTCGACTCCCCTTGGAGCTACCAACAAACACATCGCCGTAAGGCGGTGTTTTTGTTTCTCATCAGCGGATGGCAAATATGATAAACTGGGGTTTATGAACACGGGAAGAAAGAATCCAGGTGAAGCGCCTCCTTCTGCTCCTGCAAATACGCGCGCAACCCAACCACGCATCAGACCAGTTGGTTTGAATGTGCTTGAAGAACATCGCGCCCTCAACTCAGACGCGAGACGTTTAGCTGAGGCGACTGGTCGCGAAGTCCTTCAGCAAGTGACCCCAGAAGAAAAAAGACGCATTTCTTATGAGTTCGCTCGTATCATCTCTTCAGGTTCCGCATTAAATCATGATTCCGCTACTCCAGAAGAGATGAAGCGAATGTTGGATGAAGGGCTCATCATGCGATATGGATTATTGATCGTTGGAAGGGCCTGGAGAGAGTGGATGGGGTATATAAAATTGGGCGAAGAGTTAAAAGGGAAAGCTGAGGCAGTCCTCGCGCTGTTAGAGGCTGAAGATGATCAGCACGAAGTGGCGACACAAGAACGATCTGTTGGGGCGGATCCAAAAGAAGCAGAAGAAAGTGGTCGTCGTCGACTGACGTATCTTATTGATGGGCTCCTATTCCCGCCGGCAGGTGCGCCTCAAAATTATTATGAAAGCAGAGAGTTTGGTTTAGGGGTAAATGATTTACTCAGTCATACGCTCGCCCGGCGGTACCCGGCGATTCTTAACGAGTTGCTTGGTAAGATGGCTTATGAAATGCCGGATGCAGAAGCCGGTATGAGACGAATCCAAATTGAGTCTAAGGTAGAAGCGCAACTTATTCGTATGCTGCAATTATTTGTACAGCAGCATGGTGAAGAATTGCGCGTCCCAACAGCTCGATTGAAAGAGCTATTGGAAGCGAGTCTTGGACAGAGTCTTATCAACGGCCACCCATTTGCGCTTGAGAGGGCTATGAATCGCTTAAGCGAACAAGTAGCGCCAGATATCTGGAAGTCCCTTAACTTGATGCTTGGATGAAACCAAAAAACATCCTGAACCATTATGGTTCAGGATGTTTTTTGGTTTCATCATCGATTGACAAAGAAGTCATTTGGTGATAATATATTCCGTTAGTGTCTGGTTCGGAAGTGAGGTGCGCACATGTTCATTCTTTGGATCTTTGGAGCGGTCATTCCTGGCTTGTTGGTCCTCAACCTTCTCTGGGACATCGCCAATTTCTTCCTACGTCCGTCAGAGACAGGCACGGGTCGAGTTGTCGCCAAGTCGGAGAAGCCTCAGTTTGTCGGACGAGGGCGCTACGCGTATCTCCTGACCGTCGAACGGTCGGGGAAGCGCTCCAAGCTCATGGTCTCGGATGAGGCCTGGGCCTCGATCACGGTTGGGCAGACGGTGTCCTTTCGCTTTCAGATCGGACGGCTCAGTCGCGCTCTCAAGGCTGACTGTCTCGTCTGAAGATGTCGTCACCGTCCGCCGCGTGGATCCTCCACCCGGCGGATTCATGTTTTTAAAAGAACGGAACACATTGTGAGTGTTCCGTTCTTTGTGTTTCTATAGTTATTTTAGCGCAGCAATCCTCCCCATTCGACCAAGGTGAAGCCATCACGTGAAGGCGTCGTTACCATTGGTTCTTTGAGATCGATCGGGCCACCTAAGCGCTGCCAGTCCATGAAGAGGCGAATGCTCGTTTTTGGGGCAGGGCTGACAGTGAGAGGGACTTGTTGGCTCCAGTCGCTCGTAAGGAACGACACTCGGTAGTACGGGGCACCGGTCATGCGTGGGACCCAGAACTCCATGAATTCTTTCTTTTCTTGGCTGTTTAAGCCGTAGCGAGTCAGGGTCTTATCCAAGAACGATGAGACCTGACCGTTCTTCACGACGAAGCCCGTAGTTGGTGCAGCATAGTTTACGCCAAGACCTTCCCAGAAGAGCGAGCCGAACGTGGAACCATCCTTCAAGGTGAGCTGACCGTTTGGTTCAGCGCTGACGTTCCAGCCTTCCGTTGGATAGCTCGGTTCACTGACCGTAACGTTGATAAAGGAAGGAAGTTTCACTTGGACCTGCTGCGTTTTGGTTGGGTAGAGGTAGATGACTGGTTTACCACATTCGGCGAGTGGGACGGCGACGGCATTCTTATAGACAACCCAACGACCGAATGCGTCTTTCCAGAAGAAGAGCGGGACCTTGGTGCGTTGCACGAACACTTGCACACTTGGTTTCTGACCATTCTGATCGTATTCGTACCACTGTTCGTAGACCTCGTTTAAGACATTTGGAATACGCGAGATTGCTTCTGGGGTGTAGACGTAGATTGGTTCACCGATGTTTGTCGTACCTGCCTGAACGATGTCGGCTTGGCGTAATTCGTCTGGCTGCAACACGCGGAGACAGCCGATGCCGCCGCAGCCACCGACTTCGTGCGCACGGAAAGTTGAGGTATTGGCGTAAGGTGCGTTCCAGCTTAACTGATTTGGTGTCACAACTTTGGCGGCGACGTAGCCTGGTTCGTTTGGAACCTGAGGATCGCGGATCGCTGAAGCGATGCCGCTTTCATACGCCATACCCTCACCATTCTCACGGTAGAGAATGACGCAGCCGGGTTTGGTGTCTTCTCCTTGGAAGAAGGCGGCCGTTGCCCCAGCATAGACGCCTAACCCGTTTTGCGTGTGAGCGATTGGTAAGCGATCAACACAGCCGCTGCTACCACCACAGATCGGCGAAGGAACCGCTTGTGCGCTGATGCCGGCCTGAGTCAGTATTTTTCCGTTCTCAAGCGTGATGGTTGTTGGGAAGGTGCTCAAGTTCAACTTGAAATTTGGAGCGAACTTTACGCCTGGCCAAGCCTGGCTAAAGATCGGTGAGCCGCTCATCCCAATGATGCGAATCTGCCCTTTATCAGGTGATACGAGGAGATTAAAAAAGGTGGGTGCGGTTGTTGGGTCCATCCCAAGATCGACTTCGCGCTTGGCTTGTTTGGCACCGTAGACGAGCCAATCTTTGTAAGCGCCATCGTTCACGCGACCCTGCTCGTAGTAGTCGTAGGTAAACGTGTAATTCGGAAGGGCTTCGTCGATGCCACCCTCGTAGTTACTCGGGCTCTTCACAACGAGTGTGTTGCTTGGGATAAGCGTGCCGAAGGCGGCGCTTGGCGTCACGATACTGCCGGCTTTCCAAGCGATCATCAGATTAGCCGCTGTTTCATCAATATTCACCGCGGTACTGGTTGGCGTTGTCGGTGTTGAGGTAGCTGTTCCTTCGTTTGTTCCTGTAGTCGTTTCGGTTGGCGTTGGGGCGAGGACCGGCTTTGGGGCCATCCGTTGCCAGACCATGAAGCCGCAAGCACCGATCACGAGACCGATCACGAGGCTGATAAGAACCAAGAAGGCAGCCGAATGGCCGCTGGCTTGAGGTGGCTGTGGCAGCGGATTCGTGGCTGGTGTAGGAGCAGAAGAGGGTTGGTCCATATGGACCGCATGGTATCACTCGCGCACGTTCGTCGGAAGGTTGGTAGCGGCCCAATTTTTCCATTGATAGCGTTCGACAAGTTCTTGTTCAATGACGGTGTCAGGTGCGAGCTCCCAAGTTTTTTGCTGTTGATTCTGCGTGAGCGAGATGGGATGCCAGATCACTTCGCTCGGTGTTTCTTCGCGGACAAACAGTGCGGAATAGGGGATATACGCTTGCTGGATCTCATCGTAGCCGCGGTAGATTCGGTCCTCGGAGCTCGTCACTTTGAGACGTGCATCCGTGAAGAGGGTGAAGCGTTTGTTGATGGCGGTTGGTGTTGAATTGGGAACAGTACTCATCAAGACGTGGCTCGTTCCGTGACCAGAAGACAACGCGTTCATGAGTTTTAGACTGTTTGTGTGGGCGTGAAGACGGAGTGAGCTCTTTTCTAATCCGGTAAGTGTTGCGAGTAAGAAATACAGGGGAGGCGAATCGATCTCGACCTTGTCGAATGCAGCTGCATCCAGCGCTTGGAGATGTTCGATCGCCTGCGCATCATGCAGGTCCGCGATGTAGGCCGGGAGTTCGTGGGAGAAGTCGATCGTGGTGATAACGAGTAAGCCTGGATCATGTGCGAGCTCTTCATGAAGCGTGTTGGCGAGTTGTTGCATTGTACTCGTCGAAGTATCCACGCGAACGGTGAGCGCCGTTACCGGTACGTTCGGCCAAGCTTCGGCAAAGAAGGGAAGAAGACCCCGAACCCCGTGCTCACGAATGAAGACAGCGTTCTGTAGCCTTAGTTTTGTTGGTAAGGCGGTTTGTAAACGTGTGATCAGATCCGTGTCCGGTGCAATGATCTGGTCTTTCCAAAGAAATGATTGATCGCTGATGGCGAGCGCTTGTTTCCCTTGAGCGAAGTGGTCAGGCGATAACAGGAGAACGTGCTTTGGTTTCGATGCAGACGAAATCAAACTCGCAATTTCGCGTCCCGCGACAAGATGATGGGGAACGAGCAGGATCCGACTTCCGGGATCCACATCGTACGTTTGTGTGTGTTCAAACGAAGTTGCGACAACCGCTTCGGAGATTTCTTTGAGGATGAACGGACCAGCGACGGAGGTCGAGGGCGCGTTTTTTGTTTTCAAGTTCAGTCCGACCACAGCCAAGATCATACCTAAAACACCACCAATAATGATCATGCCAATTTTTGAATAGGAGACGGACATAGGAAATTCCTGAGCACTATAGCATTTTGCTTGGTTTATTGACGGATACGGCTGAATTGCCTACTGTTTTGAAGCTTTCGTAACTTCAACGGCAACGATTGAGCTCCACCCAGTGGAGAGAGGGAGAGTGTTCAATGATGGAGCATGCATTGGTGGCCTTGGTTGGCGCGACGGGTTCCGGTAAGGACGCCGTCATGAAGGCAACCCTCGAGCGCTTTGCTGGCGCTCTCGGGCACTACCGTTCGATCACTACTCGGGGGCCCCGCCCGGGTGAGACGAAGGACGACTACGACTTCACCGATCAGGCGGAGTTCACTCGTCGAGTCGAAAATGGTGAGCTCATCGAGTGGGCTCAGGTGTTCGATCACAGGTACGGCCGCGCTCGTGCGCCACTCGAGGCACTTCGTCGGCATCCCATGATCGGTGACATGTCTCCGGAGGGTATCGTCACCTTCCAGCGGCACGTCCGCGAAACGGGAGAGTTCTCTCTGCGGGTCGTGCGACTGCGTGGTGAGAACATGCAACCCCTGCGACGCCGTGTAGAACGAGCGGCCGAGGATGCGGTACGCGCATTGATTCCGATCCAAGTGGATCTCGAGTTGGTGAACGATCATGCTCCCGGCGGCCTCGTGCGTACGATCGACGCACTCGAGGCCTACATCCGCGAGCACGGGCGGGTCGTTGCTGTCTGAACTTCAACGTAAGGAGGCCTCTCGCGCCCCCGGACTGCACCTCAGCCCGGGGGCGCAGTTCGTTTTTGGCCAGAACTTGGTCTATTTTCTGGTCTTTGCTACTCTCACAGCCATGAAACCGGTGCGTGTCCTCGCGATCGAGACCAGCTGTGATGAAACGGCCATGTCTTTGATTTCGGTAAAAGAGCGCCCTGGAAAACCAGAGGAGGTCAAAGTAACAGAGCATCTCGTCTCTTCGCAGATCCCCATCCATCAGAAGTACGGCGGCGTTGTCCCAGAAGTTGCGGCTCGTTCGCACGTACCCGAAACCGTTTCTCTGCTCACGCAGGTACTTGGAACAGAGGGAATGGACGCCTTCGATGTGATCGCGGTCACGCGCGGCCCGGGTTTGCCGACAGCGCTCAGCGTCGGAGTTGAAGCGGCGCGTACGCTCGCTTGGTTGTCAGGAAAGCCACTCGTCGGTGTGAATCACCTGGAAGGTCATATCGCTTCGGCTTGGCTTGATGGTCACAAACGTCGTTTCTGGCAATATCCGTTATTGGCGCTAGTGGTGTCCGGTGGGCATACCGAACTTGTGATCGTTGAAGCGCTTGGAAAATACCGTTTGATCGGTCAGACGCGAGACGATGCTGCAGGTGAAGCCTTTGATAAGAGTGCGAAGCTCATGGGTTTACCGTATCCCGGCGGTCCGCAGATCGAGAAACGTGCGCTGCTCGGAAAGAAAAACCAATTCGATCTGCCACGTCCGATGCGTCACGATGGAACCTTTGATTTTAGCTTCAGTGGCTTAAAGACAGCAGTGCGCACGGCTTGGGAGCAAGTAAAACTCACTTCAAACGATCTTGAGCAAACGAAAAACGATCTCGCACTGTCCGTCCAAGAAGCGATCATTGATATCCTCGTTGAGAAGACCGTTGCAGCAGCAAAGAAGGAGCGGGTGAAAGGTGTGCTTTTGGTCGGTGGTGTTTCAGCGAGTTCCGCTTTACGTAAGCATCTCGGCAGCGCTTTGAAAAAACAACTACCCGGTGTTCACTACCTTCCTTCGATGCGAAAGTACGTCACCGATAACGCCGCCATGATCGCTGCGGCGGGTTACTGGCGTCACAAATTAGGCGATACGACGAACTGGCAAGATTTGGACCTAGATCCTGAATGGAACATTGGCGTATGAGCGTGAAAACCCTACAAATACAGGCAGTAGAAGAATGGAACGATGTTGCGCAGCATGTAATTGAACAGCTCCATGCGCCAATGATTTTGGCGTTGTCAGGACCTCTAGGTGCAGGCAAAACGACCTTCGTTCAAGTGCTCGCTAAAGCCTTGGGTGTGAAAGAG
The DNA here is from genome assembly GCA_964598725.1 of uncultured Gammaproteobacteria bacterium. GTDB lineage: Bacteria > Patescibacteriota > Patescibacteriia > 2-12-FULL-60-25 > 2-12-FULL-60-25 > JAGOTP01. The sequence goes on along the minus strand of CAZRCW010000002.1, from coordinate 357,046 downwards.
CAGCCACGTAGTCCAACCTTTTCTTTATTGAGAGCTTACACACTTCCAAAAGAACACCGCGGAATAAAGCGTCTCGTGCACATCGATGCCTATCGCTTAGAGACAGCAGCTGATGTCTACGCCTTGGATTTGGAAGGGGAGTTGGCCGAGCCGGGAACGATCATCGCCTTGGAATGGCCAGAGCAGTTGGGCGACGCGCTAGAAAAGTTAGGAGTGAATATGTTGAAATTGGAGATTCGACCAACTACGGATGGGATAAGAACTGTACATATTCACCCAAAACAGTCTTAAAACGCAAAACACACCCCGACATCCGAGAGCGTGCTGCTCGCTAGGGTGGAGTGCCACCCGGATGGGAAGTGTGCTGAGAAGAGGTCCCACGAGGGACGCCCCGACGAAGGCTGTTGAATCTTTGATCCGTCGACAGGGACGGGAAGAAAAACAGTCATTTCGATGGGGCGTCCCTTCGGGTACCGGCACGAGTTCCGAATCTGCGGAGATGGGATCTCGTGCCTATTGTTGGCGACGTCGCCGCGGTCAGGGCATGTGCGTGTTCTCTGAGCCCTGGCCGTGCGGCAACGGATCGCCTGCGCCCGCGTCGTTCCGCGGAGGCGCTGCGCCGAAATAGATGGGGCTGCCGACGCGGCTACTGCCGTCGTCGATGGGGTGACGCTGGTCACCCCTCTGTCCAGACTGTGTAGGTTCGGGCTTCACGCCGACCTCCTGGTGAAAAGACCTTGATCCTTTCGCTAGATCTCGGCCGGTTGCCGTCGCCTCGCTGGTTCTTGAAGTAGGTGTTGATCGTCCCTGCCTCCAGTCAGAGCCCGCCTCACGGACTGCGCTTGCGACAGAAAATTTGTAACAAAATATTAATTCCCCGTCAAGGAAGTGGCGTTTCAACGCAAAACAGACCGCATTTCGTCTGAGAGCCTGAGGGGAGGCACCGAGCGTGAGCTCGGGAGAAATGGGTCTGCTGATGCAGAGTGAACGCTGGAAAACAGCGCTCGAAGTGGACGTAGAAGCGTCCGCGAGGGACGTCCGAGCGGAGTGCTCGGACGTCCCTTTTTGGAGTCGTCAGCGAGCGGAAAGAGATCCGCTAGCCGCCGAAGGTCTCGATGATGGGAGGGTCGCCCGGGCGTGGTGCGCCGGTCGTCTCGTGGATGGAGCCGCTCCGCAGGATGCGAACACCTTCAGGGGGTGTTGAGGGCCGTCCAGCGATCTGACGGAATTCCGGCGGCATGTCGTCGAGAGCGCTTGTTCCTGGAGCTTCAGGGGGATTGTTCATCGTCTCCAACTTCGGGTTGTAGCCAGACTTCCTGCGTATAACGCAGGTCGTCGATCACGCACGTACAAACGCAAAAGTGCGCAGCACGGCGTTACGACTTATATCAACCGCGTATACGTGGGTCAATTTTCGGTCCAGCTAAAACGCAAAACGCAGTCTTTTCCGTCTGAGAGTCGGGGGTGCCGACACGGGTAAGCTGGGGGCTCACCCGGAGAAAAAGACTGCGTGCGATGGAAGGAGGGTCAGTCGCTGGCTGGCGCGAGCCGGTTGCCGAGGATCTGCGTCCCTTTCGGGTCGTGATCGTAGATGCTGGCGATGTCGCCACCATGCTGAAGGGCGAACCAGAGGTCCGCGTCGTTCACGGTCGGTTGTCGTTCAGCGAGCGAAGGCGGGGCCTTCGCTCGTGGGGCTCTTCGCGGGGGAAAGGTCGGGTGGTTTGATCTGTTGTCAGTCGGTTCGGAATCGTTCACGTCGCCTCCTAAGGGGGTGATTGAGTCAGGGGCCTCTTTGTACCCCTCCCGGCCAAAAATGTCAATATAATACAAGTTTCTGAAACGCAAAACGCACGCGTTTCATCTGAGAGGCGGTGAGGCCACGGACAAGCGAGGGCATGTCCGGAGAAACGACGTGCGATGTGCACGAGAAGCTGAGAACCAGCTTCGAAGGCAAGTTGTAATCCCCGAGGGGACGTCCCGAATCGGGGGTGAGGGCGAGGCGCTGACAGGAACGCTTCGCTTGGCTCACGAGAACCGAGACGAGACGTCCCCCAGGCGACTGGCATCAACGACGCCTATGCGGAGGCGAATGCCGCCATGTTTCGCGAGAGCAGAGCTGCCTACTCGATCCGGACCGTTTGTCCGGGGAGTGTTCAGGGGCTATCGCTACTTAGTAGCGGGCTAGCGGTGAGCGCGGCGGCGGCTCAGTTCGGGTTGACGGTTGCGTCGGAGCGCGAGCAGGTGAGCTCGAGCTTCGTGGCGCGCATGATGAGGCCGCACGCGCGCTTCTTGCCCGCGTGATGGCCGGTCTGGGACTGGAGCATCGTGCCCCCATCGGTACCGTGCATAGAGTCTCCTCGCTGCGGTTGCTGCCAGACGGGCCCCGGAGGGATTCCGTCACCGTGTTGGTGTGTCCAGGAATAAACGCTGTTCATTCCTGCCTATGCGCATCGCCCAGTCCTGGGAAACACCTAGCGGATGGGGGAGTTTATAGCAGGGACCAGTTTGTCGGTCAATTGCTGCTGCGAGACGAAAGTCTCCGTGGTATACTCCTCTTCAGTTCTATGCCACGCGCTACTTCTGCTTCTCAGCCACGTCCTTTGTACCGTCAGATCCTTCGTGATGCTCTCTCGCTTGCTTGGAAAGAGAAGCGGTTTTGGCCGCTCGCCATTCTTGCCGTCTTCCTCCAGACCGGTGGGATCTATGACGTCTTTTTCTTCTCGGTCCGCAAAGCGCTTCAAGCGCCTGTTCCGCACGATTCCTTGTGGCAAGGCTATTTTGCACGGGTTGGAGAATTAGATTGGATCAACCGGTTCGCTTTGACCCAGAGTGCGCTCCTGTCACTCGCCTTGATTTTCTTGATTCTGATGGTAGCGGTCTTGGCTCAGGGTGTTTTGATCGCTTGTTTGGATCGAGGGCTCGCAACGGCTGGTCGCAGTTTCCGTCAAATTCTTCAAGCGGCAGCCAAGCGCATCGTTCCGCTCGCCGTTTTGAACTTACTGTTGGTGGGGATTACCGGCTTGTTCTCACTCGGACTAAAAACCTTCAGCGGTGTCGTTTCGACGCTCCCCGGCGGCGGATTCTTGTTTGTGATCGCTGCCGTTATCTATCTGGTTGTACTCTTTGTCACGACGGCTCTGCACTTCTTCTCGCTGAATGGCATCATGGCCGATGGTATGACGTTGCACGAAGCGCTCGTTCACGCTTGGCAATTGCTCTCCAAAGCCTGGCTCACGGTCGCTGAAGCGGCATTCTGTATGATGATCATCGGCAGCTTGCTGTTTGGTGCTGCTGGTCTGATCGCATTCTTGGCTGGGTTGCCGGCAGTCGGTTTCTTGGTAGCAAGTTTGTATCTCGGTTTACCGAAGATTTTCATCATCCTCAATATTTTGATCGTCGCGCTTGTATTCGTCGTTGCCGTCCTGGGCGGCTTGTTCGCGGTCAACTTCCAGTATGCAGTTTGGAACCGTTTGTATCGTCGGGCGGTAGAAGGAACGGCGCATAGCAAGATTATCCGCACCTTCCGTGCGTTGACCTCTCGCGGAACCTCGCGTGCCGCGGCCAAATAAGTGTGGCAACCAATCCTCCGAAATCAGCTTCGATTGAAGATTTGCTGAAGAAGCCGTTACCGAACGGACAAGATTCGAGTGCGACCGATTCACTCGCTCAGTTCGCCGCCTCAATCAAGAAGAGTCCGATCAATAACAGCTCATCCGGTCCGGCAGCTCCTGTAAAAGCTCCGCCGGCCGCCGCGCAAGCCGCGTTGACCGACAAGATGTCGGAGATCAAAATCCGAGAGAAAGAAAAGATCGCTCAAGAGATGGCACAGAAGTTCGGATTGCCGTACATCGCGCTTCGCGGTTTTCCGATCGCGCCAGAAGCTCTGTCGTTATTGAAAAAACAAGAGTCACAACAGCACCAGATCGTTGCGTTCTTTAAGGTCAAAGAACAGATTCGTTTGGGAACGACCAACCCGTCGGAGGAGGTCGAACAGATCCGTGCCCGTTTGGCCGAAGAGCAGCATGCGGTTGTAGACGTCTATTACATCTCAGAAGACAGCTTTCAGGCCGCCTTCAAGCTGTACGATGTTTTACCGATCCCAAAAGAGGTTATCTACGGCTACCGCATCGATGAGAACGATTTGTTGAAGTACGAAAAGCAGATCGCCGATTTTCATGAACTGCAGCAACAGATTACGAAGGTCAACACGACCGATATCATCACGCTCGTGATCGGCGCCTCGCTCAAAGCGAATGCGTCCGATATTCACGTAGAAGCGGAGGAGGACGGTGTGAAGGTGCGTTTCCGGATGGACGGGATCTTGCAAGATGCCGCTCGTTTGCCTCGCACGGCTTGGCAGCAGATGATCGGCCGTTTGAAGCTCTTGTCGGGCGTCAAAATTAACATCGACAGCGTTCCACAAGATGGTCGTATCACGATCTACCTCCCAAACGAGAAGATCGATATTCGTGTTAGCTTCTTACCGACGGCGTTTGGAGAATCGGTGGTCATGCGTTTGCTCCGTCCGAAAGCGGTGGCGCTTGAGTTCGATAACTTGGGTATTACCGGACTCGCTCTCGAGCGTTTGCAGAAAGAAATCGATCGTCCGAACGGCATGATCGTCACGACCGGTCCGACCGGTTCGGGTAAGACGACGACGCTCTACGCGATCTTAAAGAAGCTCAACGATCCAGGCGTGAAAATCATCACCCTTGAAGATCCAGTGGAATATAAACTTGCTGGTATCAATCAGAGCCAGATTGAACATTCGAAGAACTACGACTTCGCCAAAGGTTTGCGCTCGATCTTACGTCAGGACCCGGACATTGTGATGGTGGGAGAAATCCGTGATCTTGAGACGGCTGAGATTTCGATTCAAGCGGCGCTCACCGGTCACTTGGTGGTCTCAACCATTCATACGAATAGCGCAGCCGGTGCCATCCCACGTTTCCTCTCGATGGGGGTGAAGCCATTTTTGCTCGCACCTGCCTTGAATGCCGTGATTGGTCAGCGTCTGGTCCGTCGTTTGTGCAAAGATTGCGCAGTCGAAGTCACGCTTCGTCCGGGCCAACTAGATGAAGTTCGCAAAGTCTTATCCTCGATCTCGCCAAAGTCGGGGATCCATGTCGATCTGGAACATCTTGCCTTCAAAGGCCCTGGCGCCGGCTGTGCGACCTGTAATAACCTCAAATTCAAAGGCCGTGTCGGTATCTACGAGATCTTTACGATGAACAAGGAGATCGAACAAGAGATTCTCTCCAAAGAGGTGTCCGAATATACGATTCTTGAGATGGCGGTGAAAGACGGGATGCTTACAATGGCTCAAGATGGGCTCCTCAAGGCTCTGCAAGGTCTCACGAGCGTCGATGAGGTCTTAGCGGTGGCAAACATCGACTCAACGTTGTTAGAGGTGCCGGTAGTAGAGGAGCTGACTTCTCAAGATCAAGCAACAGGAGTGTAATCTGCCTAGTTATGGAATTGAAGTTACAAGCACATCCAACAAAAGATTGGTTGAGTAAGTACATCATGTGTCTTTCTTTTGCGTATACGGCATTTGCGATTCTTCTTTTGTTTCGTTTAGAGACGATTTGGGAAAAAGCGATTATTTGGATCGGAGGTGGATCCATCATGCTGGGGTACTGGATCAATATGTTCTCTTATTTTTCGCTCCGATCAGGGGTCTTGAAAAAAGTGAGAACACTTCCTTTCAGGCCAAAAGAAGCATATGCCATTGATTTGCACACGGTAATTCAGGCAAGGGTGGAAAAATTATCCCTTCCGGTAGTTGAGTACGGACATCTTCTGCCTTTTCTGATTCTTACGCGAGCACCCGGTTTTCCTACGCCCGGCAATCCGAGATATCCGAGTGGAGAAATCCGATGGCGACTGCCAGTTGGCCGGGCAATCGATGAAGCAGAGGTTCAAGCATTTGTACGAGCGCTGAATAGTGAGATTGAAAAAGCGCAGACGAAGTAACTCGTTTATGGAAGAACTCCGTCCTAAAGTTACAGAAGCAACTGTTTGGAGAGATCGGGTGATCTATGGGATTGTAGGGATCATTGCCCTGATCTACATCGTAAGAATCTCTCAAGATCTTCTCGTGGAGATTGCCAATGCTACCCCTGGCCAGTTGGCTGGAATCGCCCTCCGCTTGTTTATTAATATAGCCCTTTGGATCGGTGGGGGAGGAATGGTGCTCGGTTTCATGCTGGGTGTGGCAAAAGCCTATCTGCGCCTTGAAAATGGTCAGCTGATCTATTCCTGGTATTGGTGGAAATGGGATCATACGCGAATGCTCGACTTACGTAGGGTTTCAGAGGCGCGCATAGATGATCAGGTGACACGCTACAAGGGACGCGCACGTAAACTGACGGGGATTATGTTCACTAGCAAAGCGGACCCAGCGCCAACAGGAAGTTCATATGTAAAAAAGGTTGAGGATGAGTTTTTTGCTTTACCAAGAGGGGTGACACGAGAGGAGGGGGAAGTTTTTGTGCAAAAGATCAATCAAGAGATTAAACGGGTACAGTCGAGACGCTGGTAAATATATGCAAGAACTACATTCCACTCAGATGGAGATGGCACGGACGGTCTGGCGTGTTTGTGCCATTCTCGCGCTACTCGCCTTGATTGTTCCGATCATGGGAACGATGGATAGCCTCCGGTTCGATCTTGAGTTCGATAAGACGGTCTTAGATGTTATCGAATCGAGTGCCGGCGCTCTGATAGGTCTCCTTTTCTTTGGAGCGCTCGACTTTGTAATCGCTGGATTCCTCTGGGGAAAAGGTCGGAACTTTTTACGCCTCGTCGACGGCGGTCTGGAGGAACATTATTTCTTTTGGTGGAAGGAGTTCTTCAATCGAGTCGACCTGCGCACCGTTACGAACCCACGTAGGGGCGTACATGTTACGTATGGCAAAGGGGTGAAGGTATTGCCGGCCTTTCTCTTCACGGAAAAAGGAAAAGCCGAGCCGTTGGATAAGGAAACCGATGAGATGGAGGTCATTCCGTTCATTCTGATCCCACGGGGAGTTCCTGAGGCGGATATTGATCGGTTCTTTGATGGGGTGAAGCAGGAGATGAAGCGATTGAATGGAGGACGATTATAAAACTACCGAGCCGAGCTCGGTGGTTTTATAATGCATTGAAGTGCGGGGCGGACTCAATCTTTCTTGAAGATCCCATGCCAAGCGGCGAATGTCTGCTGGATTGGATTGCTAGCTGCGCCAGGTGTCACTTCGATGGTTTGCTCTTGGACAAGTTTTAGATTGTTGGCTGCGCCGAGCGTTCGCAGCTGTTCGGTGTTCAAGAACACACGCACGCGTCCATCAGGGAATGTCTGATGTCCCTCCTTCTCTGTAAGTGAGCGTAACGTCAGCACGACAAACAATCCACCGGAAAGAAGATGCAGCGCTATAGCGTTCATATAGCGCTCACGGTCAGCGTCGTTTTCGAGGGATACCAGAACCGAGCCTTGGTCGACGATCAGATTAAAGTGTTCGTGGGTGCTCGCTAAGAAGCTCTCCACCGGTTCATGAATGAACCGGCCGGCTGCGGGGATCTTGAGATTCATGTCTTCTGCGGAAATGAAATCCACACCGGTCCAATGGTTACCCGCCAGATTCGCGAGCCAGCGAGTGTTCAAGCCGCTACCGCAGCCAAGATCTAAACAATGGGTCGGCTGCCCAGCCAAGCGCTTGGCCGCTTCTTTTACGGTTTGACGACGATTATCTGAATCCTGTTCCCAGGTTTTCTTTCCAGGTTTTTGATACAGCAGTTGGTAGAAGGGTTTCTGCATAGGGAGAGGATTACACGAACGCTCGTCGGTTCTAATGTATCGCTGATCGATCGTTTACGGTTGATAGAAGAAGTTTTCAGTGTTTGGACGAACCTTCAATTCGCCGATCGAGATCAAGAAGTCAATAAAACCGTTGGTTCGAGCGAGGTGGAGCTTCGAGGACTCACTCATCGGTACGATCGATACAGCGCTCACGACCTTGGGTGACAAATTGAACTGGGCTTTCGCCACTTCGCGTGCGCGTGCTTCATTTGCTTGGGTGAAGCGGTTGGCTTCGTCTACGGCCGCTACCGCACGTTTGGCGAGCTCAGGCTTTGCCTGTATGAATGTATTCGAAATCATCCCGGTCGCGAGCGGGCTATGCGGATAGAGCGCGTCGAAGATCGATCCACTGATCTTGCGTGCCCCTTGTTCTTGAATGGCGAGGGCCATGTTTGGTTCGTAAGTGTACAGCGCATCGATCGACCCGGATTCCAAAGCAGCTAGCTGCGTTTGTGGCGCCATCGGGACGAACGTAATCGCCGAGCTGTCGACCCGCTGCTCGTTGAAGTAGCGTTTCAGAATGCTGGTCGCCGTGCTGCCCGGGAACGTTCCAATCTTTTTCCCTTCCAGATCCTTACTCGATTGAATGGTCGAATCTTTTTTCACGATCAGGGCATCGAACGGATGTTCTTGTGAAATGTCACTCACCGAAAAGACCTTTGCCTGGTCAGGATCGATCGCTTCGGCGTTCAAGAGCGTTAGCATCCCGTTGAAGGTGGTGAGATCGGCATCGCCTCGGATCAGTGCCTCGGTTAGTTGATTCGAGCTTTGGAAGGGAATGAACTCGGGTTTGAGTCCCCGAGCTTCGAACAGATGCTCATCGCGTGCCACGAACATGGAGAGCGCACCCAGGGTGTTCGTATAGCCGATTCGGACGACAGGGAGTTCTTCTGTTTTAGAAGCCTGACCGTACCAACGGAAGCCAGCAATCATCAGAATAATCACGACAAAACAACCAAGGGTGATACGCCATGGGCGGGACATAGTTCTAGAAAGCGAGAGATGAATGAAGTGAACTCTAACAACGGACTATACTGTAAATATATATCTTTTGTCAAGCAAATTTGGCTAGAAATACACTAAAATTGACATTTTGTACATATTATATATACAATAATGAAGAACTATGCCTAACGTTAGCCAACCAGCTATTCACCCCGCGCTATACGCCTCTTTATCTGAGCTGGGGCTGACGGAGCATGAAAAGAATCTTTATGCGTTATCACTGCTTTTAGGCTCTACGAGCATCGCTAACTTAGCTGAGCATCTAAAGATGCCACGGCCCAACGTCTATAAAGTGATTGCGGGTCTCGAAAAGCGGGGATTGGCTAAGTTTTCCGAGAATCGAGCCTACATGAAAACCTTTTTGGTCGAGTCGCCAAGCGTTATTGCTGAGCTTCTACGCAAGAAACGAGAAGAGGTGAACGAATTGAACCAAGCGTACGTAGCGGAACTGCCGAACCTGCTCGGGCTCTATAAGCAATGTGAGGCGCCAACGAAGATTAAGCTTGTTCAGGGCAAGCAACAGTTCCTTCAGACGTATATCCAGGTATTCGAAGAGGCAAGGGGAGATATTCTGTTCTTTGGAAACGGCAGAGAATTCGTCGATACGATCGGGAAAGAGCTGGGCGAGCTGCGAATCGGACGGCGTATCGAACGGAAAATCCCGATTCGCGCACTGACGCTGACGGACTTCGGGAGATTGGAGTTGAAGAGTAGCGCGACTGAGTTTCGTGAGGTCAGATTACTGAAACAGGCGCCCACCTTTCTTACTTCGTTTTACGTCTTTGCGAATAAGGCGGTCTTTTGGCAGCCACGCGCACCGATCGCGTTTATTATGGAGGATGAGTATTTTGTAGAGATGTTGCGGAGCATGTTTGAGTTGCTTTGGATGCAGGGGGTTCCTGATGTGGCACGGTAAGAATACAAAAACACCCTGCGCCATTTGGCGCAGGGTGTTTTGATGGCGGGTTAGGCCTGTCCTTCTTTCTTGATCGAGCTCTTCGGGTTTGCTGGAGGAACGCCGACGACCGCTTCGAACTCATCGCGTTCGATGATTTCTTTTTCGATCAGGTGGGCACAGATGCGATCCATCGCATCTTTCTTGCTGTTGATGAGCCGGCGAGCGGTTTCGAGCGCTTCGCCGATCAAACGATCGATTTCTTTGTCGATCAACATGGCTTTGTCTTCGGAATAGTCGCGTGTTTCCTGGATCTCGCGACCGAGGAAGATCATGTCCTGGCGTTCACCATAGGTGCGTGGACCAAGAAGATCGGACATACCCCATTGCGTGACCATATTGCGAGCGAGCTTGGTCGCGTTCTGCATATCGTTTGAAGCACCGGTCGTGATGTCTCCAAAGAAGATGCCTTCGGCTGCGTAGCCACCGAGCATGACGGCCAAGTCCTCAGTGTATTCGGTACGAGTACGGGACGTGCGATCTTCGCTTGGGAGGCGAATGGTGTAGCCCATCGCGCGACCGCGGCTGATGATCGAGACTTTGTGAACCGGGTCCATGTGCGGCAAGAGGTGGGCGACGAGCGCGTGGCCGGCTTCGTGGTAGGCCGTAACCTTGCGTTCATCCTCGTGCATCAAGTGGCTCTTGCGTTCCGGGCCAAGCATGACCTTTTCGATCGATTCGATCAGTTCTGTCATGGTTACCTGTTTCTTGTCGCGACGGGCGGCGAGAATCGCGCCTTCGTTCATCAGGTTGCCGAGGTCAGCACCGGAGAAGCCTGGCGTGCGTTCTGCGATGCGACGGATGTTGACGTCATCGGCGAGCGGCTTATTCTTGCCGTGGATTTTGAGAATCGCTTCACGATCGTTGATATCTGGGGGATCGAGCACAACGCGGCGGTCAAAGCGGCCTGGGCGAAGGAGGGCTGGATCAAGAACGTCAGGACGGTTCGTTGCTGCGATCACGATTGCGCCGATGTTTGGTTCGAAGCCATCCATTTCGACGAGAATCTGGTTCAAGGTCTGTTCACGTTCGTCGTGTGAGCCACCAAGACCTGCACCACGCTGACGACCAACGGCATCGATTTCATCGATGAAGATGATACACGGGGCGCTCTTCTTGGCTTTGGCGAACAAATCACGAACACGCGACGCACCGACACCGACGAACATTTCCACGAACTCGGAGCCGCTGATGTGGAAGAACGGAACATCGGCTTCACCAGCGACGGCGCGCGAAAGCAGGGTTTTACCTGTACCTGGCGAACCCATGAGCAAGACACCTTTTGGAATCTTGGCGCCAAGTTTCGAGAACTTATCTGGATTCTTTAAAAACTCAACGACCTCCATCAATTCCTGTTTTGCTTCTTTGTTTCCAGCGACATCGGCGAAGGTGACTTTGCCCATTCCCTTTGGGAGTTCACGTGCGTTCGCCTGGCCGAACGACATAGCTTTGCTGTTCTGGCCCTGCGCCTGACGGAACAAGAACCACATGAGACCGAACACCATGACGAGCGGGATCAGGTTCGGGAGCAAGACGGCTGCCCAGTACCCGGCGCCGCTGTTCGTTTTGATCGTTGTTTTGATGGCGCGTGCCTTCTCGTTGTCGACGTTATAGTTTTTGAATAATTCTGACAGCGACTCACCGGGTTCCTTATCAACGATAGCGGTCGTTTTATCTTGATAGGTGACTTTCAGCTGCTGACCTTCCACCACAACTTCGGCCACTTGGCCGTTCTGGACTTGGGTGATGAAGCTCGTCACGTCGACGTTCTTGTCCGGGTTCAAATTGACCATGGCAAGACCGCCGCCGACGATCAAAACCGCCGCTACAACCAGCAAAATAGTTCGGAGGGATACGTTCATAGACTGTTCAGGGAGGGTAACGGAATTCCGGGGGGCCGTCTAGGTAAATCGGGGATCCCCAAAAACGAACGACGCCCCCGAGCGGAAGCGTGTCCGTTCGGGGGCAGAGAGGGGGCAGGGAGGTGTCTCTACGAGAGGAGCTCCTCCATCAGGTCGTAGAGCTGCGCCGTCAACCGCATGGTCCACCCCGGTCCGCAGTCGAAGCGGACGACGGTCATGGAGGCGCGGAACGGCTCGCAGTTCGCTGGCAGGCGGTCGCTCAGGTCGGTCGTGAGCGCGAGCACGGGTACGTCGTTCTTGTGCGCGACGGCGATCTGGACCTGCTGCTCGACCGTGAGGTGGTCGAGGAAGACGATGACGAAGCGCGCCTCGCACACGCGATCGGCGCCAGCCGACAGCTGGCTAAGGTCCATGAAGCCCACCGTTCGCGCGACGTCCGTGTCGTCGAAGATGATGGACAGCTGGTGGTTCGCGCAGGCGACCTGCGCCGCCTGGACGACGCCGCGGTAGGTGACGGGCTCATCACCTCGCAGATTCTTGGGTGGCTCCTTGTCACCCAAGAACAGAACGGACGTTGCGCTACGACGATCGATTTCTTCACTCATAGGACTCCTCCGGCACAGGAAAGCGATGGTTGAATCGCTTCGGCCAGCAATGGTTTACCTAAAAGAGTCACTTTTGTCAATAAAATAATACAAAAATAGAACCCAATAAGCCAACCGGACGTCTCGTTGATGAGCTGTCTACCGAAAAGACGGCGCCCCCGAGCGGAAGCGTGTCCGTTCGGGGGCGGTTGAGGCGGCGGTGTCGTCCAGCTACTCAGAGATGAGGTTGCTCACCGGCGCGCGTGAAGATGGGGGCCATCAGCGACCGGGCTAGCCGTTCCTGTTTCCTATCGAATCGAACGACCGACATCACCTTGCTAAAGCGCTTACATCCGTTGGGAAGCGCGTTGCTCAGGTCGCTCGTCAAGCCGAGAATGGGGATGTTGTTATCTCCGGCGATGATGAGGGCCGGAAGCTGCCCCTTCCTGATCTGGTCTAGGTTGGTCACGACCAGCCTAGAACCGAGGACGCGTCCAACGTACGCGTTGAGCTGACCCAGGCTGGGTCCGGTGTCGCTGGGGTCGTGCGTACCCGTGCCATCGAACAGGATGCCCAACGCATGCCCGTTGCAAGCGCTTTGGATGGCCTCAACAATTTCGCTCCAGCGCCGCGCCTGATCGGGAGGAGTGTTCCTAGGCGGATCGATATTCCCTAGAAATAGAATATATCCGATGTCTGGACTCATGCGGTTTCCGTTCTGCGAGGTGTGTGGTGGATGTGTGATGCGCCTGGCTACAAGCTTGTACAGCATCGAGATAAAGTTTCGGTAAATAAATTCACCCCGTAACGCATGGTTACGGGGTGAATTTGCTCGGCGGGAAAGGTTATTTCTTCGCTGGAGCCTTTTCTTCTTCTTTCTTTGGTTCTTCCTTCAACTTGCGAAGGGAGAGACCGAGGCGGTGGTTCTCGGCATCGATCGAAATGATGCGGAAGGAGAACTCGTCGCCGACGCGAGCGATTTCGTTGACGTCCTTTACAGGGCGGCTCGAAAGTTCAGATACGTGGGCCAAACCATGAATTTCTGGATCGAGCTCAACGAACAAGCCGAATGGATTGATCTTAAGCACTTTACCCATGACCCACTGGTTGACGTCGTACTTCTTCGCAACGCGACGCCATGGATCTTCGACGAGCTTCTTCATCGAAAGGAAAATCTTTGAACCTTCGATGTTGATGATCTCGGCGCGAACCGTGTCGCCTGTTTTGAGCACATCGCGAGGATGATCGATACGCTGCCAAGCGATTTCGGAGATGTGGACTAAGCCTTCGAGGTTCTGATCGAAACGCACGAATGCGCCGAAATCGGTAACCGCAGTGACTTCCCCCTCAATATTGTCTCCGACCTTGTACTTCGCGAGCACCGATTCCTGACGGGTTTCCCAAACGGCTTTCTCGGAAGCCACGATCTTCTCTTCACCCTCATGGGTATCGAGGATTTTGACTTCGAGCGTTTCACCGACCAGGCTCTTGAGCTTCTCAAGAATCTTGAGCTTCTCGCCACCAGCAACACGTGGGTAGTGTTCAGGGGAGAGCTGAGAAACTGGGATGAAGGCTGGGATGCCTTCGATGCGTGTGATGAGACCACCCTTGTTGGCATCGACGATTTTCGCCTGAACGGCGCCGCCGGCTGTCAGCAATTCTTTGATCTTATCCCAGGCACGCTTGCGACCCGCACCCTTGAGCGAGAGTTCAAGTTCATCGAATTCGTTGTGAAGATCGATGACCGTTGCTTCGACTTCGTCGCCGACCCGGAGGTCGAGGTTCTTGTCGAGTTCTGGGCCACGGATCAAACCGACGGCGAATCCTCCCAAGTCACAGCGGACTTCGTTGCGGCCGACGGCGATAACCGAGCCTTTGACGACGTCTCCTGGCTTTGGAAAGGTGGAATATTGCTCTTGATCGAGCAATTCCTGAAGTGTGGCGTTAGCCATAGTACTGAGCTGTTTGGTGGTCCAGGTTCCGTCCGCCTTCCAAAAGCCCTGCGGTTCCGTCGTGCAAGAAGCGCCAGAGTGTGGGCGCGAGCCGGGGAAGAAAACAAGGCTTTTTGGAGTGGAAGTTGGTACGCCTCTGGAAAACGCACTTCTAACAGTCGTGCGCGAGTGTACGAGAAAACCCCAAAGCTGTCAAGGAAAATGGCTGGGTTGAGGGAAAAAGATTGTTATCTTACCCACTTGCTATAAGGATACGGTGAGCATTGGTAGTTCTCCCCAGTCTGTGCCCTTTTTATCCACATAAGAAACTTCTGTAACACAAGATGTTGTGGTTTAATTAAGTTCCTACCACATCATATTGTGTTTGGTAGGAGAAAATTGAATGGACAGAGGGCTGGCCTCTAAAAATGTCCATGGTGTGGAAAACTACTCTTATCATGCAATATCTCGCAACTTAGCTTCTTTCCCTCTCTTTCAGTGTTCAGGAGAGTCATGAGTCGTCGCAGTCGGCGGATATCGCATGCCAGGTGAAAACCTGGGGCGTGGTTACCGCCCATCGCGACGACTTGTTTGTTCCTCTCGATCTTCTCCATGTTCTTGGATCGAGAGGAGGAAATAAGTACTCCCCGCCGCAGTCTGAGGCGTAGTAAACCTAGAGGAAGACTATGTCTATCAAGATGAAGATTGGAAGAAAAGCAGGGAATGGGCAATTTGCAACAGTTGCATATGCTCAGTCTCACAAGAAGACGGCAGTTGTAGAGACAGTAGTTAGAAAAGGAAAGAAGACCCGTTAAGGTCTCCCATTACCTCCGCCCTTCCCTCAAAAAGTTAGGCGGGGTTTTGTTTTATCCAAAGGTGCCAGATGAGTCAAATTATAGCATGTCGACATATTAGGGCTGTGGGTAGCCATATTTACTAATTTCGAAAAGACGCAGTCAAATATGCTATCCTTTCCTCATTCGTATGTCCTTTTTGAATACCCAGGATCGGTCAGCGCTCTTAAGCTTTTTGGATGTGATCGCTGATTATTTGCCGACCGAAGAGTTGGCGGATGCGTTGGCTTTGATTGAGAATGCAGAAAGTGAAAACTCACTCTCTTCGGCAGAGCTGGCTGGGCGAGTGTTGCAATATGCGGTTCTGGCTTGGCCTGCGCGCAGAGCGGTGCAGCGCTTTGTGGGCGCCGATGGTGCCGAAGCCGAGTGGCAGGCGGTGAGCGACGCGGTACGACCAACGACCGCTTATTTGTTGAAGCGAGTTCGTGAACAACAGGGATTGCGTACGCTCGGTCAGCTCATGGAGTCGGAAGAAGCGGCGAGCGCGATTCATGGTTCAGAGCGCACAGAGATTGAGCTGCTTCGTCCGGAGATTTGGATTGAGCTCTGGTCGACGCAGCCAGACGCGCTCCAAACGCATGCCCAAGAAGCGCAGAAAGAACTTGAGGCGATGCATCAGCGGTTGCAGAAGCTGGAGCGATTCTCAGCTGACTCGGGAAAAAAAGACGAGCTCTTAAAAAAAGTCCGTGAGTTCCAGGATCGGATCTATTTCAGCGGTGAAACAATCTCGCTTGAGAAGCTGGATGAGGAACTTCAGCTGACGATCGGTGACGTGCTTGGGCAATAAGCAAAACACCCCTGAGCATTTCGCTCAGGGGTGTTTTTGTTTTGTTTATTTCTTGTTCATGCCGATCGCACCGGTCCACGTCGACTGACCGAAGAGGTCAATGATGCGAGCCTGGTATTCGAACTGATCGGTGGTGATTGGGGACGAGGTGAACTGACAAGTAGCGCCTGGACAATCCGCGACCATCTCACCGTTGAGGTAGATCTGCGTTTGCTTGATGCTGTTTTCAGACCAACCTTTGGCTTTGAAGGTGATACGTTCACCGACGTTGTAGCCGGTTGCATCGTCGGTTTGGATCGAGGCGTAGGCTGGAATGAAGCCAGCCGTATCATCCTGCCAGACGCGACGGACGAGGATCGTGCGGACATCGGACCAGGCTTTGTTGCCTTTGCCGTCTGTCACGCGAGCGTTGACCGAGAGCGAGTGCTTGTCCGCGAAGTCGTTGGTCGAGAGCGTAACTGTACATTCGCGGTTGCCATTGGCTGTGCCAAACGAACAGGTGCGGGCTACTTTGCCATCCACGATCATTTCGATACGGGAGATGCCGTTCGCCGACCAGGCACCGACGCTGTAGGTCGTCTGCCAGTTGTACATTTCGGAGATATCGGGAGCCATCCAGTTCCAGACACTGATTGGGCTTGTGCCGTTCAGGGGCTGAGGTTGGACCGAGGTATCCGTTACGGTGACGACGCGGGTGTTGCTCCACAAGTCGTTCGCTTTCGCAACGAAGCTGAGGGAAGTACCAACGGGAATTTTGGAAGTGTCGACCGTCACGTCACAGGCGATCACACCCTTCACTGGACCAGGGGAACAAGTCTTGATGACCTGGTTGTTCTGGTAGATCTGGATGCTGTAGAAGCCGTAGAGTGAGTTCTCGTTTTTGGTTTTGATGGCGAGCGTTGTTCCGCGGCTCACGGTCGTCACATCTGGGGTGATAGTGAGCGAGCTCGTGTAAACTGGGCGGGTTGTGGCGGCGGCCTGAACCGGTTGGTTCGTGGCGACGCCGTCTTCTACGCTCGTCGCGCGCTGAACATGGATTCCATCCGTCCAGATTGCCTGGTTGTCGGTGTTCTGGCTGTTGAAGATCTGAGCGTTGATGAAGATGTCGGTCGCGGCTGGGTAGTCGCTGCCGGACAAGGTCACCGTACACAAGCGGATGTCGGTTGCGCTGGTGAAATCACAGGTGCGGGCGTTGTCGCCGTTGACCAAGATATTCACGCGACCGAGACCAGACGCTTGTTGAGCAGCGAAGACGATGGTCGTTTGTTCGTTGCTCTTCAAGGCTGTCTGAGTTGGCTGACGCCAGACCGTCCAAGCGAGACCGGAAGCCGTGTCGTGATTCCAGGTCGTATTGTTTGGAAGCGTCATGACACGACCGGTTGGATCTGTCTGACCAAGCTTGTCGTTAGACGAGCTGATGGTCGAAGCAAGATCGATGGTCAATGTCTGAGCTTTGCTCTGGTTGGAGTAACCGAGCTTGTCGGTTGCACCGCCCATGAATTCGATCGTGCGTGTTGGCTGACCGTTCGTGTAGTAGGTCTGGGTGAATTCACACGTTTTGGTCGTACACGTCTTGAGCTTAGCGCCGCTGACGTAGACCGAGGTGCTCGCGATGCCGTCGGCATCTTCAGCCGTCACACGGAACGTGAAGGTTTTACCATCACCGATCACGTTATCTTTTGGAATTGCGGTAACTTTGATGCTTGGACCGCGCAAACGCGAGATCATGTTGGTTGGATTTGGAACGGCGACGTTCATGTCTTCACGGACTTCAACCAATTTAGCCGTCAGTGGCTGCGTCGCGAACGCCTGGTCAGGCGTCGAGACGGCACCGCCCAGCATGTAGACACCCTGGCCGTTAGAAGTCACGGTCGTGAAGTAGTCACGGGTTTTGTCATTGCTCGTCATGTTCTCCCCGTCGAAACGGATGAGGTTCTTGCCGAGGGTGATCATCCAGCTTTCGCCGGCGTTCGCGGCACGGACTTCACGAGCATCGTTCGAGAGCAGACCGACACTGAGTGCGGTGTCTGAAACGTCGCGCAAGGTCGAACCATCGAAGACCCAGTAGTGGTCGGCGGCAAATGGGTTGCTGACGACATCGCTGGTCGCGACTAAGACCTGGTTTTTGCCCTGCCACACGCCGCTCACAAAGCGGAAGCTTGGGAGGTTGTTCTGACGCGTTAAACGCGTGCCATCGATTTTCCAAATGGATCCTTTAGCGAACTGGGTGGTTGCGCCTTGGCCATTAGTCACTTCGGCGTTGCCACCGATGAGATACCAATTGTTGCCGGCACGAACGATCTGGGTTTCACCCAAACAGGCTTTGACGCCTGTTCCTTCGGTGAAACAACCGCCTTCCATATTGCTCAATCCATCGGTCATCGGGAAGAGGGTTTTTTCAAGGGTTGTTGGGTTGAAACTAAAGGCCGTCCAACGAGCGGAATCGTATTTTGTTGCTTGTTTGATCGTACGGCCGTACCACGTTCCGTGGTAGCCGGTGGCATCCATACTGTCTCCACTGCCGAAGATGCTCGAGACGTTGCTGAACGTATTGCCGTTGGTCAGGAAAGCCTGAACGCCGTTCGAATTCAAACTGCGGCCACCGATGATCCAGTTCTGATCATCCGAAGCGAGCGTTGAAATCGTGGTAAGCCCAAGACCGTGGACGGTGTTGGTCAAGTTTTTCACGGTGTCGCCATTGATCGAATAGACGCGATCATGGTCAGACGCGAGCCAGCTTCCGCCGTTGGCGGAAAGCAAGTCGAGGCTCGTTCCATCACGGTACGGCAAGAATCCGGAACGATCGTTCCAAGACCAGCCGGACTGGTTCGCGAAGAGCGGAGTCGCGAGGACTGCGCCAACCACGAGGACGACAAGCGCTACGACGTGGGTACGTCGGAGGTTGCGGACATGGGCCATCAAACGGGTGGGGGAGATCAAAGACATAAAGAAAGACGCATCGTTGTCACGATTTCGTCCTACTTTGCATCTTCAACGTTTCAAAAACGCCACTAGCAACGATCCTTGCTAGTCTAAATGAACCAGGTAGTATAGCATATTTTGTTATTTTGTCAAGATGCGCGACGCATTTATTGGCTTAAATAAGGGAAATATTGACAAATAATCGGCAAAAGAAGAGGCTGGGTATCGGCAGTTGTTACAGGAATTGGTTCCTGTCCGATCTGCAAAGCATGGGGGTCGTATGAGTGATGAAACGATGAAGAAGCTCCGGATCGGTAATCAGGTCTCCGTGCACAGCGTGACGGAGGCCTGGGTCAGGGTCGCCATCTTCCTGACGATCGACGAGAACGGTGATCAGATTCAGTTGAGCGGCGATCTGCCTGAAGGTGTCGATGAGGCCACTCTCGACTTCGATGGAGACGCGTATGCACTCGCCTTCGCTGAGCGAAAGGTCCTTCTGGTAGTGATCAACGAAGGTGATACGTCGATCGTGTGTCAGGTCCAGGAGGACGGCGAAGACGTCTTCGTGAACGGCGGGCCGTTGACGTATAACCCGAAACGATGTCGCATCGCTTCAGCGGCCGAATGGCTGGTTGAGTATCCGACGACGATGCAGCTCCAGAAGCTCGTCGAAACGGATGCGGGAGAGCGACTCGTACGAGTCGTAACGCCTCGAGAAGGCGAGGAGGACCTGATCCAATTCAGATCGTGCAACCCTGGTGATCAAATCAGGGGAGTGTCTGACGAGTTGGGTTTGGGCCATGAGCAGGTCATGGAAGCCTGAATGCAAAGGAGGAACGGACAACTCAAGTCGCGACGTCTTACAGCGTCCGTTCCCGGGCAATGCGCTCTCCCGCATTCCCTTCTGGGACGGGCGCGTTGTTATTTCTTAAAACTCAACAAAAAATCCCGAATCGGCTGAACAGTAGCACGCCAGTTGGGGGGTTCAATTTGTTTGGTCACCATAACCTTTTTAGGCTCTTTCATCCTTTTCTCTAATGCAGTTTTGATCGCTAAGGCCCAAAGATGCGGCTTAAACGGCGGTGCGAAGATCGTTCCTTCTGGTGCGGTTTCAGGTAAGGCGGTTGTTGAAGCCGAAACGCTTGGTGTATCAAAAAGATAGGCTTCATGGAGCGGTAATCCGAGACCTTCATACCAACTCGGGTATAAGAATAGCTCCGCCGAACGATAGAGTGCGTACAAGGTTTCATCGCTGACGCGTGGAAGAACGATGGAGCGTTGATCGGGAAGTGGAGCGTCGTAACCACCAACAATCACGAGGTGAACATCGGCGAAGCGTGGATCTTTATGAACTTGTTTCATCGCCTCGACAACGCAGCTCGCATTTTTACGGGCATCACGCCGTCCAAGGCAGAGGATGTATTTTTTGTTACGGACTTGTTCCGGGAGTTCGCTGGGGGTTACGGCTGTGTTCTGACGAGGGATCTGCAAGACATCAATTTTCTCGGCTGGAATTCCTAAATGCAGCATGAGCGCGAACTTGGTCCAGTCAGAAACGGCGAACAGGCGGGTCGCTCCGCTCATGACCTGTCGCGCATGGACGATCTTGTGCCAGATTTGGCCCCGCCAATTGAACCATTTTGGTTCGACGAGAAATGACAGATCGTGAACGACGAGGCCGTAGGGAATGTTTGGGATACCAACGTGGCCGTTATTGGGTAGCAGAAGAACGTTTGCTTTCTCGCGAGCGAGCAACTGTTCAAATGAACGGAGCTTGAGGCTCGTCAGGCTGCTCACGACTTTATTTGGTAATGAAAGATGAAGACGTCGACTATTTTTCGGGAGCTCTAATCCAAGAGGGAGTTCACGTATTCCAGTCGTACCGAAAAGACAGGTCTCTTCGGGAAGCGATTCGGCGACGGCTTGCAGCAAGGACCGGGTCAGTCGTGTAACGCCTCCAGGCGAGGGAATCGTCAACGGTCGTGCATCGAACAGGATCTTCATACCGGCTGTCCGGTCGCTTCGCTGATCGCTGCTTTTAGCTCACGAGCGAAGCGTTCTTGGGAGAATTGTTCGGCGTGGGCACGAATCTCGCTGTGCGAGAACTGGTCGGGTTGGAAGCGCAGAATCGCATTCGCGATCGCTTGCCAGGTCTGGGTGTGAAAGAGCTTGCCGGTCTTTCCATCGATCAATGTTTCCGTAATTCCGCCCTTGCCGTAGGCGATGACGGGTTTTCCGGCTGACATGGCTTCGATGGCGGTAATGCCGAAATCTTCAATATGCGGGTAGAGGAAGCCGATCGCGTCACGGTAAAGCTCAAATTTCGTCGATTCATCGATAGCTCCAACGAATTCGGTTTTTGGACCAGCCATGGCCTTCAATCGCTTTAATTCCGGACCGACGCCGAAGACTTTGAGCGGCAAATTCAAGTGAGCGAAGGCAGCCACCGCTAGATCGAAACGCTTATAGCCAACAAGTCGGCCACCGATCAGCCAATAGCCCTTATTATCGCCAGAGGCTTGAATGAGATGCGTATCGACTGGGGGATAGAGGACCTTTGCTTCGCGACGATAGAAGCGACGAATGCGTTCTTGTGAGGTTTTGCTGTTGGTGAGGAGCACGTCCGGTCGGTCGGCGGCGATCACATCCCACTGGCGGAGATGATGGAGGTAAAACGGGAGCAAGCGCTTGATGATGCTTGGCTGCGGGAGATCATTCACATAGCCATGACGTTCCTGCCACAAGAAACGGGTCGGGTTATGACAATAACAGATGTGAATTGCGCCAGGCGGAGCAATAATGCCCTTCGCGATACTCGAAGACGACGACAAAATCACATCGTAGCCTGTCAGATCGATGGCTTCAGCCGCGTGCGGCATGAGCGGCAAGTACCACTGGTATTTTTGCGGGGCAAACGGGAATTTGTTGAGAAACGACGGGATGATTTTGGCTTTGGTGAAGTCGGGATGGACCTTCTTTGGATCGTAGAAGAGCGTGAAGATCGGTGCGTTTGGAAAAAGGCGATGCATCGCAAGCAGCGTACGCTCGGCGCCACCATCCTGCATCAAATAGTCGTGAACCAAAGCGATCCGCATGGCAAAAGCCTAGCAGGCGAGCAAGCGACGTGCATCCACAGGTCTTTAAAACGCGAACACCACACCCCGAGCAGGAGCGCTCAGGGTGAGCGTCGCGGGGTGTGGTGTTTATTGGAGCGTGAAGAAGTGCTCGACCATCCAGCGGGCGATGGTCAGGGCCTTCTCACGATCGTGGAAGTGGGCGTAGCCGAGTTGTTGATCTTCCCAGCGGATGAATGGGGCGCTGGCTCCTTCGACTCCCGCGAGGTAACCCTCGTACAGAGGGCGTGCGTTGTTGTGGAACGGGCCCGTGACCTGCTGACGGTTCGTTCCGTCCTTGCCCGAGCCGTGCATGACGAGCGTCACCCAGTCCACCATGTGCGGGTCCCGGTGGATTGCGAGGATGGCTTGAGGTTCAAGATCCATGTAGTAGACCGGATCAAACTGGTGGAACGTCAGACTGAGCTCGAGCTCCGGTGCGGTCGGATGTCGGACGGCGCAGCGTGGCGTTCCGTCCGGGTAGGTGTTGTAGACGGGAGCAGGAAGTCCTCGCTTTGCGAAAGCCTCGGCGAGGATGGCGTCGAGCGCACGTCCTTCCGATTCCATGCCCTCACGGAGAGCTTCTGCGAGTGTGAGAATTTTGTGGGCCATTCCGGGTCTGCTACCTTTCTGCGGGTCGGGGTGTGAGATGGGCGTCTGTAAGGAAAAGATCTGGCGAACATGTAATCAAATATTCCCACCGAAGTCAACGTCGCTGATGGTCTGCAAGGTGTACTTTTGATCGGTTAACTCACGGTAGCGCTGCAAAATGTAGGCGCTAGTAGGCGCCCTTTTTCTTCAAAACCACGAACGGCGTCTTCAACAAGATGTATAAATCAAGCCAGAGTGACCAGTTTTCAATGTACCAGGTATCCAATCGCACCTCATCGTCAAAAGTAAGATCGCTGCGACCGGAAATCTGGGCCATGCCGGTAATGCCTGGTTTAATGGCTAGAACTTTACGCTGATGGCTTTCGTAGCCGTCGACTTCGCGGGGCTGGTGCGGGCGTGGGCCGACGATCGACATTGTTCCTTGAAGGACGTTCAAGAACTGAGGGAGCTCGTCCACCGACCAGCGACGAATCCAGTGACCGAAGGGGGTGATGCGTGGATCGCCGTTGATCTTGTAGACGGGCCCGGTTTTGATGCTCTTCTCTTTAATGAGTTTCTTTTCGAACTCGATATTCTCTTGGTTAGCGCTGTTCGAGAATTGCGGACCAATGCTGCTCTTTTTCCACATCGAGCGTAACTTATAGACCGAAAAGAAGGCGCCTCGTTCACCAACCCGTTCGTTATGGAACAGAATCGGGAAGCCGTCCTGGCAGATGATAATGAGCGCGGAGATGAGGAGGATCGGACTGACCAGGATCAAAATGAGGGATGATACGCTGATATCGAAAATCCGTTTTGCGATACGGCCCCAACCATCGAGCGGTGTGCGTTTCACTTCAATGACCGGAATACCTCCAGCCGTCGACATCTCGATGCGGGTAAAGCGAGCGGCGAACAAGTCGGCAAGGTAGTGAAAATTCAAATGCTGCTCTTCGCTGAAGGCGATGACATCGAGTGCCTTCTCTTTGGAAAGTGAGGGATCGGCTAGCAAGATACCATCTACGGCTGATTTCTTGACCAGCTTTTTCATCTCTTGGTAGGTGCTCTCCGACCAGGAACGGAAGACCTTCACGACGCTGAAACCGAGCACCGGGCTTGTCTTGTAGAGGGCGGCGATATCTTCGGCGACTTTGTTTTGGCCGATGATGACGATGCGCTGGTGACCGTAGCCTGCACCGAGGAGACGTTTACGAATGGCGCGTAGGATCAAGCGACCCATCGAAAGGTAGATGATGGTCAGTGGCCAGAGGGCTAATACGATGAAGCGCGAGGCGGTCCACTCACGGCGGAAGAAAATCGTGACGATGATGAGGGCGACGCCGGCGGTACAGGCGAGCGCAATGCGACCAAGTTCATTCCAAGCGCGACGGAGACGGGTCGAATACAGGCCGGCGACCATGAAGAGTAGGAGCCAAACGATCGAAAACACGCCAACCGCAAGCGCGTACGGTCCGGAGGGGATCTCCTGCAAAATTGGGCGTACGTCGATAAATACCTGCGACATGCGCAAGCTATAAGCGGTCAATCCGGCCAAACAGAAGGCCAGGAAGTCGAGCGGAAGGAGCAGGGCGGTGAACGTGAGATCGAGCCGACGCATAAAAAGCTCCCGCTAGTATAGCGCCTTCCGCGAAAGGCCGCATGCTCGCCGGGTCCAGCGGACCAAAGTTTTGCGACACTTGAGTCGATGTGCGAAAATAGACATATGCCCGCTCTCTCCGAACAACTCCGCACCTTTCTTGAAAATCTTGAGTTAAGCAAAGGTCGCTCAGCGCTCACCGTTCGCAACTACGAGTTCTATTTGCGACGTTTCATCGAATGGGCGAACGATCCGGATCCAAAAGACATCACGCAGGAGATGATTCATAAGTATCGCTTATACTTGAACCGTCTAGAAGATCCACATCGAGGCGCATTAAAAAAGAACACCCAGAACTACCATTTGATCGCGCTGCGTTCGTTTTTGAAGTATTTGGCTCGAAACGACATCAAGACGTTATCTTCCGAGAAGATTGAGCTCGCAAAACAGGGGACACGAGAAGTGTCGTTCTTGGGACAAGAGGATTTGGAACGCTTGTTGAATGCTCCAGATGTTGCTGATACCGCCCCACTGGTGAAGCTACGCGATAAAGCGATCCTTCGCATGCTGTTCTCGACGGGTCTGCGCGTTTCCGAGCTCGCGAACTTGAAGCGTGATCAAGTGAGCTTAGAGCGTGACGAGCTGACCGTGCGTGGCAAAGGTGACAAGTTGCGCATTGTGTTCGTTTCCGATTTGGCACGGTCTTCTCTCCGGGACTATCTAGATGCGCGTCAGGATACCTGTCCTTTCTTATTCATCCGCCATGATCGCGGGCGAGGACGAAAGAATCCGGAAGATGTCGGCGCGTTGACCCCGCGCTCGATTGAGCGCTTGGTCCACCATTACGCGATCCTGGCTGGGATCACAAAAAAGATTTCACCGCATACGCTTCGTCACTCATTTGCGACAGATCTCTTGATGAACGGGGCAGATATACGAAGTGTACAATCGTTACTCGGGCATTCTTCGATTACAACGACGCAGATTTACACGCACATCACCAACCAACAGCTCAAAGAAGTGTTCAATGCGTTTCATGGAAAGCAGATGGATGAACCGGAGATGAAAAAAGATAAAAAGTCTGAAGAGGAAACAGATGAAGATGCGAAGCCGACCACTCCGAACAGCGGTGGCTGTTCGCCAGTCCTGTAGAAAGGTGTGGGAACGTTGAAAAAGCTCACTCACGACGAGAAAAAAGGATGTGGGTGACGATAGACAGTTCCTTAGCTTCTCTTCAAAAAAAGGAAGAGGAGATGAGGGACGGGGGAAAGACAGGTGGTCTTTCCCGGGGGAGCTCGCGTAGAACACGAGGATCGCCGTCACGGAGGGTGGTGAAGCAGCGGGGCTGCTTAGATCAGTTGACCGAGGGCAACGGGTGCGTCGCCGCTTCTCGAGAGGGAGGTCCCTGCTCGGTATTGGTCATCGCGCTGATGAGAACAGCGGCTGTCACGAGGGCAAGACACGCTACGCTAATGAAGCGGAGCGGGTGAGCGCTGCGTTGCGCTCGAGGGCGGTTGCGGTGTCGGTAGGGCGATCGGGTACTGCGCACGAACTTCCTCCACTGCCGTGAGTGAAAACGGCCGAGAAAGCGTAGCAGCTTTTACGTATCTTGTATAGAAACGTTGGTGTTTTGAAACAACTGGCGGATCACATCTTCGATCGGCAATTGCTCGATGGAAAGATCCTCTACATTAAAGTGTTCCAACAATTCTTTGGTTGCACGTGGGATATCGCTCCGTTTAATACGAAGGCGCGTACCTTGGGTGCCTGAATCAACCACCGATCCGATCGCTTCTAAGGCTGTTCGATCTGGCGTCTCCTTGAACTGCACCCGCATGATGCGATCGTCACTCGTTCGATCGACCAGTGCTTGTAATTCACCGTTGTAGCGCAACTGTCCGTCTTGAATCAGGATGACGCGTGAACAGAGCTGCTCCACATCCGTCATGGCATGCGAGGTGAGGAGGATGGTGGTTTTCTCTTCTTTATTCCAGGTTCGCAAGAATTCACGCACCGTTTGCTGTGCAACAACATCCAAGCCGATGGTTGGTTCATCCAGGAGTAAGACCTTTGGTTTATGAAGAAGGGCGTTGATGAGCTCGCATTTCATGCGTTCACCGAGGGACAGCTTTCGGACCGGAACGTCGAGTTTATGGTCTACCTGAAGCAGCTTTGAAAGCATCGAAACTCGCTCTTGGTAAGCGGCGTCTGGAAGTCGATAGATTTCTTTATTCAGCGCAAACGTGTCGCGAGCAGGTAGATCCCACCAGAGTTGATTCTTGGCACCCAATACAATGCCGAACTGTTCTTGGAAGGTCCGCTCACGTTTCCAAGGGGTATGTCCGAGGATGGTGGCTTCACCGCTGGTTGGCCAAAGAATCCCAGATAACATCTTCAGTGTCGTTGTCTTACCCGCGCCATTTGGTCCGATAAATCCGACGCAGCTGCCCGCTTCGATCGAAAACGAAATATCGTCGACCGCGATCCGTTCTTGAACAACCGGCTTGATGAGCGAGCGAATCGCCCCACCGATCCCTGGTTGGCGTTGTTCGACTTCGTAGACTTTCTTCAACTGCTTGACGACGATGGCAAAGGACATAGAAGAGAGGGAATGATTAGGCGCTGGCAGACGCGTAGCGACGAATCGCACGTTTCCAAGTGAAGCGACTGAGGAGCAGGAGAAAGATGGTCATTCCAAGCGTTGTCAGAATCATCGGGGTTGTCGCTTTTCCGATCAGAGCTTTGGTGGGCGTCGCGACGATCAATAAAATCGGAATGACGTAGGTAAAGAACGTTTGTACGCCTTTCGGATAGATCTCTGGTGGAAAGCGGCCTACGTAGACAAGGTCGCGGTAGATCCAGATCCCATTCTCAATCTCGGTGACCCAAAAGGCGAGACTGGCGATCAATACGTTGAGTGCTACCGCCATGAGAAAACTGCAAATCCAGCAGACGGCAGCGAGTAAAATCTGAGAAGCGCCTAACGAATACGGCAATTCGTGGATCGCGAGTCCAACGAGCGCAACTGAGGGGATCAGCGTTGCCAGATCCATGAAGTCGAACAATTTGAAGCACGACATGAAAAAGGGCGAGACCGGTTTCGTGAGGAGCGTGTCGTACTCTCCGTTACGTACCATCGTTGGAACGGTTGTGAGTCCGCGGCAGAATAACTGGAACGATATGTCGATCGTGTTCATGAACACGCAGAAGAGGAGGACTTCGCCCCGGCTATAGCCGACGAGTGTCTGCGTGTTCCGGAAGAGGGCGTAGACGAAGAAGAAAAAGAAACAGATGCGAATGGTCTTCGCGATAATGTAGCTTACGAACTCGATTGGTGAACTGGTGTTCGTCCGAAAGTTCATGGCGTTCGATTGCCACCAGATGCGCCCGTAGTGGCGAACGAGGGAGAGTCTATCGTCCATAAGCGCCATACGTTTTTAAGCCACGTGTCCAGAGGAGGCGGACAATGAACACAATGATCGCAATCCAGACCCATTGCACGAGCACCGTCTGAAGCCAGTCGATCGTTGTGAGACGCCCAAGATAGCTCTGAAGCGGAACAAACAAGAGGGATGGAAAAGGCGTCCAAGCCAGGATGTGATGGAGAGGACCAGGCAGCGTATCGAGCGGAAGATAGCTGCCCGACAGGAATTGAATCAGAATCATGATCAACCAGCGCATGCCATGTCCGCGGTTGGTCCAAAACGAGAATAGACCACCGACAAAATCAAAAGCCTGAACTAACGTCAACGAGCCGAGAAACAGCACCGCTGTCTGAAATAAAATGAACGGATTGGTTTGGAAAGCGAATGCTTTGTCCGAAAATAACCAAGCGAGGAGCGCGAGTTGGAGGAGACCACCACCGAAGGTGAGCACCCGCGCCGCAAATGATTGGCTGATCCAAAAGCCAAAATAGTTGATCGGTCGGAGGAGGTAGTTGGTAAGATTTCCTTCGGCAATTTCATTCGCGATCGATGCCATGCTGTAAATGAAAATTGCAGAACCGAACAAGCTGCTGATCAATGTGTACGTGAGAAGATCGGCCTGGCTGTACGTACCGCTCCCTTGAGGTAAAGCAGAGTAGAGCAAGAGCATCGCGCTATACACAACCAACTCACGTAAACGACCGATGATAAAATTTAAGCGATAACTCAATTGCGTGCCCCACGCGAGCCAGAAGCTACGAATATACGGTCCAAGGCGCGACATGATTGCTCGTCAGTATGCCAAATGCCGCTTCATCGGTACAATGGAGGCATTCTATGCCAACTTTGGCCTCACTCCTGCCTCTTCAAGACACGCTCGAACGTCATCCTGACGCACGCAAACCGATTCTCGCTGCGGAGATCGCCAAGCGTGAAGTCGAGATCATCTTGCTTCGTTCGCATCGTTCGCTCCTGCACATGCAGCTTTGGAATGCGCTCCAGACGGCGATCATCGTTGGCTTGGTTGTCTTCTCATTTGGTGCAGCCTTGAGCGGCTTGGTTCAGGTTTCAAAAACGACTCAGCGTATTACCGATTGGAGCAATACACTCTCTGGAAATATCCTGACACGGAGTTTGCAAGGAGAGTTTCAGAGCCTTATTCCAACTTCAACCGCTTTAGAGGTCGCTGGTCGAGTGCCATTTTGGAATCTGCGAAGCGCTTTGTGGTTAGCGCTAACGGTGGCTGTAACGGTCTTGGTGATCCGAGTGATTCAAGGCGCGTTGCATTGGAAGGCGAGCCGACGATTACGACGTGAAGAGCGGAGATTGGCGGAGGAGATTGAGGCGTTACAGACTTGGACAAACTAGTTTGAGTCAGATCCAGATAAAAATACAAAAACACCAGCCTTTAAGCTGGTGTTTTTGATTGCTCTTTCATCCTCAAAGAGAATGGCAAAGTGTTTTGGATGGCAGGACATCCGGGTGAACCGCAGCGAGGAATCGCTGGCCTGACGGGTCTTTTAGCTAAGACCAAAAGCGGGCGAGAAGGGGCAGGTGTGCGACGGGGCCGCCACCTTCAGGGGGAAGGGAAACGCGTCCAGCCGTAGTAGAAGTCACTGACCAGGAGACCGCCCGGCGCTGGCAACACGAAGTTGGTCATGAAGTTCGTGTGCGAGACGCTGTGCGATGGGTACTGGTACGGGTCCGTGACCGTGCGCTGCGCGACCTGCGTCGAGGCCTGCCACTGGACCGCGTAGCTCACGGCCCACTGGGCGTTGGTCATGCTCGTGATGTAGTTCGGGTAGAAGTAGCTCTCCACGTGCGGCATCGTGGTCATGCTGTTCGCGTCACCGCTGAGCTGCACGACGAGCCGCACGTACCGCTGCGAGTCCGCCCACTGGTACATGTGCCAGGTCTCGCAGTTGGTGTAGTACCCGCCTGCCGGGTTGACGCACGCTGCGCGCCAGGCGTACCAGAGCTCGTTCATCTCGAGCCGCGTGGTCGTCACGGTCGTGGTGTAAATGCCACTGCCCGTGTAGGCGTACCCCGACTCGTAGGGGGCCGGAGTCGGCAAGATGACGGTCGTGCCCGACCAGTCGCGCGGCTCCGCGCGGTAGGTACCCTGCGCCGTGAACGGGCGCGTCGTCGGCACCACCACGATGAAGTCGCAGTCGGCGTTGTGCCAGAGACCGAGCAGGCATTGGGCGCTGGGCGGCGCGGTGGTGGCCTGGGCCACCGACGAAGTGTTTTCGTCGACCGGCGCACAGGCACCGATCAAGACGAACAAGAGCCACAGAACAAAGGGCTGAATCTTCATGCTCGCGTTCCTCCATCGAATCCAGCGCCGCACCCGATTGTGCGCCTACTGGCCGGTCTATATCTTCTTGCAAAAAGATGTGGATCGGCCAAAAGACGAATAAATAAGAGGTCAACTTAGCTCCTTGCGGACGAATTTGTCAATAAACTATTCACGAAAACAAAAACAACGCCTATGAAATGCGCTGTTTCTGTATGGTGCCCCCACCAGGAATCGAACCTGGATCAAAAGCTTAGAAGGCTTCTGCACTATCCGTTGTGCTATGAGGACGTCGGTGGGGCGTTTGCGCAAGCAGAGTAGCGTTTATGCTATGCTTTAGGCAATATGACACCCTCCTCTCGTAAGAAGCTCGGTTTGGCGCTCATGATCATTCCGCCGGTTTCGATCGTGGCCGCACCGATTTTGTTTACCGTTTTCAACCTTGTCTTTGTTTCGCTTGCCAGTAATGGCTCGGGCGGTGGTTTATTGATCGCGGCCCGGGTGATCAACCTTATTTTGGGTATTGTCGGCGTAGTGGGTTTGCTGGGTCTATTCACAGCTCTCCCAATCGGTCTCTACTTGTTTTTCTCAACCCCGAAGGTCACGATCCCTCCTGAGGTTCCACCGGCCCCACCTCAGGCCTAATCTTCTCTGATTTTATGCCTCTTTTCTTGATTATCGTCTTCTGGGTTCTGGTCTTTCTGTTGTTCATTTCGCTCCGTCAGATTAACCAGTTCGAGCGTGGGGTGAAGTTCACGATGGGAAAGTTCTCCGGCATGGTCGACCCAGGTTGGAAGGTAGTGTTTCCGATCTTTCAGAGCATGACGAAAGTCGATATCCGTACCAAAGCGGTCGAAGTTCCATATCAGGACGCGATCACCAAGGATAACGTTTCGTGTAAAATCAACGCCGTTTTGTACTATCACGTCATCGATGCAGTGCGTTCGGTTATCGAAGTTGAAAACGTGTGGTACGCCATCTCACAGCTTGCACAAACGACGATGCGCAACGTAGTCGGTGAACTCACGCTCGATGAGTTGCTCTCAGAGCGCGATCAAGCCTCTTCTCGTATCAAAGAGCTGGTCGCATCGCATGCTGGAAACTGGGGTATCGAAGTCCAGGGCGTTGAACTCAAAGACATCTCCCTTCCAGAAGAAATGCAGCGCACCATCGCGAAGCAGGCCGAAGCCGAACGCGAACGTCGCGCGGTCATCATTAGCTCCGAAGGTGAAGTCGCCGCCGCCGAGAACCTCCGCAAGGCGGCCGAGATTCTCTCGAGCCACCCAGGCGCTCTCCACTTGCGTACGTTGAACTCGATTAACGACATCTCAAGCGATCAATCGAACACAGTGGTCTTCGCCGTACCGCTCGAAGTGTTGCGCGCATTCGAAGGGTTGGGAAAGATGATGGGAGGAAAGTAAGAATACCTTTAAGAGTACAAGTAAAAAACAAACCCCCTTGTAGCCCAAGGGGGTTTGTTTTAAGGTTTGGCTGTTCTTTGGTCTAACTCGACCGAGCGCACACAACCCAAGTCACCCATGCTCAAAAGAGCAACCGGAGGATTCGATGACGACTTCACAAAGAGAATTGACGAGGATCCAGATCGCCTGCCTGCTGCGGGTGACCGCATCGCACGATATCCCGGAAGCTCGAGCGCTTGCCCTCCAGTCCGTTCCCCGAGAGCCGGGAACGAGCTGCCTCATCTTCGAGATGCTCAAGGGATCGATGGGCGAAACGCTCCACTCCCGTGTCTTCCGAGCGGTGATCGAGGAGGTCAACGAGGGGACCGGCGACGTCATCGTCACGAACGTCTACGAGATGTTCTATGCACCCTCTGGTGATCTCGGGCTGAAGAATGACCAGCATCTCTCTCGGGCGTTCATGATCGACGATATCGGTGACCCGAGCGACGGCCGCCGTTACGTCGAGATCCGCGGCTACGGATCTGGTCTCTTCCTGGCCAGGCAGCTCCTCCAGCTCAAGGCGGAGGTCGACAAGCAGCGCACGGAGCTCGACGATCTTCGTCGGATTCTCAACGGCTGGCCAATCCCTCTAGCGCTTCTGCGTTTCGCGGAGTTTCTTACGCCTCACCGGCTCGAACTCCTGACTCAGCTCATCTCGCGCGCCGAGAAGGCGGGATCCAGCAGGTAGCGGCGCACGTACCTTCTTCTTCCCTTCATGACAAGGGGTCGGGACGCATGCGAAGTACTTCGCATGCGTCCCTGACTCAACTGGTAGCTGAATCAATGATTGAGCTGTCTGAGAAAAAAGAACTCTCCTGAGCCAGGTTGGCTCAGGAGAGTTCTTTTTTCTGTGATTATTTCCAACGAAGGGCTGATTCGAGTGACCACGCATCCGCTCGCATCAGGCGATCGCTTGGAACGGCAACATCCATGTCGCTCGCTCCGTTGATCTGATCGCTGATGAGATAGGCGTAGGTTGGTCGGGCCAGGAAGATGGCTGGCGTTTCGGCTAAGACTGCTTTGGCGAAGTTCACGCGCGCTGTTTCGAGTAGGGCGGTCGAACTCGCATTGTGGATCTCATCGATGCGTTGGTCGACGGTCTTACTGTTCAGGTTGGAGAAGTTCAGGCCTTGGCCGGTGCTGGCATCGCTGCTCCAGAACGGAGCGGGATCTTGGGTTGGTTGGAACAAGATGTTGAAGATCAGGACTTGGTAGCTGGTGCGATCGGTGACAACGTCGTGCAGAAGTTGGTCGGCAGGATGTGACTCGATCGTGACTTTGATGCCGAGGAGTGACCAACGCTGACGAAGATAGTCAGCCAAGCGGAGCAGGTCAGGTTGTTCTGGAACATCGAGCGTAAGAGCGAGGGCAGTTCCGGTCGAGCTGGCAGTCTTTGTGCCACTTGCTGGCAGCGAACGCAGCCCGGTGTTTGGGTCAAGTTTCCAACCGAGCGTCTCGAGCGACTTACGGAGATCGTCGAGAGTCACGACGGTGCTGGTGGCAGTTGATGACGCGGTTGCGGGAGTGGTTGTTGCAATGGCGGTGCTTGTTGAGGCAGGAAGCTCAAGGAACGGGAGAGGGGTGCCACCTGGTAACGAAGAAGGTTTCACTGCTTCAGCTAAGCCACCTTCATCGATCGTGATGGCATTCGAGAGAATTGTGCGCAGTTTTTGATCCTTGAGCAACGAGTCACGGGTGTTGAAGAAGGCGATCGTCTGTTGCGGAAGATGAATCGCGATTGGATGAACGGCGTCGTGGGAGAATT
The DNA here is from genome assembly GCA_964598725.1 of uncultured Gammaproteobacteria bacterium. Taxonomy (GTDB): domain Bacteria; phylum Patescibacteriota; class Patescibacteriia; order 2-12-FULL-60-25; family 2-12-FULL-60-25; genus JAGOTP01. Next base: position 324,056 of record CAZRCW010000002.1, on the reverse strand, counting down.
TGCTGACATCCTGCCATGGGACGAATGGGAAGGTATCGACTTGGTGGGCTTTGATGGCTTGGGTTGCTTGTTCCGTATCGGCGAAGAAGCGGAAGACGCGCGACGTGATATAGGGCTTCACTCCATAATACTGCTCTGAGCGATCCAAGGTGTAGCTCAAAATCGTGCCTTTCTGATCACGGCGGAGCGACGAGATGTGATAAGGACCAGAACCAACCGGGCGGAGGTTCAAGTCAGCCAACAGGGGATTCGGAGCATCTTCCCAAAGATGGGCAGGTAAAATACCTGTCGTGAGTTGGGTTAAGAATTGAGGCTCCGGTTTTTCTAAAATGAACTGGACCGTTTGATCATCGACACGAACCACGTTCAACTGCTTGAACAAACTTGAAAGCGGACTGCGCCAGGTCGGTGATTTGATCGCTTGATAGGTGAACACGATATCATCGGCGGTCACGGGAACGTTGTCATGGAAGCGCGCGTCTTTACGGAGCGTAAGTTCGAGAACAGTTCCGTTCTCGCGCCACTCGTACCGCTCGACTAAGTCTGGTTGTGGGACAAGGTTCTCATCCAAACGGAACAAGCCGGAGTAGACCAAAGACGATAGATCGCGATCAACGTCGTTTAATGGTGCGTACAATGGATTGATGAGCTTTGGTGAGCCGATTAGTGCTTCGGTGGCAGTACCGCCATCGGTCGGGACGCGCATCAAATGAGGGATGGCCAACATCCAGCCTCCAACGATGAACAACGCAAGAGCGCCAACCAAGGCGCTCCAAAACAACTTCTTTTCTTTGGAAGTGAGAACGTGATTCAAAAACGACAACTTACGCCAGCCGCTGACTTGCGCTCCTTCGTGAACCGACAGAATCAACGCATGATCATGCGAGGCGTCCGTTTGGACGTCTTCGGAAGCGCTTGCGCTTGTGTGCCAAAAAAACAACCGATTCCACAAGGCCTTCGCTCGACTGAGCCAAGAAGCCATGGGAGGGGGTTAAGCGAACAGAACGCCCAAGAACGCGGTGCCGAAGAACAAGCAGGAAAGCGCGATCGTGACGTAGAACAAGACTTTTTCTAAGCCACGCTTGGTGCGGAAGATGGTCGTATCTCCACCGAAGGCGAGCCCGAGGCCTGTGCCGCGCTGCTGAAGAAGAATTGCTGTTCCAAGCAAGATGGAGATGACGATCAAGGCGATCGAGAGGATGGTTTGTTGCATACCGGATGGGGGAAACCATACCGGATGGAGGGGTTTGGGTCAATTTACGGCCGAATGTCATTCTGAGATTCTCGTGGTACACTTATCCTCGTTCTATGCGCATTTTTGGAAAAGAATTCCACATTTCGTTTGGCAAGCTGATCCTTTGGATCCTCGGATTGCTGTTTCTGACGTTGATTATCTGGTTCGTCTCACGTATCGGGGTCTTTTACTGGGCAATCAAGAATGGGGAATCCAATCCCATTTTGAACCAAAAGCTCGAAATGAGCGTCAGTCATGCGATTGCGAATCCGACCATCGATCCGGATTATGCGAAAAGCCTGGTTGTCGCCGATGCTCCATCGCTCGGTTCGCCGAATGCTCCGCTCACGATTGTTGAGTTCCTTGATTTCGACTGTCCGTATTGTAAGGCGGCCTTTCCGTCGATTCGGGCCTTGCAGACCCAATTTGGTGATCAAGTGCGCTTGGTTGTGCGCTATTTCCCGCTCGAAGATATCCATCCAACAGCCCGAATTGCTGCTCGAGCCGCTGTGTGTGCCAATAAAGCCGGGAAGTTCTGGGTCTACCACGATAAGCTTTTCACGAATCAAGACCAGCGTACACAAGAGGCGCTCACTCGAATGGCGGTTGAAAGCGGCATTGACCCGGCCCAGTTCACGACCTGCTTTAACGCGAAAGAGACAAAAGACTTGGTTGAGCGAGATTTTAACGTTGCATTACGCGCCGGAGCGGTCGGAACGCCTACGTTTTTCTTCAATGGAACCAAGATTCCAGGCTGGGGCGAATCGGAGGTAATGACCTATTTGGTGCAGACTTGGCTCGACCAATTAGCGGGTAAAAACCCCAAAGCCTCCTAATCCCTTGACGGAGCGGGTATTTTCTCGTATTCTTGCCGCCATCTATGGCCGACCAAATTACGCTTCCAGCTGTGATTCAGCCCTCCCAAATCCGCACGGGGATGACGATTCGTATCCACCAGAAGATCAAGGAATTGGCTCCAAACGGTGAGGAAAAAGAGCGCGTTCAGGTATATGAAGGCATCGTTTTGAAGATGAGTGGCGCGGCCAGCCGCAAGACCATGACGGTCCGCAAGATGTCCGGCAACGTCGGCGTCGAACGTATCTTCCCGCTCAGCTTGCCTTCCATCCAGAAGGTTGAAGTGACCAAAGTTGCTCGTGTCCGCCGCAACAACATTTCCTTCATCCGCGACAGCAAGAAGCGCTTCCGCGACGTGAAAAACATCAAATTGTCCGCGGTCTAAGCAACATCACAAAACTCCCCTGTATCAAGCGATGCAGGGGAGTTTTGTTTTCTCAGCTCTTAGAGGAAATGGACGCGCATCGTTTTGAGAATGAGTTGTTTTATGGTGTTTACACTGTCTGCTAGTACCCCATCGTTGTTTTCAATTTTGATATCCGCGAAGAGGGGATAGAGATGCAACTCACGATCGATCCGTTCCAGGCGTTTTGCGACATCGGCTGCATCGGTGTGTCGTTCACGAAGTCGACGAGTCAACGTTTCTCGATTGGCTTCAATCAGCACGATCGATGTTCGTTCCGGATCGGCTTGTTTAATCTTCTTTGCTCCTTCTAACTCGAGAACGCAAATAATCGGACGTGATCCCTGGCGTAATGTCTGAAGCGTTTCTTTGTTTGTGCCATAGAAATGGCCATAAATCTCTGTCCATTCAAAGAACGTTCCGGCCGCCGCTTGTTTCTTGAATAGAGCGGGGGACAGAAACTGATACTCAACCCCTTGGTGTTCGCCTTCACGTGGATCACGAGTCGTGGTCGTCAAAAAACGGACAAGATTCAAGTCGGGATCGAGCAAGAGCTGATCCATGACCGTCGTCTTGCCCGCTCCCGAAGGACCGATGAGAATGAACAAATGCACAAACGAGTCGTAAGTAATTACCCTTTTGTTTTGAGGAACGTGCGCATGATGTCGAAGGCGGGGTCCGGTTCGAGGTCGAACTGTTCACGTTGGCCGCTGGCCGGATCGGTGAAGGCGAGGTGGACGCTTTGGAGCAAGATGCGTGTGGGCTGTTTGATGTTGCGGTCCGTTTGCTTGCGCGTGTAAAGCGGGTCACCGATGACGGGGTGTCCGATGCCGTGGAAGTGGGCGCGGATTTGGTGGGTACGACCGGAGAGAATTTCGACGTCGAGCAACGTGGCGCCAACAAAGCGTTCGCGGACTTTATAGTGGGTCCAAGCGGCTTTGCCTTCTTGTTCTTTTGGACGGGCAGCCATGCGTGGCTTTGAAGTTGAGCGGGCGATAGCGAGTTTAATATCGTCTTCATCTTCCAAAATCTCGCCGTGCACCATCGCGAGATAGCGCTTTTCGACGGTACGCTGCGCGAAGCCTTTCTTAAGTTCGTCGTAGGCGGTTTGATTCTTGGCCAAGACCAATAGACCGCTGACTTCACGGTCCAAGCGGTGGACGATGCCTGGGCGGATCGGATCTTCGCCGACCTGGCTCGCTTCCGGCGCTTTCTTTAAGAACCATTCGACGAGCGTTGGTTCTTCGCTGGAAGAGGAAGGATGGGTCAAAAGGCCAGTTGGTTTGTTGATGACCATCCAATCTTTTGTTTCTTTGATAATCTGCGGTTCTGGCATCTCGCGGTTCAAATTCGCTTCTTTTTTGACCAAATCTTCGGCTTCCCAGTCGATTTTGTCGCCTTCCTTTAAAAAGCGATGAACGGTCGTAGCTTCGCCATTCACCTTCACTTTGCCTTGTTTCAAGGCCTTTTGGATGGCGGAACGCGTTTTGTCCGTCAAGATTTCCGTCAGGAACACATCCAGACGGCTATCGACATGCGATTCATCGACGATCCAAGTAGGCATAGATTGCCCTATACTAAGCCAAAAAGTGCATTCTGACAAACCGCCGGATTTGAGGGGTCCTTTAGTTGAATAAAATAATAAAATGGGCTAGAATAGCTTTACTTATGAGTCAGGCACATCTTGCCACCGATGTAGATGCCCTTTCTAAGGGGTATACAGCCGGTCGCCGAGCGATGGATACGGTGATCATCGTTCTGTTCTTTTTGTTGGAAGCCTTCGTCGTCTACCGCGCTTGGAACTTCATTGTGGAGAATCCGTTGGTGAGTTTAGTGCTGTCGTTTGTTGGCTATGTCGCCGCTGACTTCATGTCGGGCTTAGTTCATTGGATCGGGGATACCTGGGGAAATCCGTCGTTACCGATCGTCGGCCAGTACTTCATCCGGCCGTTCCGCGAGCACCATGTCGACCAGACGGCGATTACGCGTCACAACTTTACTGAAACCAATGGCGCCAACTGCTTAGCGACGATGGTGGTCTTATTGCCAACGGTCTTGTTGCTTTTCGGATCGTCTTCACCGGCGGTGTTGGGATTTCATGTCTTCATCTTCGCTATGACGATGGGAGTTTTTGGGACAAACCAATTCCATAAATGGTCGCATCTTCCAGAGAATCAGCGTCCAAAGGCCATTCGCTTTTTTCAGTCGATCAAGTTGATTCTGGGGCCAGTACATCATGCCAAGCACCATGCCTCACCTTACGATCGTTATTACTGCATTACCGTTGGTTGGCTGAATCCGATTTTGAGTAAGCTCCATTTTTTCAAAGGAGTCGAAGCACTTATCACAAAGCTTACCGGTATTTTGCCTCGCAAGAATGACATCGTGCTTACCGCTACGAAAGCTGCCTCGACCGTCGGGGAAGCAGTTGGGGGTGTGATCGACGGCGTGAAAGAGGGGGTGACGGGAACGATTGAGGAGATGGGGAAGTCGGTGCAATCGAACCGGCGTCATTCAACAAGGGTCTAAAGACAGCTCAAAAACTGCTCTCAAGGAGAGCAGTTTTTGTAGTCCCTAGGCATTTAGGAAGCGCGTCTGGCTGCCTGGCAGGTCGTGGCATTCTCAGAGCCATAACTTTTTCCCTCCGCCATAGTTGGCGAGAAGCCGAAGTCGCTGAAATCGGTCCAGAACCGTTCGCCGATTTCTGGGATGAAAGCTTGGTTGAAGTCGCTCAGGAGCGCGCCGGAGTAGGAGCTGAAGTTTCCATAAGGGACACCGTCTACCATTCGAATACGCAGAGCGTCGCGTTCTGCTGTTCGACCGAACCGCGCGACGACCCGTTGAATAGTAGCGGAACCGTAGAGGGATTCCATTCGTTGCCAGAAACAATCACCAGATGAATAGATACGACCAACATCTCCAGTACAGGTGCTTCCGTAAGCGTAAAAGTTTCCATTTTGTTCATATCCACCCTGACGACAGGTCATGGATTGTGGTTGTCCGTGATCTTGAACAAAGTTCGCGAGCCCTTCGTCCAAGAAGCGGCTCAGTTGGGCTGACCAAACGAATCGGTGACTTAGTTCATGGTCACCGCTGACAGTATCCCAAGCGACGTTACGTAGATTGCCGGTCACAGGACCCTCTCCATTGATGAGTTGAAGATACTGATCGCGCGTTCCAGCGTTGACGGTGGTTGGGAGGCCTTCCTCAAGCGTTCCGCAACAGGAACCGGCCGCCCAGTGGTTCAGAACGAATTGACGAGTAATCCACGTGCTCATTGGAGAGGGATCGTTGCCCAGGAGTTGGCGGATGTTCGGATAGGCCAGACGAATTTGATAGAGACTGATCCGACCGAACTCTTCGGCGTTTGGGCTATCATCCGGCAGGATGACTTTGAACTGATCGCTCGTCAGAACCAAATTTCCGGTCTGATTCACACTCCGTTGATAGTTCGGGATCGGGAGCGCACGGGCACGGACGCGCCAATCAACGCTCGGGCAGTTTTCTGGGCGACAGGTGTCCGTGAATACGGATGTGACGGCTGGGGTCTCCGGTGGCTTGGGGGGAGTGGCTGTTGTCGATGCAGGCGGAGATGGAAGGAGAACGGGCGGCGTTGTAGAGGTAGATGGCGTAATCGGCGTGGTCGTTGCGACTAGTGGTGTCGGAACCGAAGGTGTGACGGGAGGTACTGGTGGCGTTGGTTGAACGGGGGCCAGTTCCCAAAGGAAGGGAGCCTTAGGTAGTTCAGGCGTCGGGGTGGGTGGCGTTTGGCTGGGTGCTGTAACTTCGTAAGAGGGGGGATCGACCCGTGTTCCGTAGTTGTAGTTGGAATAGTCGCTGGTTGAAATCGGTAACCAGATCCAGCTCTGATCCGAGACGGTGGTCTGAGAGCGAGGGGTGACACTATTTGCATTTGTTATTGCTGGTGACTGGAGCGTGACGGTTGTCGGCTGTAGGCTGGTAGGGTCGGAGGCAAAGAGAATGGTTTTTGTGGTGGCGAGCGTATTCAAATCATTCCAGTGTGAGCGTACGTTCGTCGAGATGAAATAGCGCTTAGCGATGATCGGTGAAACAAACCAAAGTTCTTTCCATTTGGTATCCCAGACGAACTTCCCTTGGTACTTCTGGTAAATTGTCTTATTTAACGACATCGTAATCGCTTTCTTCAATGGGCTGTAACCATTCTGAACTTCTGTGCGGTCGTCATACCCATCTTTGTCAGAGTCGCGAAGCTTCAGGTTGGTGCCGTAAGCACGTTCGTACTCATCATCGATCTTGTCGCCATCCGTGTCCTTCGTGAGGAGGTGGCTACTTGGAAAGCCAATCGGAATTTGAACGAGATCGTTGGTAGAGATGCTCACCGCTTGTTTCTTGAGGTCGTCGTATTGTGTTTTGTCTTGGTTATCCAAAACGAGGCTGCTGCCTTTGTCTGTTTGGTACCAGAGAGCTGAGCCGGTTTTGAATAGACCCGCGTTTGTCGTTGCTTGTGTTGTTAACGGCAGGAGAAATAGACAGATCGATAGCAGAGACAAAGGACGAGCAAAACGAAAAAAAGACATAGAGGATAGATGAGCTCTAGTATACCTCGTTTAGGCCTTCAATAAAATCAAAACTCCTTCTTGAAAGGAGGAGTTTTGATCAAGAGCCGCTTCGAAATCAGCGTACGCAATTCATATCTGTCTCAGGAACACCGAATCGATCCTGAAGTACCTGACGGAATGAGCTATCAACATTCGGAAAGAGCACGTCGCGATAGAATTGATAGTTTGTACTGCAGTAGGTATTGGCGGTAAAGCTTCTGTTGGTTGCCAGTGACCGATAGATGCCGCTCATCGCTTCGCGACCGTAGGTATCCTCAATAGCTCGAAACACACAGACACCGGTGTGGTATGAGTCTCGTGAAACCTGCCAGGTTCCAGGGATAAGTCTGACATACGGCCGTAATTCGGTGCTGGAGCTCTCACGCCAACCAGTTGATTCGCAGACAATTTTGCGACCGGAAATTGCTTGACTGGTGTATTCGGCTAAGCCTTCTTCTGCCCAGACTGGCTTGGGAGTTGTTGGGAAAAGAGAGTGGGTCAGTTCGTGCGAGGTAATAGCTTCACAGATTTCTTCTTGAGGAGGTCCAACGTTAAACGTATCGAGAATCGATAGAGAGCTGCGGATGATGTTCACGAATCCTCCATTCTCGATATACCCCGCTTGCCTTTGACGATAGATGTACACCACTTTCCCAAACTGAAAGGAGAGTGGTCCGGCCTGTGCTTCGAGTTGAGGTACGCAGCGTTCCACGCCTTCAGTAAGATTTTGGGCGGCTCGTGTATAGCCTGTTGGGAGGACGGCGATGGCGTGCTCCGTTTCATAGATAGTTGCCTGATCAGGCTGGAGATCTAATATGATGAGAGCCACTCCTCCGAGTGGGAGCTCGCTTTGCGAGCCATTTGTATAGTTGAATCGTAACGAACCAAAAGCTACATGTCCGTACCAGTCAGCCGCATTTAGAGTGGTTTCATAAGCGGTACCATTCTCCGTGCTCACAGGGGCGAGTATGAGAGTGTCGGTTTTGCCAAGCTGAGTCAGAGGGTTCTGTTCCATTTGTATGGCATCGATGGTGATCTGCTGGATGCCGCTTAAGACGGTGGGATTGGTTGTAGACAATCGAACACGTACATGATCATTCTTCCAAGCGATGGCGTTTTGAAGTGAGATCGTCCAGAAGCCTATCTGGTAGTCTTTGCTCGGCAACCGGTAGCTTGTAGCTGTTTGGACGGTTCCTGTAATGGGGGTATTCGTAGGAGGCGTGCGTTGAGTAATCGTTGTCGGTATTTGAGGGGATGTCGCTGTTGGTTGTGAGGGGTTCGGCGTTGAAGTAGGGGGAATCGAAGATTCAATAGCTAATCGGCAGGTGTTCTGAACAGCGTCACAGGTATAATCGGTGGCACATGAGGGATTGTTGTAAGCGCAGCCCGTGCGAGGGGTTGTGGCAAGCGGTTGAGCATCCGAGGCTGCAAGCCGTGGGTATTCAAAGGCGGTAGCAATCGAGTGCAGGGTCGCGTCGGATACGCTGGTTTTAAGCGATTGTAAATAGGCGAATGACACGGCAGCGGGAGCGAAGTAGGAACGTTTCAAATCCTTTGGATTAACGTACCAGAGCCTGCCATCTTCCTGAACGGACAATAGAAATCGTCCAGCTAAGCGCTGACGCAATTTTTTGTCGCCGGTTTTAGCTTCGTTCACGCGTGGAATTTTATTCAAATCACGGATACTGATACCCAGGCTGACTTTGCGAAGCGAGGCAGTCGCTTGGTCGACGGAGGTACCGAGATCGTACTTTTTATTATTGACCGGAGAGATATACCAGAGGTGGGAAGGATCATTTGATGAGGTAAGGATTTTACCCACGTAGGTTGAGACGGTCGCCTGAGTCGCTCGTGGAACGATAAGAGCACTCCCAAACAAAAGAGCGAGGACTACTATTCGAAGAGCAAGAAAGGGTTTGTGCATAGGGCGATATATCCTACAGTATACCTCTAAATAGATCAGTATGTGTGCTTTAAAACAAAAGAAGCCGCTCTTTGGCGACTTCTTGGATGGTAGGCCCAGCAGGGATCGAACCTGCGACCAAGCGTGTATAAGACGCCTGCTCTACCGCTGAGCTATGGGCCCGTAACGAGCGACAAACTGCCGCTAGGATTCAAGATTTGGACAGGATTGTCAAAATCTTCAGGCGATTGGGGTGTAGTGGGCGAGCGCCAAACGGAGGCAGAGCCAACGAGTTTCGAAATCGGCGTATTTTTTCAGATAGGCTTTATATTCGTCTGGTCGAGCAAGTTGCTGATCGAGCGAGCTAAAAGTGGCTCGAAGAGTAATAAGTTCAGCTGCTAGACCGCCTTCACGTGTGAACTCCTCAACCCATTCACCAGCAAGAGCAATATATTCTTTTAAGAGGCGTGCTTTAAGCGTCTCGTCACAAGTCAGTTTGTTAAAGATGCCGTATTCATCATCCACTTCAAACTCAGATCCCACGGCCGCGCTTAGATCGTTTGTTTCTACTCCGGCGATCAGTTCAGCGTTCTCTTCCAGAAGATGGCTCATGTTCTTTTCGGCCAAGTACGATTGGATACGCGCCTTGAGCACACGTTGTCCGATGAAGCCGAATTTATCGATCTGGTCGGGTGCCTCGACGCGTTTAATTGTCTCGAGCGGCAGATCTGGGACAGCCTGCCCGATCGTATCAGCATCAGGATGAATGGCGGCTAGTCGTCCGACAAATTCAATGCAAGAGGCAGCTTCCTTCTCAAGCGTATAGGAGGGTTTCCCTATGTGAGGGTAGAGCTCCTGTAGGGCAGGCTCTAAACGCATAAGGCCGCTTCGAAAACCGGCTACCCCTTCGAATGCGGCAGCTGTATGGCCGCTGAGGAAGGTTAACCCGCTCGTAATGAGGAGTGATGTGAGTTCTTTTGAAACAATCTGCTCGGCGGGTTCTGTGTGAACGTCGTCGATGCGTTCGAGTAGTCCAGGCGTTTTTTCGGTTCCCAAAAGCTTCTCCCGGACATAACTGCTGAAGGTGTCGTCTAACTGGATGCGCTTGGCTTCAAGGTCTGCACCCGTTTCAGGCACGGATTGAAAGAAAGCGGAATCGCGGGTTTGTTTCATAAGATTCTACGCTCAGTATAGCGTACTTTTCTGTCTGTCTTCGAGTATTGCCAAAATGCCCAAAAACCGCTATGCTCGCGGAGCAAAAAACTTCATGGTGGCTATGGTGTAGTGGTAACACAGCAGGTTGTGGTCCTGTTATCGAGGGTTCGATCCCCTCTAGCCACCCCATAAAAATCCCTCATAACATGAGGGATTTTTATATTCTGTTAAATTTACCCACGAGCCTATCAGCTATTAAGTAGCAAGCTTTTCAGAAAACTGACGAATATCCCAAACCTCCCCATCTCGATATCGAATGAATTCCCAGGCTGGTTCGGCATCATCTCTCCGAATCATTTGGAGGGTCTCTTCCGGGCTTAGTTCTCCGCCTAAAACTGTCTCGATGAACTCCGCAATAGGTGTGCAGGCCTGTTTGTTCAATTTTTCAAACGGATGTTGACGAGCAAATGCGATAGCGCTTGGGAGTAGGCGCTCAAGCTGTCGTTGAGACGCTTGCTCTTGTCGCTCACGCTCAGCATCGCGCTCATGTAGTTTTTCAAGGATCGACTGGACGCAGGCCGTTGACGCCGTGAGAACGACGCGATCGTATTCATGTTTCTGAATTCCATCGATGGACAGGCTGAACGAAATGGTCAGCTGGGCTGTTTTCTTCTCTTGATCGAGTGCGGAGTAGACCTCATCTACAGAAAGACGTGCTTCTTGTTTTGGAGATAGCGTAACAATATAGGTCCTGTTCCGCTTCTGAATCTTTGTAGAATCAACGCTAAATCGATCTCGGAGGTATTTTACGAGAGCCTGATCACACAGTGCATCTAGTTTCGATGGGTCTTCTTTCCCTTCTGGTAAACACTCCAATCGATAGATATCCAAAGTGATCGCTTCGTCGATTTGCGCTTGTGAAATTGCAAGGGTTTCTAGGGAGCGGGGCGTTTCGCCGCTCGGAGCTTTGAACATAGAGGAGGTGATGAACCAAGCGTATCAACGCATACCTGGTCTGTAAAAACAATTCAAACATGGGTCCGCATGTTAGTATGGACTTAAGTATGCCCAAAAAAATCTCGGCCGGTGTGGCCCATACGCTTCCAAGCGACCTTCGCACGGTTCTTATTGCTCATCCAAAAACTCTTGAAACTTGGGAAGATATCACGCCCCTCGCTCGGAACGAGTGGATTTGTTGGGTTCAGTCGGTAAAAACTCCAGAAACGAGAAAACAGCATATTGAACGTCTACGGGACGAGCTTGCTGAGGGTAAGCGTCGTCCCTGTTGTTGGCCAGGTTGTATGCATCGTAAAGATAAGCCGCTCAATGCTACGCAGAAATTCCTGCTGAGCAAACGAACAAAAAAGTAGTATTTTGTGGATTGTTAAAAATAGCCCGAGTGGGCTATTTTTTCATCTCAGAGACGAGTTTCTTCCAGTTCACTTTTCCGTACTGAACGACCCGTGAGCCGCGGGTGATTTTGCTAATGCTCGTGTTGAGATGGTCGGCGATATCGCGTTGAGGTGCTCCTTTTACTAATGATTGGATAATTTGCCAGCGCTCAGCGAGCGAAAACAGCTCTTGGGGAGTCAACAAATCTTCCAAAAGCGCTGCCATGTCTTGTGGTGGCTTTGAAGAGAGGAGGCGAACTAGCTCCTGGAGATGTCTTGGAGGAACGCTCATACGTGTGACTGCAGCGTAATACATGCGAGCTGAGCCTGCCAGGCGGCGGTTTGTTATGGTTTGATGCCACCCACGACCTCTGTTCTTGACGACGTACTGTTGTAACGGTACGATAGTACACATGAATAGGTCTCTCGAACGAAACGCGCACTATCCACTCGTTTGGTGGACGCCTTCTGATTGAAGAAGGCCTTACTTGCGTTCTCGTTCTTGAAAAAGAGGAGCGCCTTCGGCCATACCGGCTGAAGGCGCTCCTGTTTTTTTGGAAGACCACAACTTGAGGAGTAACCATCATGAAGGCTGAACTGATCCATCCGTTTGAACTCGATTGCGCTCAACAGGAGGCGCTCATCGAGCGTATTGCTGCGCTCTACCGCTGGTATGAGCCCGGGGCCACGCTCGAAGTGATGCACGAGCGATTCTGCCATCAGGCGGGAACCGAGGTCGATCTACTGGTTGAAGATGATCAGGTGATCGCCTTCGGTGTCACGGTTCTACGCGAGATCGAGGGTGTGCGCTGCCTCTTCCGTCATGGAACGATCGTTCGGACGGATGAGCGGTCACGCGGCCTCTATCGCGAGCTGGTTCAGATCGCACTCGATCGTCATGCGCCTGACTATCACGCCTGCCGGACGCAGAACCCACGCGTCTACGAGGCTTGGCTGGCCTTTCATGGCGATCGTCTGTGGCCGCATCCGGTCAACGCTCCATCAGCGACGACGGCACGCATCGCGCGTGTTCTGGCGGGGAAGACGGACTTCGATCCGACAACCTTCACCGTGCGCAATGCCTACGCCTATGACCGGTCAGGTGCGGACTATCACACCTGTCGTTCGTCCTCCATTCGTGAGTTCTTCGAGTCCCGCCTTGGTATCCACGACGCCTTCATTCTCCTGGCTCGTGTCCATCCCTCCTCCTGATGGATCAAGTCTGATACCACTTGATCCATCATCTCCATCTAGTATCCTTTTCTTATGAACACGTTGCTTATCGAGTTGATCAAAGACCTCGTCTCGTATGAGACGGTCCAACAAAAGAAAGAAGAGGTTTCTCGTATCTTTGAATGCATTGATGCGTTTTTTACAATGAATCAGCTTCGAGTTCATCGTCAATCGGTGAGCGGAGTACAGACGGCACTCTACCTACCGAAGGGCGTGAAGCGTCCGCGAATTCTGTTCTGTGGGCATGTAGATATTGTCCCGTGTGATGCAGAACAACTTACGTTGAAACGAAAAGGGGACAAGCTGTTCGGTCGAGGGGTGTATGACATGAAGGGACCGATTGCCGCACTTATGTTTGCATTCAAAGAGGCATTAGAAAAAGATCCACACGCTTCGATCGGGCTACTCCTTTCAAGTGACGAAGAAGTCGGTGGCGCCCATGGGATCGGATCTTGGATCAAGCGCTCGCCACAGTTCTTGCCGGAGGTGGTGTTTATTCCAGATGGAGGAAGTCCGTTCACGCTTGTGACGGAAGAGAAGGGGGTGTTGCAGCTCGAGGTGACGCTTGCAGGGAAAACTGGCCATGCTTCACGTGCCTGGGAGGGGGTGAATGCGATCTCGCTGGCAGCGGAGGGTTTGAAGTGTGTTGAAAAGCTCTACCCACCGTTGAAACGAATGGAAGACTGGAGGACGAGTGTTGTGCCAACCAAGATCCAAGCAGGGACAGCGATCAATCAGATCCCGGGAGAGGTGAAGCTCTCGTTTGATATTCGGCATAGTCCACGAGACCGTCCAGAGCGTATTTTGGCACAGATCCGACGCTGTTTTCCGAATGCAAACGTGCAAGTGCTCGCGACCGGTCAGCCGTTTTTTCTTCCGCCCAAAAAGAAGGAAGTTGAGCTGTTCAAGCAGGTCTTTCAAATGCAGTTCAAAAAACCCGTACCAGAGATGTATTTCCCGTCTGCGTGCGATGCACGGTTCTTCGCTGCGAAAGGAATTCCGGTCATTTTGCTTCGTTCAGCGGGCGGGGATGCGCATGGACCGAACGAGTGGGTGTCGCTGAAGGGGTTGGATGAGTATAAGAATCTTCTACTCGCGTATGCGGAACGATATCTAGACTGTGTAGAGAAAGTCTCTCCACGAGAAGCGTAAAAGACGGAAAATGCCCCCCCGCTTATACAAGCGCCTTTCGAAGTTCGATCTGTGGTGCGTAGGTGCGATCGAGATCATTTAGTTCTGTTGTGCCGGCTTCGAGTACTGCCCGCGTATTCTGTTCATCCTCAGGTCGTGGGATGTATCCAAAGTCACTCCCTGATGAGCGCAGATACTCGGACAGCTCGTGGGACTTGAGCCAGTCTTGGCTGATCAAGAGGCGTGTCAGCGAGGTGAGCATCGTACTGACAGAGATCCACTCGGCTTTTAAGAGGGGATATTCTTGCCCCATCCGTTGACACAGCTCCTCATATGCTTGAAGACAAGCAGAGCCGACGCCACTTCCTCTTAGGAGAGGATCGACTTTTCGGTTATAGATTCGCCAATAGACATGGCGCGGGTTCGTAGGTGACGAACTGTCTTTTTCGGAGATGAGCGCCCCTTCAAAGGCAGCGACACGAGTGCCGGTGGTCGCATCGAAGGCTTTGAGATGGAGCTGCATCTTCTGGTAATGGGTAGCAGTACGTTCCTCAAAGCGTTCGAAGGTAAGCGTGCAGGGGTAGGAGACGCCCTGCACAACGAGCTGTGTTTCGATCGATACGATGCGCTCATATTCTCCCGGTGCTGGCTCTGAGAGATCAGGCAGTAGCTCGATCTTAGGAAAAACGACCTGCTATTGAGGAGGGGAGGCGATAAATCCATGTTCAATCTTCATAGAGCTTATTCTAGCAGAATAGAGAGTGAGACTAGCTGCCGTCACTTGTCCGAGTGCTATACTCTAGGTATATGCCTACTCTAACCGATGCTCGCCAGTTCCTCGGAAAGACGGTGACGGTGTTGATGGATCGTCCGCTAGGTAGCAAACACCCGAAATACGGCTACCACTATCCAGTGAATTACGGATTCATCGAGAACACGTTGGCGGTCGATGGACAGGAGACAGATGCTTACGTTCTTGGGGTCGACGAGCCAGTCGAAGAATTCACTGGTCAGTGCATCGCGCTCGTCCATCGCTTAAACGATAACGACGATAAGCTCGTGGTTGTGCCAGAGGGCAAAACGATGACGGATGACGAGATCCGTGAAGCCGTGCATTTCCAGGAACAGTATTTTGAATCGGAGATTATTCGATAGCGTGTTAGACGGGAAGAGCGGTGAATTATGGGCGATACGGCTTTTTTCATGCTATTTCTTGCGTAACACAATGAAGTTATCAGGTGATGCGGTTCTCAGTCGCTTCAGTGAGTCACGTTCAAAAAAACCAATGAGCTCGAATGACCCTTCTTTCTCAATCAGGAGTCGGAGCTCCTCCGGAAAAAAGAGGGCAATTTCGGTTGTTTCCTTGAGAGCAGTCCGTTTACGTTGATCTGAAACCTGTAGCTCAATTGTTTGAGTACAGGTTTGGCGGAGTTCGTTTTTTGGAGTTAAGGCGTATGTGGCTTTGATCGTGACTTCACCCGCTTCCTCTTTCCAGGTTTGAGGTTGAAACAGAGCTTGTGATGTCCAGTGAATCGGGGCATTTTCGATCAAATATAAACCGCCAGCGGCAAGAGCCTGCGACATGGTAGCAAGATGTGAAAGAAACCCTTCAACACTTTTCGTATATACGATCGAGCCCATCATGATATAGGCGAAGTCGACAGGTTCATTCAAAGAGAAGTCGGTCATGTCGGCGCACATGGTTTCAATTTCGATCTTCTCCAAAACCGCTTGATGATTGAGATAGTCGAGCATCGGCTTATTTAAATCGAGACCGATGGCATGATAGCCCTGTTTGGCCAGCGTCCTTAGTTGTAGCGCAGTACCACACGCGACATCTAGCACACGTACAACATCTCGTAAGCTGTATTTTCGGATGAAAGACTCAAACAAACGTGTTTGTTTGATCGGGTTCACGAAACCGAAAGCAATTTCGTAATATCGAGCGTACCGGTAGAGATTTGATGGCATAAGGAGAAGGACGTGCGTATCTGTAGAGAAGTGTGTCCCATTTGAAAAGGAAAGAACATAGGCAGTTCTCTTTTAGGAGAGCGGTTGATAGTCTGGATTCAAACACGCATTAAGACCTATTCAATAAATAGTGCTGCTATGAAACGCTCGCAAACACTTATTGTTCTACTTATTCTTCTGACGATCGGACTCATTGTTGGATTGATTGTAAGAACTAACATCTATCGAGCCAAAGACTCAGTCGCTTGGGTTGAGTTGGTTGGCGCCGTGACAATGAAAGGGGCCTACAAGGCTGAATGTGACATGGACAAAGCGTTTTTAGAGTCGGCTGATCGAAATGAGCGTACGCATGTCCGGGTGTCTTTGGGGGAGGGTTGGGTACTTAATCTATATTCCCCTTATTATCCAGACAATCAGCGAAACTACTGCCCGCCCGGTCATGCTTGCCCTTTGATCGCCTATACCCTCACGCCTACGTTGGAAAGCTCAGATAGAAAAACAATGTATTCGATCCAGAACCCACTGGATGGGGACTTCAATCTTCACTTCAAGAGACAAGAAAACCTCATTCAGGTGAGCGGTGAGATGAAAACGGGTGAAGGTGCTTCAGCAAAGTCGGTATATGTGAAAGCGACAGTCACGTGTGAACTGTAAGTGCCTGACGATGTAAGCTCGTACTAGGTAAAAAACCATTGACGCCTGATCTGTATTCTCTATACTGATCCGGATGTTGTTTCCTGAGCTCCGCACGAAGCGGTTTGGGTCTCTCAACTTGAACGAGGAAGCTCGCATGTTCCTTGGTGTATTGAAGGAAGATTTTGAAGTGAATCCCTTGCTTGATCCGCACACCTGTCAGGAAATGATCGACCAGGCGCACGCGCGATTGGGCATCGACTATTCGTACGGTGGTTGGTTAGAGGATCGGAGCGAGCTGTGGCAGGGCAGTTATTTAGATACGAACCAGACGCATATTCATTTGGGTGTTGATTTTAATGTTCCGGCCGGAACATTGGTCGCCGTTGATGAGGCAGTTGAGGTCTTGTTTGTGGATTGTGACTTTCCGGTTGAAGGGGGATGGGGGAACCGGGTGATCGTCCGCAGCATTGAAGCGGGAGATATCTTGATCTATGCGCATCTCGCGGATGAGGTACGCTGCTCACCGGGTGAGAAGCTACAGTCAGGACAGGTTTTTGCCAGCGTTGGTTCAGCTCCAAAAAATGGAGGTTGGTTTCCCCATCTTCATGTACAGATAGTGGATGGAACCTATTTTGAAAGCCTGACAGGAGAGGCGTTGAATCTGCTGGATGGATACGGTGCGAAAAAAGAGCTGACCATCTTAGCTGAGCGATTCAAGGACCCACTTACACAGATCAAGCTTGCTGTTTAAAAGATGCTTAAACGGTTCGTAAAAAATCATTTGTATGTTTCGGCTCGGCTTTAATTGGTTTTGAAGCCTGCCAAATGATTTCAAACTGCGCTCTGATCATTTCGGCAAAGTCACGGCTATGAATGACGAAGCCAAACGTTTCTTTCCGAGACGAGATGAAGGCGACTTTGTCGCCATAGGCCCAGTAGCTCATGTTCCAAGTCATTGCTTTAGGAGCAATACGAATTTCTCGGAAAAACGCTTTGCCCACACCGAGGAAAGGATGGGTCTTTAGATCCAGCCGCTTGTCTTCTGGCCAAATCCCGCGCGTGTACAAGCGTTGACGGATCCGCCGGCGATTTATGTCGGCCATGTAGTCTTCGCCTAGAAGGTTCACCATCTCACTGATCGGCCAAAGCGCCATGGTTTCCAGGTCTTTATTCCAGAGCATGTCGTTTAAGACCTGGCGTACGCCTTCCACTCCGGAATAGAATTTGATTTTTGGTTCAATCGCTTCCGTTCGTTTCGCGAGCTTTGGAAGGAGCTTTGTCAGTTCCACCTGTTCTTTTTGGAGTGACTGAATTTTTGTATCCAAGAGCCGAGGGAGATTCTTTACATCATCCACCTGGAAGAGCTTTTTATTGCTTTCATTCCGTTCAGTGACAAGGCCTTTATCGATTAGCTGCTTCAGCTGATCGTAAACAGAAGGGCGGGGGATCGAGAGCTGTTCGGCTAAGGCACGCGCTGAAGACGCTCCATTCTCAAGTAATTGAAGATAGATCCGACGAGTTGCTTCAGATAAACCGAGATCTTCGAAGAGTTTTTTGAACATAAATTTGTCGATAGTCGACGACACTTTTACGATATAAGCGGGCAATGCTAGTGTCAAACCCAAGAAAAACAGTAAATATGAATTTCTCTGAGCACATCACGGACTTGAAACAGGTGGTGTTTGATCATCCGGTCGATCGTCATCCGTTTCTCGAACGCTTTCGATCGGGAGCGCTTTCGGCGGACCAAGTTCGCTTTTGGTTGAAAGAGCAGTTCCACTTTTCTATCTCTCTACCCTCGGCGTTTGCGGTGTTGTTTGCGCGTATCCCGGACAAGTTTTGGAAAGAGAAGCGTGCGTTGGTTGATCTGCTGAATGTTGAGGCGTGGGGAGCGCAGGACTTGGAAGCGCATAGCAGAAAGTTTTTGCTCTTCGCGGATTCTCTCCACCTGCCATTAGACGAGCTGATCCAGTCCGAGCCAAAGACGTATACACAAGGCTACGTCCAGGAACGTTTTGCGATGTGTCTCGAACGACCGGTGCTTCAAGGTTTAGTAGCGATTGCCTTTGGAAACGAAATCCTAAACCTCTCCATCTTCTCCGCCTATCGGGAGGGGATTCAGAAAGTGAAAGGGTTGGAGATGTGTTCAACGGAGTATTTTGACGCCCATTTGAGTGATGAGGATTCAGATTTCGCTGTATTCGTGCAGTTGATCGATGCGCTCTCCCCAACTAATACGGACTGGCAGTTGATGCATGTCGCGCTTCGTGAACTTCTTGATAAGCGATGGATCTTTATGGATAAACTGCTTCAGGATATAGATTGTGTTCAATGATTTGAACGAGGTAGTACCTAGCTCGTCTGAAGCTCTTCGCCTATACTTTTTTCATGAAAGAAACAATGGAAGGCTTCTCTCACCATGACGAAAAAGACACATTCTCTTAGGTCCGTATGATCAACCAACAATTCCGTCTCATGCAGCAGGTGCTAACAAAGGTTATTCAATCGTTGCTGGCTCAACAGATCACGCCGTTTCTGTCCGGATCCTTTGCTCTCTGTGTGTACGCAGGCAAATTGATAGGGGAGCCTCAGGACATTGACTTCTTGTTTCGATCACGTACCGAACATGATCGGGCGGTTACTTGGCTTGAATCTGAGTTAGAGTTCAAGCGTGTGCATCAACAAACTTGGGAATCGGATACGGCGGATGAATCGGTGAATACGAAACTTGTTTCTCCAGAAGGAATTGGCTTCGACTTGGCCTGCACCATCGGTGATATTGCTCTTTCGTTTGATCCGAAGCATACGATTCAGCTGAATGAATGTGCTGTGCCAGTTCTTTCTCTAGAAGATCTTCAGAAAAGCTACCAACGATACGCGGATGAAAAACCGGGAACAGAGGCAAAGCTTAAGATTATTACAGAATTGTTATAGGCTCAGCGTTAGGTCGGACGAATTTTTTGGAAGAAAGATTTTGGGGCAAACGTAGCAAGAATATCGATGGTCAGACACAGGGCAAATAAGGCGAGCTGCAGAATGCCAAGTATATTTACGGAGAGTGCTCCGTTCGCTGAACCGACGACAAGCTGTTTGAGCGCTTGGGATGGATCTGCGCGTTGGAATACGTAGGTGAAATAAAAGACGAGTACGAGGGTTGGAATCGAGAAAAAACACAGCCCACGCAAGATGGAGTCAGCTCTTGAAGGCTTGTCTGGTTTAAACCGCCAGCTGAAACGGAGTGGTAGAGCGACGAACGGCAAGACGCTCACGAAAAGTCCTAGTAAAAAGAGGATGCTGGCAAATGCAAACAACGGAATAATCGCGCGAGAATCGCTCGCTTGAACCATCCATGGGCAGAGTGCAATACAGCCAGCGAAGGCGATGATGGGCAGACGACGCATGCGGAAGAGTATATCAGACCTCCAAACGACTGTTTCTCATTGCTTGCGAGGTGCGTCTTTCTTCATTAGGATGAACAGTATGAACAAACTCTCTTTAGCCGGTCTTAGCATGTCGGTTGTGACGTTGATCGTGCTAACGGGTGCTGGTTGTGAACAGATGGACCTGAAAACAGCCGCTGATTTGGCGCAAACGGCGAAAACCGCCATGGAAACGGTAACGGCTACTTCTACATCTGCAATCGAAGGCTGGGAGATGTACAATGATCCCGCAGGACAATTCTCGTTCGCGCATCCGACTGGCACGTACGTGAGCGCAGGGACGAGTCAGGGGATTGCAAATATTATGCTGCTTTCCGCGCCGGTGCGCGAAGGTCGTGTTCCAGATATGACGATCACGGTCTCACCTGGCGATGTGCGTTTCAAGACTTGGGAAAACTTTGATATCCCGTACTTCCATCAATTGGTGAGCTCGTTCCGCTTCAATTAGGTTTCTTTTTTGTGACGTTCTCGGAATGAGACAGCAGTTTGAACGGTGGTGAGTGGTTGTGGTTCCGCGAGAGGAGGAAGATCGCGAACAAGCAGTTTCCAAAGACGGCTCACTGTCTCGTCTGAGATAGGCTTGCTCATGCGAAAGCCTACCCCTCTTTCTTTGAAATAGGGTTCAGCACCCGCTTCGGCAAAAGCGGCTCGAACATCATCCGCGATTTGATGGGCGGGAAGTTCAGGTATCGCGCCGTCAAAAGAGATGTTTTGATGTTCCAATCCTCTAAAGCCGGATTCAAAAGACGAGTAGCCGCGAGCGCGTAACGAAAGAACCGCGTCGCGTACAGGTGGTTCCAGATTTTCTTTGTAGGTACCGATCTGTAGCTCTGCAGCACTTGGTTCTGGATTTTCAGAAAGACGCTGCACCATATCTCGATCGCTTTGTTCCATGAAACGTCTCCGCTGCTGAGCGAAGGCACGAGCGCGCTCGATTTCCTCCGAGGAGAGGGGTGCGCCTTGTTGCCGCTCTACGTGTGCTTTTAGTTGAGCGAGCTCTGCGGGGCTTCCAGATTCAAGAATGCGAGTGGTAATCTGATCATTATTCAGATCTAGTTGAGTTGAATCTGGAGGAGAGGAAGGGCGTTCACGGTTCATAAGGGGCTGGGTGTTCTTTTCAAGAGATATTCTTAGCATATGCTCTCCGGAGCGTTTGGCCAACTCATCGGTTCTGAAATGTCCGGATTGCTCTATTAGTACCTCTGTGACAGACTTTCTCTATATGTCTGATTGTCTCTTCTGCAAGATCGTTGCTGGTGAAATTCCTTGCCATAAAATCTGGGAAGATGAAAAACACTTAGCTTTTTTGACAATTTTTCCAAATACGGAAGGTTTTTCAGTGGTTATTCCAAAAAAGCACTATTCGAGTTACGTCTTCGAATTACCTGAAGCGGTGATGCAGGAGCTGATGATTGCGGCTAAGCACGTAGCCGCAATCATTGATGCTGCGTTCTCAGATGTCGGTCGTACAGGTCTTATGTTCGAGGGCTTTGGAGTTGATCATGTACATGCGAAGTTGTTCCCGATGCACGGAACGAAGAGTGATGAATGGAAGCAAAACGAAACCACGTTACATACCTATTTCGACACGTATCAAGGGTACATGTCGTCGCATAACGGGCCACGGGCGGCGGATGAATCGCTGGCAAAAACCGCGGCCAAGATCCGCGGAGAAGTCTAAAAGCAAAAAAGATCAACCTTTCTCAATAAAGCGCGCGACTCCTACGGCGGCGTCAACTTCAAGTACATCGCCGGTTTGAAGCACCATTGTCGCGAGCTTTGTTCCAAACAGACAAGGTATTTTTAATGATCGGGCCGTACTTGCTGCAAAGCCGTAATAGGTTCCTTCATCGAGAATGAGTGCCGAAGCTTTTTCCAGAATAGCAAGCTGCTGTGGCGTTAGATCGCTTGCCACCAAAATTGTTCCTGCTTTTATCTTGTTCACGTCGATCTCTTCGGTAAGGAGTTGAATTTTTCCCGTATGGGTTCCTTTTTCACCAACTGATCCACGGATTTCTTTTCGAAGCGGTGCGTAGACTGATTCTAATCGAATCTTCTGCGACTGACAGAATTCTTTGAGCGAAACCCCAGTGATAACCTGTCCTTGATAGTAAATAAAATGCTCGGCCCGTGCTTCCAGAACCGTTTGCGAGGGGAGCTTTTGTGAGGCGATCTCATCCCACGTTAAGTACTGAGAGTGTGCCCCTAGCTTTGGAAAGAGCGCCTCGAGGCTCTGACGAATCAATCGATCGGCCCCGATGTAGAATCCAAATGCCTGTTCGCGCACAGCTGCCGATAGTCGTTCGGCGGCCGCATCCATATCCAGGTAGTCCGTCATGTAGGAGAGGTCCAAGCTGATCCAGGCTTGTTCGAACTCTTTCGCGAAGGCTAACAGAGAGGGGATGTCTTTGAATGGCTGTCCACGATCGATGGTGGCCTGAATCGAGATGAGCTGTTCTTGATACGTCGCCATTGCCTTCATGAAGACCTGTTTATCAGCTGCATACGCTTCTTTCATCACTTTACGAAAGGTTGCGAATACACCTGTGTAATACACATCGGCGATACCGGCATGGACGTCAAAAATCGCCGGAGGCGTTCCAGTTCCAGACAAGGCTTTCCAGCCGATCACCTGATGACGTTCCCAGATGTCGTAGGTGAGCAGCGTGTTATGAACGGCGTAGGTCTTACGATAGGTCTTCATAGGCGAGTTGGCTGAGGTAGCGGCTAGCGAGGTCGTCTTGGACGGATACGGCTTGTTCGCCTTCGTGTATACGGTAACTTCCTTGCTCTAAAGCGATGAGGAACCCCTGTTCAAAGCGATGTTTCAGAGTATTCTCGCTCACAAGGCCGCTCTGAGATGACTCAAGTTCTTGAGGAAGTAAGGAGTGAGATCCGGCTGAGCTTAGATTCGCACGCTTCGCGAGCACACGCAGGATTCGTTCCATTTGAAAACGAATACGTGCGCTCATCTCTTCTCGTTCATCACGTAAGCTGGCGATAGTCGCAAAAAACGCAAAAGGGTTCAGACGAAGGTTATGCGCATTGAGAATGGCTCGGGTCGTCTTCACGTGGCTCTTCGGGAATTGGCTGAGTTCCTCAAACTCACTCTTGATCAGCTGAGGATGCGTGCAGTAGGCCACTAATTGTTCTTTTAGATTCTCTAACGAAATGTGCGGGTATTGAAGTGAAAAACGTTTTGCATCGCGGTGTTCTGTAAGAAATGTATCCAATGCGGTTCGGGAAGTTTTTGTCGCTAGTACAGTTTGAGCAAGCTTCAAAAGATCGATGCGTCGGGTGATGGAGGACGTCACGTCTCCTGAGGCGAGTAAGACAGAACATTCGGCTGAAGATAAACCATGAGCGCGTTTCAATTGTTCTACGAGCTCATCACGAACACCGAAATCAAGAAGATCGATCCAGGCGCTCACGGATAAAAAATCGGCGCTCAGCTCTGTGAGTCGTTGGAATGTTTTGATGAGATCGGGCCCGACATATTGGTTGAGCGGTTGTTTCGAGAGGGTATCGATCAGGCTCGAAAGTTGATCGCGTGCTCGGAGGAACGTTTGATGGATTTCATCTAGGCCATTTCGGCGGTACTGTTCGTAGATCATTCGAGCAGAACGGTTTGCTTCGCGTCGATCGAAATAGAATTCTGCCCCGTCACGAATAAAAAATGCGTAGACGTTGCCGATTCCACGATCGAAGAACTGTCTAGTAGGGGAGTGTAGAGCATTCAAATACAGCCAAGAGAAGAATGGGCTGGCCGATGGGCGAATCTCACGAATGATGCGTGAAGCTGGGGCGGCCCCGATTCGGAATTCTTTGCGAACGACAAGATCTTCCAGTTTCAGTCCGTAAGTCTCGCAAAGGGTATCGATCGTCGAAAACTTGATGCCATCCACTTTATTATGAAAGAGGTCAGTAATCGTATTACGATTTAAACCGGTTTCGCGAGCGATATCACTGATCGACTTATCGAGCCGTTCGGCGACCTCTTTTAGGGTGACTTCGATCATAAGATAGGACTATTTATAGCAGATATTCCATTATTTGACTAGTGGAGTAGTTAAAAAAGCAAAAATATGACACAAAATACTTAAAATAGATCGTTATGTGTGGTCTACTGATTGGGTAGAGCTCGCTAGGGAAGCTGAGCTGGTGAGTTCTGCTCGGCCTTTCACAATCTGTTGAATGAGCGAAATGGCTTGAAATTGTTCTAATAATTAGATACAACTCGCTCGAAGGAGTGAAACTGATTGAAATCCATCTATGACCTTCTGGGCCCGCGGGGTTACGAGCTGCTGTATCACCAGCACCTCGCGTCCGCGGAAGCGGATGTCGCAGATTGGTATGACCGAGTGGACGAGCTTGGTCTACCCCGGACGGGCCGCCTGCTTGATGTGGGATGTGGCCTGGGGGAGCGAACGGCCGCTTGGTCTGCTCGTGGCTATGGAGTCACGGGTATTGACCTCAGCTCATCGCTTGTGATCGAAGCGAAGCGGCGATTTCCAGAGCTCAGTTTTCTGATAAAGGATGCCTCTTGCGTATCCGATCTCGGAAGCTTTGAGCTCATCGTTGCACACTTCAACTTCTTGATGATGTTGCCGACCGATAAGGTTGTGGCAATTCTCAAAGGGTTACGGCCATGCGTCGCTCCGAATGGAGTTTTCTTGACCGATGTTTGTCGGCCACGCATCGCGATCCCAGCCTTTCGCGAGGGATGGATGGTGGACGACAAAGTCTTCGTCGATGTCGGGAAACCGACGGACGATGGGTTTCTGCATACTTGGTTTGAGCGCGACGGAAACATTGCGCTTGCCGAGGAACGGTTCCTCGTTCGTACGAGAGAGGAGTATGAGCATCTCGCCCAATCGACTGGCTGGAAACTCCGTTGCCTTGATTGGAAGGCGGATGACCAGCTGGACTACGACCTGATGGTGTTTGAACCGAGGTCGTAGGTAGTTCAACTGTTTCGGAAGAAGGAGATGTATATGGCCGGATTCGGTTCTCGCGGAGGGCTTCGCTTGCCGCCCGCGACGGAAGAGAGGACTTCTCCCCAGTCGCGCGGTGATGCGCTGCCCGTTTCTCCGACGCCTCAGCTGAAAGCAGAGACGCCACCCACACCACCGATCCCATCTGAAAAGACAGGGATCGGCACACGCATGTAGAAAGGAGGTGATTGATATGCCCGGTTTTGGATCTCGAGGAGGTCTACGATTGGATTGCGGGATGTTCGGTTCTCGTGGTTCCCAGCCACTTGCGATGGGGAACTACGGTTCTCGCGGTGGACCGCCGCCGGCTACGCTTGGTGGGTTCGGTTCCCGTGGAGGTCCGCAGACTCCACCAAGTCCCGGGACGCCAGCGACTCCGCCGGCTCCCGCTCCGGCTACGCCGCAGCCTGCGACGTAGCCACAACAACTTGCCCCGCCCCCTCCGTAACCTACGGAGGGGGCGGGCTTCAGATCAGAGAAGTAATGAAAGGAGCCGGATGAACGCAAAGGAAACAATTCGAGTCTTGGCGACGGGTGAGCTCACCTTCACCGCATACGCCGCTGACCAGCTGCAAGCTGCCCGCCTGACCGATCTCGCGCTCGATGTCGGACGGACGTGTTCACTCAAGTGTTCCGGAATGTGTTATCGCGCAGATCGAACACGCGCTTCTCGCGCCGATGAGTATGTTTCGATCGAACGTGTGATCAGTGAGATCCGCGAAGCTGAAAAGTGCGGGCTCACCAATCTCACAATCTCAGGAACGGAACCGTTCCTGTATCTCGACGATGACGCTGAGTCGACACGGCTCGCGACGCAACGGACCTACGACATTATCGAAGGTCTCGGTCCTCGTCCACGTAGCTTCCGTCTCGGGCTGGTCTCGAATGGGCTCGATATTCACCGGCATTGGGATTGGCTGGAAGGTCAGTCACGCCGGGGTCATCTGGACTACATCGACTTGTCGATCGATTCTAGTGATCCGCTGGTGCACGATCGGATCCGTGGCCGAAAGGGCGCGGGTGCAGCGGTACTCACGGCGCTCCGCGAAGCGAATCGTCAGTTGGAGAGTGTGCGTGTCAGTAGCTCGTCCGTTCTCCGCCCCGATAACGCTGCTGGGCTGCTTCGGTTGATCGAAGAGCAGGCGCCGTTCAACCAGCGCTTCTTCATCACGCCGATCCAACCCACGTCGACAGCCAAAGGGGTGCGGCCGGTGAAGACGGAGATCGTCGTGCAGTTCGCGCGCGACCTGTTCGTGCTGCTCGGTTGTTCGTCACTCATGCAACGTGGAATCGAGGTGACGTTCCTCGTCACTGGGCTCTACATCCACGATCTGATCCAAGCGGGTTTCCTCACCTGGGACGAGGTAAGTGATGACCTGTCTGTCACGCGTGAAGTGGGTGGCAATACGCTCCGTTTCCAGCTCGCAGTACTTCCTGAATACGGGTTGAGCCTCGGGCTCCTCGAATTCACTGGGAACTACCTCCCGCACGCCCATGCGCTCTTGCTGCCACATGAGTCGCGCGGTGAGTGGGTGGTCGGAAACATCGCTGACACGTCGTTGCTTGAGCTTCATGCTCGTGGCGTCCGTGGATTGATCCAACGTCTCATCGCTGCTCGCGATGCGCACGACTGCCACGTGCAGCCTTGCTGGTCGACTTGTTTCGGCGGGTTGGCTTTCAACGCAGAAGATGTGGTGCTCCAGAGAGCGCCGCTCACGAGCCGGCCCACGGCTTGCGTACGACAGGGTAGTACTCAGCGACGACTACCAGTTGTTCTTTGAAGCGCTTGCTTCCGCCCTCTCTCCCGTCGGGCGATCGTGACGGGAGGCTTATTCACTCCATCAACAAGCGTTGGTGAGGTGAACATGGCAGATGGGGAGTTCAGTCGAGAAGCCTGGATACCGGGCAGAGGGGCAATGATGAACAACGAGCGAATGGATCGAGTAGCCTTTTCGGACGATGAGCGAGTCTTCTATCAGGCACACATTGATGAAGCCTGGGAAGACTACCGCGATGGGAAAACGGAGCGGGCGCTCCATGCTCTGCGGATGATGGCGGACCTGGCCTGGGGAGCCGGTCACGCCGCTTTGGAAGATGCCTTCAGCGAGAAGGCTCGCCAGGCGATTGAAGCGACGGTCGTTGAACTGCTGCGTCGCTCGCTGTCAGCCTGCAATCGAGGAGGAGGGAAGGGCGAGCCCGCCTTGTCCAACTTCTACCGCCGGCATGAGGACTTCTTCTGCCTGCGGGAACTCGATGCAGAGTGGGGCGAGCGCGTCTTGGAGCGCTGCCGGCCGATGATCGAAGCGAACTTCGTGGCTTCAGCTGGGTCAGCTCAGGCTCTGGCCGACGCCCTTCGCTGCGCTCAGTGGGTCGATGCGCGCTACGCGGATCCGATCTGGTTCCAGCGGGCGGTTCCAGATCAGTCGTCACGTAATGCCTACGTCACGAAGCTCTTCGACCAGCTGACGCCAGACGGCGTCTGCAAACATACGGTCGACGCATCGGATGACCTGATGCGTCTATATGCGCTCAGCCCAGATCGGGCAGTCGAGTTCGTGGGCATGCATCAAGAGGACCTCCGAAGCCGACTCGAAACGCTGCGTGCGCAATTGCCTGAGCAACTCGCGAAGCCTCTCTATGAGGATTCCGGTGACTACTTCAAGTTCTTCCTCGTGCTGGAAGACTTGCGAGTGCTGGCGCCACAGCTCGCGCAAGAGCTCGCCCGCCCAGAGGACTGGCAGCTCTACCTGAAGAAGGTAAAGAACTCATTGGAGCAGCTGAGCTACGATGGAGGTGGCTCGCTCAACTGGTGGGTAGTTCGTTGGGCTAGGCGTTTCTGGCCAAGCTTTCAGCACTTTTGGCAGCAGACGCTGTAAGCGTCACATGCCCTCGCCTGTCGGGTTCATGACAGGCATCTCCCCAAGGGCATGACAGCGTCGTGCGTTTAGCGAGATACCTTTGCCTTAGAAGTCCGCACCTTTTTCGGCCAAAGCTTGTCGAAGGTCATTTTGTTTAATCGTTTTTCTGCTTGCTCAAAGTAGTATTCTTTGAGCTCTTAGATTTAGTCTTAGCGACTTCTGCCCGCAGTTCACGTCGTCTGCTCTGAAAGAGTTCGCCTGTCCCAAGTGGATCGAGGATCGTTTCGTGTAGCAACGCTTCTTCGGTATGAAGCGTCAGATCTGAGATTGAATAGGTGACCGGTTCGAGAATGATCGGGATGAGCTCATGGAGGCCGAGCTGTTCCAATTGAGCACGAAGCGAGACTTCGATCCGGCGTACATGCAGCCGTTCACTGATAACAACGATTCGTAGATCTTCGGTTGAGGTGATTCCTTCAAACAAGCCCCGCTTTTTCAAAAGAGCTAAGGCAAATTTGATATTCTCGATCGTATCAAGTGATTGGGTTTCGGTGAGCAACGCCACTTTTGGCACGCCTTGTTCTTCAAGGTATTCCATCATGACGGCAGAGATCGGCTGCTTCTGTCCTTTCTGGAAGATCCCACCGGTACACAGAATCTGATCGATAAACCCAAGCTTGTAGAGCATTAGGGCTTTATCAACGCGTGCTTTGGTATCCCAGGCCATTACATCTTTCTCGTTTTTGCTACGTACGCCACAGGAAAAGCAGATTCCAATAGAGCGAGGCGAGGTTGCAGCTTCTGCTGAGGAAGTATTTTTCATACAAGCTAAGCCTACCCTGAAAAAGGAACTCTCTCAATTTGTCTTCTTAAGATAAAAGCGCTTCCCAAACTGTCGCGCTAACTTCTCAGCTTTCTTCTCATTTCGACTGATCACGAATTTGATTCGACTCGGCAGCGCGACAATCGCTTCAAGTTCTTTTATTGAAGTTGGTGTGAGTTTCGTTGTTGTCTGGTAAAAGTGTTCAATCCGATCGACGGTGGCTTGATCGTAATGCGCTTCGATGATGTAAGGACCGAAGACGTTTAATACCACGCCGAGGTAGGCGCGTTTTTTTGTGAAGAGCGGTTCACCGAGCATCGCATACTGGGCGTGTGTTCCGTCGAAGTCTTTAGAGACCACTCGATCAAGCGCGGATCGATGACCGACCGTGAACAGGTAGTTTATTCCACGACGTGCCATGAACTTTTGTAAGGTAAGCTCTTCCTTTCTTCGTCCAATAAGGAACCAGCAGTGTGAAGCATAGGCGAACCACTGTTTCGTTTTTGGTAAAGCGGCGAATAGGCTGTAGAGAATGTGATTCCAAAAAGCGTCGACTTGGATCGGATTTTTGAAGGAATAACTGATGCGATCACCATCATGTAACTGTAAGAAATGGCCAGATTGGGACTGGGTATCGTGATAGGCGTGTTCCGCTAGTGTGGCGAATGATTCGAGCTCATGGAGCCAGTGCAGGTTTAACGTCGCTTCACGTTGTTGAAGCAGGACGATCTCTTGTTTGCGGAGCGAGCGCAGCGCTTTATAGATACCTTGGACGGTAACCTGGTTCGTTTTCTGAAGTCGTTTGATGAGCTCAACGGTCTCCAGAGGTCCTTGGCGTAGCTCCTCCACGATTCGTTCAGCGAGTTCGGAAGAGGGGAAGAGCACCATAGAAAATAAACTAAAAGTTTAGTGTATAGGGAAAAATATCAAATAAATTGAGTTTAGCATGAAAATATATAGAATGACCAGTTCATGTATGTCACTCCCTTCATCTTCTGTCTCGTTAGAAAATGCCCTGTTACGGGCCGAAACGGTTCCACCCAAGATCCTTCCGCGGATCTTGTCGCGTTTCGATATGGTCACGATCTATTTCTCGATCATTTTCGGATCATATGGCGCCGCGCAACTCGCTTCTCAAGGCTGGGTGGGGATTCCAATGCTGCTGTTGGCAGCGGTGACGTTTCTTGTTCCCTGCGCACTTGGCGCTTATGAGCTTGGTACCTTGTTTCCGAGCGAGGGTGGGATCTATGTTTGGACGCGAAAAACGCTAGGGCCTGTTCACGGCTTTATCGCGGGTTGGCTATCTTGGATTCCAATCTTTCTGCTTTTACCACTCGACGCGTCGATTATCATCGCCCACATCCAGTACGCTCTGGGACAAGAATGGAGTTTAGCGATTCAGGTTACGGCGCAAATTGCCTATGTGTGGCTGTTGCTTTTGGTTTGCACGCTCCGCTTGCGCTTCTCACAATCGATCGTGAATATTATGTTCTTTGTTGCGATCGGTATCGCCTTGACGGCACTTATTGTGGGATTGATGCACGGGCAGCCGGTAACACCGATCGATCGAGAGATCTTCTCACTCGATCTAGGAAAGTACGGATTTCTCTATTCAGCAGCGGTGCTCTGGCTTTTGGGGGTCGAAGTCCCGTTCAACATGGGAGCGGAATTTTCGGATCATAAGAAAACGGGGAAAGTCATGTTCACTTGGGGGACATTGGCTTTGATCGTTGGCTATGGAATGGGAATCGTCGGTGTGTTGCTTACGACCTCTGTCGGTCAGATCGATCAGGCGACGGGAATCTCACGTGCCGTCGCAACCATCTCACCGGTGGCTGGCATTGTGATCGCCCTTCTGACGAGTTGCGCCGCTTTCGCTCAGGCGACGACCGCGATGAATGCCTATTCACGTTTGTTATTTGTTGGCGGAATTGAACAGTATCTTCCAAAGCTCATGACGCGTTTATCTCTTCGGGGAAAAACGCCATGGCCGGCAATGCTTGTACAAGCGATCGGGGGAACGGTTGTGATTTTAATCTTCGCGACGCAAACAAAACTGGTTGTGACGTTCAATCTCTATTTGGCTGCGTTGGTAGCCGTTTGGTGCGCCTCGCTCATTTATATCTACGTCGGTTTGATTCGAGCGCGGAAACATCAGCAGGCACTTTACGAGTCCCGTGGAGCATTGGTTTGGAAGATCCCTGGAGGGAAGATCGGTTTATGGCTGTGTGTCCTTATTGGGGCGTTCTTCAATGGATTAGCCATTTACTTTGTCTTCGCAAAACCTTGGGTCGATGGGATCACACCGCATGACTGGCGTATTTGGTTGGGTGTCACGAGCCTTGTGATCACGTTGGTGGGCTTAGGTGTCTTTATCCTCGGGAAACGTCGTGCAGACAGGGAATCTTCCCTAGAAGAACTCGCTGGGGCTAGTATGCAGCCATGTCTACAGGCGGAATCATTTACGTCGCCGGCTTCTACGGAGCAGGGAAAAGTACGTTGATTCGGGCTGCCTTGTCTTCGATCGATGGGTTGAGAGGGATTCCGACCTATCTTACACGTGCTCCACGACCTGGGGAATTAGAGGACAAGCAGCTCGAGTATGTGTTCGTCGACCAAAAAGAATATGACCGACAGCGAATGAAAAGCTGCCATTGGGACCATACCGAAATTGCTGGAACGTCTTACGGTGCAGATGCCGATGAGGTGAATCGTAGAATGGCAGAGGGTCAGGTGTTTATCATTAACTCACCGAATCAAATTGAGAAATTGGAAGAGATGCAGCAGCAGTATCAAGGGAATAAACAGCTGATCTGGATTGATACGAGTTTGGAAGTCAGTAATCAGCGCTTGCTTGCGCGCGACGGAGAACAGGCGACGAAGCGTATGAACGATCCGGTACAAAGCGAAAATGGAACTGGTCGTCTGCAGGCCAACGCCGACATCATCTTTGAACCATCTGCTTCACTCGAAGAAGATAAGCAGCGCTTCATCACCCTTGTTCAACGGACATTGGAAGACTGGAGAGCGTAAGTTGAAAACTGTAATCTTTTGAACACTCTTTGTATGAACCTCTTCCCACGCAAAGCCAAAACCACGCCAGGCGCCTTTTATTTCGGTGAATACGATGATGTTCCATTGGCGCCGTTCAGTATTTCGATTGCCACGTTTGATGAATCATTCGCTGGTGAAAAGAAGCACTATCACTCAGAGAATCAGAAAGTGTTTGTTACATTGGAAGGAGAGGGGATTTTGAATGTCGATGGAAAAGACGTCGCGCTTCAGCCGGAAATGATGGTTCACGTTGAGCCGAATGAAGTCCACCACGTGTCTCAAGTTACGAAAGCACCGCTTAAGTTTTTGGTGATCACGTCGGCCAAAGTGGACGATAAAGTGAGTATCGACAAATAATGACTATGCGGCTCTCTATCCATCACGTGGCTATCATCAGCTCGGATATCGAAAAAGCCAAGCGTTTTTACGTGGAAATATTGGGGTTCAAGGTTCTAGCCGAGCATTACCGCGAACAGCGTGATTCGTGGAAGGTCGATCTAGCCGTCGACGAGACGACGCAGATCGAACTCTTCTCGTTCCCGAATCCACCGGCTCGGGTAAGTCGTCCGGAAGCCCGCGGGCTTCGTCATCTCGCGTTTCGAGTTGAGAATCTGGATGAGATGCTGACGCATTTGGCTACGAGCGCTGTTGAAGCTGAACCGATCAGAGTCGATGAATATACAGGAAAACGCTTCACATTCGTGCAAGATCCGGATGGATTGCCGATTGAGTTCTATGAGACTCAAGAATACCCCGCTTAAGCGGGGTATTCTTTTAGATGGTTCGGACTCGACTCGCACCAATCCATGAATCTGCTTGTTCTTTTGGATGATCGAACCAGATACGTGCGCTGGTGACATCGCAAAGATGACAAAACGCGGCTAAAGGACCCGCGACCCGATGCCGACTACTGTAGTCCTTGCTCTCACCTTCGACGTAACGCATAGCGTTGTCCTGCTCGGGAGTGAAGACGATGCCGTATTTTTTCAGCATTTCAAACCGGAATTGGATCTGTGCTTCTTTTTCACGCATTGCTGGGATTTCGTTCAGCCGTCCGTCTTCGCCGAGCTCGTATTTCCAGGGCTTTTCAACATCATGAAGATAAACAACGGTTAAGGCATCCGAAAGCGAGAAGGGGAGCGAACGGCACTCGCTCAGTGAATGGTGAAGGACAACTGCGATATTCATGATCTCCTGGATGTGGTCGATGTAGCCACCTTTCCAATTTTGATGGTTGTTGGTCGAGCCTTGCACGGTCTCGAAGAGCGCTCGGTTGTCGTTCAGTAATCGAGCGCAAGCCGATCGATTCGGTTCATCGATCAGGCGAAGCAGTTCTTCAACTGAAAAATAGGCGATAGCCATAAGTATCTCTTGAAATGAATAAATGTCCCTTGGTTTTTAGGGTGAATGCACTTTTTCTGTTTGAGGAGTGGAATCTGGATTCCCTCCGGCTGGCAACTAGTATACCGCTCCCATTTGAGACTGCAAGTAGGTTACTTCTTCTGATCCAGGAGGTAGACTTTGCTGTATGTCTCTTGTTTGGTCGATGCTGCTAGCTGTTTTCCTGACGAGCCTGATCGCTTCGGGTGTCTTTTGGTTGGAGAAAGAGGATAAGGGAACGCTCCTTAAAACTCGCATAGGAGTCTATGCCTTGATGAGTGGTACCTACATGTTGTTTTTCCACTTGTCCGAGAGGTGGCTGTCGGCTGGTGTAGGTGTCCGAGGTCTTTTATGCCTTATCCTATTTTTTCTCGGTGTCCTATTTGAAACAGATCGAACGACTAAAAGGTTATTCGAAATACCTTTGTTTCTCCTCATGCTTTGCGGAATCGCGTTGCAGCTCATGTTGAGAAATCAAACGATCGGCCAAGTACTTCTAGGTATGTTCATCGGTGGCGGTCTCTTTGGAATTCAATATCTTCTATTCAAAAGAAAGAGCGTGGGACGGGGAGATATTCTCTTAGGAATCGCGTTAGGCGTGATTTTTGGATTCCCGAATATCCTCTTTGTAATCCTTGTATCGACGGTTCTTGGTTCGATCGTTTCACTTGGTTTATTGGCTGCTAAACGTATAAAGCGAACGGATCCAGTACCGCTCGGTTCATTCCTGGCGCTGGGAAGTTTGATCACGCTGCTCTTCGCTTATCCCTTGTCCTGGTTGGGATTCTGAGAGCTCGCAGAGTATAGTAAAGCGCGTTATGCATCCACTACGCATTCTGAAATCACAAGAAGAAGAACCGACAGATTATGCGACACGACTCACCGGTAAAGTGATTGTGTTGAATGAAGCAGGCGAGGTTCTATTATTTGGAGGGCTATTGCTTGGTGGAGGAATCGAAGAACACGAATCCATCGAGGAGGGAGTTCGTCGTGAATGTCTAGAAGAGGCTGGGGTAACGATCGGCGAGCTACATCCTTTGGGTCAGGTTGTTCAGTTTCGCGATGTCTACAAAAAACGCTATGAAATCCATGGATTTTTTGCCAATTTCGTTGAGCAAGTGAGTGATCCGATCACAAAAAGTGCGAGTGAACGCCAAAGAACAAAAGCCTGGACGCCGATTTCAGAAGCGATCCAGTTATTGCAGGCGGAGATTCGGCAGATCGAGCAAACGGGGAACCAGCATCCAGAAACTGATGCCTATCAGTCCGCCCTCTTCAATACACAGACAACCCTCGCATTTCTTGAAGTGTATTTGGCTCAAAATAAATAACTTCTATGCAAACCGAAATTGAAGCGAAGTTTCCTGATATCGATACGGAGCAGCTACGTAAGCTTTTGCGAGAGGTGGGCGCGATGTGTGTTCAGCCTGAGCGTCTCATGAAACGTATTAATTTCAACGGCCCGACAGGTGATAACGCATGGTTACGCGTCCGAGATGAAGGTGACCGCGTCACCATGACGTACAAGCGCACATTCGAACGGACGCTTCACGGAACAAAAGAGATCGAAGTGATCGTTGATGACTTTGCGCGTGCGGTAGAGTTACTGGAGGCGATGGGACTAAGCGGCAAAGCCCTGCAAGAAACGAAGCGTGAAACTTGGGAGTGGAAAGACTGTTCCCTCACGATTGATACCTGGCCTTGGATCCCATCGTTTATGGAAATCGAAGGACCAACCGAAGAAGTGGTGCGTGAAGTGGCCGCTGCGCTTGGCTTTGATTGGAACGACGCTCTCTTCGGAAGCGTCGAAAACGTCTATCAACGGCATTACGCGATTACGGAAGAAGAGTTCGATGCATGTCCGTCGATTGCGTTTGGGCCAGTACCGGACTGGCTTGAACGGGTGAAGAGATAAGGCGTCTACAAGATTTCGCGTCCAAGGAGCATCCCAGCCGTCGCCGTATCTCCATCGGCGAGCGCTTGTCGAATCCGACTCGAAGAGATGATCGATCCATCTTCGCGTACCGGTTGCACGACCTCAACCGTATATCCGAATGCCTGACCTAGTTCGCTCAGCGTTTCGATGGTTCCTCCCCGTTGTTTGCCGAAGCGAAAGTCCTGACCAATTAAGATGACGCGGACATTCAATGGCGCGATGATGCGTTCTACAAATGCTCTTGGGCTGAGTTCAGAGAAATCGCGGTTGAAAGTCTCAACAATCACTCGATCCACGCCCGCCACCTGCAATAGATGGCTTTTTTCTTCGAGTGAGGTGAGGAGCGTCGGGGCTGATTCGGGTCTGAGGAGTTGCACCGGATGTGGGTCAAAGGTTAGGGCGATTGTTTGCCCGTTGTGCGTATCAGCAATTTCAACCGCTCGCTTAATCAATGCCTGGTGGCCGCGGTGAACGCCGTCGAAATTTCCAATAATCAGTACAGACATGGGTTTTAGAGGATTTCTATCTCAAAAGAACCAAGCTGGCCACTTTCGAGTATCTGGCCTTGGTCAGAGCTCAGTTGCTCCAAAGCGAACGGAATCATCCAGTGCAAGTTTGGGATAACGGTAGCTGGGAGAGTTTCGGCGCTGAACCAATCGACCGGTTCAGCTTCTCGACTAGCCGCATCCTGCTCATTTCCCTGATACGCATGGGAGAACACATCCATGGTCCACTCTTGCCCATGGAAACGCCCGACAAGCCGAAACGCGTCTTTCGCGATTTGGAGGCTTGTTTCTTCTTCGACCTCTCGAGCGATGCAAGTTACTGCATCTTCTCCGGGCTCGATCTTTCCACCGACGCCGTTCAATCTCCCGGCTTGCCAAGCGGGTTTGGTTTTTCGCATGAGCAAGACCTTCCTCAGGTCTTTGGCAAAAATGAAGCCTAACGTGTACCGTTTCATACGTATGGACGGTACCCTGCGAAAAGACATTCAGCCAGGTTTAATGGTGGCGATTGTCCAAAAACACGATCAACCAACGGGGAAACTGACCCAGGGGTTTGTTCAGGATATTTTAACGAGCGCACCGGTTCACCCACGCGGAATCAAGGTCCGCTTGGATACGGGGGAGGTGGGGCGGGTACAGTATATTTTAGGTTAATCAGGAATCTTCCAAGAAACGGGCGTTGTAGCTACAAGAGGGGAAACACCGAATAATCCATCCGCAACACCCCGCCCTTCACTTCCCGGCAGCCAAGCGGCGATGATCGTATCCCAGCCCTTCGCTTCTTCGGGAAACTCAAGCGCACGACCAGAGAGGACGATGACGATCAGCTTTTTTGATCTCGCTCGTACATTCGCAATCGCTTTCAGATCTTCTTTCGAAAACTCTGGATTCGCACGGTCACCCACACCTTCTGCGTACGGTCGTTCTCCAACGACGACGATGCCTACATCCGCTTTATCAACTTGGGAGGGGAGGCCGCCATCGATGGCGTATTCAATGGCTGTATTTGGCCCGACTGTGTTTTGAATTCCATTCAAGATAGTTGTTCCAGGAAAGAGATTTCCGTCTACTCCTTGCCATTCGAGCGTCCAGCCACCGGCTTGGATTCCTAAGTTATCGGCTCCAGAGCCTGCTACAAGAATACGTTGGCCATTCTTTGAGAGGGGAAGAACGCCCGGTTTGGTTTTGAGAACTGTTAGGGATTTCTGAACCGCTTCTCGTGCCAAAGCTCGATGTTCCGTGCTGCCAATCGTTGCAAGACCATTTTCGCTTGCCGCGGGTCGATCGAATAATCCAACACGAAACTTGGCACGGAGAATGCGTCGCACTGCATCGTTCAAACGGTCCTGAGAAATATCGCCCGCTGCGATCGCTTGCTGCATGTCGGTTGCGAACAATTGATAATCGAATGGAAGCATGACCATATCGATCCCGGCATTGATGCCGGTGACGGTCGCGGTGTAACGATCCTTGGAGATGGCGTAAACGCCATACCAATCGGAGAC
The DNA here is from genome assembly GCA_964598725.1 of uncultured Gammaproteobacteria bacterium. GTDB lineage: Bacteria > Patescibacteriota > Patescibacteriia > 2-12-FULL-60-25 > 2-12-FULL-60-25 > JAGOTP01. The sequence goes on along the minus strand of CAZRCW010000002.1, from coordinate 287,068 downwards.
GACGAAGCCCTGAAATCCGAGATCGTGTTTTAGTACGTCCGTCAGCAAATGGCGTTGAGCGGCGATCGGTGTGCCTTGCCAGCTATTCAAGCCAGCCATAATTGATAATGCTCCGACATCGATCGCGTGCTTGAAGGCCTCAATGTGGTCACGTCGGAGTGCCGCTTCTGGGAGTTCCGTATTCCCTTGATCCAGTGAGTAGTCTGCATTAACCGAACTTCTCCAAGTCGTCGCGCCGTTACCGACAAAATGTTTTGGAGTCGCTAACGCGTTGAGATACGGTTCAGTCGATGTTTGAAGGCCTTCAATGGCAGCGGCGCCTAAATCAGAAATTGTGGTCGTATTCGATCCAAATGTTTCATACACCCGTCCCCAGCGTTGATCGGTTGTGACATCGAGCGAGGGTGAGAAATTCCAATAGATTCCGGTCGCAGCCATCTCTTCTGCTGTTGCATGCGCGACACGTCCTACAAGGTTCGCGTCATGACTCGCGGCTAAACCAATTGCGTGCGGAAAGACAGTAGCACCATACACACCCGCATTTCCGTGAACGGCATCGATGCCGTAGAGAACAGGAATACCCAAACAGGTCTCCTTCGCTTGGTTTTGGAAGTCCTGAACCATTTCGAGCCAGGCGAGCGGGGTGTTGGTTGCAGGGCGAGAACCGGATCCGCTGAGTAGCGCCCCCAAGTGATAGGTACTGATGTCTTCGGTCTTCTGCAAGCCATTCTTCTCAACCAGCGCCAGTTGGCCGATCTTCTCTTCGAGCGTCATACGTCCCAGGAGATCGTCTATACGCGCTTCGATCGGCAAAGTGGCATCTTGGAATGGAGCGTTTCGCGGATGGCAACGTTCTTCGCCGGGTGTTGGGTTGGTCGTGCCTTTAGTGGAAACAGCAAAAACCCAGCCACCGATGACAAGCAGACTGAGTATGAGAAGAAAAAGGATAATTTTTTTCATATTTTGAGGAAAAGAAGAGTGGTCGGATCTTGGTCTTTGATCTTACCTAGGAGATTACTCTCCTGCAATTGAAGGATGCTTTTTCCCTCCAGGATTGCTAGGCTATGCCTGACCTATGAAGATATTGGTGATTCAAGATCGGTTCCAGTTTCGGGGTGGCGGTGAACGCCTGGTCTTAGATTTGGCGAATGCCCTCAAGGCGGACATTTTGACCGAATATTGGACCGCGGCGACCTTCGATCGTTCAGAGGCACCGGGCAAAGTCTTTGTCTTGGATGAGGGCGAGGCCCCGATGATCGTTTGGCGTTATTTCCGTGCTCAATGGAACTTCTGGTGGAAAGCACGCAAGATCATTCGTGAGTATGATGTGGTGATTTTCTCCGGAAATAATTGTCTTTCAGCCGCCTTGCGTCCGCTGCCGAAAAAACAGAAGCGGATTTATTATTGCCACACACCGGTCCGCTACGTCTACGACCTGTTAGCGCATCGTCGAGGCGAAGAGCGATCGCGTCTTAAGCAGTTCTTTTATTATGATGTTGGGAAATGGCTGATTCGAACGATCTACAATCTAGGTTTATCACGGATGCCAACGGTCGTCACCAACTCGCAGGCGGTGCATGATCGCTTGAAGACATTTTGTAATCGTGAGTCTGACATCATTTACCCACCGATTCGTACGGATGTTTTTACCTGGCAAACACAAGAACTATACTATCTGTCATTCGCGCGTCTTGATCCATTGAAGCGTATCGACCGCATCGTACGCGCCTTTCAGCAGCTCCCTGACAAACAAGTGGTAATTGCTTCAAGTGGTCCAGCGGAGCAAGAATTACGCGAACTTGCGAAAGGCTATCCAAATATTACGATTCTTGGGCGTGTCGAAGATGCGAAGCTCAAAGAGTTGGTTGGATCTTGTATCGCTACTCTCTACATCCCGATCAACGAAGACTTCGGGATGTCGCCGCTTGAGGGAATGTCCGCCGGGAAACCCTGTATTGGCGTGGACGAAGGGGGATTGCGCGAGACGATTATTCCCGGAAAGACCGGCGTACTCATTCCTGTGGCGTGCGAGGTAACGAGTCTGGTGGCTGCCATTAATGAACTGACACCCGAAAAAGCGTTGGCGATGCGCGCGCAATGCGAAGCGCAGGCCAAGCGGTTTGATGTGAGCTTGTTCGCAGAAAAAATGCGAGCCTTGGTCTATGAAAATCGCGATTGATGCCTCACGCAGCATCGACCGCGTCCAAAAGACCGGTGTTGAAGTCGTGAGCGATGCGCTCTTGAAGACGCTTGAAGCAACCTGTCCAAAAGGCGTTGAACTTACGTATTACACGCCTGAGCTGATTTCTTGGCTGCCGCGTGAGAAGCAGCGCATTCTCCCATACGGTCGTTTTTGGACAGTGATTCATCTTTCTTGGGCGCTTTGGAGAGATAAGCCGGATGCGTTGTTTGTGCCGGTACACAATCTTCCAACGTGGTTACCGAAGCGTGTCGTGCGAATCATCCACGACATTTCGTCGTTCCGCACACCAGAGGCCTACGCACCGAAAGAGCGTTGGCTCATTGCACGTGACACGCGGCGTGCTCGTACAGCCTGCAGAATGGTTATTGTTCCGAGCGAAGCGGTGAAACGTGATCTCATTGAATTAGCCGATTTTTCTTCTGACAAGATCGTAGCCACCGGTTGGGCGTTAGATGAATCGACGATTCCAGCGGACGATCTTTCAATCCGTGATACAACCTCCCCTTACATCTTGTTCATTGGTCGCATTGAAGAAAAAAAGAACGTTCGTCGTTTATTGGAAGCTTTTCAGCTGTTTCGAGGGACTCATCCGGAGTGGCGTTTGGTGTTGGCGGGAAAGTCTGGTCATGGCTTTGAAGAGATTGAACCACACCTGAAAGAGCCAGGCGTGACCCATCTCGGCTATATTACGAATGAAGAGAAGTGGCGCTTGTTGCGCGGCGCGTCGATCATGACAATTCCGTCGAAAGAAGAGGGCTTCTCGTTTCCGATGCTCGAAGCGTTTTACGCAGGGGTGCCGGTCGTTGCTTCGGACATCCCCCCGTTACTTGAGATCGCTCAAGGCGCTTGTGTGGCTGTCTCACCGCATGAGGCGAGTTCGATCGCTGCCGGTGTATCGAGGTTAGTAGGGGATGAAGCGCTCAGAGCGCAGCTGATAACCGCCGGACGGGCCCGTCTCCAGACCTACAATTGGAAGGCAATCGCGGACAAAGTTTGGCACGGATTGCTCGACTAAGGTTCCTCGTTTATCGTTGTTCGTATCTATTCCTCTGCTTGTCCTATGACCCCCGCTGAATACATCCAAAAAGCCTTACGTACTGAAGGAACCTACCGTTTCCAGGCAACCGGCGACGTTACGCCGCGCATCGAGCACGGGGTGATGGGCGCGGTCACCGAAGTGGGTGAGTTGATGGATGCCGTTAAAAAAGCCAAGATCTATGGTCGCGTCCTCGATCGAGTAAACTTGATCGAAGAGATCGGGGATACGATGTGGTACTTGGCGATCCTAGCCGATGAACTGGGAGTATCATTTGAAGATATCTGGGAGAAGAATATTAACAAGCTCCGTCAGCGCTATCCAGAGAAATACACGGATGAGCAGTGTAAGAATCGTGATGTGGCAACCGAACGCAAAATCTTGGAGAACTAGACACGAATAGGAAGGTCTGGGTGAAGGGTATATACTTTTTCGGTATGAACCCATCTCCACAAAATCCGCCCCAAGTTCCACCTCAAGATCCGAACCAACCACCAAAAAAGGTGAGAGTTCGCTGGATTCCGCTGTTGCTTATGATCCTTTTGCCGTTCGTGATCGTTGGCATCGGTTTGGGCCAATTCTGGTGGCCTAGCTATCAGCAGAGCAAGATTCGCAATACCGGTACAAAAACAACGGCAAAGATCACCGCCATCGAACCAACCGGCAATCTCTACAATAGCCAACCGCAAGTGAAATTGACCTTACTCGTCGATGCGAAAGAAGGGGATGACTTCACGGCGGAAACGAAAATGGTGATCAATCAGGTCTATTTGCCACAGGTGCAGCCTGGTACCACGGTCACGGTGTATTATGATCCAGCCGATCATTCAAAAGTAGCGGTTGAGTAGGGCGGTTTATTCGGCAATTCTATGGCGCCTTACAATAAACCGGTGTTGTTCGTTGTCCTGATTGCGCTTGTGATCGGAATTGGCTTTTTGTTGATGCCGGCTAAAAAACCAGTAAGTGCACCTTCACCTGAGCCTCGTTCCATTGTCCTGTATCTCTACGATGCAAAACAAGATACGGATGAGCGAGGAAACGTTCTCTGTTCGGATTCCGATGTTGGTCTGGCGAAGATCAATCGAACGATTCCTCACACATCGACTCCGATTCGGGATGCGCTTACGGAGCTTATGAAGGGTGAGCTGACAGAGCAGGAGCGGCTGGCGGGTCTTTCGACGGGTTTCCCGTTATCGGGTCTGACACTTGAATCGACGTTGCTTGAGACAGGGAAGTTGACGCTCACCTTCCGTGATCCTGAGCATGCCACCAGTGGTGGTTCCTGTCGGACAACGATTTTACGTCAACAGATACGGTCTACGGCTTATCAGTTTCCAGAGGTGAATGACGTTCTTATTTTGCCTGAAGATCTCTTCCAGCCGTAGTTGAGCCAATAAGAAAAACGGCCCGAGGGCCGTTTTTCTGTATCCATCAATTCTACGAAGAACGCTGCTGATCGTGTCCTTTGTCTGGGTTCTGTTGGGCACGATTTCCTTCTTTCCCTTCACGTGCGCCGAGAACACCGTTTCCTTGACCTGTAGGCTGTGTGTGCTGATCGGTTGTATTTTGAATGCCGCTATTCGAGGTCGTCTTTTTGTCGTTGGAGTTGTTTGTCATATGGATGTTGGTTACAAGGCGTTTTTATAAAGGGACTCGGGTTGTGCGAACGTTTGGCCTGCCGCCTTTTCTGCGGCGTCTTCGGCTTTCATCGCCTTCCGTTCCCGGATAGTTCGACTCTCTTCCATGCTCAACTCTTTTTTGGCGTGAGCTTCTTTATCCAGGTCTTCTTGCGATGCATCACTCAGTGTCAGTGGTTGCTTCATCTCTCGAAGATGGTTTAAGGAGTAAATGGAATGAGGAGTGATCCTCATCCTTTACCGTAGTCCCCCTTAGAAAATGGGTCAAGCAGCTTTATCTGAACAGAAAGTGAAAACCACTGTATACTGTCTCTATGAGCAAAAAACAAACAATTATCGGTGTTGTGTTGGCGATTGTTGTCTGTGAGCTAGCGGGTGCAATCGGTACGCTGTTCACGATCAAAGCAATCCCAACCTGGTACGCCGTGTTGCAGCGACCACCGTTAACACCCCCGTCTTGGATCTTTGGTCCTGTCTGGACGGTGTTGTATGCCTTAATGGGAATCGCTGCCTTTCTTGTCTGGAAGAAGGGGAGTGGTCAACGACGTGAAACGGTGAAGCCAGCTCTCATCTGCTTTGCGATCCAACTCGTCTTGAATGCGATCTGGACCCCACTCTTCTTTGGCTTGCAAAATCTCACACTGGCTTTGATCGGCATCGTTGCCCTTTGGATTGCGATTGTGGTTACGATCCGAGTCTTTTATCGTGTTTCGCAGCTCGCGGCACTTCTCCTCATTCCTTATTTGCTCTGGGTGACATTCGCCACCTATTTGAATGCAGGTTTCTTGGTGCTAAATCGGTAGTCTTTTCTTGGGTCGGATGTGCTAGACTAGGCCTAGCTTGTTCTTTGTATGGACCTTCCAACGCTTGGCGTTCACACGCCGAAAGAAGTCTTTTCAACCTTGAAAAGTAGTGTCAAAGGTCTCACCTCACGCGAGGCGAGTTCGCGTCTCAAAGAGTACGGACCAAATCAGATCGAACGAGCAGAGGTCACGTGGTGGCGCTTGTTGTTGAATCAGTTCAAATCGCCCTTCGTCTATTTGTTGTTTGCCTCGGCTATTCTGTCATTCGTGTTTCAGGATCTGATCGGTGGTTTGATGATTGTTGCGTTTATTATCGTGAATGCGGGTTTAGGCTTCTTTCAAGAATTCCATGCCGAAAAAGCGGTTGCGATGTTGCAGGCGATTCTGCGTCCGTCGTGCAAAGTGATTCGCAATGGCAAGCAAGAACGGGTGGCGTGTAATGAGATTGTTCCTGGTGATGTATGTTTGGTTGAAGTCGGGGATATCGTGCCGGCGGATGGGATCGCGATCGAAGCCGAAGCGTGTCTATGCGACGAGTCGGTCCTGACGGGTGAGAGCTTCCCCGCAACGAAAGAAATGACAGAGCCGTTACGTGCTGGAACGAAAGTGACACAGGGTTGGGCGAAGATATGCATCGTTCATACCGGCAGGGCGACAGCGTTAGGCACGATCGCGAAGCTCACTTCTGAAACAACAGCTGAAGGCTCCTATCAGCGCTCGATCCGTCACCTGAGTACAGCGATTTTGTGGTTTGTGGTGATCGCGGTCGCGGTGACGTTTGTTCTTCGCTTGGTCTTTCAAGGAGATTCGACGCTGACCTGGGTCCAGTTCGCCATTTTTTCCGTCGCTTTGGCGGTGAGTGTCGTTCCTGAGACGTTGCCATTGGTTGTCACGATCTGTTTATCGCGTGGCGCGTTGCTTATGGCGCGTCGTCAGGTTGTTGTGAAGCGTCTGAGTTCGATTGAGGACCTTGGCTCAATCGAGATCCTCTGTACCGATAAGACTGGCACGCTGACCGAGAATCGTTTGCGAGTCGCCGAGGTGCGTGAATATGTCGGAAATGCGCGGCTTCTGGCGCTTCACTGTGTCGAGACCCACCGCTTGAAGACGCCGGAAGACCTCGATCCATTCAATCAAGCGTTGCTGCAGGGTTTGGACAAGGTGGATCTCCGTACGTTGAACGGATTCTCGCTGAAAGCTCATCTTCCATTCGATCCACGCCGCAAGCGGGTCACGGCGTATGTTGTAGACAAGGCAGGTGGGATGATCGTTTCCTGTGGGGCGCCTGAAGAAATATTGAAGCTCTGTAAAAACGTCCCAGTAAGCTTCAAAGCTTGGATGAAGGTACAAGGGCTCCTTGGCCGTCGGGTTTTGGCTGTCGCAAAGAAAGAGATCTCGCATTCTGTGCGGGCTGATGTAGAGACGGAGGAGATCGGACTGACGCTAGCGGGCGGTGTGTCGTTTGAAGATCCGCTCAAAGCTTCAGCCGCTTCGGCACTGCAGCAGATCCGAGATTTAGGGGTAAAAGTGAAAATGCTGACCGGGGATAGTCCTGAGGTTGCGACCGCGATTGCAAAGCGAGTCGGATTGATCAGAGACGCGAGCGAAGTTCTGACAGGCGAGGCTTTTCTTCAGCTGACTCCGGCTGAACGGCGAAAACAAGCGAAAACCTGCGCCGTCTTTGCACGCGTTGATCCAAAACAGAAGTACATCATTATTCAAGAATTACAGCGTCATGGCAGCGTTGGCTTTATGGGGGAGGGGATCAACGATGCGCCCGCTTTAAAGCTTGCGAATGTGGGAATCGCGGTGAAGGAGGCATCGGATATTGCGCGCGAAGCGGCGGACATCATCCTGTTGGACAAGGGCTTGGATGTAATTGCACAGGGAATGGTCACAGGAAGAACTGTTTTTGTGAACATCAGCAAATACATTCGGGCCACGCTAATTTCCAACTTCGGGAACTTCTTTGCGGTCGTAGTATCACTGTTCTTTATTCCGACTTTGCCGATGCTACCGATTCAGATTTTGCTTTTGAATCTGCTTTCAGACTTTCCAATGACAGCCATCTGCTTGGACACAATTCAGTCGAATGACACAAAGGTCCCTGTGCGTTTCTCGATCAAGCCACTTCTATTCTTTTGTCTCGCGCTCGGCGGGGTGAGTACGATCTTCGACTTTTTGTTCTTCCGTATCTATCAAACTGTCACGCCCTCGCATTTACAGGTGATGTGGTTCCTCGCCTCGGTACTAACCGAGCTCGTGTTGATCTTCTCGATCCGCTCGTCAGGCTGGTTTTTCCAGGCATCTAAACCACCACGGGCGTTATGGTTTGCGACGCTTGGTGCAGCCGTTTGTGCGTTTATCTTTACCTACGTTTCACCGTTTACAAGGTGGTTCTCGTTTCCAAGGCCAACCATGCCGCTCCTGCTGATCACGGCTGGTCTCGTGATTCTGTATTTCTTACTGACCGATCTCGCGAAGAAAATTTATCTTCATTGGGTGAAGATCCGAGCCTAGAGCGAAAACGAGACGTCTTTGGTATGATGTCTTTATGTCACAAAGAACCTTCTTTCTCATCGTCGGAGCGATCTACCTTGTTGGACTCGGCTGGTCGGCGATCTCGCCGCATGATTATGCGACCTGGTGGATGGAGGTAGCACCAAGCTTGATCGGAGTGGCAGCGCTGATTATTTCGTATCGTTGGTTCAAGTTCTCGCGAGCCGCCTACGTCTTGATTCTGATCCACAGTCTGATTCTGTTTTACGGCGGGAAATACACCTACGCAGAAAATCCGCTCTTCGCTTGGCTAGGCGAGATCTTCCATTGGGAACGAAATAACTACGATAAGCTGGGCCATTTTATTCAGGGCTTTTTCCCGGCGTTCTTGGTGCGTGAGCTCGTAATTCGGAAAAACGTGTTTGCTAAGAAAGGCTGGATCAGCTCGTACGTGATGGGGGTAGTTGCACTTGTGACCGTTACCTACGAATTGATTGAGTGGAGTGCTTCAGAACTGCTCGGTGGTTCAGCAGACGCTTTCTTGGGAACGCAGGGCTATATCTGGGATACCCAAACCGACATGTTGTTTGCGCTGATCGGTGGGTTGATCGCCTGTATTTTCTTTGGAAAGATGTACGATCGCTACCTTGCAAAACAGAAAAACTAGTTTGTTGTTTGATTCAATTCGGCTCGGAGTTTCATCCAGAGTTTGCCCATGACATTCTGTCCGGAATTATCGTGGCCGGTACCCCAATAGAAATCGGTTGGCCAAACTTTGAGTAATTCACGTTCGCCGGATTCTTTTAAGATTTCAGCGATCTCAGGGTGTTGAGCGAGCTTGGCGCGAAAAATCTCCTCCATGACAGCCGCTTTATCAAAATTCGGAACGGCATATCCAGGCAGATCTTTGTAGTATTTCTGCCCTTCGCGCCAAGCGTCCTTCGGACTCGCTGCAGATTTTATGAGCTCTCGTTCTGGCCCAGGAATGATGCGTGAGGCTTGGTAGGCGTGTTCAGCCGTAGGAAAGACTTCGCCCCAGATCTCGATGCGATGAGCAGAAAAGGGCGAGAGATAGTGAAAACGTGTCTCGATGAAGTTGATGGGTTCTTGCATACGAAAGAAAAGAGGTTTGTTCGAGGGTAGCAACCGATGCCGAATCGGTCTATGCTGAAGACAGCTTCTATGAAATACCTCTTTTTACGCATTCTTGGTCTCTCTGCTGTAACGATCGCACTCGGTCTGCCACTTGCGAGCCACGCGGCTGTACCAGGCTTGGTCAAGGCTTCGACGCCGGCTGTCTATTACGCCACAGCTGATGGTGATCGTTACGCGTTTCCGAATGAGAAGACCTATTTCACTTGGTTTAGCGATTTCGCCGGAGTGCAGTCGATCTCCGATCAGGCGCTCGCCGCGCTCCGTCTTCGAGCGAACGTGACGTATCGACCGGGTGTGAAGCTCGTCAAAGTCACGACCGATCCAAAAGTCTACGCGGTCAGCCATGGAGCGGTCTTACGTTGGGTTCAAACGGAAGAGATTGCACGGGCGCTCTATGGAGCGAGCTGGGCTCGTCAGGTCGAGGATCTTCCAGACGCATTCTTTACAAACTACACGGTTGGTCAGCCGATCTCGCAGGTGAGCGACTATAATCCAGCGGCTGAACGTGCTCAGGCGAGCAGTATCGAAGCGGATCGTGATCTGCCAGCTCCACCGACTTCGACTCCGGTTACGTACCCAGGCGTTCTCCGAACGGTTCGGGTGAGCAGCGTGAGCGCCTTACGTGCGGCTATTGGAGATGCTCGTCCGGGTGATCTGATTCGTATCGCGCCAGGTTCGTACGCCCTCACTCAGCAGCTCTGGATCGATAAACAGGGGACGGCGACGAATCCGATCTACATCATCGCGGACGGAGTACGCAGCTCTGCGAAGTTCACCTCTACCGGCGACGAGTCGTTCAATGTTGGCGACGGTGCCGCGTACATCGTTTTCGAAGGCTTGGAAGTTCATCATACGAGCAACGATGTTTTTCACGTGCAAGATGGAGCGCACCACATTACGTTACGCAACCTCTATTTGCACGACGCAGGGGATGATGGAGATGTACTCAAAGTAAACCAGGCTCATCACATCACGATCGAGGGTTGTGAATTGGCGCGTCCCGGTCGTCGAACGAACGGCGACGAATCGGTCTGGCAGGAAGCGCTCGACTTGGTCGATGTTGATGACGCGATTATCCGTCGCAACTTCATCCACGATGTAGGAAATATGGCGGGTTACGTGAAAGGTGGCTCAAAACGCGCCTTAATTGAGGATAACGTGATCGATAACCAACGTGGGGGGATTGATGGAAACCCGATCTGGGGGATCGGTGGGTCAACGGATGTCGAATTGCTGGGCGGTGAACAATATGAAGCAATCGATACCATCTTCCGTCACAATGTGATTGCGCATGGAGCGTATGGCGGACTCGCTCTCTTCGATGCAAAGAACACCTTAGTTGAACGAAACCTGTTCTTGAATAATGCGCAGGTGGTCGTGCAGTCCCGAGCCGGAAACGGGCCGCGCGCTTCGACCGATGGAGTAACGCTTCGGAATAATACGATCGTTGATACGAACGGCCGGATGCCAATCGTTTGCGAACGGTTGAATCATGGCCTGACCGGTGTGACAGCGAGCGGAACGATCTATTGGAACGGGGCTTCAGCAATTCCATCCACGACGAGTTGCGGCTTTACCGCTGGCACGGAATCCGGTGCAATCATACGCAATCCTGGCATCGTGGACACCCGCCCCACGACCTACGATCAAGCGATGAGCTTGTTGAACTTCTAAGAATATAGGCAAAAGCCTGCGGGCAAGGCATTCTTAGGTGTATGCAACTCACAGATCATCTTTCCAGCCTCGATTATCCAGGACGTGGCATTGTGCTGGGAAAAATGGGGGAACAGATCGTTGGTGTCTATTTTGTCACGGTACGCAGCGCTTCAAGTAAGGCAAAGAAATACGTCTTAAATGCCGACAGAACCGCAATCAGCGTGCAGACGACGAATCTCAAGGTGATGGCTCGCGGTAAGTTGGATTTATTACAGTACACTTCGCTTCGCATTGGTCAGCAGGGGTTTGTGATCGGGAACGGACGCCAGGTAGACGCGGTTGATCTCGTTTCGGAAGGCGCGGCGCAGGATCGTCTGACGCTTGATTTGGGTGGCTGGTCCTATGAAGATGATGCCTATCGTACGCCACGGATTACGGGGTTGTTTACCTTGAATAACGGCACGCCATCGGCTGCCTTGCATATCATTCGTTCCAATGAGATTGGAACGGCCGGACGTGCTGTTTTCACTTGCCCTTTAGCATCTGGCCAAGGTTCGTTGATCACCACCTATCGTGGAGAAAACGTGCGACCTACGCCCTCGTTCCAAGGCTCACCGGTTGAAGTGGAATTTACAGAAACCAATCTTGCTGCATTCGTTCAATCGGTCTACGACGCGCTCGCGCCAAAAGAGGGAAAAGAGGATCTACGTTTGAGTGTGATGGGAATTGTCTTCGATCCAGCGACACGCGCTGGTGAAACCGTGATTTTGAATAGTCCAGAAGTCGCCTAAAAACGAAACGCACCCCGACCGAGCTTGAGAGATGCGCTCGATAGGGGTGTGAGGGCGGGCTGATACTTGGCAGCGCCGCGTGTTCATCGGACCAAGTTCCGGTGCAGATGATCTTCGTCGTCAGGCGGTCGTGCGTTGCGGCTGGCCGTGCTTGGCCACGTAGTCCTTGCCGTGACCGAGGTCCGTGTCGATCCGTTTCCCCTCCGCGCACATCGGACAGGTGTCCGGCTGGTAGACCGGGCGGAGGAGCTCCAGGAAGGCCCAGAAGTTCGATGTGGTAAACGTGGTGACGTCCACGCCCCGATCGCAGATGCAGCGGACGGCATCGAAGCGTCGACCGTTGTGTCGCGTCGCGGCCGTCTCGACATCGCGGATGGACTTGCCCGTCGTGACAACGTCCTCGATGCCGATGAGCGGCAGGTTGAGGTCGAGCAAATCCGCGTTCCGCTTCATCTCGAACCCGCCATCTGTCACCTTCTCGGCGTAGAGCGCGACGTACCGTCCGTCAGGCCACATGCGCGTAGCCGCGTCGGCCACGAGCTGGACGAGGCCGATCCCGCCGGAGGCAGGCGCGAGCAGAACTGCTCCGGGGAACTGGTCCACGATGCTCCGGGCGATGTGGAACGCGATCCCAGCGGCCGCGAACGCGTTCGCGAGAGCCAGGTTCTTCTGGAAGTAGTTGTCGGCGTGGACCCCCGACACGTACACGAAGTGGCCGTTCTCACGTAGGACCCGGAGATCGTCCAGGAGCGCGAGGATGGCCTCACGAGGCGGAGGCACCGTTATCGGCATTTCAAAAGGACGTTCCATGATATGCGCCCCTCCTGGGCGGAACGAGCCTGGGATCCATCCCAGCTACGATCGTGGGCGAGTGTAATAAAAGGTTCCAGGAAAAGCAAAACCCTCAAGAAGTGAGGGTTTTGCTGATCCAGATCGAGTTTGTTATTTCGTCTTTTTCTTTGAACACGTTTTACAGACCCCAAAGAACTCCAACGAATGTGAGCTGATCTCAAAGAACTGTTTGGCGTCATTCAGGACAGATTTCTCTAATGTTTCCAGTTCACAATCCGAAATTTCTTCAATCAAACCGCAGGTTTTACACACCAAGTGATGGTGATGATGTCCTTCATCCTCGATCCATTCATAGGAGGCAAAGCGTTGATCGATGGCGACATGGCGCACTAAACCCTTCTCCTCGAACGAGTTGAGGGTACGGTAGAGGGTCGCGAGGTCGAGCTGATTTGGGACGAGCGCTTCGGCCAGGGTCGGTGTGCCGATCGGCTGGTGGGCTTTTTCAAGCAATTCAGCTACCGCTAACCGGCTCGGTGTTGCCCGAAAGCCAGCGACACGGATACGTTCTTTGAGAACAGGGGAGACCATATATTCGCAAGTACGTTAGTCTAAATGCGAATAAATAACAAGCGATTGTTAGGTCCAAGAATGTCTCAGCTAGGTTTAGGTTTTTCGCAGGTAGTCCCGTCGCATCTCTTCTGGGAACCGCTCGATGGCGTAGCGCAGCGTTGTTCGTCCCATGGTCTTGAGATGTTCATCTAGAAAAGTGCGCAGGGTGCCTTCCGAACAGCGTTTTCCAACTTCGCGTAACATCCAGCCAACCGCTTTTTGGATGAGATCCTGTTTATCTGAAAGCAACTTCTTGGCTATAAGGAGTGCATACGTAGCATCACCTTCTTTAATCCAATGAAACGTGGAGACTATCGCGATCCGCCGTTCCCAAAGTAGTTCTGAGGCTGCCAGTGTTGTCAGTGTTTTTCGGATGATGGCTGGTGATTGTGTTGCAAGATAGGCGCCTAAGATCTGGGCGGCGCTCGCATCGACTAAATCCCAGTTGTTGATGTGAGTAGTATGGCGAAGATAGTCCTTATAAATCTCATCTTGTTCATGGCTGGCGGCGTGTTCGAAGCGTTGGATGAGGAGAAACAGGGCTAAGAGTCGCTCTTCATGCAAGGGCGAGCGTAGCAGGAGGAGGATTTCGTCTTTTGGGATCAATTTGTAATATCGGGCGATGGTGCGTAGTTCGGGTACGGTAATTCCCAGGAACTGGTCGCCTTCTGCGTATTCACCTGGGCCGGTTTTGAAGAACCCAGCCGAGTTCTTGGCTTTGGTGGGTGTGGCTAGTTTTTTTAACTCGAGACGAAGCTGTTTAAGGGTTGGAATAGCCGGTTTCATATGGTCTACCATATCACATCCGATGTGCTACCATCGGTGCCTATGGATGAACTTCTCTTGATTTTTCGGTCGAATAGTCCCAAGCATCTATCGCCAGTCGAACGTGTAAAGACCTTATTTCCGGCAACGGAAGCCTGTGAACTGCATGCCTTGCTCTACAGCCGTTTAGGTGAGCGCGCCGCCTGGAAGGCGTTACGCAAAACCGCGCTCGTACCGATCCAGAGTTACCATCAGGACGAGATCCCGGACCAGGTTCGTTCCTTTTTGTTGTCCTACGACCCTGAATTACCAATTATCTTGAAGCGCCAAGGAAAAAACTTCACGATCCTAGCCGGTGCTGAGGATATCCAAGCAATGAAAGGGGACTTCACTCGTTTGGTTGACCTGTTGAAGCAGGCGAATGTGTTATCCTGAGGCTATCTATGATCGGCTCTTTGCGCGGGGAAGTGATCGAGATGCTCCCGACGGGCATCCTGTTAGAGGTGGCAGGTGTTGGCTATCGGGTGCAGTTACCAACATCACTCTTAACTCTGATCAAACAAGGGCAAGAGCAGTTCGTGTATATTCATGAACAACTACGGGAAGATACGCATGAGCTGTACGGCTTTTTGTCGTCTCAAGATCTGGGCTTGTTCACGAAATTGCTCAGTGTGTCCGGTGTCGGTCCAAAGGTGGCGATGACGCTGCTTTCGATGGGTTCGGCGGAGACCGTCCAGCGTGCGGTCATGTCGGGGGATCTCGAATCGCTCACCTCGTTGCCGGGTGTCGGGAAGAAAACAGCTCAGAAAATTATCTTGGAATTGAAGGGGCAGTTGGTTGAAGCGGAACAGATTCCATCAGTCGACCGAGATGTGGCAGATGCCTTACAGGGGATGGGTTATACCTCCGTTCAAGTTCGCGATGCGTTAAAACAGATTTCGACCGATATCACCGATCCTTCAGAACGAATCCGAGCAGCGCTCCGAGCTTTGTCCTAGCTTATGCCTCAGTTGATTCAGGTAAGCGACGCGAAGGTCTGGGATCATTTTATCCAGGCGGATCCTTGGAATGCCTTTTTACAGGCCTGGGCTTGGGGAGAATTTCAACAATCACGTGGACGAACGGTCTTGCGTTTAGCCTTGGTCGACGAACGTGGCCATTGGTTGGTTGCCGGGCAGTGTATTTGGTATCCGAAACGCTATGGGACGGGGTATTGGCTCTTTCCACGCGGTCCGGTCTTTGCGCAGCACGTGACGGAGCCGCGTGAAGTTTTTTGTACGTTTTTAGAAGAAGTACTGAAGTTCAAATTTCCACACAAACCCCTCTTTTTCCGAGTTGAACCGCCACTGACGCTCCAGGAAGGTCGTGGAATGATGCCGCTGCGGATGCAGCGTACCCATGCGCTTGAACCGGCGGCAACGATTTTAGTTGACTTGGAGCAATCCGAAGCCGAGCTGCTCGCTGCCATGCATCCGAAGACGCGCTACAACATTCGCGTCGCTGAACGACATGGCGTGACGATCCGTCGTGGTTCGTCTGACAAAGACATTCAGCTTTTCCTCGATCTGACAAAAGAAACGGCAGAGCGGGATGGCTTTTCATCACATGATGATGCCTACCTGCGCGCGACCTGTGAGGCTCTTCTTCCGTCTGGTTTTGCTCGTTTACGGTTCGCAGAATGGCAGGGAAACACGCTCGCGGCCAACATGGAAATGGCCTACGGCGAAACAGTGACCTATCTTCACGGCTCTTCATCGTCGAAAGAACGTCAGGTGATGGCGCCGTACTTACTCCATTGGGAGGCGATGAAGACAGCGAAAGCCGAAGGAGCAAAGTATTACGATCTGTATGGAACGAACCCAGTATTGAAATCAAACGTATACTATAAACCTTCTTGGGAAGGGATTACACGCTTTAAGCGCGGCTGGGGTGGAAAGGATATCGATATGATCGGAACGTGGGATTTGCCAACCAATAAGCTGTTGTATTACATGGCGTTCCCGAAATTATTGTGGCGAGCGTAAAATCATCCTTCAAGGGAAATAGAAAAACAGCGAGCCAAGCTCGCTGTTTTTCTATCCGTAAAGGATCTTATTTCTTGTGGTTGTGCAGCTTTTCCTCAACGAGCGCGTCGTCTTTATCCGAACCGCAGCAGGTTCCGTTCCCGCAGCAGCCACCGTCATTCATTTTGAATGCAGCGGCGAGGCTGTAGCGGCCGGCGCCCAAGCAGAAGATGGCGACGAGTGAGAGGAGGAGCGAGAGGTCAATATCCGCAGCTGGGAAGCTGAACTTCTTGACCATGAACAAGGCGACCAACATGACGATCGCTGCCAAGACGGAAGCGACGCTGGTGAAAAGACCGAGCAAGATCGCGATGCCACCAACAAACTCCGTTAATGCAGCGGCGTAGGCGAAGAGGGCTGGAGCTGGGAAGCCGAGACCGGTCACCATGCCGGTGAACATGTCCATGCCAGGCGCGCCCCCAAACAATTTACCGTACCCGTGCATGATAAGAATTGCACCGACGCCAACGCGAAGGGCAAGTAAACCGATATCGCGGGCTGAACCACAACACTTGAAGGAGGTATTCATATGCCCATATGGTACGTTCTTTGGTATACTTCCTGCAACCTCATTCCCTCTTGGTCCTTTCTGGATTCTCTATGGTCCAAACTTCCATCTCCACCCAGACGAAAGTCTTCCTCGTGTCATCCGCCGCGCTTGCAACCGGCCTCGCCGCTTATGCGCTCGGTTATTACGACTACGATTGGCGTGTTTGGAATCTGCCGCCAGAACAGGTTCAGCAGCAAGTTGTTCCTACTCAACCAGAAACGCCAGTAATCGTTCAGGCTCCAGCGGCAACTCTGACGATGGATCCACGTCTGCCTGATGGTTACGTTGGACGAGAATATAAAACGATGCTGTACGCCAGTACCGGTGCGGGAACGCGTTGGGTGTTGGAGCAGGGAACGTTACCTCCCGGCTTAACGCTGGATGAAGCACAAGGCATTATTCGAGGTGTCCCGACGGCGATTGGTTCTTCGCTTTTCCGTTTGAACTTTGGCAAAGATGGTCTAAACGGAGTCAGTCAGTTTACGTTGAATATTGTTGGGGATGGTGTGAAGCCACCCGAACAGCCGGCAACGACTACGGCGATGACGCTTGGAATTACAACCGCCCAAGACCTGCCATCGGGTCGTGTTGGGACGAGTTACCAACAAGATTTTGGCGCAATTGGCGGGCCAGCGGGAGCGCGCTATGTGTGGGAAATCTCTCAGCTCCCGAACGGACTAACAGCAAATGAGAATGGAGCGGTTCGGGGAACGCCGACAGCGGCCGGAGTCTATTTAGTGCAAGCTACGGTCCGTGTCCGTGATGTCGCTGGGCTTCAGTACACAAACTTGTTCAAACTACAGATTCTTCCAAAGGACGAGGTCATTGCACCGCCGGCTACGACGCCGTTTGCGATTACGAGCGGTTTCCCAGATGGAACGATCGGGAGTTACTACTCAGCCGGCCCGCTGAGTTTGTCCGGTGGTCAATCGCCATTTGAATGGAGTATCGCCTCGGGAAATATCCCTACAGGGTTGAGCTTCTCTTCAAGCGGTCAATTGTCCGGTTACGCTAATCAATACGGAATCTTCACGTTCACCGTTCAAGTGCGTGATCAATCCAATCGCTTGGTTCGCGCGGAACGTACCATCAACATTCGTCCAGCTCAGCCAGTTGTCTCGGCCTCGATTGATCCAGATCTCTCGAATCGTCTGCGCCGCATCGACTTGATTGGCGTGCAAGTACACGATCTGATCAAATTGCAGGATGATGGGAACCCAGATACGCAGTTCGACACCACAGTGTATTACGTCGGTGCTGATGGTCGTCGTCATTCTTTTCCGAATCCAAAGGTTTACTTCACTTGGTTCCCTGACTTCTCGCGCGTCCGCATCGTTGCTCCACGTGAATTGGCCGATATTCCGCTCGGTGCGAACCTGACCTACCGCCCAGGCTCACGATTGGTGAAGTTCGCGACCGACCCTCGTGTCTACGCTGTTGATTCGGATCGTCGTCTACGTTGGGTGAAGACCGAAGCGGTGGCCCAAGCGCTCTACGGACCATTCTGGGCCCGCCAGACGGATGATGTTTCCGATGCCTTCTACATGGATTATCGCTTTGGAGCGGATGTCGATCGGTCAGGGGATTACAGTGTGAATGGAGCGCAGAGTACAGCAGTGTTCCCAAGCGATGTGTTGCCACGCTAGTTATAAAGAAACAAACGGTGTGTGGAAAAGAAGCTTACAAAAGCGTAAGCTTCTTTTCTTTTCTGGGCACGCATCCGCGCTACATTGCTTGACTACCAGAGGGTTTTTAGTATCATATTATGTCGGAAACGACGTTCTGTGGCAGAATGCCACTTCTCTGATTGGAGGGTAAACGTGTGAGTGTAAGAGTACGGATCGAGATTGGGTATAGGAAGACGATCGTACAACGCGTCGTCATCAAGGCTAGCCTTCCGGAGGAGGAGCTGATTCGAGCGGAGACGGCTCGTCTGGGCCTGCCGCTGGTCGTTGGCGACGAGTCTACGCCGGTGCAGGTCGGAGACATGCGTATCGGCATCACGCCCAGCGCCGGTTACGACGGTCTCGGGCGCGTCTGTTGCGAGTACTACGCCTTCCAGGCAGATATCGCCATCATGCGTCTGCAGACTGGGCAGCTCGTCGCTCATGACGCGGTTCTCAGGGAGCCGAGAAAGAGGAGGTGATCTCGCGCATCCGCGGGACGGCAAAGAACGCACTCGTTCAGCCGCCCACGGGTGCGCGCTTTGCTTTTAGTAACGAATTGAAAATAATAAAAGACACTTCTTATCGAAGTGTCTGATGCTGGTGGACCACACCGACCAATTTTGGAACCGGATTGTTTTAGAGCCGAGGCAGCTAGCGATGGTCGTATAGCTGTAGTGCTCTATTTCCGATTTAGGACGCGCTTTGCAAACGTCTTATCTGTCTGTAGCAGTTCTTCGACCTTGCTGTTAATGCCAAAAGTACGAGTTACACGTTGAAGTACATCGTGCCCATTTCTGACTCTCTCAATCCGTGTAATAACTTCCTCCGGTGGGTATATCCGACTAGTCCCTTGAATGCCATCTGCTTTTGTTCGGAGAAGGGCAAATAAAGCTTCGAAGCTCTGACAATCAGAGACTTTTTCAGAAAAGTCCCGTTCAGCTTCAGTGGCCAGGATGACTCCGGGCTCAGTAAAATGTGTAGTCGTGATACTTGCAGCATCAAAACGTTCTTTTGGCATAGTGTTCTTAGTATATATAAAAGACACTCCGCTGAGGAGTGTCTTTTAATGGTGGACCCTGCCGGGCTCGAACCGGCCACCCCCTGCTTGCAAAGCAGGTGCTCTACCAAATGAGCTAAGGGCCCTCTTGAAGTGGAATCACTAACGCGCCGAAGCGTAACAAATAGACGAGAAAACAGCAACTCTTCTGTGGTAACCTCAATGAAGATGATGTTTATCGAGATGGGGATAAATAGCCGCCCGCGGATCAGCCGGAAAATGCTATTCTATAACCAGTTATGAGAAACATGTTTGAGGCGACACAGCCTAGGATCGTTCCTTCCATGCCGTCGCCTGATGAGTCAGCTGTGCGCTCTAGGCCGGCGAATGATCGACCGCCAGAAGTGCCATTTGATTCGGATTTTCTTCAAGCGGAACCGAGAGAGAGGGAGTCACTTGCGGAAGGAAGGTCACATTCAAATGACAAAACAGTTGTTTTTTCAGAGAGCGCATTACGTGCGAAAGCAGCGGCGCGTCCGGGTGAGCACATGAAACACGATGTTGAAGAAGTGAATCAAGCCTACCGACGAGGGCTAGAGAATGATCCAACGGTATCGGTGTCCGTTCAGTCACAGACGTCGACTCCAGCTTGGGAATCGCCCTCAAGAGAAGTTGCTCCAAGAGAGGTGCCTCGTTCTTTAAGTCCCTTGCCTCCGCGGTTAACGATGGCACAACAGGCGGAACGTGAACGGATGCAGACGGAAGCGAGTGTCATCAATACCTACAGACTTCAGCAGAAGAGAGCGGATGACGTTCGTCGCGCAGAACAAGAAGCGCGTCTCAAGGCAAATCCAGCGCTCCGTCATCCGCTCGAACAACAGATTCGGGCTCGCGAGGAGCGTGAAGCGCAAGAAGCTCAAGCAAAAACGACCAATCGTCCGCGTGTAGTCGTAACCGGTGAAGCGCCTCGGCCGATTCCATTAGCCCAACTCATGGAAGCGGCACAGCGACCAGCGGACGTGAGCGAGGAAGATATCCCGTACCTTGATTTAGACGATGGGGATATTGAGGAAATTCCAGCTCAGACAATCAGTCGACCGCCTCAAGTAACAACAATCGCAAGAAATACCATGACAATGGATCAGGCTAAGCACCGTGAGATCCAGGATCGACAAGAGGAGGAACTTGGTCATTTGATCGCGCAGGGTGCTCGTGAACGTTTAATAACACCAGATAAACGTGCGCAAATTGAAGCTGCACAGCGAGCCTTACAGGCAGTTCGTCGTACTCAGTGGCCATCGGCTCCATCGGCGAACGAGGCCGCGTAATCCTCCATTCCTTCTTAGGCTGCGGGGGTCAATGGAGCTCTGCCTGACAAAACAGCGATGATATTCTGAGCTGCTAAGCGTCCCATGGCTTGGCGGGCTTCAATCGTGCCCGAGGCGGTATGCGGGGTCATGATCACGTTCGGGAACTTGGCGAGCGAGAGCTTGTCCGTCAGGTCACAGTCGATCGCTGGCTCGCATTCAAAGACGTCCAGGGCGGCCCCGGCGATCCGCTGGGTTTTTAACGCACGGAGCAAGGCTTTTTCATCAATGATTGGCCCGCGGGCGGTGTTCACGACGAACGCCGTCTTTTTCATCAAGCTAAAGGCGTCGGTCGAAAGCAGGTGTCGGGTAGAGGGGAGGAGGGGAACGTGAACGCTGATGACGTCCGCCTCTTCGAGTAAGCGATCGAGGGGTACGAGCTTTCCGCCAACTTCTTGTTCAAAGCCGGAATCACGACGAGGCGTGTTGTAGACACATTTCATGCCAAGACCCAGTACCGCTCGACGTCCGACGGCATACCCAATGCGGCCTAAGCCAATGATACCGAGCGTTTTGTTGCGAAGATCCGTTCCAACGTAAAGATCAGGCGACCAACCCTTGTACTTCCCGGAGCGCGCAAACACATCCGACTCAACTACACGATGCGCGAGGGCGAGCATAAGCGCGATGGTGTGTTCAGCTACACTTTCACTCACTTCTGGCGCTGGAGCGTTCGTAACCGGAATATTCGCTTGTTTAGCGGCAGCGAGATCGATGTTATCGAACCCAACCGCGTAATTTGCAATGATCTTGAGCGATGGTCCGGCTGCCTTCAGGACAGCTGCATCGATCTTATCGGTTAACAGGGGGAGTAGTGCATCAACACCCTTTACTTGAGTCAGGAGCTCGCTACGCGTGATCGCTTGATTCTTGCCATAGACTTTTACGGTGTAACCTTGTTCCTTGAGGAGATTCAACCCTTCATCCGGAATACGGCGTGTGACAAACACGATAGGAGCTTTGGAAGTGGTGCGGGGCATATCAAGAAAGGGCGTGACGGGACGGTTTAAGGAACGAATGTGCGGCTGCTTTGATCGGAAGAAGGAGCAGGTTTAGGACGAGCAAGATGATAACGACACGCGCTACGGCGCCATGGTCTTTGAAATAGCGATTGGCAATGAACAAAGCGAGAGTGTTGTTAATATACACCATACAGAGCGCAACCGTCAGGCGTTCACCTTTCGTCCGCCACGAGATGAGGTGGTAGGCGGCCCAGGTGAGGAGCCCCATCCAAACGGTTCCAGCGAGAACGAGAAGAATGTCTTGGAGATGGAAGGCGGGAAGAGATGATCCGGTTGTATCGGCAGTGATCCCGGTCACAAGTAGGCCGAAAAGGATAACCGACAGGACGCGTAATCGGCTGTCGTTGCGTTGAATGAGCTTTGGTACCTGGCGCTGAACGATCACAGCGATGAGAAAGGGGACGACGATGCTGATGAACAAGGACCACATCATCGAGCCAACCGGGATCGGGATGGATTGACCGATGGCGGTTTGAAAGATGAGAGGAATGACGAGCGGTGCGAGGAGCGAGGTAGTAACTGTGATCAGGAGCGCAAGCGGAGGTGTGCCACCGAAGAATTCTGCAACCAGCGCGATCGTCATGCCGGTCGGCATGGCGCCCGCAATCAAGAAGGCGAGGGCCCAATCATGCGATAAGAAGTGGAGAGGAACGAACAAGGCGAGCGGGATCACAACCAGCATGAAGACGTTCGCGATGGTCAGCATCCGCCAATCCTTAGCGTATTTGAGCAGATCGGGGACGGATAAACGTAAACTGGACGTGAAGAACACGGCCATGAGGAGTGGGGTCGAGAACTTGTTGATCCAAGCGAATGCCCCTGGCCAGACGAGGCCGAATACTAAGCCAATCAGAACGGCAACGATCTGATTCTCGGCGATCCAATGTTGAAGGTGCGTACGAAACAACCCCAAGGTCATGCAGATATTGTACACTACTCGTATGACTCTTTCGTGGTTCCAAAAAATCGGCGTAGCGCTCTTCCTGTCTGCTGTTGTCTTCGGACTGGGACGAGGTGCGTTAGCCGCCGAAGTGATCAAGCGCTTTGACGTTCAAGCCACGCTCACACCTGAGCGACGACTGACGCTTCAAGAAACGATCGATTATGATTTTGGTGCGACAGAGCGTCATGGTATTTTGCGGAACATTCCGGAGCGCTACTCCCGTTCATTGCTCAAATATGATCTTGATTACACGATCGAGTCGGTGACGATGGATGGTCAAACAGTCCCTTGGGAGGCGGCAGATCGAGGGCCGGATGTCGGTTTAAAGATTGGCGATGCGAACACGACGATTACGGGCACGCATCGGTACGTCATCCGCTACCGAACCGATCGAGCGATCAACTTCTTTTCGGATACGAGTGAGTTGTACTGGAATGTGACGGGTAATGAATGGCCGGTCGCTATTCAAAAGGCGAGTTTCACCTTTTTTGGCCCGGCTACTATCCGTCAGAAGTGCTTTACCGGCTCTGTAGGCTCAGAGGAAACGGCCTGTTCTTTTCGCAACGATACCACAGGTGGTGCCTTGATCGCTGAATCGCCCGCCCGCTTGAGTCCACTCGAGGGCTTCACGGTGGTTTTAGAATTTCCAAAAGGAGCCATTCATCAAGAGTCATTGCTGACGAAGCTGGGGTATCTCTTACAGGATAATCTGTTCGACGTATTACCGATTCTACTGTGTTTCGTCATGGTTGGTATTTGGTACGTCTGGGGACGTGATCCACGCGGTCGTGGAGTGATCATCCCGCAGTACGAACCACCTGATGGTCTCACACCAGGGCTAATGGCAAGCTTGGTTGATGAAGAGGTGTCAACTCGAGCGATGACCTCGACGTTGCTAGATCTAGCGAAGCGCGGGTACGCGAAGGTTGAGCTGAAAGGAGAGAACCCAGAAGATCCAGATCAGATTTTGTATACGCGCCTCACACTGCCAGCAGCAGGTGCGTTACAGCCATACGAAGAAGAGAGTTTGAATGCTGTTTTCAGTGGCCAAACCCAAGCCGATCTGACGGCTCGTTCATCTAATTCTCAGTGGATGGCCTATCAAAAAGTGGTGAAGCTTGTGACCGACGATATGGTTACACGTGGCTGGTTCCTCAAGAATCCCGCAACGGTGCGTGGGGGTTGGTTGGGCTTAGCTTTTGGAATCGTCGCCTTCTCGTTCTTTGTTGGATCACCGTTATATGTACTGCTCGGCATTGTTGTTGGTCTCTTTGGTTGGCAGATGCCGAAGGTGACACAGGCAGGCGCGGAGATGCATGAGCGGGTAATCGGGTTCAAGCGGTTCTTGATGGTGACCGAAAAAGACCGATTAGCCTTTTCGGATGCGCCTGCGAAACGGCCGGAGCAATTCGCTGAATTCTTGCCAGCCGCCGTCGCTCTTGGGGTTGAGAAGGAGTGGGCAAAGCAATTTGAAGGGATCTTTGTTCCGCCGCCATCCTATATCCAGGGGGCTGGGGTCAACTGGACGAGTATGGCGTATATCCATGCTGTGACACATGTCTCCCATTCAGTTTCGACCGGTATGACCCATCAGACACGTGGCGGAAGCGGTGGCTCCGGTTTCTCGGGTGGTTCTTCCGGGGGCGGCTTCGGTGGCGGTGGGGGAGGAAGCTGGTAATCTTATCGATTCGTATAAAGAACAAACGAGCTCCACATATAGGAGCTCGTTTGTTTACGATAACTTGTCTTAGTTATTTGTTGGGTAGGAGGCTTGGATATCCTTTCCATTCTGACCACCTGGAAGTCCGAACGCATCGGTACAGACGCCTTCTGAGCTGAGTGTGTAATCGGTTGGACAGCTGCAGCTTGATCCGCGCATCACACCGCCAGAATACTCACATGTGTCCTTTTGAATGAGGAGTTCTTGACGAGCCTTCACCTTCGCTCCGGTACGTCCTCCCTGAAGGCCGAACGAGTCAAAGCATTCTCCGCCGGAGAAAGTGTAACCCGTCGGGCAATTACAGCGTGTATTCGTGTAGGTTCCGCCTGATTCAACGCACAAGGTCTGTTGGGCGGCGGTCGATGCCGTTCGAGTCGTGGTTGCTGCTGGGGAAGTGGCAGGCTTCATGCTCCCGGCTGAAGAAGTAGGCGAAGTCATTTCTGTTCCCATCATGCGTCCGTCCATCGGTTGTGATGGCATCATCTGTTGGGGTGCGGTTGCTGACTGGTACGCGGGCTGCATGATCTGAATCGGACGACCATGAAATACGAGCGCGGCGCTGACCATGACCCCGGTTAAGAGGATAACGCCAGGTAAAAGAAGAGGGGATTCTTTCATAGGGAAAAGATCAAATGAATAGATAACGCTAAAAGTATAGCACTTTAAGGAATCGCTCCCCAAATCGATTAGGTTTTTTGGATACAAAAACGCCCCATAGTTCGGAGCGGTTTTGGTGGCGAAACGATAAGCCGAGTTCTGTACTTGCGGTCTTGCGACAGCAAGCGATGACCATCTCTCTGGGATGACTGTCGCCAGTCACCTCGAGCGAGCGACCATTCCTCTTGCGAGGATTTGCTCTTGCACCGGAGAGGGTTTACCACACTGCGTGTTACCACGCAGCGAGAGAGGTAGCACCGCATCTTGCGACGCGACACCTCCACTCACTTTTCACCTTTCACCAGACTTACGCCTGGCTAGTATTGTCTCTGTGGCACTTTCCCTAGGTTTCTTCTGAATCTTGCGACTCAAAGGTATATCCTGGCAGTCGTTAGCTGCTCTCGCTGTCAGCCCGCCTTACGACGGGTTCGGTGCTCGGACTTTCCTCACCAGTCTTGCGACCAGCGCGGTCATCTGTTTCGCCGGGCGGAGGATAGCATTCTTCTGTTGAGTTGTCGACTTTATCTTGAAGAGAGTTGCAAGTTTTTCTCTATAAACTCAATTCGCTTTACTACGGTCTGAGTAGGTACACAAAGCATCTGCTAAATCTTGAATTGCAGATATGGCCTGTTCTTCATCAAGATCCACCCCTTTTTTCGGAGCAATACGTTGATAGTTCTTAATCTTCAGAACGGCAAATAAATCGACCCCGGTCCGTTCTTTGATTTCACGCATCCAACGAAATGCTCGTCGAGTCGCATCTTTTTCCATCTCGTTTTCTGGAATATGTAATACGCTTTGTACTCGTTGAAAGAAGGGGGCGAGCTCTAAGCGAAGCTCGATCATTCGATTCTGATTAAGCGGAACTTCTAAGAGACGCTCATATTCTTCTGTTAGATGTGTAGCCTCCTGCTCGTTTTTGGTAATGTTCAGGAGAGATAATATTTCATCCTGCCTGAAGCGAGACCATTCGTGTTGTTTGAGTTCTACAAGCAACGTCTGGATTTGAGGATCGAGTCCAAGAAGATCAGCCTTCTCTGGGAATAGTGCAAGGATTTTGTGTATGTACGGCTCAATGCGTTGCCATGGCTCAACTGCGCTAATGCGCTTTGTCTTTTCTTCAAGTTCAAACACTTCTTTTGTCTTAGGGTCGGATGTTTGTTTTATATGTCCAATCTCATGAAGAATCGCGACGATATCTAGTTCTGTTTCAACCCAATTAGCTCGGATATAGCTTTTTTTATCGGTCGCACAATCCGGTTTTCGAATTCTTCTCAGTAAAACGCGTATCTTGGACTTCTCGATAAGATCAAGGATGTCCGCTGTTCCTTTCTCGCCTTTTATCTGGATGGCGGTTATTTCTTCAAACGATTCCCCACGTTGCTCAACAAGACTTTGCTTCTTTGAAATTTGAACAGAACCTGTTTGCAGATGAACGATGGAGTCGGCTGTAGATTCTCTATGCGTGTGGGAAGAAATTTCAGACCGACCTAACATATGGAAGGAAAGGAAAGCGATAGTTATCGTCCCAATCCCATCCGATCCCGCACCATTTTCATCGTCTCACTCGCAATCCCTCGCGCCGTATCCCGTGCTTCATCTAAGATCTTCATAAGTTCCGCTGGATCCTGCTGGAAGGTCTTCAAGCGTTCCTGAACAGGGAGGAGGTGAGCGACGGTTGCTTCGGCTAGGTCTTTCTTGAATGCACCATAGCCTTGCCCTGCATAACGCGCCTCAATCGTCGGAATCGCTTCACCCGTCATGTGATGGAAAATGGTCAACAAGTTTGAGATCGCTGGTTTGTTTGCGACGTCGTATCTCACTACTCCCTCCGTATCCGTCACGGCTTTCATAATTTTCTTCCGAATCACATCTACTTCATCCGAAAGCGCAATGTAGTTGTACATTGAGTCGGCGCTCTTACTCATTTTCTTGGTTGGTTCGTCGAGCGACATGATGCGCGCGCCCTGAGCTTGAATGAGTGGTTGAGGGATACGGAACGTCTCACCAAACGTGCTGTTGAAGCGTTGAGCGAGATCGCGTGTAAGTTCTAGGTGTTGGACCTGATCTTCGCCAACGGGAACGGCGCTCGCGTTGTAGAGCAAGATGTCAGCCGCCATGAGCACCGGGTAGCCAAAGAGGCCAAGACTCGTCGATTCGCCCTGCTTAGCCGACTTGTCTTTGTACTGGGTCATGCGTTCGAGCTCACCCATTTTCGCGATCGTCATCAGCAACCAACCGAGCTCCGTGTGTTCCGGAACTTCGCTTTGGATGAACAATGTACACCGTTTTGGATCAAGGCCGAGGGCGAGGTAGGTCGCAACGATATCGAGGATGTTTGAGCGGAGCTTCTTTGGATCTTGAGGAACCGTAATCGCATGCAAGTCGACTACCATGAACAAACAGCGATGCTGATGTTGCAATGTGAGCCACTGCTTCAGGGCGCCAATGTAGTTTCCGATGTGGAGATTGTTGGTCGGCTGGACGCCTGAAACGAGGAGGTCTTGCATAATGGAAGTAGGGTAGCGAAGGGGGCTGAAATAGACAATCACCAGGCGGGTGGCCTGGTGATTTGGTTATATGTGATCGTTGGAATTACTCTCACGATCTTCTGTTTGCTCTGCTCGTCGAATTTGCTCGTCGATGGTTGAAAGGGGGACAACTGGGTTTGTCCCTAAAATACGTTCTGCCTGATGAATGCGTTCTAGTTCGTGACGAACTGACTCGAGATGGCTGATTGGATTTTCTTCCTCGTGTCTCTGCCAGTTCAGCGCCATCCGTTCTTGCGTATGCATTCCCGCCTCAAGTTCAGCACCGAGAGTGTGCATGGCACGTTGTCCGCCGGCTGAGGCCCCTTCCATCTGTTGCATCCGATGAACGATCTGACGGGTAAAACCGAGATAAGGACTGCGTCCATCCGAAGTCGTCGTTTCAGATAGATCGTCTAACGCATAAGCGATGCTATTATGGCGTTCGATTGGATTGTTACTTGAGCGGGATAATTCGGTAAGAGTGGCGACAGCGATATCTGCTCGTCCGGCTAAGGCGCAAAGTTCCATCTGAGGGATGGCGGCGTTATGACTCAAGACTCTATTGACGCGGCTCGCGAACTCAAAGTCATGATCCTCTGCAGCTAAACGGAGCTCGTCTGCGACATAGTTCTGCAAAATGGCCATGTACAAATGCATGCCTGATTGATCCGGATGAACATCAGCCTTATTGAGGGCTGCGCCCAGTTTTCGCTCGAGGAGTGCCTCGAATCCCGTTTGACTGCTCGGGACAGCGCTATGTAAGTCAGTCATTATTTCTTTAAGTGCGGCACGTGTAACGCGTTCTTGCGCGCCCTGCTCATGGACGATCGCAGGCTGTTCGTGCCGATCGCTCGTAATCCCGGTACCGCTTAGCGCACCAATGCTTAAAGCGGTCATGAAACCGAGCGCTTTATGATAGCGATCGAATAAGCTCGTTTTTGCTTCACGAACGCGTTCTGCTGCGATAGCGAGTTCCGGTGCAGGCTGCTGTTCGTTTAAAGCAAGTGCTTTTTCGACAACGACGCCACTCTCTTTAATGGGCCCACGTGCCTCTTCCATGAATTCGCGTAATCCTTCTTTAAAAACCTTCTTCATTTCAGCAGGCGACATGCCCTGTTTCTCAACCACAACAACCGGCGCGTGCTCTTGCAGGCTCTGTAATGGTTCGGTGACTTCCGCGTCGTTCGGTTTTCGGCGACTCTCAGATGCGGCTTTTGCAGGAGTGGTCGGTTTAGCTTTCTTAACCGTAGGAGTCTTTTTCTTTTCTTCACCGCCGCTTGATGCGCGTTCTGTGCGTGAGGCCATATAATTAGTTTGATTTCTTTAATTTCAACTGAATCTTCTTGTGTTCACGGCTGTCTTCTTCTTTGGCGACCGCGCGTTTAAGTGCAGCCAGGCTTGATTCAAGTTCTTTCACGGCAAGTTTGAGCTCCTTAAGAGGGGTGGGAAGGGGCATAGGCATAGAGAGGAATGGACTCAGTCTAACACAAAACACCCCCGGCGATTAAGCCGAGGATGTTTGGGTGAATCCACCCGCCTGGATGTTCCAGAGCGATTGGTAGAGTCCGTCGCGTTCGATGAGGTCCGCATGGGTTCCCTCGTCGATAACGTGACCTTTTTCTAACACCAGAATGCGATCCATCTGCATCACCGTAGACAAGCGGTGGGCGATGACAATGGTTGTTTTCCCTTTCATCAGTTCCGTGAGCGCTTCTTGAATGAGAGCTTCAGACTCGGAATCGAGGCTGGATGTGGCTTCATCGAGAACAAGGATTGGGGCATTTTTGAGGATCGCGCGGGCGATGGCGACGCGTTGGCGTTCGCCGCCCGAGAGTTTGATTCCACGTTCACCCACATACGTGTTGTAGCCTTCGGCGAGGCGGGAGATAAAGTCGTGGCAGCGCGCTTGTTTAGCGGCGGCAACAACCTCGTCATCGCTGGCGTCGGGACGTCCGTAGCGGATGTTTTCCAGGATGGTTCGGTGGAAGAGGACCGGCTCCTGTGGGACCAGCGAAATGCTCTCACGGAGACTCCCTTGCGTTACGTCACGAATATCTTGGCTATCAATACTGATTGAGCCGTGTGTGAGGTCGTAAAAGCGGAAGAGGAGTTTGGTGAGAGTCGATTTTCCGGCGCCGGAAGGTCCGACAAGCGCGACCTTTTCGCCACCGTTGATCTGGAAGCTCAGATTTTTTACACCCGCTGCTTGTGTTTGATACTGGAAGCCCACGTCAGTGAAATTGATCTGTCCTTGTTTGATGACCAGTGTCGTTGCCTGTGCGGCATCTTTGATTTCGACTGGTTCGTGAAGGATTTCAACCATTTCTTTGGCGTCGGCGAGCGATTCAAACAGGGTGCGGAGTGTGCGCCCGGTGTCGTGGAGCTGGTTTGTGAGCGTGTAGGCGTAGCCTTGAAGAAGGGCGAAGTCACCGATTGTGAGGCTGCCAAGGCGCCACTGCCAAATGGCGAGGGCGATCAGACCAGCTTCAAGAACGATGTTCGCAATCCCTTGGACGCTGCCATTGATTTCACTGGCACGCCAGGAACGAATCCAAGCACGAAGGTTTCCGTTGAGAACAGTTTTGTAGAGTGATTTCTCTTGGAGGTGTCCGTTGAATTGAAGAACGTTGAGGGCGTTTGTGATCGTGTCCGAAACAGTCGCGGTTTGGAGCGAATCCTGTTCGGCACGGTGTTGGTCCATTGGGAGCTTCCAACGAAGGAAGACGAAACTCTCACCGATGACAAGTACGGACCAAAGTCCCATGAAAAGACCGAAGATCGGATAGTAGCTGACAAGCACGAAGAAAATACCGATCAAGAGGATCGCGGTTGGAAACAAGCGCCAGAGGATCGTTTCGGTCAGCGAGCGGAAACTGAGTTCCAGTCGCTGCGCTTTACGGATCAGAGCTCCAGCGAAGTTGCTCGCAAAGAATTCATAGGAGTGTTTCATGACCCCTTCGAAGCCGGTCATGAGGAGTTCCATCGTTGTCTTACTGATGATCTGAACGGCGGTGAATCCGTAGATACGTTCAAAGGTCCAAGCGATGACGCGAATCCCGATAATCAGGATAAGTGCCTGCCAGAGAGGTCCAAGCGGCCGACCTTCCAGGACAAAGCTGGTGGCGGCTGCGTCGATAAGTCGTTTATCGATGATCGGAATGAGGATCCGACCAACTTCCGCTAACCCCAGAAAACCGACAAGAATAGCCCAGGGAAGGGGATGACGTTTGATGTGCTGCCAGTACACGGCGAACACATGTTTCGAGGTAACTTTAACCTTAGCTTGCGCTAAGCCAGAATCTGAAGACATATACAATTAGACTAATTAAGAGGTATTTCCTTATTTTTTTTGAGCCCTACTCTTCCCCTTGCTCCTTTAAGAACAAGGATTTTTCAGAAGACGTACTCCTCGTAAGGGGCTCATCGAAGCGACGGCGTAGATGCAAGAGCCGGAGCTTTAGCAAAAGCGGAGGCGTACCCTGAAGAGGAGTACGTCTTCTGAAAAAGCTCCATTGTTCTTTCTCCTCTCTACACTTCAATAATCACGGGAATGATCATCGGACGCTGTTCGGTTTTGACGAAGAGGAATTGGCCGAGTTCATCACGTAATTTGTCTTTCAAGTAGTTGGTTTGGGCACGCGAACGTGGATCCATGTCACGCAAGATCGAAGCAACCTTGTTGCGGGCGTGGGTGATCAGTTCTTGGTGTTCTTTCATGTAGACGAAGCCACGTGAAATGATATCCGGTAAGGCCTGTGGAGCACCCGTGTGTGAATCGATGACGGCTACCACGAGGACGACGCCGTCTTGCGCCAATTGCTGGCGGTCGCGGAGCACGATCTCGTTGGTGTTTCCAACGCCGAGACCATCGACGAACACGTAGTCGGTCGTGATCTTCTTGTTGGTCAACATGCCGTTACCTTCTTTGTCGAACTCGGCGATCTGGCCGTTGTCAGCAATGATGATGTTTTCACGCTTGAAGCCTCCGCGGACGGCGGCGTTGGCGTGTTCACACAAGAACGAGTAGTTGCCTTCGATTGGAATCAGGTACTTTGGCTTGATCATCTGGTGGGTTTCGATCAAGTCTTCCTGACGCGCGTGACCACCGGCGTGAACGTCCATCATCTGGTAGTGCACGACGTTCGCACCTTCACGGTACAAGGTATCTTTCAAGCGCTGAACGGTACGTTCGTTGCCTGGAATAACCGAAGACGAGAAGACGATGCTATCGCCTGGCTCCAACGTCACAATCGGGTGCTCATGGTTCGCGATGCGAATAAGCGCCGACCCTTCCTGAGCTTGGGCACCGGTACAGATGATCGCCACTTTCTCCTTTGGATACTTATGGATATCACGAGCTTCGATCTGCGTGCCTTTCTGCATCTTGATGTAGCCAAGTTGTTGCGCGATGGCAACGTTCGAGCTCATCGAGAAGCCGAGAATGGCAACTTTGCGACCCATGCGTTCACAAGCAAAAATGATCTGCTGGATACGCGACAACATGGAAGCGAAGGTGCTGATAATGACCTTGCCTTTCGAGTTCTGAATGATCTCGTCGAGATTGTGCTGAATGTCGACTTCGGTCAATTGACGACCTGTTTGAGTCGCGTTCGTTGAGTCGATCATGAGCGCGAGAACGTTCTTGTCGCCAAGCGCCTTTAACTTCTCAGTTTCCTGGACGGATCCGGCTTTTTCACCCGATTCGAGTTTGAAGTCACCGGTATGAACGACGATGCCACAAGGGGTCGTGATAATGATACCCATCGAGGTTGGCACGGAGTGCGCTACACCGAAGAATTCCACCTTGAACGAGCCAAGTTGAATCACGTCATCGTATTTGACGGCATGCAAATTGAGCGGGGGACACTGACGGAAATCTTCCTGACGCTTTTTGATAATCGCGCAGGTCAAATCAGAGCTGAAGAGCGGTGGGTTGCCGATCTGCGGCATGATATGAGGGATGCCACCGATGTGGTCCATGTGGGCGTGCGTGATGATGACACCACGGATGTTCTTCTCTTTGCCCTTTAAGTAGCTAACGTTTGGAATGATGTAATCAACACCCGGCATGTCTTCATCTGGGAATTGAAGACCCATGTCGATAATGATGATGTCGTTGCCATACTCAAGCATCGACATGTTGCGACCGACTTCTTCGTTCCCACCAACCACCACAACCTTGAGGCGCTGTTCACCGGTCGTGCTGAGGGTATCCTCATCACTCCCAGTCTTGTGGGTTGGCTTGTTCTTGAAGGTCGTCATGCGGACGTTCGGGAGGTCGCCACCTGGGGGACCGCCACGCTTGCCGCCACGACCTGGTTTGCCGCCGCGTCCGCCTGGACGTGGGCCGCCGTGACCCTGAGGTCGGGAACCTGGCTGTTGAGGGCGAGGACCACCATGACCTGGAACGAGTGGGCGAGGGGCGCCGGGCGCGCTAAAAGAAGCGCCGGTAGAGGCGGGGGTGCTAGCCGGAACGATTCGTGGGGAATTGTTCGTCGGAGGGAGCGGTGGTGGCGTTGGAAATTGTGGGGGCGTATTTGAGCGCAAGAAAGGCGCTGGTTTTGGGAAGCGAGAACGCATTGGGCGTCCTGAGCCTGGTCCTGGGCGATTCACTCCTGGTCGGAACGGGGAAAGCCCGGAACCGGAGCCTGAAGGTGGAACGCTTGGAGGAATGGGAGGATTCATAGAATTTTTAAGGAGATTCAAAATGTCAGAAATCAAAGACAAAAACAGCGAGGTCGGAGCGGCCGTGTCAAAAGCTGTTCCAGATCGGCGGTTGAACGTTGCCTACGCGGCTAGTTGTTGCGACGACTTTCAGTGAATTCCTGTCACCAAGACCACACTGAGAGGCGTCGAAGGATGGGAAGACCATAGCAGTCTTCTATCAACACGTCAAGCGAGTTTTTACTAAATTTAGCTGTAATAAGCCATTTATAAACTATTTCCTAGTAGTTGGCAAGGTTATTTATTCATGCTATGCTCACCGTCTATGACGATCCACGAACTCCTTCTGAAACGCTTCGCGACCAAGAAATTCGACCCTACGAAGAAAGTATCTGACGCGGACCTTACCTATATTTTGGAGGCGGCTCGCTTGTCTTGCTCTAGCTCTAACGTTCAGCCTTGGCATATTACCGTTATCACCAATCCAGAACTGCGCAGCAAGCTGCGAGAGGTGAGCTATGGCCAACCTCAGGTGACGGATGCGAGTCATCTGCTCGTGTTGTCTTGCGTAAAGGATGCTGTTCCGGGCATTAAGACCACAACGACTCTTATCGAGCAGGCGGCGGGTGCTGCTTCTGCAGAGAGTTACAACAAGATGGCGATGGGCACACTACTCTCGAAGTCAGAGGACGAGCGTTTGTACTGGTTGCAGGGTCAGACGTATCTTGCGCTTCAGGCGATGATCTTAGCGGCGGCTGATCGTGGAATCGATAGTTGTCCAATGGGCGGCTTCGATCCGGCAAAGTATGCGGAGATTCTTGGATTCACCGATAAGCTACCGACGGCGCTCTTACCTATCGGGTATGCAGCCGAGCCAGGGTTCAAGAAGATTCGTCTGCCGATCGAGACGATTGTTGAGTATCGAACATAACGAACTAAAAAAAGAGATAAAACAAAATAACCACCAATTCGGTGGTTATTTTATTGGTGGGCGAGGAGGGACTTGAACCCTCATGACCTTGCGGTCGCTGGCACCTGAAGCCAGTGCGTCTGCCAATTCCGCCACTCGCCCAAGGAATTGTTTTGCTCGCTTAGGATGACGGAGAACGACGCTCGGGTCAAGAAAACGAGTTCGACGCCGCCCGGGGAGCCATGGGCGGCGTCGAAGAGATGTGTGCGATCAGGGATTGCGAGAGATCCGCCTCGTGGGCGGATAGTCCGGTGCCTTCTTCAGCAGGATGAGGTAATAGGCACGTACGATCATGGCCATGACCAGGTCCTCACTGGCGTAGCTGTCTGACATCTCTACAACCACTCTAAGCGCAGCAGTTGCGGCGGGAGACGTCATCGCCTGCAGGATCAGCTCAGGATCGAGCTGCTGTCGGATGTGCTCGTTGATCGCAGCGATCGCTCGCCTCACCGCATTGGTCCACGTTCCGTAGTTCCTCTCCCAGGCCTCCTTGCTGCTCACGTCGAGCATCTCGAGGTGTTCGATCCAGTGAAGAGCCTCGTCAAATGCGGTTGGATCGATGCCACACTGAAGAGGGTGGTGGTAGGTGACGAAGCGCCGAATGGAAGGAGGCGTCGCGTTGTGCCCCATGGGAGTTCTCCAGCGAATGGATCAATTTTTTATCAAGAAACGCCCACAGGTACGATACTCGCTTAGGGATAAGATGCAAGCTGAAAGTGGTGAACGAATTCGACGCCGCCCGGGGAGCCATGGGCGGCGTCGAAGAAGTAAGTCAGATTCTGCTGTCGCGGATCCGGTCCTGCCGAATCTGGCAGTACTTGCGGACGAACCGCTGAATGAGCGACAGATGAGGCTGCGCGGCGATATGTTCGTCGCGTTTGCGCCAAGCGGCCCGAAGTTCCGGGAGCTCTTCCTGGCTCAAGATGCGTTCCACGTCGTCCTCGACCAGACACGCGATTTCGGCGCGTGCCCGGGCGACGATCATGTCCCAGGGGAGAGAATGTTCTTCTCCCTGGCGAGCTTTGTAGATCTTCAGTACCTCGTCGAGTACCTTCTCATTTACCTGTAGCACCGTCCTCCTTCTGCCGGCGAATAGTAAGCGTGTGTTCCCAATTGTTGTGGGACCGAGGAGAGTAGCAGATTTCCCATAATTTGTAAATAAATCGACGGTTCTTGACAGAGAATTCCGTCTGTTCTATTTTTGTTCTATATGGAGACGCGAACGCAAGAACGAGAGGCGATTGATGTGATCGTGGTCTTCGTCCGCGGAACCATTAGGCCACTTCGTTTTCGTTGGAAGACACGGTCATATGCGGTGAAGGCGGTGCATCTCGGGCATGAACGTCGCGAAGGGCGTGAGCAGGTACGATTTTTCTCGGTGACGGATGTGTCCGGGAACCCCTTCCGTTTGGTGTTCTTCCCGCTTCAAGGCACGTGGTTTATTGAGCAGGTTCCGATGTTGTAAGGGTTGGTTGTTTGCAGCCGTGGGTATCCCGCCGACTAGCTCCTGGGTATGTCGGGCGGGGATTCCCACGGGTTTGAAGAACGTCCCTCCTATGAATCTCAAACCTTCCACGCGCATCATCGCGCACATCGACATGAACTCGTTCTTTGCGACCGTTGAGCAGCAAGCGAACCCGCGGCTGCGCGGCCGACCGTTGGGTGTCTGTGCCTACTTGCACGAACGAGGTTGTATTATCGCGGCCTCGGTTGAAGCAAAGCAGCGCGGGATGAAGGTTGGGATGCGGGTGGAGGACGCGCGCGAAAAAGTTCCGGACGCCGTTTTTATCCAAAATGAACCAGCAAAATATCGCAGCGTGATTTCACGGGTATTTGCGATCCTGCGTCAGATTTCGGACCAAGTAGAATACTATTCGATTGATGAAGCGTTCGTGGATCTGACGGGTTTTTGTCGAGATACAGCCGAAGCGGCTTGGTTATTGTCGAAGGTTCAATGGCGCATTCAACAAGAAGTAGGAGAGTGGTTAAAATGTTCGGTTGGAATTGCACCGAATCGACGATTGGCAAAGCTGGCGTCGGATCTGAAAAAGCCGAATGGACTGACGATCTTTGATCCAGCAACGTTAGACGAAACGTTGGGACGACTCCGAGTCGATGCCTTGTGTGGTATTGGACCTCGTCTTCGTCGACGTCTCAATAAGGCGGCGATGTATACACTTTTAGACGTTCGTCGTTCGCCTCCACTTGAGCTATTACGCTTGTTCGGGAAAGCGGGGTTCTTTTTGTGGGCCGCTCTTTCAGGCTTGGACGTTGATGCGAATTTCACGGATGGACATGCGGATGCGAAATCAGTTGGTCATTCGTATTGCGTGCCACGGCATGTGAATGAACGGGGTTTGGTCTTTCCGGTGTTCTTGAGATTGCTGGAGAGAGCTGCTCGTCGCATGCGTTCGCTCGGGAAGAGCGCTTCAGGCATGAGCGTCACCGTCGGTCTTCGCAAGCAAGACGATGGGGACGAGATTCATGGCTGGGGCTTTCCTTATCGTTTTACGAAGTCGCTGAATCACGTTTTCCATGAGCCGTCCGATGATTCGTTTACCCTCATTCATGATGGCGCTGAGCTTCTGCATCGTATTTGGTCGTTGAGTGAGGAGGTCTCATTTCTAGCCGTTACCTTTTGGGGGCTTGTCACGCCGGGTGACCAATTGCGTTTTGATGGTTCATCGCTCTTAACTTCAATCGATACAGGCGCGCCTTGGAAACGGGTCTCGCATGCCATGGATAATATCCGGAATCGCTACGGCGATGAATCGATTCAATTCGCTTCTATGCTCAATCTTGGAGATGAGGCCCCGGATCGAATCGGGTTCCGGAAAACGGTTGGTGTCGATGTTGTAGAACAGGTTTGATCGTTTGTCGGGGGCTGGTTGGCGTATTATTCTGAACAAAACCCTTATGTCGATCGGTATTCTTGATTCTGGCGTCGGCGGCTTAACTGTTTGGGGAGAAATGGTGACGTTGTTACCGACGGTCTCAACGATCTATGTCGGCGATTCCAAGAACTGCCCCTATGGAACGAAAACGGAAGAGGAGATTTGGAAGCTGACTCAAAAACTCGTTCAGTTCCTACTGACGCAGAACGTGTCATTGATCGTTATCGCTTGTAATACGATCAGTGTTATCACGCTTGAGCGGTTACGAGTCACATATCCCGACATGCTATTTATTGGAACTGTTCCCGCCATCAAGCTGGCGGTCGCTGAATCGAAGAAGCGGCGGATTGGGATCTTATCGACGCCACGGACAGCGGAGAGTGCCTATCAACAAGCGTTGATCAAGCAGTTCGCGATAGATTGTGAAGTACTGAATCTGGGAACAGATCGTCTCGTGCCGCTTGTTGAGCAGGGAGAGCTGGTAGGAGATCGGGCGACACAGGTCCTCAAGGAAGTAGTACAACCATTTATTGAAAAAGAGGTTGATACATTGGTCTTGGGTTGTACGCATTTCCCTTTCTTAAAAGAACCAATGCAAAGTTTATTGGGCTCCGAGGTGCGGATCTTGGATTCGGGTCAAGCGATCGCACGCCAAGTGAAACGAGTGCTTGAAGAAAAGCAGATCCCTACAGATCTATCTGGAAAACATCGATTTTTCACGAGTGGCGAGCGTGAGCAAATGCACCGTTTGCTGCAGACATTGGACGACTCTGTTACCATCCAAGATATCCAATCGTTATGACTAAAGACCAACTGAAAGGAAAAAAGATCGCTGTGTTTGGCTTGGCCGTAGAGGGCGAGGCAAGTGCTCGGTTTTTGCTGAAGTACGGAGCTGTTGTGACCGTGTTTGATCAAAAAATAGCGCAAGACATCGATCAGCAGTTGATTCAAGAACTAAAGCAGGCAGGTGCTGCATTTATATTTGGACCAGACGCGTTTTCACATTGGCAGGGAATGGACGTGATCATCCGTACTCCGGGCATTCGGCGTTCGCTGCCTGAAATTCTGGCAGCAGAAAAAGCGGGTGTCGTGATCACTTCGCAAACACAGCTATTTTTCGACTTCTGCGTAGCGAAGATCATTGGAGTTACGGGCACAAAAGGCAAGGGAACGACGTCGACATTGATTTATAGGATGCTGAAAGCGGCCGGTCAGGACACGTATCTCGGCGGGAACATTGGGAAACCACCCTTCACGTTTCTAGATCAGCTCTCGCCAGACTCCAAAGTAGTCCTCGAGCTCTCCAGCTTTCAACTTGAAGATCTTACCAAGAGTCCACACATCGCCGTGATGCTAATGGTGACGTCCGAGCATTTAGGGACGAGCACGAACGGAGCGGGGAATTATCATGATTCTTTAGAAGACTACATTTCTGCGAAGCGAAATATTGTGAGATTCCAAACGGAGCAAGACATCACGATTCTTAATCGTGATTATTCGGCGACGGCAGATTCGCAAGCATTTACTCAGGGTCGGGTATATTTCGTGAGCCAGAATACCATCGAGCAAAGTGATGGTTGTTTCGTGAGAGAGAGGGCTATTTGGCTGCGCTTGAAAGGGAGAGAGGAGAAGATTATCGATACGAATAAGGTTCTTTTGCCGGGGAAGCATAATCTTGAGAATATCTGCGCTGCTTCATTAGCCGCATCTCTGTCAGGCGTTTCAACCGACGTGATTCGTGAGACACTCTCAACCTTCCAAGGACTTGAGCATCGCTTGGAGCTCGCTGGCGAAGTGAACGGGGTAAAATATTACGATGACTCATTTTCAACTACACCAGAAACGGCAGTCGCTGCGATTCAAGCTTTTACTGCTCCCAAAGTGTTGATTTTAGGAGGTTCGCATAAAGCGAGCGATTTCACCGAATTAGCGCACACGATTGAGGACGCAAAAAATATCCGCTGCATTATTGGGATCGGTGATGAGTGGTCGCGTATCAAGGAAGCGCTTGCGAATTTTCCAAACGCAAAACACATCCCGGTGATTGAGGGATTGAAAGACATGCCATCGATCGTGAAGGTGGCGAAAGGGGCTGCTCAGTCAGGAGATGTTGTTTTACTCTCACCAGCCTGTGCAAGTTTTGGATTATTCCCAAACTATAAAGTCCGAGGTGATCAGTTCAAGGCGGAGGTGAAAAAGCTACAAACGTTGAAATAGAGTCTTTAAGTTTTGGTTTTCAGGAACCGCATCGTCGATTATGGGAATCGGTGATCTGGTTCCTGGACGCGCACGAGGAGTGCCGCGCGTATCGAGGAGGTGAAGGTTCGGAGTTACGGTTCGGGCTGCTTTGAGCGCTGCTTGAGCGCTTCTGCCGCCAGCCGGTTGCTCTCTCGGATAAGCTCGTTCTGATCGAGCGTTGCCTGGAGCATCCGCGGCTCCCAGCGCCAGCGCCGCCACTTGTAGCGTACGTAGAAGAAGAGCGCGACAACGAGGAGGATGCCGAGGATGATCGAGATCACGAGGTTGGCGAGCACGAGCTGCCAGAAGCCGTGCCCGATGGCGTTGATCCCGCTCATGACGAGCCGTTCGCCGGCATGCTCGGTCTCTTGGCGGATTCTTGAGATCTGCGCTTCGTAGAGCTGGGTGAGCTCGACGAGCTTCTCGTTGTAGAAGCGCAGAATGCGCTGGATAAGCGCCTCGATGAAAGGCGCAAAACGCTGGACTAGGCCGTCGATAATCTCGTTCACGGGATTCCGTGCGTCCGGAGGGTGGGGTAAAAGAGCGGTTCCGGTCGCCTGTGTATGGCCAAGATTTAGCCACAGGCAGGCGTCCAGAACAGGGGAGTTTAGCATAAATTAGCCAAAAAGTCAATAAAACGGAGCTTCGGTCGCTCCGTTGACTTCCTCAATAAAACCCCGTATTCTAGCCCTGCTTTAGGTTTTATTCTTGCCGAAGTAGCTCAGCTGGTAGAGCAACGGTTTTGTAAACCGTAGGTCACCGGTTCAAACCCGGTCTTCGGCTCCATCGTGAGAAACTTGCCAAAAGCAGGTTTTACGCGTATTCTCCCCCCATCCTAAACGTATGTCCCAAGACTACTTGATCAAGTTGGCCTGCACCACGTGCCAGAAGGTCAACTACCAATCCACGAAGAACAAGAAGACGATCAAAGCTCGTCTTGAGTTGAATAAGTTCTGCGCCCACTGCAAAGCGCACAACGCACACAAAGAAACCAAATAAATTTGGTTCTGGTTGAAAAAGGGCTTCGGCCCTTTTTTGGTCTCCAAAATTAGGGTTCCGAAAGGTAGGATGACGGTATACACTGAATCAACAGCTCCAAATATTTATGAACGTACTCGTTACCGGTGGTGCAGGTTTTATCGGTTCCCATATCTGCGAGGGTCTTGTAGAGCGCGGACATCGGGTCTACGTGATCGATAATTTATCGACCGGAAAAAAGAGTAACGTAGCCGCGGAAGCTACTCTGTATGAGCTGAGTCTAGATGATGCGGAAGGTGTTACACGCGTTTTAGAAGAAATTCGACCCGAAGCGATTTTTCATCTAGCGGCTCAGATCGACGTGCGTAAGTCGGTGGAAGATCCGACGGAAGACGCGCGCCAGAATATTCTTGGTTCACTCAATCTGCTTGAAGCGGCACGAAAAGTGGGGGTGAGGCACTTCATTTTTTCTTCGAGCGGTGGAGCGATCTATGGAGATACGGATCAGCGTCCAACGACTGAGCAGCAGTCGGAGCGTCCTCAATCTCCGTATGGTATCGCGAAGCTCGCGATCGATCGATATCTCGATTTCTATCGACTAACTTACGGTATGCGCACGGTCTCGTTACGTTACGGGAATGTTTACGGTCCACGACAGAATGCGAAAGGTGAGGCAGGGGTGATCGCAATTTTCTTGGATAAGATGCTGGCCGGAGTTCCGCCGGTGATCAATGGGGATGGTCTGCAGACACGCGATTTTGTCTTTGTGAAAGATGTTGCTGTAGCAAATATTTTGGCGTTGGAGCAGACTCAGGCAAACGGGACTTACAACATCGGCTTGGGACGAGAGATTACGGTTAACCAGGTATTTCAGGGATTGAACGCCTTGTTCGGCGGACGTTTCGTTGAACAGCATGCTCCAGCGAAGCTCGGCGAGCAACGCACGAGCTCTTTGGATGCCTCACGGTTACGTAACGAGTTGGGGTGGTCTCCGGCAACGACCTTTGAAGATGGTCTCCTGGAGACATATGAGTTCTTTGTGAAGGCGGTTCGTGCCTAATCTATGTCCGTCCCTCCAGTCACGTTGTCTGACCGCGATTTACTCCGGTATCTCCAATGTCCCCATTGGATTTACTGGGAGATGTATGGACGGCCCGAGCTCAAGAAGCAGGGGATGGAGTCGCGGGAAGTGCTTATGCAAGGGACACTTTTGAAAGAGAAAAAGCTCGCTCAAGCGGTCTACGGGAAGCTGTCTTCGGTCAAAGGTGCGACACCTGAAGAGCGTGCCAAGAAGACGCTCAGTTTGATGAAACGAGGCGTGTCAGCGATTTATCAAGGCTGCCTCCAATCTGAACAAGTGAGTGGTCACCCGACGCTCTTGATCCGGAAAGAACAGCCGAGCGATTTTGGTGCGTGGTCGTATATTCCGGTGGTTGTGAAGCGAAAACATGTTTTGCGAAAAGAAGATCATCTCCAGCTCGGTT
Source organism: uncultured Gammaproteobacteria bacterium (assembly GCA_964598725.1). GTDB lineage: Bacteria > Patescibacteriota > Patescibacteriia > 2-12-FULL-60-25 > 2-12-FULL-60-25 > JAGOTP01. The sequence goes on along the minus strand of CAZRCW010000002.1, from coordinate 245,377 downwards.
GGCACGGACGCTTGCTCGCCAAGATCCAAGGTGTACTGCCAACGGAGGCGTATGTACTTGGTCCCGATCAAGAGTTATTGCTAAGCGATCCTCGGGACGCTGAGCTTGAGGTTCAAGATGTTGTGGGCGAATTAGAGCGGATCCAGGCAGGGGAATGTCCTGAGCCAACGCTTCGGAAAGCCTGTCTTGATGTATCGCCGTGGGGTGCGTGCTGTCTTGAGCTCGCAGAGCGCACACAGGATATCGCCTTATTGTTTCAAGTGAACCGTCGTCAGCGTGAAGCGTTGCGCCAGATTGGGATTCTGACGGTCGATCAAGCGGTTGAAATGGACCCGAGTCAGCTATCGGGTCTCGATCCACGCTTAACATTGAAGAGTCTTCAATCAATCCAGCGCCAAGCACGCAGTTTGAAGGAGGATGTAGTGATTGTGCGTGCCCCGTTTACGCCATCGGATGTTGCCTGTGAGATTCATTTTGATATCGAAAGCCATCCACCGACGGATACGGATTATCTGTTTGGCTGCCTGGTACGGAATAGCGGTCGAAAGAAAGATAAGTATGTTTCGTTCGTGGCAAAGCGCTTAAGCAGCGAGAAAAAACTCTGGGAAAAGTTCCTGGCTTGGACTGAGACGTTGCCAGAAAAGTACATTGTCTATCATTACTCGATGTACGAGTACGAACGACTGGGTGTCTTAGCGTTGCGTTATCAGACGGGCGAGCATACGGGGCTGAAGCGCTTTCTCGGGGCGATGGTGGATCTAAACGAGGTCATAAAGGACCATGCGGTTTTCCCATTGTATATCTATAGCCTGAAAAACATCGGAAAATTGCTCGGGGCAAGTTGGGAGGGGGCGGTTTCGCACGGCGCGGATTCGGTTGGTGTATATGAACGTTGGCTTGATGCCAAGGATCCGGCTGATTTGAAAGCGCTTATCGCCTACAACGAAGAGGACGTACAGGCGACAGCGAAGGCTGTGGATTGGCTCACGACCTATGCCAAGCAAGAGGCAGTTTATTCACGTCCGTTTCCGTGGGAAGCGAAAATCGGCTAAGCTTGATCGTACCTATGAAGCGTTTTCTCTTATCGTTGTTTGGAGCGATGGCCGGCGTTCTCTTAATGAGCGCTGGATTGGTTCAGGCGCAGTCCACGACTGGAACGGTGCCTGATATCGTTGCCACAACGAGTACGCCGACGATTGTGGCCACCACCAACACGCCCGCCACCGTTGAGACGGGGGAGGGCGGCAGCGACGGTTCGTACGAACGTGCCATCATCGAGCAAGTAAAACGTAAAGAAGAGCAGACCGCGAATGGTGGACAGCAGGTCGAAGCCTATACCGTTCGGTTCTTGTCAGGACCACTTGATGGGCAGACCCGCGACATTGTGAATAGTGTCGGCTCGAACCCCTACGGTGTCCAGCCTCGTTTGGGCGATAAGGTGGTCGTGTTCATTCAATCATCAGCGGATGCTGGGCAGAGTTTTTACATCGAGGGCTATGATCGTCGCTCGGCGATCATTTGGTTGGTTATCCTGTTTGTGGCAGCGCTCGTGCTCTTGGCGGGTTGGCAGGGTTTGAAGGTCGCTGTTTCGATTTTGGTATCGATCGCTTTGATCGGATATGTGCTCATCCCGGCCTTCTTGCGTGGAGTGAATCCGATTCCGGTGGCGATCATTTTGAGTGGAATCTTCACGTTGGTATCAGGCGGTTTAAGTATCGGTTGGAATCGCAAGACCTACGTGACAGCGATCGGCACGATGGGTGGAGCGCTCATGGCCTATCTTATCTCGTGGATTTTCGCTGATTGGGCGCACTTGAACGGGTTGTCGACGGAAGAGGATCGGTTGTTTTTCGATAAGAATCCGAATTTAAATCCACGGGGTTTGTTGTTTGCTGGAATCATTATCGCTTCAGCCGGTGTGGTCGAGGACGTCGCCGTTTCGATCGCCTCTGGCATCGCCGAAGTAAAACGCGCGAATCCACGCTTGGGATTCCGACAGCTCTTCAAGGCGGGCATGACGATCGGGAACGATCATATGAGTGCGCTCGCGAACACCCTCGTTTATGCCTACGTCGGGGGCTCGCTTTCAACGTTGTTGTTGTACACCCAGTTCGGTGGCTCCTGGTTGAAATTCGTGAACTTTGACAGTGTGGTTGATGAGGTCATTCGTTCTTTGTCCGGTACGATTGGTCTGGTCTTCACCGTTCCAATCACCGCCTTGTTGACCGCCTGGGTCTTCCAGAAACGGAATATGACCCAAGAAGAGGTGCTGCAGGTTACAAGCGGCGGCAGTCATGGCGGACATGGTCATACCCATACCCACTAATCTATGGAATTCACCGACCCGGGGGACATCTTACTGTTAGGACTCGAGCTTGAGCCCGTCACGGGCCGAGTTCTGTTGATCGACCCCGTATCCGCTCTGGTTGGGGAGACGTTACGTACGCGCGGCTGTGAAGTGATCGAGTGGAGCTGGATTTGGTCCGGGCGTGAAGTGGTTACCTGGCCGCCGATAGGCTCATTCGATGCGGTGATTCTACACCTTCCCGTGAGCCGCGATCTCACTACGCTGAGCGTCGAAGTCGCTGCTGATCGCTTAGCGCCGAACGGACGCATTTTGGTGTACGGAGCGAATCATCAAGGGATCAAATCGATTCAAGATCATTTTGCTCCTTGGTTTGAAGACGCAGAGGTGGTGATCTACAAACATCGAGAGCGTGTTATCAAAGCCGTACGTACCGAAGAACGACAAGGGATTCGTCCAACGCTCAACGCTTGGGAAAAGACGTTTACCGCGAATTGGGCGGGGAAAGAGCGCAGCCTCGTTTCTTATCCTGGGATGTTCGCCCACGGTCAGTTGGATGAAGGAACACGCTTACTTTTGAATCATCTTCCAGAAGTTCAAGCGAACGCCAAGGTGCTTGATATGGGCTCGGGAACAGGGATTCTGGCATTGGCTGTTCAGCAAAAAACTGCAACTGTTTCGATCGACGCGGTTGATGTGAACGCCTTTTCCGTCGAATCAACTAAGCGCAACGTCCCGGGGATAAACGCGCTTTGGGGTGATAGTTGGAACGCGCTTCCAGCCGACGCGAAATACGATCTGATCATCAGCAATCCACCGGTGCATCAAGGGGCGATCCTGACGACGCAGACGTTGGAATACTTCATTTCAAAAGCCAAAACCCACTTGGCAGTAAGTGGTTTGGTGACACTTGTGGTTCAGGGCACGATTCCGGTCAAGAAGTATTTTGATCGTGCAGGCTTGCGATCCTCTTTAATCGCGGAAGATACTACCTATCAGGTTTGGGAGGCTCGCTAACCTGGGTGAGGCCATGATAGAGCACACTGACGCGGACTAAGCCGCTTGGGTCTATCTCCTGTCGAATATCATCGATCACCACGCGTACCGTTGGCTGGTTCACGACTCGAGTGCAGTAAATCGTGTTATCGATACCGGTCACGGGTCCACAAATCTCTCCTTGAAAGCGTTGATGGTTCCGAATGCTTCGTGCCTGATCGGCATGCATGTGCGCATCGACGGCGCCGGTATCGGTTGGGTGTCCCATTTGATACAAGATTTCACCAAGCGCGGCGCCATAGGTAACGGCTGTCCAGTGTCGTTCTTGCAGTTCCGGCCCAGGGCCTCGACCCGGAAGTCGCTCGCCCACCGGTCGAGCTAACACTTGTTGCCCAACCGCTTGAGTTCGTGCGGCGGAGGTGCCTCGTGGTTCGTGCACGTTCCGTACCACGGTGCGTGTGGCTCGATAGCTTAGTTCAACCGTATGGAGGACGAGCTGATCATTCGTTTCTTGGTTTCCACGGGTCACGATGTGATCGGTCTGCAGTGGCTTTTTGTTCATTGCGACGACCGGATAGGTGCCTTCGAATGCCTGCATCATGCTATGGGCGGGACTGCTGATATTTTCCCAGTCGCCATTGATACGCAGCGTTGAGAATTCAAACGCGGGATGTCTCGTTTGCTCGGCCGGAGTTGGAACGGCCAACGCCAAAACCCGTTCCATCGTTCGGGGCATACCCTCTTGCTGGATGCGTGTGATTTCGGACCGTGGACGTTCTGGTGAGCCCGGCATGGCGTGATGCACCGCTTCGCAGCCGGTAATACTCGGAGCGAATAAGAAGGCGAACGAGGCGGCGCTTAATAAACGTCGATCCGGCGTTTTGCTGGCGAGAGAAGGAACGGCTTCACGTGAGCGCATAGGATGTAAAGAAAAATGTGCGATTATCTACGATGAACTACCATGTCGGGCTAGTGAGACTCGAACTCACGGCCTCTTCGTCCCGAACGAAGCGCGCTACCAACTGCGCTATAGCCCGACGCGATAGTTCATTGCTTCGGTACCTCGAGGCACAACTCAATCTATTGATAAACCGTCAAAAATCTACCAACTTCGGAGTCATTCAGCAAGCCATAAAATCAGAATCTCTCCCCAGCCGGTTTGGACGGAAGCTGGGGAGAGATGGGGGAGGGAGACGTTCGACGCTCTTCCGTGGAGCGGGGAACGGGGAGGGATGGGGTTGGCTAGACCCCGTAGTACCACTCGAGGTAGCGCTGGATCAGGACGACCGCCAGGCTGATGAAGCCCGTGATCATCACGGCGACCATCATCTTGCGGATGGTCCACCAGCCTCGATGAGTCCAGCGGAAGCGCCACCAGGGGTGAGGCGGGCTGGGCAGGATGAGGGTGGGAACGTCGCGCTGCGCGGTGACGGTCTCCTCATTGGTCGGTGGATCGACCACGAAGTTTGCGAGCGGTGGAACGCTCACCTGAGTTGCGTACGTGGGCGGCTCAGGGGGTAGTACCGATGGAAGCGGCTCCTCGACGGGCGGTGCAGGTGTCGGAGCTCGACTCGGTCCGTCATCGGTGGCAGCTGGGGGTGGGCCAGCCGTCGGTAGCCGAGAGGAGAGGGTGAGGTAGGCGAGAGCGAAGGCGAGGTCGCCCACTTCTGCTAGAAGCTCGTCGTCGCCAGTAGGCGGCTTCGATCCATCGGGATTGATGGGTGATGATCCGCTCTCATGGAAGCCTTGTTCAGGTAGGTCCGCCTGGCCTCGATCCAGATCATCCAGGAAGAAGTTGCCTGCGGCGGCGTCTACGGGTGTCGCCGATGATCGATCATTGGTCGCGCTCGCTCCAGGGATGTCGAACATGTCGCCGCTTGCGGCAGCGAGCTCTGGGAAGAGCTCGACCGAGGGCGGCGGTGTGAGCTCGGGCGAAGGAGTATCGGCGACCCTCGGTGGCTCCTGAGCCGTGTGATCGCGGATGACGCCTCTGGGAACCATCGCGACCAGTCGGCTCAGGTCCACTTCATGATCTGTGTCATCTCCCGCAAGAGCCCGTGGCATCGGAGGCGGCCGGTAGGCCGTCCGGTGGTCGAGGCTCGGTACCCGGGGAGACAGGGGCAGGGTTACGGCTGTCAGGTCTACTTCCTGATTACCTTCAGCAGTAGGTTGGGAGGCTGCTGCTGCGAACTCTTGGTAGCCCAGCTGAGTGCCGGGCACCAACTCCGTAGGTCGAATCGTCAGGAGCGCATTCCCTGGTTCGCCGTTGATCGATACCGTTCCCCCTGCGGGGACCGTATCGAGGCGCTCAGGTGCTCCAGGCTGCTCCATGCCGAGACCCTCTATCGTCTGACGACGAAGCGGCTCTTCGTTCATGAGCAGCTGCGATTCCCTCGGGGGGAGGGTGGCGGGTACTACTGCTACCGGCGGACCACACTGCTCGAGAGCGGCGGCGATCCCGGCCGATATCGGTCGTAGACCAGTTGTGTTCAGCGGCGCTGATCCGAGCGGCGGGTGTGCCGCCGCCACGTCCGGTGGCGGGGTGTTGTCGAAGCCCCACGCTTCGTCACTGTCGGGATCGGGGGTTTGTCCTGCAGGTTTCTCAGTCGCATCCGTCATGGACGCACCTCTTCTTTCTCTTGCTCGGGTTGTAGAACTCTAGCTGTGTTCACGTCTGATCTTTTACATCAGAACGCATCACGAGCCTTTTATTATTCTACGGATAATTAGCAAAAAGTCAATGTTTTAAAAGAAAATTGCTCATCTTGTTCTGCGTATAAAACGACAAACGCCCGAGGTTCAAGTCCGCTATTAAGCGGGGAACCGTCGGGCGTAGGCCGAAGTGATACTTCGGGGAAGGTGACCTATCACACAAGAGATGGGGGAGTTGACTGGCATCCCCCATCGATCACTTGTGAAGTGTGAGAGGGGGAGCCGTCAGACGTCGCTCCCAAACGCTTTGGGGGAGAACCGCCGCTTCGTCAGCGGTGGTGGCGGCGCGAGCGCGGCCGGGCCGCGATGGCGCCGGCGAGCGTCGGCACGTCGCACGTCAGGATCGACGCGCCGCAGCGGATCTGGACGCCCGTGTTGGGGACGCAGACGTTGCGGACGTGGCCGTTGCCCTCGAGGGTGCAGCCCGCGAGGTCCACGCTCGTGCCGGTGCAGTTCGCCACCTGCCGCCCCGCCGTCACCGGTCGGAAGCAGTAGAGGGCGCCCGCCGGGCACTCGTCGTTGGGGTTGTGCGCCGCGATGTCGCTGGCGATCGCCTCCTCGCAGAAGGCCTGCGCAGCGACGTCACCGCCGCCGTTGAGGCGCATGAGCCGGGTGAGCTCGGTCACCAGGTCCGCGCCGTCGATCGACCGGGTGGTCGTCGTGGGCGCGGGTGCCGGGGCGGGCGGTGCGACGGGGGTCGGGACCACCGCGACGCTGGCGGGCTGCGCGTTGGGCGCGTTGCCGGCGTCGGCCGTCGTCGGGGTGGGGGTCGGCGTGCCGGCATCCGCGATGGCGGGCGGCGCGTCGTTGGTCGGGGTCATGCCCTCGGGGCACCCGGGGTAGTCGCCCGCGTCGGGCGCGCCCTGCGTGAGGTTCGACCAGACCGGGATGCGCGGGCAGCCGTCCCAGCGGTCGGGCCGGCCGTCGTGGTCGGTGTCGACGTCGGGGCAGCCGAGCCGCGCGGGGTGGGGATCGTCGCCGGCGACCTCGTGCGGGCACTCGTCGCGCTCGTCGCGGACGCCGTCGCCGTCGCTGTCCGGGTCGCGGACCGCGTCGACGGGGCACCCGGCGTGCTGGGCGTCGGCCGCGGGGGCGGTCGGCGTGGCGGGCGAGTGGACCGGGATGAGCCGGCACTCGTCGTTGTTGTCGAACACGCCGTCGTTGTCGCTGTCGGGGCTCGGGCAGCCGCGCCGCGCCAGGTCCTCGTGGTCTCCCCGCTTGATGGTGGGGCAGATGTCCTGGGTGTCACCCACGCCGTCGTGGTCGCCGTCGGTGTCGAGGCAGCCGCGCCGGGCGTAGCGCGCGTCCTTCATCAGCGCCTCCGTGCCCTCGCTCTGCGCGGGGCAGGCGTCGACGCAGTTGGCGATGTCGTCGCCGTCGCAGTCGGCCGTGCAGTAGTTGGGCAGCCCGGGCGTGCAGTACGCCAGGGTCGCCAAGTTGCGCGACTGCTCGTCTGTGAGCGCCGCGCCGGGGGCCGGCGCGGGGGCCGGCGTGGGCGCGGGGGCCGGCGTGGGCGCCGCGATGACGCGGGGGCCCGCGTCCTCGAGGGCGCCGATGCGGCGGTCGAAGGCGGCGGAGCGCTCGGACTGCTGGCTGCAGCCCGTGAGGGTGCTGCCAGCGACGATCGAGAGAATGAGAACGAGGGACTTGAGGGCGAAACGCTTCATGGGATGACTCTCCGTGAACTCAAGGCGTGGAGAAGACGCTCGCTGGCCACCGTGGCCGAACGAGATGAAGGCAGACCGTCCTTGACTGACGGCCTCGAAATCCATTGACACCGGGACGTATGTTGCGACGTCGAGGTGATTAAACGTTGTGTGGTAGGTCGAGTTGGGAAAGAGCGACCTCACTCTCAAGCCTTGAAGAATTGCTTCGCGGCTCTGGTTCCCAGAAAATCAGACGGGCAGAAGTGCTCGTTTACGACTTTCAGAACGCCCTAGTATGGCATAATTTAATAAAACTGTCAAGAAATGGAACATATTTTGCTTAAAATAAGCACTTTTTCTGTAAAGGCGAAGATTTACAAGCCTTACAATCGAGCTTCTTTCGTCCAGGATGCAAAAACGCTACTCTGCTGACAATGTCTACCTTTGTTCTCTCAACCACCCCGGCAGGAGCGATTCCAAGTGGCCGCATCGACTACCAACGCGAGCTCAACCAAGAGCAATTGGACGTTGTTCTGCATGGTGACGGCGCCTGTTTGGTTTTGGCTGGAGCCGGGTCCGGTAAGACGCGCACGATTACGTATCGAGTGGCTTATCTTTTGGAGCAGGGCATCGATCCTTCCTCGATTCTCTTGCTGACCTTCACGAATAAGGCAGCCAAAGAGATGTTACAACGCGTGGGAGGCTTGGTCGGTCCGCAGGCGGCGCGGATCTGGGGCGGGACCTTCCACTCGGTGGCGAGCCGTTTACTTCGCCCCTATGCAGAGTCACTTGGTTATACCAATAACTTCACGATCCTGGATGCAGATGACGCCGATGATTTGGTGAAAGCGGTCATGAAAGATCTGTCGATCGATCCAAAGGCACGGCGCTTTCCATCGCCATCGGTTGTCCAAAACATTATTTCGTATGCCCGGAATACGCAGCGCTCGATCGAGGATGTTTTGAAAGCGAAGCATCCACACTTTATTCAGTTCGCGGGAGATATCGCGACGATCGCGATCAACTATCAAGATCGTAAGAAGGCTTCGAACGCCTTTGATTTCGATGACCTCCTGTCATTGATGGCGATGGTTCTTGAGGATCCATCCCTTGGCCGAGGGTTGAGTCAGATGTTCAAATACGTTTTGGTAGATGAATATCAAGATACGAACACCATCCAGGCGCGCATCGTGAAGGGCTTTTCGGCTGTGCACCAAAATGTCTTGGTTGTAGGGGATGACGCCCAGTCGATTTATGCGTTTCGTGGAGCGGATGTGAAGAATATATTATCGTTCCCAAAACAGTGGCCTGAAGCAAGGATTTTTAAGTTACTCACGAACTATCGTTCGGTGCCGGAAATTTTAGAGTTGGCGAACGAATCGCTAAGCCACAATACTGAGCAGTTTGAAAAAGAGTTGGTGGCGATGCGTGACCCAGGGCCAAAACCGAAGTTGGTTCCGTGCGCCTCTGCGGCTCAAGAGGCGCGTTACGTCGCTGAACAGATCCTTCAGTTCCGCTCAGACGGGACGGCGCTTGAGAATATGGCGGTTTTGTTCCGTTCGAGTGCCCATTCTCAAGCGTTGGAATTTGAGTTGATGAAGCGTGATATTCCCTATGAATACCGAGGTGGCCAGAAGTTCTTCGAGCGCGCCCATATAAAGGATGTCATCGCTTTTCTACGTGTGGCAGCCAATCCGGTCGATGAGATCGCTTGGTTTCGCGTGTTAGGTTTGCAGACGGGTATTGGGGCAACCACGGCGGGGAACCTCACTAAACGTGCCGTTCGCATTGGTTCTCTAGCGGAAGTGATTCAGGCGCCTGAGATGGCTGCGCTCGCGAGTCGTGGTCGGGTTGGCTGGCAGGAGTTTATGGAGGTCGGAGAAGCGATCGTGCTTCGGAGCCCGCTTCCTTCGGGGATGATCCGCGCTGTTCTCGACTCTTCGTATCGTACCTTGCTCGAACGCGAGTACCCGAACTGGAAGGAGCGCTTGGAAGATTTGGAACAGCTCGCACGCTTCGCAGAGAATTACGAAGAGGTTTCCAAGTTCCTGGCTGACATCGCCCTCTACGATGAAGTCATGGGCGGACGAAAAGGCGAGACGGTGGATTTGAATCAAGAACGGGTCATTCTTTCAACCATTCACCAAGCAAAGGGGCTTGAGTGGGATTCGGTGTTTATCATTCATCTGGCGGATACGGCCTTTCCGAATCGCCGCGCCATGACGGAGGAAGGGGGAATGGAAGAAGAGCGTCGCTTGTTTTACGTAGCGGTTACCCGTGCGCGTCGTCATCTCGTCCTGAGTTATCCGATGACAATGGGCTACGAAGCGCTGGCCTTTAACCAGGTGAGTACATTCATCGACGAAGTCGCGCCACGCTTGTTTGACCGGGTGGAAATTATTGATACGGTGAGTCGACCAAGTTTTGCGCATCGACCGCAACGACCCTGGGAATGGAATGAGGACAATGGGGTGCAGGCTTCGTGGGATGATCAGCCCGTCTTCCAACAGAAAACGCCAATTCGTCCGAACTACGCTCCACGTTTGGGAACGAAGTCAGTTTGGAAGCAGAAACCGTCGACAGTGTTTAAAAAGAAACCACCGACTAACAGCGACGAGCCAATGTATATTCCGGACCCGTTTTAAAAGGATTTAGTTACGGCTTGTTCTGCGCCTGCGGTCTCGCTAAGGTTGTCGCCTCTTATGTCAGCGGCCACCGTACTCGGTCCGGGACATCCCGATCAGGCCTGCGATCTCGTGGTTGCTTCGGTTGTGGAAGAGTATCTGCGCCGTGATCCGGAATCGCGTCTAAACATCCGTGCCTGTGGAGGAAAAGGAGTCTTATTTTTGGCGGGTGAGATCGCCTCGTCAGCGGATTTCGATGTCTCAGCGACCATTAAACAGACGCTTGCGACTTGCGGGGTATTGGGAACGATCGAGCCATTCATCGCCTTCGAGCCGATGTCTGCCGCCTGGGCAAAAGCGATCGGGAGTCGCGAATCGGTCACGGTTCAAGGGTTTGCGACAAGTGAGACGCCGGAATTTCTACCGAAATCCGTCGTGATCGCACGCCAGCTGGCTCGCTTGCTTGAGATGCGCCGCACGACCGATCAGGATTGGTATTGGTTAGGAGCGGATTATGAGATTAACGTTTTTCTAACGACTGCCGACAAGCCGCTCGTTTTGATTCGCGTTGAGCACTTGGACACCCAGGCTCTGGAGCGAGTTCGTGAGCTCGTACAGCGAACATGCGAGTTGGTCATTCCGGGAATGGATCTGCGCATTAATCCCGCCGGTGAAGAGACGCAGGCGGGTCTCGCAACGCGTATCGGCTCATCAGGAAGAAATCTCTTTGATACGGTCACGCACGTGCCGTTGTCGGCATCGGGAGTGGGGTTACAACTGCGTCATCCACGTGTGGCGGGAGCGATCGCTTGTCGCGCGATCGCGCGTCGATTGGTGCGAGCAGGCAAGGGTTCAGCGATCGCTGTTCGTGCCAGTTGGCTGCCACTCGAAACACGGGCAGCCTTCGCGCGTGTTTGGAACGAGCGAGGAGAAGATCTGTCTGACCAATTGACGGATGACGATCTCGATCTAGATCACTTGCCTCCAGATTGGCTGGCGCCGGAGATGGCGAGCGCGCTCGTGAAAGTCTCTACGGACCCATCCGTCGTCTTGCCTTGGGAGAGATAGTCAATCCGAAAAGACTATGGCATGCTACCAAGGCTACTTATGAAAAACCGTATTTTTGCTTCCTTTCTAGCGCTGACCTTGCTCGGTGCTGGCTGTGCGACGAATAGTCCAACGACGGTGAGTGCCCCGAAACAGTTCACCTGTGGTCCTACAACTCCTCAATCTTCTATGTCTTCCTCCACCAAACTTACATTCCCAGGCATCTTGCCCGCTGATCAGGTCGATAAAAAGCGTGTCTGTGTCCAGACGAATCAAGGCGACTTCTTGATTGAACTTGATCACACAAAAGGTCCTCGCGCCGCGTCGAACTTCTTGTCGTTGGTCAAGGCAGGCTTTTACAATGGCACGATTTTCCACCGCGTCATCCCAGGCTTCATGGTCCAGGGTGGCGATCCAACCGGCACCGGCATGGGTGGTCCAGGGTATGAATTTGAAAACGATGCGGTGAGCGGTCTTCCAGAGAAGCAGTTCAACATGCAGGGCCAGCAGTTCAATGCGCCTTACTACGCAGATGGGACGCTCGCCATGGCGAATGCGGGTCGCGATACGAACGGTTCACAGTTCTTCGTGATGGTCGACGATTACCCACTTCCTCCGGACTACTCGATCTTTGGTCGCGTGGTTGAAGGCTTGGATGTTGTGAAGAAAATCGCGAACTTGCCACGCAACGGTCAGGATCGTCCAAGCACAGAGGTGAAGATGTTGTCGGTGACGGTTCAAGAATAAAAGATGATTGGCTATCTCCTCTTGTTGGGCGTGCTCGGTTTGATCACGCTGGGTGCCTGCACGGTGATTGTTGCTTACGTGAGCTACACGCTCGTGCCGATGATCTGGGGGGATGCGCCACTCGTTGGAACACAACGTAAAAAACTCGCGCGGATGCTCGAGCTCGCGAAGCTCACGAATCAAGATCACGTGATCGATCTTGGCTCGGGGGACGGGCGACTCGTATTCGGTGCCGCACGAGCTGGGGTGAAGCAAGCGGTTGGATATGAGATCCATCCGCTTTTGGTTTGGCGCTCGCGTTTGTTTGCTAAGCTGTTCCGATTACCGAACGCGCGATTTGTTCGGCAATCATTTTGGGATGTGTCTTTTGCAGAGGCTGATGTTGTTTTTGTCTATCAACTGCCGCGGGCGATGATTCGTTTGGCGAAAAAATTCACGGACGAGCTGCCAGCTGGTGCTAGAATTATTTCAAATACCTTTGAACTTCCTGGCTGGGAGCCGATCCAGCGAGAAGAGGGGATCTGGGTCTATCAAAAGAAGCTCCTGTAGAGCGGAGCGGCCGTTCGCTGGCCAAATCGGCTGATCCCTCGTATCCTGGGAATGATATGTCTTCACTCAAAAAGCTAGCAGCTATTGTTGTGGTACTCGCGATCGCAGGTGGCGCCTATGCCGCTCGTGGCGTCTGGCGGCCAATGGTAGAAGAACTGGGACGACCAAGTATTCCGGTTGCGACACCGTATCAGCCGGTGTCTTCAACTCGACCGACATCGAGTACGCCAGCGCTCCCAATAGCAACCTCTTCAGAACTGGTAGCTACCCCTGAGCCAGAGCCTATAAAAACGGAAGCGAATCCATTTACGTTTGCAGGAACACGACCAGCCGAGATGAATCTGGCCGTGCCCTTCATGTTGCAAGCACCAAAACAGAACTGGGATATGCCGTACCAAGAAGCCTGTGAAGAGACGTCGCTCTTAATGGTTCAACAGTTCTTGAGTGGCCGGACGAGTGACCCCACGGCGGATGAGTCCGATCGGTTGATTCTTGATCTTGTGGCGTACGAAGAATCACAGGGCGATCAACCGGATGTGACCTTGGCGCGTATCGGCCAGATCGCGAATGAGCGTTACGGCTTTAAGCCGGTCATTCAGGCGCTGACCTCGATGGACCAGGTGCGTAACGCGGTTGCGAATGGGTATCCGGTGATTTTGCCGGCTTCGGGAAAAGAATTGAATAATCCGAACTTCCGCAATGGAGGACCGCCGTACCATATGTTCGTTGTTCGTGGATATTTAAAAGATGGAACGTTTTTGACGAATGATCCAGGGACGCGCAAAGGAAAAGAATACATCTATACTGAGAATATATTATTTAACGCGGTCCACGATTGGAATGGCGGAGACGTGCCGAACGGTGACAAAGTTGTTCTTGTGCTGATGCCAAAGCAGTAGCCTATGAACCAAAAAAGCCAGATCTGGTGGTGGGTCGGAGGGTTAGTGATTGTGCTGTGTATCGCGTTGTATCTCGCTTGGAATTTCTCATGGCAGAGCCCAGTATCTCCGACGAGGATTCTTCCGGCTGTTTCGGTTGCTCCAACGTCTTCGATCGATGTCATCTCTTCTGACTCGATAGCGACATCTACCGAGTCTGTCCCGCCGGTGATCGTTGCGCCTTCATCTAGGCCCGAAACGTCAGCGGCAAGTTCTGATATCTCACTGTTAGTGGTCGGTGATATTATGCTCGATCGCAACGTCGCCGATCGGACGAAGAAGTCTGGTGATTCGCTGTATCCCTTTCGCCAGCTGCCGGAGAACTGGATCTCTGAACCGGATCTCGCGATCGCGAATCTTGAAGGTTCGTTGACGGATGTACGTCGTCCACCGGTAAAGTCGATCGACTTTCAGTTCGATCCGGCTTGGGCAAAGCTGCTGAAAGGTCTGGGGTGGGACGTATTCTCTCAGGCAAACAATCATGCACTAGATCAGGGCTCGGCGGGATATGCTAACTCAGTTTCGCGTCTGCGTGAAGCTGGCTTCGTGGTCTTTGGTCATCAAGTGGATGATGGACTCATTGCCCTGGCAACGACGACGGTCAAAGGTGAGACGATCGCGTTCCTCGGTTGGAACAGTACGGATAATCCGATCGATCGCGTGGAAGCAGCAAAAGCGATCAAGCTCGCAAAGGAGCAAGCAACCCTGGTGATCAGTGTCTTACATTGGGGTACGGAATACCGTGACCATCCAGATGCAGGGAACGTTGAGTTTGCACACTGGATGATCGACCAAGGTGTCGATATCGTGATCGGCGGCCATCCGCACTGGGTCCAAGGCATTTCAGAATACAAAGGCAAGCCGATCATGTGGTCGCTTGGCAATTTCATCTTCGACCAAGATTGGTCCAAAGAAACACAGCAAGGATTAGCATTGAAAGTGAATATCACTCCTCAAACAATCGAGATCGCACCGGTTCCGCTTAGTATTATTGCGAGCCAGCCAAAGCTAGAGACGGGCGCTACGTTGGTCACTCGTCTACAAAAGCTGGCATCGATTTCGGATGAACCACTCCAAGGAGCTATCGAACAAGGAAAGGTGTTAGTGTTCCAACGAATAAAATAATCCAATAACCTCTTAAAAAGAAACCAGCGCTCCGGGGTAGTCCGTGAGCGCTGTGGTTTTCTGTGTCCGCGAGTTACGCGGACAGGTTTGAGGGTCTTCCAGCGTCTACCTCCGCGCTGGGTGTTGTTCTTGCGGCTGGTTCAGCCCTCTACGGGTTGACCGGGGCGTCGCCCTGGCCGTCGTCGACGGGCGTGCCGCCCTCGGGGGTGGCCGCGGCGTCGGGCTCGGCCGCGGGCTCGGCGGGCGGGTTGCTCGCGCGGGCGGGCTCGTCCTCGGCGGGCTTCTCGTCGGGCGGGTTGCTCGCGCGGGCCGGCTTCTCGTCGGCGTCGTCGGGCGGGTTGCTCGCGCGCGGCGGGTTCGAGGGGGTGCCCTCGTTGCCGGTCGCGGCGCTGCCGTCGGTCGGCGGGTTGCTGGGGGAGCCTTCGGTGCCTTCTTCGTTGGTGGGCGTATCGCCCGCATTGTCTGACATCGCGCTACCTCGTTCGCCCTGTGCTTATCCGGAGAGGAAGTTCGCCGGCTTCAGCCTGTGTGCACGGGCCGTGCGGGACAAGTTGTACTCCCCAGAGCCTTTTTCTGTCAAATAATGCTTTATATAGCAGTCCGCCCCACCGGGGAGGACCGGAGGGGCGGGGCTGGAGAGGGGATTTTGGTCGCGGCGGATGCCGGCGACCGGAGGGGATCAGTGGCGGCGGGAGGCGCCCTGGTCGAACTTGCGGCCGCCGCGGACGTGGCGGGCGACCTGGGCCTTGGCGCGGCCGTTCTGCTGGTGGCGCCTGTGCTGCTCGCGGGCGGGCTGCCGCGGCGGGCTGTAGCGAGACTTCCGGCGCGGGTCGCCCCACATGAGCGAACGCTCGGGACGCTGGGCCTTGCGGGCGCGCTGCTGCCGAATCGACTGAAGCTTCATCGAGAAGGCTCCGATCTGAGACACACTGGGTTGACGTTGGTAGTCCGCTTGAGAGGTGTGCCAACTCTCGTAGCCTCAACGTTCTATCAAGTTTTCCTAAAGACGGCAATGGATCACCAGTGGACAGGCAAACGCATTTCTCATGTGCTACCCTAAAACCCTTCCTATGCAGCCGATGCGCTTTCAAGATCTCACCCTCGAAGATCAGTTTCTCCTCGATGAGGCGGTACGGGCGATGACGAATGCCTATGCTCCTTATTCAACCCGTCACGTCGGGTGTGCCGTACGCTCGGTCAATAAACGAATGTACATCGGTGCGAATATTGAGCAAGCAACCGAAACGGGAACGATCTGTGCCGAACAGGCCGCCTTGGCTGCCGCGAATACAGCGGGGGATCGTGCGCTCGAGGCGTTAGCATTAATTGCTCATCATCATGGGTCGAGTGTCGTTGAGCCGCTGACACCTTGCGGGATCTGTCGCCAGTACATCTACGAATTAGCCGATGTCGCCAGTCGCGACACGATTTTGATCTGTAGTAACACAGATAAAACCAAGATTGTGGTCGGTACCATTCGTGAGCTCTTGCCACGTGCGGTCGGACCGCATACGTTGGGAGTAGATATTGAAGCCTATCGTCCGCTCCTCCCAACCCCCATGCTCTGAGTATGCATATCATGACTGTCTCCGCCTTCATCGCGTACTTGAACGATACGTTCAAGGCGATTTGGGATAGTCAGCAGGTGGCGCTTGAAGGCGAGGTGACGTCCTATCGTTTGTCACAGGGCCAGTGGGTGAACTTCGATCTCAAAGACGAAGGTGGGCTCGTGAGTATTTTTATGCCGGCGGCCAAGTTGAATGTGCCGATTCAAGATGGCATGCGTGTGCGCTTGTATGGCTGGCCACGCATTTATCCTAAGTATGGAAAGTTTTCGTTCTCAGCCGATCGCGTTGAACTGATCGGTGAGGGTGCTCTGCAGAAAGCGCTCCAGATGTTGCGCGTAAAACTTGAAAAAGAAGGCTTATTCGATGCTTCGCGTAAACGGAGTCTGACTCGCTTTCCGAAGCGGATCGCGCTTGTCGCATCTCGCGAGAGTGCTGCCTACGGAGACTTTGTTCGCATCTTATCCGAACGTTGGGGCGGACTCGAAATCGACCTTTACCACGTAATGGTGCAGGGTGAACAAGCACCGACGCAGATCGTGGCCGCGATTCAAACAGCACAATCGCTGCAGGCGGAGCGAAATTATGATGCGCTTGTTCTGACGCGCGGTGGAGGATCGCTGGAAGAACTTATGGCGTTTAACAATGAACAGGTAGTCCGGGCCTTATTCTCTTGCCGCATTCCAACCCTCGTCGGAATTGGTCACGAACGTGATCTGACTTTTGCCGAAGAAGTTGCTGATGTCCGCGGTTCGACGCCGACCGACTGCGCTCGCCGCTTGGTCTTAGATCGGATGGATGTGCTGTATGAGTTGGCGACATTGCAGTCATCGGTTAGTTCAGCGCTTGATGCGTGGATCGAAGAGGCGCGTGATCGGATCGAGCGTGTCATGGTGCGGACCGACGCCTGGCTCAAGCAGTGCACCTGGCGCTTCACGCATCTCGAACGGATGATTCAAACCGGTTTGGAACGAACGATGGTGAGTGCGCGTGATCGTCTAGAAGTAATCGATCGCTTAATCAAGGCTCATCAACCGGAAGCAATTCTTCGAAAAGGCTACGCAATTGTCCGAAACGCGACGGGAACCGTTCAATCATCGATTCAAGGTCTCCAAGCAGGCGACACACTGTCGATTCAAGTGAAAGATGGTACAGTTCACTCAATCGTTTCTCCTAAACGCTAATCTTTATGGCAAAACGCAAATCAGACGTCGATGTCGCTCACTCATTTAAGGAACTCGAAGAAATCTCGAGTTGGTTCGAACAGGCCGAACCGGATTTGGATGAGGGTTTGAAACGTTTCGAACGTGCGATGGAATTGTCCGCCGCTCTTCGCGAACGCCTTCAAGAAGCCGAAAACACGATCAAAGAGATCAAAGTGCGCTATAGTATGGGGGTTGAGTCGGAAGAATAATTCGCCCCTTTTCTCTCTATGTCACTTCTCCTTCGTTTGCTGTTGAACGCGCTCGCCGTGATCTTGGTGTCGTATATCGTGCCAGGTGTGCATGTCGATGGATTCTTCACTGCGCTTGTCACCGCGTTTGTGATGGGGTTGATCAACGCTGTGATCCGTCCGGTGCTTCTGGTCTTGTCGTTGCCGATCAATATTCTAACGCTTGGATTGTTTACGCTGGTTATCAACGCCCTGATGTTCTGGCTCGCTTCCGCCTTGGTTCCAGGTTTCCAGGTCGCTGGGTTTGGTGCAGCGCTTATCGGGGCGATCGTCTTCTGGGTGATTTCCTGGGCCTCCAACGCCCTGGTCCGTGAGCAATCCGCCGCTTAGTTGACGGTTTTTCGGCTTTTAGGTAGTCTTCCTTCGAACAACCAGAGACTCCAAAGACAGCAAGGCCTCGATTCCTCGGGGTTAAATCTTCCTTGCCGAGGACGTACGTCAGAAAAACCGCTAAAATAAGCGCTTTTCTCGCATAACGACCACGGGCAAGAGCCTGTGGTTGTTTGTTTCATTCATAACTCCTCTCCTACCATGCCAAAGTCTCGTCAGCAAAAGACAGACGCGCTCACGGCACTCAAAGAGGCCTTCCAGTCCGGAAAATCGGTGATGTTCGCCGACTACCAGGGCATGACGGTCTCCAAAGTGACTGAGCTCCGCAAGAAAATGGACGCACAGGGGGTGAAGTACATTGTCGCGAAAAAGACATTGCTTCGTCTCGCTGCGAAAGAGGCCGGGTTCGACATCATGGGCACAAACCTGCCTGGTATGTTGGGCGCTGCCTTCACCCAGGAAGATGAGATGGCTGCCGCCAAGCTCATCGGAGACGCCGGCAAAGACGCACCAATCAAATTGGTTGGTGGCATCTTCGACGGCAAAGTCGTCGATGGCGCCTACGCGATCTCCTTGTCCAAGTTGCCAACCAAGTTGCAACTCTTGGGCCAATTGCTCAGCGTCTTCAACGCTCCTGCCTCTGCCTTCGTCCGCGTCATCAACGCGAAGAGCGAACAGATGGGCGGTGCGCCGGTCGCCGAAGTCAAAGCCGAAGTGCCTGCCGAAGAAGCAGCCCCAGCTGCACCGGAAGCTGCGCCTGCTGCCGAAGCTCCAGCCGCTGAAGTCGCCGCCGCCCCTGAGGCCGCGCCTGCCGAAGCCGCAAGCTAATCGTTTTTCTCTCATTTTCATCTCTCATTAGATCTATTCTATGGAAAACCAGATCGTTGAAGTCCCTGAGAAGTACCAGGGCATCGTCTCGTCGATCGAAAAGCTTTCGGTCATCGAAGTCGCTGAGCTCGTCAAATTGCTCGAAGCCAAGTGGGGTGTGTCCGCTGCTGCTCCAGTCGCCGCTGCCGCCGCTGGTGGTGCCGCTGCCGCTGAAGAGAAGTCCTCGTTCAACGTTGAGTTGACTGAAGCTGGTGCCAACAAGATCGGTGCCATCAAGGCCGTCCGTGAAATCACGGGTCTCGGTTTGAAGGAAGCCAAGGACTTGGTTGACGCCGCTCCAAAGGTGATCAAGGAAGGTGTGTCCAAGGCCGAAGCCGACGACATGAAGAAGAAGCTCGAAGAAGCTGGTGCCAAGGTCACATTGAAATAAGGACCTTCGCTCAGTTGAGCTCAAAAACACCCTGCGCTGTAACGGCGCAGGGTGTTTTGTGGTATGTTGGGGATAAGCTATGTCCTCCTACAATCCTTTCAAGACCCTGACTGCGGCCGCTGTTTTTGGTGCTGCGTTTCTCGGGGTCGTTTTTGGTTCACCGGCGCACGCCTCGGCTGCGACGGTTCGCGTCTACGTTGCCGGTGAAAGCATCGAGCGCCGTAACTGTATGAGCGAGGCGCCGTTTACGGCGACCGGCGCGCTCAACAATCCTTCGAATAACGACACAGAGCAATACGGCTGGATGATTCCATTTGCCGAGAAGCTTAAATTGCGCAGTCCCGGAACAGCGGTGAGTTTCGTTGGTTCAAGCCCATGGCTCTCAAGCGATGACTATCCTTACTACGGACAAGGGGAGTGTCGTTTCTATCCAACGCCAGGCAACTCGTCCGCGCTCTCCGGAAGTGATAATGAGGCTTGGATCAGCCAATACGGTGGTGAACTGATACGTAAGCAGTTTTGTTACGATGTGGCCTTTGTCTCGCGTGGAGGCAACGACAAGGAGACGAATGACACGGACTACAAGACGACTTTGAAGCGTATCATCGATCTTGCATCTCATGGATCCTCGTGTAACTCGAATCCGCTTGTCTACGTCACCGGACACATGCCGGACAACGAAGTGAATGCAATCACAGGCGAAGCAAAGTTTGTGACGCGTGTGCGTGCTGCTGTGGCCGAATATGTCGCAGCGAATAGCTCGGCTCGTGTCCGTTTTGTCGACCAATTCTCGCCGTTCAAAAACAATACGCCAACAACCGCCTTTCCAAGTCCAAACTGGCGGAGCGGGGCGACATTCAATATGAGTGTGATCGGACGCACGGGGGATGGCTTGCATCCAAAGCGTTTTGCGTCGATTTATGCAGGAGAGATTGCGGCAAATGCAGTTGATTTAACCGAGTTGAACGCGGTCATGAATGGCTCGCCTTCGATACCCTCCACTCCAGCTCCAACTACGCCATCACCATCTCCATCTTCAACTCCAACTCCAATTCCAACACCAGCTCCAACCTCAGCTGGAGCGCCAGCACCTACACCGACAGCTCCTCCGCTGACATCGGCTCCTGGTCGTTACGATATCGGGAACCCAATACTTCAAGACATCTGGGTTGATCCGGTGAACGGAAACGACAGCAACACCGGTGCGACACGGGCACTTGCTAAGCGGACGGTGCGTGCCGCCTGGCAATCGATCCCGGTCGGAACGAACTCACGCACGGGTTACCGCTTGCTCTTGACCCGTGGCACGTACAGCCGAGCCGGTGGTCCAGGTGATAACTTGCCTAATTTTTGGGATGATCGTGCTGGCACCGCGCAGTTTCCGATCATCGTTCAGTCGGTTGACGGCCGTGGAGCAGCTGTACTGCAAGGTGATATCAATAGCAACGGCCTCAAGTATTTCTATTTGATCGATGTGAACGTCACGCCTGTACCAGCCGGCGATCCACTGCATTTTGAAGGGGGTGATCACATCCTTGTGCGCGGAGTGACGGCGAATGGAGGAAATCGCCAAGAGGGTCACGAGGGTTTAAAGGTGAACCAGACAAAATATATCTACGTTGAAGATAGCGACTTCTCGGGCGCAGATGATAACGCTATTGACTACGTAGCGGTGCAGTATGGACATATTTTGAACAATAAAATCCACAACGCCGGTGGCTGGTGTATGTACACCAAGGGAGGATCGGCGAATATCCGCATCGAAGGTAATGAAATCTATGATTGTGGAACGGGTGGCTATGTTGCTGGACAGGGGACAGGCATTCAGTACTTGGTTGCTCCTTGGGTCCAGTACGAAGCGTATGACATCAAGTTCGTGAATAACGTGATTCATGACACCGGTTTGGCTGGGATGGGTGTAAATGGCGGCTATAATATTCTCATGGCCTACAACACGCTCTATCGTGCGGGTGTTGGTCGCGAAGGGAATGGGGCTGACCATATTGTTGAAGTGAATCCAGGGAATCGTGCGTGTGACGGAATTACCGAATCCGCTGAGCGTGCCGCTTGCCAAGCGAATAAGAACGCTGGCGCGTGGGGTCAGATGACGTCGAATGATGAGCAGTTCATCCCAAGCCGCAACGTCTATATCTACAACAACTTGGTTGTGAACCCTGCCGGCGCCTCTTCGCCAACGGTGCTACAGATTCGCGGTCCGGTAACGCCTCCATCAGGTTCTGGTTTGACCGGTGCCCAGGTAGTTGATGCGAACCTCCAGATCAAAGGTAACGTCTTTATCGACTCAGGAACCGTATGGGGGTTGTCGGATGAGAGCGGTTGTCGTGCTTCGAATCCAACTTGCAACGAAGCGCAACTTGCTCGAGACAACCAATTAAATAGCCTTCAAGTGACGTTTGTGAACGCTGCTCAAGGAGATTTCCGTTTGTCGAACGGCACTGGCTTGGCAGCGGTTGCAATCCCAGCCTTCCCAGGTGGCGATCGACCGAGCTCAAGTGTTCCTCAGGGCGACTTAGCAAACGGTGTCTCAACCGATCGCTCGGGGACGACACGTATCAGTGCGAATGCGGTCGGAGCCTATACGACGGCGGCTGGGTCGGTAACGGTGTCTCCAGTAACCACTCCAATACCAACGACGCCGAGCACCCCAACGACTCCTTCCACGCCGACGGTGCCATCGACCCCATCGAACCCATCAACACCTTCGACCCCAACGACGCCCAGGCCTGAAACTCCTTCTACTCCTGTTGCTCCTCGTGCTGATCTTGGGATTAGTCTGTTTGCAACGCCCTATCCGTCGGTGGTTCAAGGGCAAACCGTCGCCTACAGAGTCACCATCACCAACGCCGGACCAGCGACCGCCGAAAACGTGATCGCTGTTCTGCCAACGCCAGCCGGGGCAACGATCGTTTCCTTCACCCGGACCAGTCAAGGCGGCTGCAGCACGAACGATACGTCGCTCCGCTGCGACTTGGCTGATCTCGCGAGTGGCAAGTCGATCGTCTTCACCGTGACCTATCGTCCACAGCGAGTCGGTGCTTTCAGTATCCGAGGAACGGTCAGTGCGAATACCCAGGATGCCAACGGTAGCAATAATCAATCGGAAGTCAGCGTCACAGTTACACAGGCTCCAGTCGGGAACTTGGTTGGTCGCTGGATCTCAGTGACGCAGACCTGCCGTGTCGTGAACCGCGTCGAGAAGTGTTCTGTGCAAGGCAGCTTTGAGGTGAAGAACACCGGCACGAAGCTTGTGGCTGCGAGCCGTCTCAATGTTACGCTTTCGAGTAACCAAACGCTTGAAACACGCGACGTTCTCCTCAAGACCTACGCCGTTGGAACGATCGCTCCGGGTGCGACGCGCACCGTCGGTGTCTCGATTCCGACAGTTCCCGTCATCCTCCATCCGGGGTATCTGATCGGAGCGGTCGATGCCACGAATGTTATCTCTGAATCGAATGAAGGGGATAACCAGGCGGTTGGTACAATCCGCTAACCAAAGAAACAGCAAACCGCTCTCACGAGAGAGCGGTTTTGCTTTCGTGATGAGGGCGCTCATCGGATATCAAAAAAACGATCGGCTGTGAGGCGCGATCGTTTTTCCGAAGCGTTGTTGTTTTAAGGAAGATCGAACTGGAGAATCTTCTGTCCGTCGCTCACGAAGATCTTCTTTGATTTGCTATCGATTGCCAATCCGCTTGGTTGATTGAAGCTGCTCGAAACGATCTGGCTGATGAGCTTGCCTGTTTTGTCGTAGATGACCACCCGCTTGCTCTTGCCGTCGAGTGCTACGATTCGCTCACCGTCGACGCTGGCCCAGAGACGAGTGACTTCGCTGAGGGCGGGATCGGTCTGGTCGTCGTTCCAAGTTTGCGGTTCTCCGGAGAGGAACTTCAGGATCTTGCCGTTGGCCAAGCCAACGTAGATGTTCGAATCAATCGCGATGCTGGTGGCTTGTGATAGGTCAGCGGTTGCTTTGAGATATTTTGTTTCTTGTCCGTAGCCTGTTCCGGCGGCTGTATAGCGCCAGATCATTCCACCGCTTGCATCCACGACATACAGACGATTGTTGTAGAGGCTCATGGCACGACTTGAGCTGGCTGCTGGGGCGTTCAGGGCAACGAGACCGGATGTTTTCTTGCTAAGCGAAGTGAGGGCGAGTTGCTTTTGTTCGGTAAGTGTCAGGATGCCACTCTTGGTAGAGACGATGTCGGAGACAGGCGTGCCTTCAGGAGGAAGGGTGATCGTATTTACCGCGGCGCTGTTTGAGACGATCACAACCGAGGTCGAGCTGTTTTCAAGTTGAACAACCGCCAAACCAGAATCAGTATAGCTGAGCTCGCCAAGGCTACCTGACGGAGCTTGGTAGGCAACCACCGGTTGATCGATACGTTGTTCTTTACGCAGACGCTGGCGTAGGCCTTCAAGATCTTGGATCAACTTATCCTTCGCTTCTTTACGCTCACTGGTTTTAGTGTCCAGGCCGCTGGCTAAGTTATAGCCTTCGTTTACGAGACTCTTGGCTCGTTCGTCGTTTTGATAGAGCAAGTCGGCGTCGGCGCGATTGCGACGGTCAACCGCTTGGGTGTAGACGGCATTCCAGAGCGTCTGTTCGGCCGAGGCTTTGCGAGCACGTTGAATCCAGATCCCACCGCCCACTAAGAGGACAACGACAACGCCACCGATAATCAAGCGCAAGCGAAGCTTGGCGGATGGACCACCACCGTGACCGGAACTCATGCCACGCAAACTCGCCAGCGTGAGCGGGTCATTTGAGACACGTGGTTGAGGGGCGGCCTTTCTCGCTGAACGATTGCGGATTCCGTCAACGATCGACTTCTGAGTAGATACAAGGCGTTCTTTCAGACTTTTCAGAAGCGCGCCGCCAGAACTACTGAGGGGAGAGACGGTTGATTCGACATAGGCCTCGGTCTCCAACTGTTCTTCATGGAGGTCTTGCACCGATTGTGCTGCTTCAGAGCGTTTTGGTTCGTCGGTCTCTTCCTCCTCTTCAGCGCTCGCGATAGCTACGTTGACCGCGGAAGTAGCGGGTTGAGCGACGTTCGCAATAATGAGTCCACTGAAGTGATCAGGAATCCGGCGGCGTTCTAATTCTTGTTTGATCTCAAGCGCGGCCGTGACCGGGGGATACGTGGTGAGTTTTTCTTTCAACTCTAATTCTTGGCGCAAGCGTTCAAAGTTGCCGCTACCGGCAAAAAAGACATCGCCCGCACTGAAGTCGCCACAGATAAATGAGGCGAACGGTTTCTGTGGATTGATCTCTTGCGGTTGTTCGAGCGATCCAAATAAATCGAACGAACGATACGTGCCGGTTGGCTGCTTCTGAAGGAAGACGTTCGTCATCCGGCCAATACCGGTCAGACAAATGCCTTGCTCGCTGACTTCGAGGGCGAAAATATTGACTCGGTTCCAGCTGAGCGGCGTTGGTTCGGCTTTGACGAAGTTCGCGACCGCTTCATTCAGCTGCTGCGTCATCTTCTCGAAGCGAATCATCGGATCGGTGTCGACGCCCGACATGAGTTGCCGGGTGCGATCAGCGGCGCCGCAGAGCGCGTCGAGCAATTGTTCGTAGACGTACAGTGACGAAGCGATCTCTGCGAGGAGGATCAATGTTGGTCCGCGTTTCCCTCGGCCATCGGCATCGAACCGAAAGACGCCGACGATCTTTTCATCGAAGGCCGCCTGGTTGACACTGACTTCGGCGAGGCGAACGGCAGAACGTTCTGAGGCAGCTGGAGCAGGGGACATGGAATTACCTCTAGTATACGTACCGTAGAACACTCGCGTCCAGGCCACGGGTCGCTTGCCTTTTCCCTTAAAATCCTTCAGGATGACGGAAGATCTATGCTTGAACACCTCTTTGGTTCTAAAACCAGAGTCAAGCTGTTACGGCTATTTTTACGTAATCCGTCGGAGCCGATTTTTGTGCGTGAATTGACTCGTCGCGTTGAGACCCAGATTAACGCGGTTCGCAGAGAATTGATGAATTTGGTGAAGCTTGGTTTGGTTATTGAAGCGGTGGTTGAAGAGCCGGTTGTGACGGGTGGAAAGAAGCGGCCAGGTCTCAAACGAAAATACTACCAGCTGAACGCGAATTTCCCACTGTTGAATGAGATTTCGTCCTTGATTTTAAAGGCTCAAGTCTTGCTTGATCGTCGTTTAGATAAAGAAATTGCCGCGTTAGGAGATGTGCGCTATTTAGCCTTCATGGGCGCCTTCATTCAGGGCGGTGCCACGACCGGTTCGTCTACCGCCCCAGCGATTGACTTATTCCTGGTTGGGCATGTGGATGCTGATGGTTTTAAGGCCCTCATGACCGAAGTAGAAGGGGTTTTCGGATCGGAGTTGAACTTCTCGATTTTGGCTCTGGATGAGTTCCGTTATCGTAAGGATTTAGGCGACCGTTTCCTACATTCTATTTTAGAAGCGCCAAAGAAAGTACTCATTGATCGCTTACACGAGCGTTAGTATGGGTTGGCTTGGAATCGACACCCGGGTCAACGGTCACTCAGCCGTTTCCTGGATAGACGGCGACCAGATCGAAACGATCCAGGTCGAAGGCAAGGCCGCTCGGGCGTTGCCGGTTTTGGCGCGCTTGGTCGAAGGTCGAAAGAATCAGATCGAGGGAATCTTGGTTGCGTCTGGCCCTGGAACCTTCTCTTCGATCCGAACGGGGGTGTTGTATGCGAATATCTGTGCTCGTTTATTGAAGATTCCGCTGGTGGAGGTCCAAGAGGAGGAATCGCTGATTTCGCATTATCCCGAGATCGTGAACGAGTTTGTGGCTGGAAAGCGGACAGCTTCGACCTACGTCGCCCCGATCTACGATCGTGAGCCGAATATCACACTGCCCCGTCCGACCGTATGAGGCTGGCTGAGAACACTCGCTTTTGGGAAATTCTCCCAGGCGCCATGGCTTGGACGACCTTGATCGTCGCGATTAGTTTGTCGTTCTTCAAGCCGATCTGGATGATTTACTTCATCATCGTGTTCGATTTGTACTGGTTGATCCGTATCGCGTACTTTTTGCCATTCCTTATCCAATCCTGGTGGCGCTATCGTCAGGCGCTTCGTCGGAACTGGCAGGCAGATATTGAGCAACTTCCGGACTACACTGATCTGAAGCAGATGATCTTCTTGCCGTTCTCGAAAGAAGGGCCCGGGATCTTGCGTGAAACCCTTCAAAACATTGCTCAAGGTAGCTATCCGGCGAAACGTTTGATTATTGTCTTGGCCGGAGAGGGGCAGTACGAAGAAAACGCACAAGCGGTGAAAAAAGAGATCTGTAGCTTGTTTAAGAATACATTTGCGGACATTCACTTCACGCTTCATCCTCCAGGTCTACCGGACGAAATCCGTGGCAAGGGTTCAAACCTGCATTGGGCGGCCGAACAGGTGATTCCGAAACTCATTGAACAAGGTCTTGATCCGATGAAGACAGTGGTCTCATCGTTTGATGCGGACACGATTGTTCATCCCCAGTACTTCTCCTATTTAGGGTATCTGTTTTTGACGGTACCCGAGCCAACGCGCAGTTCCTACCAGCCGGTTGCGCTCTACAATAACAACCTGTGGGAATCGCCTGCACCGGTGCGTGTTGCGATGTTCGGGACAACCTTCTGGCTCCTGACCGAGCTCGGTCGACCGGAGGGGATGATGACTTTCTCGTCGCATTCGATGAGTTTGAAAATGCTGATGGATGTAGGTTACTGGCAGAAAGATATCGTGTCTGAGGACTCGCGTATCTTTTTGCAGGGCTTGGTGCACTACGATGGCCAGTATCGCGTAACGCCAATGTATCTACCGGTTTCGATGGATACAGTCATGACTGGCAGCTACTGGAAGGCGCTGATCGCGTTGTATAAGCAGCTCCGTCGTTGGGCGTGGGGAGTAGAGAACTTCCCGTACATGATCAAGGCCTTTGCCAATCGTCCGAACATGAAGCGGAGCGAGAAATGGTGGTGGGCGCTCAAACAGTTAGAAGGAACCTACACCTGGTCGACGGCAACTTTTTTGATTTTTATCTTGGGGTATTTGCCGTTCTTCCTGGCTCCAGAAACGTTGCATGGCTTTGCATTGTTTCAAAATACGCCGTTTACTTTGCAGTGGTTGATGCGTTTTTCGTTGATTGGCTTGTTCTCGTCAGCTCTTTTGTCGATGACGCTCTTACCGCCACGACCGAAGCACCTGTCACGACCGGTCGCTTACGGGATCATGCTCTTGCAATGGTTATTGCTGCCGCTGACCTTCATTTTGTTCAGCGCACTTCCTGCCTTGGATGCGCAGACGCGTATGATGTTAGGGAAAAAGCTTGGGTTCAACGTTTCGCCGAAGCGTAAAGTTGATTAGTTATTTAAAACGACGAAGACCACACCCAGGGAGTGGGGCGGAGTTCGCCGCCCGATGGGGTGTGGTCTTTCAGTTCAGTGCCAGCTCAGCGGGTCCGCGATGAGGCGGAGGAGGCCGCGAAGCTGAGAGAGGAGGCCGAAGTAGCGCGCATGGAGCGTTTCTTCGGCCTCAGGAGTGTCCCAGGCGGCTGCGCTGTTCTGCAGGTTGCTGGCGAGCAGTCTTTCCACATGGCGCAGATGAGCCAGCAACTTCTCCCGCATGCCTTTGGCTGCCGAGAGCGGTTTGCGACGGGTTGCGAGCGTCATCTGAACGTAGGGAACGATGATCTCACCGTACTCCACCAGAATGAGGGTCGTACCCAGCGGGTCCTTGGTGAGGTTCGGGTCCTTGAGGAGTCGGACGACGTTGCGACGAAGCCCCTTCACCGCCTGAGTGAAGAGCTCGACCTGCTTGCGCGCGTCGGGCCGGCAGTGGGCGAAGTCGCTGGCATGGAAGACCAGCGCCCGGTGGATGTCGTTGTAGAGGCCGGTGTTGTCCGTCTTGCTGACGAGACTATTAGCCCTCAGAAGCGCGCGCGACGTCCGCGGAGCGCTCGTCTTCAGGGTGTGACGGCTCAGGGCGTACCACGCCAGAGCAGCGGTTTGCGGATCGGTCGATCGCAGATCCCGCTGTGACGGCCTTGAGGCGTCGTGATCGACACGCCTTCCTCGTTTACGGGGTGTGTTCAAGCTGCTCCGAGCTCACTGTTTCGCGGAAATTCGCTTCAGTCAGCTGGCGGTCTTGTACTACAATATTTCCCTTTGTGTCAACGAGCCGGCCTGCTATGCTGGGAGGACACTATGGAGTCTTTAGACTGGCAGATCGCGAAGCGCAATATTCCGGCAAATGATCGCTCCGATAACGAGGCGAACTTCGCGTCGGTTGAGTTTCTTAATCAAATGGAGAGGCTTTTGAGATTTCTTACGTCTCTGCAGACGACTGACTCATCGACCTACGTTCCAAAAGATATTTATGAACGGGGACAGCGAATTGGGGACGCGAGTGACTCGGAATTGCACACTTGGGTTATGAATAGCAATGCCTTTCAGTGGAGGCAGCATTCTTCGTTTTATCATGCTCTGATTGGAGAATTGCGTAAGCGAAAGGTAATGTAAGCGTATGCTCGAAGCTCAAGCGCTCTCGATTCACGTCGCGACGACGAACTCACTTTACGATCGTCCGGATTTTTTGGCGTCGCTGGAAGCGCAGACGAATCGGTCGTATCAGGTGTTGTTCGTGGATTTGAGCGCGAGTAAGCAGACCGCCGCCCAGGAGTTTGAGATCACTCGGCCGGATGTGGTGCGTTTGCGGACGTTTCGGAACGTTGGAGTTATTCGTGGGCAGAACCAGGCGATTGCGCTTGCGCTGAGTCGCTGGCCGCGTGAGCTTTGGTCAGAGCGGTTTATCGTGTTGTCGCGGCCGGAAGTTGTTTTTGATCAATCGGCGTGTGAGTCTTTTTTAAGAGCATTTACAGCTGATCCGAGCCTGATGATCGCCGGTCCGAAGATCTTTTGGGCAGATACAAGCGTCCAAACCGAAGGGGATTGGGTTGAGTTGCATCACACAGACCAGCTGTACGCTGCCGGAGTGGGTGTGACCCGTGGCCGCACCTTGTCCTTCATCGGCCAGGGAAGCCAGGATACAGGTCAATTCGATGCGGGCGCAGGGGTTGTCGCCTTATCGGATGCCTGTGTCGTGATTCGAGCTTCGTTTATCGAGACGCTTCTTCTCGCTGATGGCGTCTGGCTGGACCCGCGCGTGCCCGTTGGTTTTGCGGTTTTTGATCTGTGTTCACGGGCGACTCGAGCCGGTTCACGCCCTCGACTCATTCCTGAAGCCAAGATTTGGTTCGCGCCGCAACATCAAACCCGTCACAAACGCCTACAGTGGCGCGAGCTGTACCTCCCAAGTTCCACTCGAAAAGAACTGGATGACGTCGGTTTGCGCTGTGTTCATGCGCCATGGGTCATCGGTTCTTGGCTCCGTTATCGTGTTTCTCGTTTCTTCCATGGCAAGTTCTGGACGGAGCGTTTGAAGCTTGAACCAGGCATTCATGAATATGCTGCGACCTTGAAGTTTTTGCGTCGGCCTGATAGAGCAGTGCCATTAGCGGACCGTCGCCGCTGGTTTCTCTCCTAATGTATGCCCGTCTCCGAACAACCGCTCGTCACCTTCATTACGGTCAATTTCCGTATGCGTGAACATATCCGCAATCTCCTTAAGGGGTTGGAGGATGCTCAGGTCTCGTTTCCGTACGAGTACTACCTGGTGGATTGCTCGCCAGAAGATGGAACCTTGGCGATGGTGAACCAAACCTATCCTTGGGTAAAAACGATCGACCCGCAGGCGAACCTGGGGTTTGGACGGGGGAACAACGTGGCGATGAAACTTGCAAAGGGAAAGTACATCATGTTGATCAACCCAGACCTGGTGATATTCCCGCAGCAGCTCGAGAACTGGGTGAATTGGATGGAGGCACACCCAGATGTCGGGATCTCAGCGCCGCGCACGTTGAATCCAGATCACACGGATCAGGACTCGTGTTACCGCTTTCATACCTACATGATGCCGATTTATCGGCGTACGATGTTAGGTAAGCTGCCTTGGGCCAAGCGCGAGGTAGCGAAGTTTTTAATGAAAGACATGGATCGATCGGTTGAGCAGCCAGTTGATTGGGTACAAGGATCGGCGATGTGTATTCGTCGCGATTTGCTCGACAAGATTGGATTGTTTGACGAGAAGATCTTCATGTATCTCGAAGATACAGATTTGTGTCGTCGCGCCTGGAATGCAGGTAGCCGTGTCGTGTACACCCCATCGGCGTATGTGATGCATTATCATGCGCGCCAGAGTCGCATTAAGCGTCCTTGGGAAATTTTTACCAACAAAACAACACGTTATCACATCAAGAGTGCGCTCTACTATTTCTGGAAGTACCGTGGTCAGGCGTTGCCGGTCAAACACTAACTGAATTGGGCTGCTGAATGCTTCAAAATGGTGTACACTCGTTGAGTGTCAGATGAAGTCCGCCCGAATTTTTTAACCTGTCCTGCTGTTCCGGAGTTGCCCGCGCCGGAAGAGTCTTTGCATACACAAGATACGAATACGGAGTCGATCGCTCCGGTCGTAGACACGGGTGTACTAGTAGACCAAATTGAGCAGCCAACGGTTGCTGAACCTCGAGATATCTTTGAAGAATCGCCAACGTCACCGATGTTACCACCAGCATCGCCCGTGTTGACGCCTCATCCGTTACGTCCGCTGGTGCTGGTTCTGTCTGGTTTGATTATCGGCGTCGCCGTCCTCGTGTTTACGACTATCGTTGTAGGGGCGATTTATTTGGGTGGTGCCGTATCGAACATGAAGTCGGCTGCCTTGGCGATGCGTCAGGATGTTGATCGGCATGATTTCGTTGCGGCAGAAGAAGAGTTACCCACCTTCCTTCAATCATTAGATCGTTTGTCGAGCGGTATTCAAAAGCTTCACCCACTGCGTGAATGGCCGGTTTTAGGCCGTGATATTCGGACGCTTGAACATCTGATGGAGATCGCTCACACCCTGTCGGATGGAGTTGATCAGACGGTGCGCGCCGCTTCCGGCTTCGAGCAAGTGTTGGAATCGGTTGGGCTGCTTGAGCGCGGGTTGGATGGGTCGGTTGTCTCGGGTCGTCCATTCGCGTCACTTTCGCCTTCGGAGAAAGAGGAGATCTTGTCACGCTTTGCAAGCTTACTGCCCGAGTTACGCCAAGCACGTGAAAAAGTGAAGCTAGCCGCTTCGCTCTGGGGAGATTTGCCGGCGGAAGCTCGTCAAAGCTCGATGTTGGGGCCGATTGCTGGATACGGAGATCGACTCCCAGAGCTGACGCAGCGTGCCGATCAGTTGATTGCATTCTTAGACATCCTTCTGCCACTGGTTGGTCATCCAAGCGAGAATCGATATCTAGTGGTTCTGCAAAATAGCGATGAACTGCGCGCTACGGGAGGCTTCCTTGGAACCATTGGCTATGTCCGAGTGAAATCGGCCGATGTAAAAGAAATGCGCTTTGATGACGTGTACACGATCGATAATCCTGTCAGCCAGACATGGAAAGACGTTCCGCCAGCCCCGCTCACGCAACATCTCGGTGTTCCGGCTTGGTTCTTGCGCGACCGCAACTGGTCGCCAGATTTCCCAACCTCCGCCGAGGACATGATGAAGACGTATTTGGGTGAACGTGCGTTAGCTTCGACCGGTACGACCGACTACTTGGACGGGGTGATCGCCTTCACACCAGAGTTCTTTGAGGATCTTCTCCGCTTCACCGGACCGATCTCAGTGAATGGCAAGGAATTCAACGCGGAGAATTTCTTTGACCAGCTCCAATACGACACGGAGCAGGGCTTTTTGAACCAGGGAATTTCGGTTGATCAACGGAAAGACATTGTGCTGAAGTTAGGGGATGAGCTGTTCAAGAAGCTGATGCAGCAATCAACGGATCGCTTGCCGGTGTTGCTCGATTTGCTGACCGATAACTTGGCTCGTAAGAATGTCTTGTTCTATCTGCGTGATCCGCGTACCCGTTCGCTCTTGGATGCGCGTGGTTGGACAGGTCGCGCTTCTGGAACGCCGACCGATTATCTCTGGGTGATTGATTCTAACTTAGGAGCGTTGAAGACAGACGGAAAGATGGAAAAAGAAACGCGCTATGGCGTCGACTTGGCGACGGGAATCGCGACCGTGACGCTACATTATCGCAACACGGTGCGCACGATCGATTGGCGTTACAGCCGCTATCGCGATTATGTCCGCGTCTACGTTCCAGAGGGGAGCGAGCTGCTGTCAGCGGACGGGGCGATGGCGCGAGATAAGAACCAGGCCGGTGGACGTGTCGAGCCGGGGAAGGTAGATGTCTTTAAAGACCTCGGGAAAACCGTCTTTGGGGCATTCTGGGCGCTCGAGCCAGGCGAAACGCGCGATTTACGCTTCAGTTATCGCTTGCCGCCGACTGTGCTCGAAGCGATGCGAGCTACAAACAGCTACGAATTACTGGTTCAGCGCCAACCTGGGAATCAATCCCGATTGACGCTCGATCACGCGTTGGGTAAGAACGTGAGGGCAGCGGAGCCTTCCGAAGCACCGGCACAATTTGGCGATCAGCGGTATCAGGTCACAACCCCGCTCGATCGAGATCGCACCTTCCGCGTCCGTTTCTAACCCCACTTGTTCCTCATCTATGTTCGGCAAAAAAATCGGAATTGATCTCGGAACAACAACCGTCTTGGTCTACATCCCCAACAAAGGGATCATTATTCACGAACCTTCGGTCGTCGCCATCTCGCTCGCCGACAAGCGTGTACTCGCTGTTGGAGCGGCGGCGAAAGACATGATCGGCCGTACGCCAGACAGTATTGTCGCCAAGCGTCCGCTTAAAGATGGTGTGATCGCCGACTATCGCACAACCGAGGCAATGTTGCGCTATTTCATTAACAAAGCGATGGGTGGTGTGCGATTGTTCCGTCCGGAAGTCATGGTCGCGGTACCAGGTGGTATCACCTCAACGGAACGGCGCGCCGTTATTGATGCAACGCTCTCGGCTGGTGCAAAAGCGGCCTATATCATTAAAGAGCCGGTGGTTGCTGCGATCGGTGCCGATATTCCAATCGGTTCGGCCTCAGGGCATATGATCATTGATATCGGTGGCGGAACCTCCGAGATCGCCGTGATTTCACTTGGCGGCATCGTGTCATCCGCTTCCGTTCGTATCGGTGGGAACAAACTCGATGCGGCGATTCAGGAACATATTCGTCGCAAGTACGGTCTCGCGATCGGTGAACGAACGGCCGAAGATGTGAAGATTCGGATCGGTTCCGCGCT
Source organism: uncultured Gammaproteobacteria bacterium (assembly GCA_964598725.1). Lineage (GTDB taxonomy): Bacteria > Patescibacteriota > Patescibacteriia > 2-12-FULL-60-25 > 2-12-FULL-60-25 > JAGOTP01. The sequence goes on along the minus strand of CAZRCW010000002.1, from coordinate 211,805 downwards.
GTACTTAGAAGAGAAGCTCGAAATGGAAATCAAAGGCCGCGACATGATGAGCGGTCTCCCACGTGTTGTAACCGTGACAAGCGATGATGTGACAGACGCGATTCAACATGAGCTTCAGGGCATCGTTGAAGCTATCAAGGAAGTCTTGCGTGGAACACCGCCAGAGCTCTCCGCCGACGTGATGCAGAAGGGGATGGTCCTGTCCGGTGGTTCGTCCCAGCTACGGAATTTGGATCGGTTGTTCGCTGAAGCAACAGGTGTTCCAACCTTTGTCGCCGATAACCCGCAGCTGTGTGTCGCGCGTGGAACAGGAATTGCGTTGGAGAACTTAGAAGCTTATAAGCGCAGCGTCTTCTCTTCTTAAAAAATGAGGAATCAAAAACGAGCCAGGTGGCTCGTTTTTGATTCTCCCTTTCTGATTAGCGCGAACCTGTGATGTGCACGGTCTGGGTTGTCCGGAAGCTGAAGCCTGGGATCGAGTACTGCGTGAGCCAGTCGTTGCTGGCACGGCTGCCGATACCGGTTCCTCCCTCTTCACTCATGGCGTGGCCGGAATGGCTTGTGCCAGCAGAGAGATCGGACCAAGTGAAGACGCTTGAGCGTGAACACTCTGCCGGTTGGCTGCAGGCGTTACCACGTACGACGTAGGCCGTTTCCATTTGTCCGCGTAGACCGGTGCGACCCTCGAGGAAGTAAGCGAAGCTGCTCGTGATGTCTTGTCCTACGCGTGGCGTCCCGGTCCAGCTGGAGCGAATCGAGAAGCGAGTTGGATTCGAGACAAGGTACTCATCATTGAAGATGAACGCACGTTCTTGACCGGCCTGGCGCACATCAAGCTGTCGGTAGGCGTGAATGCGATACAGGGAGTCTGAGACGAGTACGCCGTTCGCATACAAGTGCATATCCGGAAGGTCGATCCCTGGCTCGGTGCGACGTGCATCGGTTGTGAATGTGCTTACATTGAAATACTTGAGCGCAATCGGTGACGATGAAGCCGATGGCGTGACGGTGAAGTTGAAAAGCTCGACCTCATCTTTGGCGCGCAGGCTGACATTACGCGTTTCGTTCGGGATGACGAGCGAAAGCCGCGGAGCGGGTGCTGGAAGATTTGGCAGATCTTGCACGATTGGATTTTGAAGTAGTTGATTCCCTGTGCTCAGCGGTTCTTTCGGTGGGTTCTGGGTTGTCTGAGCAGTAGGTTGAATCAATAGAGCCTTCTGATTCATGGAAGTATCCAGTTTTTCATTCCCCATGAAGGCGACACCGGCAGCGAAGGTCAAGCCGAAGGCGAGTGCAGCCAGGGTGCCAGTTTCAACTTTGGAACGTGATGATGTAGAGGTGCGTGAAGAGGGCATAGAGGGAGAGGAACTGGGGACAGTCTATCATGGCTTACGAACTTGATACACGTTGAGATATCCACCGAGATCGGTCTGTGATGTAATGAACGGTTGCAGCTTCGCTTGTGTTTGTTTGACTGGATCTAAGAAGGTCGGTAGCACGATAAATAATACAGTATTTTCACCATAACACGTCTGCAGTCGTTCCAGCGTAGCAGCTATATCGATTGTCTGTAGCAAGATGAGTAGATCTCGATAAAGCGCGCCGCCCGTTGGAAGTGCGTAGCGCAGGTGTTCGCCGTGACAGGTGGTGATCGTCTGTTCGAAGCCAGCCTGCTGAAGCGCAACTGCGCCGAGCATCTGATGTGACAACACGAGATAGGGCTGATCTTTGGCTACCTGCTTGATCATCTGGAGTGCTTGATATTCATACACACTCGCTCCAGGGGTATACCGATGGACGAGTTGGTTTTCTTGCGGATAGCTCACAAACCAGTTAGCGGTTGAAATGAGCGCCAGACCAATAATGATCCCTGCGGTCGGCCAGCGCGACCGAGCGGGTGCTGGGCTGAGGAGTCGTTCCAGTGTCAGAGCGATGTCTGGTAAGAAAAGAAGCGGAACGAGTTGGAATAGGCGCAACGGGAACTCGAATTGCTCATGGGCGATAATACCTGGAAGACGAACGCAACAGGCGAGGATGATCGATGCGCTTAGGAGGCCGATAGCGGTCCATAAGCGCAGCTGTTTTTCGCTCGTGGGTTCGCGTACGTTTTCTTTCAGTCCGATCAGGCAGAGGATGAATGGCCAGACGCTCAGGAAGCCGTAGACAAGACTGAGCCAGGGCAGTTTGGATGACAATTGATAACTCGGTGCGAACAACACGCTGAGCGATGTTAGGAAGCTCGTGGCAGATGGTAACGAAAGTTGGCTGTGATGAAGCCCTGCGTAAACGCTGAAGGCAGCGAGCAAGCCAAGTGGGATGCCGATGACGATCGCGAAGGCGGTAAGTCGAGCGAAGCGAGTTTTTGTAAGTCCGACTCCAAGCACGACCAGCATGCTCGGAATGCCAATAAGTGGATGAATCAGAGTACTTGCCAGTGCCAGGAAACTGAGAAGGGCTAAACGCTTGTTTGAGATCGGTTGCTCGATGAGTGCGACGATGGCTAAGAATGGGAGACAGGCGAGCTGAAACGGAATGGTGAACGAGAAGCGTGAGATCGGGAGGAGAAACAATGCAAACGCCAAAAAACGCTGCTTCCGTTGAAACAGGGGAATCAAACCGAGGCTTAAGACCGGTACCAGCCATTGATCGATCTGAATCACCGACCAGGGGCTGAGTTTCTCGATCAGCCAGACGAGTGCGTATTGTCCGATGTAGAGCGGTGTCCCAAGCGAGATCGTTCCATGGGTGACGAGGTGCTGCTCCGCCGCTTGATGAATGAATGGATCAAAGCCAAAGCCGAGTCGGTAGATGACGAGCGCGGTACACCAAGCCGTGATGGCGTGAACAATCAGGAGCCCGGTTTGGGTTAAGCGCGTTGTGGTACGAAGCGCGTACACAAGACAGGCGCTACCGAGTCCAAACATCACAAAGATCCACCAAGGTAATACGCTCCAGGGCGAGCTGATCGGGGCCGAAGTCCGGGCCTGCCAACAGGCACTGAGGATGAGAAGATCTGCAAGAATGACGTCGCAGCCAGCGATCGCAACGCTTAGCTTAGCGAGACGTAGGTTCATCACCGATTTCGAAAGGGGCAACTGATGGATCGTCGGTGGCTTGTTCGATGATTTGATTTTGGCGATAGGTGTCGGACGTGAATTGATCCCAATGTTGATAGCCCCAATACCCCAAGCCAGCGGCGGCTGCGAGTCCGAGGGCGGCCAAGGCGGCGACGGCGGTCCCAGTTTTTGACGAAGTAGCGGTGCGCATAGGAGAAGGGCGAACTTGAGAAGAAGCGTATCACGCGTGATACACTGTGCCTATGTTGATAGGCATCGATGCATCCCGAGCCAACCGGACCGAAAAAACCGGAGTCGAATGGTACGCCTGGCATTTGATCCAGGCCCTTAAACAACACGTAGGGCAAGATCAGTATTCCTGGCTCCTGTACTCAAGGAAAACGCTCTCAGCAGAATTGGGTGAAGCGCCAATGAATTGGCATGAACGGACGCTTACTTGGCCGTTTCGAAGTCTCTGGACCCAATGTCGTTTGAGTTTTGAACTCCTGCAACATCGCCCAGATGTCTTATTTGTTCCCTCTTCGGCGTTGCCGCGGATTGTGCCGCACCATTCGGTTGTCACGATTCATGATGTCGGATTCTTCCGCCATCCGGAGCTCTATAGCCGCAGCGAGCGCAACTGGCAGATCGCTTCGACCCGCGATAGTGTCCGACGAGCGAGCCGGATTCTAACGGTGTCCGAATATTCTAAACAGGAACTCGTTCATTTCTGCGACGCGAACCCAGACCGTATTCAGGTGATCTATCCGGGCGTTGATCACCTTGCACAGACCGAAGTCACGGATTTTGAAAAGCACGACGTCGTGAATCGCTACCGTATTCCAGGCGACTACTTCCTCTATGTTGGTCGTCTCGATACAAAGAAAAACGTTCCCTTGCTGGTGGAGGCCTTCCGTCGTTACAAAGAAGATCGGGGCTTGGGCGACCCGACGGCGCTCGTTTTGGCCGGAACACCCGGTGAGGGATTTGCGGCGATTCAAAAGGCGATCGACCATACCGGTCTCCGGGCGAGTATTATCCAGACCGGCTACATGGCTGAAGAAGATAAACGGGCGTTGTATGCTGGAGCGATCGCTCTGGTCCACCCTTCCTGGTACGAGGGCTTTGGGTTCACGCCATTAGAGGCCTTGTCAGTTCGCTGTCCTGTCATCTGTTCTCGGGTCGGTTCGTTGCCGGAAGTCGTTGGGCTCGACAACGCGCTCTGGTTTGACCCAAGTGACCCGGAAGCCTTGGTGCGTCTTATGGACCAGATCCAACAGGATCACCAAGCGCGCCAGACTCTAGCGGATCAAGGACAGCATTGGGCCAGTCGTTATACTTGGGAGCAGGCGGCGGCTCAGGTTTTTGCCGCGTTAACTGAATGGAGCCGCTAGACGAACGTCCACTCTCTTTTTAGGCTAGTCGTATGCACTGCTCATATACCCACGTCCACTTTATCGGACTCGGTGGAATTCATGTCTCGGCCTTGGCGAAACTCGTGTTATCGCTCGGTGTTTCGGTTTCAGGGTCTGATCTAGAGGAAAATGAGCAGGTAAAAGATCTTCGTGAGCGGGGAGTGGAGGTTCAATTGGGGCATAGAGCGGAGCATGTGCTGCCAGAAACACAGGTCGTGGTTTTCTCGTCGGCCGCGAATGAAACCAATCCCGAGCGGATCGAGGCGAAGCGTCGTGGACTCCCATCTTTTAATAGTCATGAGTTTTTAGGCGAGCTAGGGAAATCGATGAAGCAGATCGTGGTGACAGGCACGCACGGCAAGAGTACGACGACGGCGATGCTTGCGCTCATGGCCCAAGCGACGGGAGCGGATCCAACAACCGTTGTCGGAACACGCGTTCCTCAATTCAGTCAGGGCAACTTGGAAATTGGGACATCCGACTGGCTCATTGTGGAAGGTGACGAATTTGACCATCACTTTTTGGCGTATCAACCGACTGTTTTGGTTATCAATAATATCGAAGGCGATCATTTCGACATTTACCCAACGATCGAAGCCATGCTCGACGCCTATCGTCGTTTGCTCAAGCAGGTCGTTCAGGGTGGCACGATCATTGCGAATGCGGATGATGCGGCTGTTACGAAACTTCTTCAGGCAGAGCGAGCTGAGCTTGAAGGTAGAGCTATCAACATATGTACTGTAGGTGAAAACGAAGGAGCTCAACTTGTTTTGAATCGTCGTCGAAGTGCGAATGGCAGACAGATAGTCGAGGCGTACTCGTATACACAGTCCAAAGGAATTGCCTTCGATCTTCAGGTTCCTGGCGCGATGAACGCGATGAATGCGCTCATGTGTTATGCGGTTGGGGAGGCGCTCGGTTGGCGGGCGGACGAACTCTCCGCGGGTCTCGCGTCGTTCCGCGGTATTTGGCGCCGTCTCGAACGAATCGGTGAAAAAGATGGCGTCACGGTTTTCTCGGACTACGGGCATCATCCAACGGCGGTGACGAAGACATTATCGGCGATCAAAGAATTCTATCCAGATCGTCGGCTGGTTCTGTGCATGCAACCACATCATCGCAATCGTACAAAGCATTTATTTGCCGAGTTTATTCCGTGCTTTGATGCGGCGGATGTCCTCATTCTGTGTGAGATCTACGATGTAAAAGGTCGTGACCAGGCAGAGGACGAAGCTGTTTCTTCAAATGACTTGGTGGCAGCGATTCAAATTCACGATGAAGGTCGAGCCGTTTCACGAACAGTCTTATTTACTGAGACTCCTGACGCATCTCTCGCGGCGCTGCGTGATAGCTTGCAGTCGGGTGACGTTGTCGTGATTATGGGTGCCGGAGACCTCTATAAAATTGCCTATGCTCTCGTCTGATCAGATTTCTCAGTTCCTTGCTCGTGTTCCCGGTACGATCGAAAACGAGCCGATGAATAAGCACACAAGTTTCCGGATCGGTGGTCCGGCACGTTTGTATTTCAGTGCGCCTACTTCGGAGGCGGCGATAGAGGCCTTGAATATCGCCAAAGAGTTGAAAATTCCAACCCTCACGTTCGGCGGAGGATCGAATTTGTTGGTCGCTGATGAGGGGTATGAAGGGTTGCTAATTCAAATGGCGAACCGTGCGGTGACGATCGACGGTCTACGAGTGACGGCAGAGAGTGGTGCGATCACAGGACTCGTAGCACGTAAGAGCGTCGACGCTGGTCTCACGGGCTTCGAATGGGCGATTGGTGTGCCAGGCACGATTGGTGGAGCAGTGTACGGTGACGCTGGCTGTTATGGCGGCGAGATGCGCGATGCCGTCGTTTTAGTTGATGCCTATCGATTGCGTGACGGTCAACGTCTCACGCTTTCCAAAGAAGATTGCCAATTTGGCTATCGTGAGAGTCTGTTTAAGCACGATCCGCATATTATTTTGAGTTGTACGCTCGAGTTGAAACCATCAACCGATCCTGCCGCTGGGAAGCAGCGCATGGAAGACATCATGCGCCAACGCAAAGAGAAGCAACCGCTTGAACAGTCGAGTGCTGGTTGTGCGTTTAAGAACTTTGAGTTCGCATCAGAAGCGGAGGTCGACAAGCTTCGTCAGGAAGTCGAAGTGCCGGAGTCAATGTTGAAAAATAAATCGTTAGGAGCGGGTTGGCTCGTCGATCAGGCGGGATTGCTTGGTCAAGCAGTTGGGCAGGTCGAAGTAAGTACGAAGCATGGAAACTTCTTGGTGAATAAAGGCCAAGCTCGGGCTCAAGATGTGATCGCCCTTATCTCACTCATCAAGCGCAAGATCCGGGACGAATTTGGAATCGAGATGCATGAAGAGGTGCAATACGTGGGATTTGAATGAAAATAAAATCGCTTAAACGCACAACTCACGACCCGGTAGGGACGCGAGGTGCGCGTCGAGGGTCGTGAGTGAAGTGAAGGCTGCGGAGCAGCCTGTTCAGTGGCGCCGGTGGCGGCCGCGCCGGTTGGGTCCCCAGGCTCGGTGGACGGCGTCAACCTCGCGCCGTGCCGGATCCAACTCTCGTCGGGACTCGCGCATGTCGCGGTCGTAGTCGGCGCGGTCGCGCCAGACCTCGATCACGGCGTCGTCGGACTCGTCCGAGTGTCGGGGCGGTGTGGGAACATGTCGCTGCTGGATCAGCCAGGCAGCGAGCGCGAGCTGGAACTCCGCGTCCGTACAGGGCTGGAAGTTACCGGGCGCGATCTCGTTGTAGCAGGTGAAGGTCTCCGCCTGCTGGCCGATGACCGGCCGGTTGGGCTGTCCGTCCATGGAGACGGGTTGGGGAAGATTCCCCAGCAAGGCGAGCACCAAGGCGATGGCTTGAAGATGCAAATGAGCCTCCTGTGGTAATCGAACCGCTAATAATTTAATGCAAAACAGCCTAAAAATCAAGATCTGATGTCAAAGTGGCTCAATTTGGACCCAAAGAGTATGCTTGAAGGGTGGAATTGTCCCCTTAATTGCTTCTTGTTATGACCATCAACCTGACCTACCACGGAATTGATTCGACACCAGCCATTTCGGCGTATGTGGATGAAAAGCTGCAAGGTCTGACCAAGTATTTTGAATCAATCGACCATATTGACGTTGAGGTCGGAAAAACCTCAGAGCATCATCAAAAAGGCGACATTTTTTGCTGCAAAGCGGCCGTTCAAGTGCATAAAGAAGTGATCCGCATCGAGCGTGAGGCGGAGGAGCTCTACAAGGCAATCGACAAAGTTCGGGACCATCTACGGATGGAGTTATCCTCATTAAAAGAGCGTATTCAAGACCGTCAGCACGGTGAAGGGATCTAAAAAGACTCAACTCAGCCAAAAAGACCATTCCTCAAAACCGGGGAATGGTCTTTGAAATTGCTGGACGGTTCGGGTTTTAGCCGTTACTATCCACCAAACGTATGTCTTTCCTCAACAAACTCTTTGGAGATCCAAATGCTCGGGAAGTAAAACGCCTCCAGGTGGTGGTTGATCGTATTACGGCGCGTGAACCGGCGGTTCAGGCCTTATCCGATGAACAGCTCAAAACACGCGCAACAGAATTGCGCGAAGAAGTGAAAAATGGCCGCTCGCTCGATGAGATCGCGGAAGAGGTCTTCGCCTTAACGCGCGAAGTCGCTCGCCGTGTTGCCGGCAAGCGTCACTACGACGTACAGCTGATCGGTGGCTTGACCTTGCATCGTGGTTCGATTGCGGAAATGCGCACAGGTGAAGGAAAGACCTTGATGTCGACCCTGCCGATTGTGTTGAACGCACTCTCCGGTAAAGGCGTGCACGTTGTGACGGTCAACGACTACTTGGCGCGACGTGACGCGATCTGGATGGGTGAAATTTACCATGCGCTCGGTTTGTCGGTCGGTTCGATTCAGCATGGCGCAAGCTTTTTATACGATCCAGAGTTCAAAGCCGAACCGGAACACGATACGGAGCGTGACGAGATCGGTTCGTTCCATGTCGACATGGATTACATGCGTCCTGTCTCGCGCAAAGAGGCTTATGCTGCCGACATCACCTACGGAACCAACAACGAATTCGGTTTTGATTACTTGCGTGACAACATGGCGGGTAACCTCGTGCAGAAGGTTCAGCGTGGCTTGAATTACGCCGTGGTCGACGAAGTCGACTCGATCTTGATCGATGAAGCGCGTACACCGCTCATTATTTCTGCGCCTGCGCAGGAACCAGAAGAGCTCTACTACCGCTTTGCATCGCTCGTGACTCAGTTGATTGAGAAAGAAGATTATATTATTGATGAGAAGTTGCGTACGTCTTCTATTACGGAAGCGGGTATTACAAAGATGGAAGGTTGGCTCGGTGTTGAAAACTTATACAGCCAAGGTACACGCTTAGTCCATCACCTTGAGCAGGCACTCCGTGCGCATGCGCTGTACCGTCGTGATCGTGATTACGTCGTGAAGGATGATGAAGTCGTAATTGTTGACGAGTTCACCGGCCGTTTGATGCAAGGCCGTCGCTATTCAGAGGGTCTTCACCAAGCCATCGAAGCCAAAGAGCATGTCACGATCCAACGTGAATCGGTCACGATGGCGACGATTACCTTCCAGAACTACTTCCGCTTATACACCAAGCTCTCGGGTATGACGGGTACGGCGGCAACCGAAGCCGAAGAGTTCTTCAAGATTTATAAACTCGACGTCTTGTCGATTCCAACCCACAAGCCAAGTCAGCGTAAAGACTTGCCAGATTTGTTGTACCGCAACGAAATTGGAAAATTCAAAGCGGTGACCCAAGAAATTAAGCGTCGTCATGAGCTTGGTCAGCCGGTGTTGGTTGGTACGGCGAGTATCGCGAAGAACGAAGTGTTGAGCGAACTGCTCACTCAGAGCGGTATCCCGCACAGCATGTTGAATGCCAAGAACCACGAGCGTGAAGGTGAAATCATCGCTCAGGCGGGTCGCAAAGGTGCAGTTACGGTTGCCACCAACATGGCTGGTCGTGGTGTCGATATTACGCTTGGTGGAAATCCGCCGGACAAAGCCGAAGCCGACGCCGTCCGTGCGCTCGGTGGCTTGCATGTCATTGGTACGGAGCGTCACGAATCACGTCGCATCGACAACCAGCTACGCGGTCGTGCCGGTCGTCAGGGTGATCCAGGTACAACGCAGTTCTACGTTTCAACCGAAGACGATTTGATGCGTATCTTTAGCTCCGACCGTATGAAGCGCGTGATGGAAGTGACGAAGCTTCCAGAAGACGAAGCAATTCAGAACGTTGTGCTGACTAAGGCGATCGAATCAGCTCAGCACAAAGTCGAAGGGCACAACTTCGATATTCGTAAGCATGTGCTTGAGTACGACGATGTCTTGAATAAGCACCGCACCTCGATCTATAAAAAACGCAACGACATTTTGGAAGCGGCAACGAAAGCGACACAAGAAGGTGAGCGTCCGCTGAAGAAAATGGTGATGGACATGTTCGAAGGGGAGGTCGAAACCTTGGTGGCGTCTTGCACCGTTCCGGAATATGCCGCTGATTGGGAGATTACTCGCTTGCAGGAAGCTTGTAAGCTGATTCTGCCACAATCGATTGAAGTAGCCTTGCCTAAAATCGAAGAGCATCAGATGGAAGGTGAAGGACAGGCCGCAGCGCGTACCAAGCTGATCGAAGCGATCTTGGACTACGTAAAACAGGCGTATGCAGCCTTCGAAGAGCAGATCGGGGATCAGGTCTCCTTGTCCGAAGTCGAAAAGATTATTTTGCTTCGCTCGATGGATGATCTTTGGGTCGAACACTTGGAGAACATGGAATACTTGCGTCGTGGCGTGAACTTGCAGGCCTACGGTCAGCGCGATCCGCTCGTCGAGTACAAGCGTGAGGCCTTCCAGCGCTTCCAGGAATTGCAGAACCTGATCCAGCAACGCGTGACGCATACCCTCTTCAAGGTGAAGTTCATGAAAGATATGGCTGAAGCGGAAGCGAACAAGATCGATGCGCTTGCGCCAGCAGCGGAGCTGACGGGTGGGGAAGAAGTCCCACAGTTCGCAGCGCCTTCCACGAAAGACATGAAAGATGTTGGTCGCAACGATCCTTGTCCATGTGGCTCAGGCAAGAAGTTCAAGAAGTGCCACGGAGCTGGTAAATAAACCTAGTCAACGCTATGCGTCAGTTCTCCGCCCGTCTCTTGCCCGGTCAAGATTTGCGTGAAGAGATTGAACGCTTAGCGAAAGCCGAAAACGTACACGCGGGGTGTGTTGTCTCTCTTGTGGGCAACCTCTCGCGTGTTTGTTTGCGTATGGCGGATGGAAAGACCGTCAAAGAGTGGAACGGGTCATATGAGATCGTTTCGGCAACCGGCACGATCTCTCCAGAAGAATCGCATATCCACATCGCCGTTTCGGATCAAGAGGGGAATGTGGTGGGGGGTCATCTGAAACTTGGATCGATCGTGGGTGTGACGGCTGAGCTTGTGTTCCTGATCTTTGACGATGTGACGTACGCTCGCGAGTACGAAGCTTCGACCGGCTATGATATGTTGGCCGTGAAACCAAAGATCTAATATGAATACATACAAAGTCCCTATCTCGGCCAAAGGCATTGTCTTCGATGAAGGAAAAGTATGGTTGCGTAAAAATGAACGGAACGAATGGGAACTACCTGGTGGAAAAGTCGATGAAGGTGAACAGCCCGCAGATACGGTTGTACGTGAGCTCCAGGAAGAGCTAGGCTTCGCGGTCGAAGTGAAAACCATCGTTCAGGCCTGGATGTATACGATTAAGGTATCGGAGGATGAATCGCGGGGTGTATTGGTCGTATCGTATCTGTGCAATATCTTCGGAAAAACGGGTGAGTTTGAATTAGAGGGTGAAGCGGGTCAGGCTCTATTTGAGCGATTCTCCTTAGAAGAGATGGACGCGTTGCCGATGCCGGATTTTTATAAAGAAGCCATTCAGCTCGCGGCTGAACAGGTGTAAATAGCATCCTATGCCATCCAGAATAAAAATCGTTGTCTATGTGCCTGAATCGCATGCGGACGCGCTTCGCCAAGCGATGGGGGATGCGGGTGCGGGAGTGATCGGGAATTATTCGCATTGCACCTTCACGACGAAGGGAGTGGGTCGTTTTTTGCCGATGGAAGGGGCGAATCCGCACACGGGCGAGGTCGGAAAGTTCGAAACGACCGAAGAGGAGCGTATCGAAACAGTTTGTCCGCGCGAACATCTAGAGGCTGTCTTGAAGGCGATTCGACGGGTTCATCCGTATGATGAGGTGGCGTTTGATGTTTATCCAATCGAGGAAGTGATTATGCCGAAACGTGAGGTAGATAAAGGCTAATCGCTATGCCTCACACGTTTACGCCTCGAGCTGGTCAAACCGATTACACCCACATCCATTGGGCGCCGGTCATGAATTGCGTTGTGATGCATAATAAGAAGATCTTGGTGCTTCAACGGAGCGCGAAGGTGAACTTTTATCCGGAGTATTGGAACGGTATTTCTGGGTTTCTAGACGATGACAGGTCATTGCTCCAAAAAGTGAAAGAAGAGCTTCGTGAAGAAGCGGGGATTCAAGCCTCGAAGATCAAGTCCATTCGATTAGCGGAGATCTTTGATCAGCCGGATAAGAAATCGAAAAAGACCTGGATCGTTCATCCGATTATTGTCGAAGTTATAACGGATCAGATCAAACTCGATTGGGAATCTCAAAATTTCGGTTGGTTTACCTTAAAGGAGCTGAAGAAGCTCAACTTGTTGCCAGGCTTTGAGCTGGTTTTAGAAAAGATACGGAAACCAAAGGTTGATCTTTTGATAGCAAAGCCGCTCAAACGTGGGACCTGAACGTGCTACGCTAGAACGATGCACGCAGCTTCTTTCACAAAAGATCGACTGTTGCCGAGTACAGCGCTTTGGAAACGGATGCGCGAACTAGGCTGGAGCGAACGAGAGCGAAGCGTCTTTGACCCGATGATTTCAGTTGACCCAGAGACGCCACCAACCGCGGAAGAAGTTTCTGCCTGCATCCCGCGTACGATTTCTGTTAATCCAATCGAATATAAAACACAGCGGCTAATCATGGAGATTCGACAGGATCAGGTAGGAAATTGGTCGATAGGCTATCGTCGCACGAGTTTGACGAAGTCGTCGCGCACGGTGGGCTATGTGCTGAAGCAGTTCAGTTGGTCCTCAAAACGACTGGTCGATACGTTAGCGGAATGTTGGATCGCGCTGAAAGAGCGTGGGTTGCTGATCTGTTGAAGCGTCAACACATCCGCTATTCTGATGATCTATGGCCTTCGAGCGCTATCAGATTTCGTTAAAAGCGATTCTTCGTCGAGATGATGGACGGATCTTGGGGTTGAATGGAAAAATTGGTCGGAGTTTTGAAGGATTCTACGACTTACCAGGTGGTCGGATCGAAGATGCTGAGTTCGCTTTGCCGTTGGATAACATCCTCCGTCGTGAGCTACGCGAAGAGCTTGGTCCAGAGATTGCGTTTACAGTGAGCGACCAGCCCGTCGCACTTGGTAGGCACTGGTCACGCGAGGGGATCCCGGTCTTTTACGTCTTTTTTGAGGCCCTGATCGATAATCCAGATATCATTCCTGTGGTTAGTCATGAGCATGAAGGTTGGGCCTGGCTCGATTTGTCCGCACAGCCTCTGGAAAAGCTGTTCGTATCTGGCATCTTGGAAGGAGTAAAAGGGTGGTATACTGCCCGTCACGAAACCTGACCCTTATGCCCTCCCTTGCTGACGTCTACCGCCGCCTCCAAGCTTCTAAAAAGAAGCAGAAAGATTTACGTGATATGTACAAGGATGCGCTCACGCATTCGAAGTCCTATCAAGAAGTGAAAGATGAGCTCGAAAAGCTGACTGAAAAGAAGCGTCGTATTGAGGCTGCTGTGAAAGCAGACTTCATGACCGAACAGGCAGAGATCGATAAGTTGCAGACCAATATGGCGTCCGATAAGCAGCTATTAACCGATCTCGCACTTACCCAGCTGATGAAGGGCCAAGAGGTTGAAATCACCGAAGACGACGTCTCGTACGAGCCTATTTTTAACGTAAAATTCAAGAAAAAGGACGGGAGCACGTCTCGTGAAACGGGCCGCGACGAAGAATAGTAAAAGCAGCTTTTCTTAAGAAAATTCGACAAAAGACCAGCGATCAGGCATAGTTGTCTGTCGCTGGTCTTGCCTTTTGCTGGACTCGCGATGTATTTCAACGCTCCTTCACAGCTTGATTGGTTGTGAGAAAGGTTCAAATAGAAGAGCATCATCAGTCTCGAAAATCTCTTACTCTAAACGCAAAGAGAGCAGAAAAGCGATTATGTCCGACGAGCCTGAAAAGCCTAGGGATCCTCTCGATCCGAACCTCATCCGTAGGATGAGGTTGCTCGTTCTGCGAGATATGGGTGGGTTTCTACCCGTATTTGCAGGTGCGCCGCTTGCGGATCGTGAGCGATCCATTTTGCGCGCGCTATCCGATCTCCGCTCGGGGGTTCAGCTGCTCGTTATCGAAGGTTCATTCGGAAACGGCAGTCGGTGCTTCCGTCCGGTCACGGATTTCGTTTGGCCCATTGGAAGCCCACCCGCTGCCAAGGGGGCTCTGACTGAGGAGGCGCTCTTGCGTGAGCTTGCGCATACGGCATCTGCTCTGGTTGTCCGTAGGGGGCTGTCCGGAGAAGGGACGACCCTCGCTCAACTCTATCCCAACGAGGTCAGGCACGTAGGCAAGGTCCTGCATTTGGATCGTAGCCGTGGGGTGGCTCCTCAACCGGGTGAGAAACGTGGAAGTGGAAAGGGGCGAGCTTCGGCTACGCCACCTGCCCCTGTCCGTCCTGGTGGCAGCGAGCCGCCGCCCGCTGCCTGAACCTCCAATCCTCCAACCAATCGTCGCGGAGCCCTTCTCAAGGGCTCGTTGCCCGTCTTCGGGGCTCCGCGCGATTCTTTTGATGTGTCGTTTGAGTGAAACCTCAAAAGAATCGTTCCCCCTACCAAAACAGCCTCTCGAGCGCTACTATAAGGCTCACTGTATGTCCCGTCCTAAGCCCGTCGTTCTCTTAGTTCTCGACGGTTTTGGTATTGCTCCAGCCGGGCTCGGAAATGCGATTGCTGAGTCCAATATGCCGGTCTTTCACCGGTTGATTTCGCGTTATCCCGCCATGACCGTTCAAGCGAATGGTCCGGCCGTCGGTTTGTCCTGGGGGGAGATGGGGAATTCCGAAGTCGGGCACCTGACGATGGGCGCGGGCCGTATTTTTTATCAAAGCTTGCCCCGGATTAATCTGACTATCGAATCGGGCGAGTTCTACGAACTTCCTGTCTTCAAAAAAGCGATTGAACATGTTCAAACGAGCGGTGGAACCTTGCATCTGATGGGCCTCGTGTCTCAAGGGGGTGTGCATGCTTCTCAGGAACATCTCTACGCGCTGCTTGAATTTTGTAAGCGTGAGCAATTCACAAAAGTTGCGATTCACGCCTTTTTGGATGGACGCGATGCAATTTATAACTCAGGGCAAGGGTTTATTGCCGAGCTTGAAGCGAAGATCGCGGAACTCGGTGTTGGAACGATCGCGACGTTAAGCGGCCGGTATTACGCGATGGATCGTGACAATCGTTGGGACCGGATCCAGTTAGCCTATGATGCGATCGCTCAAGGGTTGGGACCGACGGCGAAGAATGCCACAGATGCGATCCAGGCTTCCTATGCCAAGGAAGTTTACGATGAGCAATTCATTCCAACGGTTCTTACTGACAAACGTGGTCAGCCGGTGGCGAAAGTCAGTTCGGGAGATGCTGTAATCTTCTTCAACTTCCGTCCCGATCGCGCCCGTGAAATCGCGAAAGCCTTCGTTTTGCCAGCGTTCGACAAGTTCCCGCGGGAAACCCTTCAGAATTTGTTCTTTGTCACCTTCACGGAATACGAAAAAGACTTGCCGATCGAGGTAGCCTATCCGCCTCAGCTCATCGAAGAATGTTTAGCAAAAGTCATCTCGGATGCGGGTCTAACGCAGTTACACATTGCCGAAACCGAAAAGTACGCCCACGTGACGTTTTTCATGAACGGCATGCGTGAAGAAGAGTTCCCGGGTGAGACACGGGTCATTATCCCATCGCCTCGTGTCTCGAGCTACGACAAGCAGCCGGAGATGTCGGTCTTTCAGATTGCAGATCGTGTAGTCAAAGAAACGATGGCTGGCACGTACGATTTTATCGCCATCAACTTCGCGAACGCGGATATGGTTGGGCACACCGGCGATGAAGCGGCGACAATTAAAGCCTGTGAAGCGATTGATAAAGCAATGGGCCAGGTGGTGGATGCGGCTTTGGCCGTTGGTGGGGCGGTTGTGATTACGGCTGATCACGGAAACGCCGAAGAAGTGAAGAACCTGATCACAGGCGAGATGGATAAAGAACATTCGACGAACCCAGTCCCATTCTTGGTGATAAGTAAGGACTTGGAAGGGGTGAAAGCTCCTGGCGGAGATATCGAAAACGATGACCTATCGATGGTCGGTCCGATCGGGATGCTAGCGGATACGGCCCCGACAATTTTGAAGTTGCTCGGCGTGCCGCAGCCACCGGAAATGACAGGCAGTCCATTGATCTAAACAGTTATGACCAAGCAAGCGGCGATTGAGTTGCTACAAAAGCTCTACACCGCCAAGGCGATGATTGATGTTGGATCACCGGAAGACACCTTGATCATGACGATGCTCTCGGCACGTACGCGCGATGAACAGGTTATTAAAGCTTATCCAGGGCTTCGTAAAGCTTTTCCCACGCTCAAGATGTTGGCCGAAGCTCGGCCAGCCGCTATTCGCCCTTATATCGCAGCAGTTGGGCTCTCCCAGGCAAAGGCAAAAGCCTTAAACGGTCTTGCCAAGCAGTTGCTCGAAAAACACGGCGGACAGATCCCAAAAACCATGGATGAGCTCATCGAGCTCCCAGGTGTTGGTCGTAAGACGGCGAGCTGTGTCTTGGGGTATGCGTTTAAGCTCCCTGCGATCGCTGTCGATACGCACGTCTATCGGGTTGCGCATCGTTTAGGGTGGGCAAAAGGCAAGACGCCGGAAAAGGTCGAAGAAGAATTGAAAGATCAACTCCCAAAGAATCTCTGGCGCGAAGTGAACCGGGTATTTATCTTGTTCGGTCGCGATATCTGTAAGCCAGGTGTCCCGCAGTGTTGGCGTTGCCCCTTGGCCCCGATCTGCGCCTACCGACCTAAAACCCCTCCGCCAAAGATGCTATCATAGAGGCTATGTCTTCCGAGGGTGCTTTTATACACTCCCTGCAAACGCTCCTTGATTCTCGTCCAGGCATTTTTTTATCGATCGCCTGTGCGCGTTGGCTAATTTTCATTGAAGCCGCTTGGATTCTCGTGGTTGGAATAATGGATCGGCGCGCCAAAGTAAAACATGCGGCCCGAGAAGCGGGGATTGCGATGTTGATGGCTTTGTATGCGGCTTTGATGTTGAGCCGTTTTATTGGACGTTTACGGCCCTACGTTGCCGAGTCCAATGTACTTCGACTAGTTCCAGCCCCTTTATCGCTACACTCCCTGCCTTCCGCTCATGCTTCGGCCGCTTTCGCGATGGCATTTGCCTTATTCTGGGCGAATCCGAAAGCGGGTGCGATTCCATTGCTCTTGGCGGTGGGTGTCGCATTCGGTCGGGTCGCGGTCGGGGTCCATTATCCGACAGATGTTCTAGCTGGTGCGTTCGTAGGCTTCATAGCGGTCGTGATCGTCCGTTTACTTCATGCAGCTGTCCGTCGCACGGCGGTCTATCGTGAACACATTCATGGCTAAAAAACTGATTTTGGGTGTGATCGTCCTCGGGGCCCTCGTCTTTTTGGGTCGGTTCTTGTTTTTAGGTTGGATCGGTTCGCCGGCGGTAGGGGCGCCGAAGCGCTTTGTTCTTGAGAACGGCGTGACGGGAAAAGCGGTGGCAACTCAGCTTGAAAAAGAAGGGGTGATCTCAAACGCCACTTGGTACCGTTTGTATTCGTACGTCGATTCCGCCGCCCGTCGTCCGAAAGCAGGTTCGTATAGCATCCAACCTGGGCAACGCTTTTCGGAGATTGCCGCCGTACTTCAAACCGGTCCGCAAAGCGATGAAGTCCAGGTGAAAGTCATCGAAGGCTGGTCCGTGGCCGATATCCAACAGATGCTTCGTGATGAACAAGGCATCAAAGAGGACGATCTAAAACGGGTCATGGGGGAGTCGGGTGATGCTTCGCCGTTTGATTCGTCTTTGCGCGAGAAGTTCGCTTTCTTGAAAACGCTGCCACTTGAACGAAGCCTTGAAGGCTATCTTTTTCCAGATACCTACCGTGTATGGCACGGGCAGCTCCCAACTAGTCTCGTGACAAAGCAATTGGAAGAATTCGGTCAACGCATCGCTTCGGAACAGGTGACGGAAAAGAGCGCTCCGCTCAAAACGTTGGATGAAGTGATTACACTCGCCTCGGTCGTTGAAAAAGAAGTTTCCAAGCCTGAAGATCGAAAGGTTGTTGCGGGTATTTTCTTACGTCGTTTGAATCAAGGTATTCCATTGCAGAGTGATGCGACGGTGAATTATATTACAAAATCCGGTCGTTCACGCTCTACGGCGGAAGATCTGGCGATTGAGAACGAATACAACACGTACAAGCATAAAGGTTTGCCCCCTGGCCCGATTTCAAATCCAAGTGAAGGATCGATTAAAGCTGTGCTTGATCCGACGCCATCGACCTATCTGTACTTCCTTACTGATGACGCAGGAAAGATTTATTACGGACGAACACTTGAGGAGCACATCGCCAACCGTCGAAAAGCTGGATATTAAATTATTTTCTACGAGCGCGAATCGCGAGGAAGAGGGGGAACTCGTTCCGAGCAACATTTTCTGCTTTTGCTTTTGGACCAGAATCACTCTTTTTGTCGGAGATCCATTCTTCGATCGCGTCCACGACAAAACCGGCCGCGTTCAATGCTTGAACGTAGGTTGAAAGCGGGCGATGATAGGAGATGGTTTTGACCGAGGGCGCTGCGCCTGGGTGGGCGATGATCGGCTGTGCGTACGGGCTCAGGTAGCGATCCATCCGGCGATATTGAAGTTTACGTGCTTCGTCCCAGCCCCAGCCGCTTTGCTGCGGCGCGCGGAAACACGGATGATTCATGACGATCACGAACGGTGCCTGTGAGACAAGCGTCAGGGCCGCTTCTTTAAAAACACGATCGACCAGTTCAATATTTTGAATAGCCATCAAACACGTCGCGCCCTCGATACTCTTTGGCGCGATTACGCGAGAAAAGTGTTGCGCGTCCGCAACATGCAGATGGAGTTTTCTATCGGCGCGACTTTTTGATTCGGCGTGGGCGATCAAATCCGGGGCGGCATCAACGCCGTACAGCTCGGTCTGAGGCAGTTCTGAACGTACCAAGCGTAGAAAAGAGCCTTCTCCACAGGCGATATCCAAATAGCGTTTTCCTGGTTGGGGATCGAGCAGCCGTAGCGCCCCCGGAAAGATCACGGTTTCCTGGTAGGTTCCACCCGTCGACAGGTGATCGGAATACCAATTCGCGACCTGATTCCAGCTGGTTTTGGCCGCCGGTGCTCGACCGGTTCCGCGGCGCTGCGGTCTTGAGGAAAAACGTTTCATGGGAATGTTTTAACACGAATTCAGAACGAAGACTAAATAATAATCATCGCATCGCCGAACGAATAAAAGCGATAGTGTTCTTGAATAGCGTGTTGATAGGCTTCCATAACTCGTTCACGCCCAGCGAGTGCGCTTACCAAAACCACAAGCGTTGATTTTGGAAGATGAAAGTTCGTAACGAGCCCGTCGATCGCTTTAAATGTGTAGCCAGGACGAATGAACAACTGTGTCATCCCTTCGAATGGGGCGAGCGTTCCGGTGTGTGAAGCGCTTTCGAGTGAGCGTGTAGTCGTTGTCCCGACAGCGATCACCCGTCCACCCGCTTGTCTCGTACGTTGGACCGCCTCAACGGTTTCGGTCGGAACGGAGACCCATTCCGTATGCATGACGTGGTCTTCTACCACGCCGTCTTGCATCGGTCGGAAGGTACCGAGCCCAACGTGTAGTGTCACGTACGCAAAATTTACGCCCTGCGTTTTTAGCTGGGCGAGAAGTCCTTCGGTGAAATGAAAACCGGCGGTCGGTGCAGCGACCGAGCCCACATGTTCGGCATAGACCGTTTGGTAGTCTTTTGGATCTTCAATCTTCCCTTCAACGTAGGGTGGGGTGGGGATTTCGCCTGCCCGGTCACACAAGGCGAAGACATCACTGATCGAAAGATCGAACGCTAGGCGAATGACGCCATCTTCTTCTTTCGCCACGATTTTAGCAGCTGTTTCTTCCGGGAGAGTGATAACATCACCTACGTTCAAACGACGGGAATTCTTGATCAGAGCGAGCCAAGTTCCTTCTTCTGGTCTGAGGAGGAAAACTTCAAATGGTGCCGTACCACCAACCCGGGTAGCTTGAAGACGGGCGCGAAAGACTTTGCTGTTATTGAATACAAGTAGATCACCCGCGTTGAATAGCGAAGGGATGTCTCGGATATGCAGATCTTTCAGTGCTCCCGTTTGCCGTGGTAAATAAAGAAGTTTGGCATCTAAACGGTTCTCAAGCGGTCGTTGAGCGATGTGATCGGCAGGAAGCTCATAATCGAAGTCGCGCGTATGCATAGGCAGATTTCATCAAAAATTGGCTTGGTTGTCGAGTTTATTGACAAAAAATCATTTTTTTCATACTATTCATACTTATTACCCATTCCATGAAAATCTCTAAACTTTCCCCCAAGAAGAAGTCGGTGAAAGCCGGCGCCGCCGATGATGGGCATTTGATGGGTGCGACGGTTCTCGGTGAACGCGGACAGCTGGTCATCCCCAAAGATATCCGCGAACGACTCAAGATGAAATCTGGCACGCGCTTGCTCGTGATGAATCAGCCGAATGGACCAATCATCATTTTCCCGCTCGAGAAGATGCAGTCCATGCTCGATACCATGTCTCGTCAATTGACCGATACCCTTGGTTCTTAAGAATTTTTCCTCCCTCTATTTTATGACATTCCCATCCGTGTTGAGAAAGAAGCGTACCTGGGCGATTATCGTTATTGTGTTGGCGATCGGCGGTTTTGCGTATGGAAAGAGTAAGGCTCCAAAAGGTCCATTCTACGATACGCAGCCGGTAACGCGCGGTGCTCTACAGCAGACGGTTGAAGCGACCGGTCAGGTGGTGCCTCAGGCGCGTATCGATTTGTCGTTTAAAAACGGTGGTAAAGTCACGGGCTTAACCGCCGTCGTTGGTGCTCGTGTGAAGAAGGGCGACATTCTCGCGACGGTCGATTCAACGGATGCCGATTTGAACGTTCGTCGCGCCGCGTCGACCGTGTCATTAGCACTCGCAAACTTGCGCGCCCGTGAAGCAGGGGAGACGGCCGAAACAATCCGTATTGCTCAAGCGGCGCTTGATCAGGCGAAAGCGAATGCCGATAAAGCCAAGAGTGATCTTGAATCGGTCAAAGTATCCGTGCAGGATGAATTCAACGTAGCAACCATTTCGGTTGATACGGCCCAGAAGAATTTGGATAACGCGTTGAACAGCAACGATCAAACGGTAGCGAACGGCTATGCCTCGCTGCGTAACTCGCTTCAGGGTGCGCTCGGCCCAGTTCAGACGGGTCTGGCTGATGGAGATGCTATTATCGGAGTAGATAACCAATCCGAGAGCTACCGCTATAGCCGAACGCTCGGCGCGAGTGATTCCGTGTCGGTGCAAAACGCCAAGTCGCAGTATGTGACAGCCAAGTCAGCACGCGATGCAGCCTCATTGGCTGCCCGGGTTTTGCCAGTAACGGCCACCAACGATCAGATCCGCCAAGCGGCGGAATCGGTCAAAGATGCACTCCAGAAGACACAAACCTATTTGGATTATGTGCAGCGTGCGTTAGCGGCTACCCCGGCTTCTGCCGACTTCTCTTCGTCTGAGATTGCGGCCAAGAAGGCGACGATTGATGCTGATCGCAGCTCAGTCAGCGCACAGCTCACGACCCTGACGTCTGCGCTTCAGTTGGCGACCAACAATGAACTAGGTCGTACAACGAACATTGATCAATTACGCAATGCGCTTGAAACCGCCAAAACAAATTTGCGCATCGCAGATAGCAATCGTTCGAGCAAAGTTCGGGCGGCAGAATCGGCGGTTCAGATTCAGACGGCTGCCGTGGCATCGGCTCAGGCAAGTCTTGATCAACGTAAAGCGCCACCACGCAGTGTCGACTTAGCCGGTTTGCGCGCGCAGGTGCAAGATGCACAGACTGCCTATACGCAAGCGACCGAACGTCTGAATGATACGCGTATTATCGCGCCAGTTGATGGCGTGATCGCAGAAGTTATTCCGAAGATCGGAGAGCAGGCCATGTCCGGTGCGCGTATGATCGGTATGATTGCGGAAGCAAAATACACCATCGAGGCGTTGATTCCGGAGTCTGATATTGCCAAAGTCAGTGTTGATCAGCAGGCGACGATCGTCTTGGACGCCTTCGGTGACACACAGCCTTTTAAGGGGAGCGTAACGGCAGAGTATCCAGATCAGACAAAAGTCCAGGACGCTGTTTATTACAAAGCGATCGTTGGAATCGATACGCAGGGCAAAGATGTGAAACCAGGTATGACGGCTGACGTAACTATTTTGACCGCCGAACGTGCTTCGTCGACTTTGTCGATTCCATCACGCGCACTGCGCCAGGTGGATGGGAAGCCTATGGTTCAGGTGTTGGTAAATGGCGCCCCTCAAGATCGTTCAGTTGAGACAGGCTTACGCGCCGATGAGGCTCGTGTCGAAGTCGTGTCAGGGGTAAACGAAGGGGAACAGGTGATCGTCGGTGAGCTGACCGCGGATGAGTACGCAACACGTCAGAAAGAAGCAGCCGCCAAATAACCCTCGGCTTTCGAGCACCTCCTATGAAACAATCTGAAGCGGTCATCGAAATCAAGGATTTGAAGAAAGAGTATAAAAATGAAGAAATAGTGACGCCGGTTTTGCATGGCGTTTCGTTTACCGTACCGCGTGGTCAGTTCGTGGCCATCATGGGCCCATCTGGCTCCGGAAAGTCGACGATGATGCAGATTTTAGGGTTGCTCGATACGGCGACCAGCGGTGAGTTCTTCTTCGATGGGAAAAATGTCCGCGACTTAAACGAAGATCAGCTGGCTACCTTCCGCGGTGAAAAGATTGGCTTCATCTTTCAAGCCTTCAACTTGCTGCCAAAAACATCGGTCTTGGAGAATGTGATGTTACCGCTCCTGTATTCCGACGTTCCGATGAAGGACCGTACTGAGCTCGCGAAGAAAGCGATTGCGGCTGTCAGCCTCACTCATCGGATGGATAACCTCTCGAACCAATTGTCTGGTGGTGAGCGTCAGCGTGTCGCGATCGCGCGTGCATTGGTGCGTAATCCAGCTGTGATCTTTGCGGATGAGCCGACCGGAAACCTCGATTCGAAGTCGGGAAAGCTTGTCATGGATACGCTGCTGAAGTTGAATCTGGAGGATGGGCATACGATTATTTTAGTCACTCATGAAACCTACACAGCGGAATACGCCGAACGTATTCTGACGTTGAAGGATGGCTTGTTGTTGTCTGATCGCAAGGTCGAGAATCGCCGCAAACTGGGAGAAGACGTCTTGATCAAATAAAATTATGCGCATCACGGATTTGATCAGTAGCTCGGTGAAGAGTATTCGACGAGCCGGCAGTCGTTCGATTTTGACGATGCTCGGCATCGTCATCGGTATTCTGTCGGTGATCTTAGTGCTATCGATCGGTGAAGCCGCTCAGCGTTATATTATCGATCAGGTGTCGATCTTCGGTTCGGACCTGGTACAGATCGCGAACGGGCCAAAAGAACCAGAAGCCTCCTCGGCACCGACCGCGTTCGTCAAGCAGACCCTGACATTAAAAGATTACCAAGAGCTTCGTCGGACGCCTTGGGTTAAGCAGATCGTGGCCGGTGTGACGTTGAATGATGTTGCACGCATCAATGGCGAAGATGTATCGGTATCTGTTGCCGGAACGGCTCCGGATGAGCTGGTAATTTATGGGACACGGGTAGCGGATGGGCAATTCTTTACCGAAGGAGAAGTTGATAGTCATGCGCGGGTTGCGGTTCTCGGTTTCGATGTCGCGCGCAATACCTTCGGTCAAGAGAATCCGCTGGGAAAAACTATCAGTTTGAACAAGCAGCTGTTCCGTATTATCGGTGTCATGGAAGAGGCGGGGACAAAGTCCTTCCAGGACTTGGATAAGCGGGTGTACGTTCCGGTTTCATCGGCGATGGATGTCTACAATCGTAAATTCGTTCAAGGGATTTCCTTGAAGACCGATCTCGCGCTGACGGATTCGATTCGTCGTACCGAAGATCTGATGCGCGATCGTCACGATATCGCCGATCCGAAAGACGATGACTTCCACATGCAGACCCAAGAAGATGCAATTCGGAATACGCAGCAGATCACGATGATTCTGCAGATCTTACTTGCCTCTATCGCGGCCATCTCACTGGTCGTTGGTGGGATTGGAATCATGAATATCATGTATGTGACGGTCACCGAGCGTATTCGTGAGATCGGTTTACGCAAATCGATTGGAGCACATCGCGGAGATATTCTGGGCCAGTTCTTAGTCGAATCGATTATGCTGACCGTCCTCGGGGGCATCATCGGCATCCTGCTTGGAATCGGGTTAACCTGGCTCGCGATCAAGATCATCTCGTCCTTCCAGTCGGGTTGGAGTTTCAGTGTATCGACGACCGGTATTGCTCTTGGACTGATCGTATCAACCGCGATCGGCATCATCTTCGGCTACGCTCCAGCTCGTCGTGCCGCTTCACTCAGCCCGATCGAGGCTCTTCGTCAAGAATAATATGCGCGTCCAAGATTTATTTACGATTGCTCGGGAAAGTATCCGTCGCACCCGCGGTCGGGCCGTGTTGACGATGCTTGGTATCGTGATCGGGATCGCTTCGGTGATCTTGATGTTGTCGATTGGCCAAGCGGCGGAGGGTTATCTGCTCTCGCAGATCGCCTCGTTTGGATCAGACATGATTTTCGTCGCCAACGGTCAAGGGGATAGCCAAGAGAATGGGCCACCAAGTAACAACGTCAAAGAAAGTCTCACCATCGATGACTATCAGGCAATGCAACGTGCTCCTTGGGTAAAAGCGGTTGCTGCGTCGGTCGTTGTTCAAGATCTGCTGACAGTTGATTCCGTGAACGCGTTGGTCCAGGTGAGTGGAAGTTCACCGGGTGAACTCGCGGTCTATTCGATTCGAGCCGAGAAGGGCCGATTCTTTGACGCAGATGACATCAACTCGCGCCGAACAGTTATGGTATTGGGTCCAGATATCGCGAAGCGCTTGTTCGGTTCTATCGACCCAATTGGTCAGTCCGTCCGTCTTGGAAAACGCTCCTACCGCGTGATTGGAGTCATGGAGCGCGGGGGAACACGTTTCTTCGATAACGTCGATGATCAGGCGTACATCCCGTTTACGACGGCACTTGAGCAGTACAATCGGACGCATTTGAACTTTCTGTCCTTAAAGCCAGTATCGGGTGTCGGAGTACGCGATGCCATCGAGCGTGCGCGCATCTTGTTGCGTGACACGCATCGCATCGATAACCCAGCCGGTGTTCTTTCGAAAGATGACTTTCAGGTTGCGTCCCAAGAAGACGCGGTTCGAAGCGTCGGCGCAATTGGTCAGGTGCTTCAGATCTTGCTCGCATCGGTCGCAGCCATTTCCTTGGTTGTTGGTGGAATCGGAATCATGAACATCATGCTTGTGACCGTCACCGAGCGCACACGCGAAATCGGTCTCCGTAAATCGATCGGTGCTAAGCGGGGCGACATTCTTGGTCAATTCATCATTGAGGCGGTCTGTTTGACCTTCGCTGGAGGATTAATCGGGATCGTGGTCGGGTTGGTATTCTCCTACGGGGCGATCGTTTTGATCTCCCAGTTCCAGGAGGGCTGGTCCTTCTTCTTCCCGGGGAATGGAATCTTGCTCGCGGTCGGTGTTTCGACAGCCATCGGTTTGGTCTTCGGCTATTACCCGGCCCGAAAAGCCGCCATGTTATCGCCAATTGAAGCCCTTCGCTACGAATAAAAGGGGACGAGGCATCAAATAGCAAAACACCTGCTTTAGGCAGGTGTTTTGCATGGTGCGCGTATCTGGATTCGAACCAGAGACCTCCACAATGTCAATGTGGCGCTCTAACCAACTGAGCTATACGCGCAAGTTTTGAACGTCAGGATCATAGCCGACGCTAGAGGGTCCGTCAACGGGTTGTCGACGATTTGGAGGCTGTGGTATCCTGTAGGTAAATCTTCATTCTTCCTTCCACTCAAGCTCTTTCCTATGGACGTCAAGCCTCTCAAGCGCAGCGCCATCCGCCGCCCGGTTCGTGCCAAAGCCTCCGTTGCTATGGATGACAGCATTTCTGCCACCCCTGAACAGGTGATGGATGCGGCTTGTGGCCATTCGGCCTGTGGTGTCAGCTGTAACGTACACTACGTGGGTCCAACGACCTCGATCAGTGATCACCACGCCCATCACACGGCTCGCGGTGTAAACCACGTTTGGGCTGCTGCGATCGTGAGTGGCTTGGCGGTCGTTTTGACGGGCGTTGTTGCCTACAGCTCGGTTGAAGCCGGTTCGGTTAACTCCCAGCAGGGCACGACGGTCGTCGGTCAGATGGAAGTCGACCGCTTGGTCGAACGCTTAAACACCTTGGAAGTCCAATTGCGCGACGTGAAGACGGCCTGTGCCGCCGGTGGAGACAACCAGCTCCCAACGACGCCTCCGTCGATCAATCGCTAAAGACTGAGAAATGAAGCAAAAGACCGCCTCTCGGCGGTCTTTTGCTTTTGACAATTACACTATATTATGCTAATTTAGTGCGTTGGATTCGGTCTGATCAAAGCGTGCTTACTGGTGTATAGCCATTTACACAACAGGTCTGTTGTCTAAACGGCTGTATGCCAGAAGCGATCGTATCAAGATCGCTGTATTGGTAGCGCAGTGTACTGCCCTGGATCGACTAGATCAGGGTACTCGTTCGTGGAGGTAGTGATGGAAAACGATCCGAAGAAGCGAGAAGACAACCTCCGAGCCAACCTTCAGCAGTTCAACCTGCTGGACCGCGAAGTGATCGCGGCGTTCGACTTCGGCTCGATTCAGCGCGGCCAGCCGCGAACCCTGAACAAGGGCAAACCCCTCAGCCTCGCGGCCGTGTGTGCCAACCATCGGCTGCACCGCGACCCGACCGGACCCGTCACCCCGGGCGACTGCATCTACATCTTCGAGCCGGGCGTCGCCATCACCTTCGACACCAAGCTCGGCGAGATCTCCGGCGACGGGATCTTCTCCCGCTACTGCCAGAGCGACGTCACCTTCCGCGAGTTCGTGGGCTGGGTGCTCGCGACCGATGGCGGGGTCGAGCGGATCCACCCGTTCCACCTCGACTACGAGGTCGCCTGCCTCGAACAGGCGCTCGCTCAAGCGCCGTTCGACGCCGACGAAGCGACGATGGAGGAGTACTTCTTCAAGGGTGGCTTTCACCGCCTCTGGATGGAGCTGATGTACCAGCGGAAGGGGTCGCGCTTCGACGGGACCGGCACCTACGCCGACGCCTGGCGGATCGCCACCCGGACCGTCCGCGGGGTCCAGCACAACGGCTACCAGTTCTTTTCCTGATCCTTTCACGCAGCCTTCTGCCGGCACAACGCCGCGCACCGCCCCGTTCGGGACGGCGATACACTTTTATCGCTGTCTTGAGCGGGGTGTATTCGTTTTTGCGTCACCTCTCTAGAGCTGCGTAAAGCGCACATCGTTTCCACGGACGTCGAGGAACGTTTGTACTTCCTGTCTTTTCATCACCAGCGATGAAGTGTTTACCAGGGGATGCATTTGCAATTCTTCGTTCGCCCAAAGTGCTTCATCAATCACGACGATGACCTCTTTTTGAGCGTCATGGATAAGGCCAAGCAAGGTCACCGACCCAGGTGTTACACCGAGGAGACGGAGCATATCTTCAGGAGAGGCGAATGTCACCTTCTCACCAAGATACTGTTCCAGCTTCTTGAGATAGGCTTTTTTGTCTTTTGAAACAACGACGAGGAAGTACTTGCCTCCTTTCCGATTCTGCAAAAACAAGTTCTTACAGACCTCTCCCGGAATAGCCAGCGAGTGTGTCGCTATGTCCTGGCAGGTGAAAACAGCCGGATGATCATACCGGGTGTAAGGCAGAGAGAGGGAAGCGAGAATCTGGTAGATATCCGACATATAAGAATCAGTATAGAGCTAGGTTGATGTTAGGGGATAGATTGTAACGAAAAAAACCACTCGAATTGAGTGGTTTTTTCATGGCTCCCCCTGTTGGACGAGTTTAGAACTCAGGATTGGAGGCAGATCAAGGAAGTAATGGGAGCATTTGTATTGACTCGACAGATTATCCTTCAACCAGATTGCTGATGAGGTTTGATATTCTGTGAACCCTATCTCAGGCTGAATGGATGGATTTCTTGGCGGTGTTCAATGGGCGGCAATAGCTCTAGAATCCGCTCAGGAATACTGTTTTGATTAACGGCTTCTTTTAATTTTTGATAAATCAACTCCGGATTCATTCGCTCTCTTTTTAGCGGCATTTGTCCCAACATCCGCAGAACTTCCTCTTGCAGAATTTTGCCATGACGTAATCTCTCAAGAAGACTTCCTTCTCGATCTTGTTCCGGTGGTTCTTGGATCGTCTCGATATTTGTAGAAAAGTAATAACGAACAGGCTTTCCTTCATGTTCGCTATCTACGAACCGCATGTCGTGCATTAATAAGAGCTTCCCATTGGTATGATAAACGACCATATTGTTTTTCATTTTCAACACTCCTCGTGCCCAAGCACCTTGTGCTGGGAGAAGGAAAATAGGCGCTCGCTCAACTTCTTTCTGATAATGCTCTCCGCCAGCGTATTTTAATTGCGGAAAGCCCTCCGTAGCATATACTCCTCGCCCTTGAGCATTTTGCTTACCGGGAACGAGCAAGAAATCAGATCCCGCTTCAGGCAGTTCTTTGCCAACATGGAAAACAATACGTCCATCTTTATTTGATACCTTTACGAGTCCCATATTCAAAAAAGGATGTTTAGCTACATGTAGTTAGACAGGGCTAGGATAGCAGGAAGGAAAGGTTTTGTACCTTAAATAAATGACAACACCCCCGACGAAACGCAGAGTGTTGTCGTTTCGGCGGGGGCTTAGTAGCTCCTTGCTCCCAGTGTTAGCTGGGTGTTGAGTGTTGAAGGTTCAGTTATCCCACGTGTGGCGCGGGTGCTCGGCGTCGTCCCACTTTCGGGTGGGCAGGTCGTTTCGCATCCACGACGCGTTGCACTGGAGGCAGGTAAGGGCGATTCCCTCGATGAGGATCGTGACCTTCCAGTCGATGGACACCTGCTCGAAGCTGGCGTTCAGCGGACCGGTCCAGATCTCGACCTCCTTGACCCACTTCTCCAGCTCCTCGCGGGAGTAGCTCTTGCGCGAGACCTGCAGCCGCTCAATCTTGTACTGCGTTCCGTAATGGGTGTCGTCCCACTCCCGGATCGTAGCCGCGACCTGCGGTCCGCCTGCGAAGTAGGCCTTCGCCTTGCCGAGCCTCCAGTCCGTACCGTCGTCGTACGTACCGGTCTGGCCCGCCATGTACTTGTATTCGAAGTTCATGGGGACCTCGAGCCGGAACGAGAGGTTGTACTGGTTGAGCTCGGAGACGATGTGGCGGAGAACGAACGGGATCGTGATCTTCATGGCTGCCTCCTAGGCAGTGTGGCACCGGATAACCCGGTGGGAGACGAATAGTCTCCTAGTTGTGAATCCGCGACACGCCGCACTCCATCGAGGATTGTGGCGCTGTGAAAAATCGGAAGTCGTACAGTAACTCTTCTAATCTCTCACAGTTTTGCTTAACGAGATACTATACCTCAAAATCAGTAATTTGTCAATAACATAATACACTCCTGTGATCTAGTTTTTTGCCTTATTATAGCTAAATAATTTAGCTAGTACGCTAGTTTTAGCCAAAATGTTAATTGCTTGGTTTACACAAAAACCAACCTTCTTTTTAGAAGTGTGTGCATTACTAAGGATGACTATGACAAGAAGTTGAGATCTCTTAAGGAGCGTCAGTACGAACTCAACCTTCAGCTGGAAGAACATACCCGTGCCGATGAAAACTACTATATCACCGTATCTAACGTATTTAATCTCGCAAAGAATGCGCTTAGCCTCTTTAAGAGTTCTGAAGTCCCCGAGAAACGTGTGCTTCTGAATTTTCTACTTCAGAACTCCCTTGTCGAAGGTAAAAAACTGACCTTCGAACTCAGAAAACCCTTTGATTTGCTATTAAAAGTCCCGCTCCAAGAACTAGAAAACAGGGCTGTTAACCCTGTTCATCCAGTATGGCTCCGAGACTTGGATTCGAACCAAGATACCCTGCTCCAGAGGCAGGAGTCCTACCATTAGACGATCTCGGAATGGGTCTGAATTGTGGCCCGATAGTATCGGACACGGCCCGTCTGGTCAAGGCAGATCCGGAGAGTCTTTCCTGGAAAGAGTTACACTAAAATGGCTATACTAAGGGCACTTCTATGCACTGTGTCTTCTGTGAGCTACCGATTGTGAAAGAGCGCACTATCCTTGAAAATGACCTGGCTTGGGCCTTTCCCTCGTATTTTCCGATCGCTCCTGCGCACATCTTGGTCTGTCCGAAACGCTGTGTGCCGAGTTACGAAGACCTCACCGTCGATGAACGTGAGGCGGTCTTTGGCCTCCTAACGAAGCTTAGACCTGCACTTAGGAAAGCCTATGGTGCCGAGGGGTTCAATTACGCCTGGAACGAAGGCGTAATCGCCGATCAAACGGTACCGCATATTCATATTCACCTATTGTCTCGCCGCGCGGGTGACAAAGAGAAACTCGGGTTCGATCCAAAGAAACGCTTTTATGAGAATGATTCAGGCACGTTAACAGAGGAAGAGATCCACGCTATTCGTGATGAAGTGAAGCGGTATTTGTAGAGAATTATTCTCCCACGATATACAATTTTTTCTTGGCACGCGTAACGGCGGTATACAGCCAGCGTTTCCAATCATCATCGCTCATTTTCTGGAAGCGTTCTTCGAATAAGAGAACCGTATCAGCTTGACTGCCTTGCGCTTTGTGAACCGTCAGCGCGTAACCGAAATCGAAGCGCTCGCCGATCTGTTTTGGGTGAAGACCTTCAAATTTGTCGAGGACTTTATCTACGCCGAACTGATGACGTGAGATGAGGCCGCTGAAGTCACGTTCTTCGCCAGGAAACGAGATCGTGGCGTCGTACCAATGGGCGCCTTCCCCAGTGATGGTTTCAATTTTGCCGATCATCCCGTTGTAGAGCGGTTCACCGGCAACTGCGTAAGAGTTTTTCAAACAAACGACTTTGTCGCCACCTTCAGGTTCAGCGGATTCGTAGCCACGGGTTGCGCGAGCGGCGAGGTTCAGTTTTTGGCGAGTTGTGTTACGACCACACAAGATCAAGACATCTTTTTCTGAAGATAAGAGTTCATCGGTTAGCTCACGAATACGATCACCATCTTCATTCGCATGGCTCAGTTTTTCGATGCCTTTTCCGTATTTTCCTGGCGTGATAATCCCCGTCGTTCGCGCTTCTTGGGCGATGGCAAGAATCGGATTTCCGGCTACCTGGCGATGGATCTGTTCCAAGCGAATTTTAGGATCCTGAACCAGGTTGAATGAGCTTCCAACCGGCGGAAGCTGACCGTGATCACCGATAGCAATAATCGGAACGTTCAACATCACCAGATCGCGCCAGAGATCCTCGGTCACCATACTCGCTTCATCGACGACGATCAGATTAGCTTCAACTTCCTTCGCGCGGTGCCAGCCGATGATCGAGCCGTCTTTGGCGACGTGGGGGACGTAGAGGAGCGAATGAATGGTCGAACAGGTGTCTTGAGGCAAGAGCAGGTTCGCTTCTTCTAAACGCTGACGGAGGACGTGAGTTGCTTTCCCCGTGAAGGCGCAGAACGCCACTGATAGATCCGGATGCCGTTCGTTCAACACCCAACGCAAAACAGAGGCAAGGGTCGTCTTGCCGGTTCCCGCGTAGCCGCCGAGCGTGATCGTCTGTTCCTTGCCGTCTTTGAACCAGCGATACAGCTCTTGAACGGCTTTCGCTTGATCAGGAGAGAGAACCATTGAGAAAGGTTAGTGTCCGGTACGGATCTGCCAGAGACGAAAGCGGTAGAGCGCTTTGCGAAACGGATGCACCCAACGACCTTGGAGAATGGTATTCCCGAAGCGGAAGAAGCCGGTCTGCAGGACGGTGACGAGCGCGGCGTTAGTTTTGACGTGGGATTTTGTGAGCGATTGACCTTTGGCTTGGCGTACAACGTTCGTAAGGACGTCTTCTGCCGCTTGGAGGGCGAACTGAGCATTCTTTGGAAACTTCATGCCTGATTGCTCATGCGCAACCGCATCACCTGCGCCAAAGAGATGCTCGTCAAGCTGCAGGAACTCATCTGACTTCAACGGACCGGTCGGAAATGCCGGCTCGATTGGCGGCGTTGTTGGTTTTACACCGGCTGCCCAGATCAGCGTGCTGTAGGGGAGTGTGGATTTGTCCTCGAAGTTGAGCACGCCATTGGCGGCTCCGATGACTTTTGCATCGCATTTCACCGTGATGCCCTTGTCTCGCAGGATCTTCTCACTGCCTTTTCCAAGTTCTTCCGGAAAGCCAAAGAAGAGCAGCTTGTTCGATTCGACGAGCGTGATCTGAATGAATGGAATCAATTGTTCGAGACCGCGTTCGTAGGCAAGGTAGTGCAAACGTTCCTGCATGGCGCCTAAGAGCTCGACACCGGTTGGTCCACCACCGACGATCACGAAGGAGAGGAGGCGTTTTTTATCCTCATCTGTCCAGAGTTTGGAGGCTTTGGTGAGTGTTTCGGCGAGATGAACGACTAAGCGATCGATGTCGACGAGTTTTTTTAGCGTGAACGCTTCTTCTGCTAGTCCAGGGATCCCAAAAAAGTTCGCTTCTGCGCCTGTTGCGAGTACAGCGCTGTTATAATTCACCTCGATATCGATTCCGTTCTGCTGAGTGACATGTACGGTTTGTGTCTCGCGATCGATCTGGTTGATTGTCCCTTGGATAAAACGAAACCCGCGTTCGGACGCGAGTTTCGTTAAATCGAGCGTAAAGGCTTGTGGTTTCAAGTCACCAGCCAATCCGTTGATGAGCAGTGGGCTGAAGGTGAAAGCGGGTTCTTCGGAGATGAGCGTCACGTCGAGCAGGTCGGCATGAGCAGGTGCGGCATGGGTCGCGATCCAGGTTCCGGCAAAACCACCACCGAGAAGGACGAGCTTGTGTTTCGACATGGATTTATCATGCCGATTTCGAGGCGCTCTGTCCAACGCGTTTAGATACTTCCGTCGCGGCTTGAGAAGAACTCGGTGGCGCGCTTCATGCTTGGGAAGGTTCCGGCGTCTGACCAGAAGCCTGGCACACGTTTCGACATGAGTTTTCCTTCTTTCAAATAGTGGTTATTCACGTCCGTAATTTCCAGTTCCCCACGACCAGAAGGTTTGAGGGAGTGGATGATATCGAAGACACTGCTGTCGTAGACGTAGAGACCAGTTTGCGCCAAGTTCGACTTCGGAGCTTTTGGTTTCTCTTCAATTGAGAGCACACGACCTTGCTCATCTGTCTCAACGACGCCAAAGCGTTGTGGATCAGGGACTGGTTTGTGGAAGGTCATGGCACCGCCTTTGAAGTTTTCAATATCTTGTTTGAAGTTATCTTCGAAGATGTTGTCGCCCAAGATCACAGTCAGGTTGTCGTAGCCAGTGAAATCTTCGGCCATACCAACCGCTTGCGCGATGCCTCCAGCTTCATCCTGGACGCGGTAACTAATGCTGCAGCCATACTGTTTTCCGCTCCCAAGAAGTTTTACGAACTGGTGTGAGTATTCAGGGCCGGTCACGATCAGGATCTTGCGGATCCCTGCGTCCAACAGGGTCTGAAGGGGATACATCACCATCGGTTTGTTGTGGACCGGAAGGAGATGCTTGTTGGTAACGCTGGTGAGCGGTGCGAGGCGTGAACCCATTCCGCCAGCGGCGATCATGCCTTTCATTTCTGGAACGTGACCGAGCGCTGACAAGATCGCTGGAGCGGTGGTGAGCGGCGGCATGTTCGTCAGACCGGCGGTAGATGCGGGGGTCGATTGAGCTGTCTGTGGCTGTGAAGCTTTCTTGATCTTTGCGTATTTTTCCATCGTATCGCGGATGGCGATATCGATTGGACGCATGTGGATGCCAAGCTCTTCAAGACGGGTTGATTCAAGCAAGCAGGTCGAGCGATTCTTTTTCGTGATGCCCATGCCGGCCAAATCCTCGTCACGAATCCATTCGCAGGTGAACTGTGGATTGACCATCTCCTTGTAAAGACCGATCAGATCGCGATAGCGAAGCGCTCCTGGGTTGGTTGCATGGAAGATGCCCTCGCCGCGCTTTTCAATCAGCTGAGCGATCACCTGTGCGAGATCTTCTACGATCGTGACGCTGTTTTGAACATCAATGATCTTCGAGTACGAGGTTAGCTTGTCAATCAAGTTCGCACCCGATGAGGTTGGAATTGAGTCAACAGGTAAGCGCAAACGAATGATGCCAACGTTCGACATTTGCTCCAGTATCAAGTCAGTAGCGTATTTTGTACGCGAATAGAAGAGTTCTGGATTGGCAAAATCCTTCTCACGCCAAGCGATGCCATTTGGAGGGGTTCCAAGGAAGATACAGCCCGAAGACAGGTGGGCGAAGTAAATACCTTTTTCACGACATGCTTCGGCGATATACAGCGGCGCGAGTGTGTTTGCGTGATAGGTCTCAACTGGATGACGTTCGCACCAGTCGACGTGCGGGGCACCTTTGCGGCCGATGGCATTTATGACGGCGCGAGGTTTGTAGAGGTCGAGTTCGGCGTTCAGTGCTGCTCGGTCGTCAACACGAACCTTGCTGAGAACGGCGTCTGGAATAAGTTCAGCCAAGCGTTTTCCAAGAAAGCCGCCACCAAAAATCAGAATACCTCCTTGCGTAATGCTTCCAGCTGACTGAAGCGTTGGGTTAGCTGTTTGAGCAGGAATCGGAGAGCTGGTTTGAGCTGCTGGATTAGCGGTGAGCGCAGCAAGCGTTTCTGCTGGCGCTGGAGTAATCGCTGAAACATTCAGCGCGCCCGGTTGAGCGACGGCTGTTGGGCGAGATTCGGTGCTAAGGGCCTGCTGGAACTGGTTCATTTCACCACGTTTCTTATTCCAGAGTTGTTCAACCCAACCGGTATGGCTGCGATACCAGTCGATGGTTTCTTGCATGCCACGACGGAACTGATCACGGGTGTATTCCGGTTTCCAGCCAAGTGCCGTGATTTTGCGGGCATCGATCGCATAGCGACGATCATGACCAGGGCGATCGGTGATGAACTCCACACGATCTTGTCCGAAACCCATGAGCTCAAGCATCAAGCCGGTGATCTCAAGATTATTCCGTTCGTTGTCGACGCCGATGTTGTACACTTCGCCCGGATCACCTTTTTCAAGCAACAAATCGAGGGCGCGTGCATGATCGCGAACGTGAATCCAGTCACGGACGTTCTTGCCATCACCGTAGATCGGTACTTTCTCACCTTTCAACAATTTGAAAATGAAGAATGGGATGAGTTTTTCTGGAAACTGATAGGGCCCGTAGTTGTTTGAGCAGTGGGTCACGACAACCGGTACGCCATGCGTCATGTGATAAGCGCGGCACATCAAATCACCACCGGCTTTAGCGGCGGCATACGGCATGTTTGGGGTGATGGGCGTCTCTTCGGTGAAGAGTGTCGGTTCATCGAGTTTGAGTGAACCGTAGACTTCATCGGTTGAAACGTTCACGAACTTTTGCAGTTTGTTGATACGAACGGCATCGAGCAGCATTTGAACGCCAAGCGTGTTCGTCAGTACGAATTCCTTGCTTCCTCCATGGATTGAGCGATCAACGTGCGTTTCAGCGGCAAAGTTGATGATATGGGTGATCCCGAAGGCGCGGATCGTATCATTTACGACGCTCAAATCGGTAATATCGCCTTGAATGAAGCGATAACGTGGATCATGTGAGACATCGCTCAAATTCTCGAGGTTCCCCGCATAGGTCAGCTTATCGAAGTTTACGATAAGAATATCCGGATGCGTTTCGAGCATGTGCCGGATAAAGTTTGAGCCGATAAAACCGGCGCCTCCACAAACAAGTAGTCGCATAGGGTTCAAAGAGAAAAAGAAGTTGACGTGACTTGTGCTACATTGCTAGCGTTCAGACGTCACTGGTCCGACCCTAGCAGCCCGAAAACGGCTTGCCAACCCCATAATCATGCCCTCTCCTGTCACCTTCCTCTCTCCGCCCACGGTTGAGGCCGATGTCTCGATTATTATCATTGGTTACAACGTTCGGGATCTGACCATGAATAACATTGAAACCTTGCTCAAAAGCGAAGGGGAGATCAGGGCGCAGATCATTTTGGTTGATAATTTGTCTCAAGATGGGACGGCCGAGGCGGTTTTGGAACGTTTTCCAATGGTCCATGTCATAAAAAACCGCTATAATACGGGCTTTTCACACGCCGTGAACCAGGGCATTGCCGTATCGCGGGCGCGACACGTATTGCTGCTCAACCCGGATATGCGGGTTACGCCAACGGCTTTAGCTCAATTCGTGGCCTATGCGGACGCTCACCCTGAAGTCGGGGTGATCGGTGGTAAACTACTGACCGAAGATGGCCGCTTGGTACCACATGTCCGACGCTTCCCAGACGTTTGGTCACAATTGGCAGTTATTCTGAAGCTGCCGCATTTCTTTCCAAAACTCCTCTCGCGCTACATGCAGGAAGATCTTGAGGTTGAAAAAGAGCAGGACGTCGATTCGCTTCGCGGTTCGTTGTTTTTCATGACCCGTCAGGCCTTGGATCGTTTTGGAACGCTTGATCCGCGCTACTTCATCTTCTTCGAAGAGGTCGATTTCTGTCGTCAGGTGGTCGAAGGGGGATTGAAGGTGCGGTACGTGCCCTCCATTGTCGCTATCGATTACGTCGGCCGCAGTTTTAAGCAAAAAACCCGGTATTGGAGTCAAAAACAGTTTACGAAATCCATGGTTCAGTACTTTGCAAAATGGCAACCGGCTTGGCAGAGCAGTTTGCTGCGTATCGCGCGTCCGCTCGGTCTTGGGAGCTTGTGGTTGGTTGATCGTTGGCGCGAGCTTCGTGCCAAGTCAGTACTCAAGCAGCTCCCTTAAACGTATACACGTATGCCTAAGATCGCCATTCAGACGCCCTTTTATCGCAGCTCCGCCTATTTACCGATGCTATTGAAGAGCTTGAAGGCGCAGACGGTGACAGACTGGGTCTACTACTGCTGCGAGAACTCGGGAGATGAGGAGGAGCGTAAGAAAGTGTCCACTATTTTGAATGAGAGCGGGTTGCCGATCGTCTTTTCAGAAAGTGCGACGAATCTTGGCTTCGCTGGTGGCCATAACGCACTTATGCAGAAGCATGATGCGGAATATATTTTATTATTAAACGAGGATGCCTACCTTGCGCCGGATCATTTGGAAAAGTGCTTGCAGCGTTTCGAGCAAGATCCTCAAGCAGGGGCCGTTGTTGGGATCGTGTACCGTTGGACGGCTCCGGTTGATCGAGAGGAGGTGATTGGTCCGGAAACCTTTATTGATACGATTGAGCTCGATTATCGTTGTCTCGCGAACGTGGTTGATCGTGCAGCGGGCAAGCAGAGAAAAGAGGTTGAGGCGTTACTGCAAGAACCGCGGCAGGTCATAGGTGTGTCGGGGGCGGTGTGTATGATCAAGCGGAGTGCAGCTGAAGCTGTGTCTCCGGACAAGCTACTGTTTGATCCCACGTTCTTCATGTATCGCGAAGACGTTGATTTGGCGATTCGCCTGAACCGTAAAGGCTTTCACGCTTGGTTTGATCCGGCCATTCTCAGTTTCCATCGTCGCAGTATTAAAGCGCCTAAAGGCTTATTTGCGCGCATTCTCGATGAGCGGAAGCGCCCGCCGCATTTGCGTGAAACGATGTTCCGGAATCAATGGAAGCTCTACATCTACCATCTTTCCTGGAAGTTAAGCGCCAAAGATTTGATTCGATCCTTCATCCACGAGGCGGTGCACTTGGTCTTCATCTTCGTTTCCTCACCTTCCGTCTTTGTCCGAGGTGTTTCGTCTATCCTACGTGCCTGGCCTGAAGCGCGGCGTCGACGGCGCGCCCTAAAGGAGCTTGGCTTCACCCACCACATCCACGCGTAACTCGCTATGAATCAATTTCCAAAAATCGGCATCATCTATCTCACGTACCCAACCGCCAAGTGGGAGCGTGATATCAGTGGCTGTATGGCCTCGTTGGAGAAAGTGACTTATCCGAAAGATCGGATCGAGTTGATTTGCGTTGAGTCGAAACCGAAGTCGACCCTTGGTCCGCTACAGGAGTGGTTCGAGAAAACATGGATGCCGAAGTCGGGGAAAGAGCTGCCACGGATTACCTATATCTACAAAGCGGAGCAGCTCGGATTCGCGGAAAATAATAATATTGGTTTTGAAAAGGCCAAAGAGTTGGGTTGCGATTACGTTCACCTTACAAATGAAGATACGTACGTTGATCCAGATTACCTGACGCGTGCAATGGAGCGCGCGGAGCAAGATCCGACAATCGGTTGTGTGCAGTCATTGATTCTCTTGGGAGATGCACCGGACAAAGTGAATAGTTCTGGAAATGCCTTTCACTATCTCGGTTTCGGTTACTCGTCCGGGTACCGTTGGTCGCGAGAGGAGGCTGTTGCTCAGCTGGAAGAGGCGCGGAAAACGAATCCGGATTTGGAAATCGGATACGCGTCGGGAGCGGCGGTGCTGGTTCGTATCTCGGCACTTGAGGGTCGTCCATTGTTTGAAGAGAAGCTGCACCTCTATCATGAGGATACCGATCTGTCGCTCTTCTTACGCATGCGCAAATTCAAGACGGTCATCGAACCGAAGTCGATCCTCTGGCATCACTATGAATTTGGGAAGAATAAGTTCAACTACTACTACATGGAGCGGAATCGCTATGCCATGATTTGGATGTATTACCGTTGGCCAACCCTCGTCTTGATTTTCCCGATGCTCTGCGTCATGGATCTGGCGACCTTGTTCTTCTCGATCAAGAACGGCTGGGCCGATATGAAATGGAAGGCGTATAAGGATTGGATTATCGGTGGTTTCCGTCCCTGGGTGTTTGAGCGTCGTCGGGAGGTCCAAAAAGCTCGTCTGATCTCCGATAAAGAGTTCTTGCGCTACGCCGTTTCCGAAATCTCCTTCCAGGAAGACGCGGTCCGCAATCCGGTTCTCGAGCACATCGGAAACCCGCTTTTACGGGCCTATTGGGCCATCGTCTATCGTTTGATTCAGTGGTAGCGCCTAAATTTGCTTTTTAAGACACTTTCTGATATTCTGCAGCCCAGTATGAAGGCCGACCTCCACCCAACCTACCACCCAAACACCACGATCACGTGTGCTTGCGGCAATACATTCGAAGCCGGTTCGACCGTGAAAGACATTCACATCGAATTGTGTTACGCCTGCCACCCATTCTATACGGGTAAGCAGAAATTGCTCGACACCTCACGTCGTATCGAGAAGTTCCAAGAAAAAGCGACCAAGGCTACGTCCCAGGTCAGCGACAAGAAAGCGAAGGCAGCGAAGCGCGCTACGCAAAAGAGCGCCAAGAAAACCACCGCCGAAGTCGCCCAAGCTTAGCCACCATCAACACCGATCGTTCGCTCTGTGCTCAGTTTCGGCTGATCACAGAAAGAACTGTCGGTGTTTTTGATATCATGCATGCACTCTCCTATGGCCAGATTCACTGAACAAGCGAAACGCGCAATCGCCGACAAGCTCGCTGCTGAGCAGAAGATGGCCGATCCGAACTTGATCGCCAATCAAAAAGCCTACAAAGAGGCTTCGATTGCGTATCGTCATCAAGGTGAAGTGGCGGAGGTGGCGGAGCGCTATCTTTCGCTTGAGACTGCTTTGAAAGATGCAGAGGAGGCGGCTCGTTCGGATGATGCGGAAATGAAGGAGATGGGGGAGACGGAGCGAGCGACATTGCAGCCACAATTCGCCGCCGTCGAAGAAGAGTTAGAATTTTTGTTGATTCCGCCCGATCCGATGGATTCAAAAGACGTTATTATCGAAATTCGCGCCGGTGCCGGCGGTGACGAAGCGGGGCTCTTCGCGTTCGACATCTTCCGCATGTATACGCGCTTTGCGGAACGTCAGGGTTGGAAACTCTCCTT
Source organism: uncultured Gammaproteobacteria bacterium (assembly GCA_964598725.1). Taxonomy (GTDB): domain Bacteria; phylum Patescibacteriota; class Patescibacteriia; order 2-12-FULL-60-25; family 2-12-FULL-60-25; genus JAGOTP01. Next base: position 171,854 of record CAZRCW010000002.1, on the reverse strand, counting down.
GTTGTCTGAATCGCGCAACGAACAGGGCGGCTACAAAGAAGTGGTCTTTGGAATGTCAGGCGAAGGGGTTTACGGTTGGTTGAAGCGTGAACAAGGCGTTCACCGTGTCCAGCGTGTACCAGCCACTGAGAAGCAGGGTCGTGTCCACACGTCGACCGTCACCGTTGCCGTTTTGCCAGAGATTGAAGAAACGGAAGTTCAGATCGATTTGAAAGATGTGCGTATCGATACCTTCTGTGCCGGTGGAAAAGGTGGTCAGTCGGTCAACACGACCTATTCGGCCGTCCGTTTGACCCACATTCCGACCAACATCGTGGTGAACTGTCAGGATGAACGCTCGCAGACGCAGAACCGTGAACGGGCCTTTACGATCTTGCGTGCCCGTATTTGGGAGATGCAAGAAGAGAAAAAACGGGCTGCTTTGGATGCAGAGCGTCGTTCCCAGATTGGGAGCGGGGATCGCTCGGAGAAGATTCGAACCTACAATTATCCACAGGACCGTATTACCGATCACCGCATCAAAAAGACCTGGCACAACATCCCAATTATCCTTGATGGGGAGGTCATGGAGGTCTTAAAAGCGGTAAAAGCAGGCAAACAAGGTACCGATGACGAGGAGAGCGATTGACAAAATCGCTCTTTTTGGCTATGCTTAGACGTTATCTTCGGAGTGAAATTTGAAGATAACGGCTTACAACAAGGCTTTTTGAGCAGCTAGACACGGCGTCTAGCTGCTCTGTGTATCCGTCTACGACCTGAAACAGGGTCAGGAGGTTTAGCGTGATGAAGATGCGACGTTGGTTGGCGGGGGCCTGTGCCCTCGTCGTGACTCTATGCGGTTGCGCGCCGGTGGACCTCAGTGAGGTTCCGGCCGAGCGCGCCACGCTCGGCATCGCCAGCGATGGCGGTGCCGTTCAGGACGCGGAAGCGGGTGATGCCGCCGACGCTCCCCTCATCACGGCCGATCGGCCGGATGCCCCGTCGAACGATGACGGCGTGCGCGTCGACGCGGCAGATGTCCCTGGCGACCAGCCTGATGATGTCGCCGACGCGAGCGACGCGGCGGATGCCTCGGACGCGAGCGACGCGGGGATGATCTTCCCGCTCGACATCGTGACACCACCCGACACCGGGATGCCTGACGTCGGATTGCCCGACTCGGGTCCGCCCGATACGGGCAGCGTGATCGATGCTGGCACGGATGTTCCGGTCGATACCGGCTCTCCGCCCATCGACACGGGCTTCGACGCCGGACCGCCGGACGTCGGTTTCCCCGACGCTGGCCAGCCCGACACCGGTACCCCTGACGTCGGAATGCCGGACTCGGGTCCGCCCGACACCGGCCCCGTCGACACGGGCCCTCCGCCCTGCCCGACGGGCCAGACGCGCTGCACTGGCATCTGCGTCGACACGCGCACGAGCGTGACGAACTGCAACGGCTGCGGCCTCACCTGCCCGACGCCGACCAACGCGACGCCCGCCTGCACGGCGAGCACCTGCGGCCTCGGAAGCTGCAACGCGGGGTTCGGCAGCTGCGACGGGAACGCGGCCAACGGCTGCGAGACCAATACGCAGACCAACCGGCTCCACTGCGGCGCCTGCGGGAACGTCTGCCAGTCCGGCGTGTGCGAAGCGGGCGTCTGCCTGCTGCTGCCCACGATCGACATCCCGTACGGCGCGAGCGGTATCACCGGCATCTGGCTCCGCTCGGGGTCGGACGTGGCGCTCAACTTCGTTGGGAACTGGGTCTACGCCCCGTGCGCCCCCTCTTCTCCCGTCGGGTTCTGCCGGGTCGACCTGCGTCGCCTGACGGTGCCATCTCCGAACCCCGCTGACCGCGTCCCGGTGACCGCCTGGAACGATCGCTGGGGGCTCGAAGGCATCCCGGTCTCGTCCTCGCCGACGACGCCCTTCTGCCCGGTCAACTCGTCGAGCTGCCCTGGCTGCGGTACGGGGGAGACCTTCGGGTGCCTGCGACCTATCTGCCCGGTCACGGGCGTGGCGGCCCAAGGCATCCCGCGCTTCGAGCAGTTGCTGAACAACGTCCTGCCGCCCGGCATCTCCGGAAGCGGCGGCAGCGTCTACGGCTGGCGGCTCGACTTCCTCAGCGAGCACCGTGCCTGGTGCGCGAACGCCCCCGGAAGCTGACCCTTCCCGCCCTGTCCCTTCTCTGACCCTTGATCCCTCCTCCGAAGCCCGGTGGTGCACGTGTGACGCCAAGTCACGCGGACGTAGCGTAAAGCACGTCTCTCATGCACCAACCGGGCCTTCGACGTTTTAAGGGGTGTGATGAATCACATTTTGCCAAGATCTTGCCAAAAAAAAGACTTTTCGATACAGTAGCGCCACTTAATTCAATTTCTTACGTTTTCTAACAAAGCGGCCGCTTCTCCTTGTTTGGTCCTAGAACCGAACGTAGCGACCGTGAAACGTGAGAGGAAAGGAGATTTTATGCCTACAGTCCCATCCGTTGTTGATCTTCTTCAAGCCGGCGCTCACTTTGGACACCAGTCCTCGAAGTGGCACCCAAAGATGAAGAAATATTTGTTCGGTGCGAAGAATGGAATCCACATTATCGACGTTGAGCAGACCCGCGCGATGCTCGAAGGTGTCTTGTCGTACGCCAAGAAAACCGCTCTCCGTGGTGGTTCGATCTTGTTCGTTGGTACGAAGAAGCAGGCGATCGCCGCCGTCGAAGCTGCTGCCAAGTCTTGCAACATGCCGTACGTTACCAACCGTTGGTTGGGAGGGACGCTCACCAACTTCACGAGCGTCTCGACACAGATCCGCAAGTACAAAGATTTGAAGCGCCGCCAAGAGAAAGGTGAGCTTGCCAAGTACACCAAGTTTGAACAGCTCAAGTTGAACGAGGAAATCAAATTGCTCGAAACCAAGTTCGGTGGCGTGCAAGATGTGACCCGTATCCCAGACGCGATCTTCGTCTTCGACATCCGCAAGGACAAGACAGCGATCGACGAAGCGCTTCGCCGTGGGGTGAAGATCATCGCGCTCTGCGACAGCAACGTGAACCCAACCGACATCGATTTCCCAATCCCATGTAACGACGACGCTGCGAAGACGATCAAGCTTATGGCTGATCTCATGGCGGCTGCTATCAACGAAGGTCGTCAGGAATGGGAGAGTGCTCGCGCACGTCTCGGTGGCGCCTTGGTCAAACCAATGGCAAAATAAGCAGGTTCCCTTAGTTCATTTTTCCTAAAATTCTATGGCCGTCGATGCAAAGATGGTGGTTGAATTGCGCAACCGAACCGGAGCCGGAATGGTTGATTGTAAGAACGCTCTTGATGAAGCTCAGGGTGACATGGATAAAGCGATCGAAGTCTTGAAAAAGAAGGGTGCCATCAAAGCCGCCAAAAAGAGCGCCGAACGTCAGGCGACGGAAGGAATCATCGCCACCTACGTTCACCACAACGGCAAACTCGCTGCGATGGTTGAGCTCTCCTGCGAAACGGACTTCGTTGCCCGCACGGACGACTTCAAGGAACTTGGACAAGACTTGGCCCTCCAGGTCGCTGCCATGGATCCGATGTACGTCAGCCCAGAGATGATTCCGACGGAAGAAGTCGAAAAGAAGAAGGCAGAATTCTTGGCCGAGATGGCCGAGGATAAGAAGCCAGAAGACATCAAAGTGAAGATCATCGAAGGTAAGTTGAATAAGTGGTACTCGGATGTCTGTTTGACCAAGCAGTCCTTCATCAAAGATGAAGACAAGACGATCGAACAGCTCTTGAACGAAAAGATCGCGAAGATCGGCGAAAAGATCGCGCCAACGCGCTTCAGCCGTATGCAGATGGCGGCGCCAACGCAGACCGTCTAAGCACGATTGAAAAAGAAACACCCCCGTACCGAATGGTGCGGGGGTGTTTTGTTCCTGCGAGGTGTGCGGAAAGGCTTGGTAAGGTATATCATGAAAGCAAAATCTTTTTCTTTCTGCTCTATGAAACAACTTCGTCTCGCGATCAACGGCTTCGGCCGCATCGGCCGCCATGCCCTCAAAGCGACGCGGGCCTATTCGAATATCACGATCGTTGCAATTAACGATCTGACAGACACCAAAACCTTGGCGCATTTACTCAGGCACGACACGGTCTACGGCCCGTTTGAAGGTACGGTTGAAGCCAAGGAGGGAAAGCTGATTGTTGATGGCAAGACGATCGTTGTCACCGCCGAAAAAGAGCCAAAAAACTTGCCGTGGAATGTGTTGGATGTGGATGTCGTGCTGGAATGTACGGGTCGTTTCACCGATTACGAAGGTGCTGCCGGTCATGTGGCCGCCGGTGCGAAACACGTCATCATCTCCGCCCCTGCGAAAGGGAATGACGTTCCAACCCATGTCATGGGGATCAATCAAAAGTCTGCCGGGAAGTCGGTGATCATCAATAACGCGAGCTGTACTACGAACTGTATTACGCCGGTCATGGCGATCCTCGAAGAAACCTTTGGGATCAAGCGTGCGATGATGACTACGGTTCACTCGTACACAGCCTCCCAGGTGCTTCAAGATGCTCCTGCAAAGGATTTGCGTGAAGCGCGGGCTGCTGCTCAGAACATCGTTCCAACCACGACCGGTGCCGCGATTGCAACAACGAAAGTCATCCCAGAGCTTGAAGGTTTGTTCGACGGTTTGTCGGTGCGTGTGCCAACTCCAGTTGTCTCATTATCTGACATGACTGTTTTGTTAAAAAAGAAAACGACCATTGAAGAGTTGAACGCGACCTTTGTGAAAGCAGCAAAACTTGCCCGTTGGAAGGGGATTCTCGAAACGACCGATGAGCCGCTTGTTTCGTCTGACTTCATCGGTAATCCTGCTTCGGCGATCGTCGATCTTGGGTTGACGCGGGTGATTCAGGGAGATTTCGTGAAGGTGGTTGCTTGGTACGACAACGAATGGGGCTACGCCAATCGGTTGGTTCAAATGGCGGTCGAAATTGGGAAGAGCTTGTAGCGTGGTGTACAACGAGTCCATGTCTCGAACGATCGATCTTCATGCCCGCGGATACCGACAGGCCTTCTTGGAAGGCCTGTTTTGGCTGTTTGTGCTGATGGCAATAGCTCTGCTTGTGGCTGGCCTCTGGTCTGGTTGGTTCGTTTTTGCATTGTTAGGAGCGGTCGGTCTATTGGTCTTGATGTATGGTGGCTTTGTTGAGCCACGCCTGGTCCAGATCACGAACTATTCGCTGGGTGAAGGCGAGAAGCGTCTACGCATCGTGTTTCTTTCGGACTTTCATGCGGGTGTACGAAAACAGCAGGATTTCTATCAGTACGTTGCTCAGAAGACGGCCGAGCAGAAGCCAGACCTCATCCTGCTGGGTGGGGATTTTGTGGATGAGTGTGTCGATGACTTAGGGGGTATGGCACCAATAGCGAAGCTCCAGGCGCCACTCGGTGTCTGGTCGGTGTTGGGAAACCATGACTTTTTTGATAACCCTCAGAAGCTTGCATCCGATCTGGCGGGACAAGGGGTTCGTGATCTGACGAACAAAGCAAAGAGCTTCAAGCTGACGGAGGAAGCTTCGCTCGAAGTCATCGGCTTAGATGATTCTTGTTATGGTTCACCCGACTTGTCTTTGATTGAGAAGCCAAAAGCGGGTCTCCGCTTGATCGTGACCCATGAGCCAGATGTGTTGGTCGATCTTCCTGCTGGGTGCGCGGATCTGATCCTGCTCGGCCACACCCACGGGGGGCAAATCCGCCTACCGATTCGTGGTCCTGTCTTGGGCTTGCCTCAGGTGATCTCGCAATCGCTCGATATGGGTGAAAAGACCTGGAATGGTCTACGGGTCATCATTTCAAGGGGGATCGGGGAATCGTTGGTTCGTGCTCGTTTGGGCGCGCGCCCAGAGATCGTCGTCCTCGATGTTCTCGCCCGCTAGACTCGACACCGTTCCGAGAATTGGTTAGCCTAAACCCACTATGAAAGGCATCAACCTCTATCACCAGGTTCCCTGTGGGACGCCCGACGCATTCAACGTCGTTGTGGAAGTCGTAAAGGGTACTTCAAACAAGATCGAATACGACGAGGAAGGCGGCTACTTTAAACTTGACCGTGTGCTCCACCAGTCGACCTTCTACCCGTTTGACTACGGCTTCGTGCCACAAACGCACTCCGGTGATGGCGATGCCTTGGATGTCTGTCTCTTGCTCACCCACAACACCTTCCCAGGTTGTGTCGTGAAGGCGCGTGCGATCGGCCTGCTCCGCACTTCCGACCAGGACGGTTCCGATGACAAGATTATCGCCGTTCCTGTCTCGAAGGTTGATCCTCGCTTTGAAGAAATCAAAACGATCGAAGATCTTCCAGCCCACGTCCGCGAAGAGTTCTTGATCTACTTCAAGGAGTACAAGAAGCTCGAGAAAGCCAAGTACGACAAGATCGTGATCGAAGGCTTCCAGAGTATGGACGAAACGAAAGCCTCCATCCAAAAAGCGATGGATGCCTACTCGTCAGAAACCCACGCGGAATAGTCCAAAAGCCAATCACACGCTCGCCTCTCGTCAGGGGCGAGCGTGTTTGTTTTACTAATAACCATGAAAATCACTTTGTGCGGCAGTATGACCTTCTTGGACGAGATGAAGCGACTCGAAACGGAGCTTGTTGCCCGTGGCCATGAAGTTCAGCGCCCAGAGGTGAAGTGGGTAAAAAATGAAACCGTTTGTCCACCCGAGACAAAAGCTGAAGCGATTCGCGAACATTTTACCAAAATTACTTGGGCTGATGCGATCGTTGTGGTGAACGAAAATAAAAAGGGGATTGCGGGCTACGTTGGCGGAAATACGTTGATGGAAATGGCTTTGGCCTTTCATTTGGGGAAGACGATTTATCTTACACAGCAGGTTCCCGAGCTTTCGTACAAAGAGGAGATCTTGGGGATGTTGCCAAGAAGCATAGGCGAGCTCTTTGTCGAGACGAGTTAATCAATCCTCGGTTTGTGCTTCTATCCCGGCAATCAGTTTTTTTAATGCGTTGATGAGAATCTCTGCTGCTGCTGGTTGATAGACAAGTTTAACGGCCGATAACGGTTCGGTTCCTGTCTGCATAAATACATTGTTTGTCGTGCGGAGTGTCGGCCCTTCATGAACCAATGTTGAAGTGAAGTCACCCTCAGCGATCACCAGGTGGAGCGTCTCATGATTACGTGAATAGGTATTGCCTGAGGTATGGACAAGAGTTTCCTTTAGGCGGAGAGGTGCCTTTCCTTCTTCTTTAAGCCCACGTTCTTCCTTGTTTCGAGAAAAAAGAAACGAATCCCAGTTCTCCTCATCTATTTGTCCCTGACCCAGCTCGTAGATGTGCTCACGAAGCGTTCCTAGGAGCACTTGAGAAGAAAAGTCCCAGCAGTGGTTGTGAACTGCCGGATCGCGATACCCACCCCTCATAGAGTTGTCCCATATGTGCAGACGTACACGAGATCCATCAGTCTCTGAAGTGAGAACGCATTTAATATAGCCATTTGGATGCAGAACGGCATTGAATGGCTGTCCTCGATGGATTCCATCAAGGTAATTGGTAAAAATACTGATCAATTCAACTTTCTTTAAAACACTCTGTTTTTGTGTCTTTTCAACGACGGAATCCATAAAAATATGCCAAAGTAAACCATGGAATGGCGTTTCTTTCAACCTATCGTCCTTTGTAGTCTGTTTTGCAAACTGCTATCATCTTTCCATCTATGAGTGTCCCAAACGTCCTTCAAGTGAATCGTTATGTTGTCGAAAAGTTGGTTTGGGAAAGCGCCAACGTTTTCAATCTCTCGCTGAGTGCCGAACAAGGGGTTCCACTTAGCTTCGTTGCAGGTCAGTGGGTCTATCTGCATCTTTTGAATGAGGATGGCTCTTCTTGGGGTCGCGCCGCCTTCTCGATTGCTTCGGCGCCTAGCGAATCCAAAAGCCGCATTCAGCTCGCGGTCAAAATCGAAAAAGACTTCACCAAGAAAGCCGGGAATCTTCAGCCAGGAGATGTGGTTGGGATCCAGGGGCCATTCGGTGTCTTTACCTTGCCAGAAACGGCACCAAAGCTCGTCATGTTCGCGGGTGGGATCGGGATCGCGCCGTTCCGCAGCATGATTCGTGAAGTCTTGGCTCGCAAACTGCCGATCAAGATGGTCTTGTTCTACTCAAATCGCTTTGTAGAAGAATCTGTCTTCTTCGAGGAGCTGGATGACTTCGCTCGCGAATCGCAGGATTTCAAGGCAGTCGTTACACTCACTGGCGGCGATGTATCAGCCGATTGGACAGGTGAACAAGGGCGCTTGACCCAGGCAATGTTCGACAAGAACTGCGAGGATGAGCCTGGAAACGTCTATATGATGTGTGGTCCGGAAGCCTTTATGGAAGGGGTAAAAGAGATCCTGGCGGCTACCGGGATCGATGTGAAAACGCGCTTGAAAAAGGAGTTATTTGGCTAAAACTAAAGACATCTTGCCAAAGCGGCGGCTATCCGGTATTTTACCTCCGCAAACGCAAGACTTTGGGCGTGTAGCTCAGTTGGTTAGAGCATTACACTGATAATGTAAAGGTCGATGGTTCGACTCCATCCACGCCCACCACGTAAAAGCCATCCATGTATTGGGTGGCTTTTGCATTTTCGTTATGGCTTTACGTGGCACCGCCACACAGAACGTCTCCGAAAGGGGACGTTCTTTGTTTGTTTTCAGCAAATGCTGTCTACGTAGCTAGATTTGCTATGTTAGACTTAGCTTCATGTCAAAAGATCAATCTCGAATAATTGTGCAAGACTCAACGGGCTCAGCAAGAACAATCACCAAGATTGTAGCTTACAGTGATGGTGGATTTGCGGTTATGATTCCGTATCATTCAGCCACCCAAGGATGGCTTGCAAAATTGCCAGTTAACTACGCTTTAGTGGGTCAGGCGCACGTTCCCTTAGACTGTTGTATTGAACAGTATAATGCCAGCGATAAAGTAAAATTATCTTATCATCCAGATGGATTCGCTCAGTTTTCCGGTATAAACAATGGACGTATAATATCCGGTCGTGATTCGATTACGGGTGCCGCAAAAGGATTGGGTTTGTTAACAGCGCCACTATCAGATCCTATACTTACCGGTCCTTCTTTTAGTTTAGTTATATGGGGAATTCACGATTTTGAAATTGCATCTGGGTTAAGGGCTGGTGACATGGTCTTCACTGTAGAGGATTTCTACCATCGCTCTTGTATGCCTGATAGTGCAAATGGTTATCTTCTGGAAGGATTTGTTTTTCCTTCTTCTTATTGGGGCGGTGTGCGAGCCAGTCCAAGCGGATATAGCTTGATGATGGCTTTTCCTGGATTTGAAGCAAGTATGGCAATAATAAACTTAAAAGTTTTTCCATTAATAAATCAAGAATCATTTGTTGGTATATTTGCAAGCAAGATTAAGACCTCATTCGCATCTTCTTCGGGATTTAATTTGAATGGACCTGGAGCACGCAATCCTGATGATACCGGTTATGTTCTTGTCGCAGCATATCCTGCTTTAGACAATACGCAAAAGCTAAAAGCGTCTCTTGATCTGAGTCAAAGTGAGCCGTTTAACAAAACGAATAAAGTCTAAAGCTAAATTCCTTTCACTAATAATATAAATAGCGCTTTTTAAGGCGCTATTTATATTATTCTTCTAGAACGTAACCGGAATGTTCAAAATGTGAATCGGTGATCCATCTTTCGCGGAAGCTTCATAGAAGCGCAGCGTACCCGTTGCGTAGCTCCCTGGAATTGTAACCACTTGGGACAGGCTGAACGGTCCTGGCTGGCCGACATCTGGCGCGGAGGCCATGAGCGTTCCCTGAGCGATGTTCTGGTTGGCTGGGCCAAGCAAAGTCCACTGGAAGGTGTTCTCGAAGGCGATGGCAGTACCGGAGGCGGTGACGGGTGATTGAACATGGCTGTTCACGAGCGAGGCGGGAACACAGATGAAGTTCTGGGTGTCACAAACATCCGAAAGGGCGCGGGCACGAACCGTTGGCGTAACCTCAGGAAAGAGGATTGTTAGGTCGGTTGAGGTTGGTGTCGTAGTTGGCTGCGTTGAAATCGGTGTTGGGCTTGGAGTTGGCTCAGCGCCTTGAGGTGGGGTATTGGCACAGCCGGCTCCAAGAAGGGCGACGCAGGCCAAGGTAGCGGCAATGGGGGCGTAAGAAGAGAGATAGCGCATATACCAGCGAGTATACTATACTTTTCGTATGAGAACCCTCCGTTCATTTACCGAGTTGAAAGTGAGTCCTGGAATGCGCGTTTTGATGCGAGTCGACTGGAACGTGCCGCTAGAAGGCGGATTGAAGCCCGAGAACTCGCTCAAGATCGAACGCTCGATCGAAACGATTCGTTGGCTGCAATCCAAAAAAGCGGTCGTGATTCTGCTGACGCATCTGGGTCGACCAGACGGTTTTGATCCGGCATTTTCAACATCTGTTCTTGTGAAGCTGCTGAAAAAGGAATACGGGCTCACGCTGATGCATCACGATGAGCGCATCTCGAACACCAAAGAACGCGCTGCTTTGCTGAAAGAGCTTGAAGCGCACGAACCAGGGTCGATCCATTTATTGGAGAACGTACGTTTTGAAGCTGGTGAAGACAAGAACGCACTGCCTTTGGCGAAAGCGTACGCAACGTTGGGCTCGGCGTTTATTAATGATGCCTTTGCCTCTTGTCATCGAGCGCACGCCTCGGTAGTTGGAATCGCAAAAGTTTTGCCAGCCTATGCCGGGAAATCGTTGATCGAGGAAGAAAAGGCGCTCTCGAAGTTGCTCTCAGATAAGCCTCGTCCACGTTTGGCGGTTGTTGGCGGGTTAAAGCTGTCGACGAAGCTCCCATTGCTTCAGATGTTGGTTGAAAACTTCGATCACGTGTTGATCGGTGGAGCGATGGCGACAACGATCCGTGCGTCAGAAGGGGTGAACGTTGGTGCCTCGTTCGTTGAAATGAATTGTTTGAAAGAGGCGAAGCGGATTTCCACCAAAGCAGCGATCGTTCTTCCGGAGGATGTGGTTGTAGCGAATGCGGATAACCTGAAGAAGCACCGAACAGCGACCTGGAATGACATTCAGGAGAACGAACGAGTCGTTGATGTTGGTCCAAAAACCCTGCGCACCTGGGGCAAGATCATCGCTCAGGCGAAAGTGCTTGTGTGGAACGGTCCGGTCGGGTTCTTTGAGATGCCAGCGTTTGGTGTTGGGTCACGCTTTGTTGCGCGGGCCGTTGGTGCGCGCTCAAAGGGCTCGGCCTACGGTGTCGCTGGTGGTGGTGAGACACTGTCCGTCATTCGTGGCACTAAGACTGGGAACTGGTTTGATCATCTCTCGACCGGCGGTGGGGCATTGTTGGAATATCTTTCGAAGCAGGGTGACTTGCCTGGGCTTGCACCGTTGATTGAGAAAGACGCACCGACGCCGAAGAAGCGTATTGCCTCACGTAAGAAGTAACTTATTCGTGGTACACTTTATCTACCTATGCCAACCCCTTCTACTTCATCCTCGCCGATGCAGTCGCGTCCACTCATGGTGCTGACAGGCATCGTCTTAGTCGCGCTTGTTGCCTTTTTAATCGCGAAGACCAGCAACACGATCGCCGAACATCGTACGATCGGTCGTCCGGCCGACGTCCGTGATACCTTCACCATTAGCGGCGAGGGTAAGGTCTCAGGTACACCAACTTTAGCTCAGATCTCATTCGGTTTACTGAGCGAAGGGGCAGATGTTGCCAAGATTCAGCAGGAAAATACCCAGAAAGTGAATGCGATGGTTGTCGCGATCAAGGGTTTGGGTGTTGAGCAGAAAGATATTCAGACGAGTCAGTACTCGATCAATCCACGTTACGATTACACCAACGGCACAACCAAGCTTGTTGGCTACTCGGTGTCACAAAGTGTGAGTGTGAAGTTGCGCGATCTCTCAAAGATCGGTGATGCGTTGACGAAGATCGGTCAGCTCGGTGGCAATCAAGTGAACGGTCCGACCTTTACAATCGACGATCCAAGCTCGCTCGAACAAGAAGCGCGGTTGAAGGCATTGGAGGATGCTCGTAAGAAAGCGGAGGCTTTATCTGATGTCTTGGGTGTAAAAGTTGGTCGCGTTGTGACGTTTAGCGAGTCGTCGAATACACCGATGCCGATCTCACCGATGTATCGTGGTGAAACGATGGCGGCTGATGCAGCAATGCCGCAATCAGCACCTTCCATCGAAGCAGGATCGCTCGATGTTCGCTCGAATGTGTCCGTCACCTTCGAAGCGCTTTAAACAAACATCTCTTTTAAAAACAGTTCAGCGCCCGTCGAGGTCTCCAGCGGAGACTCTCGGCGGGCGCTTTCTGTGTGGGAGTGAACCCAGGGTGGTTGACGCACGTCCGCGGTGAGGCGGGGAAGTGTCAGGGGAAGGTGCGGTCCTTTGGGGGACAGATGCGCGTCTGGGGGTTCGCCGGCTGACCGGGGAACAGGAAGACGCGGGTGTAGCCCTGCTGCGCGGCGGTGGAGAGTGTCAGGTTGCCCATCAGGCGGCAGTGGTGAGGCATCACCTGAGGCTGGACCGGTGCCGTCATGGGTCTCGTGGGACGAGCCGGCGGGCTGACCGGGGTCGGGCGAACCGTCGGTTCGATGTGGGTCAGCAGGGGCTGACTCGAAGTGTCGATCGTCGTCTCGCGCGGTCCGCTCAGGAAGCGCAGGCCGACGACGACGACCAGGCCGACGGTGAGGATGCCGGCGACGATAATCGCGCCCAGCTTCCAGTCCTTGTCCGGCGGCGGCGAGGTGAAACGGTAGCTCGGCTCGTCGTGCGCGGGCGGCGGATCGGTGTCGTAGGCGGCGAAGCTGGGTTCAGCCGCTTCGGGATTGCCGAGTTCGCGAGCAATTCGTTGCACCGTTGCATCGATTTCCGCCTTGCTCAGCACGGTGCTGTTACGATGGTCTGGATCATCGACGACCCCCTGCGCCTGCTGCGGCTTCGGATCGAACGCCATCATGCCCGGCAACGTGGTGTCGCCCTCGGCTTCGATGGCGGACGACGTCTCGTTCACGGCCGGCGGGACGCTGGGCGGCAGCTGACGCGCCGTGACAGCTCCCACTTCGGTGGGCTTCGGAGCGGTCACGAAGTCATCCGTCGTCTTCAGCGGGTCACGCGGTTCCTTGACGATGTGCAGTCCGTTGTGAGCGGACCGCGGTTCAGCGACGTAGCCTGCGGCTTGCAGAGTGTTCCGGTTGGCGTCGCCGGGATCGGCTCGCAGCGCACGAGCGACAGCTCCCATGTTGCTGGCGTTGGGATTGAAGAAGTCGTCGGGATCGTTCGAAGGTCGTTCAGAGTCTTGGCTCATGGCCCCTCCTTCGGGGTGTGTGGGAGAAGAGCGGTGTTTCCTTAAGACGAAGTCTCAGGAACTAGGCATCTTACGAGTATTTGCCCTAAAAAGTCAATATAGCTCGCTAGTTTATTGACAAAAGGGCTTGTTTGTGGAAACCTAGCCGGTCCCTTGGTTCTTCCCGCTCCCAACCCAAGCCCGAGCCAGGTCGGTTACCTGTGCTCAGAAGAAGAGGTCTCCGATGCGATTCCTGGTTCTCGCCGCCCTCATGGCGGTTACGCTTTCTGTATCTCGTCCCGCTTCCGCGCAGCCCGCGCCGGCCGCTCAGCCGATGCAGATCGAAGAGCCCTACAGCATGTGCCCGAACATCTCGCAGGCCGAGTTCTGCCAGGCGGTTCGCGAGATGCGTGCTCTGAACAGGGCCAGGTCGCCGGCGGCTCCGGTTGCCGCCGCTCCTGCGCCCGTTCCCGCCCCGCCGCCCGCTGCACCTCCTCCGGTCGTTGCTGCCCCGACCGCCCCTCGGCAGGCCGAGCAGACGACCGAGCAGTGCATCGCGCTCTGCGATCCGTCCAACCGCTTCTGCCCCTGTAACTGTCGTCACCTCCTCTGGAACGAGGACGGCGTCTGTCGCAACACGCAGGACACGCTCGCGCGCCTCGTCCTCCTGCAGCAACAGCAGAGGGAGGCGACCAGCAACCTGCGCGGCGCGCTGAATCCTCTCCTCGGCCAGATGCGGCGCGACGTCGTGCCCGAGCCGCCTCCCATCGTCCAGCCCGACCTGTCGCGCCCCCGCGCGCGACGCCGCCGGCGCTGAGCGACCACTCGTCCCTTCACCCACAGCTGTCACGTTCTACGTGACCCTCACCCGCGTCCGGCGCCCATCGATCCTACAAGGAATCTCTCGATGGGCGCCGCTCTGCATTTCAGAGAGGAGTTCGGTTTTTCATGCTATACTTTTTCTCGTCTTACTCTCGCTCTTTCTTTCTATGTTTGGAGGTCACAAAATCCATCACATCTTTGCGCGTGAAGTGCTCGACTCTCGTGGAAATCCGACAGTCGCGTGTCGTGTTACTTTACGTTCAGGCGCATCTGCTGAAGCGAAGGTCCCATCCGGCGCTTCAACCGGAAGTCACGAAGCCTTAGAGTTACGTGATGGCGGGAAACGTTATGCTGGAAAAGGTGTATTGAAGGCAGTAAAAAACATTAACGAGATTATCGCACCGGTTTTGAAAGGGATCGATGCCAGTCGTCAGCAGGATATCGATCATGTGATGATCGAATTGGATGGAACGGCGAGTAAAAAGAGCTTGGGGGCGAATGCATTGCTCGCTGTGTCGTTGGCATGCGCTCAGGCGAGTGCGTTACATCGCCGTTTGCCGCTCTGGCAATCGTTACGTAAGACGTTCTCGTTCGTGCATGAAGCATCGTTGCCAATTGCGACGATGAATGTGTTGAACGGTGGTGCTCATGCGGATTGGGCGGCCGATGTGCAGGAGTGCATGATCGTCCCAAAACAAAAGAAGTTTTCAGAACGTATCCGGGCTGGCGCGGAAGTCTTTCATGTTCTTAAGGGATTACTCAAAGCGGATAAATACATCACGACGGTAGGGGATGAGGGTGGTTTTGCGCCTCATGTAGCGAACGTGAATGAAGGGTTGGAGTACCTTGTCGAAGCGATCAAAAAAGCGGGTTACAAGCCAGGCAAGGATATCGGCCTCGCGATGGATGTCGCGAGTTCTGAAATGTATGATGCAAAAAAGAAAAAGTATATCTTTAGAGCTGAAGGAGCAGAATACACAGCAGCGCAATTGATGCAGAAGTATGAAAAGATGTTGGATGCTTTTCCGTATTTTGAATCGATCGAAGATCCATTCGCTGAAGATGACTGGCAGGCGTGGTCGACGACGCTCCCACTCTTCAAGAAGCAAGGTGTGCGCGTCGTTGGGGACGACTTCTTTGTGACGAATGTTGAGCGTTTGCAACGCGGAATAGATGAAAAGGCGGCCAATGCGATTTTGATCAAGCCGAACCAGATTGGAACACTGACCGAAACGGTCGATGCGATTCTGCTCGCGCACCAAAACGGCTTCGCAATCTCCATCTCGCATCGCTCGGGTGAAACGTCAGATACGACCATTGCTGACCTCGCCGTTGCCTGTGGATCGGAATATATTAAAACCGGCTCACTGTCACGCTCTGAGCGCGTCGAAAAGTACAACCGTTTGATGGAGATTGAACAAGAGCTTAAGGGCTGATACTGTCAGCCACGTGCCTGGTCTTCCGCGTATTCTGTGCATCGTTGGTCCAACCTCGTCTGGCAAGACGGCGCTGGGTCTTGAAATTGCCCAAAAGTTCAATGGAGAAATAATCAATACGGATGCGAGACAACTATATAAAGGTTTCGTGATTGGAACAGGACAACCAACGCAGGCAGAACAACAGGGGATTCCACATCACCTGTTTGGCATCCTTGAGCCAGAACAAACATACACCGTCACGGAATGGAAAGCGGCCGCGCTGAGTTGCGTTCGAGAGATCGTTGCGCGTGGCAAGCTCCCGATCCTGGTTGGCGGTACGGGTTTGTATCTTCAAGCTTTGATCGATAACTACGAGCCACCGGCCGTTCCACCGCAGCTGGAACTGCGAGAGACGTTTCAAGCAGCTTCGTTAGAAGCATTGGTTCGTCAATTACAGACAGAAGATCCTGAAGCGGCAACTTGGGTTGATTTGAAAAATCGTCGTCGTGTTGAACGTGCATTAGAAGTTGTTCTGACGACCGGTAAGTCATTGAAAGAACAGCGCCGGCAAGGTGAGCCATTGGTTGAGGCGATACAGATTGGTTTGCAACGAACACCAGACGAACTTCGTCTGCGTATCAATACGTCTATCGACCAAATGGTGAAGCGCGGGTGGCAAGCGGAGGTAAAACAGCTTATAGACACAGGCATCTCTTTAGATGTGCCCGCGATGAGTTCTATTGGCTACAGCGAATTGGCGAACGTCTTGCGGGGAGAACTGGAATTAGCTGAGGCGGTTGAGCGTATCCGCTTCGCAACCTGGCAGTATGCCAAACGCCAGTTGACGTGGTTCAAACGGGATCAGCGTATCCGCTGGTTTGCTTCAAACGAACAGGCGATTGAATGCCTGCAATCGATAATTTGAAATAATCTATTCTTTTCCAATGCAACGGTCGTGAATAGGCTAAAGTTCGATCTTTTTTAGAACTATGCTATCGTCTTTAGATCTATGGCCTATTGGCTTTTAAAAAGCGATCCAGATACCTATTCTTGGCAAGATCTGGTCAAAGACAAAGAAACCGACTGGACCGGCATCCGGAACTTCCAGGCACGAAATAACCTTCGGTTGATGAAAAAAGGCGATCTGGCCTTCGTCTACCATAGTCAGGATGACAAAGAGATTGTCGGAGTGGCTGAGATTCTTGAGCCGGCTAAACCAGATTCGACGGCTGAAGAAGGGGATTGGGTTTCAGTCCGGATTCAGGCCCGCACCGCCTGTGGACGAACGATCAACCTGGATGAAATCAAGAATACCCCCGGCCTCGGTACAATGGTGCTTGTGACCAATTCCCGTCTATCCGTCCAGCCGGTGACCGCCGCCGAATGGAATGCGCTCCTCAAGTATACGAAAACAAGCCTCACCTGATACACTCTTTTTATGGATCTTCCTTCTACCAAAAACTCATTGCCGGTGTCTGAGCCACCGCGCGACCGTCGCTCGACGGTCAAATTCGTGCTTGAGTTGCTTCAGATCTTGGCCATTTCGCTCGTGATCATTATTCCGGTCCGCTACTTCTTGATCCAGCCGTTCTACGTGAAGGGTGCGAGCATGGAACCAAACTTCTTTGATCATGAGTATCTGATCATCGATGAGCTCAGCTATCGTCTGAACGATCCAAAACGCGGCGATATCGTCGTCTTCAAATATCCGAAGGATGAAAAACAGTTCTTCATCAAGCGCGTAATCGGTTTGCCGGGAGAAACGGTGGAGATTGTTGATGGAAAAGTCCGCATCTACAACAAAGAGCAACCAAATGGGTTCTTCTTGGATGAAACGAGCTACATCGATGGCGTCTTCACGAGTAGCCGCCAGATCGTCCAATTAAAGGAGGATGAGTACTATCTGATGGGAGATAATCGTCCAGATAGCTTGGATTCCCGGATCTTTGGTCCAGTCAAACGTGACTTATTGATCGGTCGGGTAGCGCTCCGTGGCTATCCGGTGGATCGTTGGAAGCTCTTCACTTCCTTCAGTTACCCAGCCCCAAGCGCCAACACCGCCTCGACAACCACGCCCTAATCTGGCTATTCTCAGACATCTTTATTGACGCTCTCCTCTTTTGTTATGCCAACTGTCGCCCCTAAGTCGAAATCAGACTCCTTGAAGAAGACTCCTGACGCCGCTCCAAAGGCGGACGCAACACCAGCTAAGAAGGCGGCTCAGGCCGTTTCTTTGGTGCGTGGGATGCGTGATTTATTGCCAGCCGATCAGCCATACTGGAAAAAGATTCACGAAGCAATCGAACGCGTCTCGGCTGCCTACGCCTTCGATCGAATTGACACCCCATTAATCGAGGAGCAGTCGCTCTTCGTGCGTGGCGTTGGAAAAGTGACCGACATCGTTGAAAAAGAGATGTTCAGCTGGGAAACCCAGGGCGGTGAACACATCGCACTCCGTCCAGAAGGAACCGCTTCGGCCGTCCGCGCCTACATTCAGCACGGCATGTTGAACCTGCCACAGCCAGTTCGTCTTTGGTACACCGGCCCGATGTTCCGTTACGAACGGCCTCAGGCGGGTCGCTATCGCCAGCACTTCCAGGTCGGCTTCGAATGCTTGGGTGAGGCAGACGCGGTTGTCGATGCTCAGCTCATCGTGATTTCACATGCGATCTTGAAAGAGCTGGGTCTTGATCCGGTTGTGAAGATCAACTCGCTCGGCTCGCCAGAATCCCGTACCAATTATAAGAATGCCTTGGTCGCTTTTTTCCGCTCCAAGCGCAACGTGCTGACCGAAGAAGATAAAAAGCGTTTGCTTAAGAATCCATTGCGTTTGCTCGACTCCAAAGAAGAGCACATGAAGGAGCTGAAGGCAGAAGCGCCTCAGATTGTTGACTGGTTGGACGAAGAGTCCAAGGCACATTTCATGCGTGTTCTTGAGTACTTAGACGAGGTCGGTGTCCCTTACGAGCTCGATCCTTACTTGGTCCGTGGTCTCGATTACTACACCAAGACCGTCTTCGAGTGGTATGCCACGAGCGATGATCAGGAATTGGCCCAGTCCGCTCTTGGTGGTGGCGGCCGTTACGATGATTTGGTCGAGCAGCTCGGTGGTCGTCCGACTCCAGCCGCGGGTTTTGCCCTTGGCCTTGATCGCATCGCTTCACGCTTGAAGGAACTTGATCCAAGTCTCGCAAGCCAGGTACGACACGCCGATGTTTTCATCGCCCAGTTGGGCGAGATGGGAAAAAAGCGCGCTTTGGCCCTGTTCGAAGAGTTCCGCCAGGCCGGCATCGCTGTCGGAGAGTCCTTTGCTAAAACATCCCTCAAGTCCCAGATGGAAACAGCGAACCGTCGCGGCGCTCGCTATACCCTGCTTTTGGGTCAAAAAGAGGTTTTGGACGGCACAGTATTGGTCCGTGATATGGACTCGGGCACCCAGGAAGTCTTTGATGCCAAGAAGGCGGTCCATGAAATGCGGAAGAAATTAGCCGCTAACCTAGAACTCCAGGCCAAAAAAGCCGAAGAAAAGGCGGCCGAGGATGCGGATGCGGACGAGACTAAAACCGAGGCTAAGCCAGAAGAGAAGGCCTAGTTGAAACATCAAAAAATCCCTCACTTGAGGGATTTTTTGTAAACAGACGGTCGTTGACGAAGGGATTCGTTTCACGTAGGATACCTCTCGACATCAGGGGGTGATTTAGCCCCGGTGATCCTCTAATAGAAAGGAGCGTGTCTTATGGCCGAAGTAAAGCGTAAGAAAGGCGAAGCGTTTGACGCCTTGTTGCGTCGTTTTCAGCGTCGTCATCAGGAAAGTGGCAAGAATATCGAAGTAAAGCGCCGTCGCTTCCATGCGAAAGCTGTTAACGAAAACCGTCGCCGTGAGAGTGCGCTGTATCGTGTAACGAAGCGCAGCAAACTCGAGTACCTCGTAAAGACCGGACAGGTCCAAGAGGACGCCCGACGTCCTTCACACCGTAAATCGTAAACGACGATGACTACCCTTGAGCAAATCGATGCTGACTTCAAGGAGGCGATGAAAACCAAAGATGAACTGGCTCTGTCGGTTCTTCGCTTGGTCCGTACCTCTTTGAAAAACAAGCAGATTGATCTTGGTCACGCGCCTGATCAGGCAGAGACGGAGCAAGTGCTCCGGACGATGATCAAGCAGTACCAGGATGCGATTACCGATTTCTCGTCTGCCGGTCGTCAAGATTTGATCGAACGTCAACAGACAGAGATCGACTTGATCGCCAAATACCTGCCCCCACCTCTTTCTTCTGAAGAATTACGCACGATCGTCCATGAGGCGCTCGCCGCGTCTGAGATCAAGGAAGTCGGTCGGGCGATGGGTGTGGCGATGAAGGCCGTGAACGGAAGAGCTGATGCGAAGGACGTTCGTCCACTCGTCGAAAGCTTCTTCCAGCAGTAGGACACCAATTTCACTTTAGAAACTTGTGCCCCTTTGAATCCCTACATCTTTCTTTCCCATGCTTGAGAAAGGTCGCAGGAGCGCCACAGCCGCCATATCAGCGCTCGCACGAATTTCGTCGCGAGTGTTGTTGGCGGCTGTGTTCGTGCTCGCGCTTAGTTGGACGTTGCCCGTGGGCGTCCGAGCGCAATCTGCCTTAGACACGGCCCCAGTCGATACAGCTGCTACAGCAGCCGGCGTTGATGGTTCAGTTGATCTGATCACGCTCATCGGTCGGATTATCAATGTTGTATTCGGGTTCCTTGGGGTCATCATGTTGGGTTACATTTTATACGCTGGATATTTGTGGATGAGTGCTGGAGGCGATACAAAAAAAGTTGACGAAGCACGTAACACGATTCGGAACGCCATCATCGGCATGGTGATTTTGGTGTCCTCGTTTGCGATCGTGAGCTTTATCATGCGCCAACTGGGTGGGGTAGCGACGGGGGATGGATTCTTTGGAAATACAACCGCTAACGATCTTGGTTTGTCAGGCTTTCCAGACCGCTCCAGTTCGCTTGGGAACGTGGTGCGTGATGTCTTCCCAATGCCGGGCGCCCGCCTTGTTCCTCGCAATACCGCGATCATGATCACGTTCGCGCAACCGATCAAGATCGATTCCTTTGTAAAGAATTATAACGACAACGGCACGCCGGAAAATGTGCTGGATGACGTTGGAACTTCAACGAATATTGGGCTGAACACGGACAATATCCGTATCTATCGCACCGCCGAAGGTCGCACGCGTCCACTTACGACCGATCAGGTACGCGTTCGTTTCACGCCGGATCGCCAGACGTTCGTGATGCGCCCGGTGGCTTATCTTGGTAGTTCAACCGAAAATCAGGACTACACGGTCGAAATCGCCGGTGGTTCGAGCGGGGTTCGTTTGGAGAATGGTCAAGCTGCATTCGGTGGTCGCTTCTCGGCGGGCTATCGTTGGGCCTTCCAGGTTTCTACGGTCGCAGATCTGACACCGCCAAAGGTGTTAAGTGCTATTCCAATGGCGGGCGGTCGGTATGCTCCAAACATTGTGGTGCAGATAAACTTCGACGAAGCCATGGATCCAACCAGTGCCGCCGGCTTAGTTGCTGACGGGGGAGCCGGCTTCAACAACATCGAGGTCTCGGCGCGTCCGCTCGCCGGTGGAGCAACCGGTCGTCCAGCGGGAGAATTTAAAATGTCGAACGCCTATTCAACGGTTGAGTTCGTCACGAATTTGGCCTGTGGCGTGAATACCTGTGGTCGCCAGATTTTCTGCCTGCCTTCGGATGCAGCGATTCGAGTGGATGCAAAAGCAGCGTCGCTCGACGGGAATGGCCCGCAGGCGGCAATTGTTTCCGGTCTATACGACGGTTTGGTCGACTCGGCGAGCAACTCGCTGGACGGAAACGGAAACGGTGTGGCTGAAGGTCCGGTTGCTGGTCGTACCCCAACTTCAACAGCGGATACCTACTCGTATGCGTTTAGCACATTGACTGATCCAGATCGTACGCCTCCGTTTGTGCGTGGCTTCACGCCATCGCCGGAAACCGGATTGATCCCGGTTGATCAGTTGCCGAGCGCTGATTTCAACAGCATCTTACAAGCTTCGACCGTTAACTCGGGAAATATCAAATTATTAACCAACGAACCGCCATCTGACACCTTCTGGTTCCGTCCACGGATGCTGAACTTGGTCGGTGGTCGTCCAGTAAGTTTTGGAGAGATTGCATCTTCGAGTCGCGTTCTCATCGATCACCGTGTCTACGCCGCTTCGGTCGCGCGCTTCTCTCCAGAGTACTACCCGTCACTTGGTTCGGGAGTGCAAAATATCTATCAGAACTGTTTCAACCCGGTGTCGTCAGATGCTACAACCCGTGAGTGTCACGGAACGCCTGATCGTCCGAACTGCTGCTTTGTGAATGGTGTCGCGACTCCGAGTGCAACCGCTTGTCCTTACCCAACTACCCCACGGTCATGAACCTTCGCCGCCTCCTCTCGCTTCTTGGGATCGCCCTTACCTTAGGTGGTGGGCTCCTGCTGTCGCATGTGCAACCCGTACATGCCCAGACCGAAGCCGAAGTCAGTGTCGCCCAAGTCGGTGAGACGGCGAACTTAGGTTCTGCGGATCCGCGGGTGATCGCGACGCGTATCATCAATATCTTCCTGGGATTCTTAGGGATCGTCCTGGTCTGTATCGTTATTTACGCTGGTTTCCGTTGGTTGACGGCCGGTGGAGATGCGGAAAAAGTCGAAAAAGCTCAGAAAACATTACGCAACGCGATCATTGGCTTGATTATCATCGCTTGTTCATGGGGAATCGTGACGTTCCTCTTGAAGAAGTTCATGGGAGCCGTACAGGGCGATGGAGGAACGGCGGTATCCAGTGATTCTGGAACAGGATCAGAGCTTGGTGCAGCCGG
This sequence comes from uncultured Gammaproteobacteria bacterium, assembly GCA_964598725.1. GTDB lineage: Bacteria > Patescibacteriota > Patescibacteriia > 2-12-FULL-60-25 > 2-12-FULL-60-25 > JAGOTP01. The sequence goes on along the minus strand of CAZRCW010000002.1, from coordinate 149,440 downwards.
TGGCTCACTTGGCTTCCAGGTGAAATCGATTACGCCCGCTGGAACGGTCCGGATCCGGAACGTCGAGGTTCGTTTCTTGTTTAGTCGCGAAGTCTCGGCGACGACGGTTTCGAGCTCAATTCAGGTTGTGCGTGCTTCGGATGGTCAGCCAGTGGCCGGTGCAATGACGGTGAATGAGGGGTTGGTAACCTTCGTGCCAAGTCAGGCATGTCCAACGCCAAATGGTGCTCGTAAGTGTTTTGACAGTGACACCGAATATATCGCGCGCGTCACCCGGACGCTTCGCTCGCGTTCTGGTTTGACAATTGCGTGTGGAGCCGCGGTTCCTGCCTGTGAAACACGCTTCAAGACAGGGAGCTTGGTCGATGTGAACGCACCGAATTCAACGATCACGACCCCAATCGATGGTCAGGGGATTCCACAGGGCGATACGGTTCGCGTAACCGTTCGTTCTTCGGATGAAGGCGGGATCTCGCTCACAGACGTAATCGTCGATGGGAAGACGATTGGACGCGATTCGACGACAGCAACAACGACGCCGACTGCGTACGACGCAACGGTGCTTTGGGATACGCGTGGGGTCGCGACAGGTACGCATCGGATCGAGGCTCACGTATGGGATATCGATTCGAATAGTGTCACTACGACGCCAATTACCGTCGTCATTCGTCCACGTAATTACTTCAACGGTGTTCAGGATGGCCCAGGAACCGAAGATCTAAGCGGTGGGACCGGATCAGGATCCGGAAGCGGGAGTGGGGCGAATGGAGGTTCAAGCGGATCTGGAAGCAGTTCTGCTTCTGGATCGGGCTCTGGTTCCGGTACGTCGCCTCGTGGTGGACGGTATGGAGAGACCGGCGTTGACTGTGGTGGTCCAGGCGGTGGCTTGTGTGCAGGGGCAGCATGTACGCGTGCCTATGAATGTGCGAGCTCGATCTGTACAGCTGGCCGGTGTGTGGATCAGCCAGTCATCGGTTCTTTCAGCCCAGTCGATGGTCGTCCAGGGACGTATGTCACTATCACCGGTGTGAACTTCGGTTCATCAACCGGTCAGGTGTTGTTTGCTGGTCGTCCAGCGACGGCTCCAGCCGCCTGTACAGCCCAGTCTTCATTCTGGTCTCCAACGCAAATCGTGGTCGCTGTACCAGCCGGTGCAACGACCAGCTCGTTGATTCAGGTGACGAACGCGAGCAATCGTTTATCGGATGCGACGAACGATGATCGTGGACCACGGCTTACCGATTTCCAAGTTAACGGTGTCGCCCGTCCGGGTTTGTGCGCGATTCGTCCAGGAGCATTGAATGTCGGTGATCGTACGCGTCTGGCGGTTGCGGGAACGAATCTTGGTTCGACGGCGGGTCAGATCTATTTCAACGATTATGTAGCCCCGATCTCAGCCTGGCGTCCAACGGGGGTTGATTTGGCCGCACCGCTTGTTCCAGCTGGAGGTTACGCCGTACGTGCACGTATCGGCGAGCTTGAGTCTAATCCGGTCACGTTTCAATTCAATGATCGAATTTTGACGGCACTACCGGTGATTGATGCATTGCGTCCAGCGACGGGAACGGTCGGCTCGTACGTTACTCTCCTCGGTCGCAACTTCGGTGGGGCGGGTCGTGTCTTTTTCCGCAATCCTGTTACAAACGCTGTCGGAGAAGCTGATACCAACTTCCCGGCACAATGTGGAACAGGTTTTTGGCGCGATACGGCCGTCATGGTGAAAGTTCCACGCGTATTACGCGGAGGATTGAACGAAGAGCAGGCGGTGGCAGCTGGCCGGTACGAGATTTATTTACAGCGTGACAGCTTAACGGCAAGCAACCGAGTAGGCTTTACCGTCTTCGCTGGTTCTCCAGGTCCGGGGATCTGTTCCATCCAACCAACAGCCGGTCCAGTTGGAACGGGTGTCACGATTTTGGGTGAGCATTTCGGTTCGAGTGTTGGTTCGGTGACGTTCGCCGGATCGACGACAACCCGTCCGAACGCGTTCTTATCTTCGGCGAGCTGGCGCGATGGAGAGATCCGTACGCGTGTTCCAGCCGGCGCATCGACAGGGATGGTACGCGTCTCGGTCAACGGACAGCTTTCAAATGACGCGTTTTTCTCAGTAGCGAGCTGTCTCACGACTCCAGGGGTGTGTGGAACATCCGGTGCCTGTTGTCCGGATGGAAGTTGTGCGGTTGGCGGCGTCTGTCAGGCGGTGAGTGTTGCAACTAGCACCTTCGCATGGAGAACTTCGACCGGACCAATCGTACAATATCCACGGGTTGTTGAAGAATGTAATAACCAAGAACCACCTTCCCCAAGTCCACGTGGAAGTTCGATCTGTATCAACGCGCAGGCAGTTGTGCGTTTCACAACTCATATCGAACGATCGACGATCAACTTGGGTACGGTCATTGTTCGTCGCTGTACGGGTACGACCGGTGATCCATGTGCGACGGGTACACCAGAAGTGGTGCCTGGAACGATTGGTTTTGTAACGGGTGTCACTCAAGATCATTTGGTCTTCACGCCAACCGGCAACACCTGGGCTCCAAGCAGCACCTACCAGATCATTTTAACGACCGGCATTCGTTCGACGAGCGCCGCCGGAAGCTTAGCGATGCAGGAGAATGCGGCCGACTTCGGTCGTGGGAATGCCTATGCCTACCGTTTCCAGACACGTGAAGCGTCACGTTTGTGTACTGCAGGCTCGGTGTCGGTCGTTCCTTCTGACTGGACGATGCAAGCGATTGGCGAGCGCAAAGAGGACTATACGCTGAGCGCACGTTCTTCCGAGGATATCTGTGTCCAGATCAACGGGGCTACCCTTGGTTGGGACTGGTCGTTGGCTGGAGCTCCAGGCCGCGCGTCGATCGAGCCATCTACTCGAGACTTGTCTGGTGCGCCGCTTGATCCGACACGTACCGATATCAAGACGGTAGTTGGTCGTGCCCCAACGGAAGCTGATCCAGTCTTAGTCAACGTGAGTTTGGTGCGCCCAGCTCCTCCGGTACCGGTCCGTGGAACGGGTACGTTGAACATCCGCGTGACCCCACCACGTGTCATCTCGTACGCGCCGAACTGTGATGACGCGTGTGTAAACGCTGCCGTCTGGGCACGTTTCAATGTGCCGATGAATCAGAACAGTCTTTTCCGGATGGTGGGTGGTCGTCGAGTGGCTAACATTGAGATCAAGCGTTGTACCAACGAATCATGTCGTGAAACCGATCGGACACTCGATCTTTCTCAGTCAATTATCGACTTGATTACGCCGCCGGGGAGTTTTGCGACGGATACGATGCTGAAGCTTGAACCATCGGTCCTACAGGCGGATCCACGGACCGGTGCGCAGATCCGCGTGAATCAACTTGAGCCAGGAAAGTACTACACAGCTACCGTTATCGGTGGTCTTGAAGGTGTTCGTTCGGCGACGTCTTCCGGTAACTTGCCGCTGACCGATCTGAACGATTCCGATCCACTCGGTTTCACTTGGAAGTTCCGTGTAAAAACCGGGCCAAATGCTTACTGCGCAGTTGCCAAAGTAGATGTCTCTCCAGGCCAAAAGTATGAGGTTGCGTTCGGCTTGCGTCAGTTGTTCTACTCAAGCCCGGTCAGCGCTCCGGATAGCTGTAGCCGTGATGGGCAGATGTTGATTACTGAGCGGAGCACGGACTGGGATTCTTCTGATAAGCAAGTGGCCGACTTCGTGAGTATCAACGCCGCGCGTGAAAGTATCTCGTTGGCTGATCGCTTGCCGAATTCTTGTACGAACCAATGTTTGAACGCTGGCTCGAACGGGGTCTATGGACGCAGTGCTACCTGTGGTAACAGCGTTATTGAAACGACCGACACAAATTTCTGTCACCAGCCAAGTTCAGCATTGCCGTGTGTGGTTGGAAGTACGACCTGTGTTACAAACTTCGGTCGAAGCTGTGTCATCTTGCCAGAGGGCTCTCAAGACTCAGAAGAATGTGACTTAGGCACAGGTAACGGAACCGGTGGGAGCTGTTCAAGCAGCTGTCTTTCGAATCCGGTACGGCGCGTGACGGATCTGTCTCCTGGTACGTGTGGCAACGGTACGCTCCAAGAAGGCGAGCAGTGTGATACCGGTCGTGCGTGTGTCGGTGGCCCGACCCCGGGTCGTGACTGTACGGCTACGCCGACCTCCTGTGGAACCGGCGGAACCTGTCAGGTAATTGAGCGCCGTGGTTGTAGCGACCGTTGTCAGGCCTTGGGCGCCAATCGTGGTGGCTCAACCTGTGGAAACGGTGATGTCTCGGATGGCGAAACGTGCGATTACCGTTCTGGTTTGGGCAGTGGTTGTACGACTACTTGTCTGCATCGCGGTTCCTCAGCCGAGCAGCGTCGCCTGTGTGGGAACGGTCGCATTGAAGCCGGTGAATCATGTGAGGTTCAGACGGCGGGTAACTTCAGCTCAAACTACTGTGGTCCTCGTGGCTGTTCGGCGACTGCTTCGTTCACGAACAAGTGTGATCCGCAGACCTGTTTGAACTTGGGGAGCAATCGCTGTGCTCGTGCCAGTGATGCCGGTTGCTGTGGAAACAACGTTATCGAAGCAGGTGAAGATTGTGACGGGGGCGCAGGTTGTTCGAATCGCTGTTTGCTCTTAGGTTCAAGTCCAAACTACCCGGCCGCATCGCTGTGTGGTGATCGTTCAGTTGGAGTGGGTGAACAATGTGACGCGCCACCGGTTGATAGCCAAGCTGTGGAAACAGGTGATCCAAGCCGTTTTGAGATCACGAACCGCCAGTTGTTTGAGATCGTCGGTTTGCGTGAACCGAATGCGACGGAAATCCGAGACAATCAGAGCCGCATGATCTCAACGATCTCCGCGACGTATCAAACAAAGACGGGGAATGCTATTTACGGAGTCCAGTGTAACTACTCACGTGAAGCCGATTGTCGTACCACAGCTACGGGTCTCACCGGGGCAGGTTGCTGTGCGGTTCGTCCACGGGCGGATGTCTATCCACGTGAAGGTTCGGGAGGGGTCTGTCGTAACGTCTTAGTGACAGCTACCTTCAATCAATTGATGGATGAAGGAACGATTCGCGGCAACTTCCTGGTGGCGACTCAAGCGGCCGGGGCAGACTGTCCAACCGGTACCACGCGTCTGGATCGAGCGGTTCCAACGGCTTTCAATTGGTCAAAACCGTTCAGCTCATTTATCGCTCGTCTCAAGCTTTGGTTCTCGCCGGCCATCGCGGCTGAGAATAGCCCATGGTGTACCGGTACAGCGCCTGGCACGGTCGTCTTTGAAACCAACGATCGTGACCGTAAGACGACGGCCGCCTTCCTCTTGGACGCTCCATTGCAAGCGAATACGCAGTATCAAGTGACCTTATTGGGTGATCCAGCGATCGCGCAAGCAACGACTTCCTCAACGCGACGCGGTATTCGTGGACGTAACGGTGTCTACACAGATGGCAATATTTCCTGGCGCTTCACGACTGGTGAGCGCATCTGTACGATCGATGAATTGCGTCTGACGGATACGTTTGCTGCTCATCCGACCGTCTTCTACAAATCGAACGAAGCGCACCAGTACTTTGGTCGAGCCGTTTCGTACAATAACGCCGAAGTCGTACCACTCTCGCCGATCCGTAACTTCTACGATTGGGTGTGGCGTCCGTGGCTCAGCTCACGTCCGGCCGTCTTACGTACCCAGACAGCGACGACGACGCCACAGGTGAATATCGCAACGACCACCGCTCAAAACATCCGTGGAACATCGCTCATCGCGACCGGCGTAACCATCACCGCCGACCGGGTCACTGCTTCTTCAACCGCTGGTCGTACGCTTGAGAATGCGTTGCTCTCGACCGTTCTCTTGTGTGACAACCCATGGGTTCCGCCGGGAACCTTGCCAGGTCAGCCACCACGCTTCGAAGATGATCTGTATCATTTCGCCTTCAACTACTGTTTGGATGCGAACCAGCCGGGGATAACGGATGACCTGCCGGAACTCTCAGTCAACCGCTTGTCGGCGGATCCGTCCGATGCGTCGCGTGGGGTGAAACGTCAGTACATCTTCTCGTTCGCTCAACCTTCGTTCCGTGGCGATGCGATCGGTGTGCGTGTGATGGCGAACCCTCTCCACTTGTCGCCGAAGGATTGGTACTTGTCTCAAGGATTTGCAGGAACGCCTCAATCGATCACGGTTGATGGCTATGAAGCGATCCGCGACGGATCGACGGTGTATGTATCAGCATCGAACGTGGATAGCTTGGCGGGGAACATCACGACCGATATCTACGTCTTCTCGCACAATCCAAATGCGGCTCAAGAAACACGCACAATCTTTGACCAAATTCTGGCTAGCTTGAACTTCAACACAAATGTTCTCTTCAACGCGGATAACGTCTGTCGTACGAGCTCAGGTGAGATCTACCGCGCATCTGGCTCAAGCAATCCAACCTCGTGTACCGCTGATTGGGAATGTGTGCGCTACGATGCCGGTGGCTTCTGTGCGAGCGCCAAAGACAAACTGCAGCGTGACTTGAAGCGCATGGCCGACTTGCAATACATGTCGTCACAGCTTGAAAGTACCAAGACGCGTACCGGGAAATATCCGGTGCTAAGCTCGGGTACCTTCTTGCAGACATTTGTGACAAGCCGTTGGCCAAGCTGGCAATCGGTGTTTGCGGCAGATGTTGGAAAAGCGTTGCCAGAAGATCCGCTCAACGTACACGTTTCATGTGGGAGATGTGTTGGCTCCGGGACAGCCTGTATGGAAGACGCGGATTGTGGTAGTGCAACCGATCGATGTGCGCCGGTAGAAGGGTTCGATCCGAGCACCTGCTGGAGCGCCGTTAGCAGCACCTATCGCTGTCCGGTGCTGTCGCCAACCAATCCACGTAGTGTCTCGCGTTTGTACCAGTATCGCTCGATCGATAACGGTAGCCGTTACGAATTGGGAACAGAACTGGAATATCAGCCTATTGAAGCCTATAGCCCATCGATCCTGCCCGAGACGCGTCGTTGTGTCTCGACGGGCGCAAGTAATGGTCGAGTCTGTCTTACGGATGGTGATTGTCGAGTTCTGGCAGCGAACAGAACGACGGTCATCGCGACCGGCGTCTGTACGTCACAAGGGGGACGTCTCCAGTTCGGTGGAATCTGTCGAAATCAAACGATGGGTCTAGGTGGAATCTGTGGCGATGGTGTCGTCGGAACAGGTGAAACTTGCGAACCTGGTCAAACCAGAGATAACGACTGTCCGATTGGTGGTGTGGCTACGGCTGGTCGTCGTGCTCAGGTGTGTCAGTCCGATTGCAGTGGGTACGTAGACGCTCCAGGCTCAACCTGTGTATCCAAAATTCAATGTGGCAATAACCGTATCGAAACCGGTGAATCCTGTGATGATGGGTCATTGAACGGAACGTATGGTCACTGTAACCGTACGTGTAGTGGCTTCGCCGCTATCTGTGGTGACGGTCAATTAAGCGCGGGTGAAACGTGTGACAACGGGGCGACGAACGGTAACTACTGTGACGTCGGAGGTGCTTCAACCGGAATTATGTGCAGTTTGAGCCAGAGCTGTTCCTTGGATTGTCGCGATACCGCTCCTCACTGTGGCGACAACGTTGTTCAAACGCAATCGATCGGTGATGGTGGACCTGTTGAAGAGTGTGATGGAAACGCCCCACAGACCTATACGGGATACGTTTGTTCCGCCGGGAAGACTGGTCAAGCCTGTGATCCGGCCAATCGTGGCTCAGACTGTGCCTACGGCTCGATTAGCGGAAGCGACTTGTGTGGTCGTGTAGTAGCTGATCAAACATGTAGCAATATCAAGCAGGGTCTGTGTGCGGGTGGTATCGTTGATGACACAGGCGTGAGTCACGATCGTATGCCATGTAGCTGTCCAGATGGTCAGCAGAGCTGTCCTGGGACGGCCGAAGGCGCTCAGATCTGTGGAGCTGCCTACCGCTGTGTCATGTACTCGACTCAGCGTACCCGCAGCTGTTTGGCTCCAGGTGAATCAGAAGGGTCAATCAAGCAATGTCACTGGAAGCCATGGTCACAGTGTCGCCCAGCCAACTACTGTGGAGACGGTGTCTTGGATGCAGGTGAAACATGTGATGATGGAAATCGTAACGATAACGATGCCTGTACCAACCGCTGTGTCGCGAACGTCTGTGGCGATGGCATCATGAACATTCCGGGCGGAGAAGAATGTGACTACGGTCGTGACAACGGTCGTGGTTGTACCGGGGCCGAATACGGTTCGACCTGTGCTGCTTGTACCAACCAGTGTCGGATGACCGCCTCATCGGGTGGCTACTGTGGCAATGGTCAGTTGGATGGTTCAGAGCAATGTGATAGCACCGACTTCGGTCGGGCGGCCGGGATCCAGAGTTCAACGGGTCTGACCTGTTCCGGTTTGGGCTTCGACTACGCGGAGCGTTCGCGCTGTACCGATAAAGACAACTCAGCTTCCACGATCGAGGTTGCTTCAACGGATATTGCCGCTCGCTGTGCTCCTGGAACGGCCCGCGATATCATTTCGTGTGGAAGATCTTGTGGATACAACGGCTGTGCCTCCTGTACAACGCAAACCGGTACAGCGACGATCACCGGTATCGTGCATGATGCGGTTTACTCGACCCAGCCGGTTGCGGGTGCCACGGTCACGCTCACTCAGAACGGTCGCCGCATCACCAGCCAACCAACCAACGCCGAAGGCCGCTTCACCTTCAATGCGCTGAATGGGAACAACGCCTGCGGCAGCTATCGTCTGTACGTAGAGTTCGCTCGTAACAATCCGGCTACGGCTGACTACGATGAGAGTCTGAATGGAGGATACTGGACCTATGAGTCGAACTTGTTCAGTGTTCCAAGCTTCTTGAGCCAAGGGATCGAGAACGATGATGGCTTCATCTACCTCATTCCGCGTGTCGGTGCCGGCGAAGCGATGGCGGTCCACACCTGGAACGGCTCGTTGAATGGCCGCTATCTCCTCGCGCACCTGATCTTGCCGCCACAGCGCGCGTATAACTTGAACGGTCCATCGGGGAGTTATGTCGCAGGAGCCACCGGGTGTGGACTTCTGGGGCCAGTAAATACAGGCTCTGTTTGTCTGCGTGATATCCACGAGCAGAATAACGACCGTGGCTTCCAAGGCGATCCGGATATTACACGTGTTCCGTATGCACGTCTCTTCTGTCCGACAACGGAAGGTACTGGAAGCTGTTACGAAGTAAATACCGGTCCGCAGGCAGTGCGCTACAAGATTCGTCCAAATGGTGGAACGGGAACAATCAACTTCTTCATCACCGATCAAGTCGGAACGAGCGCCCAGAACGATGTGCTGCCTTCCTACCGTTATTACGCTGACAAGAAGAGTCATGTCTGGGTTGTTACTCAAGATCGTATCTACAAGATTGATCCTCCGACAACTGGACCGACAACCTGTAGCGGTAAATATTGGTTGGTCTACCAGCAAGACGTTGCGACAGGCGCGGTTACCCCGAAGCGTGATGCGAGCGCCTACTTGTGTGGCGGCCAGGCAATCCCAGGTGAAATCTCTGCTACGCCGAACCTGCCAACCAACCTGTGGCCAACGCTTCCAACCGGAAATTCTTGGCTTCACTTCGGTGGTCGTGGAGACTACAGTACGATCGATTGGGATATGCCACGTTCCTAAGTAGGCTCATGTATGTTCACTGAAACCGCTTCTTCCAAAAAAATCTGGATCGCCGTCGGAGCTGGAGTCCTGGTCCTCGTGATCGTGGTCGTCCTGCTCCGTCTACGAGCAACCGCCGGATTAGATGCAGTACCACAGGAGCCTGTAACGGCTCCTGTGGGTACAACCTCAGACGTTTCATCGTCTGAGGTTGGCCTTCCAAATGAAACGGTGACAGGAACATCAACCGATGATGGTGAAGCAACAATCTCAACATCACCTAAAGCACCTGACCGGGATGGAGATGGATTGAGTGATGCGGATGAGCGCACCTTGGGAACGGATCCCTTGTTGCGAGATACGGACGGAGATGGTGTCAGCGATGATCTTGAAGTTGAGCAGGGCACAGATCCATTGAGCGTCGCTGTATCTCAAACGGCAGCAGGTATTACGGAGCCGACACCTGAGCCTCAAGTTCAGCAACCGCCAGCAGCGATCGATCAAGACGGTGACGGGCTTTCCGATGACGAAGAACGTGCCTATAAAACCGATCCAATGAAGGCCGATACGGATGGGGATGGATTTGGGGATGCGCAAGAGATCAAAAACGGGTACAATCCTCTTGGATCCGGGCAATGCGTTCGTCCCGATTGCACTTCTTAACGCCCATTCACTTTTATGGACCAACAACCTCCAGCGAATCTCCCTATGCACGATGAGCCGATGGCCTCAGGTGCGTTGCCGCCGAGTGCGCCGTCTGCGCCGATTCAGGCTATGCCAACCGCACCAGCCGGCGGACCAGACGACATGTTCTCTGGGGTTGAACGGAGTCCGATGCCAGCCGCACCGACGCGCCCCATTTCGCAGATGCCTCCGGTTGCTTCTTCGCCAATTGTCCCAACCATGCAGCCGCCGACTGCGTCACCGATCGCACCAGCTTCGTCCTCGATGCTGTCCGGTTTGCCCGAAGCGCAGCATCCGCCCATTTTGCATTATCTATTGATCGCTTTGGGGGTAGTGGTTGTCCTTGGACTGATCGCCGGTGGTATTTGGTTCTTTGCTATTCGTCGTCCAACCCGTCAGGTGATGGAAACCTTGCCGGCCGCTATTTCAACCACCACCGATTCTTCTTTGATTGAGTTAACAACGACCACGCCAGACGAAGCGATTGGGGCGACGGACCCATTCGCAAATCCAGAGATCATGCCTTCGAAGCCCGTCGTGACGCCACCGGATGGAGTCACGCTTCCGCCGCCAACCGTCATTGATCCGAACGCACAACCTGCCCCGCTCAATGATCCGAATCCGACCTCGACTCAACCGGTGCAGGATCCGATCGTAACCGCACCTGTCGCCGATCAAGATGGAGATGGTCTCTCAGACGCGCGTGAAACGGAGCTCGGGACCTCGGTTAATATGGCTGATACCGATGGGGACGGACTAAGCGATGGAGATGAAGTGCTGAAGTATCGCACGAATCCACTAGTGCAGGATACGGATGGTGATAGTTATCCAGACGGCGTTGAAATTCAGAAAGGGTATAACCCACTTGGAGCTGGTCAGTGCGCAAATCCAACCTGTACGTTTTAAGCCCGGTGCGTAGCTCGTATGACGTCCGTACCTTCTTCATCCACACCAACGGCAGCCCCTGCCCGCAAGATGCCTGAGATCATCACGATCCCGGAGCAGTTTTATGGTGTCGCGTTGAAATTGAAGGCGATGACCGCTTGGGAGCGTGAAGAATCGGCGAAAGTCCCCCCGCCGCCACCCCCACCTCCCGTCGCGAAACCAACCGATTTGATTCGTCCGCCGGAAGCTCGACGCACTCCATGGATGATGATTGCCATTGTGGCAGGGGTGATCGTTCTCAGTATCGGTGGGTTTGTGTTCTTCAATCGGGACACGCTCTTCCGTAAAGCAGTCGCACCGGTTGTGACGGTCGCACCAGAGCCGATTCCGGCCGCGCCGAGCGGTCTGTCGGCGGTTGCTTCGCAGGGGGCAATTTCATTGGCCTGGACCGATGCTGCGAACAACGAGCAGGGCTATCACATCGAACGTAAAGACGGCGTTGAAGCAACGGCGGCATTTGTTCGTATCACAACCTTACCCGCGAATAGTAACGCCTTCATCGATGTAACGGTCCAGCCAAGCGTAACGTACGCCTATCGTGTGCTGGCGGGCGGTGTGAGCGGCGATTCAGCACCTTCGAATGAAATTACGGCGACAACACCAGCTCCCCCTGTTCCGGATGCACCGAAGCCTACCTTCCCACCAGGGGGGTTGGACACCGATTCTGATGGTCTTACGGATGTCGAAGAAACCATCTACGGCACTAGTTCGCAGAAGCCGGATACGGATGGTGATCGCTTCTTGGATGGGAACGAAGTTTTTCATTTATATAACCCGGCGGCAAACGCTCCGGGCAAGCTCTTGGAGTCCGGTTTGGTTCGTTCGCAGGTCTCTGAAAGTGGTTGGACGTTGTATATTCCAGCTAGTTGGACCACGACACCGGATACGACAGATGCTGGTCGCCTCAATTTGCTGACAGGGAAAGGCGAGCAGTTTGTGATCGCGGTGGAGTCGAATCCTTCCCGACAGCCATTGAATGCCTGGGTTGCAGCTCGTCTCAATCAGCCGATCGATACGTTGGGTGACTTCACGACCAAAGGTGGCTTAGCGGGGGTCTATTCTGCCGATCGTATGCAGGCTTGGGTCGCCTGGGGCGATGCGGTATTCCACCTTACCTACGATCTGCAAGCGCAGCCATTCGTTAATTTCCGAACAACGCTCGAAATGATGCTGAACTCGCTTAGATTGAACGGAGCCGCTATCCTGCCGACGACGCTCACTCCAGCGAATTCAGGTCCAGGGTCGCTCCTGAACATGCCGGACAGTGCGACTACGACTGTCGATGTTGCTGAGGTGGGTACGACCAGCTCGACCGAGTCGATCCCATCGGCTGCAACAACGACGAATGCGACTGCGTCAGTAGCTTCTTCCACCCCGTCTGCGACAACTACCCCCTCCACTCAGCCATGATCCGCTTTCTTGCCACAACTCTTCCTCCGGAACTCCAGAACCAGGATCTCGTGACCGCTGCCTCCGCGTTAGCGAAAGCATTGCGTCTCAAAAAGCCAATTGAGATCTCTTTGTCATTCGTTACGCCAAAAAAAATTCAGGCGCTCAATGCCCAATACCGTCGCAAGGATCGTCCGACGGATGTGCTCTCTTTTTCGGCGCGTGAAGCAGAACTTCCTAAGGGATTGCAGGCTGACGTTGTAAATTGGGGAGATGTGATTATCTGCCCAAGCTACGCCAAAACGGAGGCAAAGCGCCGAGGCTTGCCGCTGCGTGAAGAGCTTGTTCGTTTGCTCGTACATGGCGTTTTACACTTGGCGGGCTACGATCACGCGAGTGAAGAGGAGGAGGTAGCGATGTTTGGTCTTCAAGAACGTCTCGTAGAGACGCTCGTCTAGCTGCTATGTCCAGTCTCTTTCGCTTCTTCCGCAGTGCTCGGCACGCAACGCACGGCATCTTCTCGGTCTATCGGACGGAGCAGAACTTTCGTATTCAATGTGTGATCGGTTTATTTGCGAATACGTTAGCGCTGGTTCTGCCGCTCACATGGGACCGACGTTTGCTGATTCTCATTGTGTCTGCATCTGTCCTAGTGCTAGAATTGCTCAACAGCGCGATCGAGCGCCTGCTGGACCTGTTAAAACCACGGCTGAACGAGTACGCTGGTGAGGTGAAGGATGTGATGGCCGGAGCGGTGTTGATTGCGTCGTTATCGTCGGTAGCGGTGGGTATTTGTATCTTCTGGCCTTACATGACTTCTTTTCTTGCGCGCGTATGAAAGACCACCTGATCGTTGGCGTCGACCTGGGGAGTTCGGCTATCCGTCTTGCGGTTGGCCAGGTCTCGATTGGTCAGGAAAAACGGGAGGTTTTGAGTATTATTGGAGCGGTTGAGGTGCTTTCACAGGGGATTTCAAAGGGAGCGGTCAATTCATTGGAAGATGTCGTCAGTTCAATTTCTGCGTCGCTCGAACAGATCGAGCGCCAAATTGGCTTGCCGATTTCTGAGGTCTACTTGTCGATCGGCGGCGTGCATCTCACGATTCAGTCCGCAAAAGGCGTGATCGGTGTGTCCCGGCCAGAAGGGGAGATCCGTGAAGAAGACGTTCACCGTGCTCTCGAAGCCGCTCGCTCGATCGTGAATCCAGCTAATCAAGAGATTATCCACATCTTACCGAAGACTTTCAGTGTCGATGGTCAGACCGGTATTAAAGATCCCGTCGGTATGCAGGGGATCCGTTTGGAGGCGGAAGCGCATATCATTCAAGGCTTCTCGTCGCATGTCCGAAATATTACGAAGGCCGCCTTCCGCACTGGTTTGGAAGTGCGTGAATTAGTGTTCGCGCCGCTCGCATCCGCCGAAGCTATCACGACATCGCGTCAGCGTGATGTTGGAACGGTTGTAATCAACGTCGGCGCTGGTACGACGAGTGTCGCTGTCTTTGAAGAGGGCGATTTGTTGCATGCAGCGATCTTCCCGATTGGTGCCGATCACATCACGTCAGACTTGGCGATTGGTTTACGGACCTCGCTTGAGCTCGCCGAGCACATCAAGCGCCACTTCGCGAGCGCCCATGCCGACTCTGCGAATCGCTTCGAAGAAATCGATCTTCGTGAACTCGGTGGTGACCATACGGAGATCGTTTCACGACGTTTCGTTTCAGATATTGCTCAAGCGCGAGCTGAGGAAATCTTTGAAAAAGTTGAAAAAGAGCTCAAGAAGATTGAGCGGAGCGGAATGCTCCCGGCGGGGGCAATTCTTACCGGCGGTGGGGTAAAACTCGGTGGGATGACTGAGATCGCTCGCCAGGTATTGCGTCTGCCGGTCGCGATCGGCGTCCCAACCGTCGTTACACCGCTCACCGAAGTCGTCCAAGATCCAGCCTTTTCCACAGCCATCGGTCTTGTTCTCTGGGGATATAACGCTGAACGTGAAGACGCCGGTGTCACCTCAAAAAATGGCTCAAGCTACGCCGCAAAGGGTGGAGAGGCCTTCAAGAAACTGAGTGAACCGTTGAAGCGCATCTTCAAATCCTTCCTGCCATAGACGAGTTTTCCCTTGACCCTCCGGAGCGGGATGAGTATCGTGACTACGAACGTTGAAACTTCTCTTTATTGAGCCATTTTTGAACACTCCTTGTAGACATTGCTATGGCCGAAATCAAACCCGAAATTGAAGCGCTTGCCTCCATCAAGGTGATTGGTGTTGGTGGCTCAGGTGGATCATCGGTCAACCGCATGATCGCTTCGAAAATTCGTGGTGTTGAGTTCATTGCGATGAATACGGATTTGCAAGCACTGCAATATTCACAAGCCTCACAAAAGCTCCACATTGGAAAAACCATGACGCGCGGCCTCGGTGCGGGCGCTGATCCAGAAGTTGGGTTGCACGCGGCGGAAGAAAGTCAAAACGAAATTCGTGAGATGTTGAAAGGGGCCGACATGGTTTTCATCACCTGTGGTTTGGGTGGCGGAACGGGTACTGGTGCTGCGCCTTATATTGCGAGCATTGCGAAAGAGCTTGGAATTCTGACGGTAGCCGTTGTTACTCGTCCCTTTGGTTTTGAAGGTGCGCAGCGTCGTACGATCGCTGATTCCGGATATGAGAAGTTGATTAGTCAGGTAGATACAGTCGTTGCCATTCCAAACGATCGAATCTTACAGATTATCGATCGCAAGACCTCCTTGGTCGAAGCTTTTGAGATCGTTGATGATGTCTTGCGTCAGGGTGTGCAGGGTATTTCCGAATTGATCACGGTTCCTGGTCTTATTAACGTCGACTTCGCCGATGTCCGGTCGGTCATGTTGAACCGTGGGTCGGCGTTGATGGGAATTGGTCGTGGGCATGGCGACAACCGGGCCGCCGATGCCGCCAAGGCAGCCATCGCTTCGCCCTTGCTTGAAGTTTCAATCGATGGTGCGAAAGGTATTTTGTTCACGATCACGGGTGGCTCCAACCTCGGCATGTATGAGGTATCGGAAGCGGCCAAGGTGATCACTCAGTCCGCTGATCCTCAAGCGAGAGTCATTTTCGGTGCCATCATTGATGAAGGCATGAAAGATGAGGTGAAGGTCACCGTCGTCGCGACGGGCTTTGAAGCTCGTCCAGGCGCACCAAAGCCAAAAACGCTCTTGAACGCCGGCGTCATTCAGCCGCGTACTGGAACGATTGCGAATACACCTCCACCGGAGCCGCTTGAGAAGTACTCCTTTCAGACGGGTACCCGTCCAACGGGTGTTACGTCACCAGCTCCTACAGCCGCTCCGCAATCCCCACAGCAGCCAGCGTCTATTTACCAGCAGCCGGCAGCTCAACCGCCGAGCTACCAAAGCGGCTATCCAGGGGTTCAGTATCAAACGCCTACGCCTCAGCAGCCAGCCCAGCCGCCTCAGTCATCACAAGAGCCTCCGATGCAGGAGTATGAAGAACAGGAGAGCTATCGTAAGCCCGCGAACCCTGCGCCTGCCGCTCGTCAGCCACACGTGTCGCCTCCGTCCTATGGTACGCCTCCGGCTCAGCAGCCGCGTCCCATGACGCCACCACCAAATCGCGCGCAGCCTCCAGCTCCGGCCGCTGCCTCCGATGAGGAAGATTTAGATATTCCAGCCTTTATTCGCAAGAAGTTAATGTAAGCGTTGGCGTTCCGTTGTTCTTTTATGCATTGCCCGGTCTGTAGTCATACCGATACCAAGGTGGTTGATTCGCGTTTGTCCCCCGACGGAACGTCGATTCGGCGTCGCCGCGAATGTGGTACTTGCGAATATCGTTTTTCTACCTTGGAAGAAATTGAACTGCTCGACATCACCGTTGTGAAGCGTGATGGGCATCGAGAAGCCTATTCGCGTGAAAAAATGGAGCGTGGGCTGAAACGTGCGCTCGAAAAACGACAGCATATCGATGCTGAATTTCGCTCCTTAGTTCAATCAATTGAGCGCGATATTCAACGCCGTAAATCCTCCGAAATCACCAGCGCCGATATCGGTGAAATTGTGATGGAGCGTCTGAAGACCTTTGATAAAGTCGCGTATATCCGTTTCGCTTCGGTCTATCGTTCATTTGAAGACGTAAAAACGTTTCGTGATGAGCTATCCGATCTCATCCGTGTCGAAAAAGAACGCCAGAGTAGCGCCAAGAAAACGAAAGGCGAGTCGTGATACACTGAAGGTCTATGTCTGTTCCACGCATAACGGCGATTTATTTGATCGCGTCTCTTGCGGCCGGCGCGCTTGGTGGAGCGGCTATGACCCGCTACGGCCAACATGCAGCGACTCACACCGAAGAAACACCGTCCGTTGTGAATGCGTTGTTTGGGAATGCCACGGGTACTTTGGCGGATCTACGAAAAGAAGAACTGCAAACGATTGATGTTGTACGTCAGGCGTCTCCGGCGGTTGTATCGATCGTGATCACGAAAGAGTTAACCGCCCGTTCTCCGGACAGCTTTTTTGATGACCTGTTTAGCGATCGTTTTGTGTACACGCCACAAGTACCGAGCGCGTCATCCACGACGTCAACGACTGAACTCCCGAAGCAACGATTGCGCGTTGGCGGTGGTTCCGGCTTCTTGGTGGCTGCCGATGGATACATCGTGACTAATAAGCACGTGGTTGAGGATAAAAAAGCGGAGTTCACAGTTGTCTTACAAGACGGACGAGAATTTCCTGGAAAGGTGCTGGCGACGGACCCAAGTCTCGATCTCGCAATTATGAAGATTGAGGGGGCAAATTTCCCGTACCTACCGCTTGGTGATAGCGATAAAATCGAAATTGGTCAGACGGTGATCGCAATCGGGAATGCCTTGGCTGAGTTTCAAAATACCGTAACAAAGGGGATCATTTCGGGGGTTGATCGACGCTTGGTGGCCGGAACGCGTGCCTCGGCGGAAGTGATTGAAGGGGCGATTCAAACGGATGCGGCGATTAATCCTGGAAATTCCGGTGGTCCGCTCATTGATCTTCAGGGAAACGTAATCGGCGTGAATACGGCGATCTCAGAGAATGCGCAGTCGCTTGGTTTTGCTTTGCCCATCAATGTTGCGAAGCAAGCGGTGGAAAGCGTGAAGCGGACGGGGAAGATTGTTCGACCGTGGATCGGGGTTCGTTATATTCAGATTGATACCGACATCGCGGCCCAAGAAAAGTTAATGCAGAGTTATGGGGTGCTCGTTCAGGCGGGTAAGGATCCGGCTGAGTCGGCGGTGATTCCGGGTTCGCCGGCTGCAAAAGCAGGCTTGAAAGCGAATGATCAGATCCTTGAAGTGAACGGTCAGAAATTGGATGGGAATCATTCACTTTCTTCGCTCGTTACACGTTACGCACCGGGTGATAAGGTGACGTTGAAGATTGTTCGTGACAAACAAGAGCAGCTCATTGACCTGACCTTAGAAGAACGCACACAATAATTCTTTATTATGATCCAGAAACGCACGAAAATCGTTTGTACTATCGGTCCCTCAAGTTCAAGTCACGACAAGCTCGTTGAGTTGATTGAGGCGGGGATGGACGTCTGTCGGTTGAACTTTTCACACGGGACGCACGAAGGGTTTGCGGAAAATATCCGTCAGATTCGAAAAGTCTCGAAGGA
Source organism: uncultured Gammaproteobacteria bacterium (assembly GCA_964598725.1). Lineage (GTDB taxonomy): Bacteria > Patescibacteriota > Patescibacteriia > 2-12-FULL-60-25 > 2-12-FULL-60-25 > JAGOTP01. The sequence goes on along the minus strand of CAZRCW010000002.1, from coordinate 131,145 downwards.
ATTGGGAAGACCGATCGCGATTCTTCAAGATCTCCAGGGTCCGAAAATTCGTGTTGGAGATCTTCCAAAAGAAGGTATCACCCTAAAAACAGGGGATGCGGTGACGTTTACGACCGGGAAAGCCAAAATCCCGACAAAGTTGCCGGTGACGTACCCGCTTCTGCATAAAGATGTGCGTCCAGGTCAGCAGATGCTGTTCGATGATGGGTTGTTGTCCGCAGTCGTCGAAAAGGTGCGAGGTGAGGATGTAATCTGTCGTGTGACCCAGGGTGGAGTTCTTTTATCGCACAAGGGCATGAACCTCCCAGAGACGAAGACGACCATCTCCGCCATGAGCGAAAAAGACAAAGATGATCTTCGCTTTGGAATAGAACAAGGGGTTGATTGGGTGGCGTTGTCTTTCGTACGTTCAGCCGAGGATTTACGTGAACTTCGTCGTCTGATTCAGCGCTACGAGCGCGAAACGGGCGTGGTTGTTGATGCACCGCTCAAAATCATTGCGAAAGTGGAAAAACCAGAGGCAGTCGAGGCGATGGAGGAGATTGTGGCTGAGGCCGATGGGATTATGGTGGCGCGCGGTGATTTGGGGATCGAAATCCCGGCGTCGAAGGTTCCATTTGTTCAAAAGAGGCTTATCCAGGCCTGCCTCGAAATGGCGAAGCCAGTGATTGTAGCAACCCAGATGTTAGATTCAATGATCCGGAATCCACGGGCAACGCGTGCCGAGGTGTCTGATATCGCGAATGCCGTCATCGATGCGACGGACGCGACTATGTTGTCGGGTGAGACCACGACCGGTTCCTTCCCGGTTGAAGCGGTACAAACGATGTCTTCGATTATTGTTGAGGCAGAACAAGAGCTCTTGAATAGCGGTGAAGCACATTTGCATGTAACGGCTTCGACCCAAGAAGCGATGACGAATATCTCTGTCTTGTTAGCGCGTGCACGCAATGCGAAAGCAATTTTGGTTTCTAGCTTGTCCGGAAAGGCAGCACGTCTCGTTTCCCGTGAGCGTCCAGGCGTACCGATCTTTGTGGCATCTACCAGCGAGCGCGTTGTACGTCAGTTGGTTCTCTCACGCGGTGTCGTTCCGTTACATATCCCGGCTTGTCGTCGGATGCGTGATCTGATTGAGAAATCATTTGCCCTCATCTTGAAACAAGGGATCTTAAAAGCAGGGGATGAGATTGTTATTGTAGCGGGTGAGCCACTAGGAGAGTCTGGAAATGTGAACTTAGTCGAAGTCCGCAAATTGTAGGCCGATCTTCTTGAGAAAGAATTGATTTCTTAAAAAGAATACGGTATAGAACCCCTGCACCTTTTGCGTGGAGGGGTTCTTGGAAACACAAGATTCATTCAACGGTTCAACGGCGACGGTCGTTCTCGTTGCCTGGCTGCCAGACGGGCGACTGCTCCTGATCGATCACGGGGATGAGGCTCCGTGCAAACACAGCCTGATTGAGGCGGCTTTAAAGCCGAATGAAGACTGGCGCGATGGAATGGCACGGACACTCTTTGAGGTGGCCAGAGTCAAGCTTGATCCCAAGCGCCTGGTACCAGTCGATGTTCTCACTAAGAGCGGGGTTGCCATCATCTGCACGGTTCGGTTCTTTGCGGATGATCGAGACGACTTCGTACAACAAGGAGAGCGGCCGAGTCGGATGAGTCTTTGGCCGACCGCTCTTCCTGAGTGCGTCTTACCGCCACTCCACCGCACTGCCTACGACCTGGTCGTAGCGAAATACCGTACCACCTCAGCTGGTGGTAACGGGTACCGAGGGTCTTAAAAACCTTCACCCTAGATCCCGGGATCGGCGAGTGATACGCCATCCCGGGACTCGTCTTTTTACATAAACAAAAGCCGCGTGCCGAGACGGAGGGCGCATCAGGCGATGCAGCTTTCGTCTCACGGTCACGCGGTGAGGAGCGGAGGTGTTACCACCGCCAGGAGTAGTTGGGGAGTCGGCCGGACTGGCTCACGACCATCAGCTCGAACACGAGGCCAGCAATGAGCCAAGCGTAGCATAGGTCGTAGCGGATGAGTGCTCGGAAGTGATATTTGCCACGCTCGTACTCGTCCTGGGAGGGTGAACGGCCGTTCCACTTGCGCAGGACGGACATCCAAAAGAGCTCGCCTAGGTAGATCATTCCCATGTGGACGAGGCCCCGCGCCCAGACCGGCCAGGAACCGATCAGCATCTGCGACCAGGTTGCCCACACGGGGATCAGGACGTAGATCGGGAGATACCAGACGGATGAGTACCCGTGCGGTTTCCGATCGAAAGCCATCGTGAAGCATCCCTCCGCGCCGACACCGATGAAGGCGTAGCGCAGGATGTTCTCTAGAGCGGTGGGTCCTCTTGTGTAGTCGGCGACGGCGCAAACGCACTGCCTTGGGACTGCCCACAGTTGGAGTTTGTCGAGTGCGTACGCGGCCAGGTAAAACGCTAGGCAGCTCAGGACGTGCGTGCGAAGCACGTGTCCGTGGAGCCGCTGCCACGATCGAACGGCCGCCTCAGGTGAGGTGATCTTCTCCGCCTGATGCCGCAGATACGAGCTGAACAGGCAGTCGATGCCCGCGAATATCAGCACGAACCGCAGAAGCCGAGGGAGTTCGAGTGATCCAGCATGGATCAGAGTTTGAAGGGTCAACTCATGCTCTCCGGTATGGGTTTGAAGGAGTCGTTCCTAGCAGTGGATACGACATTTAACCATAACATTAAAATACAGCGTGGTCAATCGGTCGTGTACCCGAAAGATTGACAAAAGCTGTAAAATAGGGCATATTCATCGATCGATCCTTTCACTTCTGTCGATCATCAATCCGGTCGTATCTCATATACGGCTCAACCACAACGTCCGACTCTCATGGGTGAAAAATGGCCATTACAACGATTCCGTCCTGGGCTCGCTCGTCCACTCCCTGGCTGAAGGACGAAGTGGTCCTTCGTCTGGGTGGCTGGCAGCTCCGGCTGCGCGATGCCATCCCGCCAGAACTGATCAAGGAGCTGCCGGCCGAGCCCGGCATGCAGCTCCCCACCAACCGCCTCTCGCGACCCCTCTTCCTCGTCGCCGGGGGTCTCGCCGACTTCGTCGGCACCGATCGGTCGTCCGGCCTGACCTGGATGACGGAAGCCATCGTGGAACTCGAGCGCGAAGCGACCGGTTTCCCTGGCTACCGCTTCCCGGACGACCAGGACCCGGAATGGCGCGTGCGTGGTCGCGGCGGTCCGTTCACGCTGACCCAGTACACCATGGCACTCTCACTGCAGGTTACCGAGATCTGCTTTCTCGATGCGGTGACGGGCAAGCCCGTTCCCATCAAGAGCATCTCCGCCCGCCAGCCGTTCGGCGTGGGCAAGAAGCTGGGCATCCAGGCGTTCTGACCAAGGATCCATGATCGACAGTCTGGGGGTGCCGAGGACTTGCTCCTTGTGCGCGCCCCCTCCTGTCATGAATGTCTTTTTTCGAAAAGAGGTTGATGACAGGATTAACGCCCTTTCCAGTGAATCAGTTTATCTTCGGTGTACTCCAAAAGTTTATTGATGAAGAACCCAAAGAACCCAACGGTCAGAATCGCCGAGAACATGTCGGCGGTGTTGTAGACGAGCTGCGCGTTCATGATGCGTAAACCCAATCCATTACGAGATCCGATGAACATTTCGGTAACGACCACGATTACGAGTGTGATTGAGATAGCGATGCGATAGCCTGAAACGATCGAAGGGAGCGCATCCGGAAAAATGATATGTCGAAATGTTTGCAAACGAGTGAGTTTTAAATTTTCTGCAACTAACAAGCGTAGACGCTTCACTTGCTGCACGCCGTGCATCGTGTTCACGATCACGATCAGTCCTGCTCCCCAAACGGCGACAGAGATCTTTGAGAGATCACCGATGCCAAAGAAGAGGATGAAAAGCGGGAAGAGTGCGGTTGTCGGAATGCTGCGGAAAAACTCGACCAAGAATTGCAACGAATAATACACGCGTTTGATCGAGCCCATCAGAAGGCCGATCGGTGTCCCAATACCGATTGCGATCACGAAAGCGATGATGAAGCGGAAACAGGTCGAGCGAAAATCGATCCACAGAGATCCATCGCGGATGCTGGCGACAAATGCCAAAACAACTTCCCACGGACTTGGAAGGAAGATCTTGCTTATCCACTCGAAGTGACTCGCAATCCCCCAAAGAAGCAAGATCGCGACCGCGCCGAAGATCGAATAGCCGAAGCGTTTAAGCTTGGTCATAATGGAATTGCTCAAGGATCTGCGTACGGATATCGAAAAAGGCTTGGCTCGTGAAGACGTCGAGCGTGCGCGGACGGGGGAGCGGAACATCGATAATCGCTTTGATTCGTCCAGGACGGGCGCTCAGAACAATGACTTTGTCGGCTAAGAAGACGGTTTCGTCGATATCATGACTTACACAGAGTGCGGGTACATGCGATTGCATCCAGAGGGATTGAATCTCGCGTCCAACATGTTTGGTCGTTGAATAATCCAAGGCGCTACATGGTTCATCGAACAGGAGGACGTCTGGGTTACGTACGAATGCGCGGCACATCGAGACCAGCTGACGCTGACCGCCGGAGAGTGTGTAGATAAACGATTGGGCGAAATTTGCGAGGCTAACTCGCTTGAGCGTGGCGAGGGCGAGTTTCTCAGCTCGCTCTTGTTCCACTCCGCTTGTGATAAGCGGCAAACAGATATTTTCAAGAACCGTTTTCCAAGGCAGGAGCGCTTCGTTGTAATTTTGAAAGACGTAGCCCACGTTGGCTTCGGCGGGTTGTTTTCCGTTGATCGTGACCGTTCCTCGATAGTCTTGATCGAGCCCAGCGACGATGTTCAGCAGGGTAGTTTTGCCTGAACCATTCGGTCCAAAGAGTACAACGAATTCGTCCGGCAGAATACTGAACGAGATATCGCTCAGCACGGATACGGAACTCGTACCATTTTGAAAAGTTTTTGAAATACGTTGGCAATCGACCATAGGAGCATTATCGACTATTTACGTTGAATGGTCCAAATGCTGTCACCGCTGGCTCGAGTTGGCGTTGTATGATGCAATAGAACCTACTATGGTATTTTCGTCTTTTCGAGCGATTGATCGTCACGTAAGTCTTTCCTTGTTGATTGCATCATTGTTTCCAGTTGGGCTCTTAGCGATCCGTATTTTAATGACAGGAAGAATCACCTATGCGTTTTTGCTCTGGAACTTGGTTCTAGCTTGGGTACCGCTCGTGTGCGCTTGGATCGTCTCGCATACCAAGCGACCCTTGTCTGCTTGGAAGCTGGTGTGGATTCCAGCCTTTTTATGGCTTCTCTTCTTCCCAAACGCACCCTATATCTTAACGGATCTGGGACATCTCGCGCGTTTGAGCGAGTGGACGCTCGCGCCGCTCGGTTTCGATGTTGTCATGATTCTTGCGTTTACCTTGAACGCCTTGTTTGCTGGATTTCTTTCGTTGTTCATCATGGAAGAGATTTGGCGGGGCCACTTGGGATCGCGCGTCGCGACAACGTTCTCCGTTATTTCGCTGGTACTCGCTGGTTTTGGGGTCTACATCGGTCGTTTCTTGCGCTGGAATTCGTGGGATCTGTTCCATCGTCCGCTCGTGTTAGCGCATGACTTGGTTGTGCGGGTGATCGACCCATTGAGTTATCCAAGAACTTGGGCATTTACGGCTTTATATAGCGGATTTATGTTGTCGATCTATGTCATCATTCGTTTGTGGAAACGACCAGCTGATTTGACAAAATAATTTAGTATGGTTAAGGTTTCGAGTTATACCAACTAACACCTCACCCCATCTTATGAACACGAACTTGTTGATGCGCTCCGCGCTTCTCATCGCTTCCCCAAGCGTTGAGTTTGCGTTGTGTCAGCGTGTTCGTGTTGGTGGTGAAGCATATACGGGCGTTGATACGCCGAATTCTGGGCAACCGTTTTTCCTGCGATAAACCAACCGGTTCGATCGCGTGAAACATCTCTTGCTCAGGCAAGAGATGTTTTCGTTCGTTCAAAACCGGCTGAAACAAGCCATCACCGAAAGGATCCACCGTGAGCGCTGCACCCGAAGAATCGATCGATCCGAAGGATTACCGCCAGAGCCTCCGAAAGAGCCTCCAGGTCTACCTGTGGATCTGGCGCGAACTCATGAGCAAACAGGGTCGGTGGGCGGCCAAATGGCTCGCCGTCATCGTGCTCTTTCGCAACATCGCACTCCTGTTTGTGCCGTACCTGCTTGGCAAGCTGGTCTGGTCGCTCAGCCAGCAAAACGAGCACGGGACGAAGCTCGCCTTCTTCGCCATCGCGGGCGTGCTCTTCCTGAATTGGATCCTCCAGTTCTTCGAGCTACGGCTCAGGGAGATCATCTATGGTGAGAACATGGGCTCGATTGACCTCGCAGTCACTGAGCGCTTTCTCGCCAAATCAGGTGGTCAACACCTGCGTGAGAGTGAACTCTTGTCGCCAGCTGCGCTAGAGCGCGGTCGTGGACGCGCCCAGGAGATGATGAATCTCTTGTGCGTAGAAGGTTCTCAGGTCTTCTCGCTGATGCTGACGTCCTACGTCGGTATTTGGCTCGTGAACATGTGGGCTGGGATCGCAGTCACCTTGATTGCAGCGATCTACATCCGCTGGGCACTCTACCTGAATCATCAGGTTGCCCTGGTCTGTGCGCCGTCCGACAAGGATTTCCGCGCGTGGGTACGGCATCGCACCGGTCGTTGCGAAGGGGTTGCTCGGGTCAAAGCGTTCGGCAAGGAGGGAGAAGAAGGTACCTATCTCTCGACTAAGTGGTCCGAGCTGCTCGCAGCAGACCGGGCCTTCTGGTTCCGGTACCTGATGCACGCCTCGTTTCGAGGTCTGACCTGCTTGGTCATCTTCCTCCTCGTCATCGGGCTGAGTGCTTGGATGGCGTGGCAGACGAAGAGTAATGCGACGCTCTTTGCGCTCTTTATCTGGATGCGCAACATCCTCGACAATCTCTGGCAGATCGGCTCGATCGAACATCGATTGGGCTGGAATGCGCCGGCACTTCAATCGCTTCAAGAAGCGGTGGAACTCGAGTCGGATATCGTGATCAAGCCGGATGCGCCGCCCGTCGATGCGTCGGCCGGAGTCACGCTGTCTTTCGATGATGTGAGCTTTGCTTACGAGCCGAGCCTGTATCGTCCGAAGGAGGATCCTCGTCCGCCCCGGCAAGTGCTCAAGAGTCTCCAGCTCGAGGTGAAGCCAGGGGAGCGTGTCGCGCTCATCGGGCCGAGCGGGGCAGGGAAGTCGAGCATCTTCAACCTCATCTTGCGGAATTTTGATCCGCACACGGGTCGCATTCGCGTGAATGGCGTTGATCTTCGAGATCTGGACCTCGCGTCCTGGCTCGGGTCGATCGGCTTGATTCCGCAGAAGGCGACTATCTTCGAAGGGACGGTGCGCGACAGTCTGGTCTACGGCCTCACGCCGGAACAGCGCGCGCACGTCACGGACGAGTTCCTCTGGGAGCTTCTGGTACGTCTTGAGATCGCCCCTCGTATGGTGGATGGCCTCAAGACCAAGCTTGGTAACGGAGGGATCGAACTCTCCGGTGGCGAAGCGCAACGGGTGATGGTGGCTGCCGCACTCGCGAAGCAGCCGCACTTCCTTCTGATCGACGAGGCGACCAGCGCTCTCGATTCAAGCACCGAGCGAGCTGTGCAACGTGAGCTCGAGAAGATCCTTCAGGGCAAGACCGGTGCGCTCGTCATTGCACATCGGCTCAGTACGGTGCGTCACATGTGCAACAAGTTCGTTGTGCTACGTCCCGCACCGGAACTTGGCGAGGGCGAACAGCAGATCGAAGCGATCGCCGACTCCTTCGAAGAGTTGTACCGGCTCTCGCCGACCTTCCGACAGTTGGTCGATGATCAGGGGCTGCACATTCAAGCGGCTGCCTAGTTCTTTCCACGTGAACGAGAGATCCTCCCTCGTTCGTCAGGCGTAATTCTCCGGTGCCCTGACCACCGACTCCCTGTGCGTTCGATGTGAACAAACGAACGGGAAGTCTGAGAAGACGAGAAGAACAGAAAACCCACCGAATTCGGTGGGTTTTCTGTTCTGGTGTGTAACGCATGTCGGACCCAGGCACGATCTCTTATGGTAACTTGATAATATAATACACTTTTTTGCAACATTTGTCAATCGGTAGATGTATTTTTGGCTGTATAATCAGCTTTTTTGAGTTCCGACAGGTTCTTTATGGCCATGTCTCGCTTCCAAAGATCATCCTGTGTCCGATAGACGACAACGCAAAGACCTATAAAACAGAGCCCAAGGACGTACGGTAAAAGCGGGGCGATATACGTTTTTCCGAAGATAATGATCAGGATATTCAAAAAGATGAACAGCAAACGCATTTCGGTCGGACCAAAGCCAAGGTGGACCATTCGGAACTCCTGGGTTGCTCCGTAGGCCAGAAACGAGTTGACCATGAAGCCGCCGCACAAGGCGAGTACGAAGAACTGAAGGATCGGATATTCGTTATGGGTCAGCAAGGAGTAGCCGATCAAGATCGCACAGAGCGAAAAGTAATCAAACAAATGATCCATATAGTATCCCCATTTCACCAAGCCTTCTTTGCGAGATCGTCCTACGGCACCGTCGAGCGAGTCGGTAACCCAGTGCAGGAAGATGAGAAAGCTCACGACCCAAAGCCAATTGGTTTCGAAGCGCGCGAAGAAGCTGAAGAGAACAATACCGATACTGATCGGGAGCGAAGCGAGTACCAGATGATGCGAGCGGATCCAAAGTGGAACTTTAGGAACAGCCCAGCGAATGAAGACTTTTTCTGGGCGCGAGAGCCAGGAGGAGCCGACTTTTGTTTTGTCTTCGACAACGTGAATCGCAGACATAGGTGCCTATAGTCTAGCACGTCTGGTATACTCTTCCCCATGTCCGCACCTTCTGGCAAACGCTTTGCCGTTAAGCCCGTTTTACGGGTATTTTGGCAGCATATATTACCCTATAAATGGGCAATATTGTTTGTCACTATAGGAACGATTTTTCAGGAAGCGGTCATTAGCACCGTTTCTCCTTATGTCGCTAAACTGATCTTTGATCGCTTGGCGACGGCTGGCGTTAGTCCGGCAGCCTTCGAGCAACTCAAACCACTCTTTTTTGTGACAGTTGGACTAGGCCTAACGGCTTGGGCATTACGTAATCGTGTCTTCGTTATTAAAGAGAAGATGGAAGCATACATCATGGCAGACTTGGAGCAAACGAGTTTAGGACATCTGCTTGGTCATTCATTTCAATTTTTTGAGAACGAATTCAGTGGCACGTTGGTTCGTCGCATCTCACGCATCGGTCGAGCATTTGAAGATGTCTATGACGGAGTTCAACAGCGCCTGTTGCCGATGATTGTTGCGTTCACGGGTATCTTGTTCGTCTTGTTTCGACGGAGCTTGCTCGTCGGTTTATTAGTCTTGCTCTGGATCTTGATTGTTATTGCCTATAACTATTTCTACACCCGCTGGAAAGTAAAGGATGATGTGGCGCGTGCCGCGCAAGATTCGCTCACAACAGGTTTGATCGCGGATTCACTGTCGAATATCGTGACAGTGAAGCTGTTCAGTGGTCAGCCGCGTGAGATGTCAGCTTTTGAAAGCGCGTCGAACAAGTTGCGTAACATGCGCGTAAAGGCCTGGCAGTCGCACGCCTTAAACTACTCGTTACAAGCGTTTGTTCTTTTACTCGTACAGAGTTTTGTTTTGTGGTTTAGCTTACGCGCCTGGAGCAGAGGTGAGCTTAGCGCAGGTGATATTGTTCTTTTCCAGAGCTACTTTACGATTTTGTACGGACGCATCTTAGACTTCTCTCGTTTGATGCGTTCGTTCTACGCTGCATTCGCGGATGCGACAGAGATGGTAGAGATTTTAGACCTAGCACACAGCGTGAAGGATGTTCGAGGCGCGAAAGCTTTGCGTGTCGGCAAAGGAGCTGTTTCCTTCGATCACGCCAGTTTTTCCTATGGAAACGGCGCAGTCTTAAACGAGTTCGATCTCCAGGTGAAACCGGGAGAGCGTGTAGCGCTGGTCGGTTCGTCTGGGGCGGGTAAGTCGACGATTGTGAAGTTGCTCTTCCGGTTCTACGATCTAACCGGTGGTTCTATCTCGATCGATGGCCAAGACATCGCACGCGTGACCCAAAATTCGCTGCGTTCAAATATCGCCCTCGTCCCTCAAGAGCCGGTGCTGTTCCATCGTTCGTTGTTTGAAAACATCCGCTACGGAAAGCCGGACGCAACCGAAAAAGAAGTGATCAAGGCGGCAAAGTTGGCGCATTGTCATGACTTCATCCAGAACTTATCTCATGGGTATGAAACGTTGGTTGGTGAGCGTGGGGTGAAGCTGTCTGGTGGTGAGCGTCAGCGTGTAGCAATAGCTCGTGCCATCCTAAAGAATGCGCCGATCTTGATCTTGGATGAGGCAACCTCGAGTCTTGATTCTGAATCGGAAGGTTTAATCCAAGATGCGCTCCATACGCTCATGAAAGGTAAGACGACCATTGTGATCGCGCATCGTTTGTCGACCATTATGTCGATGGATCGCATTATTATCATGGAAGGCGGACGCATCGCGGATACCGGTACGCATGAAGAGCTGCTGAAACAGGAAGGATTGTATAAAAAACTCTGGAATCTCCAGGTGGGTGGCTTCTTCCAAGATACGAACGCATGACCTTGAACTCCATTCCGTATTTGATGTTAGACGCAGCCGTACTGCTGGTCTTTATTGCGGCTGGAAAAGCATTTGGAGTTTGGCGTATCTCTGGGCGGGGATCAAAAACAGAGGGAAAAGTCGTCGAGCTCGATCGAACGTTCGAAGGAGTCACGCCGATCGTCGAATTTAAAGCGCAAGATAAGAAAGCATATCGTTTTCGGGTTGAAACGATTCGCTCGGGCGAGAATTGGTCGGTTGGGAAAAAGTGGGCAGTAATTTACAACGCATCAAATCCAAATAAAGCCTACGTCAATCGACCTGTGCAGATGTGGGGGCAGGTGTTGGTTCTGTTGGTTTTGGCGTTGGTGATCGGTGCGGTTTCCCAGCTTCTTCGCTACGTTTTGCCTTAGAATTCGTCGCCTTGGCGATCTTTGTTTTTGGTCGCCATCGACATCAGACCATTGCCTTTCCCTTTGAATTCATTCGTCCAGAGTAGTTTTCCGTCGAGGTCGAAGCTCTGGAGCACGCCACCGGAAGTAACGAAGACCTGTTCCTCGTCAATGAGGATGGTTGGTGTTTGACCGCGTCCGGTGAGTGGGGTTTGAGCGAGGAGTGCGCCATCTTGCGCCTTGAGAACGAGGAGTTTGTTGTCTTCACTGACGACGTAGACGCGGTCAGCATGGGCGGAGATTTGGACACGACCACTATTCACGGACACTTCCCAGATAATAGATCCGGTTGCTTGATCAAGGGCGTGGACGGAGCGTCCGACGGTGGCAAAGAGTAATTTGGAAGAAGACATAGCCAAAGATTACCAAATGGTATACTAAGAATCCATGAGGTACCACGTTCGTTGGTTCTTTTCACTGCTAGCAGCTTTGTTGTTTGTTGTGCCGTTAAGCGCGCAGGCACAAACCTATACCGATGTTACCAGCAAGACCTTTGAAAAAGACGCGATTACGGATGTCGTGAGTCGTGGCTGGATGTCTCCACTGACCCAAACGACCTTTGGATACGGTGTTTCGATCACCCCAGATCAGTGGCTCTACATGCTCATGTACCTCCGAACGAGCGATGCCTGCCCGGAGCTTGGTACAACGCCAAACGACTATTGGACGGCGGATAACATCCGCGCTTGCTTGTCGGGTGCTGGCGTCCCGACGCTGACCGAGCGTACGGACCTGATCCGACGCGATGAGGCGATGCAACAATTGTTTGCCCTTCGTCGTCGCTCCTTTGCGTTTCAAGAACTAGAGACCAAGCCAGCCGGGTTCGTGAACCCAACGGATTTTGCGAGTATCCCCGAGAACCGTCAGGGGGCGATGATCGCTGCAGACCGTTTGAAGCTTATCTTCCGCACGTCGAATAAACTCTCACCCGCTTCACCTTTATTACGCGAAGATGCGGCATTATCCGTCTGGCGTTTTGTCGATTGGGAGAAGCAAGGCGGAACCGACAAGGAGACCAATGATCAACTGGTGCTGACGAAAGACGCGAAACTCAATCATTGGCGCGATTTGGACACGGATATTTACGTGATTCAGATGAAGTCTGGCGGCGATACGATGGTGAAGCCAATTGTCCCGCGACGTTCGTTCAACCCATCCGCCGATCCAGCGAAAGACAAGCTGCGTGATGAGTACGTCTATCAACCCGTTTCGGATTTAGCTAAAGAATCTGGAGCGATTGCGGCCGTGAACGGTTCGTACTTTAACGTGGACTGGCCGTGGGGTGCGTTCGAAGATACGGTGATGGTAGATGGCAAGTTGCTCCTCGAGCGCACTGATCGCAGCACGTTCGTCGTCTGTAAGGATGGCAAGTTTTATATTGGTAATAACAAGAAAGAGCTGTTAGCGACAAACAAATGCGTACCTGAGCAGATGTTGGGTGCCGGACCGATGTTCGTCTCGAATGGCAATGTCCTGACAGAGAGTACGCAGGAAGGATTTGATGAGTACACACAGTGGGAGCGCCGCGTCGGGAAGAATGCGCGCACCGCCGTCGCGATTTCTGCCGATCGCAAAACGGTCTACGTGATCGTTGTCGCCGGCAAGTCGTATCCTGCGTTCGGTCGTGGGGGTTCATCGCTCGGCAGCTTCTTGAAAGACAAGTACCCGGATATCGCTTTCGCCATGATGTACGATGGTGGCGGTTCGAGCTCGTTGGTGGCAAATAACAAATTATTGGTAGGGAATGGGGTCGGTGGGGGAACGACCGAGCGCTCGGTGGTTTCGGCGCTGGGTATTTTTTCCAAGAAAGCAGTCGCTGCTCAAGCAGCGCAGCTGAAAAAAGATCAAGCCAAGTATTGGGACAAGGTGCTGACAACGGTGAAGATCCAAAAGCCGAGTAAAGCGCTCGTCTGGCAAACGGTGAAAGACGCCAAAGCAAAAGGGGATACGGTCACGATGACGGGATCGCGTGGCTCAAAGCTTGAAATCGCCCTGTCTAAAACGAAGACCAAGATGTTTGAATTCACGTACGACTTACTGATTCACGATGCCGCTTCCAAGCTTACGGTCGCTCGACGTGAGGGGACGCATGAAAAGAGATGGAAGATCCCGACTGAGCTTCACGTCTTGAATCCGGCCGATGGCAGTGATACGGATATCATCCGTCTCTTTGTCTACATTCCGGAAAAAGATCGCCCAGATCTTAAAACCTTCGATGTGGTGGCATTTCGACCTACGGGCGTCGTTTTTGGAGATGCGACCGGTCGTAACTGGTTTTATTACGCGAAAGAGAAACAGCTATCGTTAGCCAAATTTTTACCTAAAACTACAGCAAAAACACCTACCAAAGCGTTGACAAAATAGACAAAACGTGCCTATAATAAAGGGTTCGTTCGCTCTCTCAACAACGTTCGTGGAGGTGAAATGGCAATTCTGGTTACGGCGCATGGCGCCACGGATATCGGAAAGGCGCGGGACAGCAACGAGGACAATCTCCTTGTGCGTGTTCCGGATGGTCTCTTTGTCGTCGCGGACGGCATGGGCGGCCATGCCAACGGGGAGGTGGCGAGTCAAATCGCTGTCAGCGACATCGGCGCGATCGGGACGAGCGCGGAGGCGATCTGCCGCGACTACGATCAGTCAGCAGGCTATGTCCTCAGGCTAGCCTTCCTCGGCGCTCATGCGCGCATCCTCGAGGGGCAGCTCGCTGGTCCGCAAGTGAGCAGCTTCCGCCCCTCGAACGACATGGGGACGACGGCGGTCGCCGCTCTCTTCATGGGATCGCGCATGACCATTGCCAACACCGGTGATTCACGCGCCTATCTGCTCCGCGCGGGTAAGCTGATTCAGCTGACCTACGATCATTCGAAGCTGAACAGGCTTCTGCAGGACAACTCAGATCTGGACGCGGAAGGGCGGGCGTTTCTCGCCCGGCAGGTTGCGGGCGTCATCACCGAATTCCTCGGCATGACCAGAACACCCGCCGTCGATATCACGGCTGTCGATGCGCGGCGGGGTGATCGCTACCCCCTGTGTTCTGATGGCCTCACGGATCGCATCGAAGATCAGCGGATCGAGAGCGCGCTCCTCGATGAGCGCACGCCCGAAATGGCGTGTCAGATGCTGATTCAGATGGCGAATGATGCTGGTGGCCACGACAACATCACGGTCATCGTCATCGACACGGACGGAGATGAGCTCCCTGAGATCTCTCCCAACGATCCCGAGATCACCTACGAGCAGTGCAAGCGGCTCGCCGAAACCCCTCAGTCCTGACCGCGAACCGGGCTGACAAGGAGGACGTACCTATCGCGACGAGAGTACACTCTGTGCTCCGTCGCGGTGGGTGCTCTTGTTTTTTAACGCCACTTTTGACTTACTCAAAACCCACGAGCTATCGTCACTTGTATATGGAACCCGCTGAATCAAAACAGGTTGTTCATTTCTTGTACGAAGCGGGGATGTTGGCGAAAACGCCACGCGCGTATCATCCGTTTCTATCACAAGGGAAACAGAGCTTAGCCGATCATACGAGTCGCGTTGCTTTTATTGCGTATGCGCTGGGTCAGATGGCAAAAGACGTGAACGTTGAGCGGATGGTGTTAATGGCCTTGTTCCATGATTTCGCTGAAGCGCGTACGGGTGACTTGAATTACGTGAACCAACAGTATGTCGTGTCAGACGAGGCAAAGGCGATTGGGGAAATGACCGCTCGGCTGCCGTTTGGAGCCGATGTTTTGAAACGTCTCACTGAATTTAAAGAACGGGAGACGCGTGAATCCCTTTTGGTGAAGGATGCTGATAACTTGGAATTTATTTTGAGCTTGAAAGAGGAGCAGGACTTAGGAAATCCACGTGCCGCCAAATGGATCCCTTCATCAATAAAACGCCTTAAGACACCAGAAGCGCAGCAACTCGGTGCAATGATCCTCGAAACAGAGTCGGATGAATGGTGGTTCAAAGCGAAAGATGATTCCTGGTGGGTGAATCGTGAAGGACAGGCGGGGGCAGACAAACGCTTTTAATCAAAACACCTAGCTCATCGCGAGCTAGGTGTTTTGTCTCTCAAGGATCTTAGAGGTTCTTCAATGGCAAGCTGCCACCCATGTAATCGGTTTTCCCGATGTTCATGCCTTCCTTGCGGAGCAAGGCGTAGGTCGTGGTCAGGTGGAAGAAGAAGTTTGGTATGGCGTATTCGCGCATATAGTCGAAGCCGGTCATGTACTGGCCTGGGAAGTAAGGGAGGGTGATCTGACGGGTTGCACCTTCTGCGAACTGTTCTTCGGACAAGGTGGCCAAGAAATCGAGCGTTTTTTTCACGCGAGCACGAAGTTCGACGAGGGATTTTTCGTCATCAGCATGCGAAGGGACTTCAACACCGGCGAGACGGGCAGATGTACCTTTGGCATTGTCACAGACGATCTGGACCTGTTTTACGAATGGGAACATGTCTGGAGCGAGGCGAAGATCAAGCAAAGCGGCTTCGTCCAGACCCTTTTCTTTCAAAAAGTCTTCGGCTTTCACCAGCATCAAATCGAGCGCGTTCAAAAACTTCACGAACACGGGAAGGGTAAAATCGTAGATTGGGTTCATAGCGTTGAGAGCATAGCATGCGCGTGGCGGATGGCTAGTCTTTCCAAGGGTGACCTTGAAAACAAGATCGAACTTGGGAAGGGGCAGTGACGTTTTCGAGGTTGGAGCCTGGAACGTCACCGCCGTACCCGCTGCTTGAGTGCGGCGCTGTTCTGCCCGCGCGTGGCGGGGGCTTGGATGTCAGCTCACGGCCATCGTCGGTTTGGTGTCGAGCTTGTGCGCGACGAAGCGGAAGAGGATCGTCGTGACCGTCATCAGGACGAGGAGCCAGAGGAAGTAGTGCCCCGGGTTCATGTGCGTGTAGCGTTCGGTCACCGTTGCGGCGACGAAGTTGCCGCAGAACACAGTTGTCCAGAGGATCGACGTCAGCGTCGACTTAAAGTGGGCGGGTGCCAGCGCCGTGACCGTCTCGATTGCGGTTACGACGACGCACAGTTCTGCCACCGTCATGAAGAGGATTGCGAGGATTTCCCAGATCACGTCGATCCGGCCGTTCGTCGAGAGCCAGCCGCAGACCGTCATGATGAGCAGGCTCATGATGACCAGCATGTAGCCGAGCGTGATCTTCTGGCCGGGGGTGATCGGCCGGATCCGGTGCTTGTTCACCCGGTCCCAGATCGTGCCGGAGATCAGCGCGAGCAGGATGATGAAGAACGGGTTGAATGCCTGGATGTTCTCGAGCGTCATCCCATGCAGCTCGGTGTGGTCCCGGGTGAAGAGCACCCAGGTCGAGTTCAGCTGGTTGTAGGTCAGCCAGAACGGGATGAGGAGGATGAATACGCCCAGCAGGTCGATCACCACCTTGCGTCCGCGGGCTCGCTCGGCCTGGGTCACGATCGGCTTGACCTGAGCTTCCGCCGGGTAGTGTTTGCGCCCCGTGGCGAAGATGGCGAACGAGATCCCCATGACGACGATCGGGCAGGTGAGAGCCACGGAGTAGCCCCACTTGTTCCGCACCAGTGGTAGGGCGGTCATCGATACCAGTGCGCCGATGTTGATCCCCATGTAGAACCAGTTGAACGCCTGGTTGCGTAGCCGCCGGCCGTTGTCGGTCTCGGGGTAGAGGGTCTCGAGTATGGGCGTCACGTTGGGCTTGATGGCCCCGGAGCCCAGCGCGAGTAGGAAGAGAGGCAGGGAGAGTCCGGACTGGCTCGTCGCCTGTCCGAGCAGGATGTGCCCCAGGATGTAGAGCGGACTGATGGCGACGATCGTCCAGTAGCGCCCGAGCCAGCGATCGGCAACGAAGCCGCCGACGATCGCCAGCAGGTAGCAGCCGGCGCCGAAGTGATGCATCATCGGCGCCGCATGGTCTTGCGACACGTGCAGGTTGTTGATGGCGAAGGTCATGAGCAGGCACTGCATGCCGTAGAAGCTGCAGCGTTCAGCGAACTCCGCCGACCAGAGGAACCAGAACCCTGTCGGGTGCTGTGCGAGCGATGCGAAGAGCTTTTTCAAACCGGTTGTCCTTGGTTGTTCCAGCCGCAGCCGGAGGTGTGTGATCGGATTGTCGAAGTCAGCGAGCACTCCCAGGCTCCAATATGGAAGCGCTCAGCCGCGGGTAAAGTAATTGAGGCGCAAGAAAATCGCAAGAATGAAATATTTTTTGAAATTAATAAGCGGGCCCGTGGAGTGCGGACCCGCTCGAGGAGGCGGCGAACAAGTTGTGGAGCTAATGGGATTTGAACCCATGTCTACGGGTTGGAGGCCCGTCATCCGTCCCAGACACGGACCGTAGCCCCGATGCCGAAAAATCGGCGGTGAACTGAATACGCTACTCTACTTGAGTGGAGCCAACGGGATTCGAACCCGTGTACTCAGACGGGCAGTCTGATATCCTCCCAGGCTGGATTATGGCCCCGATCGAACGAAGGTTGGTGGAGCAGAGGGGACTTGAACCCCCGTTATGCGGGTTGCAATCACATCGTTTTCCCAGCTAGACTACTGCCCCGACCGGTTATTTACTCAAAAATAAGCCATTCTGTCAATAAACTAATAAAGGAATATTGACGAAATGGCTTGTTTCTGCTAAAAAAGTTGGTCGCCTGAAAGATTGGCGGCGTTCACAAACCGAGTTTGAAGAGGTCTGATGACCTCTAGGAAGGTACGGAACATGGGAGCAGTACCGGAATCGGGCAAGCCTTGGAGGGATCGCAACGATCAGGCGTTTAAGAACGCCCTCTACCTGAGGGCGTGCGAGGGCGCTGAGCTTGATGGAGCGGGAAGACTCGTTCGAGGGAGCGTGAGCAACACGACCGAATGGATTCGTGATCTCGCGCAGGGCCTCGGTGAAGAGATGACCTATTCCCAGGCGGGTTCGATGTTCGGCAAGCTGAGAGGGATCAAGCTGGAGCGTGGGGGTAAGGGCCAGCCACAACAGCTGGTCTTCCTCATCGATCCGGAGGCTCTGCGTCCCAAGTCGAAGGAGCGTAAGAGCGACGCCCCGCCTGCGCCGACAGGTAACAAGGTGGTGGGTGACTCTACGCTGTACCGTTTTCTCTTTTGCGAGCGCGGTACCCCGCGCGCTGCACCGATTCGCTCGGTGAAAGATCCAGTCACCCTGCTCTTCAACAAGAAGTTCAGCCGTGATCGGGAGCTGCTGCAGCGGGCACTCGATCGCATGGTCGAGAACAAATGGGCCAAGTGGCGGGAAGAGCGCTTCTTCCTGATCGCTAACCCGGACGTCGTTGCGCCGAAGCCGAGGCAGGACGACAAGAAGAAGGATGGTGAAGAGCCATCCACGGTCGTCGTCTGCCGTCTCGGCGTTTACCTCACCCAGGTCGAGGACTTGGTCTGGCGCTACTTCGTCATCGGCCCCGACGAGAGCGTCTACACCACCTCGGTCGTCGTG
Organism: uncultured Gammaproteobacteria bacterium; assembly: GCA_964598725.1. Lineage (GTDB taxonomy): Bacteria > Patescibacteriota > Patescibacteriia > 2-12-FULL-60-25 > 2-12-FULL-60-25 > JAGOTP01. Next base: position 112,556 of record CAZRCW010000002.1, on the reverse strand, counting down.
GAGAAGACGCGGCTCGAGTCGGAAATGGTCTCGGCGGCGCTCAGCCGGCTCTTCGTGGTCGGTCTGATCATCCGCGGACCGCAATCGGATGGCTGGCAGCGAACGCGCAAGGCCATGGACGTCGAGTCGGTGGTCATGAAGGACGGCCCGCGTCGAACGGTTATCGTGTCGCGGAACCGCCAGAAGCAGCTCATGGAGCTGCGTACGCTCGCGAACGAGCTCAAGGCGGCCGACGGGAGCATCTCTCTCGGCGCCCTGCTCACCGCTGCCAAGGAGCGTCTGCGCTTCGGAAGCGTGCAGGCGGTGAAGCTGGCCTTCTTCGGTTGTCGGTCGGAGGGTGGGTCGGACAAGTACCTCGGTCTGTTCGTCCCCTCGACCAGCGACCCGACGCGCGTCTATCTGGCTGATCCGGCACTCAGCGGCGTCGATTTCCTCCCCGGAGAGAGCGACACGCGCAGCAGCCTGGTCACGTCGGACGACGAGCGCTTTCCGCGCGTCCATGCGCAGATCGTTCGTCCCTACTACGAGCTGGCGGGTCTCGAGCCTCCGGTGATCCCCGAGATCGTCGTGAAGCCCAAGCCGGTCGCTCGTCCTCCCCGGGTCCGGCCTGAGGTCGAGACGGTTCCTGCGGCTCAGGCAGCGATCAACGCCTCGTCGGATGTCGCCGCACCGGTTGCCGAGCTGACTGCTCCGCCCGCCGCTCCGCCGCGAGTGACCAAGTCGCGCCCCGAAGTTGCCACCAAGCCGGTGAGCGACGAGGAGCGCGAGCGGTTGCTCCGCGCTGAGGTAGCTGAGCTCCGTCGCAAGGCGGATGCACTCGAAGCGGAGGCGGACGTCTTAGCCGCTCCGCGCAGGCAAGAAGAGGCGCGCGTCGCCTACCTCAAGGCGCTTCTCGCCCAGGTCGACGGCTGGATCGTCGAAGCTGAGCGCGGCACGTTCGTGCGCTACATCGATCAGCGGATCTGAACCGCTGATTCGAGAGTCTCGGTGAAACACCCTCGTAGACTCCGACAACTCTCACGTCGGACCTGGTCTAGCGGGGGTGTTGTTGTATTTAAATACTCTGCTCGAACTTAAAACATTCCGTTCTCATTCGGTGAATCCTCCGGTGTTGCTTGTCCAAAGTCCCACAGCTCAACAATCTGTCCATCCTTGAATTTAAACAAATGGAAAATCGCCATCTCTCCCGCCTCAGCTGAAAGTTGAAAGCGTGAGTGCACCGCGACGAGGTCCGCTTGCTCAACAGTATGCTTCACCTCAAAGATTTTATGAGGAAAGGCTTTGAAGCTGTCTTTCATCCCATTCGCAAGCGACTTCGCATCGCCTGGATAGTAGGCGTTGTGATGACGGAAATCAGGATGTACGAGTGTATAGGCGTCATCAATCTGGCCACTCGTAGCGAGTTTCAAGAAACGAAGAGCAAGTTCAGTGTAAGAAGACATAGATGCGTTGACTGTACCCAAGCCAGGAGAATTGGTACAGTTGGGCTATGTCTTACAAAGTTTTTTCTGTCCTCGGTCTCGCTTTGATCGTTGGCTGCTCACTTGTTGCGCCGTCAGTCAGTGCGCAAGTTATCGACGAAAACAAAGTTGCTCCCTACGGAATCGATACCTGTAAAGGCGGATTCGTCTGGCGTGGCGCGTCGGCGGACGATCGCGTCTGTGTTACGGGTGATGTGCGTGATCAAACCGCTACAGATAATCTTCTCGCTTCACAGCGTCGGATGCCGAACAGCGATCAGTGTCTTAAAGGATTTGTCTGGAGAAATGCCTTTCCGGGTGATCGTGTCTGTGTGACGCCCGAGGTGCGCGATGAAGCGCAGAGCGATTCAGCAGAAGCGATGTCACGGAAAGTACTGCCATACGGACTCGACACCTGCTGGCCGGGTTTTGTCTGGCGCGATGCGTTTGTCGGTGACCACGCTTGTGTGACGGTTGCTGTGCGCGATCAAGCCAAGAAAGATAACGCCGCCGCTCCATCGCGCTGGATGAATGGGGCATACGGTCCTGAGACCTGTAAACCGGGTTTCGTCTGGCGCCAAGCAAGACCGGAAGATCATGTCTGTGTTTCTACTATGACTCGTACCAAAACCCGTTTAGATAACGAGGCAACGTATCGAAAATTCCTTGAATTTGGGTTGGATACCTGCAATCGCACCTATATCTGGAGGAACTCATTTCCAGGCGATCGTCTGTGCGTGAAGGTTGAGACGGTTGTTCAATACTAAAACGAGAACGAGCTTTTATTGACAGGCAGGAGAAAAACCCGCTTACTTTTGGAACAAATCGAGTTTCAAAACCACCTACGACGGAGGAAGAAAGATGCTAGATAAGCCATGGCACACACAGGTACTGATCCAGATCGCTTTGTTTCTCAAGGAACTCTATCCGCGCAACAGTCGAGCTTGGCTCGAGTCGCGACTCTCGCTCCTGTCCGGTCAGCTCCACGAGATTGTCGGCAACTCTGGCTTCTGGCCGGTGCAGAAGACTGTCGAGCTGATTCTCGAACAGACCTGCAGAGACGCGTATGACGAAGCGGAGAAGCGCTATCTACTCGATCCTCGAGAGATCTTCAAGGGCATCAGCTATGCCCTGAGTCAGGACTTCGGCGAGGTCTTTGGGCCTGGACAAGAGGCGGTCTATGTTCGCGCCCGGTTCTTGGCAGACCTGATCGCCGCCTGCGTGCTTGACGCCTACTGTCAGGCGTTGCGCTGGGGCGATCTCACGCGTAGCGAGCGGAAGCTGGCAGAAGCGGTCGCGGATCAGTTCCTGCGTCTCGAGGCCGCGGAGGCGATTGATACGTCTGCCCTTCGAGGGCCCGACTCGCGTAATTCTGGCGATCCGCTCGAACCGCGACTCCGTGTCTTCATGAACACGCTCATTCGGAACGGGGGAGACCTCCCTCGGTGTCTCCAGCAATCAGTACCGGAAGCACCGGAGGTGATGCCAATGGCTCCCTCTGATGGGTTCGATGCGTGATCCTCTGCCGCTTGCGGCCTGTACGCGCACCCGTTGCGCAGCAAAGAACGAACTCGTTCGGCTGCCGATGGGTGCGCGCTTTGCTTTTTACCAAAGAACGACAAGGACTTGTATTCTCTCTTGCTTAGACTAATTGTAATCCAATTGCGAGAACACCATGCGTCCGTTCCTCTTCTTCCGAATAGTGAGCGCGTTTTCCTTGAATAAACTGCTCTTTCGTCTCCTCAGGAAGTTGGGGATGCAACTGATCGTATAGATCGGCGAAGCTGGCGCTTGGTGTCAGAGAAATAATACGAGCGGTTACTTGCTCGGTAAGTTCTGGTAGCCTGGAAAATTTGATTGTGTCATTCAATTGCAATTGTCGACGTTTCTCGTCGTACAAACGATACTCAAAGCCTTTCTCGCCTGATCGGATGCGATCGAAGGAGTTCGGGTTGAGCTTCATTTCGTGCATGGTTGGCATACGAGTGGTATTGCTAAAACGTAATAGGAAATTGATCGCCAGCTTATACGCTTATCAAGAATGGACCAAGAGCGTATGCTGCTGCAGAGCCTTTCACCACCCACCCGAGGAGACTCGCCATGTCTGAGCCTGACGATCCGTCTCATCCCTCACCCGAGGAGTCGACTCCCAAGTTCGTGATTGAGCGCGCTGAGCTGTTTGATGGCCTGCGTCCACGCGGGAAGCGGTACTCGCCTCCACTTACACCTCCGCCTGCTCCCGACCCCACTTTCTTCGACCTATTTGTTTGGAACGGTGGAGACCGGCTCCTCTAGACGCCCACCGCGACACCCCTCCGTCCGGTGGGTGCTGTCGTAGCCAGGGCTTATCGAGGGGAAATGACCAAGAATCCGGTCTCTCGACCGAAGCGGATGGAGATCGCTTCGGCCAATTGTTCAATTGGAATCAGAACCCGTGTCCGATGTTCGCCATATGGATCGACGATTGTGACGATCGTTCCTGTCGAGTCTGATTTGATCTGCTCAACGACGCTGTCATGAATCATCTCGTCTTCTTGGTGTATCTCATCGGAGTGGTATTCGATCCAAAGGTCATGACTAGCACTCAACTCAGTTTGAATGAACTCAGTCAGCTGATCGATTTCGGATGCGAGTACGCCACGAGCTTGAAGTGGTAAATTACGCTCTTGGAAAAATCGATTTGCAATTTCGGCTGATCGAACGGTTTCAAGACCTTCTTCACCGTCTGTCCGTAAAGACAGGTCCTTTGAGAAAAGCGGTCGGATCTTTTCTGGAACTTTGATCTCGAAAGCTTGGGCAAGTTCTTCTTGATCGAACAAGCCAAAACCTCGCCGGTACAGGATCATTGCAAGACAGGTAACGCTACAACAATACGGTTTTTGGATGAGAGGGATATATCTTGGTTGAACCGAAATTATGGACATACGATATTGGTCTCAACGACAGGCTCTACGCTACCAAAAGATCTATTCATTTACGAGGTGGAAGATGTTTTGAGCTGCTTTATCTTCTCTTGAATCTGCCTTTATCATTCTTTTGGTATAAGCGAGTCAAGGCCTTTTTACTAAAGGTCGAAAAAGGCCGGAGTGAAGTCGATCTTTTATTTTTTAGATACATTCCAATGAACAAGCTCATTGAGAAGGTTCTCACCGATCGCGGGTCGCGCGATGCGGAAGCGATGAAGGCCTACCTGGCCAACGTTGCCGACGTCGGTGAACCTTGGGTCTCGTAAGTGAGATGGTTGCGGCCTGCCGCCATCTACGAGCTGGTCTGAGCTGGCGGCAGGTTGGTTTTCCAAAGCCACTTTACTCAGGCATACTGCAGATGTTCCAAAGTCGGAGATTATGTTCAACGCTCTCAAAACTTTTTTCACGCAACGAATCGCGCCAAAATCCCAAAACGAGGATCGGGCTCGAGCCGAATTCATTCTCAATATTTTTTTATGGACAGGCATCTCGCTTACGGCGGTTGCCTTTTTTACGAACGTCTTACGCACGTTGCTGGGACTGAAGAATTCAATCTCCATCTTGCCTGCATTTCTGCAACTTGCGTACTTCGCTGGTTTGTATGCGCTCTCTCGCAAAGGGTATACCCGGGTTGCTTCTGGTTTGTTGCTCGCAACATTTTTCGCGCTAGCCAGTTTCATGGCGGTGACCTGGGGTGTTGATCTCAGCATGGTGTTGCTCGCGAATGTTTTGGTAATCGTCATGGCAGGTATTTTGATCAATACACGTACCGCATTTGTCTCGGCGGGAATCGTTTGTCTCACATTAGCGACGATTAATGGTCTCCAGGCGAGACAGATTCTTTCGGTTGACCGTACCTGGAGAACACCCGAGCTCTGGGGTGTTTCTGAGGTCATTACGTTCTCGTTGGTATTTTTTATCATCGCGACCGTATCTTGGTTATCAAACCGTGAGATCGAAAAATCTTTACGTCGCGCCAGAAGGTCAGAGGCTGAGCTCAAGGTTGAGCGTGACCAGCTTGAAGTGAAGGTGTCGGAGCGCACCCAGGAGTTACAGGCGGCGCAGGCGGAGCGCGTGGCGCAACTCTATCGATTTGCGGAATTTGGGCGTATTTCAGCCGGCATGTTCCATGACCTCATGACCCCGCTCAGCGCTGTTTCGATGAGCATGGAATACACGCGTTCGATTGAACAGCAAGAGGGAGCTATTACGTCTCAGGAAGCGAAGGAGTCGTTGGATAAGGCGATTCGGGTGGCGAAGAAATTGCAGGACCTGGTGCTGTCTGTGCGTAAGCAGCTCACGAGACAAGGCAATAAATCGCTCTTCTCGTTGTGTGAAGAAGTGGAGCTCGTTATTGATATCTTGTCGTATAAAGCTCGTTCGCTCAATGTCGAGATTCAATTTAGCAGCGATCATCAGATTCGGATCTTTGGTGATGCTGTGAGATTCAATCAGCTGGTACTGAATCTGATCACGAACGCACTTGATTCCTACCCTCCTCTGCCTGAATCAAGCAAAGAGACGTCTTTTGGACACAGAATGGTTCTGGTGGCGCTTGAAGATCGACGAACGCAGATCGTGTTGACGGTCAAAGATCAGGGGAATGGAATTCCAGATCAGTTGCTTGCGAGGATCTTTGAACCATTTTTCACAACCAAGGTAGATGGGCATGGGATTGGTTTGTCGATGACGAAACGGATCGTAGAAAAAGATTTTCATGGGACGATTCAAGTGGAGAGCTCTGAGACGACGGGCTCGACGTTTATTATCACGCTGCCCCACGAACAACCGACCGATCTATGAAGCTTGAACTCGAACGTGCCATTGAACGAGGGATAGACTGGCTTGATCGAGAACAGAACGTGGACGGAAGTTTCTCCTGCTTGGTGTCGACGGCGTTTGATGACTATAGGCAGGCGACCGTTGTCCCAGCGATTGTCCCAACAAATATTGTTTTATCTTCATTGATCAAGCTTCAGGAAACGGAGAAGGTACGACGTATTAAGCAAAAAGCGGCTCATTTTTTGCATGCGGAGAAAAATGACTACTGGTCGATCAATTACTGGTTCCGACGTTCGGACTGGTATATACGAGAGCCCTATCCGGATGATTTGGACGATACCTTCTGCGCATTGGCGGCGTTGTATGAATATGATCCGAAGCCATTCGATGGTGAGGCGATGGCGAAGATCACGACCATGCTGATGTCGGCTGAGAAACAGGAAGGGGGACCATACGACATGTGGTTGGTTCCGCCAGAAGGAAGAAAGACCTGGAATGACACGGATCTTGTTGTGAACAGTAACGTCGCCTATTTCTTGCATTTGCATGGCATCTCTTTACCAAAACTGACCGAATTTATTGAACAATCGATTGACGCAGGGCGATTTGAGTTTCCTTATAATACACGATACCCAGCGGTTTACTTCATCTCGCGCTTTTATCGTGGACGAAAAACGCAGCAGCTGATTGATCTTCTATTAAAAGGACAAGAGGCGAGCGGCGCCTGGGAGAATCCGTTACGAACGGCGTTGGCGGTGAGTGCCTTGTTCAACTTATCGGGTGGGCAACATCTTCCATCGATCGAGCACGGCATCGTCTATTTGAAAGCGACACAACGCGAAGATGGAGGTTGGCCGGCTGCCTCGTTTTTCTTTCAGATGAAAACGCCAGCTAAAACGCTCTATGCGGGTTCCGATTCGACAACGACCGCGTTATGTCTTGAAGCATTGAACAAATACCTCACGCTCTGTGAAGCGGATGCATCAGTATCGCTTGCTCAGGTGGCGATGCCTGTTTCCGCGAGTGAACAGATCGTGGGCTGTATAGTAGCCATGGTTCGTGAGCGTTTCGTTTCGTGTGGTCCAGAACTTCGTTCTAAGGCGGAAGCGCTGCTGGTCGAAATCACCTCATTGGATACGCAGCATCAGATCCCGCTTTTGCCCTGGATGTTTCGTAAGGCGTTAGGGAAGTACGGGGAGCGGATAGATGACGCGCTCACCATTCGTCTAGGGGCAGCGAATGTCTTTGGTTGGATGGCCTATACCGCCTATGATGATTTTTTGGACGAAGAGGGCGATCCGACCGCCCTATCGCCGGCGAATGTCTGTCTGCGTGCCTCAGTGCAAATTTTCTCAGAACTCTTTCCAGATCAGGTAGGCTTCTCCAAGCTGACGCAGCAGATGTTTGATTTGATTGATAGCGCCAATAGCTGGGAACTAGCCCACGCGCGACAAACGGCGGGAGTGCTACCCGACTACCAAGATTTGCACTTCTTGGCTCAGCGATCGCTTGGACACGCACTCGGTCCGATCGCAATGCTGTTTGCATTAGGCTATACAGAGCAAACGCCGGAAGTGCAGGGAATTCGTCGCTTCTTTGAATACTACCTGATCGCTCGTCAGTTGAATGATGATGCTCACGATTGGCTAGAAGATCTGGCACGTGGGCAAGTGAATGTGGTGGCGACATGGGTAGCAGAGCATGCCGGATTGGATCTGGCAGGATTGCTCGCTGCTCCAAAAGAGCGGCTGCAGAAAACATTTTGGGAAACGACGGTCGTACGTGTTTGTGCAGAGATTGATCGTCAGATCGTATTTGCGAAAGAACAGCTCGACGCTCTCGATGTGCTCACCTCGCGAGCGGAGCTACTGGCTTGTTTGAGGCCAATTGAACGTTCCGTGCAAAATGCTCAAACAGAACGGAAGGCCTCACTTCAATTTCTGAAAACGTTTCAAGCAAAGCGCGTCACGGACTAGATGTGCGTTCGGATGTTCTCGAGCCATTCATTGAAAGCACGAAAAAAGGCGCCATTGATTTTCAGGTCACGCTCTACTACCTCCGGGGTGAAGTTCCGCATATCTTCTTCGCTGTCTTCAGGCGAGAGGGTCTTATAGGCCGGAACTCCAACGCGTGTACTCTGCAAAGAGTCATCTAGAACGCTGGTTGGAAATACGGAAGCGACTCCCGGGTCCCAGGTTGCATCCAGAATTCTCCACACGCCATCGATTTTAATTTCAAGATATAAATGCGTGCAATCATCTTCGTGAGGGATTGCACACAGCTCTTGAGGGATGGGGGTATCGGACCATTTAAACCAGCAAATGCGATAACGGGTAGGAATGCCTTGAGATTCAAGGACTTTGCGTAAGCGAATATGTTTTCCGGCACAGCAGTCATCCACTTCCTGAAGAGATAAAGGGATGCGATAGGGGATATTGCGTTCATGCTCAAAAGCAGAACGGATAAAGCGATCGTCGAGCATAGAGTCTGAACTAGGAAAGTTATTTTATTTTCTTGAGAAGCTTGGAGATCCAGAAGAATAGTAGAACTATATTCCCTATCACGAATAGGAAGGGATACATGAATCCACGAGCCAACCTGTGCGAAGTCGGTGGCTGATACTCCTTGAGTGGCTGAGCGTGGATTCCGATCGTTTGAAGGTAGTTGGTGATTTCTGTGAGGGAGATCTTCTGAGGGAGGAAAGCGATTTCTAACTCATTCGTTTTGTCATCAGCGATAACATGGATCATGCCTTCCGGAAAGAGGAGCGGGTTATTTGGATGATCATCGAAAAACCAGCCTAAATTATTTCCGTATCGGGACCGGATAACGCTGTTTGTTTGCTGAACCTGAAACAAATAGTTGCGTATTTCAGACATAGAAAACTAATATTTGGGATTGGTATCGAGTTCGAGTTCCTCGAGCAGTTCTCGATTGAGTCCTGTGAGCGGATCTTCGGATAACAGAATCGATCTCCCGAACAGGCTGATTTTTCCGGCGTTTGGGAAGCTGGGATCAGGATTCCTGCGTTGGAGAATGAGTTTGTTGTCCGGCGTGATCAAGATAGCGTGGCTACCGATCGTGGTTTGTTCTTGGTCGAGCGGCATGCAGAAACGGTAGCATACCTTTGCCGGGTCAGGGTATTGCTTGTAAGGACGCTTCTTATCGCGTACAAAAGAGGCATGGAAACTACAAAAATGTCGCCATCAGAGGAGACGCAGGAGATCTCGTTATCCGCTACCGCCAAGCGGACGTTGGTCGTCTACGGAGTGATTTTGGCTGTGTCGATTTTCCTCTACTTGGGTTACCTCTTGAGCTCGGTTATCTTACAGCTGATTGTTGCGTTGATTGCGGCGATTGCGCTTGAACCGATGGTGCAGTTTTTTATGCGTCGTAAACTGTCGCGGACTTGGTCCGTTGTACTTACGGTCGGTGTCGCTTTATTGGGCGCGTTGATCGTTGTCGGTTTGATCGCGACGCCATTCATTACGCAGGGAACGCATCTTATCGAGAACGCCCCGCAAATCGTCACGCAACTGACGCAGAATACGCAGTTCCACTTTTTGAACGAACAATACCATCTGGTTGACCGCGTGAAAGAATTGTCCCAAACGCAGGCCGGTCAGATCGCAGGGGTGGGCGTGCCACTCTTAGGTGTTGCAAAGAATATTGTCGGCGGAATCTCTTCGTTTGCGATTATCGTGGTGCTTACGTTCCTCCTCTTGTTGCAGGGGCCCGACATCTGGGATCGCACCCTAGGGTTGATGTCGCATCGTGTCGCCGCAACGGCGAAGAAGATCGCCGAGAAGACATCGAAGGCGGTCGGCGGATTCGTAACCGGTAACTTGTTAATCAGTTTGATCGCAGGGACGGTCGCGCTCATCACTTTGTTGATCTTGGATGTTCCCTACGCCTTTGCCCTGGCCGCGTTGCTCGCCATTTTCGATCTCATCCCGATGATCGGTGCCGCTCTCGGGACGATTGTCGTCGGTCTCGTCGCCTTGACCCAAGGAGTATGGGTGGCGTTGATCGTGGTCGCTGTTCTGCTCATTTATCAGGTGGTCGAAGGGCACTTCATCCAACCGCTGGTCTATTCCCGCGCTGTCTCGCTGTCGCCGCTTTTGATTATTTTGGTATCGGTCGTTGGTGCGGAGCTGGGTGGAATCCCGGGTGTTTTGCTGGCGATCCCTGCGGCGGCCGTGATTCAGATCTTCGTGAGCGAGATCATCGAAGTGACGAAGGTGCAACGCGGCGTGCGGACGTGATAGGCTTTCTCGGTCGCTCATTCCTCTTTATTTATAACGATATGTCCGAACGTATCCCAACAATCCCACCTCCACCCAGAAAGGTAGAAGCGTCAGTAGCGCCAGAGCGGCTACACGAGAAATTTCCTTCTGCGGAAGAGGTGAAAGGAATGTTCAGAAAGTATTTTGAGAAGCACTCTCCTGATGCTTTTAAAATTACACGCGAAGAAAGTGATGCAGATGGTCTCGTGATCTGTGAAGCTGAAGGGAAAGATAGGGACGGAGACAGAATGGATCTCAACTTTCAACGAGCGAACTACGATCATACACAAGCTTACTTGCCTGCGTCGAATCGCTACACTGCTTCGATTCATGCAGTTTTATATATGGGTGATATGCCTTGCAGTAGTGATACTTTAGCAAATTACCTCGATGGTGCGTGGGTTGAGCCTGTCTAGTGCATCCCGCATAAAATACAACTCCCAAATGGGAGTTGTATTTTTCTGGTAGCAATTTAGAAATAGTTGATCCCGATCGCGCGTTTTACCTCATTCATCGTTTCAATTGCCTTTTTACGAGCGCGCTCTGTTCCTTCTTTTAGAATACGTATAACTGCCTCCGGGTGAGCTTCGTAAGTCTTTCGTTTCTCTCGAATCGGAGCAAGTAAGCTTTCTAAAACCTGCACGAGGCGTTTCTTAAGCTGGCTATCACCCAAACCACCCTGTCGATACTGCTGTTTCAGCCGTTCAACCGCTGTTTGATCTGGATCGAAGGCGTCGAGATAGCTGAAGACGACATTTCCCTCAATCTTTCCCGGCTGTTCGATCCGAATATGATTGGGGTCGGTGTACATGCTTCCGACCTTGCGTTTGATTTCTTCCAATGAATCGCTTAGATAGATGGCATTACCGAGCGATTTACTAGCTTTAGCATGTCCGTCTGTGCCGACGAGGCGCGATGTCGTTGAGAGAAGGGTTTCAATTTTAGTGAACGTTGGTTTGTAGAGCGCGTTGAACTTAGTAAGGATCTCATTCGCTTGTTCGATAACGGGAAGCTGGTCATCGCCAACCGGAATGAGGTTCGCTTTGAAGGCTAAGATATCGGCCGCTTGGCTGACGGGGTAAGCGAGAAAGCCGGCCGGCACATCTTCGCCAAATCCTTTTTGGTGCATTTCATTTTTGACCGTCGGATTCCGTCGTAACCGAGCCAAGCTCACGAGGTTTAAGAAGAGCAGCGCAAGTTCTGCGATCTCTGGTATCTGTGATTGAATGAAGAAGGTGGTCTTTTGTGGATCAAGACCGACGGCTAAGTTGTCCATGGCGACTTCCAAGACATTCTTGCGAACTTTGTCTGGATTGTCGGCGTTATCTGTTAGCGCCTGCATGTCGGCGATCATGTAATACGCTTGATCATACTGATCTTGCAGTTTCAGCCGATTCGCAATCGAGCCAACGTAGTGGCCGAGATGCAGTCTGCCGGTTGGTCGATCACCGGTCAGGACGATGGTAGGGTTTGTCATAGGCGCAAGGTGAAGAATAAAAAAATCTCGTCCCTAAAACACAAACGAGTTGCGTGCTAAGGACGAGAAGTATTCCCGTGGTGCCACCTTATTTACCAAGCTGAAACTTGGTCACTCATGAACTCCCAAGGAGGGGATATTCAATATCCTATGATTACGGAGGAAGCCGGATTCTCACTTGCGCAAAAACCATCCTGCTCTGGCGAGCGACGCTGGCCCAATCCCTTGGAAATCCAAGGGACCAGCATCTGGGATGTTAGACATGTAGAAGGGACAAATAAAGTATTTCGTAATCCAAGGAAAATGGCAAGGCCGCCTCGCGCGAAGCAGTTTACACCTTCTTCAGTGCCGTCTGTTTCTTAAGATACTTCCCCGTCATATACGATAGATACCACATCGCCAACGACCCAATCCCAATGTCGTCCAGCCAACCCAGTACAGGAATGAAGTCGGGCGCCAGATCCACCGGCCAAAGTAAATAAACGATAGCCAAGATGAGAAGTCCCTTCGGCTTCCAATCCGTCTCTTTGTGTACCAGGAACAAGTAGATATTTTTCCAGTAAGGCGTGAAGGAATGACGAGCCATAGTTTGTAGTTACTTTAGAAAGTGTAGCACGGGGGACCCCTCTTTTATCTAGGCATTCCTTCAAATCATGCTACCCTACGTATATGCGTTCTCGTACCTATCAAAAGCTGGTGGTTGGAATCTTGCTCAGCAGCTTTCTGTTTCAGCCGCTAGCGGCTTTGGCGTTGGAAGTACGGCCAGAGTTCAATCCGAGCCTGCTCATTCCGGATGCCTCATTCGGTGACACAGCAACCTTCGGTGGCCCAGAGGGGATTCAGCAGTTTCTTGAGTCAAAAAACAGTGTTTTAGCGAATACGTCCGTAGATTTTTTAGCTAAACTCAGTGAACCGCAGGACGCCAACCTTAAACAAGCCCTAGGCGATCCGCAGCCGAACCTGGGTCGCTTACGTACGGCGGCTGAGTTGATCTGGGATGTGTCACGACAAAGTGGGTTAAATCCTCAGGTTATTCTCGTGACGCTTCAAAAAGAGCAGGGACTCATCTCAACCTCGGTCAGCTCGGAGCGTCTTCAGCGCGCCCTGAATAACGCCATGGGCTTCGATTGCCCGGATTCAAGTGGTTGTGGAAACTTGTTTCCAGGGTTTTACGCGCAGTTGTTTGGAAATGTGGATACCGAAGGGAACCGCTATCTAGGAGCCGCTCGTTCGCTCATGAAGTCGTTTTCTACGCCCGAGGGACGTGGACCGGCGATCGATGGTATTCCGGCCAAGGTAGGGAATTCAGTACCTATCAGTAATACGCTCGGCGACTACACGGGGATTGCCCGTGAACAGATCGTGACCATCGGAAACCGTGCGACGGCCGCTTTGTATCGCTATACGCCACATGTCTTCAACGGAAATTATAACTTTTGGAACTTTTTCACGAGCTGGTTCAAGTATCCGAACGGAACGTTGTTGACCTCTTCTCAAGACAGAACGATTTTCATCATTCAAAACGGCGAACGACAGCAAATACCTGCCTTCGTAGCGACCGCTCGCGGCATGAATCTCTCGGCGGCGATTGTCGCATCCCCAACTGAGCTTGCCACCTATCCACTGGGGACGCCCTATGGCCCGCCGGATAATACGATCGTTTCGGTCGATGGTTCACTGTTCGTCTTTATCGATAACGTGAGACATCCCGCTTCGAGTTTCGTGTTGACCCAGCGTAAGCTTGATCCGAGTAAGAGTTTAGCGTTATCTTCGTCTGAAGCGAGTGTCTACACCAAGGGGACGCAGCTGACGCCGGCCGATGGAACGGTTCTGCGCAGTCCAGAGAATTCCAACGTCTACTTAGTCGATAAAGGGATTTTGAAGCTCTTCAGTGAATTTACGTTCAAGCAACGCGACGCGGCAAAGAAATTGGAGCTGATTCCAGAAGCAGAAATCGCCTTGTACACCAAACAAGGCTACGTCCCTCCGCTTGAAGGAACCTTGGTTCAAGCTCCGTCCGGAAATGACATCTATCTCATCAGTCAGGAGCGTCGCTTGCCGCTCACAACAGAGTTATTCCAGAATCTGGGCTTCAGCCAGAAGAATGTAGTGAAGCTTGCGACCGATGCCGAAATCGCCGCTATTCCGATCGGGCCACCTGCTACCCCGCGTGAAGGAACATACTTTGTGGTCACTGGCTCTACAGAGTTATATCTCTTCAAGAATGGTGCCAAGCACCCGATCTCGTCGTTCGTCGCCAAGCAGCGCGCGATCAAGCCGGATTACTCGTTTGAAGCCGGAATCATCAGCTACTGGCCGGATGGGATCTTGATCACGCCACGTGATGGAACGTTGGTGAAGGGGGCGGAATCGCCAACGGTATATGTTGTCACGAACGGTCAGCTGCGTCCTCTCACAGAAGCTGTCTTTAAGAACCTCGGGCTCAGCTTCAAGAATGTCGTGACATTACCCGAAGCAGAGGTTGTTGCTTCGCCAAAAGATGGGTTCGCGACCCCGAAGGAGAATTCCTACTTCTCTGTCGCTGAGACGAAGGAGATCTATGTCTTCAAGAAGGGGGTAAAGCAACGCATCTATCCGTTCGTCGCGACCCAGCGTGGAATGACACCGGATTACACCTTCGGAGCGGAAAGCGTGGATAGCTGGCCATCGGGTGCACCGATTCCGCCGCGGGACGGGACATTGGTGAAGAGTAGTTCGTCGGGAAAAGTGTATCTTGTTACGCAGAGTAAATTGTCTGCGTTATCAGACGCTGCTTTCAAGCGTCGTGGGTATACGATGAAGCAGGTGAAGGTGTTGACCCAAGCTGAAATTGACAGTTTTACAAAAGGACCTGCACTTACGAAATAGACAAAAGTATTTAAAGCACGACTCCCACCTACGGCGAGTGGGGCCGTGGTGGGAGTTGGTTGGGCAGAATGCCCGTTGCGTCAGTTGTTGGGCGCGGCCATCGTCCCGATGATGGAAAGCGCGTAGCGCGTCCAGGTCACCGGAGTGAGCGAGTGGTCCTCCTCGGGCATGTACCGCAGGAGCCCCTGCATGTAGTGGTGCCGGCAGAGGCCGAACACTCCGATGACGATCATGCCAGCGCCGACCACGATCCCGCTGACGGTCAGCGATAGATCGTGGTGGTTCGGTGCAGTCAGCAGGATCAGGCTCGCGATCAGACAAGGGAGGCCGAACCAGATGCCGAGTTTGCCGAGATGAAGCATTTCGGACGATTCGTTGACGACGAGTGCACGCTTCATACAAAACATCCTTGTGGGAGTGTTTCCTCGGTCCTGTCACGCAAGTGAGCGTTCCTTTGCCGAGGAGACAAGTTATATCTGGAAACCAAAAATAGGGCAAGTGATCTTGTATAGAGCCTGCTTTACAAGACAGGCGGGGAAAAACCACTGACTTCACGAGATATGCGATCATCGAGCTTTTCGTCTCGTGAGGAATGCACATCGAACCGAAACATCCCACTGATGTCCGCGTTCGGTGGGGTGTTTCGTTTAATCTACTTTCTTCAACTGCAAGAGAACGGTTGTGCCTTGATTCAGCTCGCTTTCGAATCGGATCGTTCCACCATGTGAGTTCACCAGTTGTTTGACGATGAAGAGTCCGAGTCCGGCTCCTTTGGTGCGTCGTGCCGTATCTGCCTGGTAAAAGCGTTCAAAGATGCGAGGAAGATCGCTCTTGGCGATCCCAACGCCCGTGTCTTTGATAGTGATCGTAACCAGCGATGGAGAGGAGTTATCTATCAAGATCTTGATTGTGCCACCAGTAGACGTGTACTTCGTGGCGTTATCTAACAGGTTTAAGAAGATACGTTTTAGAATCAGTTCACTGCCCTGTAACTGCACATCCTCAGTTGGTTCGAAGCGAATGGTGATCTGTTTCTCTTTGGTTGGGTTTTTACTATAGCGGATCGCTTCTTCGATCGCTGCAATCAAGGAAGTACTATGAGTCGCTTTCGGCTTCGTGTCCGCCGCTTCACGGGCGAGCGTCAACAGATCCGAGGTCACGGCTGTGAGCTCTTTTGTTTCATCAAGCACGGATGAGAGGGTTCCTTGAACCTTCGTCGAGAGTGACTCTTGGCTGCGGAGCAAGACCTCGATCTGTGTCTGGATGACGGTGAGCGGTGTACGTAATTCGTGTGCCGCATCGGCGGCGAATTGTTCTTGGGCTTTCAGGGCTGATTTGATTGGTTTCAACGTGTAGCCTGCGAACACATAGCTTGAGACGGTCGAAAGAAGCAAGATAACACCGTCGATCAATAACAGCCCGCCGAGTACATCAGAATCGCGATCCTCAAAGAAGCGTCGTTGATCGACTTCGCTGCGGAGCGAATTTCGAACGGAGATGCGAAAACTCTTTGTGACATTAAAATAGAGCGCAATACTAAAAATTGCCGTCACAAGACACATCACGATCAGATAGAGTCCTGTGAGCTTAAGGCGGGCTCGATTGAAAACATCAGCGCGCCAGTGTGTAGCCAACGCCGCGAATGGCTTGGAGATGAGGTCCATAAGTGGTGAGTTTCTTGCGAATGTTTTTGATGTGAACATCGACCACGTTGCTGAAGGAGTCGAAGCTCTGGTCCCAAACGTGCGTCATAATCTGCTCGCGTGAGACGATTTGATCCGGGTGTCGCATCAGATATTCCAGAATTGAGTATTCACGAAGGGTGAGAGGAACTCGTTCGTTAGAAAGACGAACTTCTTTCGTTTGAGCGTCGAGTACGATCGGTCCGAGTTCCAGACGATCGGGCACGAGCGGCTTTGGTCGTCGCAAAAGGGCACGTAGGCGAGCCAGCAACTCATCGAAAGAAAATGGTTTTATTAGGTAATCATCTGCGCCGGCGTCTAGCCCGAGAATTTTGTCTTTAGTCGTATCTTTGGCGGTGAGCAGGATGATCGGGAGAACGATATTTCGTTCACGACTCGCCCGACAGACGGCTAAACCGTCTTTACCGGGCAGCATCACATCAAGGATGACAAGATCGTAGTCAGTGGATTGGAGCTCAATGCGCCGTTCGGCTAAGAGACCGTCGAATAGACTATCAACCGCATAACCTTCTTGTTCGAGCCCTTCTTTTAAGGACGCGTTCAGTTTTTGATTATCTTCCACCAAGAGGATGCGCATACCTGACCCAGAGCTTGCTACACTAGACGGAAGAAGAGAAGAGAGGTGATACCAAGCTCCATGACGACGCCTGCATAGAGCGGAAGATCCCCGGTCCGGCTACTGATGAAATTATGGAAGAAAAAATGCAAACGATGAAAATGAGTAGTCCATTTCCACTTAAAGGCTTCGTAGAGACCAACGATCAGGTCGGGTAAGACGCTTCCCAAGATGCCGATTGCGATCGTTGGATGGGTTTGAATGATCGATTGCTGGAGGAGGTAAGCAATAATGCCGACTGCGACCACGATATCGCCAATCAGATAGATGCGAGCCAACAGCTTTCGTGAACCCACCAGGTGGTCGCGGTAGAGCTTCGTATCCCCATGAGGGATCATATCGGTCAGAAAATGCCCCACAAACGCCCCAATAAAAGCCACAACCGGATGGTTCGGAAAGGCGGCGCCAATCACGGCACCGATGATGGTGTGGGTCGCGACGAACATACAATCACCTTACCCACTGAACATGAAGGGAGGATGAAGGGTGGAGGATCAAATAAAGACCAGATCAAGCCAGTTTTTTGACAAAATAGTCTTTTATTTGTAGAGTCAACCGTTACAGGCGATGCATCGTGGCTAGGATTCTGGGCTTCTAGCAAGCTCAGTGTCCTGTCCATAAAGCTATCTTCGGGTAGTTGTAATGGCGGGGAACAACGTAAAAATCAGATCGGAAGATCGGTAGAAAGGTGCATCGTGAGCCAAGAAAGCAAAGACCAGGGTCAGATACCCAGGTCCAACGCGCTCGACAGCCTCCTCGAGCGTATCGAGGAACGGATCGGGGAAGAACTGCGTGAACCGGCGGCATTGGTCTTTCAGATCAAGCAGCTGCTGGATGCGTACCTTGAAGCGAAGGCTGCTGTCGCTGTAGCCAAGGTGTCAGAAGCTGCTGAGAAGGTCGGGATCATCTCCCCGTCTACGGCTGAGCCCGTTGCCACACAGAGCCTTGAGGACCTCGCCAAGGCGCTTCTCGCCTTGATCAGCCATCTGCCGGAGCTTCGTGCTCCGCCGACCGACATTAGGGCGGAGATGGCCACAGAAGAGGTGGACACAGTTGAGGTAGCAGCAGCGCCGCTCACTTCTCTACTGAGCGTATCACCCGGGGTGACTCGTATGGTAGATAGGAGTGAGGAGTCTCCTTCACGACCAGCGACCAGGATCACGGCGCCGGAAGTCAGGGCTCTCTGGGAGGAGTTCTCTGGGATCGCGGATAGGCTCGACAATGAGCCGGACGCGATTTTTAAGCCCTGGGCAGAAGAGCTCGCTTGTAGAGCTCGTGCGCTTCAGGCTCGTGGGCTAAAAGATGAGAACGATGTCCTCACCAGGATGTTCCGTATGCTGACGGCTAAGGCCTTTCAGCGGAATACGCGTGACATTTTCGGCCTGGCGCTTAGTCACCGTGGTGACTGGACAGCTCGTGCAGATCGCGCAAAGCGTGCGCGCGAGCAGGCGCAGGATCCGTCGCGGCGGGCTCTTACGTCCAGGATTGAGATCCCGGTAAGTCTGCGCGCGGCGGTCGTCGCTGGAGCGGCGGCGGAGAACGAAAGTGGTCCGTCAGACTTCCCCGATGTACCACGGCTGAAGGAGCTCTGCGCTCTAAAGCCGTTGGTGCTGCTGGGAGGGACGGTAGAGCCCGAGAAGCTCGAGCGTTTGAAGAGCTTGCTTGGGAAGAACGTCGATTGGATTGAGACCAGCGACGGCAATGCCCAAGGAGTTAGCTCGTTAGCCGATCGTGTTCGTGGGGGGAGGATCGGAGCGGTGATGGTGCTCGAAGAGCTTATCGGGCATCGTCACTTCAACCTGGTGGTTGAGGCGGCACGCACTTCCACTCCGCTTACTCCCGTCGGCTATGGTAGGAAGGCTGGTAAAGGCGCTGTAAACGAGGCGCTTGCCGCCATCGAGAAGCAGCTCGCTCCCAAAGAGTAGAAGTGACGATAGGTTTCTTCCTTGTGGTCTCTTCTCTGAGACCGAAGTCAGGCAAGGCAACGCGGTGACGCGTTGTACTTCCCCGGGCGTCCCTGACCGTCCGAACATCTTTGACATCCTCCTATGGGAGGATGGAAGAGAGAACTACATCACCCCGCACCAGATGGTGCGGGGTGATGTAGTTTAGCGGGACCGAGTATTCAAGAGTTGATTGATGAAGGCGATAGTGGAAGTACCGAGCAGACCTGTTCCGCGGCGCAACCCGAGCGGAGTGAGAATGGTTGAGGCGTAGGTTTCTTGGAAGCGTCGTACGGCATTTGCCGTGAAAGAGCCGTAGAGGGTGGATTCATTTCCGGGACTTCCCGCACCCGTCGCTTTTACGGTGAGCCCGCGTTCATTCAGGAAGCGTTGCAATCGTCGAACATCCTCGCTTGCAGTCCCAAGTGTAAGAGGACGGGTGAAGAGGTCGACCTTCACGAGTGTCGAGGTGGCCGAATGTTCTGGTAGTGATGGAAGAGTGGGGATATGGGTTGCGGAAACGAGACGTACGAGACGCGAGAAGGTAACCGATGGAAGGCCGGTTGTTGAATAATATTTCAAGTAAATACGATAGGTGCCTGGCGCATCCGGCAAGGTGAACGTTGTATTGCTGAGAGGAAAGATGCTGGCAGAAGCAAAGTCCGGGCGAAGCGAAGCCGCGTAACCGTTGACCGTTATCGGATCGGCATTGAACGTCAGATGGAGGGTACGATCGGTGGTCGTCGGAGCGTCTAACGCATTATTATTAATGATGAACGGCGGAACGGCAGGCAGGAGGGTTGGATCAACGTGCGACCAAGGCATTCCGCCTGATCGGGTCACTGGAACGGGTGGTGGGTTACCGAACAAGCCGAAAATGGAGAAATTGGGAGTGGTACAGCTCACCGTATTGGTATCGGTGTTGATCGTACAGGCATTTAACGCCTGCCACTCATCATTGTGGTAGTGATAGAGCCAGAGCGAGGATTCGTTGAGGCCGACGACGTCTGTATCGTTATAGGTATAGGTAAGCGTGACTTCGTGGTCGAACGAATCCAGGACGGTGGTATTGTTGATGATGGCTTTCACATCAAATACGATCGGGCCAACCTCTGTACGCACCAACGTAGGGCGTCCAAGTTCAGCGAGGACACTCTCATTTGGAATCGCCTTGATCTGAATAGCGACCGACGTTGAAGTGGTCGTGAAGTTGCTTGGAGTGGTAACGGTCAGCATCTGATCGTTGGATTCAATCTGACTGCTGCCCCCGCTCGCAGACGTGATAACGGTCGAGGTGGTTGCGAGAGGTGTTTCGTTGCCTGAACAACCGGCGGTCGTAAATCCGCTCAAACTGGATGTGGCGCTATTCAGTGACGCATCACGTGAAACGACGGCGAACTGATAGCTGGTACACGGGAGAAGGTTATTCAGAGAAACGCTGTGCGAGAGTACCTGGGTCGAGGTATCTGTTTCAACCGTTGTGAGACCGAGCGCGTCCGTCAATCCATAAGCGAATTTAGTGGAGGCGAGTTCCGAGGTGTCCCAAGTAACGCTCAGCGTACTGGTAGCGGCGGTCGAAGTGCTGATCGAAGTGATCAACGGAGGATTCACGTCGGCGGTTGTGAACGTCCAGGTGGTACTCGCGCTCACGCCTTCAAATGGATTTAAGCTCGCATCAACGAATGCGGTACTTGGAACGATGATGTAATAGGCGGTCGTATCGTCGAGGATTGTACTAGGATTGATCGTGATACTCGTTGTGCCGCTGCCGGTTACCTGTCCACTTGCTACGTTGATACTTTCGACGGTCGAATTATCTGAAGCTTTTTTAATCAAGATCGCCCCGGAGCTTGGAGTCACTGATTTGCTGAAGTTGATGACCAAATTACTCGATGGGCTGACAAGCGTTGCGCCGTTGGCGGGAGAGAGGCTTGTAATCGCTGGGACGTCGGCCGTGACGATCGTGATGTCGGTCGCGACGATGGTAGGCATATCGCTCGGAGCGCCGAATTCGACTACGTAGCCCTGGGAAACGGAACAAGGGAAGTCGTTCCATTCACCGCTTTGTGAGGCATACATGTACCCACAGTCCTCGCCGGTTCCATAATCATTTGGTTCACCTGACGCCCAGCTGTTATAGCGACCGCTTACAGGGGCTCCGCCAGCTCCGCCGACGCCGGTGTAGAAAGCTTGGGTTGCTTCCGGACCCGTCGCCCAAAGCCAGGTGCCCTCGAGTGCTTCGTCAGTCGCACCTAACCAGCCATCGCCTGAAATGCGGGTATAGACGAAATCGTTTTCTGTACTCGAAGTGATGGTCGCTAAATAGCCGTGCGAATTGTAGGCCATGCGACCTTCAGCGGCGGTTTTTGCTTGAGACCAGGTATAGCTGCCAGCAATGTATTGGTAGAGGTGCCCGTTCGCCCCAAAGAAGACCTCGCCTTGATTCACCAAGGAAACTTCGAGTGTATCGGTTCCGGTACTCGAGCGAGTGTAACGTAATGTAGCTAAGGCGTTATTGATATTCGTCACCGTTCCGCTAAAGTTGATACTGCTACCGGTAGTTGGACCGGAAAACGTCAGACCCGTTGTCATCGACATGGATAAACTGCCGCTCGTGACGCGGAGCTGGACAGGGGTTGTGGAAGCGGATGGCCCAACGATTTGAAAACCGGTGATAGCCGTGGCGACGTTCGGTGTCGTTGTAGCATTCGTGCCACTGGTGAGGGTGAGAGCTGCTTGGGCAGAAGGAGCGAACAGAAAAGCAGAAATCAAAAGGGCAAAAATCCCTATACTGAATTGCAAAGCGATACGTGAAAAAGAACGAAGGAGACGACGCATAGATGGCCTATAGTATAGCATAGACAAGCTGAAGAAATGGTCGAGGCTTGACCCTGACGTTGCGTAATAGTTTAGTCTTGGTTTTAGGGTAGGGGTCGACACCTGCCTTTTCTCTGCATTATGCCCTATACCGTCAACGCACTGGCTAAGCTCGCCGGCGTCAGTGTCCGAACACTTCATTATTACGATGAGGTTGGTTTGTTGAAGCCGTCGGCGATTCAAAAAAATGGCTACCGTGTTTATGAAGAGCGTGAGTTGCTGCTCTTGCAACAGATCCTCTTCTTCCGTGAACTCGATTTTCCAGTGGACGAGATCAAACGAGTGCTGACAGCGAAGAGCTTTGATCTTGGGCAGGCGCTCCGTGATCATCGAACGATGATCGAGCTGAAGAAAAAGCGCTTGTCCGGATTACTTAAAACAATTGATACCACTCTCCAGAAATTGGAGCGTGGAACTTCTATGGACGACCAAGATATGAAGGAGCTCTATGAGACCTTCGGAGAAGACACGATTAAGAACTACGCAGACGAGGTGAAACAGAAGTGGGGGAATACGGAAGCCTACAAGCAATCGATGGAACGCGCGTCGAAGATGACCAAAGCGGATTACGAGAAATATAAGCAAGACTCAGATGCCTTCATGAAGAAGGTGGCGGCGACCATGGACAAGGGTGCAACGAGCGCGGAATTCCAAGCGTTGATCGCCGAGCACTTCAAATCGCTGAGTACCTGGTATGAACCGAACTTTGAGATGTATCGAGGTCTCGCGAAGACGTATGTAGAGGATCCGCGTTTTACGAAGTACTACGAGAAGTATCGTGTAGGATTGGCGAAAGTATTTAGCGATGGAATGCTGTATTTTGTTGAGAAAAATGAAGAGAAGAGCTTGTAATATAGATAGTCCTGATTTAACCGCGTGACGACCACTTTTTAGGTGGTCGTTATGCTACCAGTGAACGGGGATTGTTTATCTGGTAGGCTGATGTTCGTCTCGAATAGACGACGTATACAGATGATTCAATGAAGTACGATTTCAGAAAACCGAGCAAGCGTAGCGCATTTAGAAAGTTCCTTGGACGGAGCTATTATTCTGTACGGCGTTATCTGCATTGGTTCCGTCAGCGTACTTGGTATCAATATCGTTTCACGAAAGAGAATTTACCTTACTGTATTTTTACACATCGAACACCGTTATTTCGTCAGCTGAAAGATGTAGAACAGTATCTTCAGGAAAATAAAGTACAGAATTTGAAACTCGCGATCGCACGTCTTGATGGACTGGTGCTTTCATCTCAGAAAGCCTTATCTTATTGGAAAGTGATTGGGAATCCTACCGAGCGAAAAGGCTATCTTCCGGGAATGATCTTAGAGGACGGCGAGTTCAAGGCGGGTATTGGGGGTGGGCTATGTCAGCTGTCCAATCTTCTCTTCTGGATGACGCTACATACACCGTTAACAGTCGTTGAGCGTTGGCGTCATGGATATGATGTTTTTCCTGATGCCGTACGGACGCAACCCTTCGGTTCAGGGGCAACCTGTTATTTTCCGTTTTTGGATCTCGTTTTGTTGAATAAAACCCCGTGTCAGTTTCAGTTACGACTTCGAATGGAAGAGGGCTATCTAGTCGGGGAATGGCGTTCTGACCAAACATCGCCCGAGCGCTATCGAATAGAGGAGCGCGACCATGCAATAGAGTCGCTACCTTGGGGCGGTTATGTTCGTTCAAATCGCCTGGTGCGTATTATCGAGTCTTCGCAAGGTGTGAGAGAAGAAGAGATTGCAAGGAACAGAGCGAAGATGATGTATGAGCCTTTATTAGAAGAGAGAAATTGAGGGCGCCTTCCCCTAATCCGTATTCAGCTATGCCAACCGTTACAAAAGCGACAGATCTACAAATCATTCCGTTTTCCTCCTCCAGCGACTTCAGGTCATGGCTCAAGGCTCATCATAAGAGCTCACCCGGTATTTGGCTTCGCTTCTTCAAAAAAGCGTCTGGGGTAAAAACGATTGTCTA
Source organism: uncultured Gammaproteobacteria bacterium (assembly GCA_964598725.1). Taxonomy (GTDB): domain Bacteria; phylum Patescibacteriota; class Patescibacteriia; order 2-12-FULL-60-25; family 2-12-FULL-60-25; genus JAGOTP01. The sequence goes on along the minus strand of CAZRCW010000002.1, from coordinate 88,604 downwards.
CGCGGAAGCGTTAGATGAAGCCTTGTGTTACGGCTGGATCGATAGTCAGGTGAAAACGTTTGATGCGGAATCATACATTCAGCGATTCACACCACGCCGACCAAAAGGGATCTGGTCAAAAAAGAACCGTGAACACGTCGCACGCTTAATCAAAGAGAAACGCATGCTGCCTGAAGGTCAGCGAGAAGTCGATGCGGCAAAAGCGGATGGACGTTGGGATCAGGCCTATGACTCACCGAAAGATATGACGGTTCCAGAGGACCTTTTGAAGGCGTTAAACAAAAACAAAGCTGCTCATGCTTTTTTCAAAACGTTGAATAGATCGAATGTTTACGCCATCGTTTGGCGTCTACAGACCGCGAAGAAGGCTGAAACGCGTACAAAAAGACTCAACGAGATGGTTGAGATGCTCGCGCGAAAAGAGGCGATTCATTTGTTCAAACCGAAAGACAAGGAGGCGAAGAAGTAAGGAGCTCTAAAATAAAAACTCAAGTCTTTTTGAATCGAGTATCTTGAATGTGCTTCCTTCTTTTTCAAGCTCTACCCAAGCGCAATCACCAATCTCTTTTCCGAGCTCGCCCATCTTCAGAATATCTCGAAACAGAACACGTAATGGGCCGCCATGCCAGACGATGCCGATGCAATCAGACGAGTGATCCAAAAGAACGCGATCGAATGCGATCTGAATACGATTGCTGAAACCTACGTACGATTCGGCATCTTCGAGCGTGTTCAAGCGATCTTTCGCTTGTTCGACGAGATCCGGGTAAATGTATTTTGCTTGGCCTTTTATCAACCCAGTAAGGATGCCGTATTGATTCCGCTCTTGAAAATCCTCTTCTATCACAACCGGAATGGCTCCTCGGGAAATGATTGTTGAGGTTTCGCGAGTACGGATGAGTGGGCTTGAGATCAGCGTCTCGATCTTTTTTGTGGCTAGCTCCTCTCTAAGAGCAGCGACTTGTTTTTTGCCCTCTTCAGACAAGTGATCGTTGTAACTTCCGCCGTAGCGATCCTCTACGTCGCCCGTCGTTTGGCCATGCCGGATACAGATGATTCTCATAGATAAACCGACTATACATGGGTGGAGATCCTAGAACAATCGTTATTCGTTACACAGCCATCTGTTATTTTTCGTTTATTATGCTGCTACTGAACCAGCGCGAACGCACCGTTGGACGCAGGTTGGAACATAGTGGAAATCACATCCGTCCCAAAACACAGCGCACGGCATGGCGGATGGTCTGGATGTTTACACGTTCATCGACCACCTGCCGGTGCTGGTGCTAGGCTGTATTCAGTCGCTTCGTTGAAAACGTGCTACGATGAATTTGATGGTTTAATTCAATAGCTAGTACTTCTATGAAACACTTTACCGTTCTCTACATCGCGCCAGTCGACACGTTGAACGAATGGATGAAAAAGCCAGAAGCTGAACGAAAAGAAGCGGAAGGAAAAATGCAGCAGGAATGGGGAGCTTGGCTGAACGCACATAAAGACGCAGTGCTCAACACGATCAGCTTGGGTACAACGAAGCGCGTGACTCAGAATGGGATCGAGGACGCGAAGAATGGCATGATGCTGTCTTCGTATGTTGCCGCCGAATCGCTCGAAGCAGCCGCGGAATTGTTTAAGGGCCACCCACACTTTGGAGTTCCGGGCGCGACGATTGAGATTATGGAGGCGCGTCAGATGGGGCAAAGCTAGCGAGGACTAGTCGTGAAAAAGTAAAATAAAACCCCGTCTATGACAGACGGGGTTTTATCTATGGATTATTTTCCGTAGTAAAATGCAAAATAAAACATGGTCGCAACAATGCCAAAACAGGCGGTGAGTGTTAAAAAGACTACAAGAATCAGTCTACAGCCATTTTTGGAGAGATCGTCCTCAGCTGGGGAAGGGTAGGGCATGAGCTAGCAGTTGTTCGGAGAGCCGGAACGGAGTGTCTCGACTGCGTAGATCGCTAGTATTTGTAAGCCTACAGACAGTGCTATCAAATTAGGATCAAGTATAAAAAGAGAAAGTCCGTTTGTTTGAGAGCTACGGCAGAGAGTAGAAACATGTTATGAGTGTTTGCTGGCTAGTCTTTAAAAACACGACCCCAAGGTCTAACAGCTCGTTTAAGAGGCGCGAACGCTCATGCTCGGATAGGTTCGGCTTGAGCGAGCGCCAAGCGTTTTGAATTTCCGCAATGCGCGCCTGTCGATCAAACTGAGGTATGAATCACTTGTTTTTGTTGAGTACTCGGCACTTTGCTGAGTCGGTAATTGTAATTGTGAATACTGAGTATTCAACGCGCGCAAGACTGGACGAAATATGAAATGATTACGGCTTTAGATGGATTCTTCGGCAGTAGAGGATAACGGACGCTATTCGAAACGGATACAATCAATTCCGATTTTCCCAAATTATGATAAATGGATTTGAACTGTGTGCATCAAGAGGGATTCCAGCTGCTTCAGCGGAAGATCGGTTTTGATGATCTTTAAGCGACTTCTCACGAATAAAAAAGATCTCAGCATCGTACGTCTCTTCAATAAACTTCTTTTGACGATAGGCAAGATCCAGTTCTTCGTTTCCAAAGGGTTTTCCATTCGGTTCACGTTCTAACCAGCTCGGAATTACGTAATCATCTTTCACAAAAACGATAAAATCAAAGTCGGAGAAGAGGCTCCCCCTAAAACCAGGCGCTTCATAGCCACCGAATGTTCCTTTTACGGATGAGCCCATCAGAGCGATTCTTATGATCTTATCGTTTGGTAAGAAAAGAGCTTGAATTTTTTCAATGGCGAGTGCGCGAAGTCTCTCTTGTTCGGCTTGAGCAAAAGGCGTTTTCTTTGGACGAGATTGAAGATGAGTCTCCATATATTTACCGAATCAACGTTTTTTCGTAGCCTTCGGCCATTTCCCAGAGGATCTCGAAGATCGCTTTCATCATCGAGCTAATCATCTTGCTTTCGACCATGACAGCGACGTTTCGTTCATCAAACGAATAGAGAACGACCGTATTGTTGTAGACATCGAAACCACCTTTTATACCTAATGCTTCTGGAAGCAAGCGAATCTTTGAATACGCCTTCTTCTCATCCGGTTCTGAAGAGCGAAGATATTTCGCCGCACCGACCGTCTGCGTAGTTGCTTTTAAGAGGAGGCGAGTGTGAATCTTTTGAGCGGATCGACGTTCTGAATAGCGCTCAGCCCAACCGGGGATGGCTTTGCGAAAGGCGTCGCCATCACCAAATACGCAGATATCCTTTGCTTCTTCGAGAATCGTCGCTAAAACGGTTTTTAACCCTTCTGGACCTTCGTAAAAGCGAACACCTGGCTCTGTCTGCGCGACAACGAACAGGTCTTGGAGCTGTTCTACTTGTTTGGCGAGTTTGTGTGTTTGTTCTTCTTGAAGCGTAAGGAGGTGTTTGGGCGAGGTCGCGCTCACGACGAGCCCACTTGAGGTCTTGCTCCGACTGAGTAAGCCTTTTTCAGCTAAACGTTCAACGATCGTGTAGACGCTGCTGCGATTCAGATCAGATTCACGCGCCACTTTGCTGACAGGGGACTTACCTAAGGTGAGTGCTGCAACATAGAAGCGACATTCTTGTTCAGATAATCCGAGGCTTTGGAGTGCGGATGTTGAGACAGACGAGAGGTTCTTAGGCATGGGCGTATCATAGGAGAAATGAAGGCGGTTTACAATCGATTTTCAAATAAAATGTTGTTTATCCGCAACAACAAAAAATCTTCAATAAATGCATAAAATATCGCATTCAGCTGTCGCAAAATAGACTAATTCCACTCAGGAGGAAAGATCTGAGCTATGCTGATCTGTCACGTTGGATTGATGGTTCAACGCGATACGCCACGACAATGGTGAAGAAGGAGCGGATCATGGATAAAACCAGGTTTACACTCGAAGGCGGTGTTGAGTTCCTGAGCAGACTCTTCACCCAGGTTATGAGCGCAGTAGAGAGGAGCGGATCATCGGTTGAGATCATCACGCGACTTGGTGAGCCTGAGGGGTACGTGACGCTGCGCAAGATGATCGACGTGGCTCGGGTTGACTGGCTAGCTGAACAGCCGCCGCAGAGATTGCGCACGATCGCGGAGGCGAAGCTGGCGGGAACCGAGATCATCTCTGTGCAGAATGCAGTGGATCAGGAGGAATTCTTCGAGGTACTCGTTTGGAAGCCCAAAAACGAGTACAGCGACTTCACGGGGTGTGGTGAGGTGCGTAAGCATTTCAACAAGCTCGGCTTCTGCGGACATAAGGAGGCGTTCAAGAAGTGGTGTGAAGACTACCACGACCGATGGGGACGCATGGGATTCAAGGGCGGTATGGAATGCTTCGTAGGAGGCATCGGCTATTTCTTATCGATTCCGGATGATGACGATTGTGAGATTGATGATGACGATGATCTATGTGCGCCTTACTTCGTGTATGAAGTGAGCACCGGCAACGTCGATTATGGTGTCTATGATATCGACGAAAGTTGGGGTTCTCACTGGACCTTCGTTGCTTTTCGTAAGTTGACTCAAGGCCGGAAGAAGAAGCGAGGATAAAAACACCCGCCACCAACGACCCCGCTCTTGGAGTCGCTTCAGGAGCGGGTGTTCGTTGTTTATTTCCCTGGTTCGTATCCACCTGCTTTGGCTTCGGCTTCTGTTGAAAAGCAGGTTTTTCCTTCGAATGACATTTGTTTGATGATTTTATGTCCTTTTTTATAGTAGAGCTTATTCAATGTATTTCCTACGTAGGAGCAGTTCAGTAGATCGTTTTGTGTTTTCGGTGATCCGCTGAGAGTATAACTAATCGGCTCACACGCGGTACCCTGTTTACTAAATCCAGTTCGACAGGAGCAATCTCCAGCAACGCTATCAAAAATAGCATTCGGACCTAAGATCAGTGTGCAAAGGTTTTGTCTGTCAGTGGCTTGGATGTCGGCTGAAGAGGTCTTTGATACATCGGTTACTAGTTTGGTGGCACAGGATGTTCTGTCCCCATTCCACGCAAAGCCTTTCTTGCAATAACACATCGTACTACCAGTGGAGGTTTTTGAGCCATCAGAGAAGCTATTCTGGCCATAGTTATCTGTACAGATCTCATCCAATAAAACGCAACGGTTTTTAACAGTACTGAAGACAGAATCGCTTGAACATGTGCTAGATTTTAGAACACAAGACGTCTTCGACTCGTTCCAAACTGATCCTGGATCACAGAAACAGGTATTATCTGAAGAGTCAAAAGAAGAGCGTGATCCATATTTAGCCATGCAGACACTCAGGCCGGTGCTACATTTTCCTGAAGAGTCGAGTATATAGCCTGTATCACAGCTGCAGCTTTTACTTGCGCCATCGTAGTGTGATCCATAACCAAGATTGCTGTAACAGTAGGTGTTTGCGTTCACACAAGACGAGCCCGAAACGACATATCCCGAATAGCACTTACAACTTGCCGAAGTTGTATCGTAGGAAGAAAAAATGGGGCAGGTTGGCGTTGGCGGCGCTGTATAGGTATAGGATGGGGATGGTGTGTAGCTATTTGTATACGTATAGCTACTCCCTCCTGCGGTCACGCCCGTATAAGGATTTGTGTTTCCTGGATAGCTCCAGTTGTTTGTCACGCTACTGTCCGGATCGGAACGATAATGCGGTCGAACGTAAGTTCCATTTTTCCGATAATAGCCATTCACATGGACTGCGGCATTTGCAGTAACTGGCGATAAGCCAATAAGAATAGCCCCGAGAACAAAAACGCCAATTAACTTCGTGAGCACATCTTTCAAGAACTTCATTTGAGATCTGTTAGAAGATAAGTAAGAAAAATAGATGACTTTCAATGAATGAAAGAAATATGGCCAATTATACAAAGCATTAGATAAAGAATGGCTGAAGATGACTTGCCTAAATAACGAGCATACAAATAACAAAAACATCTCGTTTGAAAGAGATGTTTTTGTATGGCGGTGGATAAGGGACTAATTCGAAGCTTTTAAGTTCAACATTACTCTTCAGAAATCGTATCAATACGACTTTGAATGTGCTGATGAGTAAAGCCTTCACTGATATAAAACTTAAGTACCTCGTAATGAAAGAAATTATGAAATGTTTTTAAGCAAATAGCATCAAGACTTCTGATTAGCTCCTTCTTCTCTTCGTTCATCTGAAGTAGCTGATATATACGCTTGAACTTATCTGAATCCGCTTCTAGGAGATAGTGTTCTTTGGTGTATTCGGCCATAAGACGCATCCTTTTTTGCATAGGTATTTTATCTATACAGCAAAATAAAGCTCTATTTAGCAAAGGCGTCCCTCTTCGCTTAATTTCTTGTAAAGAATTTGAATCTAATATTGATATTATATCGTCAACAAAACTCTCAACTTTTTCAGGATTCTGCCTACTGTTTTCCTCGGATAGCTTATCAAATGTCTCGAAAGATCTGTTCCTGAGAAGATCCTCAACTGTACCTATATAAACCTTCTTCTGATTAAGACTTAAGCCTAGCGCTTTTAGCCGCTTTGACGCCTTATAAAGAAGATATTCCAAATCCTCTTTTGAGTCAGCGAATATAAACTGATCATCACAATACCTTAGGTAAGTGGCATTTTTGTGTTTACACTCACGAAACAGTGCAAGATCATGCTCTTGTAGATAGAAGTTAGCCAATATACGTGAGCAATCGTTCATTGCTTCTTGTGGGATTCCTACAGACTGTTGGTTATAATGATTAACATTCCTATTCCAATACTGCAAAAAATGAAAGAGCAAATTTAAATCGTCCTCAAAGTCCTTGTCGAATTCCTTCCGGATCTTTCTCTCGAGAATGTCTAATCTAATTGAATCGTAGAAGTTTGAAATATCAAATTCAGCATAAAATCTTCTTTTATTAAGCTGAATTTCTTCAAAGAGTCTTGCATTGAACTCACCATAGATTTTAGACCATGCAAATGGATTGAACGAATATGATGGAACAGATACGCCGAGCCAGTCATTTAACTCCATTATCGTTTGATTAGCAGCCTCCAGCTTTGTGTCTACTTCTATCTTTTCTATACTTCGATGCTGAATGCCGGCCAAGCTCCATCCCCCGAAAGTATTTTCAACTCGATTAATGGCTATAAGTGGCTCAAGTCTTATAACGCAGTAGTAGTAGACAATGTAATCCCTTGCTTCAAAGACTGGCACGATTCTTACGACACCATTTCCCTTGTTTTTAATAAGATAGCATTTGGGTGTCGATGGGTAGTAAGTTCTATCCTTTATCTGTTCGTATAATTGTTCAACAAGCGATTTTTTTTCAGATGTTGAAAAATTACAAATATTAACAGGAAGACGTTTAAATGGCTTCCAGAAGTTCGTTGTAAAATAGGACTTAAATAGTGTCTTTTCAATCATGGCAAAATGTAATATCTGATAATGTATATATCTTTAATTTCATACGTTGTCGAATATTCTCAGATATTGGAAAAGTTCCATATGGAATGAAGTAGAGCTATCAAGTGTATAAAAGCTCGATAACTTTTTTGCTAAGGTTTTTATATTACGGAGAATATGGGTAGCCATTTGAATTCTCTTATTCATTAAACAAAAAATCCGCTCGATTGAGCGAATTTCTTGGTGGCGGGTGCGAAGGGATTCGAACCCTCGATCTTCTCCGTGACAGGGAGACGTGTTAACCGGGCTACACCACGCACCCACGTGATGTCTTGAATTGACGCGCACTACCTTATCAAACCTGGTTTGTTATGACAAGTCGGTCGTATGTGGTGAAAAACCTCAAAGAAAGGCAATTTTATGAGTGTTCTAGATACACGAACGCCCTGGGACGGAACCAAGGGTTGGTTCGCGTCCGCAGGGCGGAGGGGAAGAGGGCGGTCAGTCGGTGAAGTAGACCAGGCCCGGGTTGTCGGGGTGGAGAATGACGAAGGGTGGGTCGCTCATCGTCTTCGCCGCGATCCGATGGATGCTTCGTCCGGGATAGATGTCCTGGACGCGTACGGCCCAGATCTTGGTCCGCGTGCAGTACTGGATGTGGACCTCGCAGGTCACGACGCCGGTCGGCATCGCCTGATGGCCCGCGCTCAGCTTCACCTGATAGTGCTTGACCTTGCGGCTGAGGCGCACGCGTTCGAGTTGGTGGTGACGGAAGCAGCTCAGCGGAGCGGTCATCTGCCAGCCAATCCAGCCGGCCGCCACTACCTGGATCCGCTCGTTGATCACGACTCCGGCGTTCGCCGCTACCGGCTCCTTGTCGAGGTAGTCCTGGATGATCGCTTCGACGCGCGGAACGAACTCCTCGGCGATCTGCCGGTATACGGCCCCGAAGGACCGCGCTTCTGCGAAGTTGCCGGCCAGCGGTCGGTTGTAGTGGTGCTGACGACCAGGCTCACGACGAAAGCGCGTCCGCGCCAGCTGGTCTTCGTGCGTCCGGTCAACCACCAGGCTGACCGGCGCGCCTGCGATGGAGGGTCCGATCGGAAAGCGGATGGTCATGGCGACTCCTGGGCTCTGCTCGAGTAACGAGCGTTGGTGATGGGAAAGGTCAGACGAACGCCGTATTAGGTCATGAAAACTCACTCTTGTCAATCTAGAGGATCTTTAAACGAAGTTCTTTTGCTATACTGTCTTCCATGTCCCTTCAATCGCCCTGGCTGGCCGAATTGGTCCGTACTCGACCCTTGAAACGTCTCACGCAATTCGTTGAGACGGATGTCGTGATCATCGGTGCGGGGATTGCGGGGAGTACGACGGCGGCTTTTTCATTGCTCGAAACACCGCATCGCATCGTTGTCTTAGAGGGCGGGAAGGTTGGACATGGCGCCTCCGGTCGAAATGCAGGGCAAATGCTAACCGACTTCGAGCGACCGATCTCGGAACTGGTGGCCGACTTCGGGTTCGAAATGGTGAAAACTGGCCTGACCCAGGTGGAGACGGCTTGGGACTTGATCAAGCGCCTCCAACTCGAATTCAACCTTCAGACACCTGTAACCCATGCTCCGGGTTACGACGGCTTCTCAGCCTATGAGCCCTTCCTCGAGACGCTCGAGAATCTCTACTGGAAACGTGAAATGGGGCTGCCGTATAGCCAGATGCGTATCGCTCGGGGTTCGATCGATGTTTCGACGCTCGCGTCCCGCTACGACAGTTTGTGGGTTGAGGACGAGCACGCCTCGATTTTGGCCGATCTTGAGACGGAGGACCCCGCCTATTTTGCGCTCACTCAGATCCGCGTTGCTTGTACGAATAGCGCGCAGCTCTCAGAAGAGATCATCCAGTCACTTCTAAATCGTTATCAGCAACGCTTCGCGATCTATGAAGAATCGCCGGTAACGGAACTACATTTGGAGAAAGATGGAATCGTGTTAAAGAGTGGTCATTGCACGGTCAAAGCCAAGCAGGTTGTGCTGTGCACGAATGGGTTCGAGTATTTCAAAATCTTTCATCATGGCCAGATCGATGTGAACGATCAGGTCCATCGTGATATTCGTGGGTTGGTTTCGTACATGCAGGCCTATATCGTTCCAGCCTATGTTCCGGTCAAAGCGATGTCGTATTACACCGCGAGCCAAGTTTCGCCAGTCGAGGATGATCCTTCTGCGGCGGAGGCGTTCACTTACCTCACGCGCCGTCCGTTCAAACCAAAAGGCGAGCGTCCGGAAGGGTTGGTGTGTGTAGGTGGTCCAGAAACTTCTCTCCCTGAAGAGATATCGTATGATTACGATCATCGTGTGCCTGAGCGCGTCCGTGATGAGTTCGCTCACTTCTTGGAGGGCTCACCGCTCGGGGCGGTAGCGGATGCACGTCATCCCGCTTTTGAGTGGCACGGTCTCATGGGCTATACGAATGCGCGCGTCCGGTGTGTTGGTCGTGAACCGTGTTACGCCAACTTGCTCTACAACCTCGGTTGTAACGGTATTGGAATCATGACCTCGATCTATGGAGCAAAGCGGACAGCCGGTCTCCTCGTGGATAAAGACGATGGGGGACACCTGTTCGATCCCAAGAATCACGTTTGCCAACTCATCAAGTCACCAAGAAAGAACGCCTCAGAAATTTGAGGGAAAATAAACAGCCTCCGCGTGATGCGGAGGCTGTTTTGATTTGGTTGGCGATTAGGCGGCGATTGGGCGCCAGATGTGCAGCTCTTCTGGGAGCTCGATCACACCACCGGCATGTGCACCTGTCAGAGCGGCACGGAGGTGGAAGTATTCCGAGTTGAAATCGTGAATACCGGCGTTCCACTTCTCAGGGTTCTTCTTTTCTTCGTTGATGATGTCAGCGAAGGAGAGCCATTCGAACTTTTCGACTTCACCTGGCTGAGGCTTGATGACGGACATGTCGCCATCGAACATGGTGACGAAGTTGTGCATCCAGAGACGGACGTTCTTCACGCGCGAAGTCTCAAGAATAGGCATCTTGCTCCAGCGAATAACCTGGTTAGGCGCGACAGCGATGTTGGCCTCTTCTTCCAACTCCTTTACGGCGTTGGTTTCTGGGGTTTCCCCGTGCGCGACGTGACCACCGAGGTGGGTCACCCAGACACCTGGCATACGTTCCTTCACGAGCGAGCGCTGGTGACAGAGAACTTCCCCTTTGTTGTTCAAGACGAAGACGTTCGTCGAGCGGCACCAAGCTTGCTGAGCAAAGACTTCTGGACGTGGGAGCAAGAGTCCGGTTGGTTCACCAGAGTGCTCGTGTACGGTTTCAATGTGTTCCATAGAAAATGGGAGAGATAAGAATAGCTTCTAGGAGAGGGTCGTTCTCTCAAGATGGTCCGTTTCCTGACGCAGGGGAGAGACGAGTCTCGCCCCTCGAGGTCACATCAATCTTGAGACAAAAAACCTCACCTATTAGTACAAGATGATAGCACAACTTTCGTGTTCTGTCAACGTTTTTTCGGCTAAAAGCCGCTAGATTCTGCGTAAAACCCGTTTTACGGCCGCTTGAATGGCAGTACTATCCATGTCATATGCGGAAAGTAGCTCGGCTGGCTCACCAGATTCTCCAAAAGAATCCGGCATTCCGATTGCCTCAAGTGGGGTCGGGAGGATACGAGCGGTGAGCTCTGATACAGCGCCGAAGAGGCCGCCGGTAATCTGATGCTCTTCAACCGTTATGCCGCAGCCGGTCTTTTTAAGGCTCTTCAAGAGCGTGTCTTTGTCTAGCGGTTTGATTGTTGGACAGTTGATCACTTCTGCCTCGATCTGCTTTTTTGCCAGCGCTTCGGCGGCGAAGAGCGCTTCGGCGAGAAGTGGTCCGGTCGCAATGATCGTCACATCTTTCCCGGGGCGTACGACGTAAGCTTTACCGATTTCGAATGGACTGTCTTCGGTCGTGATGACGGGTGTTTTTTCACGAGCGAGGCGTAGGTAAACCGGTCCGGCGTACTTTGCGGCAGCGATGGTGGCTTTCTTTGCTTCATGCGTGTCACACGGAGCGATCACAACCAGTCCTGGGAGGACGCGTGTCATCGCTATGTCTTCCAGTGCTTGGTGCGTTGCCCCATCTGGACCGACCGAGATCCCGGTATGAGCGCCCACAATCTTTACGTTGGCGTTACTGTAACAGACGGATACACGTAACTGATCCCATGAGCGACCAGGGGAGAAGGTGGCATACGAACTTACGAACGGAATCTGCCCAGACAGTGCGAGTCCTGCTGCTATTCCCATCATGTTCTGTTCAGAGACGCCACATTCAACGAACCGCTTTGGAAACTGTTGCTTGAACGCTAAGACGCGCGTTGATTCTGCGACGTCCGCCGTCAGGACCATGATTCGCTCATCCTGTTTACCGAGTTCGAGGACGCCTTGACCGTACCCATCACGATTCGCGACCCGTTCAGGCGTCACTGTGAGCAGGCTCGGATGAAGCGGAAAGGCAGGGGATTTTGCAGAGGATTTCATAGAGCGGATTTGGCGGCGTTGAGTTCGATGAGCGCTTTGGCGAGTTCGTCTTTGTTCGGAGCTTTTCCATGCCATTCGTAATTGTGTTCCATGAACGACACACCTTTCCCCGGAATCGTATGCGCGATAATGACGCTGGGTTTGTCATGAACCGTTGCGGCGAGCTTGTAGGCATCGATGATGGTTCGGAAGTTATGACCATCGATTTCGATCACGTTCCAGTTGAAGGCCCGCCATTTATCGGCGAGTGGTTCGAGCGGCATGATATCTTCGGTGTTACCGTCGATCTGGATGTTGTTGCGATCGATGATACAGGTCAGATTCGAAAGCTTCTCTTTCCCTGCAAAGAGAATAGCTTCCCAAACTTGTCCTTCGTTCATCTCCCCATCGCTACCGATCAAATATGTGCGCCATTTTTCACCACGCAGACGTGCAGTCAGCGCCATGCCGATCGCCTGAGAATAACCTTGAGCTAAGGGGCCGCTTGAGGTTTCGATACCCATGTTGAAGTGATTGTTGGGATGCCCTTGGAATGGACTACCTTTCTTGCGCAGTGTTTTCAAAAACTGTGCACGGTCACAAAAGCCACGACGAGCGAGTGTTGCGTACAAGACAGGACAGATATGGCCACACGATAAGACGAGACGATCGCGCTCGGCCCAATCTGGTTTCTTGGGATCGACGTTTAAGATGTGAAAGTAGAGGGCCGTAAAGATATCCGCCATACCGAGAGGTCCACCGGTATGGCCACTCTTGGCTTCGTTGAGTGCTTGGAGAATATCGATTCGAATATCATACGCAAGCTGAGCAAGCTCTTTGAGCGACAGGTTGGGTTTGCTGGGAGCGGAACGAAAGAACATACGTTGCTGACAGCATACTCCATGGAAGGCAGAAAAAAAATCACCTCAGCCGGAGCCGAGGTGATTTTTCTGCAACGAAGTTCTATTGAACGACGTTGATTGTGCCCTGCATCGTCACGTGAGCCGTGTCGCGGTAGTCGAACGAGCCGACTGTGTCGAAGCGGCGAACGAACGTGCGGCCTGGAGCGAGCAAACCGGAGTCAAAGCCGGCGCCGGTCACGGTGTGATCGGTTGTGTCGGTATTGGTCCAAGTGATTTCGGTGCCTCGCTTGACGGTCAACGTTGTTGGAACAAAGCCGTTGGCGAGCGTACCGATCGAAATCGTCATTTTGGTTTCGTCGAACTGCTTGTCCTGGTTGATCGTCGTCGTAAGCGTCATCACGTTGTCCGTGTTGTAGTCGGACGCGGTCTGGATCGCGGTGCCTTCACGGTAGTTGGTGAAGAAGGCGTCTGGAACATCTTCAATATCGTTCTTCCAGTTGGTTCCGTAGAGCGTTTGTGCGAGCTGCTCGCTGGTGACGTGACGAAGGAATCCTCCCTGATCGACAACGTAGACGCGTGGGTCAGTCGTGATCTTGATCATCTTGCGACCTGGGCGGTAGGTGACATTGCCACCGAGTGCAATGGTCGAGAGCTGACCGTCTGGAATCTGCTTCACAGTTGAGAAGTTGCTATACCAGGTGAAGTAGGTCTTTTCGTTTGGAAAGACAAAGCGCTTTCCGTTCGAAGCGAAGTAGTAAACAGTCGAGCCGGAGCCTTTGATCAAGTCGCCGGAGTTGAAGGCGCTGGTCGTGGCAGCGGAAGCGGCAAGCGGCATAGCAACACTGGCAAGCAATGTAAGCGTAGACGCAGCGCTCAAAAGACGTTTGAAGGTCATATACGAGGCGAGTGTAAGAACACTCGTCGATAATGAATTATTGTTGCAATAAGTTCGGAGCGGACTGGTTGTAGGAGCCTAGACCTGCTTCCGAAGGCGCAACAGGAACACTCGTAGGAGGATTCTCCTGCTCATGCATCATACCACGAAGCAACACCACGTAGTTAATGATGTCGAGCATGGTGTCTTCGACTGATTCGTTCTTGGCTTTCTTGCCTTTACTGATGAGCTGCGTCAGGCGCGACATCTTCATGCCGAGCAAAGTCAACAAGGTCTGTTCCGGGGAGATGCCGGCAATTTGAGCGGCCGTCTTGAAGTTCAGAAAGGCGTCGCCACCTTCGGCGTAATCGTTCGATTTACTACGCATCAAGTCGATACAGCGATCAAACAAGACCTGCGTATCTTGGACGAAGCTGGAAAAATCGGTCTTCTGGAGAGGGGAGTTCGGCATACCTCTCGATTTAGCCACGTGGGGGCTTATTGTACAACTTCAAGGGTCGAGATCGGGCTGTAGACGGTGTGATAGTCCCAGTCGAGGATCGCGGCATAAATCGAGTGGACGGTACCGACCGGTGAAGCTTCGTTCAGGTAACTCTCGCAATATTGGGTGCGGTCGCATTGGTTTTGCATGACGCCATCGATCATGATCTTGATCGAGCGGGCAGAAAGCGACGGATCGACGTCGACTCGGATCAGGCGGAAGCTGCCATAGCTAACGCGGGCTTGGCTAGTGATATGGATTTCAGACGAGACACGGTTTGCCATGACTTCAAACTCTTTCGTACTGGTGACGGATACGGTGCTCGTGCCAGCGCCCTGAAGGAGAACGGCGTTGAGTTGAATGGTTGTTGTGGCACGGGCATCTGGAATGGTGAAATCCGCACGACACGGACTCGTGCTACAGGCGCCGATCAAGGTGCTACTGGTGCCGTAGACCAAGCGAATAAGATCAGCTTGGCCGCGGGTAACGGTTCCAAGGATCGTAATGACATCCCCTGGGCGATACGGACCGGCACTTAGAATCTCCACCCGACCTTCGAGTGAGGCTTGTGTGGTTGTAGCGACAGGTGTGGTCGAGGTTGGTGTGACCGGTGTTGAAGTTGGTGTCGTCGGCGTCGAGGTTGGTGTGGTTGGAATCGTTGACGTCGGAGTTGTTCCACGCGCACGCAAATCTGCATCGATGCTCACTCCGGCGGATTGTTCGTCGGACACAGAGAAATCGGAGGCTTGGGTAACCTCACCCTGAATGCGGTAGTTCGTGAAGAAGGCATCTGGTACATCGCTGACCTGACGATTCCAGCTCATGCCATACAAAGCTTGAGCGAGGGCTTCGGTCCGGACCCAACGTAATACGCCGCCTCGAGCAACCGCGTAGACGCGTGGATCGGTCTGAATTTTCACCATGCGCGAGCCTGGGCGGATCGTGACAACGCCACCGAACGGCACGCTCGCGAGTTCGGAATCGGTCAATGTCTGAACGTTATTGAAATCACTGTACCAGCTGGCATAGGTCGCGGTATCAGGAAACGCGTAGCGCTTACCGTTTTCTGAGAAGTAATAGACGGCTGGGCCGGAGGCTTTGATTAAGCTACCTGTTGTTAGCGTTGCTGCCTGACTGGCATGGGCATTTCCAAGAAGAAGGGCGAGACTAAGCGCGCCGATGCTAAAACAAAGAGTTCGAAGGTTCATCATATACAAGTTAGTGTAAGCCTAAATGCTCTAATCGATCCAGCTGACCGAAGAGGAAATCGCGTGGGAAGGCATGGCCGTAGAAGGCGCTATTCATGCAGAAGTGGGTTGCACCAGCTTTGGCGAGTGGGAGGAGGGTCTGGGCATTTACCCCACCGTCGACACTGATTATGACTTCTGACTCGTCTTTTGTTTTCTTACCCTTCATCTTGCGGATCGCTTGAACGCGCTCCGCCGTCCCAGCTAAGAGCTCCTGACCGCTCTTGCCTGGTTCAACTCCCATGACCTGAACCACGTCGATCAGGTCGAGGTAGGAGGCGAGATCCATCAGCGAAGTCTTCGGCGAGATCGCGAGACCGACTTCGCGCCCTTCGTCTTTGAGCGTGCGGATGAGTTTGAGGTGATCGATATCGGCTTCGATATGCCAGATTGCTCGACGGAAGGCATGAATATTCTGCCAACGACCAATGACGGATGCTGGGTCTTCGACCATCAGGTCGAGTTCGATTTTTGCATGAATAGTCCAATTCTTGATAACGGCTGGATCAGCCCAAGTCGTGTTGTTCACGAACTTCCCGTCCATAATGTCCCATTGAATCCATTTGCTGGCGGTTTCTGCGATCTTGATTTTTTCACGACAGGTTTCGGCGTCTTGTTCCAGAATGGTTGGCAAGATCTCGTAGGGGAACGGTTTGTGGCTCGGATGTTGGTTTGGCATAAGATTAGGCGTTGGGTTGGTCGAGTTCGGCGACACGGCGGAGATGACGGGCATCGGCGGACGGTTGGGTTGAGATCCAGGTTTCTAGAATAGCCGGCAATTCAGCGGCTGTAGTCACGCGTCCGCCGAGTTCCAGGATATTGGCGTGATCGTCCAAACGAGCGCTTTTGGCATCTTCTGGCGTGCGGACCAGGGCAGCACGGACACCGGGTACGCGATTAGCGGCGATGCTCACCCCGATTCCGCTACCGCAGAGTAAAACACCCCAAGTTTGATCCTCACTCTGAGCAACCTGCTCGGCAACCTGCTCGGCAATGATCGGATAATCATCGCCCTCTTGGAGGATGGGGGACAAATCGTGGATTTCAAA
Source organism: uncultured Gammaproteobacteria bacterium (assembly GCA_964598725.1). Taxonomy (GTDB): domain Bacteria; phylum Patescibacteriota; class Patescibacteriia; order 2-12-FULL-60-25; family 2-12-FULL-60-25; genus JAGOTP01. The sequence goes on along the minus strand of CAZRCW010000002.1, from coordinate 72,189 downwards.
GCCGCGTTCCACCAATAATGGAACAAGGGCTTGTTTGAGTTCAAAACCGGCATGATCGCTGCCGATGACCACGCGAGACGGAAGAAACGACATATGGCCCGTATGCTAGCACATCTGCCCCCTCCTTCGTGAACGACCGGGTTTCCTTGACCAAGTGCTGAGTTCCCCGCATTCTTAGTCTATCTCTCCTATGTCCGACGCACCTGCCACTTCCCCCGAGCGTAAGCCGTTGTTCCCCTCAATTGAAGAGGGCGTTTCTGCCTATTGGGCGGCTGAACGTATTTTTGAGCGCAGTATCGACGAGCGGTCGGTCGATAAGGGCTATTCGTTCTACGACGGCCCACCGTTTGCGACCGGTTTGCCACACTATGGCCACTTGCTTCAGTCGGCGATTAAAGATGCCGTGCCACGCTATTGGACGATGCAGGGCTACCGCATTCCACGGAAATGGGGTTGGGACTGTCATGGCTTACCAATTGAAAACATTATCGAAAAAGAATTGAAGTTGGGTTCGAAGCGTGAAATTGAAGCCTACGGCATCGGCAAATTCAACACAGCTTGCCGAAATGCAATTCTGGCTTATGAAAAAGAGTGGGGAAAGTACATCAGCCGTTTTGGACGCTGGGTCGAATTCGATGATTCCTACAAGACAATGGATAACGATTACATCGAATCCGTCTGGTGGGTCTTCTCCGAGCTCTACAAGAAAGAACACATTTATAAAGGCTTCCGCGTGTCGTTGTATTGTCCGCGCTGTGCAACACCAATCTCGAACTTTGAAGTCGCGATGGGGAATTCCTACATTGATCGCGAAGATCCAACCGTCTACGTGAAGTTTCCTGCGCAGGGAGATCTCGCCGAGATTGATGGAAAGAAGGTCTCGTTCCTCGCTTGGACAACGACTCCTTGGACGTTGCCAGCCAATACTGGTTTGAGCGTCCATCCAGAACTGACCTACGTTGCTGTGTCTGCTGTAGACAGCACGGATATTCTTATTGTTGCCGAAGCGCGTGTCGCGGACGTGTTCCAGGGTGTAGCGACGAAGGAGCATGGGCGTTGGACGGGTGCTGAGCTTGAAGGAAAACGCTACGAACCATTGTATGCGTTCTTGCCGGTCGAGGGCGATGGATTCCGCGTGGTTGCAGGTGGACATGTCACGGCCACCGACGGTACGGGTATTGTGCACACCGCCCCCGCCTTCGGCGAAGAGGACTTGCAGATTGCGAAAGCGAAGAACTTGCCAATCGTGCAAACGCTGAACGATGAAGGGTTGTTTGTGGCAGCTTGTGGTCCATTGGCCGGAAAGAAGACGACGGAAGCCAATCCAATCGTTATTGAAGACATCAAATCGCGTAATTTGTTATTCCGAGAAGAAAAGATTGTGCATAGCGTCGCCATCTGTTGGCGCTGTGATACGCACTTGCTCTACAAAGCGCAGGACGCATGGTTCGTGAACGTTACCGATCTGAAGCCGGCCATGTTGAAAACGGCTGATAAGGTGCAGTGGCATCCAGAGCATTTCAAGGAGGGCCGCTTCGGTAAAGGATTGGAGTCGGCGCCAGATTGGAATATTTCGCGCAGCCGTTATTGGGGCTCGCCAATCCCGGTATGGGAGTGTACCTCCTGTAATGACCGCACCGTCATCGGTTCAATCGATGAACTCAAGAAACAAGCGAAGCCGGGAACATTCCCGCAAGACTTCGACGCCCACCGTCCGGTGATCGATGATATTCTATTATCTTGTTCGTGTGGTGGAGAGAAAAAGCGTATTCCAGAAGTTTTCGACTGCTGGTTCGAATCGGGGAGTATGCCGGTTGCTTCGGTGCACTACCCATTCGAAAATAAGAAGTGGTTCGAGCAGCATTTCCCAGCCGACTTCATCGGTGAGGCTCAAGATCAAACGCGTGGCTGGTTCTATAACCTGCATGTTTTGGCGACGGCGTTATTCGATAAGCCGGCCTTTAAAGATGTCATCGTCACCGGTTTGATTCTGGCCGAAGATGGCAAGAAGATGTCGAAGAAGCTCAAAAACTATCCAGATCCATGGGCGGTGCTCACAACGCATGGGGCGGATGCGTTACGCTATTACCTGTTGTCGTCGCCGGTGGTCGAAGCGGATTCACTCAACTTCTCCGAGCGCGATCTTCAGTCGGTAGTGCGTGGCTTCTTGAACTTGCTCTGGAACGTTAAGACCTTCTACGAAACTTACGCCAAAGACCAGCGGATTGAGGTCACGTTACCACGGAGCGCACACGTCCTCGATCGTTGGTTGTTCTCGCGCTTCCATGCGCTGCTTGCTGATGTGACGAAATCGATGAACAGCTACGAGTTAGCCGCCGCTTCGCGTCCGCTCAAAGCTTTTGTTGATGATCTTTCGACGTGGTGGTTGCGTCGTTCACGTGAACGCTTCAAGTCGGAGCACGAATTCGAACGAATGGATGCGCTTCGCACGCTCAAAGAAATCTTGGAGGAATTCTCAAAGGTTATCGCGCCCTTCATGCCGTTCATCGCCGAACGGATCTACTTGGATATCGGTGGCCAGAAGAGTTCGGTGCACTTGGAGCTCTGGCCGAAAGCGCAGGATCGCTACGTAAACGAGCGCTTGATGCAGGACATGGTCTGGGTCCGTCAAATGGTATCGAAAGGGCAGGAAGCGCGAAATGTCGCTAAACTCCCGATTCGTCAGGCGCTCGCAAAGGTCACGCTCTTCGTTCGTTCGACCGAGGAAATGCAGCGCTTGGCCTTGCAGACGGATCTTTTGTCGCTTATTCGTGATGAATTGAACGTTGAACAGGTTGAGCTCGCCCCAGCTCAAGCGGAGGCGACGGAAGATACGGTTGAACTCGATACCGTGATCACACCGGAGCTTCGCAAGAAGGGTCTCCGCCGCGAGTTGGTCCGTCAGCTCATGGCGTATCGCAAACAGCTTGTTCTCTCGCCATCCGACATTGTACGCTTTGCCTACAGTACCGAAGACGCTGAGCTCAAGCAGCTGATCGCAGACGGGGTAGCGGAAATCGCGAAAGATGTAAAAGCGAGCGAGCTGGTTCTTACCCCGGGTTTAGCTGAGCCGGAAGCGATGGCGGCCGAGGTGGGGGATGGAATCGTGTTCCTTCAGCGTTTATCTTAGAAAATAACTTGTTATTATGTTGACCAGATCTTTTGTACGTTCGTTCTCGATTGTAGCGCTTGGGGGAGTCGTTCTATTGGGTGCCGGCTGTAGCCGTTCGGATCGTCCAGCGGAGAGCGCTTCCTCAACTGCCCCGAGGGTGAGTGTGGGTGCCCGCGCAACTACGACAGACACAACACCGACCCCGGTTCTTCCTGGTTCGGCGGCAATCGTACGTGGTCCATGTGAACATCCGTATTACCCACTTCGTCCTGGCTATGAAATCCACTACAGCACAGTGGTTCCAGGAACATCCGGGAACGCGGCTAACGGATATGCCTTAAAAGTAACCGATGCGACAGCGACGGGTGTACGTTTGCATGCGATCTTCGATACGTCTGCGCCCGATCAGACACCCATTACCGCGGATCAAGATATCGATTGTTCGAATGGGGGATTGATCGCTCGCTCCTATTTGGACCTGGGCTCACGGATCGCAGATACTGCGGCCGCTAACCAGTTTAAGCTGACCACCTTGAATTCTCGTGGGGAGATGTTACCGCGTGATATCCGCGTTGGTTCGGAGTGGACGAGCGGATTCGACCTGCGGATGGAGGCGGCGACGCCGGGTCCTGGTAATCCATTGACGCATCCGATCGATATGGCGGTGAACATCAACCGACATGTTGTCGGACAGGAAACGGTCAGAGTACCAGCGGGTAGTTACACAGCGCTCAAGATCGCTGCCGTTACAGATATGGGGATGGGGACACGCATTAGCGGGACGGAATGGTGGGTTGAGGGCGTTGGGATGGTGAAGTCGACCTACGACTTAGGGTCTGGCTCGCAGAATGCTATTACAGAAGCGACGAGCGTGACTGTCCCTCGGTAATTTTATCTCAAATCACACAAGGACTTGTTCTTCTTTCAAGAACGGAGTGCTAGACTGGAAGGAGCTTATGAAAAGCCCCTTCTTGTTATTTTTGCGCGGTATTGGCTTAAGCCTGGTTGTCTTGTTTCTGATGCTTGGATTTGCACATGCTGCTTCTGCTGCCAATTCTGCCCCAACAGATCCAAGTGCGTTAACACCATCAGATGGTTCAACGACATCAACTAACCAACCGCTCCTCACGTTTTCACTGACAGATGCGGATGGGTCAGATACCCTCGCCTATTCGATCATGATCGATGACAATGCAGACTATTCTTCACCGATCATTCGTTATACTTCCACCTTGGGCGCTCAAGGAACCCGTACCTATCTCATCGGGCAATCAGGCGGAAGCTATCAAACGGGCGATCCAGGAATCACGTTGCCGGATGGAGATTACTATTGGCAGATCCGTTCAAGTGATACGCAGGATGTTTCAAACTATGTACAGGCAAACGGAGGTGCGGTGGCATTCAGCGTTTCAACAGGAAATGCCACTCCATCCGTTTCTGATTTGGGGCCAGTTGATTTGGTCGATGGATCGGCGACTACAACGAATATACCCAACTTTACCTTCTATCTAGATGATGCAAATGCTTCAGATACGGTAAAATATCGCTTTCAAATCGACGATAGTTACGATTACTCCTCACCGGTTGTCGATTATACCTCTGCTCTGGGTGTACACGGATCAAGTACGTTCCAGGTCGGCCAATCGGCGGGGAGTGGGACGTATACGGTCGGTACGATGGGTCAGACCTTAGCTAACCGCGACTACTATTGGCGTATTCGGGCGATCGATAACCAGACAGCCGTTTCGGGGTATAACTACGCGAATGGTGGGAGCATTGCTTTTTCCGTGACCGGAACGAACTCCACGCCGGATGATCCAACGAGTTTAAGCCCGGCTACTGGAGGAGTTATTGGTACGGCTACTCCGACGTTGAACTTTACGTTGACTGATGCCGATGTAAGTGATCTGCTTCGTTATGATGTACAGATCGATGATAGCTCAGATTTTTCATCACCCGTCGTGTATTACACGTCGGGGTATGGCTCACAAGGGTCCCGTTCCTTTCAGGTCGGGCAAGCAACGGGAACGGGGACATATGTTGCCGGATACGCCGGACAAGCATTGCCGAATGGAGCGTACTACTGGCGCATCAACTCTTTTGATTCAGTTACCTCAAGCGGCTACATTTATGCGAACGGTGGAACGGTCGCGTTTCAAGTAGCGGTGGGGAATAGTGCCCCTGACGCTCCGTACACACTCGGTCCGATGGGATTGGTGAATGGCTCAACCACCTCCACCAACACGCCAACGTTCACCTTCCTACTGAACGACATCGATGGTTCCGATACTGTCCGTTATCAAATTCAGATTGATGATTCTTCGAACTTAGGATCACCGATCATTGATTACACATCAGCACTTGCGGCAACGGGTACTTTTTCATTCACGGTTGGCCAGGCGACTGGGACGGGGAGCTACACGGCTGGCAACGTCGGCCAATCACTGCTAGACGGTAGTTACTATTGGCAAGTCAGGGCGATCGATAACCACACTTCTTCTTCGAGCTATGTACTCGCGAACGGTGGGTTGGCTGCTTTCAGCGTATTGACAGCGAATCAGGCACCAAATTTACCGACAGGCTTAGGTCCAACAGGCTTAGTTAACGGATCAACGACTTCTACCAACAATCCGATCTTTAACTTCACACTGACGGATCCGAATACGACGAATACCTTGTTGTATGTCATTTTGATCGATGATTCGTCCGATCGTTCTTCACCGTTGGTTCAGTACACGTCGGCTCAAGCAGCGCAGGGAGTGCGCTCATTCCAAGTTGGTCAGGCAACGGGAACAGGTATTTATACTTATGGAAATGCCGGACAGACCTTGCCGAACGGCAGTTACTATTGGTCGGTCAGTGCCTACGATATCTATGACGCCAGTTCATCCACAGCGGCGAACGGCGGCTCAGTGGCTTTCATCGTGGATACCGGCGTACCGACAATCCAATTTGAGGCTTCATCCGGTTCTGGTTTGGAGAGCATCACCGCAACTAGCGTACGTCTCATCTTGAGTCAGGCATCATCCTCGAGTATTACCGTCGGTTACTCCGTGACGGGTGGAACGGCGACTGGTTCTGGAACGGACTATACCTTGGCGGCCGGTACCTCGACGATTAGTGCAGGACAGACATCGACCACGATTCCATTCACGATCGTCAACGACACGCTTACTGAATCAAGTGAAACGCTCATCATTACGTTGAACGACCCAGTCGGGGCGACTGTAGGTACCAGCAGCACCTACACCTATACGATTCTCGATAATGACACGCCGGGTATCACGCTCTCAACAAACAGTCGGTCTGTGACCGAGGGTGGTTCAGACCAGACATACACGATTGTGTTGGCGAGCCAGCCAACCACGACGGTTCAGATCTTGTTGTCGACGACCAGTTCTCAGTTTACGCTTTCAACTTCGACGCTCAGCTTCGCTACCACCACATGGGACACGCCGCAGACGGTGACGATCAGTGCAGTGAATGACTCAACGTACGAGACGACCCAGGTTGGGTCAATCGCCCATACGGCGTCATCAACCGGGAGCGACTACATTTCATCACTGACGCTACCAATGGTTGCTGTTACCATCCTCGACAATGACCCAGCGCCAAGTAGCGGAGGCGGTGGGGGCGGGGGTGGAGGAGGAGGAGGGGGAGGTGGCGGTGGAGGGAGTAGCGTCACGAACCTGTTTTTCCCAACCGTGACCACAACTGTCAGCACTCCGATTGGAACCTCGACACCGGTCGTGATTATTTCGCCGGTGGTGACACCTGAGCCTGTCATCGTCACCCCGGTTGTCACGAATGGCGGGTGCCCTGTTGTCGCAACGGCGTTTATCTCAACCAACGACCGCGCTTGTTTGTTCGCCTTCCTCGGTTTGTCTGGCCCTGACGAGGCAGCCGAAGCCCGTGCCCTGGCTGGCGTTCAAGCGGATGCGAAGGAGTTTGGTCTGAAAGTCTACGGGGAGCAACTGACGGTCTATGTACGGTTCATCGCCTACGGTGTCTCCAAAGAAACCCGCCAATTGGGAGAGCGCGAACGTCGAGCGGTGGTCCGTGACTTGATGCAGATCATCGGCTACTCGGCGACAGTGCAAGACTTCCAGCTGACGACGGTTGGTCAGAAGGCGCTAACACGCAATCTCGCGGCTGAACAACGCCAGGTTCCCATCGCGCGCGAACTCTTCCGCAAGATGTACAACCAGCCAACGCCGAACTTCAAGAATCCAAAAGATGACCTAGCCTGGAACACGATCTTGTACCGTATCCGATTCCCACGCGACCTCGTGAAAGAGCAGCAGGGGATCAAGCAGTTCCAGTTCATCTTCAAAAAGAAGCCGGTAACCCCTCTTGATTGGTCAGTCGTCCGTGCGCTAGGATATATCCGTTAAATCGTTTAGCTCTTTCCCTATGGCCAAAGGCAACAACGCTCAGCAGAAGAATGTGAAGAAACCAAAGAAGGACAAGAAGAAATAACGTTTCACATAACACGCTCGAAAGGAGCGTGTTATGTTTTATTGGTGTATGGCATCGTTGAAGAGTTATGAACGTTGCGATACCGTCTACAGCATGTCCGCTATTGAATACGTAGATATCTTGACCCCGCCTCACTTTAGGCCAAGTGGAGAAATAAAACCTGTCCGCCAAGCGGTAGATGACGAAAATTGGCTCGGAGCAATCAATCTCTGGATTGTCCGACCAGGTCCGTCCTTGATCTATCAAGAGCGACCGGCTGGCGGTTGGGCTCCAGGAAAGCTGGACGGCTCGGTTGCCGGCTTCTACCGCGCGGGAGAGTCGGGCTTGGATGGTCTGCGTGAAGCACGCGAGGAGCTGGGGAAGGACTATCCTCATATAGACGTCACCTCGCTCGGACGACGGTTGAATATTGGTGTCGATGGCAAAGGCCGGGAGCGCCACGTGGTGGTTGATATCTATATGGTTTACGACGATCAACCGCTCTCAAGTTTCAAATTGGATCCAGTCGAAGTCCCAGCCATGTACGAGATCCCAGTCGATGAGCTGCTTGCCGCCTTCAGCGATGCGCACACAACGATCACGGTCCGTGGAATTAACTCGCAAGGTGAGCCGATTGAGCGTCAGGTCACCAGCGAGGACTTCACCTATATGTGGGATAACTATCATCCAAAGATCGCGGCGTTCGCGAAGCGCTATGCGGCGGGGGAGCGGAAGCTTGAGTACTAACGAAAAACATTCCCTAAGGGAGTGTTTTTCTGTTCCTACCAGGCCTGCTTTTAGAGTTAGTGGTTACGTTGACAAAAATCATATATTATGACATAATAACTGGTTCGATTGGGTCTGTTTATGCTATGGAATTGAGATTCCTGAGTGAATACTAGCTAAAATAAGCTACTATTTGATCAAGGGTCTCAATCTCAAACGCGCTTGTGCGCTCTGCCAGGAGTTCCCCCATGAACCGTCCCCGTTCTTCTGAAGGTAACACCCCTCGCGTCGCTGCGAGCCCGAATGATCTGTTCGATGCCGCTGGCCTCGAGCAGGCTCGCTTCCAGCACGGAGGCGACGGGTGCGACGATGAGGGCATGGACCAGTTCCTCGCCCACCACGCCAAGCGCGGCGACCAAGAAGCCGAGACTTGAACCACCCGCTCCCTCCGCGATCTCTCGGGATTCCACAAACTACCGAGATGTTCCTTCGGCGACCCGTTCGCCAACCGCTCGTACCCACGGGCAAAACCTGACTGAAGAGAAAGCGTCGCACTCGCTTGCGGCAACCCTGCTCTTCACCGTCACTCAGACCCTACTCGCAAGAGGGGAGCTGAGCAGCGGTTCACAAGATGACTCCTTTGCTAGTAAGGCGACTCGATTATCCAGGAAAGATGCCACAGAGCGTACAAGGTCCCTGGAGAGCGAGATCGTTTGGACACGGTGTCCAGGCATAGGGCTCTCAGGGCAAAGAGAGTCATCATGAAGCAGATTGCTGTTGTTCCGTTTTCGTTCAAGTACCTGACCGATTGGCATCGTCCCACCTGCGGGCGCTGCTGGGTCTGCGGCTCTGAGGGGCCGCGTGACATCGCGTGGTATGAGCAAGAATTCTTGGTCTACGCCACGCTTCAGGACTGGACGCGTGTCGGGCTCTGCAGCCCGGCATGCATCCGAGCTGCTTTCGAGGACGACCTCGCGTCATTCTTCGACTGGCAGCCCTTCGAGCCCATCGGTGACTATTGCCCCGATCGAGACTACTCGAGCGGAGCATGTCTCACCTGCAGGCGGAAGGATGATGGGCCGTACATTACGCTTAGTACAAGATTCCCTTGGGGTGGGTGGGACTTCTGTTCTGCCGCCTGCGTCCGCCGGTACTACTGCCACCGCCGTCACGATCAAGCGATTGATGAGTGGGAGATGCGTCAGCTGATCAGCGAGAACGATGCGTGCGCGGAGTATGCCTTCACGCCGAAGACGCGTCAGATCTGCAACAAGCGGAGGAAATAAAACTTCTGCACACACCCGTAACCGACGGACACCCTCCCTGGGAGTCACTGCTCGGTGCGGGTGTTCGTCGTTTTCATACATAAAAGTCTCTTTGCATCACACAAAAACACTCCCTAAAGGAGTGTTTTTGATGGTGGGACGGCTGGGGGTCGAACCCAGGACCTTGGGCTTAAGAGGCCCCTGCTCTACCGGCTGAGCTACCGTCCCAAAACTACGGATTTGTGCCAGGAGTATAGAAAAAGACAGGTCGACTGTCAATTGACGGGAACCGGGCGGATTTCGGCGGTCTCGAGGAGGGGAAGTTGGCGGTGACAGCCCGGAGGCAGGGCATGGAAAGCAGTCAGAAGGATCTGAAGTGTATCGCCATGTGAAACGAGCAGAATCGTTTCGCCTGAGAACTGCTCTTCAAGGTCATGTAAGACGCTCAAGCCACGGTTCAAGGTGCTTTGAGCAGACTCGGCTCCAAACGAGCCTTCTTGATCATTGATCGCGTCTTTCTCCCAAACCTTGTCGTAGGTCGTATTTGGACCGAGTTCGAATTCGCCGAAGAAGCGCTCGCGGAGTCGTGGCTCGAGCTCCACGTTCGATGTTCCAAACGCCTGACTGACAAGCTCAGCTGTTTCTTTACAGCGCAAGAAATCCGAGGAGACGATCAACAGGCTCTGTTCAAAATGAAAGACTTCGCGTGCGTACCGGATCGATTCAACAACCTGCTGTTTACCCTTGTCGGATAGACCGTAACCGCTCACGCCATTTTTGGCATCGCTCACGATAATTCCGGCTTCGTTGGCCAGGCTGTGACCATGACGCATCAAGAAATAGCGATTCTTTAAGACCTGGGCGGATTCCATAGATAGACCGTATTTAATCATGGTTGCTCGCCGAGCTCAAATCGCGTAGCATCTTTGCACAAACCCATACGCCCCGTAGAACAGGTCAGGCACCCCTAGCTCAGCTGGATAGAGCGCTCCCCTCCGAAGGGAGAGGTCAGACGTTCGAATCGTCTGGGGTGCACCACAGAAGACTCGGTCCTGAAAGGGACTGAGTTTTTGTTTGTGGGAGTTCCTGGTTGAGCGAAAAATTGATAAACGGACGAGTTAGATCCGCTTCAACTGTTGAGGCGAGTTCAATCTGATGGTTCGCAATGACTTGGAATGGTTTTTTCAGCTCAATCGTTAGTTGCTTTTGCGAAAGGACAAAGTTAGATCCGAGCGCTTTCAGAATGAGACGTTTGATCTCGGGATCTTGAGAAGACTGATAGACGGTTCGCGCAAGAGCGGCTAAGTCGAGAGCATCGCAGACGGCCTGTTCCCATTCTTTTGCACGTTCAGTATTTGTCTCCAGTTTAACAAGTATGCCTTGGAGCTCAGCTTCGAGCTTGGGGCGCTCACGCTCGTAGTCCTGCCTCGTAAGCGTTTCATCGAGGAAATACGTTGTGAGATTACTAAGACGCTTTGCAAGGCGTTCACGTTCCTTGTTGAGCGTCTCAAGCTCAAGCTGATTGATAAATGTCTCTTGTTGGTGACCTTGTCGTGCCCACTGCTTGATCCATTCAGAAAGAGGGGTAGGAAGGTGGATTTGCAAAACTAGATCCAGCGCTTGCTTCTCTAGCTCCTTTTCCTCAATAACCTTCTCATGGCACTTGCTTCCATCAGGGCTACAGGATTTACGAGAGCAAGAATAGTATCGATAACTCTTCCCGCTTCTCTTACGGACCGTATAGGACGTCACAAGACGTCCACAGACGCAACGGATCATCCCATTGAGCCAAAATGATTCTTTTGCACCTGACTTGATAGAGCCAGATTTAAGCTTAGGAGCCATCATAGCTAGAATCTGATGATGTTGAACGAGTGTGATCATTCGTTCGTGTGCACCCGAGTACGTTTCACCTGCGCGTCGGATTAGCCCGCAGTAAAACGGATCACGAAGCATTTTATAGATATACGAACGGTCGAAGTCACGACCCACACCCATGGACTTTTGAGGCATGGTTAGTTGAAGCTCGTTTTTTGCTATTTCTACCAGTTGAACAGGAGTATATGCACCCGTAAGAAAGAGCTGAAAGAGACGTCGCACTTTAATGAAACGCTCCGGGTCAGTCGTGATCGTTCGTTTGTGGAAATCATTCAAGTAGCCAATCGGCGGCTTGCCGGGGAGCCATCCTTTCTCTAGTTTAGTCTTGTTGCCTCGCATAACGTTCTTCCGAAGATCCGTGATGAACTGACTCGCCATACCGAGCTCAACATTCATCATTAAAATATTATCTTCTGGTAGATAAATCCTGTCAGACGCGATGATGCGCTTTATAATTCCTTTTTGGAGAAAATGCTGAATCTTACCTTGATCAATTGAGTTGCGGGACAGGCGATCCAGTTTCCAGCAGAGGATGGTATCAACTTCGCCACGCTCAATCTCTTCAATCATGCGATTGAAGATTGGACGACCAGGCTCTTTCGCGGACATGGACTCGGTAAGCTCCTTAGTAACAGTGAGCCCGTGGCGTTTTGCAAGGAGACGAAGCTCAATAAGCTGGCTCTCAAGAGAGAGCGCTTGCCGGTCTTCCGTTTCACTCGATTTGCGCGCGTAGATGTAGCAAGTAGTTTTTTGCATAAGGTATTGTTCAGCCCAACCTATCATTATGTAGGTTGGGCTGAACTGTGTTTAACGAGAGTATAACCTGGACGAGTTATTTGATACACCCTGATCTAAAGGCGAGGGACAGAAACTCCCCTTAGGTACTCAAATCATTCATAAGAGGAATGTACTTTGATTTAATAGACCAGACTTTAGCGTTCTTTTCTCCGCTATCAGAGTCAAAACCAGTCCCTTCCTCAACTAGCTCTAATACGCTGAGTTCTTTCAGAGTTCGACGTGCTGTCTTGGTGGATTTACCTATCTTTAATCCTAATGACTTAGCAGACATACTATTTTCCTTCGCTAAAGCGCTGATAGCAACTGCTCGGTGTATTGGCATACTCGACATAACAAGTGGCTTGAGGATATTTAGCTCAACTTGTCCCACGGCAGCTACGTCGTGTATACGTGCGAGAACTCTTGCGAGCGCACGAAGCGAATTCAACACTCGCCAAGGCTGTTCGAATTGGACGTCGCTAATTTCTACATACTGAACCTTTTTCTTCTCACCGTTTTCTTCCTTCTCGAATTCTTTATCTTCTGCGTGCAGAGTGCCACGGCCACGAGCGATGAACTCAGCCATGAGATCGATCTGAGTGCGAACATGTTCTGATTCAGGTTCAAGAGGGTTGCCTTTTAGCACACGTTGAGTTGCTTGGCAGACATATGTCGACATGATTTCACGTGCTTCTTGGATCAGACCATGTCGGTCGGCTTCTTGCCAAGCGATTTCCTTTCCTCGGTTAAACTCTGCCGGAGTAAGATCTGGGATCCGAAAGAAAAAGAACCGCGGTCCTAGCTGATTCGCATAATTATGGTGCTTAGCTAGGATTGCTGGCGTTACACAACCAATCATGGAGAATTTGGAGTTATAACGCACATCTCCACGAGTCGCCATAAACTTAGCAAAACTACCATCATAGATACTTGTAAGGTCTCCTAAGAGCTTTTTAACAACGTCATCCTTGAGCGAGAATATGGTTGTAAGATCTTTAACTACGAAGCACTTTCCATCCAAGGCCGGAAGCAAGTCTTTTGGTCCAGAACCATCCTCTGGAAGAAAGCCGGACACAAAAGCATTTTCAGTTAATGTATCCAAGGCATATACCCCTGGAAGATCAATTAATCCAACTAATTCAGTCTTAAAAGATGATGGAACTCCTACCAAGATGAGCCATATAGGTGGACTAAGTTTCATTGCCCCTGCAATAAACGCGGCAATAACAAGTTCAACGACATGTGGATGTACGATCCCAATACAAGAAATTGAATCTAGTACCTCAGGGAAGTTTATGTCCCTGTTCAGAATCTTAGTTGTTGTCTGAGATTTCTTTAATTCTTCATCCCGCTGAAAATGCGTCTTTTTAGCACGTTTGTAAGCAGCAAGAATCGGTTTAACATCAGCCTGAGTACTAAGGTTGAAATGTTTTTTAATCTCATTACCAATAAATCGCTCAGCCACAAGTGGATCCTCTGAACAAAGATCATTTAGAAGAGGCTGTAACGCATCTGACAAGTCACTACTAGCAATATCACTAGGGATTTCTTGAAGAATGTTCTTAAGATCTTTTTTGCCCGAGCTTAGATACGATTTACGGTCTACGGGTATCGCCATACCAAGTAAGAGAGACGGATCTCCATCGTTGATGAGGAGATAATCAGTTATGTCTTTCTTACCTTCCCCCATGTGTGGCAAATTAATTTGTAGAATCTCTAATTGTTCTATAGCAGCTAATTTACGAATTACACTTTCTACACCTTTTTTACCCGGATTGTCATTATCGTAACAGACATACACCTTCTTCAAATGAGCAAAGCTGTTTATCCATTCATCCTTAAATGTTCCACATCCACCCGTGCCAGTTACAGCCGGAAGACCTTTCGATAAGAGAGCTAATGTATCGAACTCACCTTCGCAAAGGATGATAGAATCGCTCTCTGTATCAAGAATGGTCCAACTATAGATCTGGTGAATTGCTCCCACGGGAAAAACCTTCATCTTTTCTATAGCATCGCTTCCATCAAGCTTAGGATCTCTACGAAGCTTCATCATTGAATATGTACCTGGCTGTTCACGTGATGGTACAGGAATAGTGATCCAATCAGAGCCATAGAAAGTACCCCAACCGATTTTGCATCGGTCGATGGTACTATCGGTAATACCACGCTCATTTAGATACTGGCGTATGGTGGATGGCAAAGATTCATAACAGAGCTGGACTTCAGCGGCTGAAACAGTTTTAGGTTGCTCTTTTGGACGCGTTGTACGCTGCACGGTATACCGAGCATTTGGGAAAAGGATGTGTAGATTATCTCCAAAATGCTTAGCTAAAGTCACAATGTTTCCAGACGCCTCACATTTCTTACAGTGATACTGAGAGGTGTCTTCCGAAAAGTACAAGTGAGCTTCATTGCCACGGCTATCAACGTCACAATCTGCAAATATGCACTTAGTAACGAGCTGTCCATTCGCTTTTTTGAAGTCTATTCCTTTAAGTTGTAGGTATTCACTAATTGGATAATTCACATTCATACATGCTTTGATAAGGTTGTGTGTAAAAATAAGATCTTTTCTGCTTCCTGCTCAGCTTGCTCATAGGAGATTTCTCCTAGTCCTGAGGCTCTCCAAGCTTCTTGGAACTCCCGAACAGCTTCAGTTGGAAGCTTCATACCGTTCACCGTATAGACGCGCTTTAAGTACCTTGAGGTTGAGAAGCAAACTTTGTGGGTCAAGTGCTAGTTCCCGTCGCCAGTAAGCTTTGATCGCCCGAAGAGTGTCATCTGTTTCATCAAAAATGAAGCAGCATCGGTGCGAATCTTCACGTTCAATACCAAGCAGTATTCCGCCAAGGGTATAAAGGGTTGTCGCGAGGTTAATATCGGATGTCTTGAAAGATCGTTCTTTTTTTAGAACGGTTCTCATATGTGTGTATATTCACCGCAATCAGCCTGGCCAGGACTTATAAAAAATTGCGGGCATGACTATTGGTTTTCACCTAAGTCATGCCCGCACTCTAGAACAAACCCCCTTGAATCAATTTCGTTCAATTTTGAATGATTTGGTTAATGTGTTGATTTTTATTTGTCGATTACCCAGATCAGCTATTAAGAAATCTTCGTTGAGGTTAAATTCTTTTCTTATCTTCCGATTTATAAGATTAGCCGTATCGTAAAGAGATCGGCTCTCAAATGATCCCTCACCAATACCTTCACTTAAGACATCAATCCATGAACCTTGCTGGTTTGCGATATTGAATAATGCCTTTATCAAGATTGTAATCTTAGCATTATCATGTTTGAAGAAGATCTTATGGTTTGTTTCGGTGTCTATTATCTGGCATGGATTTTCTTTGAAGATCAGCTTCTTTAAGGGTTCTTGATCACTAGATTTTTTGCTTTTCAATTGATTAAGATGTGAAATTATTGATCTTTTTAAGTTTAAAAATAGATCATCATTAATCGTTTTTCTTTCCCCTACATTTATTTCGATCTGATCCAGATCGACCACGTTTTTATAGGGTCCGGAATAGGTCTCAATATATCCGCGTCCTTTTAAATCATCTAGCAAGTTCGTTAACGTGCTCCATGCTAAGGAAGGGTCTAAGTTCACTTGTTTAAGGTACCTGTCTTCTTGAGTAAGAAAGATAAATACCCCTTCGTTATACGGATCGATTAAGCGACCATATGCTTTTGCATCGCTTTCATAATCAATCATTGTTACCATCTCTCCAGTTAGCCAAATTAGTTGCTTCAAACTTATATCATCCAGCTCTTTGAGATCGGATTCGGTATACGGAGCATACGGGTGGCCTAAATTTTCGTTACTCATATTCATTCTTTTGACTTTTTAGCTCAAAAGCGAGATATTGTCACCGTCGAGATTCAAGAATGCAACCATCAGGCGACTCTGTCGTCCTGCTGTGTTTTTCAGTAGTTCCCGCGCGATAAAGGGCACTTCTGATAAAACAAGCAGGAACTACGGTTGCTGTCTTGGGTCTCGACACCTCAGAGGTGTCCTTTTTGTTTACCTCATTTAATCTCTCCTAGTTTTTATGAAAGAAGAAATACAGACTGTATTACTTGATATTGGGTTGGTTATTGGGACAATTTTAACACGGGGATTGATAGAAGGACTGGCTGGCGCAACTTTTATTACAGGTATATTTTACTTCTTCCTCTCTAAAAGTGTCTGGAGCTGGCGCATTTTCATAGTAACCCTTGTAGTCATAATGCTTTGGGAATTCCTTAAGTTCGCTCTTCCAATACTGCTAAAGAGAAAATCGTTATGAAGCATTCGTTGGTTTCAAGGTTGATCTCCTTAACCATCCTGTTTATAGCCACGTTAGTAACTTCGCTCCCATACGGCTTTTATCAGTTGCTTCGCTTTATGGTATGTGGAACCTTGGCCTACCTTGCATATCAAGCATTTGAGACTAAGCATAAAGTAATTGCTTGGTCAGCAGTCATATTAGCCATCACTTTCAATCCGCTTCTTCCATTGCATCTGGATAAGGATATCTGGAGAATTTTAAATGTCGTAGCATTACTGTTGTTGGTTGTTACCTTACTGAGAAGAAATCGAAAGGATTTCTAGCACACCCGGTATCCCCCTATCCCCAAATAGCCAGTACTAACAGGGTACTGGCTAAAGCCTTGAAGAACGCAAGGAGAAAAGTATGCTGTTTCAAAAAAATGTTTTATAATATTTTTATGAAAACTGCAGCAAATCCGATCCCTCAAGCGTGTACTTCCGAAAAATTGAAGCGCGTTTACCAATATACAAAAAAGACAGGTCGACCAATGGCCTATACTAGCCCTGAAGAGCTATCACGTGTCATTGAGCTATACTTCGACACCTGTGACCGTCAAGAACGTCCTTATACGGTCTCAGGTCTAGCATTCGCCGTTGGGATGACTCGTGATCAATTAATCAAGTATCAAGAGCGTCCAGAGTTTATGGACACGATAAAGTACGCTAAACAGAGGGTAGCGGTTTACGTTGAAGAGCAGCTTTACCGGAAAAGCGGTTCAGTAACTGGGATCATTTTTTCCCTTAAAAATAACTTTGGTTGGAAAGATACGATTGAGAGCGTTAACAAGAACATTGACATGAACGATCTTTTGAATAGGATTGAGAAGTCAGATGAGCCACTTAT
Organism: uncultured Gammaproteobacteria bacterium; assembly: GCA_964598725.1. Classification (GTDB taxonomy): domain Bacteria; phylum Patescibacteriota; class Patescibacteriia; order 2-12-FULL-60-25; family 2-12-FULL-60-25; genus JAGOTP01. The sequence continues at coordinate 54,814 of CAZRCW010000002.1, read as the reverse complement.
CCACTGAGAATGAGCACTGAATACCGCTTATCAATTCCAAAAGATATACCGATGTTTAATCGGCAAAATATTTGCGACTTCATGAATCAAAATGGCTTATATAAGGCTAAACTTGATTCAGATCATCTCATCCTCGAGAACGTGGTATGGCCTAGCTTCTATCAGTTGCATTCGACTATTAACAAAAATACCGATACATCCTCTTTGCAGCGAGTCGTAGATGAGGTCTTCGCCCCAAGTTCTCAGATGCCAGTAATCTCAAACGCACAGAGACTTGTAGCAAAGGATCGAGCGAAGCTTCGGAGCATGGATACAAAGGAAGAGGTCATAGAGTTTATTTTTTTAGTCAAAGAGCTTATCAGTATCTCAGGAAGAATGACCCTACTTGATAGTCTAGAGATTATAAAAAAATCCTTTTTTGAACGTTTTCCAGAAGGTGAAATTCTTTTTATAAAGATACCTCCTATCTTTACATATTTAGAACGAGCTCCCTCTATGTTCTCAGGGCTTCAGTTTCTTAGTAAGGACGATATGCTTGAGCTGTTCAGAAAAAATAAAGGCGTATTTAATACTTTTCAGAAAGGACACTTTATCATTGCTCGAGACTTTTTAGCTCAGGGACTCTACGATTCAGAAGGTGGCTCATATGGGTTTTCTAGCCATTGGATAAGCCATGAATTCGTTTTTCTTTTTGGAAGAAGAGAACATTTCCAAAATGAAGATAGGCGTACTAAACTTCAATCGGCACAAGGTATAAGTACACTCAATGAGATGTGGTCAGATCGAACTCAAGGAATTCCAAAAATAAAAGCACTAACATCATCAGAGTCAAAAGAACTCTTTCTTTGGTATTTGAAGGGAATCGATAAGACGTTAACTTTCTTGCTTAATACTACTAACTTTAGGAGCAAGGCGTCTGGAGATCTAATGGTAAAAGATCAGCTTTACAACCTAATGACGTTTGATGCGATGCAGGAAACGCTTCTACGCTGCCACGTCGCAGGCAATAACTTGATGAGAAAGCTACTGTTCTTTGATTTTTTAGACCGGTATATTGGACTACTTGGCATAACCGATACTGCGAACGTTTTTAGTAGTAAATGGTTCAAAAAACACGTAATAGAGAAATACGTAGGTCTTCCAGGCGGTCTTAGACACTTTATTACTAAAACTGCCAAAGGAGATTATGCACGTCTATTGAATGAAACACTTGCAGGCGTTTATCAGAGAGGAAGGCAGACAGGAGGTTACGTGCAACTTGGAAGAGATCGAAACAATCGAGTCAGCGCACAAACATACTTTCAGTATTTCATGGTTAATTTAAGAGACACGACCCACGGTTATCCATTAAAAGATGATAAGTTTAGTAGCTTCTTTGCTATTCATACGGGTAATATTAGTCATCTATTGCCAAGATTGGGTATATATCTTTTCCATGGACTGATATCAGATCCTGCATCCGCATTAAAAAAGAGATGCGAAAATCTCAAAGAGAGCAAGTAAGAGTATTTTTACGATTATGGACTATTTTGTGGTTTTATAAGCCTGTATACGTCTCTCTATAAAATTCGTTTGTCCTTATACCTACGCAGTGGCTATACTTTGGCAAAATATGCCAACAATAAGAAGTAGTGATGACGGAGTTGATTACCTGCCAAAAATTTTAAAGGATGCAAAAACAGTAAGATCTAAAGCTGTTTTCTTTAGGATTCCTCGCAACGATCATGAGCCGGAACTTTGTTTAAAAATAGGAAGATATAAGAAAGGAGTCTTTGGAAATGAAGATGGAGTGGAAATAGATACACCAAAAAGCGAACTGACCCTTGATTCGGAAGAGCTCAAGTCCCTTATAGAATTCATTTCAAATAATCATGAAGCGCTTAAGTCTGGTGCGAAGCGTTACGTCACGATAGATGATTATGATGCTGGAGCACTTAACTTGATTAGAGGATTCTTTGGTAACTCTGATCGATCAGAAGTCCTGAAAGTTATTATTCAAAACAATCTTCTTTCGTCAGACATAATCAATGGCTTAAGGTTCAAGCAAAAGGTAGATGCGCTTCAAGAGTTTGAGCGAATGTTGACACAGGATGGTACGGAATTATCTTGGCAAAATTGGTTTAGTCAAAATGATTGGATCTTTGGTACTGAATTTAGTGGTGCAATAGGAGAGCGAAGAATCGATCCACAGCATATAGCGGATTTCTTAATGAAAAGCTGTGATGGTTTTTTGGATATAATTGAAATCAAAAAACCATCTAAAGACCTACCTTTTTGGGCTGCAACGCAAGATCATGGAAATTACGTACCATCGAGTGACCTGATCAAAGCTATAACGCAATCAATGAGATACATTCATCAGTTGGAATCGAAAATGGACAGTAAGAGCTTCTCCAGTTCCGTCGATGACACTCCTGTGATCAAACCTCGTTGCACCTTGATATATGGAAGATCATGCGACTGGAACAGCGAACAAAAAGAAGCTTACAGAATATTAAATTCTTCTTTCTATAATATATCTATACTTACTTACGATCACGTATTAAAGCGCGCTAGATGTATTTTAAATAACGGACAATCTAATGGCGTAAGTGAAACGGTGGATACGAGCGATTGTCCTTTTTAAGGATTCTAGAATAACTCTTTTATAAAACAGACAACGCACCCGGGACAGGCTCACGAGTGGATGCGTGCTGCTCTGTCCTCGCGGGTGCGCGAAGGAGGTGTTGAGTTTTGATTACTCGTGAGGGATGCCTGTCCCAATCTGATGTGGTCACTCCCGGAACTCGCCTTCTCCGGGGACGCAGCCGCGGTCGTTGAGGCCGCGTCGCGCCGTCGTGGCGAGGTCGAGACCGTGGAAGCGGGGGTCGTTCGCCCCGGTTCCACAGACGCGGATGACGTCCTCGACGTTGCAGCGCATGACGCGCCGTACCGTGAAGCTCTGGTCGGCGCAGGCGTTCCGCGTGTAGCCCCCGATGAAGAAGAGGCCAGCGCAGGCGCTCGGTCCATCACCTGAACGCACGGCGAAGCGGAGCGCGTGCGCGATGCGCAGGTTCGCCTCGTAGCTCGTGTGGTCCTGGGCGATCACGGGGACAAACTGACGCCAGGTGATCTGCCACATCATGAGCTCCTGCTGCGGAGTCATGTGGGAGGTCGATACGGGGCAGGTCTCCCTCGTGTCGGACGGGGGGTGCTGGTGCGTCGTGGCGCAGCCAGCGAGAGCGAGGATGACGAAGATCGTTGTTGAGCGCATCGTATGTTTCTCCCGTGAGGGTGCCTAGTTCAGGTTCATGTTGATGTCCCAGTGCTCCTGGCACTGACCGACGTACAGGTGCCGCACGGTGGGAGAGAGTCCGTGGCAGGCCACGAAGCACTCCAGTCGGCCGTAGCGGCAGGCCTCGCCCAGGTCCCGTGTGACGTCCTCGCGGACGCCCATGGTGAAGTTGAGGCAGGTGCGGAGGCCGAAGTTCTCCCAGATCCGCATGATCCGCTGTACGGGATCTCCGGTCCTTGCGAGCGACTCGCTGATCGGGGTCCAGCCCATGGCCTGGCAGCCCACGGTCCGCGCCCGGTCGGTCGTGGTGGTTTCGGGCTGCGTCGTTGTGGCGCAACCCAGGAGAAGGGTGAGGCTGAGAATGATCGGTGAGCGCATCGGACACCTCGAATGAGCAAGGGTCATCGTCCAGACGTCAGAGCGAATCCCTGACGGAGAACGCAGTAAATTCCCATATTCTAATAAAAAAGTCAACCGGGATGAGTGGCCTGTAGCTTATGGCAGACGATAAGTCAGGCGTTTTAAAAAAAATATTGCGCACATCTCATACATAACTCCAAAAAGCACGTCCCCAGGAGTCCCGGGCCAAAGGCGGGGTAAATTATCTTTGTCTGCGTCAAGCGGTAGCCTTTCTCTTAACGATCAGATCCAGGAGTGTCCGAATATCTGCCAACCGCCCCATATCCTTCCAGATAGCGGTTAGGACTTCGTCTCTTAGGGTGCACCATGTAAAAATAGCGCTCTTTGGGCGCTATTTTTAGTTGTACGCATGTAAGCAGATGGTTGTTTGCCTTTTCAATTCCCATCTATAATACTTAAAATCTATGAAAAAACTCATCGCTTCGCTTGTCAGTTTGTGTTTCGTGTTTATTATGGCTTTGCCAGCTCGTGCGTCGACGTTTGAATGGATCGATTCCGCATCCGTTCCTGGAACCTGGTATTCCGGTGTCGCAGATACGATCACTTGGTCAGTGAGAACTTCGGGTGCATACACGGAAAATCAATCAATTTTCTACGCCGAGGCCGCAAGCTCCACTCCATCGATGTATGGTTCATGGGTCGAAGTTACGGGCTGCCGTCGTTCAAACCTTGTAAATACATTCGTCGTGAACTCGTGTAATTTTTCGATTGTTCCTAGCCTTGGAATCGGTACTCACCTCAAATTTCGTGTGACAACCAACTACTCCGGTTGTGGTGGCTACACAGTAAATCCTGGCGCGAGCTGCGGAGATTTCTTTGAGACGGAATCGATCATCTACTAATTGATAGCCTGATTTTAAAAACGACCACCGTGGTGGTCGTTTTTAATTGCGCGGTGTACAAAAGAGCTTTTATAAACCTCTCAGAGGCTCGATCCGTTTCGTCTTTGATCAAGCGTTCAGTCGAGGCGAGAGCCGCTGCGCAAGTCGTGGTCACATTTCTGTGACAAACGTTGCGTGTGCGGTCTCGATCTCTAGATGGAGGGAAGGTGCAAGTCGCGCGGACGCGCGTAGGTGGGCTTGTAGGAGACGGACCGGCTCAGGAGTAGCTGAATGCGTCGCAGATGATCTTGAGCAGATCCTCCGCGGCATGTATCGGATCGGGCCTGCCGTCAGCCGGATGGGTCGGAACGACGCGAGTTGCTGCCTTCTGAGCGGCGAGCTCCTCGAAGCCGGATTCATCCGTGTTGCCGCCGAAACCGGTCACGATGAATGCGCGGTTGCCGGCACGATGGTTACAGAAGACGCTCAGCTCGACGATCATGCCGGGCATGCACCGCTGTCGATTGTGTGCTTGCTGGAAGGTATCACCGCCGACAAACACCGCAACATCACAGTTCTTGGCGAGCGCCTCGCGCAGCATCGTCAGGTTCTCGAAACGCTGACTTGCGAATGGGTGATTCTCGGGGATGAGGTTGGGGTCGGGATGTGGTTCCAGGGCGAACGCCTTGATCTGTCCGCCCCGTACGCTGGCCCGCGCTCGGTTGATGACCGGATCGAGGTGTGGGTTGCAGGAGTAGTTGAGCGTATACCCCTGGCGGAGCAGGGTGATCGTCAGGTGATAGACGAACTCCTTGACCGCGTCGGTGGGCGGTCCTTCAGCGATCATCAGCCCGCCCGCGAAGAGCGTAATCGTTCTCATCGAATAGAGTCCTTCACGCGATGGAAAGGTGGGGTGGCAAAATAGCTCCACGCGTCGCGCTGCCTGAGAGTATATTATTTTATGCTTTAACGCAATTCTCCGGTCATTTTTATAGCGTTTTGATTGTCTCAAAACGAGAAAATGTGTACAATTACAAACATGCTTCCTTCTATGCCTGGTATTTTGATCGCGGCTGTTGTGGGTATTCTTTTTCTGGGTATTCTGCTCGTCGTACACTGGTCGAGCACGCACCAGTCAGACTATGCGACCATGGTTCGAGCGAATGATGCCGCCTTACAAAAACTCGCAGAAACAACCGGGCTCACGTTTACCGCAGGGCGAACGCTGCAACATCCGATGGTGGGCGAGATCGCTGCCTTCGGAACAGTCCGTGGAATGTATCGAGGGTTTCGCATTAGCCTCTCAGCTGTATCTGATGCACCGGTTGAGCCACCGATTACATTTCATACAGAATTCGTGCTTGAGCCACCGTCGAACGCTCCTTTTCGATCGGTCGCAGAGGATGCATTTAAAGGCAAATTCGAACAGCTGATCATTGAACCATCACGCATTACCTTTCAGCCTCGTACGCTAAGCAATCTACGTTCATCGAGTTACCGGTTCTTCATCGTTATCGATCCAGCAGTACTTTTGAAGGAGCTTGATGGTCTGTGTGATTTTGGAGAAACACTTTTAGTGCGAATCTAAACGGCAAAGCACCCGGCGACCAACCACGCGAGGGGAGACACTAAAGTGCTCTGCGTTGTGGTCGCGCGGGTGCGCGGGGGAGGAGGGTGTCTGATCACCGCACCAGGAGGTAGGTCGCGAGCGCGGCGGCGAGGAAGCCACCGATGCGCCCGGGCGGCAGGCTGTGGTTCACGCTCGCCTGGTAGCACGCCATGACGACGAGCTGAACCAGGTTGACGATGACGATCAGCGTGCCGACATTGTTCAGGCTGGCCTTCGACAGCATGCCATTGAAGGCCATGAGGCCGACAGCGCCGAAGATGCCGGCGAGCAAGACCATCCACCAGTTGGCGGACGGCAGGCTCAAGCCGTGGTTGCTGAGGTAGGCGAAGGGAAGTACGCCAACGAGTGTCGCGAGGCCGAAACAGGCGGCCGACACATAGCCGTTTAGGCCGGTGCGGTTCATACAGAGCGGCCAGATGCTGAAACAGAGGCCTGCAAGGGTGGCGCTGAGATAGAGGTTCATCGTCCGTAGCTCCTTCCGGGTTGTGCAAGGGACACTTGACGGTAGTCCGCGACGAGGGAAAAGTCAAAGAGTATACTGCTTCTATGTCTTTCCGCTCGCTGCTAAAAACCAGCCGTCCGCGCTTCTGGGTCTACCTGTTTGGTCCGGCCTTAATTGGGTTGATCGCAGCATTGAAATCGGGCGGCGAGTGGTCCATTTGGTCATTCTTGTTGCTATTTGTCTTCACCTTTCCGGCCAACCTCTTCATCTACGGGGTTAATGACGTGTTTGATCAGGAGACGGACAGGTTGAATCCAAAGAAACAAGGCTACGAACAACTGTTCGATCCTAAGCAGACGCGTTTCTTATTCCAAGGAATCTTCTGGAGCTTCCTTCCGTTCATCCTTGGATTGTTCTTTGCTCCACGTGGAGCGGTGATCAGTTTTCTGTTGTTTATTTTCTTAGGAGGGTTCTATTCAGCGCCCCCGATTCGCGCCAAGATTCGTCCGTTCGTCGACGCAGCATTTAATGCACTCTATCTGATGCCGGCCTTAGTTGCCTGGTTTGCGTTTGGGGGAGGAGCGTTGAATTGGTCGCTCGTGATTGCAGGCATTGCCTGGTGTATGGCGATGCACGCCTATTCGGCGGCGCCCGATATCGAAGCCGATCAAGCGAGCGGTTTACAGACGGTTGCAACGCTTCTCGGAAGAAATGGAACGATCCGTTTCTGTCTCGCGTTATACTTGGTTGCTGCGGGTATCGGCTATCTGTCCCTGGGCTTGATCTCGCTTTTGCTCGTCATTCCGTATATTGTTTTAATGGAGTTGAGTACGCGCACCCATACTTCCACTGAACTTTCACGCGTCTATCGGTTCTTCCCCTGGATTAATACGTTGGTTGGGTTCTGTCTGTTCTGGTGGATTGCGCTTGCCAGATAAACGAGAAAAGACCGAGCAGGCTGACGCCGATCAAAGCAGGCATAAGTTGTTTCGAAACGAGGACGATTCCCAGCCAGAAGCTGAGGAGGCTGGCTGGTCCAACGAGTGTGTAAAACGGTTCTAGGGGTTTACTTGCAGGCAGTAATAGCGGTCTCTGTGTAAGAAAAAGCGCGATCGTCCCACTCAGGATCCAGCCTAGAAAATTGCTGAGTGGCACTCCATAATAGATTCCATCTTGGACATACCGCCACAAGCCAAGGGCTACAGCGCCTGGATCCAGGACCAGATCTATCCCTACAAGAATCAGCACGGCGATGAGCAGCGTGAACAAGTGGTTCCGGCTTTTTGTGATCTTGTCTGCCGCTACGAAACTCGCGAAGACCAAAGGAAGCCAGCCTAACGGGGTGGTCCAAGGAACACCCAGGATCAGCTGTGAATGAAGAGTAGGGTGATAGGCGAATGAACCATAGGGAAAACCGGTCTGGACTCCAAGGATCTCTACACCGAGGGCAAAGAGACAGAGCCCAAGTAAATAGAAGATACCGTAGGATTTCGGGGTGCTTTGAAGGAACTGAAAGAATCCTGGTGCAGCCGCGATCAGTACACTGAGGCTTGCGGTGATCCCTAAAAAGGGTAACGCGAGCCCGAGCTGCCAACGGGTAAAGCAACCAACCAGAAACGAGATGATCAGGAAGGTGATCCAGACGATGCGTTTCTGAAGGAGGCTCATAACGGTTTCTTTACGAGTTCATTGAGTGGCTGAGCAGTTTTAATGTTGTAGAGACGTTTGTAGACGAGTTCAGCACTTGCGAGCACCATCGGCATACCGATCCCTGGATTGGTATTGGCGCCAACATAATACAGGCCTTTCACTTTTTTGCTGATGTTGTTTGGACGGAAAATAGCTGTTTGCCACAGCGTATGGGCGAGTCCGAGCGCTGTGCCACCCAAGCTGTTGTAGCGTTGTTTGAAGTCATTCACGCAGAAGGTTTCTTTTATGCGAATGCGGGAACGCAAATCGGGAATATCCATTTCTTTCTCAATCAAAGACAGGATCTGATCTGTATATTTCTGCCGTATTTCCTCAGTATCTGGAAGGTTGGCGGCAATTGGTACCAAAATGAACAAGTTCTCCATTCCAGCCGGAGCAACCGAGGGATCGGTTACGCTTGGGGCACAAATATAGAGCGATGGATCGTCCGGCCACGCTGGGTGCTCGAAGGTTTGGTCGAAGGTCCGTTTCCAGTTCTGACAAAATAACAAATTATGGTGCTTAAGATTCGCGATCTTGCCTTCAACGCCGAGGTAAAGAATGAAGCCGGAAGGAGCGAGTGTTCGTTTCTTCCAATACGTATCCGTTCGTTCACGGGCTTCGGTGGGAAGGAGTTTTTGCTCGGTGAAAGCGATATCGGCGTTCGAAATAACAGCATCCGCTTCGTGAATAGTTCCATCCTCCAGTTCTAAGCCAGTGGTTCGTCCATTTTCAACTAGGATGCGTTTTACCGGTGCATTTATGTGAAATTTCACTCCATGCTTCTTCCCGATTGTTTCCATGGCTTGAGGAATTTTATAGATGCCCCCGACAGGATAGAAAACGCCCTGGTGAAAATCGATATGGCTCATCAGCGAGTAAAGGGCGGGTGTCCGGGCAGGCGAGCTGCCTAAAAAGACCAAGGTATATTGTAAGATTTTTTGGACGGCTGGATGATGGAATTGTTTGGTGATGTAACGCTCCATCGATTCGAAGACGTGGAGCTTCAACCCATCTTTCAGAATCTCTTTGGTAAAGAAATCACGAACGGAGTCGTAGTTCTTGTAGATGAAGCGATCGGTTGAGATCTCGTACTGTTGGCGTGCTGTATCGAGATACTTACGCAGCTTTGGCCCACAGCCAGGTTCGAACTGCTCGAGCGTTGCCAGATCCTTCTCCAGATCACCGTAGAAATCGATGTGTTTCCCTTCGCCTTTGAAGAACACGCGATAGGATGGACGGAGGCGTTCGATCGCGTAATAGTCTTCTCGTTTTTCCCCAAGTAGTTGGAAGAAGTGTTCAAAGAACTCGGGCATCAGGTACCAAGACGGACCCATATCGAAGGTGAAGCCATCTTTTTTGAGGAGCGACGCCCGTCCACCGAGCTGCTCGTTCTTTTCGAACAGGCTTACCTCATTGCCTGATGCGGCCAATAAACAGGCGGTCGCGAGTCCGCCTAGGCCTCCACCGATAATGCTGATTTTCATAGGCGTGGTCGTAATGCGTCGAGGAGTAAACGAAGTTTCTTCAGCCCTGGGGTGCGTGCACGCTTGTAGAACACGTCATAGTCATTCTTCTCGATCTCACGAAGAATATTTTGATAGAGACGACTAGCCGCCCGCACGGCGAACCGTCCGTCTTTAGAGAGGAGGTCGATCCCGGGCTCAGCGTACGCGTAGAGCGCGTCCGCCCGGGCGATTTCGAATTGCATGAGTTCACGAATTGCGGGTGTCACCTCGATCGCGTAGGCGACCTGGTCATCGAGACCGTAGGCTTGGATGTCCACCTGAGGGAGGTAGATGCGTTGTCGGTCGCGCCAATCTTCGCCGACGTCACGCAAAAAGTTGGTAAGCTGCATCGCTTCGCCCAGAGCGGCCGCGTGAACGAGCGCTTTCTTATCCGAGAAGCCGATAACGTAACACATCATAAGGCCGACTACGACCGCTGAACCGTACATGTAGCCGCGTAAATCTTCGTAGGTTTCGTAGCGATCAACGACGGTATCCTGCTTCATGGCTGCTAGGAAGTCTTCGCCGTATTCGACCGGAATTGAAAAGCGTCGAAAAGCCCAGGCGACGCAACGAAGAATCGGATCGCTGCTGTCACCGGTATCGATCGCTTCACGCCAAGCGAGTTCGAATTGTTCGAGCGAGTGTTTGGCCGCTTCCGGATCGGTGGCGTTCGCGACGTCGACCAAGTCGTCTGGAATCCGAAAGAAGGCATACAGCGCTTCGGTTGCTAAGCGCTTTTCTTTTGGAAAAAAGCGTGTTGCAAGCGCGTAGCTTGTACCGTGTCGCTGCTGCAGGACACGGCACACCTCAAAATCGGCTGGATCAGGCAGGCGGAGACTCATGCGGAACGGGATTTGAGAGAGGAAAGAAACGTCTGCAAGCTCTGGCGATGGATGTCTGACAATGCGGGCGTCTGCATAAGGACGCGCTCAGCGTCTTGGAAGTATTTCTCGATCAAGCGCTCGCCATTTTTCATGGCACCGACTTCCGTGAAGAGCGTGTACGCCTCTTCCTGCTGCTCTTTGGTCAGTGGATACCCCAACAGACGGTTCAAGCGTTCTTTTTGGGCGGTTGTTCCCTCTTTGAAGATGAAGCAGGTGAAGAAGGTTTGTTGGGCTTCTTCCAGATCGCGGAAGCCGAGCTTTCCGGTGCGCTGCTCGGTTGCGATCAAGTCGAACCAATCATCTTGCAGCTGGAAGGCGAGACCAAGCGCGTCACCGAACTCCTCACAGAACTGTAATAGCTCTGGTGTGGCTTTGCCGGTTAATGCTGCGCCGAGCTGCATCGGACGGCTGAAGGTGTAGCGCGCGGTTTTGAGCAACATCTTCTGTTCAATGAGCTCGTAGGTTTCCGGAGCGCGAGTCGTGAGATCAACATCCAAGCTTTGACCGAGAATCACTTCTTCGAGAAGTTGAAATAAAATCTGTGTTGCGGTCGCAGGTTGGTCGATGGCGTTGAGGGCGCTAACGAGATGTTTGTGTGCCCACGTATGGACCAGGTCACCAGCCAGGAGCGCTTGAGAATTGGCGGTACGCACGTGATCGCCGTGACGATTATTTTCTTGCAAACGACGCTTCACGAGCGTCTGCACGGTTTCGACGTTGTGACGAAGTACGCCTTGATCAATGAGGTCGTCGTGGATGAGGGCGAACAGGTGAACTAACTCGATCCCCATCCAGGCATCCCAAGGCTGCTGTTCCAGGTCACCGCCGGCGAACTCAAAGCCAAGTGACGCGATGTAGGGACGGACGCGCTTGCCGTGTTCGGCCAGCGGCTTGATGTGACCAAAGAACTCTTGCAAAAAGGCGTCTTGTTGCAAGGGGAGTTGTTTTAGATCTTTTGCCAAGGTTTCACTGAACGTTTGATCGAAGGTTTGACGGAAATTTTGCCAAGATACAGGGGAAATTGGGTGAGCAACCATAACGGTACGAGCTAAGAATTTTCTCTAGCGTACTCTCTGAAATAGCGATTGACAATTTTAATAAAATATGCTATTCTTAGCCCAGTTCTCTCGCACCATCACCACCCCAGACAACGCTCTTGAAAGGAGCACGTCATCATGAAGAACGATCGTCTCGCTCGGTTCGCGATCTCTCTCGGTTTCGCCGCCACTGCGGCACTCGTCGGCTCCGGCTGCGTCGTGCGGCAGATCGGCGGATGTGGCTGGGGAGGATGCGGCGCCAGTGGCGTCCGCGTCTCGTCCATCGCAGTGGCGGTCTCCGGAGATCTCTTCGGCTTCAGTCCCAACATCTTCAATGGTGGCCAGTACTACGCCGGTGGTAACTTCGGCGGGCAGTACTACCAGCCGGGCTACTACCAGGCCTCGGCCCCGTTCTTCTCGAGCTACCCCGGCAACGTGGTCGCGCCCGCCGCGGGCTACACGGCCCCGGTCGTGACGCCGCAAACGATGGTCGGCCAGGTACAGCCGGTCTACGCGCCGCAGAACGTCGCCGTCGGGCAGCCGGTCCAGGGCTACGTCACGCCCAACACCCCGCCCGGCATGATGACCGTCGCGCCCCCTCAGGGCGGACAGATGCAGGGCATCGTGAACGGGCAGTGGGTGAGTCGCTGCATCCCGGACGCCTGGCGCGCGCCGTGCTATCCGGTCGTGGGCTCGACCCCCGTCCAGATCCCGATTCCGGGTCAGGTGCAGGGCATGTCGTTCGGCCAGCCGGTGTACGTCCAGCAGCCGGGCTACGGTGTTGGCGGCTACGGCCAGCCCATCTACCAGCAGCCGCGCGGCTACTACCGCCGCTGGAAGAAGGAGTAGAGCTTATCGGCTCCTCCGCAACCTCGTCTCAAACGTCTCGAGACAAAACAGCGCTCGCTCGTGTCGACCGTGCGGGTCCCCTCAAGGGATCCCGGTCACACCAGCGGGCGCGATTGTTTTTTGTGGGTCTTCCCGCTATTGTACGAAGGCATATGCGCTATTCTCAGCTTTTTTCGAAGACGCAGAAAAACGTCTCCCAAGACAATGAATCGGTGAACGCCCGTCTCCTGACCCAGGCTGGCTTCGTCGACCAAGAAATGGCCGGTGTCTACACCTGGTTACCACTCGGTCTCCGCACCCTTCGTAAGGTCGAACAGATCGTGCGCGAAGAGATGGACGCCCTTGGCGCCCAAGAAATTTTCATGCCGTCGCTTCAACCAAAGGAATACTGGGACACGACCAACCGCTGGGAGGGGGTCGATATTCTCTTCAAGTTGAAATCACAAACTGAAAAAGACTATGCGCTCGGCTGTACCCACGAAGAAGTCGTGACCCCGCTCGCGCAAAAGTTTGTGCACTCCTACAAAGAGCTCCCATTTGCGACCTACCAAATCAATACTAAATTCCGTGATGAGCTCCGTGCCAAGTCCGGTGTCTTGCGTGGTCGTGAGTTCCGCATGAAGGACATGTACAGCTTCCATGTCACTCAGGAAGACCTAACGAAATTCTACAACCGAGCGCTCGAAGCATACGTAAAAGCGTATTCGCGCTGTGGGCTCGCTGTGAAAGTGGTCCAAGCGAGTGGTGGAATCTTTACCGACAACATGTCGCACGAATTCCAAGCGCTGACCGATGCCGGCGAAGATGTACTCATTGCTTGTGAGCGTTGTGAATACGGCGAGAATACCGAAGTCGCGACGCATATGGTCGGTGAGGCCTGTCCGAAGTGTGGCGGCATGTTGGCCAAGATGAAAGGTGTTGAAGTAGGAAACATCTTCGACCTTGGAACCAAATATACAGATGCTTTCAAGTTCGACTTCATGAACGATAAGGGCGAGAAGCAGCGTGTCTTGATGGGCTGCTACGGGATTGGAACCACGCGTCTCGTCGGGGCGATTGTCGAAGCTTGCCACGACGAGAAGGGGATCATCTGGCCGAAGTCCGTCGCACCGTTCCATGTATCGCTCGTGTCACTTCGTTCAAAAGATGAAGCAGTTCAAGCGCAGATCGATACGACGGCACAGGATCTCTACGACCGTTTAAAGTCAGAAGGGGTCGAAGTCCTTTGGGATGATCGTGCCGACTCCTCGCCGGGCGAAAAGTTCGCCGCCGCCGACTTGATCGGTTTGCCGCTCCGCCTCGTGGTGTCTGAGCGCATGTTGAAAGACAACGCGGTTGAATGGAAAGAGCGCACGGCTACGGAAGCGAAGACGGTGCCGTTGGAAGATGTGATGACGGGTGTGAAAGAGCTCCTGGCTTAACATGTTGCTGGCCCTGAAGACGCTGGCTCGCGTGAGCCGTGGATGGATCCAGAATCATTTGGACCAGCCGATGTTGTCTTCAGATCTTTTCTCAGAAGAATTAGGAAAGAGCGTCCAGGGTCGCTCGATCGAGTGTGTCTCCTTGGGAAAAGGCGAGCCATCTGTGCTCGTCTTTTCGTGTATTCATGGGAACGAGGTTGGATCACGAAAAACTGCGATTGAGCTTCTGAATTGGTTGCAGGGGCAAACGATGCTCCTTTCGAAGCTGACTGTTCATGTTATTCCGGTTCTGAATCCGGACGGGCTCGCTTTGGCAAAAACACAGCCTGATTATGCGCATGGTGGCACGATTGGTCGTTTCAATGGGCACGATGTCGATCTAAACCGGCATTTTCCGGTTCCCTCGTTCCAATCACGCGCCCGCTGGAATCGCGGAGCGAATTACAGGGGAGAAGCGAAAGACGTCTTTGCTGGCGAGCAACCAGGGTCGGAGCCGGAGTATCAGGCGTTCCGTGCTGCGGTTCAACGATTCAAGCCAGTCCTCGTTATCGCTCTGCATAACGTGGGAAAAGACGTGATGCCGAATCAGCTACCGGTTGCTCAGGCGGCCGCGAAGACGTTTGCTCAAGCGACGGACTTTGAATTCTTTTCAGAAGAGCTCTGGAAAGAGCTCGCCCAAACGGGAACGGCTTGTGAGTGGTTTGAGCAAGAACAGATTCCGTATATTGAGATCGAGCTCCCTTCCCGTTGGAAATCGTGTTGGCCACTTGTCCGTCTGGGATTTGAAGCGATTTTGAAACAGGTCGGTGACTAGCTACCTGAGTAACAAACGACCGAGCTGAGCTCGGTCGTTTGTATTTTCTTGCAGCGCTATTTACGCAGCCGCTTCGTCCTTCTGACTCATGCCTTTGAGGGCATCTTTCAAACCCTTGCCGGCTTTGAACTTTGGAACGGTCACGGCTGGGATCTGGATCTTCTCCTGAGGGGACTGTGGGTTCACACCGGTGCGTGGCTTGCGCTGTTTCGAGAGGAAAGCACCGAAACCGGCAATCGTGACTTCACCGCTGGCCTGGAGAGTCGTCGTGACGATCTCAACAAACGCCTCGAGCATGTCCTCAGCCTGCTTTTTGGTCACGCCGACTTTTTCGGAGATGCGGTGAGCGAGCTCGTTCTTGTTAACCTTAAGTGAATCCATAGTAATAAAGGGGACAGATTGAAAGAATTAGATGACCCTAGAATACATTTTCCGCTGAAACTACGCAAATAGGCAGAAAAGACAGCCCTCGAGGGCTGTCTTTTAAGCGTCTTTGGCTTTAGCGGGCGTATTCGATCACGCGGGTCTCACGGATGAGTGTGACGCGGACTTCACCTGGATGTTTGAGCTCCGCTTCGATCGTGGTAGCAATCTGTTTCGCTAGCTCGTAGGCAGCCAAGTCGTTGATCTGTTGTGGATTCACGAAGACGCGGATTTCACGACCGGCTTGGATGGCGTAGGCCTTCTCGACACCAGCGAAGCGCGTGGCCGTGTTCTCGAGGTCCTGGAGGCGCTTCACGTAGAGTTCAAGGTTATCCTTGCGGGCACCAGGGCGGGCACCGGAAATCGCATCAGCAGCTTTGACGATGATCGCTTCCAAGGTCTTTGGTTTATCTTCATGGTGACCGATCGACTGGTAGCAGATCTCTTCTGGGAAGCCGAACTTCTTCAAAATGCGATAGCCAAGTTCTGGATGACTGCCTTGCATGTCGTGGTCGACGGCTTTGCCGAGATCGTGGAGCAAGCCGCCTTTCTTACAGACCATGACGTCCGCACCGAGCTCTTCAGCCAAAATAGCGGAGATGTTGGCGACTTCCATCGAGTGCATGAGGGCGTTCTGACCGTAGCTGGTGCGATAGCGGAGACGACCGAGGATCTGGATGAGTTTTGCGTCGATGCCGGCCATTGGGATACCCAGTTCGAATAACGCGTTCTCACCGGCCTTGCGGATATCAACCGCGAGGTCGCGCTTAGATTCCTCTACAGTCTCTTCAATTCGGCTTGGTTGGATACGGCCGTCGGTGATGAGTTTTTCAAGCGTACGCTTCGCAACCTGGCGACGGATCGGAGAGAACCCCGAGATCGTGACCATACCCGGCGTATCATCGACGATGAACTCACAACCGGTGAGCAGTTCAAGCGCTTTGATATTACGACCTTCACGACCAATGATGCGACCTTTCATCTCATCGTTTGGCAACTCAACGTAGGTCGTCGTGGTTTCAGCAACCTGGGAGGAGGCCTGGCGCTGAATCGAGAGGGCGATGAGGTTCTTCGCTTTCCGATCGATCTCATCAGCCGTCATCTGTTCGACTTTGTGCAAGCGGCTGAGCAAGACTTCTTGCTGGTCTTCTTCAATCTTCTTAAGAAGTTTTTCAAGCGCTTGGTCTTTGCTCAAACCAGCTGTCTTTTCTAGCTGTTCCGCGGCTTGAACTCGAAGCGTTTCCGCTTCTTTTTTCGCTTCTTCAGATTGAAGACGGATTTTCTCCGTCTCTTGTTTGGCGGTATCGAGATCGAGCAACTTACGGCTAAACGCCTCTTCGCGTTCGATGAGGCCGCTCTGGTCTTTCTTTAGGCTTTCAAACATCCGCTTTTCTTCGAGACGCGCATCTTCCAAAATCTTAATAGCTTTTTCCTTCGCGCGCTGCATCAAATCCAGCTCCTTGGCTTCCGCTTGTTTGAGACGTTGGTCCGTATCCTGCTGTTCCTTATCGCGTAACCGTTTGGCCCATTCGCGGGCGAGCAACACACCGACCAGTAAACCGAGCGCAACACCTACAATAATACTGAGAAAAGGGTAAAGGGTCTTCCAAGGCATATCAGCCCCCTCAGCCGAGGGGATCAATCGGAGAAATAAAAATCAAGCGTAAATTCCGTTGCCGGGAACATAGCATGATCACCAAATTTTGTGAAGATTTAGGGGTTTTTAGGGCCTATTTGATCCAAACGGTCTTCACGTTCATGAACTCGTAGAGACCCCATGCGGATAACTCACGGCCGTAGCCCGAAACACCGGTGCCACCGAAGGGGAGTCCAGGTTGAGAAGCGACCATGCCGTTCACGAACACACAGCCAGCACGGATGCGTGGGGCGAGTTGTTTTGCGAGTTCGATGTTTTGGGTCCAAAGGGTTGAACCAAGGCCGAAACGGTTATCGTTCGCGATACGAATCGCGTCTTCGGTGTCTTTCGCACGGATGACGATGGCGACGGGACCAAAGAATTCTTCTTCGTAGGCTGGCATGCCAGGCTTCACGTCTGCAATGATCGTTGGTGCATAGAAGAAGCCTTTTGTGCCGAGACGTGTGCCACCGGTAATAATACGAGCACCTTTCGCGACGGAGTTCGCAACCTGAGTGTCGATCTCGTTGAGACCAGCTTCGTTCACGAGTGGGCCAAGCGTTGTCGTTGGATCGAGCGGATCGCCAACAACGGACGCTTCAACCTGTTCTTTGAAAAGCGCGAGGAACTGATCGTAAATCGCATCAACCAAGATAAAGCGCTTGGCGGCGATACAGCTCTGACCGTTGTTCTGGAGACGGGCTTTGGCAGCCATCATCGCCGTGTACGGCAGGTCGGCGTCGTCTAAGACGATAAATGGATCGCTCCCGCCGAGCTCGAGGACGGTTTTCTTGATGAGCGAACCAGCCAGGGCGGCAACTTTACTTCCCGCAGTCTCGCTCCCGGTCAGTGCGACCCCTTGAACGGCTGGATAACGAATGACTTGTTCAACTTTTGATGAACCGATCGCTAAGTTCTGAAACGTACCGACTGGGAAACCGGCATCAAGAAACAACTTTTCCAAAGCCATCGCACATTGTGGAACGCTTGAAGCATGTTTCAACACACCAACGTTTCCTGCGGCGAGCGCTGGTGCGGCAAAACGCATGACTTGCCAGTACGGAAAGTTCCATGGCATGACGGCAAGTAAGACGCCGATCGGATCAAAGCGAACATAGCTGTCTGACGCCGAGCTCTTCATCTGTTGCGGTGCGAGAATCTGAGCCGCGTTCTCGACATAGTAATCACAGGCGAGACTGCATTTTTCAACTTCCGCGATCGCCTGGGTGATCGGTTTGCCCATCTCTAAGCTAGCGATCTTTCCAAGCTCAGCGGAACGTTCCTTGAAGAGTTCGCCTAAACGTTTCAATGGAGCGAGGCGCTGTTCAAGTGGTGTTTGGCTCCAGGTCTTGAAAACCGTTTCTGCCAACGTTAACTTCTCCGCCAGTTCCGCGTCGGTTAACTCAGGGAACTCGGCGATCACTTCCTCCGTTGCAGGATTTTTTGAGATGAGAGGCATATGTTGGGTGTCTTAGAGAAGGATTGTTTGTTCCAGGGTGCGTAAAATGGTTACTACCATTTTACTCTGCTCTCACGCCGTCGCGTGACTAAGCCCCTTGCACAAATAATCCTTCTCTAAGACCAAGGCGAGATGAGGTAAAGAAGAACGAAAAAAGGAGGATTAACAAACAATCGTTTTCAAGCCTTTGTTGAGGACGCGGTCGTTCTCGCTGTAGTCGACAGGCAGTTCGATTAAGTGAACGCCTGGGGTGTTGAGAGCATTTTCCAAAAGACCTGGAACTTCTTCAGTGGAAGTTGCTCGGACGCCATGTGCGCCGTACGCTTCCGCGTATTTCACGAAGTCTGGATTCTTGAATTCGAGCGCGTAGTTCGTAAGGTCCATGCCGGCCTGTTTCCATTTGATCATGCCGTAGCCATTGTCGTTCAAGAGCAAGATCACAACGTGCAATCCAAGACGAACAGCGGTTTCGAGTTCTTGCGAGTTCATCATGAAGCCCCCATCGCCACAGACGGCGAGCACTTTGCGTTCTGGGTAGAGCATCGCGGCTGCCATTGCAGAAGGGAGGCCGGCACCCATTGTCGCAAGCGCATTGTCGAGGAGAAGTGTGTTCGGACCGTGGGCTTGGTAATGACGGGCGAACCAGAGTTTGTACATGCCGTTGTCCAAACAAACGATGCCATCGGATGGCATGACGTCGCGAACCATACGCACGAAGCGCTGGGGCTTCACCGGGAAGGCGTTGTCTTGGTCGGTCTCGGCGATGTGAGCAAGCAGACGTTCACGGGCGCGCAAGAAAACGGAGAAGTCCCACGAGGTCTGTGGCTTGAGGCGTTCTTTGAGCTGCCAGACCGCATTGCCGATATCACCGATGACTTCGAGTTGTGGGAAATAAATCTGATCAACACGCGCAGAGCAGAAGTTGATGTGAATCACTTGTTGGCCACCCCGCTTCATGATGAACGGTGGCTTCTCAACGACGTCGTGGCCGATGTTGATGATCAGGTCAGCGGCTTCGACGGCACAGTGCACGTAATCGTTCGCTGAAAGCGCAGCGGTACCAATGAAAAGTGGATGACGTTCGTCGATGACGCCTTTGCCCATCTGGGTGTTGAAAAAAGGGATACCGGTTGCGTCGATGAACTCGCGCAACATCTTAGCTGTGATCTTGCGATTGGCGCCGGCACCGATGAGAAGGAGTGGGCGCTTGGCGGCCTCAATCATCTTCACGGCTTCGACGATCGCTTTTTCTTCAGCGACCGGGCGACGAACGCGTTTTACTTCAAATGGACCGTTTTCGGTTTCGTCGGTCGCGACATCTTCCGGGAGTTCCAAGTGAACGGCGCCTGGACGCTCTTCTTCGGCTTGGCGGAAGGCTTCGCGGACGGAAGAGGCGACAGAGTCCCCGTTGATAAGTTGTTTTGAAAGTTTTGTCACCGGTCGCATCATGTCGACCGTGTTTACGATCTGGAACGCACCTTGTTTGCTCTTTCGAATCGGCTTTTGGCCGGTGATCATGAGCATTGGCATGGCCCCGAGCTGGGCGTAGGCGGCAGCCGTTACGAAGTTCGTCGCACCCGGACCAAGGGTCGACAGAGCGACACCAGTTTTTCCAGTTAAACGACCAAATGTAGCGGCCATGAAGCCGGCCGACTGTTCATGACGGGTCGTGACAAAGGTAATCGACGAAGTGCGCAACGCTTCCAAAAAATGCAGGTTTTCTTCGCCTGGAACGCCAAAGATGTATTTTACCCCTTCGGCTTCCAGGGAACGGACGAATGATTCTGAAGCGTTCATAGTGGATCTAGTATTAAGGATAGAGAGGAAGAATGCAATTTATAAGAAAATGCCTTAACAGAGCCATTTAATTGACATTGAGTAAATATTATGTTATATCTAGATCGGAACCTTTACTCCCCATGGATTGGGGAAGGAGCGCGACCATGGATACCAACTCGTTGGAAGAACAAATCGCCCAAAGACGCCGTCAAGCTGAGGAGAGATGCTTCCGCCACAAGGCACTCGTTGTTACCTCGAGTACGATGCGCCATCCCACGCTGTCGTTCGGGCGACGTAACTGTGTGCGTAACGCGCCTTTCTGGATTGAGACGTATTTCGATCGTGGTGGTTACGGCCTCACTTCTTCGACCATCATCCTCTTCCGCCGAAAGCGGGTATTCGAACAGCAAGACTTCACGGTCGTCCTCTATATCCCTGGTGAGGAATGGGAGCGCGAGCTGGACGTGCTGTACAGGCAAGCCTCACAGCTCCCGAGGTTCACCCCCCATCCTTCTGAGCGACGTCTCATCGTTACTGATGAGGTGATCCAGGCTACTCAGAGGAAGATGTGGGGACTCTGATCCACAATTACAACAACGCCCGCCACCGACGAATGCTCGCCCTGAGCGTCCCTGCTCGGTAGCGGGTGTTCGTCGTTTTAAGAGCTGAACAAAGCCATTATGGTTTCTTATAAAAACCTCAAATGATTGACAAAATTCAAAATTTGTGCTATTATATTATGTTAATTGAGTGTTTCAGATCACACAAATTTGTCTCTAAAGCAGTGAATTGGAGCCAAGTTTGTGTGATCTGAGACCGACGGCATACGGCTCGTCGTAATCTCTGTGAACCTTCGAAAGGAACCCACTCTCGTGAGCTTGCTGAATCGTCTCACTCTGGCCATCTCGCTCGTCACCCTCTTCGGCTGCGCTACCACGCGCAGTTCCGCAACTCGTACCGCTGCCCCGATCACCGTGGCTCCGGTTGCGACGGCGGCTCCGCACGCCTGCTACATCCCGCGGGCTTCGCTCTGGCTGCCTTCCGAACCTCGGCAGCCCATCGTCGAGGCCTGGGTGGCTGAGGAGGGGCTGCGCGCGATCACCGCCCTCTCCGACGACGCGACTGCTGCCTTCGACTGCCGCAACGGAGTGGCTGCCGGCGTGCTGCGCCTGAGCCGTGCGGCGCAGATCGCTCACGACGAGGTGGCGGCCAACCGGATTACGAGCTGCATCCCCGAGCTGCAGCGACTGGTCGTGCTGATCCAGTCGGTCCGCAACCTGGGCCCGACCCAGGCCGACCAGATCCCGGTTCCGCTCGCCGAGCTACAGCGGCTCGCGGTGTACGCGGCCTCGCCTGTGTGTCAGGTTCCTGGCACACCCTCCATCAACGACGTCCTCATGTAGGACGCACTCTTGCGCATCGCGTGAGGGGGAAGAAGCGCATCACCGCAGGGTGATCCTCGCGCTCTTCCCCTTCGGCGGTGCGCTTCTTCGTATCAAAAAAGATCTTTTCAGCGTTGACGACTATCCAGGTTTCTGACAACGGTGTAGAAGAGTGACTATGCAGCAGCTCTTAAAAACGTACTTTGGCTATTCCGAGTTCCGCCCGCTTCAGCGGGAGGTGATTGAGTATGTGATGTCCGGGAAGGACGCGCTGGTTTTAATGCCGACGGGTGGGGGAAAGTCGTTGTGTTTTCAGATCCCGGCTTTGGCCTCGCCTGGGCTGACATTGGTGATCTCACCACTGATCGCTTTGATGAAGGATCAGGTGGATACATTGAAAGCGAACGGGATCGCAGCGGCGTATGTGAACAGTTCTTTGCCAGCGGCTGAAGCCGAAAAGATTTGGCGTGATGCGTTGGCTGGAAAAATCAAATTGCTCTACATCGCTCCGGAACGTGTTCCTGTGCTTCAAATGCGTGCTGATCTGCGTCAGTTACCCGTTTCCTTAATCGCAATCGACGAAGCGCATTGTATCTCCGAATGGGGGCATGATTTTCGTCCCGAGTATCGTCAGTTGAACAGCTTGCGAGATCTGTATCCAACGGCTCGTCTGATCGCGCTCACGGCGACCGCTAACCCACGTGTAAAGCAAGACATTCTCGCCCAGCTCAATTTCCGCGAAGGAAAAGTCTTTCAATCCAGCTTTAATCGGACGAATTTGTTTTATCGTGTCTTACCGAAGAAACAGGCCTTCGATCGTTTATTGCATGAAGTTCGGAGTCGTAAAGATGAGGCGATCATCATCTATTGTTTTTCGCGTAAAAGCACTGAGCAAGTGGCTGAACGTTTGCGTTTAAATGGCGTGAATGCGGCCGCCTATCATGCCGGCATTCCGCAAGAAGAGCGCGCTCGTGTCCAAGAACGCTTCATTCGCGATGAAGTTCCTGTCATCGCTGCGACGATCGCTTTCGGGATGGGGATCGATAAGCCGGACGTACGCTTGGTCGTTCATATGGACCTTCCAAAGTCCGTCGAAGGCTACTATCAAGAAACCGGCCGTGCCGGTCGTGATGGGTTGCCGAGTCAGTGTTTGCTATTCTACTCGGCCGGTGATCGTGTGAAGCAAGAGATGTTTATTCGCGAGATGCAAAGCGTCCAGGAGCGACAGCGAGCCTTCGAGCAGCTTCGACAGATGGTCGATTACGGCCAGCTCGCGACCTGTCGCCGTGAGTTCTTGTTGCATTATTTTGGTGAAACTCGCTCGTTTGGGAACTGTGAAGGCTGTGATATCTGTAAACCGCAGAAAGACGAGTTCGTCTTCTCGAAAGGACTTACCGAAGCCGTCGATTACGATCCAGGTTTATTCGAAGCCTTGCGTGCGTACCGTCTGAAACTCTCAAAAGAACGTGGTGTTCCGCCCTACGTTATCTTTGGTGATCGGACGTTGGCAGATTTGGCAATCAAATGGCCACGCAGTCTTGAGGAGTTGCCACAGGTCTTCGGTATCGGTCAGACAAAACTCGAACAGTACGGAGAAGGCTTCCTCGCCGTCATCAAGTTGTATGCGGCAGAACATGGCTGGCCAGAGAAGACGACCATTGTCGCCAAGCCGGTTCAGACGGCTTCTGTTGCGAAGAAAGCGTTGGGAGATTCAGCATCACAAACGAAAGAGCTCGTGACGTCTGGCAAATCGCTTGAAGAAGTCGCCGCGCTTCGTTCACTGACCCTTGGAACTATCATTCAGCATCTCGAAGAAGCTCTGTCACAAGGGCAGGCGCTTTCACTTAAGCATATCTCGTTTCCCCCAGAACGTTTCGAGCTCATCAAGCAGACGTTTCAGGCGACAGGGAATTTCGCGCTGACGCCGGTACGGCAAAAACTCGGTGAGGGGTTCTCGTTTGAAGAGCTACGTTTGGTTCGTCTATTGCTGCGTGCTCGTGAGCGAAGCTAGGGGTAAGAGCTTTTCAGCGATTTTTTCTGGAGTAAGTTCGTTGCCTGAGAGCGACTGTTCGATCGAGTACTTCCCGATCGTGGTGCGACGTAGCTCGATGGCATAGCCACCGACACCAAGCGCTTGTCCGAGATCGTCTGCCAGTGAACGTATGTAGGTGCCAGACGAAGCGTGAACGCCTAATGAAAGCTTTGGCCATTCGTATGAACGAATCTCAAGCGAGGATATAGTAATCTCTTTACTCGGACGAAGATCCTCGGTGGCTGTTCCGGCACGAGCAAGTTTGTAGAGAGGTGTTCCATTCAACTTCTTCGCTGAATAGAGCGGAGCTTTCTGCAAGAAGGTACCTGTGAAGGGGATGAGTGCCTGTTTGATCTGTTCGAACGTTGGTTGTGGTTTGTTTAGATCCATCTCTTCCGTCACTTCACCCTCTGAATCAAAGGTGTCCGTGCGTTTTCCAAGTTCGATCGTCACCTCGTAGTCTTTGTCCAAGCCAACCAGGGGAGTCAACGCTTTCGTCCCTTTGTTGATGCCCAGAATCAGTAAGCCAGAAGCGAATGGATCAAGGGTTCCGGCGTGACCGACAGCACGGATCTTTAAGGCTTTGCGAACACGATCCACGATGTCGTGTGAGGTACAGCCAACCGGTTTATCGACGAGCAAGAGGCCGTCCATATTACGTTCCCTGACGACGAATCACGATGCCAATCGTTTTGAGTAGGATGGCAGCATCAAGTGCGAACGAACGATGTTTAATATAATATAAATCGTACTGGAGCTTGATTAGGTTGTCGTCGAGAGTGGCGGTTGGAGTGAGCCAAACAACTTGTGCCCAACCGGTGAGGCCTGGACGAGTCAGGTGGCGCAGCGCGTAATACGGCATTTTCTTAATCAACGGTTCAACGAACTCTGGGCGTTCTGGGCGTGGGCCAACGAACGACAAGTCGCCGCGGAACACGTTCCAGATCTGAGGGAGCTCATCCAAACGGAGCTGACGGAGCAGGCGACCGATCTTGGTAATACGTGGATCGTGACGGGTATCAGAGGTGAATTGTGGTCCAGAAGCTTCGGCATCGATACGCATCGTGCGCAACTTCCAAATACGGATCAGTTTTCCTTGATACCCAACACGAACCTGGCTATAGAGAATCGGACCGGGTGAACTGATGCGGATCGCAAGCGCAAGGAACGGCAGGAGAACGAGCGTGATGATGCCGAAAGGTACCGCGGCGGCGATATCAAAATAGCGTTTCACGTTCTCGTACCAGTGTTTCTCGCTTTCGTGGATGTGTGTCAGGAACCAACGATCCGACACGAACCGAAGCGGAATGCGGCCCGTTGTAAGTTCTTCGACCTCGGCACGGTCGATCAAGCCGACGGAGTTGAGGAGGAGGCCGTAGAGCAAGCGATCCATGCTGGCTGTATCCTGCGACTGCTGACCGAGTACGGCCAGGGTAATCTGATGGTCTTTCACCATTCGATCGAGCGCTTCGGCTAACGCTTCGTCCGAGAGTTCGGAATTCGGCGTAAAGGTCGCTGCAAGCTGAAAACCAAGTGAGCTCTGCTCCAACAGATGGCGAACTTCTGGTTCTTCTTCCGGTCGACCGATGAAGAGCACGCGACCGGTAGTGAGACGACGATCAACGAAGCGCAAGAAGAGCAAGCGCCAGGCGTACCCCAACAGTAAAGCAATCGTGAACGTAAGGAACAGGTTCGTGCGTGGCGTGATGCTCAGACCCGGAACCAAGTAGAAAAAGGCAAGTCCAACCAACAAGTTTCCGATCATGCCTTCAGCAAAGGCGCGGAAGATACGCAATGGGTTACGAAGCAGGCGGAGGTTGTAGAGTCCGGCGGCGTAGAGGCCTGCCATCCAAAATAAGAACAGGATGCTGAAAGGCGCCAAGTGAATGGCGATGTCGGCTTCATGGATGCCGCCGTAGCGACCGGCGAGCGCTAAAATCAACGACAACTCAAAGACCAGGAAGTCTCCGATCATGAGGAGCGTTCGTTTCGCGTGTTGGTGACGTTTTTGCATAACAAAGCCGGTGGCTCTTTCGATGGGAATACTGTACGCTTTCTTGGAACGCATTGTCTATTATGCCCTTTGTCTCTTCGCGTCGTCTCGGAGCCGTTTTAGCGCTTGTTTTAGCGGTTTTTTCGGCATTACCGGTTCGAGCCGCGACGACCATTGTTCCGGGGGGATGATAATCCCTATTGGCGCAGACAGTGGTATTTACGCCAGATTCAGGCTCCACAGGCTTGGCAGCTCTTGCCAACCACGACGACTAAAGAAGTGATCGTTGCGGTTATCGATGCAGGGGTAGATGTGACACATCCAGACCTCAAAGACGCGATCTGGGTGAATCCAGGCGAGATCGCGGGGAATGGAATTGACGACGATCATAACGGCTACGTCGATGACATTAACGGATGGAATTTTGCATTGAACTCGAATAACGTTCGGCCGCAGGAGATTCGGAATCAAGCGGAAGAAGCCTGGAGTCATGGTACGTTCGTGGCGTCCTTGATCGGTGCCCGTTCGTCCGACCATATCGGGATGGTGGGAGTGAATCAAACATCTCGCATCATGCCGCTAACGGCACTTGATGGAGACGGGTTTGGCACGATTCAGAATGTCTTGAGCGCGATTCGCTATGCGGTCAATCAAGGAGCGAGCGTGATCAACTTGAGTCTGGCAGGTTTTGATGAGAGTCCGGATTTAGCGGAAATGATCAAGCGTGCGCGTGATGCGGGAGTCTTGGTGGTTGCAGCGACCGGGAATGGCGAGCTGCCAGCCGGTCGTGATACGGATGTACAGCCAGTCTATCCGGCGTGTTTTGATGGAGAGACAAACATCGTGGTAGGGGTGAGTGGCACGGACGCGCTCGATCAACATGCACAATACGCGAACTATGGAGTGCGCTGCACGGATATCTCGGCGCCAGGCTACGACCTCTTCGGGGCACGACCTAGTTACCCGCGAAGAGAAGAGGGCTTACGTCCCGCCGAGCGCTATCTTGAGGGAATGACGGGTACGAGCTTAGCGGCTCCATTAGTGAGTGGCGTGGCGAGCTTGGTGAAAAGTGTCCGACCAGATCTAACAGCGGATCAAGTGCATCAGATCATCGTTTCAAGCGCTGATAACATCGAAGGTTCATTGAAGTCGAGTGAACGAGGCAAGATGGGGAGCGGACGTTTAAATGCTCTCAAAGCACTGCAGACAGCGCTCGCCTTCAATGTCGTAACAACCGCGGCTACGGCTCCCTCGACGCCAGTTGTGATTCCTGCGGTATCGCTGGCTCCGGCTACTTCGACCGAAGAAGCCTCAACATCCGTCTCCTTCTACTACAAAACACCAACTACGACCTTACGTTGGTTGATCGCGCCGAAGCCGTTGTGGAAGGTCTGGAGCCTACGCGATAGCCAACCGTTCGTGAGCGTGATCGTTAAAGAAGGGGCAAATTACGTTTTGAAGCGTTGGTCACCAATCACAAATAAAGAAACCAAAGATCGTCTCGTTTGGAATGTGAAACGGGCCCGCTATGTCTTCACCGATGCCAAAACAAAACAAACTTGGGAAGTAGATAAAGCGGGAAAGATCGTCGTGAAGTAGGGGATCTCGTTCGCGTTGGTTGTGTGCTATACTCAGCCCATGTCTGCTCCTTTTGCGCGTCGAAATATTCTAGTTACCGGCGGCGCCGGATTTATCGGTTCACAACTCTGTGAAACGCTCGTCAAAGATGCGAACGTCATCTGCATCGACAACTTTTCGAGTAGCACGCCACGCAATATCGAAGGCCTGCTTCAGCATCCATCATTTGAGTTTGTGAACCATGACATTACGCAACCGCTGAATTTGGAGAAGTTGTCTGAACTTGATCGTTTTAAGTTGAATGTACAAGGGATTCAAGAGATCTATCACCTGGCTTGTCCCATTTCAAAATCCCAGTTCGAACAGTTTCGAATTGCAACGATTCTTACCAACTCGATTGGTTTGAAAAATGTCCTCGATATTGCGGTACAGTACAAAGCGAAGGTTCTCTATGCATCATCCTCGGTATTGTATGGACAGCGTCGTCCAGAGTCGCCGTATGTCCGTGAAGAAGCACCGAGTCTAATCGATCACCTGACGTCGCACGGCGCCTACGATGAAGGAAAACGCTTCAGCGAAGCGGTGCTCTATACCTACGCCGACGTCTATGGCCTCGATGTGAAAATCAGTCGTATCTTCCGCACCTATGGTCCACGCATGAAGATTCATGATGGGCACATGCTGCCGGATATGATCATGAACGCGCTGGATGGCGAAGATATCGTCATTCGGGCGCCGGAAGGCGCGCGCGTCTCACTGTGTTATGTGAGCGATTTGATTGATGGCTTAACCCGTCACATGGGTACGGCGATGGACGTCACGGTCGTGAATATTGGGTCGGATCATGATCTGTCGTGGGCAGAAGTCGCGGAGAAGCTGATTCGCATTACGAATACTTCTTCGCACGTTCGCTTTGAACCGATGGAGGATAAGGTTCAATTCGAGGCCCCGTTGCCGGATCTTCAGCGCGCTCGAACCTTGCTTCATTGGGTGCCGCTCGTGCGTCTCGAAGACGGTTTAGCGAAGATGGTTGATTACGCCCGTTCGCATCGGCAACAAGTCGGTATCTATCACTAGTCTATTGTTCGTCCCTTTCTTTACGTATGTCTGAAACTCCTGTCTTTGAAAAAAAGAATGTCCTTGTGACCGGTGGCGCCGGTTTCATTGGGTCTCACCTGTGCGAGCGTCTGCTCCAAGAGGCGCGCGTCATTTGTTTGGATAACTTCACGACGAGTGAAGTTTCGAACATCAACCACTTGCTCAAGCATCCGGATTTTGAATTCATTCGTCATGATATCAACGCTCCCTTCGATCCAGAGCAATTTCCCGAGCTGACGCGCTTCCGCGTGAAATTCCAAGGGATTCAAGAGATCTATCACCTAGCTTGCCCGACGAGTCCGAAAAAGTTTGATCAGTACCGCATGCAAACATTGTATGCCAACTCGCTGGGTATGAAAAACGCGCTCGATGTTGCCGTTCGTTATCGTTCGAAGACCGTCTTCGCTTCGAGTTCAGTCGTCTACGGTCCGCGTCCTGCGGACGGTCACAATTTTAAAGAAACCGAAATCGGTTCGTCTGATTTGAATTCGCCACGAGCCTGTTATGACGAGGGCAAACGTTTCGCCGAAGCCTCTTGCACCACGTACCGCAATGTTCATGGAATCGATATCCGTATCGCCCGCATTTTCCGTACGTACGGCCCGCGTATGCCGCTCTACGATGGTCAGATGATCCCTGATTTCATTACGAACGCCTTGGATGGAAAAGAGCTGGAGCTCTATGGGGATGAGACGTTTAAGACTTCCATGGTCTACGTCGGTGATGTGGTCGACGGAATGATGAAGCTGATGCAAGCGCCGCCAGAGGTTCAGATCGTGAATTTGGGCAGCGATGTTGATATGCCGCTGATCGATGTCGCACAACGTATTAAAGAAATGACGGGTTCTGTCTCGAATATCGCTTTGAAGCCGGCGCTCCTCTTTATGTCGGAGCTGGGTTTACCGGATATGACGAAATCAAAAGAAGCCCTCGGTTGGATTCCGCTTGTGACGTTAGATGATGGCTTGAAGCGCACAATTGAATACACGATGTCGCACAAATCGCTTTTGACTTTCCGCCAACCGTAGAAACGCCAGATCTGTTCTCTAGGAATGTTTAGAGAAAACATTAGGCGGGGTGAAAGAATTCACCCGCGGTAAAGAGACAGTTGAAGGGGCGGATCACGCGGCGAGGAGTCGCTCCATGAGCATCTCGAAGGTCGCTTCGCGCGTGAGGTGGGTCGTGTCGAGCTCGATCAGCCGCAGCTTGTCGCCGCGCAACTGCACGAGCTCGTCGATTGACGGCTGGATGCGCGTGGCGAAGAGCGCGAGTCGTCTTTCGGTTACTTCTCGCGCATCATCCGGCCGACGGAAGAGTTGCTTGCCCGTCACCGGGTGAAGCAAGCTCTTGGGGTCAATGTTCTCGTCGCGCAACGAGAAGGGGTTCATGTCCGCATCGACGACCCGATCGGCGGCGCGTGCCAGGATGCAATCCCGGTCGGCGCGGAGCACGATCATTACGTTCGGCGGCCATTCGAGCTGGTGGAGCCAACGCGAGCCTTCGAGGCTGCGCGGAAAGGCTTCCACCAACCAGTTCTTGCTTGTACCGATCCCGTCTCCGATCGCGAGGTGGACGAGGTCGGCGTCGACCATCTCGCCGCGGTCGACCATCCCTCGGATGTGGGGCGCGATGTCGGCCGGGAAGCCCATTCGGACGAGCTCCTCAGCTGGTTTCCGGAGTTGGGTTCCGGATGAGATGCAAGGCATCGGGTGTTCGTTTCCCAAGGCCTTGTCGATGGCGCTCGCGATGAGCGGGGCCTGAGTCCCTTTGCCGGTACCCAGGGCACCAGTGATGACGATACGGAACTCGGTGAGCATCCTTCTTAACCCCCTGTCTGGTACGAATCCACTGTGAGAGAAGATTTACGTAAGACGTGTCATTTAAGCAAAGAAAGCGCTTTTTGTAAAGAGAAAAGAGCTTTTTAGTCAGTAGTGCGCCAGATCTTGCCTCTAGCCGTTCTAGAGAAGAGATTAGGCGGGGTGAAGATTCACCCCTGGTGAGAGGTTGCGGTTGAATACCCGGTCAGATGGCAACGGGCCAGCCGAACGCGGTACAGATGTGGTTCACGACCTCCGCGGGGCTCAGGTGACTGGTGTCGACCTGGGCGCGCTTGATGTGCGGTCGTTGGCTGAGGTAGGCCTCGACCGTGACCGCGGTCTGGGTCCGGAAGGCTTCGAGCCGAACCGGAACCTTGTCCGCGTTGTCGTCGGGCCGGCGGATGAGCACTTCGCCCGTAACGGGATCACGCGGATCGTTCAGATCGATCCGGTCACAGGCCACCGAGAAGGTGTCCTTCGTCCGTGGATTGGTCCAGCGACCGAGCGCGCGCTCGGCGATGATGTCATCACTCGCTGTCAGGATGACGGCGTGAGTGATCGGGCGATAGGTGTCGAGAACCGCATCGTCACCCTCAATCCGAGGGAATCCATCGACGACCAGGCCTTCGATGTCGCGGAGCCCGTGCAGCGCAGCGGACATGACCGGCTGGATGATCGTGCGCGGAACGAGATGTCCGCTGGCGCGGATGGCGGGCACCTGTTGCGCGAGGTCGTGCGGAACGCCCATGGCAACCAACACTTCTACGGGGCTAGCGAGTACTTCGCCAGCCGAGACAAAGGCTGGCATGACGCCCGTGAGCCGTGCGATGTGCGCGAGCAGCTTGCGGGTGACAACGCCTTTACCTGAGTTGGGTGGCCCAGCCATGCACAGGCTGAACACTTTGAGACAAGCGGGCAGAGATACTTCCATCGGAACCAAGCCGTCCTTTCCATCTGCGAACTGAGCAAGAGCGCTCGTTTACGCAAACGGTCCATTGGTAGCAAGGAAAACAAAGCTTGTAAAACAGTTCGCCTGTCCACAGCCCCAGTCAAACGATTTTCTTGGCAAATGCTATCATAGGCCCATCCTCACCCTTCTATGCCTACTCTTTCACAAACCTCTACCTCCACTTCAAGTAAAACTGTCGTCGCGTTAGCCGCTGTCGGTGGTCTCGCGGTCGCTGCTATGGTCGTATTTGGTTTTTCGATCAAGCCGAAACCTGGATCAGATATGTTAACGCCTGGCTATCAGGTGATGCCAGAAACGCTCTACCGTCCGCTGGGCGATACGCCGGTCATCGAAGAGCAGAAGCCGCGTCCGATTCAGCCGGTCATCAAGGAACAAGATCAGAACGTCATGATCAAACAGAACGTCATGACCGCTCCGTTGGTTGATCAGAAGGTGAGCGCGCCGGTGAAGAACGCCCCCGTGAAGAAATAAGCAACGTTCGTTCTTTGTTCGGTATGGCCTTTCCTGTTGGCGCCCCTTCGCCCGCCGTTATCGCAGTCGCCTGCTTTATCGTGTTATTCGGCGTCTACCTGTATTTATCTCAAAAGAAGAAGCCCGAGGCTAAGGAGGGTTCATTTACGACCGACCTGACAGATCTTGCACGTCGAGGGAAGTTACCAAAGGTGATTGGGATGGATGCTTCGATCGAGCGTGTCTTGCACGTGATTGCCCGCAAATCGAAAAATAATCCATTATTGATCGGAGAGCCGGGAGTGGGCAAGACAGCCGTTGTTGAAGGGTTGGCTCAGCGGATCGTCGCGGGGGATGTGCCAGAGCAATTCAAAGGAAAGAAAGTGTTGGCTTTAAACTTGGGAGACTTAATGGCCGGAACGAAATACCGTGGCGAGCTCGAGAGTCGGTTGCGTGCCTTACTCCAGTCGTTTGAACAACGTGAGCGTGAGGTTATTTTGTTCATCGACGAGTTGCATATGATCGAGCAGGCACGTGGGAGCGAAGGTTCGCTCGATTTAGCGGATATCTTGAAGCCTGCCTTGTCGCGTGGGGATCTTCAGGTTGTGGGTGCGACCACCTGGCGCGAATACGAGCAGTACTTAAAACCAGACGGTGCGATTGATCGTCGGTTCCAGCCGGTCTTGGTCGAAGAGCCAAGTCGTGATACGGCGGTGGCGATCGTTGAAGGGGTAAAGCCTTCCTACGAAAAGTTCCATGGGGTCTGTATTCCCAAGAAAACAGTAGAAGCGGCCGTTGATGCTTCGATGAAGTTTGTCAAAGATCGTTTTTTGCCAGATAAGGCCTTCGATATCGTCGATGAAGCTTGCGCGAAGGTCGCGATCGAAATGACTGAGAAGACGCATGGCGCCGCCTTGGGGATTTTGCATCAAGCTTCGGCTCAAGTGAGCGAAGAATGTCCGGGGGATACGCCGATCGTTGGGATCGAGGATGTGAATGAGGTGGCCCGTCTCTGGCACGAGCATCGGATCCGTCCGGCAATGAAGAACGAGGCGACCGCTTGAAGAACATTCGTCGAGCGGCTACTGTTCTCTCATGCGTGTTTTTGCGGTCATTGCAGCCTTTCGGGAGCAGCCCCGCGTCCGGGCCTCGGTCCAGGCGTGTTTACCGTTCGTCGAACGGGTCATTGTGGTAGATGATGGTTCACACGATGGAACCGCCGAAGAAGCGGAAAAAGGCGGTGCAATCGTTTTGAAACATGCCATCAACCGCGGCCAAGGGGCAGCGCTTAAAACTGGGACACTGGCCGCCCTCAAAATGGGCGCTGAATATATCGTTCATATCGATGCTGATGGTCAGCACGATCCATCGTATATTCCGGTCTTGCTCGCACCGATCAAGGCGGGTGAAGTAGACGTGGTATTTGGTTCGCGATTTATGGGCATCAAGGCGATTGGTATGCCACTAAAACGTCGTGTGCTCATGAACGGTATTCGTCTCTTCAATATCTTCGTTTTAGGCATTCCATCCCGCGTCACGGATCCACAAACCGGCTTGCGTGCGTTTCATGCAGAAGCGGGGAGTCGCTTGGATTTTCAACAAGACCGGATGGCTCATTGTTCCGAGATCTTGCGCAAGGTCACCCATCAGTTCCGCTGGAAGGAAGTTCCGGTTGAAGTTCGCTATTCGCAGGACAGTCTTGCAAAGGGTCAGTGGCGTGGAGGTGTAGTCCGTATTGTCTGGCAGCTACTCATTGGCTCGTTCCGTAAATAATATGTGGATTCAATTGATACTTTTAGTCATTTTGAGTGGCACGACGATCCTGACCTGGTATCGCGCTTCGAAACAAGCTATTCGTCCGATCGAGGCAGTTGCTTGGACCGTTGTCTGGTTGGGTGCCGCTGTGATCGTGTGTTTGCCTGGGATCGTGAACTTCTTTGCCGATATCGTCGGGATCGGTCGTGGGGTCGACTTGGTTATCTATATCTCGATCGTTGCACTCTTTTTGTTAGTGTTTCATTTGCACTTGGTGCATGACCAGATGGAAAAATCACTGACCGAGCTTGTTCGACACGAAGCGCTGCGTGAACTTGATAAAAAAGGAGAAACGTTGAAAGAGGTCGAATCGCATGACCAAGCCGCTTAAGGTGTTGCACGTTGCCTGCTTAGCTCCACCTGAAGTTGGAGGTATTGGCATGGCCGCGTTACGTGAAGTTGATGGTCTGAACGCGCGTGGTCATCAAGCGCTATTGCTTGCTCCTGAGCTCGCTCAAGGTGATAGAGGGCTGGTACGACCGCGAGCTGTGAAAGCGGTGAAGCCAATCTGGCGGCTGGGAAATGCGGCCGGGTTGTCCTTGAAGTCGGTTACGAAAGAAGTCTGGGATGTGATTCACCTCCACTATCCATTTTATGGAACGGCGGAGTCACTTTTAGCGTTTCCGCCTTCAACACCGATCGTTGTGACCTTTCATATGGATGCGGAGATGGGAGGTTGGCGTGAGCCGATCGCGCAAGTGCATCGCGCTTTGATCCAGCCGTGGTTATTGCGTCGGGCAAAGGCCTTGTTTGTGTCCTCGTTGGATTACGCACAGAGCTCATCCATTGCAGGACTGGTGAAGCGTCAGGATCCACGTTTGATAGAGTTGCCGTTCGGGATTGATCTTTCAGTCTTTCATCCAGGTAGCTCTGAACGTTCGTTCTTCGGATTGCCGGAGCAGGGGACGCTCTTCTTAATGGTTGGAGGTTTAGACCGCGCCCATCTCTTTAAAGGCGTTCCGGTCGCGCTTCGAGCCTTAGCACGTCTTCAAGATCTATCGAGCTATCTTGTCTTGCGTGGGGATGGGGATTTGAAGCCCGAGCTCCAAGCGTTAGCGAAAGAGCTTGGGATTGAAAATAGGATAATTTTTTTGCCGCACTGTTCATTCACGGATCTGCCGCGCTTGTACCGTTCGGCAGATGCATTGTTATTTCCTTCAACTTCCAAGTCGGAAGCGTTCGGTCTGGTCGCGATCGAAGCGCAAGCCTGTGCGACGCCGGTGATCGCGTCTGACCTGCCAGGTGTGCGTTCTGTTTTGGAGCCTGGGAAGACGGGCTGGCTCGTCCCACCTGGCGATGACAAGGCGCTCGCAGAACGCATGCAGCAGGTTGTGCAACGGACACCGGAGTTTCAGTTGTTTCATAATGCCGGCGTAAAGCGCGTGAATGAGCGCTACGATCAAGAAAAACACCTTGATCGATTGATCGAAGTGTATCGAACGGTATGCGCATCGCCATCTTAACCAACGCCTACCCGCCTAAGATGCGCGGTGGAGCAGGACGAATCGCGGAGCTGCACGTTGAGCTCTTGCGAAAACTTGGGCATGAAGTTCAGGTTTGGACGACGTCACTTGAGTGGACGGAGGCGCCGTTTTGGAAGCGCATATTGTTCCATCTCCGTGATCTGGTCTGGCGCCATCCTTATGCCGAAGACATTATCGCTTGGAAGCCCGAGGTAGTGATGACGCATAATCTGACGGGCGGTGGGTTTGGTACACCTTCAGCGATTCAAAAGACTGGTGTCCGCTGGATTCATGTACTGCATGATGTGCAGCTCTTTCATCCACTCGGTCTCTTGGAGAATGAGTCTCGGATCACGGTTCTCCAGCGATGGGCGACGCGAGCGCGTCTGCTTGTGTTCGGTCGACCAGAGCTCGTCTTAAGTCCAACGCAGTG
Organism: uncultured Gammaproteobacteria bacterium; assembly: GCA_964598725.1. Taxonomy (GTDB): domain Bacteria; phylum Patescibacteriota; class Patescibacteriia; order 2-12-FULL-60-25; family 2-12-FULL-60-25; genus JAGOTP01. The sequence continues at coordinate 19,694 of CAZRCW010000002.1, read as the reverse complement.
GCTGCTAAACGCGCATACACGACGTGGTTGGTTCAGAAACGTTGAGACTGCCGTTGTGCCAAACCCGGCGCCTGCGCGAGTCTTCTCCGATGCACGTGACTGGAGAGTGCAGCTGACGATTTTATATATTGGTCGCGTCAGTAAAGATAAAGGCGAGGAGGTCTTACAGGGATTGATGGCTTCGGCTTCACGCCCGATCCATTGGCGAATCGTGGGAGGTGGAGCTTCTCGGTTAAATAATGCACCAGTCACAGCCGGTTCGTTCGTCTCAACGCAAGAAGAGGTAGGCAGCGCGCAGGTTCTAGAAGAGATGCAAAAAGCTGATCTCTTACTCGTTCCGTCACAGATTGAAGAGAATCAACCAACAGTTCTATTAGAAGCGTTTGCGTGCGGGTTACCAGTGGTTGCGCAAGCAAAAGGCGGTATTCCAGAGACGTTGAGCGCGGCCGGTGTGTTGGTCACGACACATGAAACAAACGCATGGTGGCACGCGATCGAACAGCTGTGTTCAGAGCCCCGTTCTCTTTGGAGCGAGCGTGGTCTTCGTGCCTGGCAGCGTCACGATCCAGAAGTTGTCGCAGAGGCGCTCGGTCGGTTTCTCAAGTCGAACAAGAAGATGTAGGCGGCCCCACGTTCTACATTCCAGGTACGGTCGGAGAGTTCTTTGAGTTTTTCAATCGTTTGATCCGCTTTGAACCAGTAACGGTTGACCACGACATAGACGAGCTTGCTTTGGCCAAGGTCCCCAGCTTCTTTTGCGATGTCGGCATCCGGTTGATCCATCATCTGTAAGAAGCGTTCGTAGAGCGGTCCACCGGTTGGAATCGGGTAGTAAAAAACATCACCGACGTAGCGTTTAAAACCGAAGCTTGAAATAGCGGCGGCGCTGACGGTTTGGTTGGCGAGAACGGTGTAGGCTTCTCCATTCGCTTGTTTATCGATGAACTTCACCGCTTCGAGATCGCTCTGACCGACGTTCCAACCATGGCCAATCGCGGCCGCATCGTTGCGCGGCAACATGTTATAGACGTTGGCCGAGAACCAAGCGATCCCGAGCAGAAGGCTGGCTGCGCGAATGCGTGGATGGGCAGATTGTGCTTTTTCAAACCAATAGCCGATCCCGACGAGAGCGGCGGGAACTAAGAAAAGCTGCGCGACGATCAAGAGGCGGCCGGCGTAATCTTGGCGTTCGTAAGAGATGAGGAAAGAGAAATCGCCGCTCGCCTGCAGAAGCCAACTGCTTAAGCTGGCCGTTACGGAAAAACCGATGAGGATAAGCCAAATGGAACGACGCTGGGTGTCACGGACAGCTGCTAACAGAGCTGCGCCGAGCAACAAGAAGCTCAAAAGATAGATCTGCCAGTTCGTCCAATCTGGCCAGAGGGCTAAATGCGTCGCCGGTTGCATGGCGCGTTCGCCTAGCCAACCGAAAATCGACGAAGCGGATTTGAGCCAACCCCAGGACCAGCCGCTGCCTTGCAGCATGGCGCGGACCGAAAAGGCGAGCGGGACGACGAGGAGTGACCCGACCAATGAAAGACCGATGAAAATATTCCGTACGATACGGAAACGAAGCTGATAGATGCTGAGTGCAAAGCCAGCGAACGCGAAGGGAAGGCCGGCGAGTGGGTGGGTCGCCAGTGACCAAGCGATCATGATCCAAGGAATGACCAATGAAGTCACCCGCGTGAGGGTTGACGCCTCTTCATCCTTGGACTCGAACGGAATAAGCCAGAGAAGGGCGAGCAAGCCCAAGAGATATGCCACGTTTTGAGGAGTCGTCGCTGAAATGATGCCGAGCGGCAGTGCAATCAGCAGGCCGAGCACGCTGAAGGATCCACGTTTTTTTCTGGAAAGATGCGAGCTCGCGATCGGCAAGAACAGGGCGAGTGCACCAACGAGCCAAAGATCGCTGATCGAATGCGAAACGCGGAAAACACGGCTCAGCCAGGTGATGAGTGTGTACTGACCAATGTAAGAAGGCGGTGCCGGTGTCAGTGTCCCTGTCTCTAGAATCACCGCTTCGCTCGCGCGATGTAGGAAGCCATCAAAGCCATAGCCGAGCGGATAGACAAAGATCGTGAGTGAGGCAAGAAGAAGTAGGCTTAGGCTGACGAGACTAACAACAACAAGTTTTCTAGACGTAAGACTCGCCAAGAAGCTACCGGCAAATAAAACGGATAGGGCGATCAGCGTCCCAGCGGGGAACAGCCCCCAAGCGCCGTTGATCGATTGAGTGGTAGCCGCCTGCCAGGCGCTGAGTAATACGAACATGGCCGCGGCGACGAATGAGAGTACCGCGAGCAACGTCCAGCTTGCTTCTTCGATTCGGACCGGTCCATCAGAGGTCTTCGTATCATCGCTCTCCACGGTTTTTCTCAAGCCGATACACAAGGTGAGGAGCAGGATTGCTCCACCCAAACACAGTCCATCCGCCCACGGCCCGAGTAAGCCGCCCGCGTAATACCAAATGGTTTGGAGAATCGAATGCGTTGCAAGGAGTGTCACGCCACCAATAAGCCAACGAAATGGCGAAGGTAATCGTTCTGAAACAAACCTCGGTCCAATCACGCCAGCGCTGAAGACGATCACGAACAACCAGAGCGCCGATCGAAAAATCGAGAGCGACTCTGGCAAAAAACTCGCGAATAACGCGATGACTCCACCGACAATGAGCGGAAGGAGCGAGGTGAAACGAGAGGACATCGAATACAGGAAGTGTATCATCTTTGCTGAAAGGCTGCTCCTCCCGTATCCTATAGGGGAGTGCCCGTATGCTCATGACAAATGAGAACGTGCGGTTGTATCCGCACGATCGCTTCTTCAAGGCCACGTTCCTTAAGCTCATTCCCTCTTGGGTCACGCCGAACCAGCTCACGTTGGGTCGGTTTTTGCTCGTGCCGTTTGTGATTTCGGCGGCGCGCGATCATCTGTGGGGCTGGACGTTCGCGTTGTTTTTGTTTGCCGCGTTTACGGATGTCTTGGATGGATCGCTGGCGCGCACTCGCAAACAGATCACCATGTGGGGAACCGTCGCCGATCCGATCGCGGACAAGGCCTTAGTTGGATCGATCGCGTTACTTTTTGTTGCCAATCAAATCCACCCCCTATTCGCTGGTCTCTTGGTCGCGCTGGAGGTCGCCATCATGGTCGGTGCCTATACGCGCTTCCGCCGTCGCCACGCTTACACCTCGGCCAATATCTTTGGCAAGGTCAAAATGGGCCTACAAACTGCGGGTGTCGTCCTGCTGATGGCGAACCAATTCATCCACATCCCGTACGCGCTGCCCTCAGCCATTATTATTTTTGGCTTTGCGCTGGTTCTGGCGGTGATCTCGTTTGTCACCTATAGTTTGTGACATCGTTATGCCGTCCCTCAAAGAACACGTAAAACGTTTATTGCCAGCCCATACACTCGATTTCTATCACTACGCCTTGGCGAACTTGGCATCGTTTGTGTATGGCCATCCATCCAAGCAGCTTATCGTGATCGGCGTGACCGGCACGAACGGAAAAACCACGACATCCTACGCGATCGCGAAGGCTTTAGAAGCGACCGGTGAAAAAGCCGGCTGCACGACAACCGCTATCCTCAAAATCGGTGAGCGCGAGTGGTTAAACGACACCAAGATGACCATGCCCGGTCGCTTTTTCATCCAGCGCATGTTGCGTCAGATGGTAAAAGCAGGCTGTCGTTATGCGGTTATCGAAACGTCTTCACAGGGATTGGTACAGCATCGACAATTGGGTATCCAGTACGACATCGCTGTTCTCACGAACTTGACGCCTGAGCATATCGAGGCGCATGGGGGATTTGAAAACTATAAACGTGCCAAACGTATTCTCTTTGAATGTTTGGTGAGTTTACCTCCGAAAACACTGAACGGAAGCGTTATTCCACGGGTTGCGGTTATTAACGCCGAAAGCGAACACGCTGATTACTACGCTTCGACGCCTGGCCTCAAGCAAATAGCTTGGTATGGTATCACCAAGGGAACAGGCTTGAAGGCTGAGGGGTTGGTTCTTTCGCCGAATGGGTCTGAATCGGTTGTCGCCGGTCATCCGATGCACTTGTCGATTCCAGGCAAATACAATGTTGAGAACATGGTTGCAGCCTTGACGGTCTGCCAGGTCTTAGAGGTGCCGCTAGATGCTGCAATCAAACAGCTCCAGAAAATCAAGGGACTACCGGGAAGATTCGAGCGAGTTGATAACGGACAGCCCTGGAAGGTGATCATCGATTATGCACCAGAGCCAGAGTCGTTGAAACAATTTTATACAGCCTTGTCGTCCGTTCCACATGAACGCTTGATCCATGTACTCGGTTCGTGCGGTGGTGGGAGAGATGTTGCGCGTCGACCCATCCTGGGTCGAATGGCGGCCGAAACGGCAGATGTGATGATCGTGACGAACGAAGATCCCTACGATGATAATCCACAGACGATTATCGATCAGATCGTGGCGGGCGCGCTTGCGACCGGAAAAAAAGAAGAGGGCAAAACGCTCTTCAGACTCCTCGATCGTCGCGCCGCCATTCAAAAAGCTATGCTCTTGGCAGAGCCGAATGATCTCGTGATTATCACAGGCAAGGGTAGTGAGACATGGATGTGTGTCGCAAATGATCAGAAACTGCCGTGGAGCGAACGTGAAGCGGCTGAAGACGGGATCCGAGTCGCGATGCAGCGGTACCTTGCTCAGTCATCTTCTTAACGATCCATCCTATGTTTCACGTTTCTGATGTCGTGAAGGTCCAATCGGGAGAGAAGGTATTGGGTGTCTTCCGCGGTCATAGCTCTGCCCTTATCGTGCGCTTACTTGGATTTGCGTTACTCATCGTCTTGCCTTGTTTCTTCATTTTCCCTCTATTCAAGTTGGGCGCAGTCGGGATTGCGTTGTTTTGTCTGCCAGTTGTGATTGGAGCGCTTGCCGCTTGGCGCGCGTTCCGCTTGTGGGATGCGACGGCCTTGATTTTAACCGATCGTCGGTTGGTTCATGTGTCTCAAACCGGGATGTGGCATCGGCATGTTTCGGAAGCGGCTTTTTCACACGTTGGTGATGTTCAATGGGAGAAGCGGGGTCTTTGGCGCTCGATCTGGGGAGTTGGAACGCTTCGGATCCGTACCAACGCCGGTTCGGTGCCCTCAATTACCATGACCGATCTCCGTGGGCCGGATCGCTTGGCCCAATCGATTCAAGAACTTCGTGGACATGGCCATCAGGCCACCCATCAGGCGAATCAGGGGCCGCAGAAAGATCCGATCCAGGCCCAACGCGAACGCTTGATCCATCAGATTGAACAGGCGACTCCAGAGGAACTCGATTGGTTGGAAGAAGGCATGCATCGTCCGATGTGATAGACTAGGCCTGTTCGCGTATGACGCCCCTTGGTTCTTCGTCGCTTCACCCACGAGCGGGAGGGCATTCGTCCTTTCCATCTTTGCGTTGGCCGATGGTGTTTGCACTGCTTGCGGCCATCGTCTTCTTCGTGAGTGCGTCAACGGTGCGCGAAACCTATCGGGGTTGGAAAGTTGACCAAGAGATCGAAGGTCTCAAATCCCAAGTTGCCGCCCTCGAGAGTCAAAAACACTCAATGACCTCCTTGCTGGACACGATGAAAACCGACGCTTATGTTGAGCAGGAGGCACGTTTGCGCTTTAACCTTAAAAAGCCGGGTGAGCATGTGATTTTGTTCGAAGAAGGGGATACGACCGCTCGTCCCAGCTGGTCCGACTCGGCTACGACGGATGAACCTGCCACCGATCCGTTGGAAGGTCAATCGATTCCTCGTCGCTGGTTGCGCTATTTCGTTACTATCTAATCTATGATTCAAAAACGTACTGTCATCATCGTTGGAGTGGTTGTCGTCTTGGTTGCTGCGATTGGAGCTGTGTCCGCCGTTTTTTCGTACGGGATTACACGTAAACAGTGGGAGGGCGGCGCGACGCGCGCCTTCGCCAAAATGACAGCCTTTCCAGCGGCTAAAGTGGGTGGCCAAAAAGCGACCTACTCCGATTATCTGTCACAGATCGATGCACAGCGCGTCTACTTGAAAACCGAAGATGCTCGTCAGCGTCAGTTGCCAACCGAAGTGAACCAACAAACGCGCGACGCTGCCTACGAGCAGGTTGTGCAGATCGCCGCGCTCGATCAGCTCGCCAAAGAATATGGCGTGAGTGTTTCGGATGCGGACGTCGACAAGGCCTTCGATGATTTCGTTGCGCAGTCCGGTACGTCAACTCAGCCTGGCGAGATCGATGCCTTCTTGAACACGTCTTTCGGTTGGACGCGCGCTGAATTCAAAAAGTTCTTCATTCATCCAGGTGTCGTGAGTCAGGCGCTTCGCGAGAAGATGACGGGTACGACCGAAGATGAAAAAGGCGCTGCACTCGGCCAGAAGTTGAGCGAACGAATGACAAAGGAAGACGTGAAGAAATACCTGGTGATTTCGCCGTAAGAACGAGAGTGGTTCTCAAAACTCGCCTCTTTGGGGCGAGTTTTAGTTAGTGGTTCTTGAAGTTGAGAAGCCTGGAAAGAAAAACACTCCCGAAAGGGAGTGTCGTTCCATGGAGCCAATTCCGGGAGTCGAACCCGGGACCTCTGCTTTACGAAAGCATTGCTCTACCAACTGAGCTAAATTGGCGCCTCTCTGGTAATCGGGCGTGAGCCTCTTTACCAGAGTTCACCTTGTCATTCCACCTTCGTCCGTTTTGCGAACTTGGTGGGTGGAGCGGGTAACGGGAATCGAACCCGTCTTTGGTGCTTGGGAAGCACCCATAATAACCACTATACGATACCCGCGGAGTCGTCTGTGGCCCGGAAAAGCCTTATTCCTGGAATAAGTGCCTTCTCCAGATGTGCCCGCAGTATAAGAGAGTCTTTTCCAAAAATCAAGCCAAATATGCTGTGGATGAACCAAAAAATCGATGTTTATTGGGTGGAATAGCGCTCATGGAGCTCGGCATGGGCAGCGCTTTCGCTCCGACGGCGGACAGCGACGCTCTGGGCCAGGCCAACATTCACCCAGACCACGACGAGCGATGAAGCGGCGCTTGAGACGAAAGGAAGGGGAATACCGGTGATCGGTAGGACGCCTAAGTTCATTCCGGCGTTTTCAACAACGTGAACGAGGAGCGTTGCGCCAAGTCCGATCAACAGAAGGGCGGCGAAGTCATCACCCGAAGCTAAGGCTGTGAGAATGTAGCGCGTGAATAGCCAACCGAAGAGGACGATCGTGACCGCGATGCCTACAAAACCGAGCTCCTCTCCTACGACGGCGAAGATAAAGTCGGTCGCCGCTTCCGGGAGAAAACGCAGACGCGCCTGTGAGCCTTCGCCGATTCCTTTTCCAAGCCAACCTCCCGAACCGATCGCGATGCGGGCTTGAGCGGCGTTATAGCCAGAACCGCGGGTGTCGGCACTTGGATCGACGAACGCCATAATGCGTTCCTTCTGGTATGGCTTCAGGGCGAAGGTCCAGCTAAGACCGATTCCGGCCGCGGCGATCAATGGCAAGATGAGCCAAGCGAAGCGTGGTAAACCGGCGAAGAGCGCCATCGCGCCCCAGATCGCCAGCATGACCATGGCGGATCCGAAGTCCGGTTGTAAGAAGACCAGTCCAATGTAGAGCGCCGTGGCGCCCGCACTGCGCAGAAAGCTTGGCCAACTCAAACGGCCATGGCCATGGCGCGCCATGAAGGCGGCGAGATATCCGGCTAAACAAATCTTGGCCGGTTCGACCGGTTGAAACGAAAAGCCAGCAAACACGAACCAACCTTGTGTCCCACGAATCGTTTGTCCAAAGATGAGCACCGATACGAGCAAAACGAGACCGACGATATATACCACAACCGACAACGAACGCAGGTGACGATAGTCGATAATCGTCAATGCAAGTGCGATGGAAACACCGATCCCAAGGGCGGCTAATTGTTTATAAAACGAAAACAAATCGATCGGATCACGGGAGATGCCGATGCCGTAAATGATCGACAGACCGATCGCGACGAGCGAGGCAGCCGCAATCAACATGCCCCAATCGAGACGTTCTAAGAGAACAAGCAAGCGCTGCATGTTCCGATCTTACCCAGCAAGACTTGAATAAACCAGGGCTAGAGTCGATCGGTTGGTAAATAGCTGGCTTTGTCCAAAATATCAACGTAGGGAACGATATCGACTTGATCAACACCGGTGACTTCTTCCAGCCATTGAAGCGAGATCGGTCGGACTTCGTTTGGTTTGAGTTCACGGACATCGATTTTATTGACGGCTAGCGGAATGCCTTGGCGCAGCAAGGTCACATATAGCTCTACATTCCAATAACCGAAGGCGGTGTTATTCGTCAGGGTAAAATCGGTTGTTCCAACTCCATCTCCAACAGAAACATAAGTTGGATTCTCGCTGAATACAAAATCTTGGCGGGCGGCGGCAAACGTGTCGTAATCGCCGTTGATGTCTTCCTGCTTGATGCGTTGCCAGACAATCGATCGTACATCGAGCTGTGCGTCGCCACTCCCACGTAAACCAAGCGAGACAAGTGGCCGTGTGCTATGCGGAAGGACCGTCACCTGTTGAATGTCGCTGGTTTGATCGCCGAGCTTGAAGGCGTAGCTCACGCGGGCGGACCACAGCGTATTTGGGTTACTTAGACTGCTGAGGGCATCTAAACGACTATCGGTGGTTTCAAAGGTCGAGACGTCACCTGGTTGCAGGGCCTCTGGCGCAACTCGTCGGATGATCTCTTGCGGAATCATTTGTTGTGCAATCAGTTTTTGAATGCGCGATTCGCGCGGCCAAGAGATGACGTAGGCATCGAGATAGGTCCAGAGCGTGAATCCCCAGAGGCCAATGCTGATAGCGACCAAGCTCCCATAGCCTAAACGGCGCAATGCGAGTCCATGCCGAGCCCACCAGGACGCGGCCCGGAGGTCGGATTCGGTCATTCCACTCCCAATCTGATGTTCTGAAGACAGCATGGCGTCAGTATATCATCCACTTCTCTTCGGGCCTACCTCCTGGTACGATCCCGCCAACTCTTTCTATGGCTAAAACACCCGCGAAGAACGGCTACAGCGCCGATCAGATTTCCGTCCTTGAAGGTTTGGAGCCGGTGCGCAAGCGCCCGGGTATGTACATTGGGTCCACGGGCCCGGATGGTTTGTTTCATTTACTCCGTGAAGTGGTCGACAACTGTTTCGACGAAGCCATGGCCGGACACGCGGATGCGATTTCGATTACGTTGCTTCCGGGCGACAAAATCTCAGTTACCGACAACGGTCGCGGTATTCCAGTTGATACCCACAAGCAATACGGTGTATCCGCGCTTGAGCTCGTCATGACCAAGCTCCATGCCGGTGGAAAGTTCGGTGGAGAATCAAGTGGTTATAAGATTTCCGGTGGGTTGCACGGGGTGGGTGTGTCCGTTGTGAACGCCTTGTCCGATGATTTGGAAGTCATCGTCGAACGCGATGGGGGAAAATACCAGCAGTTTTACAAGTGCGGAAAAGCCCAGGGTGACGTCAAACGGATCGGAAAAAGCGATAATCATGGAACGACCATCATCTTCCATCCAGATGCAACCATTTTCACCGAAGGGATTACGATCGATCACCAGCGTATTGTCGACCACTACCGCCAGCAGTGCTACCTCACGAAAGGCATTCGCCTGACGGTTACGAACGCCCGTGAACCAGGCCAGCAGGATGTCTATGGTTTTTACTTCGAGGGAGGTGTGGCTTCGTACACCCGTTTCTTGAACCACAAGAAGCAAGCGAAGCATGAGAATATTTTCTTAGTGGAAAAACAGGTCGAAAAATCCGAAGTCTCGATCGCGCTTCAATACACGGAAGACTATTCCGAAACGCTCTACGCCTTCACGAACAACATCATCAACCCAGAAGGTGGTACGCACGTTCAGGGGTTCCGTGCAGCGCTCACACGTGTCTTGAATAGCTATGCGCGTAACAAAGGCTTCATCAAAGAAAAGGACGACAACTTGTCGGGCGAAGACGTTCGCGAAGGGTTGACGGCCGTCATTTCGATTCGCTACCCAGAACCACAGTTCGAAGGGCAGACCAAGGCCAAACTTGGCACGCCAGAAGTCCGTGGCGCGGTTGAATCCGTGATGAGTGAAGCGCTCACGATGTTCCTCGAAGAGCATCCTAAGGATGGGCAGGCGATTCTTGAGAAGTGTGTGCTCGCCCAACGCGCCCGTGCCGCCGCTCGTGCTGCCCGTGAAACGGTGTTGCGTAAAGGCGTACTCGAAGGCATGACGCTTCCAGGCAAGCTTGCTGACTGTGCGAACCGTGACCCAGCCGTGTGTGAGCTCTACATCGTTGAGGGAGACTCTGCCGGAGGTTCCGCAAAACAGGGTCGCAACCGCGATAACCAAGCCATCTTGCCACTGCGTGGAAAGATCTTGAACGTCGAACGTGCCCGCTTGGACAAGATGCTCGGCAACGAGCAGATTAAGAACTTGGTCATCGCGATGGGTACCAACATCGGCGACATGTTCGATATCACCAAGCTCCGCTATGGTCGCGTGATCATCATGACCGACGCCGACGTCGACGGAGCGCACATCCGTACGCTTTTGTTGACCTTGTTCTATCGCTACTTCCCGGTGCTCGTCACGAACGGTAACATTTACATCGCTCAGCCACCGCTCTTCCGTTTGCAGCGTGGCAAAGAAATCCGTTACGCCTATAGCGATGAAGAACGCGATAAAGGTATGGAAGAGATGATGAAAGCCAAAGAAGAACGCTCGGCGAAGTTGAAAAAAGGCAAGGAAGAAGTCAGTGAAGAGAAGGCCGAAGTCGCTCTCGTTGTCGAGGAACCGATCGAAGGCATGCTCAGTATCGGCGGCATCAATATTCAGCGCTACAAAGGTTTGGGAGAAATGAACCCAGAACAGTTGTGGGAGACGACGATGGATCCGGAGCGACGCCTTATGAAACGCGTTACCGTAGAAGATGCCCAGAAAGCCGACGAAATGTTCGATATTTTGATGGGGAGCGATGTGGCTCCACGCAAGCGCTTCATTCAGACCAACGCCAAGCACGTCAAAGACCTCGACTTCTAATCTTCTTTTGCTCTTTATTCTTTTCTTTTCCCTATGGCTTCTTGGGATAAGCTCCTTCGCACCTTAGGCTTCACCGAAAGTGAATCCAAGCTGTATTTAGTCTCGCTCGAAGCGGGTCCATCGACGATTCAGGATCTCGCAAAGCTCGCCAAAATCTCCCGCGTCACGGCCTATGCAGCTGTCGACGCGCTCATGAAGAATGGCTTGATGAGCACGCTTCAACAAGGCAAAAAGCGCCTGTTTTCTGCTGAAGCGCCAGATCGCTTGATCTCCTTCATGCAGGCGCGTATGCAGCATATGCAGACGACCTTGAAAGAAGTCGAAGCGTCGGTCGAAGAGCTCCGCTTACTGCAGCGCGGCGAAAAGCCAATCGTGAAGATGTTTACCGGTAAAGAGGGGATCCGTGCCTTGCAGAAGGATTTGTTAGAAGTGGCCCCGAAGACGTTGGACGAAGTGGCGAACTTCGATGATGTGGTGCGTCTCTACCCATCCGAAGGCAACATGGAATTCTTCAAGGCCCTAAACAAAATTCGCCCGAAGCGTCGTTTGATTTTCTACACGCGTGGAGAAGAAAAGATTCTCACCGGAATTCCGGATGAACACATCGCCGTCATCAAAGAGAATGGTCCAAGTAAATTCTTCGCGGACATTCAGGTCTATGGAAATCGCGTGGTGATGTCGACCTTACGTGGGGAGATTATCTATATCTTGATTGAAAGCCAGGACTTGGCCGATGCGATGCGTGAAATCTTCAGCCACATGTGGCAAGGCGTACAAGACAAGCGCATTTCGTAAAACACAAAATCGTTTTTAAAAACAGAGTCCCCGGATCGAGCTCGCGGTGCATGGGGTGTGCAACGTGAGCTCGTCCGGGGTTCCTCCCTGTGGTTGGGTCTGGCGCAATGAGCAGATGACAGTCGCCGTGCGGCGTCCGTCAGCGGGCGGGCGAAGTTCGGGTGAACTCGTCCGGAGCATTCGCTTTCCGCGCGGCATCGATCACGACGAGGCAGTCGCCTGGTAGGTGTGGATGTGCGGCGCAGGGGAGCGGAACGCTGATCTCGCGAGCTTGATGCTCTCGAGCGGGGCGATCGACGGATCGTCGATCGGAAGTGGGCGGGTGTCCATGACCAGTACGCGGGAACGGGGAAGATCCTCGCTCTGTTCTGTCGTAGGTCGGGGACGATGCTCACGCGTGCGGAGGTATGTCACTGCATGTCGATGAGACGTAGGCCTCGATCTCGAGCATCAGGGACGAAGACGAAGAGAGCGCGATTGTCCTTCTTGATCTAGTGCGTGTGCTTCAGCCGCCGCGGCCGCCGCCGGTCTCCCGGGGCAGCAGGCGCAACTCCTTCTGCTTGTTGCCGAACCGGCCGCCGTTGTGGGCGCCGGAGTCGAGGGTGCCCACGCGGTTGCCCGAGTGGTGCCAGAATGAATCGAACGAAGGGACGAGATTGGTCTGGGGTCGCATGATGCCCTCCATGGGCGTGTCGTGGGGCTTGGAAGCCCGTCATTGGATCACTCTCCACAATCACAGGGTCTTGTCGTCCGCCAGCGGGCAGACGAGTCGGTGGACCTGTGCTTCAGAGAGCATAGTAATGTACCAGAAATAGTCATAAATGTCAAGAAAAGCAGAGTTTTGATAGTAATAAAGTACAAGTATTTGGCTGGGTTCTGCCATTTTGCATACCTTCGTTAAACAAAATAACGCAATATAATTGCGTCTGAGATCCAAAAACGCGTATTTTAGCCAATAATTAGGCCAGTTTTATGTACGGAAACGCTTGACAAAAGAGCCAAAATCGGCTATACTGATCTGTTCTTTCGACAGTCTGAGTCTTATGACTCATGAAGGCTCTACGGAAGACGTTCAGCGTTGCTGGCACGGTGCCCGCTCGTTTGACGTCTACCCGGGGTTTTCATGAACAAGCTCGGTCGTTTGTTTCTGTCGCTCGTCGGCCTGTCGGTCTTCCGGGCCATCGCCCGGGCCATCGGCATCGGCACGGAAGTTCTCCGCCTCGACGATCACCTGTTCGTCCGCTTCTCGCGAGATAGCTCGCCGCAGATCATGGACCTGCTGATCGCTAGTTGGTGGGTCGGCTTGCTCGTCGTCTCGGCCTTGCTGATCTCGGTTCTGAGCCGCTGGTTCGGGGAGTCGAGAATGGAGCACTGGCTCCCGGTGGGGGTGCTGACGCTCATCACGGGCTACTTCACCTACCTCATCCGCGAGACGCCCAGCCTGCAGACGCCGATCCTGATCATCCCCAACCTGATCTTCATCGTGGTCTGCGTCATTCTCTGGTCGAGCATCCTCGGCTGGCCCAAGGCGAGCAACTCGCTCGCCGAGACGGGGGATCGCTGGAAGAAGGACTACCTCCTGCCCGCGTTCCGCATCTCGTTCAAGGGCGCGCTCATCTGGTCGGCGGTCCTGAGCGCGATCTGGGTGCTGATCGGTGTCATCCCGACCGTCGGACACCTGTTCGCCTGGCTGTTCGACCTGCTGCTGTCGATCTACTACTTCGTGTGGTCGATCGTTGGCGCGGTGTTGATCTTCGTTGGCGACAACGTGGTGATGCCGCTCGTGCTGTTCATCTCGCACCTGTTCTAGGAGGGCTATGCAACCACATCCTGATCCTGCAGATAACGTCGGCCGCCTCGTAAATGGCGGCGCGAACGACCTGCAACAGATCGTCGCAAACGGACTCGAGTCCAGCGGGGTCGATCGCGACGCGGCTCAGCTCGTCGGCCACAACTACGCCGGCGCTCTGATGCTGATCATCGTTGCGATCTACATCCGCTACCGCTACTTCTCGCGCGTATCGGCTGCCGTGCATCCGCCGCCCAAGAAGAAAGGCAAGGGCAAGAAGAAGTAGTCGAACATCGTTCCTTCACGCGCCGCAAGCGCATTCGTTGACCGCATCCCGGTCGGTCAACGTCTCACTCTCATCTCTCACCGGGAAAGGTTCTTCACAGATCACTCGTTGGTCTTGGGAGAAACTTGAATCAAGAGCCACCGTTCGGAGCTTGCTCCATCGGTGGTTCTTTTGTATTCTCTAGGTATGTCTATCCAGCCCTCACGCATTTTGACCCAGTGTCCGCTCTGCCAGTCGGCTTACGACGAGGCAGGGATTCGCTTGGTCGAAGAGCAAGGGACGACCAAGCTCTTTCATTGCAGCTGCCAGAACTGTGGACGGGCGATGATGGCGGTGGTGCTCGAATCCTCGGGCGTTGTGAGCTCGGTTGGGGTAGTGACGGACCTCGAAGCGGCTGATGCCAAGCGGTTCCACGACGCTCCGGCGATCTCGGTTGATGAGTGTTTACGCTTCCATATACAGCTTGAGGAAGAAAGCCGGGCGCTCTGCCACAGCCTCTTCAACCCCTCCAAGGCCGCTTAAACCTCGAATTTTTGCCTAAAATCAACGAAAGTCGCTACGAATCCCGTCTCTTGACGGGATTTCGCTATTCCCGTATCGTTAAGCCACTTTTTTGAAGTCTATGAAACACGCAATCTCCGCCGAAACCCGTACCAGCGTTGGCAAGCGCTCGAAGGATGAATTGAAGGTTATGCGCATCCCAGCCGTTATGTACGGCAATGGAGTTGCGTCGCAGACGATCTCCGTCCCAAAGTCGGCCTTCGTGAAGATGTATGCATCCGCCGGTTTCTCCAGCTTGATCGACGTCACGGTCGGCAACGCTGCTCCCGTGAAAGCGGTCTTGAAGGAGGTTCAATTGCACCCAATCACCAACGAAATCGCCCACGTCGACTTTCACCAGATCCGCATGGATGAAAAGATGACGGTCCGCATTCCGCTCGTTTACACCGGTGAATCGATCGCGGTGAAAGGCTTGGGAGGTACACTTATCAAGTCCATGGACGAAGTCGAAGTCAGCTGTTTGCCAGCCGATCTTCCACATGAAATCGCGATTGATCTTGGAACACTCACCACCTTTGAGGATTCGATCACGGTTGGATCGCTCAAATTACCAGCAGGTGTCGAAGTTCTCTCTGATGCCAACGCGACGATCGCAACGGTTGCTCGCCCAATGACAGAAGACGAACTCAAGAAGTTGGAAGAAGGCTCTGCGGTCGCCGACCTCTCCACCATCAAGTCCGAAGCCGACTTGAAGAAAGAAGAAGCCGCCAAGAAAGAAGCCGAAGAAGCCGCCGCCGCCAAATAATCGTCGCCAGGTCACATCGCTCACGAGCGACTGTGATACAATCAGGGGCATGCAACGCATGCCCCTTTTGTATCCCAACAAGCCTATGCCCAAGTCGGCGAACGGCAACAAGAACGACAAGAAAAAACGCTCCCAGCGATTGGTTATCGTGGGAGCGTGTGTGTTATTGGTGTTATCTGCCGTTTTGCTCTATGTGATCATCCGTGGCAGCACGCGCCGCGAGAGTCAGGATCCGTTTACTCCAACCACCACCGATCAAACGGTAACCTCGACCAACCAGGTTCTGCGTCATATCGATGGCGTGCCGGTCGAGCCTGGCATGGCAGACAAGCGTCCGATCAGCGTGATGATCGATAACCAGGCGGATGCCCAACCTTGGTCGGGTGTGAATAAGGCCTCGCTCGTGATCGAGTCTCCGGTTGAAGGTGGGATCACGCGTTTGATGGCGGTCTTTGATCCATCCCTTGCAACCTCAACCTTGATCGGGCCGGTTCGCAGTGCGCGTCCGTACTTTGTAGATTGGGCCAAAGCTTGGGGAGCGGGCTATGCGCATGTTGGTGGCAGCCCTGAAGCGCTTGAGAAGATCAGTAAACTGGGAAAGATCTTTGGAAACTTGGACGAAATGGCGAATAGCGCCACGTTCTATCGCGACTCGTCCAAACCTGCGCCCCACAACGTTTACACGACGGTTGGTTCGCTGAGCGCAGCGATGGATGCTCGTTACGGAACGAGTACGGCGACATTTACCCCCTGGCGCTTTGAGCCGCTCGTAACGTCTACGGACGCTGTCATTGCTGCTTCGTCCGTGCGGATTCCCTATGGCGGCTCCTACTCGATTACCTGGCGCTACGACGCTACGCTTGGCTTGTATCGTCGTTTGAAAGGAACGACTGTGCAGAAGACACGTGAGGGCGAAGAGCTCTTAGCGGCCAACGTGATCGTCTTGAAAACCGATAGTCAGGTTTTGGATGAAAAAGGTCGACTATCCGTACGCACCGTCGGAAGCGGGGATGCGGTCTTATATCGCGCTGGCAAAAAATACATTGCCCGTTGGAGTCGCTCACCGGATGAGCTGATTCGTTTGGAAGGAGCGGATGGATCTGAATACTCGCTAACGTCTGGTACAACCTGGATCGAAGTCACAACCGATGATCGGGTCTTCGGAGGTCTCATTCCAACCACACCCTCGACCACAACGACAACAACTTCGACACCAGCTGGAACCTAGCTCTGATTAGGTTAGAATCTTCGTAAAACGTTTGGCGTTATTTTGATCGAGCTCCGTTGAGATCGTCGCTAACGGGAAAAAGTTTTGTGCTTCTTTGGCGAGCGTTTTTGCTTGGCGTGGATCGTGTTCAAGTAAAATCGCATCACCTCGGCGATCGGCTAAAAAGACGCTGAGTTCTTGCATGAGTTGACGGATGAGCTTGAGCCCATCTTCTTTGGCGAAGAGGGCTCCCATTGGTTCGTAATTGATGACTTGCGCTTGCATGGTTCGTCGGTCGCTTTCTGGAAGATAGGGAAGATTTGCGATCACGCACAAGCGTTTGAGTTGATAGAGCTTTAACCAACGTTTAATGGAATCTGAGAGAAGTGAGCCTTTGATGAAATGGGTATTCGCCACCGATAGGCGCTTCGCATTTTTCCGCGCTATAGCGATGGCTAGATGAGAGACGTCGCTTAATAGCACGTGTGTTTTCGGGAGAGTCTTGGCGATTGAGAGTCCCAAACAGCCGCTACCCGTTCCGACATCCCACGCAATCCATTTTGGACTTGAGCCGATTAACTCCTCGACGAGCTGAACGAGCCGTTCACTTTCCGGGCGCGGGATGAGGACGTTTTGGTCAACGCAAAATGTGTGACCATAGAAAGGCGCTTCTTTAAAGAGATAGGCGAGTGGCTCATGAGCGACCCGTCGCTCGGCTAGTTCGGAGATTTTCTGAACCTGTCTTTCCGTGAGTTTTTGATCCGGATGGAGAGCGATCCAGGTTCGATCGTGTTTCAAGACATGCCCAACCAACAGCTCGGCCTCAAACCAGCGCTGATCAAGCGGTCGAATGGTGGAAGCGAGCGTTTTGCTCAAATGACTGGTCAGAGAGCGAACCGTGAATGGCATAGATGCTTCCCAGTGTACGAGGCTTGGCCCGATCTTGTCACCTCTGGGCCGATTCGCTATGCTCAGTGCGCGTTTGGACGTTTAGCTCAGCTGGTTAGAGCGCACGATTCACATTCGTGAGGTCGGTGGTTCGATCCCACCAATGTCCACCATCACAAAACTCAAAGGCTTTTTTGAAGTCATCGAGCGGGCCGCACTAAGTGCGGCCCATTGTGTTTTTAGACCACCACCCACCACGTTTTTCCCCACGTTTTTTGGCGAAATCACCACGTTTTCGATCGGGTCCACCACGTTTTGCCCCACCACGTCCACCACGTTTTGGGGTGACCCCACCACCACGTTTTTCTGCGTTAGGAAGAGGTTCGAGCCGAAGATTTCTTTGGCCGTGACCTTTTTGGCAAAAAGGTCAGAAGCCTGTGCGATTTTTTCCACATTTTCGGCCTTATTCAGCCAGTTCTCCATTGGTTCGAGCCAAGCATTTGCCGTGTGCTCTAGACGCCCTCTTTTTTCTTCGAGCGACTTCTTTTGACTTAAGAGATCAGCCTTCTTTTTTATGTAGATCTCACGTTCAATATCCTGCGCCAAGTACCCATCAAGAAGGCGCTCGACCCTGATTTGGATATCTCGGATAGCATGATCAGTCTCATTCCGTAGAGCCTCGTTAGAAGTCGAGGTTAAAGCTCGATCTTCTTCAAGCTTGGCTCGTAGCCCATGTATCAACTCTGGAGACGCTACGAAGTCCATTAAGCGTTTGGAGAGCTGTTCATCAAGCTTCTCTTCTCGAATATGGGGTTCATCGCACTTAATCGTTTTATGTTTCTTCGTGCAATGATAGTAAGTGTAGTAGATACTGCGCTTCGCTAATCGCTTTTGTCGATATTCACCTGTAATCATCATACCGCAGGTGCCACACGTGAGAAGGCCGCATAAGGCGCGTTGTTCCTTGGAGACCGTGTGATGGACGTGAGAACGCTCTTTGAGTACGTGCTGCACTTGATCGAAAAGCTGCTTTGAGATAATGGGCGTGTGTTTACCTTCGTAGACTTCTTGCTTATATCGGAAGAGGCCTGTGTAGAAAGGATTGGAAAGAATGTATGCTATCCGGTCCTTGTGCATGGGATTATTTTGGCTTGAAACAATACCGTTATCTGCTAAGAATTTAGAGATATCCTCCAAACAAGAACGATTTTCTGCATAAAGTTCAAATGCTTTACGAATAATTACAGACCGCTTGCGATCTACAACAATTGTTTTCATGCGCACGTCGTTTATATATCCAGTAGGAGCAAGTGTTGGCGCTTCTCCTCTGCGGATCTTTTGCCTAATTCCTCGTTTGGTATTTTCCGAGAGTGCGTCTACGTAATACTTGCTTTGTCCAAACGCAATGTTCAGCATGAACTTCCCTTGAGGCGTGTTTTCAAACCAGAACTGGGGAGATTTCAAAGCGGTCATCTGTTCGCGATCCAGAAGGTAGATGATCCTTCCTCCGTCCACGGAGTTACGTGCCAAGCGGTCTGGGTTCCAGGTAATAATGCCATTCGCTTCTCCTCGTTCGATTCTATTCATCATGGCATTGAAGATCGGTCTACCAGGGATCTTCGCTGATTGCTTTTCAACGAATTCTTCAGCAATAGAAAGATTTTCTTGCTTAGCGAAGATACGCAGTTCCGTTAGCTGTGCTTCTATGCTCAATACTTGTTTATCTTCTACGTCCGTTGATTTACGTGCGTAGAGGAAGAATTTTTGTTCCATATGAAGGTGAGTAAGTTTGAGTAAGTAGAAAATCGATGTGGAGAAATTAACAAAATCTCACAGGTGTTAAGTCTACGAACATTTCGCGGCTCAATATTCTCAACTTAACACCAGCAATATTTTGTTAATTTTTCGGAACTCAAATGCCGCCCTGGTGCTACCAACCCAAAAGACTTGAAAAGCCAAAAGGATTGACCAGGGCGGCAATCAAAAAAGTCTTTTGGTCAGGTTGGTAGCACTTAAAATATATCAAAGCGAAACAAACTTTTCCAGAATGTTCAAGACCTATATTCTGAGCAAAAATCGTACAGGGTTCCGAACCTCTTCCTAACGCAGAAAAACGTGGTGGTGGGGTCACCCCAAAACGTGGTGGACGTGGTGGGGCAAAACGTGGTGGACCCGATCGAAAACGTGGTGATTTCGCCAAAAAACGTGGGGAAAAACGTGGTGGGTGGTGGTCTAAAAACACAATGGGCCGCACTTAGTGCGGCCCGCTCGATGACTTCAAAAAAGCCTTTGAGTTTTGTGATGGTGTGGCTTTACGACGAGGCTCGAACCTATTTCCAGTCCCAA
>CAZRCW010000001.1:0-927721 GCA_964598725.1 uncultured Gammaproteobacteria bacterium | reverse complement strand
TTGGGACTGGAAATAGGTTCGAGCCTCGTCGTAAAGCCACACCATCACAAAACTCCGCTTACAGGCGGAGTTTTGGTTTTTGAAACTGAAAACCGCGCCGCCTGAGAAGGACCGCGAGGTCGCCTAGCAGGCGAAGCGGTTCTCAGGGGCGCGGTGAAGCGTCCTAGTCGAGGTAGATGTAGTTTTCTCCCTTGGGCAAGCGCGCGACGAGCTCGATCGTCTCCTGGTTGGTGACGTCTTGTCGCTCGTCCGGTGACTGCAGGGGCTCGGCCCGCCAGCTGTAGCGGCGCGGCAGGTAGCCGTAGTCCACGGCGCAGCCGCTCCAGGGCTGATCGTACGGGTCCGCGTTGATGTCCGCCATCAGGCGCTCCTCCGAGTAGCGATAGAGGCTGCTGACCTCGTTGAGCGAGATCCCGGACGCGGCGATGAACTCGCTCGTATCTCCCGTGAGGACCACGCCTTCGGCGACGTTCTCGTAGGAGAGGTACGTCGTTCCCGGGATGACCTCGAACTTGTGGCTCGGGTTGCTGAGCTCGATGACGGCGCTCGAGCGGCCCAGCTGGTAGCGCAGGGCGACGAGCGCGACCAGCAGCTGGGGCTCGATCGCCTTGATCACCTTACCGATCGGGAGAGCGACGTCTCCGTCCTTCGGTCCGTTGATGAAGGCGAAAACCGGTCGGGCTTCGAAGCTGGGAACGCTCTTGTATGAATCCCGGCGATCGAAGTAACCGTTCTCTGCCGCAAACGTGTCCTGGCCCTCCGCCTGGCCTGGGTAGCTCTCGAGCTTGATCGAGACGGTCGACCAGTTCGGGTCGGCGGCGGTGAGGATGTGGCCAAGGCCCTTGAGGAGCCTAGCAACGAGAGCGGTGGTGCAGGTGGCGAGGATGCGGCGGGTCTTGGTGTTCATGGTTGTCCCTTCCGTGTGGCTGTAAACAGCCTTGGTTTCTATTGCGGATCCCGATCTTTCTTCAAAAAATTAAAGAGAAATCGGGATTCACAAGTTCGACCAAAAGGAAATTACCAATAACAGAGATTCTAAAAGAGCGTTGAATGATAACAAATTATTGTATTTATGTCAATCCATCGCTTTACATAGGAAGTACCTATAGATCAGCGAGAAGTAGAATGATGAGACGGATGGTGTTTATGCCTGTTAAACAAATTATTCGAAGGAATGATTCCTCGAAAGTGAGCACGCCCTTTAGAATATTCCCTTATTTTAGCCAAATTTTGGAATAGGGATATTTTTCCGACCTAGATTAACATTACATTATATGTAATATAATGTCAATAGGTCATTGTCGGAAATAAAAAAGTCTGCTAAGCTCGGCTCAGTATGGCTCAACTTATCGCTGTCGGTATCGGCATTCTCGTGCTGATCGTAGGCTTTGTGATTTATCGCATCGGCCTCGAAATCCTCGATGAGGGTGATTATTTCTTTTACGCCGTCGGGTTTTTCTTACTGCTCTTCGTGGTCTGTGGAGCGTTGCTCTACTTCTTATTGCCACGCCCAGCCGGTCGAGCGGATTTGGGGACGCTCTCGCCGAATCAGGTGGTGAACACGTTGAGCGACCTCTCGGCTCGACCGTACGAGACCACGCCTCCGCAAGATGGAGTCGTGCCAGCAACGACGATCAGCTACACACAATAAACCCCCTTCAAGACACCAAACGCCGAGCTGAGCTCGGCGTTTGTTTATTCAGGAATCGTGGCGTGGAGGGGCTCTTCGTGTGGGTGTTTGCCTTGCAGAATTTCCTTGAGACGTTCGTGGCCAAGGTAGGGGGCGGCCCCGTAGCCGTTCCAAGCGAGGCGAGCCAAGCCACCAGAGCGCTTCCAGTCGAGGATCCATTCGCTGAGCGTTTCGAGTTCAAGTGGTGGCAGACCGGCTTGGACACCGCGGACCCAGGCGTAACGGGCTTCTTCTTGTCCACCAATTGGTGGTTGGATGATGATCGGTAGACCAAGACCGGTGTAGAACACCCATGGGTTAGGTGCAGTCCAGAGCACGTCGATTTCGGGAAGGTGTTTGGTAAAGGTTTGGAAGGCGACTGTCTCATCTTCGTCGTGATGTACTGTGAGCGATGAGCCGAGGTAGCGGTGGAGGTTCTTATTGCGAGCCAGCGCTTCGATGACGCGGGCACGCTTTGTGTCGTTGCCGGTGAAGAGGTGAAGACTGAGTTCGCCTGAACGGATGGCTTTGCTCGCGCCTTCAAGTAGGGTTAAGAGGTCGTGTGTTCGCCAGCAGCTATCGGCTATCACAGCGAGTGCGATCGGACGTTGAGTCTTGGCGGGTTTTTTGTGGGTTCGGAAGATCTGCTCTGGATCGAGGCGGGCGATACGGGCCTCGACGTCGCTGTGTAAGCCTTTCGAACTCACGCTGAGAGGGGAAAGAGGTAGACCGAAGTGATGAATATTGGCTGCCGGAACGCCGTAGGAACGCAGCCGATCTTCCGCCATCTGCGTTGGAACGATCCATTGAATCCGAGTATGCATCGGTTCAAGTGGCGCCCAAGCACGGGAAGGATCTGCGGCATGACAAACGAGGTAGATGGGTCCCGGATAGGCGTGAACTTCGGCGCTGAAGGCGATGACTTGTGAGCTTGTGACGAGTGGGAGCGGCTGTTCGGCAAGCTTTTGAATGAAATCACGACCTAGCTTCTGTGTCTGTAAGAAGTAATAGAACTCAATCAAGCGACGGTTCCAAGCGACCTGTTCGTTCAGAGGGTAGCGGGAAGGGAGACGGTGGACGAAGCCTTCCGTCAGGTTGCGTAACGAGCGGCCAACGAGTGGGATCTTTCCTAGGGTTGATAAGAGCGAGGGCTGTTCTTGTAAGTGCGTCCACAGCCGACGATCAGTTCGCGGGATACCAGAATAACGATCAGCGCGTAGAATCTGATCTTCGTTGGCGAAGTCACGACAGGCCTGAGCAATCAGATCAACGCCCTTGCCAAGCGGCGCCGACACGACCCAGGCACGAAAAGAACGACGGGTTGCCATGTACGTGTCAGTATACCACGTCATTCACGAATGACGTGGTGACATCACAGAGCCTTATTTTTTTGCGCGGCGAGAAGATGGTTTTTTGGACAAAGTCGCATTTACCGTCGAGGCCATGTCGATCTCTTTGGTGTAGCGGTCGAAGTTGTCGTCGTACATTTTTTCGATCTGCTGTTCGAGATCATCACTTGTAATCAAAATCGCACGATCCCCTAGGTCGCGTTCAACTTCTTGGCGAGCACGGTACCAGGCCCATTCCTCGGTGTAGGCATACCAGCTGTATTCCCAAAGACGATCTTCTTCTTCGTGGAAGAGTTTGTGCGCTTCTTCTTCATTCAGATCAAGAAGTTTCTCAAGATGGGCGAGGAGTGCCGGTGGATCCTTGCTCTCTTCACCACGTTCACGCCGGAACACTTCATCTGCGATGTAGCGCGCTAAAACGGCTCGATGCAGATCGGCGAGTTGTTCTTGGGTTAGGCCGAGGGAATAAAAGGCGTCTGTCATAGGGTCGAAGCGGAGGGGGAGGGGAGGCGAATTTCCGTTGGTTTTTGGGAGGTGGTACGTATGTACAACGTGTAGCAAGTACGTCCAACTCCATGGCTCCAGGTTACGGGGTCCATCGTATTCTGTAGAGGTACTGTCTGTAGAGCTGTTTGTGTCGGGTCAACGAGAGTGCTCTCAAAATTTGCGCACAGCTCGTAGGCCGTTGTGCTCAGTGTGGTCAGAGGACGGTACTCATAGGCTTGCTGGGTTGTTGGATCCTGAAGATCTGCCACGAGATAGGGTAATTGTGTTCGCAGACTTTCAAGCGTCGCCGGCAGCTGACCGTTTGTCTGATAATAGGTATCTATGGCGTACGTGAGCGAACTTAGGCTATTTATGCGCTGGGTATCTAACGCTTCACGACGACGTTGAGCAGGCGAGCCGACAACAACCAAACCAGCGGTAATCGCAGCGAGAATCACGAGACAGAAGCCCCAACGAACGATCCGGACAAGGAGGGGGGTGATCATATTACGCTTTATGTGGTTCTTCATCGCGGCGAAGATCCCAGAGGTAATAGCCAAAGGCGGTTCCAGCGATAAGGAGAACAACAGCCACTTTCAATAAGAAGCGAACACCAAGTTCGCCGCCAAGCAAAGACGAGACGAGCACGATTAAGTCGACGATGATGCTGACAGCGGCGATGAAAAGCGTCAGATACGTTAACCACTTACGAACTTTCGATTTGCGTTTCTGTGGATCGCGTTTCATTGCGCGTTCAAGGACACGATTCAAGACCAAGAAGATCGGAAACGTGATGATGAGCGCAGCCAGTGAGCCACGAATCGTTGAGAGTAAAGACGTGTACAGGTACGGACCATTGAGTGCATCTGGGAATGCGCGTTCAATCAATGAGAACAACAATGTCGCGAATGAGACCGATGTAATGTAGAGCGTCAAAAACAAGACGAGGTACAAAAATGCTTCTCGGGCGGGAAGGTAGGGTTCACGGCGAGGAACAGGGAGTGCAAAGCCAGGGACGGTCACGAATTTGTCGAGCGCGCCGCTGATTTCTTCTTCTGGCCAGCCCGCTTGTTTCAAGGCATCAGCGATGTCTTCTTTCGATTCGCCTTGTTCTAATGCGCGTCGGAGAAACGGTTGTAAATCGTAGGCCATATACCGTAAGGCTACGCTTGGTTAGAGCGCTTGTCGAGCATTATTCGGCGCTGGCCGCTTTGTCTTTTGCTTTCGCTTCGTCGAGTTTTGTCTGGATCATGCCGAGGAGCGTTTCTTTACCGACGCCAGTACGCGCAGAGAAGAAGACGGCCGATGCATTCACGCCTTGGCGAATGAGTGCATGTTGGAGTTGGGCTTTTTCAGATTGCGAGAGCTTGTCGGATTTGTTTACAACCAAAATCCAAGGCAGGTTTTGCTCCTGAAGGAAGAGGGCCATTTCGCCATCGAGTGGCGAGGCGAGACCAACGGCGGCATCGATCACGAGCAGGATCAACGTTGGTGGCATGAGCAAGGTGTCGTAGATCATCTGCTCGAGCTCCTCTCGTTCTTTTTTGGATTGTTTAGCGTAGCCGTAGCCTGGAAGGTCGAGTAAGGAAAAGGCTTTGCCAAAGGTATAGCGGTTGATCAGGCGGGTACGACCTGGGGTGTTACTCGTGCGCGCAAGGTCTTTTTGACCGCCTAAACGGTTGACTAGGCTGGATTTCCCCACGTTTGAACGACCCACCAAGGTGATGTGGGGCAGGGTGTCCGGTAGGTCCTTAGGGGACGGGTAGCTGCGTTCAAACGCGGAAGGGGAGATGGACATGGGGGCAGCCTAGCAAATTCCCTTGAAATGGTAAAAAAAGCTGGTTCTGTTTGAAAAAAAGCAAAGCGCCGGTGATCCGTTGGGACGGGCCGGCGTTTGGAAGAGGTTTCGGGTCTAGGAACAGACTCCGGTGTTGCGATATCTTGACGAGAGCGTCTCGCCGTTCGCTTGTGTCAGCGGTTTGGCATCGTCAGCGTCTCTTCGCATTGCGTTGAGACACCCAGATGCTATTAAGGCGGAGGGCTCACGATCCCTCTAGCTTCCACCTGCCCACACCCAGGGCGAGCTGACCGAGAGGGGCGTCGAGGACGCCAATTTGGTGTTGGTCCGGAACGTTGGTGTTCGTCAATGATGTTGTTGGCAGTTCTCAAGTGAATGCATAAGGGCCGCGCGCTTCGCTCGAAAGCGCTGCGCGACGGCCCTGGGTATCTGAGAACCAGATAGATAAGGAGCAGATAATGACCAAGGAAAGGACATGCGGACGAGAGGGGGAAGCTTTAGGGGCCCGCCTCGTCCGTCGCCACCGGAGGACGCCAAGTCAGCGTATCTCCGGATGCCCGGGCGAGTGGGTGCGGTTGCCAGGTTTATGCGGCGGAATTGCCTGCCTGGTCCACTGTGCCCACCGTAAAGTACCCCTTAGCCAACGGGACTGCAGCAACACCGTATTGCTGACCAGTTCGTTGTTCGATGCCGTCTTCTACCTCGGCCACGCGTCGTTGACTCGCGCGTTCCACCTGCTCTGCACCTCGTGTGCGCGAGCGGATGAACTTTGGAGAAACAGTGACGAACAGTCAGATGAGTGAGGCATTTGTTGGGCTCACTGACTGCCGCCGTCCGAGGAGTCCATTTTAGAACTCACACGAACACCAGATGAGGGCTTCGCCCCTTAGAGGTTCTGGCAACCCCTGGTCTACCCTCCCGACAGGTGTATGCTGTTAGCCCTTGCGGCTCAGGCCATTCCTATCGTTCGATGACGCCTCATGAGATACGTGTGTCGTTTTTCACACGGAGACCAATTCCCACCGAATCCCTAGAACGGGACCAGACGTGGGGATTGGGTTGGAACCAGCGGGAGCTTGAATTGTCCGCTGCCTTTCTCAAGGGTTACCCTTCTGTGCAGAAGCTCATCCACCGGGTATGCGACCAGGGTGCTGCACAATCTTTGACTAGCTGAGCAAAGGGGGATGGCTCTAGCTAGAGACCTTCAGGGACAAGGTGCTCACTCCACACTGGGAGTGTCCATCCCGCAGACCGGGGCAACAGAGGCGCCGGGGCGGGAAGAGTGACGAACGCTGCTTTGCGAAGGAGGTGTTCCTTGCTCAGTGCACGTTCGACCGCCTATAAAATCATATCTTATTATTCCTGTCAACTTCGGTTCGTAGGGGCTGAAAAGAAAAGCTATTTTTAGCGAAAAACGAGGTATTCGAAGAAAGGAGATAGGTCTGATATACTACTTCCAGTTCTGGTCCTTATGATCCTTCTCGAACACATCTCCAAGGTCTATCCGTCCGGTGATCCTGCCTTGCAGGATGTGTCTTTGCATATCGAACCAGGGGAGTTTGTCTCAATTGTGGGCCAAAGTGGCGCTGGGAAAACGACATTGGCGAAACTTCTTATCGCTGAAGAGCGTCCAACTAGTGGCCGCATCATTATCGGTGGCTGGGATATCACACGCATCAAACCACGTGAGATTCCGTACCTACGCCGCCAGTTAGGAGTTGTTTTCCAGGACTACAAACTCCTTCGTCAAAAAACGGTGTATGAAAACGTGGCGTTCGCGTTGGAAGTAGCTGGTGCTTCGGCGGCCCGTATTCGTGAAGTCGTACCTCAAGTCCTCTCAATCGTCGGTCTCAGTGACAAGGCAAACCGTTTTCCTACGCAGATCTCTGGAGGAGAACAGCAGCGTGTGGTTATCGCACGTTCACTTGTCCATCGTCCGAAAGTCTTGCTCGCTGACGAGCCAACCGGAAACTTAGACACGGTCAACACACAAGAGATCGTGAACTTGCTGATGAAGATCAATGCCTTCGGAACAACGATCGTGCTTGTGACGCACAACCGCGAGATCGTGAACGCTGTCCGTCGACGGGTGATTACACTGAAGGATGGGCGGATCGCGACTGACCAAGAAAAAGGTAAATATCATCTTCCCGTATGATCCGCACGACTCTCCGAATTGTAAAAGCTTCGTTTCGTAATTTGTGGCGGAACGGTTGGATCAGTCTCGCGACGGTGTTCGTGTTCGGCTTAGCGTTATTATCTGTAAACGTATTGCTCGGCGTGCAGTCGATTGTTGGATCGGTCGCGAAGACGTTGGAAGAGAAGGTGGATATTACGATCACGTTTAAATCAGATACGCCGGCAGCGGTTGTGTCTCAAGCCCGATTCTTCGTCCGTTCGTTGCCACAGGTACAAGATCTGCAAGAGATTACGGCCGATCAAGCTCTGGCGGAATTCAAGGAACTACACAAGAACGACCCGAATGTCCTTGAGGCATTGAATGAAGTCGGCGGGAATCCACTAGGGGCAAAGCTGGTTGTGAAGGCGCGTCATCCAGATGAATATCCATTCCTGATTCAGGCGATTCAGAATCCACAATATCAGCCATATATCGAAGGCCAGACGTATGATCGACATGAAGGGGCGATCGCGTTGGTCGAGAAGGCGGGCCGTCAGGTGCGTTTGTTTGCTTCGGCGTTGATCGCACTCTTTGCCTGTTTCGGCTTGCTGATGGCGTTCAATGCGATCCGTGTAGCAATTTATACGCAACGAGAAGAGATCAGTATTATGCGCTTGGTTGGTGCTTCGACCGCTTTCATTCGCGGACCGTTTATTTTGGAAGGGGTGTGGTTGGCATTAATTGCCTTCTTGCTGTCGGCGGTCGCGACATATGCCCTTATAATTTGGAGTGAGCCGTTATTCCTACGCGCGCTGGGAGTGGATGGTGGGATCTACGCCTTTTTTGAACAGCGCTTGCCGCAGATCGTTGCGGTGGAAGGTGGGGGATTGATCTTGCTTGCGATGATCTCGTCAGGGATTGCGGCGGGGAGATATAGTAAGAAATAAAGAATGTTCTTAGCTGGCCGTTTAAGCGATTTTGAGCTATTGTTTGAGCGTTCTCCCTATGCCTAAACAGCGTTCTTTTCCTGCCGGTGAACCATCGACGGTAGTCGTTGACAAAACGCCCTTAGAGGCGGCTACCGCTGTACCAGAGAGGGGGTTAGTGCCAGCAGACGTTGAGGATTCAGCGCCAATCCGTTCGCTTGCAGAACGTTTAGGGTTAGGTCGAAAGCCGCTTTCTCCTACAATGAGGCTCGTATTTCAGTCGTTGCTAGTCGCCGGTCTTCAATTTGGTGGAGCTTCAACCGCCGAAGCTCAGCACCGACATGCGCACCACACGCGCTCAGAACGAGAGGCCGAACAGTCTCCCTCGAGGCATCATTCGCACCACGCTGAAGCGAATCGATCCACCCATGAACGAGCACCTCAGCTAGATGTTCATGGCTTTGAGTATATCGGTATTTCAAGCGACCGCGTGCGGGAATTGTTCTTGGATGCTTGGCCGGTATTCGTCGAAACACATGGTCGCATCATCGAGATTGAATATATCAATCATGAAGGGAGCTATGTCGCTATCAGCACACCTCATACACTTGGCCCCAGCGCCCAGTCGACGCCGAGTCAGAACGCGGTAAGCATTGAGGATGCGCATTATGAGTTCCGACGGAGCGGCGGCAGGATCAAGGTCTTCAGTCGTTCATTCCGAGAAGTTGATCGTACGACCCATCAGGCCGGAAACATCAATTTTCAAGAAGCAATGTACGTAATCATTCATGAAATGTGTCATTCGTTTACATTTCGCATGAATCATGAAGATAAGCAGTATTTTCAGCAGCGGATGCGCGAGTCACACATTCCATTTCCCTATCCACAGCGTTTTTTGACCGAGCACGGCCCACATCAACCAGTCGATTACGAAGCGATGTCGGGAGAGTATGTCGCGGAATTGTTATCTGCTATCTATGAACATGCGCCGACGAATGCCGAGCCGCTCCGCGCACACGTGGCTGATCGATTGGCTCTCCAGTATCCGCAAGTGAGTCGTGACGTGATCTTACAAGATATAGATCGCTTGTTTGGTATGGCTCCGGGTTTTGATTGGGAAGCGGCGATTGGCAAATTCCGTAAGGGGGTATTCGAGCTCGGACGACAATTTTCAGAGCACCAAGTTCGTCAATTGTTACAACATCTCCCACAGGGATTAATAGACTCTTTGCCGGGAGGAACAGATTCGTTCAGTGCGGGCATTCCCTTAACACTGGGTCAGCGTTTTCAAATGGATCAGCGTTTGCGGGATAATCGAGCAGTTTCTCATGAGTACGAGCAGTATCATGCAGCTCGTTTGGATGAAGTGACTCTTGCGTCTACACGTTTGCAGATGCAAGTTCCAGCATTTGCTGCTTTGAAAGCAGCTTGGGAAGGACTTCTCCAACAAGGGGCAAGACTTCAAGCGCGTTATCAGAAAAACCGGGCGAATATGGCTGAGCTCGCTCCAGAATGGCTGGCGAACGGTGGGCTGAGCGATGGCGCGATGCACGGCCAACTGCAGGGTCTCTTGCAGGGGATGCAGGTTTCTCAGATTGCTGAGCTCTGGCAACAGATTCCTGAAGCACAGCATACTCAGGTAGGGGATCTGTTGCGACAGGATGCCTCGGTCCGGTTGCATCGAATATCGGTTCCACCGGCTATCGCACTTCATGCGGAGCCGATACTCACGGCTGCGCCGGCTCATACTCTATGATCACCTTGCTCTTCTCGTGGGATTATCAGTTTTTGGGAGAGTTTTTATTTGAAAAAGGGGCTTGTGCTCGCATGACCTGGACTGCTGAAGGGACTGCGTTGTACGGAGCAGAGATCGATGACTGGCAAACGCTCGGTATTCAAACGTTTGACCGGCTGGTCATCAACGTAGAAGAGAATGAATATGGTTGGGCGCATCGTCGTACGAGTCTTCGTTCTGCGGATGCCCAGTACGCGTTTTTACGTTGGGTCTCTAAGACCGGATCAATCAGTGTTGATCTGCCTGAGCGACTTTTGCCATTTTGGCAAAAGCTCTGTCTTTTACACGTCGAACCACAAGAACGATTCGCGAGCTTGCAATCCATGCGTCAGGCTACACATAATGATCTCATGACTTGGGATAAAGCGCTCGATCAAGTGCTGGCCAAAGAGGGGATGACGTATTAAAACAAACAAGTATGTCTGTACCTCTCGTAGATTCACGTCGAGTACGTGCTTTGAATACCGTTGAAGTCAGTTCCGGTCCGGTTTTGTATTGGATGGACCGCGAGCGCCGCGCCGACGATAATTGGGCTTTGCTCTACGCGGCTGAATTAGCGAATACGCAAAAACAGCCTCTGCTCGTTGTCTATGCCTTACCAAAAACCTTCCTCGATGCAACCTGGCGTTCGTACGATGCGTTAATCAAAGGCTTGCAAGAGACCGAACAGATTCTCAAAACCTACAAGATTCCGTTTGTGGTGCGAGTCGGGCAGCCAGTGGAGGTTATCGAGAAGTTGGCGAAAGACCTTTCAGCCGGCGCTGTTGTAACGGATTTTGCTTCTTTGAGACTCCCACGTTCTTGGCGGACAAAATTAGCGAAAGAGCTGCCATGCGCCTTGTTCGAGGTCGATGCGCGAAACGTGGTGCCCTGTTGGCTTGCCTCGCCCAAGCAGGAATTCGCTGCACGTACGTTCCGACCGAAGATCCATAAGCTTATCCCTGAATTTACGGCCAAGCCTTTTCCAGATTCGGTATCCGTTCATGCAAAGCTCTCGAACGTTCCTGTTTCAGACGCTTGGAAGAAAGTAGAAACAGAAGTCGAGGTTGATCGCTCTATCGGCTCGGTCGACTGGTTCAAGTCAGGGGAGATTGCGGCTCGTCATGCGCTCGATCTATTTATTGGATCGCGGTTGTTCGGGTACGCCAAGCGTCGAAACGATCCAAATGAGAACGGTCAGTCCGATTTGTCGCCATACCTGCACTTCGGCCAGCTGTCGGCAGAGCGTGTTACCTGGGAGGTTCGGAACGCCCATGCTCCGGTCGCAGATAAAGAAGCCTTCCTGGAGGAATTGATCGTCCGTCGCGAGTTGAGTGACAACTACTGTTATTACCAATCCCACTACGATTCATTCGAAGGCCTTCCGGAATGGGGACAGCGAAGTCTCAATACCCACCGACGAGATTCACGTGAGTTCGTGTATTCCTTGAAACAGTTCGAACAGGCCAAAACCCACGATGAACTTTGGAACGCTGCACAGCAGCAGTTGCTGAAAATCGGAAAGATTCACGGCTATATGCGTATGTACTGGGCCAAGAAGATCCTGGAATGGACGAAAACTCCCGAAGACGCGTTTAAAATCGCGATCAGTTTGAACGATCGGTATTCGCTCGATGGCCG
Source organism: uncultured Gammaproteobacteria bacterium (assembly GCA_964598725.1). Lineage (GTDB taxonomy): Bacteria > Patescibacteriota > Patescibacteriia > 2-12-FULL-60-25 > 2-12-FULL-60-25 > JAGOTP01. The sequence continues at coordinate 915,959 of CAZRCW010000001.1, read as the reverse complement.
CGATTCAAATGGCTACACCGGTATCGCCTGGTCGATCGGAGGCCTACATGATCGTCCCTGGTTCACACATCGGGTGTTTGGCCTTGTGCGCTACATGAATGCGAGTGGCGCCAAGAACAAGTTCGATACGGACGCCTATATCAAGAAATGGACCAAGTAAATTGGTCCATTTCTTTTTCCCTGAGCTATTTCTTCTTTTTATCAGCTTTCTCGACCTGTTCCGCTAAGGCGATTGTTTCGTTGATCAACTCCTCAACGTAAGCCAACCCTTGTTCCCAGAAACTCTTGTCTTTGAGATCAATACCGAATGGTTTGAGGAATTGAGCAGGTGTCTTCGAACCGCCAGCGCTTAACAGTTCAATGTATTTCGTGACGAACGCTTGTCCTTGTTTACGATACTGGGCGAAGAGGGACAAGGTTAGGATCTCGCCGAACGGATACGAGTAGACATAGAACGGACGATCGATGAAGTGGTTGATGTAGATCCACCAGTAGCCATAATCTTCACGCATCGTCACCGACGAGCCGAACATTTCACGCTGACGGACGAGCCAACGTTCGTTGATCTCTTCGGTCTTGAGCTCGCCTTTTTCACGCGACAGGGCATGGATGTCTTGCTCAAAACGATGCATCGCTGTCTGGCGGAAGACGGTGGCGAAGGTCTCCTCAATCTTCTGAAGGTGAAGCGCGAGCTTCTCTTTTGGATCGGTGATGTGTTCACGGAGGGCATCGAACACGAGCATTTCGCCGAAGACACTGGCTGTTTCTGCGAACGTCAATGGCATGTCGAAGTTCAAGTAGCTCTGCTTACGTGCGAGACAGGCGTGAACCGCATGACCGAGTTCGTGGGCAAGCGTCGAAACATCTTTCATCTCGCCTTTGTAATTCACGAGGACATAGGGATGTAGGTCCGTTGTGTTGAACATGCAAAAGGCGCCGCCGCGTTTGCCGGGACGAGCCGCAGCGTCGATCCAGTTGTTCTTAAAGAATGCTTCGGCTTGGTCGGCCATCACCGGTGAGAAGCGACGGAAGGCATCGAGCACGATCTTCTTGGCTTGTTCGTAGGTGAAGGTCGTGGTTGAGCGAGGGAGCGGAGCGTAGCGATCGTAGTCAACCAGTGTTGGCAGCTTCAAGAGTTTTTTCTTGAACTGGTAATAACGCGCCACCATCGGGTAGTGCTTGGTGATCGTCTCTGTCATGGCTTCGACCGTGGCTTGATCGGTTTCGTTCGCCATGTGCTGGGCATCTTCCGGCGAGGCGTAGTTCCGATAGCGGTCGATTGTTTGTTTATGCTGGAGAAGCGTGTTCGTGATGAAGGTGATCACGTGGGCTTTTGTCTTAAGACCTTCGGTCAAGCTATCGGCGGACGCTTTACGGACAGCACGATCGGCATGGCTCACACCCTGAAGAATCTCTTCACGCGAGGCGGTTGGCTCTTTTGTTTTCTTGCCTGGAGCCATGAACTTGGTACGCGACATTTCCTCATCAAACAAGCGGCCGAAGGCGGTACTACTGCTCACGGATAAGTCGTTCAAGAGCTCTTCACGGGCTTGGTCCAAACGATGTGGCTGATAGTCCTGAATGCGTGAAAGGTAGTGTGCGTAGTTCGCGAGTTCTTTGGAAGCGATAAGCTTCTTTAAAGTCGCGGCCGGCAGTGCACCAAGTTCGAGCTCAAAGAACAAAATCGCTTTCGAAATCTCCAAGCTCTTCACATCGACGCGCTGCATGAAGGCACCATTCTCTGGGTTCAACGAATCCGCTGAATGGACCAAGGCGGCGTAGATCTGTGGCTTGGCGTATTCCTGGATGATGGCCTCGTAGGCTTTCATCGCCTTTTTTATCTCGTTTGGTTGCTTGGCGAGCTTCGCAATCGTTCCGCGATACGTTTTTTGGAACTTCTCAGCTTGAGCCTTAGAACGTGTCAATTGTTGCTCGATCTTGGGATCGGTAATCGAAGCGTACAGATCGCTGAGGTTCCAGGAGGGAAGACCAGGCTTCGAGACCTTCTTAGAAGCAGGAGTTTTGGAGGGCATAGCAGACAAGAGAATAGGCTAGAAACTTAGGCTTGGATAGAGTCGGCAACGGCTTTGAAGATCTCCGCGTACTGAGGATAGGGGATATGCTTGGTCGCTTCGTTCAGCGGAACGAACATTCGCTCGCGCATCACGCCTTCATCCGGATCAGGTTGTCGTTCGTCGATGGCGGTGACACGGGCGATATAGCGGAGCTGGTAGCATTTGATCTTTCCCTCAACCCACACTTCTTGATAGCCGAAGAGCCTCGGTTGATCGACGCGTACGTTGGTTTCTTCGTAGACTTCACGGATCAAGGCTTCTTCGTAGGTTTCACCCGGTTCTGGTTTGCCGCCGGGAATGTTCCAGGGGCGGTTCGGATGTTTCTGAAGCAAGACTTCATTTTTCTCATTCAAGCAGACGCCGTAGGCTTGGGTAATAGGTTCAAGGCCGGCGTAGCTAGTGGCAATTTTAAAGACGTAGGATTCTTGGTCTTGGGACATGAAAATGAGTGTAGCAAGCGTACTCTGAGAACGGAATTTTCTCTTAAAAATGGAACGCCCGGCCGCCAGTTCGTGAGAGACACGAACACGATTGCGACCGGGGTCTGCAGCGAGAGAGGCTCGCTGGTGATGTCTGAAGGCGTACTGGTCGACGAGCGGAGCTCGGACTCAGTAGCGGATGCCGAGGTTCTCCAGCAGCGACTGCTTGACGGCCTCGACCCTCTCGCGCCAGGCGATGCGCCCAGCGGTGGACGGGGTACCGCCCTCGACCAGCTCGCGCAGAGAGCGAGACAGGCCATGCCAGGTTTGAATAACCCAGATGTGGTTGTCGCGAATGGTTCGGAGATGTCGCAGGGTGGCGACGTCCTCCTCGTGAGCTCGCTTCTCGATCTCAGCGCCGCGCTGTTGGCTCTTGGTGGCCAGCATCCGGCCCTCTTCTGCGATCTCGAGGAGCGTGCGCGGCGCGGACCACTTGCCCACGCCTCGTGCCTCGCGGTTCTTGGTCTTGCGCTCCGCGACGACCTGCTTGATCCAGAGCGCGTTGTGCTGGGCGCTGCGGCCGCGTCCCTTGGGGATCTGGCTGGGCAGAATCGGCTTGTCGCCGCGCCCAGCCGTACGGAAGGTGGTGGTGCGCCGGGGAGCGCCAACGAAGACCATGGGGCCCAAAAGGGCCGTCGCCATACCTCTCATGAGAAACCTCCTAGTCGCGCAGACTACTCGTCTTTTAATCTTCCCGCAAGCGAGTCATCTCTAGGGCTTGGAGCTCCTCCTGAAGCTTGAGCCATTCATGTTCTGCGTGTGCCAGAATCGTCTCAGTCTGATGGAGGTCTCGCTGACGTTCGGCGGAGTAGCTGAGAGGATCTTTCGCATATTCATCCAGAAGTCTCTGGCGTTTCTTTCCAGATTCATCTAGCTGTTTCTCAGTTGTCTTGAGTAGTCGTTTCAACTCTTGCTGACGTTCATGACGTAAACGCTTTTCTTGTTTGCGTTCTTCTTCGGCAAAATCTACCTCATCCAACGGCATGAGCTCACGACGCGTATCGGAAACGTATTCATCGTACCCACGCGGATCGATTCCGGCTTTTCCATCACGAACTTCAATTAAACCGGTCGCCAAGGCTTTCACAAACGTACGCGCGTGACTGACAAACAGCACGGTGCCTTTCCAACGTGTCAGCGCCTCCGCCAGCGCCTCCGTCGTTTCCATGTCCAAATGGTTGGTCGGTTCGTCAAGTAATAAAATATCAGGTCGGCCGAGCAGGAGTCCGGCCAAACACAAACGGGAGCGCTCGCCACCGCTCAAGACCGAAATAGGTTTATCCAAATCATCCTCACGGAACAAGAAGTCGCTCGCGAGTTGCAAAAGATCCTGACGTTGCACCGCCATGTCGGATGCGCCTTCCAAATGCTGCATGACCGTCAGTTTCGGATCGAGCGATTCGGTTACGTGCTGCGCGTAGACGGCGGCCTTCAAACGATTGGCGAGTGTAAATGTCCCATCGAGTGGAGGAATCTGTTCGGAGAGTGTTTTGAGTAAGGTAGATTTTCCCTGCCCGTTTTCACCGACAATGGCGATCCGTTCGCCGCGTTGGATTTCGAACGTTATGCCAGAAGCGATGCGTTTTTCGCCATAGCCGATCGCAAGCTCATGTGTGCGGATAGAAAAGGTTTTGCGGAATTCAACTTGCGGAATGCGTAAGCGAATCGTCGGCAGGGGAGGGTCGATTTCAATCGAATGCAGTTTACGTAACTGCTTCATCTTCGATTGTGCTTGCGTTGCTTTGGAAGCCTTGGCACGGAATCGAATAATAAATTCTTCTAAATGTGAACGCTGCTCTTCGATGTTCTTATTAAAGCGATCGCGCATGCGGTCGCGTTCTTCTTTGTATTGCTGATAGGTATCGACGTCCCCCGGAAAGGTCGTCGCTTTGCCACGTTCAAGCTCGATCGTACGATCGCAGACATTCTTCAAAAAAGTTCGATCGTGAGAAATGATCAAACAGGCATGGCGGAATTCGTTTAGCCAGGCTTCGAGAAAGAACTGCGTTTGCAGATCCAAGTGGTTGGTCGGTTCATCCAACAACAAGAGTTCCGGATCGGCGAGGGCGAGTAACGTCAATAGAATACGCATCCGATAACCACCGGAGAGCGCGGTGCAGGGTTTCACCAAGTGCTCTTTCTTCAAGCCGAAGCGAGCGGCTTCTTTGGCGCACGACCAAGCCGGTTTACCGCTTTTTTCTTCCAGGTACGCTTCAACGCTGACGTCTTCTGGAAACTCAGCGTGTTGTTCCAAGTAGCCGATCGAGCAACCGTCGAACGTCCGGACTTCTCCGGCATCAGCCGCTTCTTTGCCGGCGATGATGCGCATGAGCGTTGATTTGCCGGCACCGTTGCGACCGATGAGACCGATCTTCTGTCCGTCGGCAATCGTAAGATTGACCCCATCAAGCACATGTTGGAGTCCGTAGGACTTGGTCAGTTCCTGGATTTGGAGCAACGTCATCTTGCAGAAGAGTCTGCCTGAAATGAGGGATATTTGCTAGGCCGAGACGGCTTGGTATTCTTCGCTTCATATGTCTGATATTCCTCCAAAACTGTTTATTGCAACGAAAGCTTTCATTGAGCGCGATGGGAAAATCTTGGTGCTCCGCGAATCCGCTCAGTACGCCGATGGAACAAACGCCGGAAAATTTGATGTTCCAGGCGGCCGTTTGAACCCGGGCGAGAAGTTCGATGAGGCGCTTCGTCGTGAAGTGAAAGAGGAGACCGGGCTCGAAGCGACCATTCACGAGCCAATCTATGTCGGTGAGTGGCGACCAACCGTTCGCGGCGAAGCGTGGCAGATTGTTGGGGTCTTCTTCCGTGTCACTTGCGACGCAACGTCTGAGGTCGCCCTAAGCGATGATCATATGGAAGTTCGCTGGATTGATCCTAAGGACTATAAAACCGAGCCAATCATCGAGAATCTGGCGCGTGCGTTTGAGGCTTACCTAGCAACACGCAACTAGTCATCAAAAAACGGACCATGAGGTCCGTTTTTGATCTCTGTAGAAGATTTAGCGCACTGGAGCTCCGGCTGGTGGCTGTCCGACCTGTCCGCCTGCACCGCCGCGCATCATGAACATGTCCGTTGAACTGGCTGGGCGAATCTGAATGTTCGATGCGGTGATGCTGCCATCTTGGTTGGTTGTACCCGTGACCATCACGTTCGTGCCGGTCGTGAGATCACTCGTTGTCCCATCTGACATCTTGCCGACATGGGTTGATGAAGAGAAAAGAACGACTTTAGATCCGCCGTCCATCAATTTCAACGTGACGCTCGTATCGTCTTTGGCGGCGATTTCGCCGACTGAAGCATTCCCACCCGCTCCTGCGAGACGTCCGGCTGGACCACCAGTTGCATTGCCGAAGCCTTGCCCGCGGGCACCGGCGGCACCGTTTGCAAAGCGACCGGCGGCCGTTGCTGTTGGCGCTTGTTTCTTGCCGTAGACCATTCCACCGTAAAAGCCGAGACCACCCGCAGCAATGACTGCGATAATGAGGGAGATAAAGAACTTGTTGCTATTCATAACGTAAAGCTTCAATAGGATTAAGTTTCGCTGCCCGACGCGCCGGGTAGAACCCGAACACGAGTCCGATCCCGACTGACACGCTCACGGCGAGCGCCACCGATGTCCACGAGACCACCGTTGGCATTTGCATGAGCGAGCTTAGGATCTTCGAGATCCCGTAGCCCAGGAGAATACCGATCGTCCCACCCATGACGGTGAGGAGAATCGCTTCGCCCAGGAATTGGCCGATGATCTCGGTCTTCTCGGCGCCGATCGCCTGACGCAGGCCGATCTCTCGGGTGCGTTCGGTGACGGTCGTGAGCATCATGTTCATGATGCCAATGCCGCCGACCAGCAAGGAAATGCCGGCGATTGAGGCGAGCAGGGCGGTGAAGGTATCGGTGATACTTGAGGCCGCGCTGACCAAGTCGGATTGGTTCAGAATACTGAAATCAGCTAGTTCGGGATTGGAAATTTTGTGACGATCAAGAAGAACGTTTGTGACAGCTGCTTGTGCGCTGGTCATGGAGGCGGCGTCCTTGGCTTGAATGCTAATGGTGCTTACCGATTCGTTTCCGGTCAGAAAAGCACCCATTGTTGTAACCGGAATAAAGATCGTATCATCTTGGTTTGAGAGTCCAGAACCACCTTTGGCCGCGGTGATGCCGATGATGGTGAAGTCCATGCCGTTGATGCGGATGCGTTCACCGATGGGAGTTGTCCCTTCGCCGAACAAGTCATTACGAGTCGTTGGCCCGAGAATGGCTACCTTTGCGCGTGATGTCACTTGAGCGTCGCTGAAGAACGCGCCACTTTCAATGTTTAAGCTACGAACGGTGAGGTAGGCAGGGGATGTGCCTACGATTTGTGTATTCGTGTTCTTCCCACGGCTCGTGACTTGGTAGCGACGGGAGGATTCTGGAGCAACCGCGAGCACGCCCTCTGTTCCGTTTAAGGCAACCGCATCGGCTTGGGTCAGCGTTTGAGCCGAACCGCGACCCGCACTTGCCGTCGCACCAACCGCACGCTGTTGTCCAGGCATGACCAGCAACAAGTTCGAGCCAATCGATTGGATGTTCGTTTCAATCTGTGCCTTCGCCCCTTGGCCAATCGATAACATCGCAATCACCGAAGCGATCCCGATCACAATGCCCAGCATCGTTAAGCCAGAGCGTACCTTGTTGGAGGACACGCCCAAATAGATTTCAGCGAGCTGATCGAGTGGCTTCATACGTGGGCAGTTTGCTTACGCATATTCGCGTTCTTTCGATCTTCGACAAGCTCACCGTCACGGATCACCAAGATCCGTTCGGCGTGTTCTGCGACATACGGTTCGTGCGTGATCAAAATGATCGTGCGACCTTGTTTGTGGAGCTCTTGAAACGTTCCCAATACCAAATCTCCCGTTTTCGAGTCGAGGTTGCCGGTCGGTTCGTCGGCTAGAATAATCGCTGGATCGTTCACGAGTGCGCGGGCGATGGCAACACGTTGCATCTGTCCACCGGAGAGTTGGTTTGAGAGGTTGAGATGCTTATCAGGAGACAGGCCGGAAGCGATGAGGGCCTTCGCTGCCCGTTCAGCGCGTTCCTCAGCTGGTATTTTGGCGTAGATCAGAGGCAAGGCAACGTTGCGCAAGGCGGTTGTGCGTGGAAGAAGATGAAACGCCTGAAAGACGAAGCCGATTTTACTTTTCCGAATGCGGGCAAGCTCATCGGCGGGTAACGACGACACATCCTCGCCATCGAGTAGATACGTTCCTGAGGTGGGTGTATCGAGCGCGCCAATAATATGCATGAGTGTGGATTTCCCAGATCCTGAAGGACCCATGATGGCCACAAACTCTCCCTTTTTGATCGAGAAAGAGACCCCTTTCAAGATCCGCGTTACTTCTTTACCGGTTGTGTATTCTTTTACTAAATCTCTAGCTTCGATCATAGGTTAACGACCGGCTGGACGAGTGAAGTTCCCTCCGCCACCACCGAAAGTTGCACCTGCGGCAGCACCGCCGCCTGTTGTAAGTCCTGGAATGCGTAGCCCGGTGGTGGCGCCAGCTTGTGCTCCTGCACGCGCGGCTGTCGTCGTTTGAATATTCGGATCGATGACGCGTGTGACAATCAATTCGCCTTCATTCAGTCCTGAGAGAATCTCGGTCGATTGATCGTTCGAAAGCCCAGCCTGAACCGTCCGTACTTCTGGAAGACTCGTAGATTCAACGCCTTGTGCATTTCCGACAGCCGCCTGATCGACCCCGGCGAGCACGCGTACGCTGCCATTGCTCAGTGCGGCGTTCGGGACGGTAAGAACATCAACCCGAGAATCGGTGATGATAGAGGCGGATACGCTCATACCCGTTTTGATGCGATCATCTTGTGTGATGAAGAGAATCTTTACGTTGTAGCTGACGACACCTTGGCTTACGGTTCCGATTGAGTCGACTTCGCTTACCGTGCCGGCAATCGTAAGATCGGTAACGGCGTCAAAGGTGAGCGTGGCTTTCTGGCCGACTTTGATTTTCGAGACGTCCACTTCATTCAATGTAACCTGTGCCACTTTGGCATGTGTCAGGACGGTCGCGAGAGCAGTCGAAGGCGAAGCCTGATCTTTTTCTTTTACATTGATCTTGGCGATGATGCCATCGAATGGGGCACGTACCGTGTAATTTGCCAAGACGTCTTGAGCATCACGCAGTTTGTTCTGTGCGTCAGTGACAGACGCATGACGCTGATTGATGGTGTTCTGCGCGCTCAAGATATCCAGCGCTTCTGGTCCCTTCTTGAGTTTGTCGAGCGATGCCTGGGCTTCTTGGACACGTTCTTCGGCAGACGCGATATCACGCGCTTCCGGCCCTTTCTTTAGCTTATCAAGAGCAAGTTGTGCCTTATCGACGTTGCGCAGAGCTGTTTCGTAACTGTCTTTAGCGTCATCGATCGCTTGGGTCAGCGAATTCATTGAGGTCAGGCGGCCGTTGATCGTCGAGCGATCGCTTTGAGCCGTACTTCGCAGACCGCTGAGTGTGCTGTCGGTTAATACGGCCGACGACACGGTTGCTTGAAGAACATCGTAGACTCCGGCGGTCAGCTTATCCATCTGCTGGAGAACGTCTTGGGTTTGATCTATGGCCGTTTCGATGTTAGCCGTCGGCTCATCTTTAATCTTCATGCCATCGGTCAACGTTTTTAGGGCGCGTGCAGGTCCGCTGGTCTGTTTGTACAGCTGGCGCGTGGTCTCGAGTTTTACTGAATCTTGCGCGGAGAGCTGTTGCTGATAGCTGCTATTCGCCGTCGAACGATCGACACCCAAGACATTATCGGCACTCGCCAAGGTCTGGATGATCGTCTGTGACGTGCTCTTTAAGGTCGCCACCGCATTGTCATACGTATCGCGAACGATTTTAGGCGTAGCACCATCGCTTGAGAGCTTGGCGTTATCCTGTTGCGCCTGTAGATCCGATTCGGCCTGACGGAGATCGAGTGGGTCGGCTGGCTCACGTAATTCGTCCAAAGTGCGTTGTGCCTGTTTGACCGAGTTCTCCGCTTGCAAAAGACTGACGGCATCCGGCGGTTCTTGAAGTTTCTTCAGCGAGAGTTCGGATGAAGATAAGGAAATCTGCGCATCGCTGACCGCGCGGGCCGCATCACGTACGGCTTTCTGGCCCTCCTTTGGGTCTAGTAAAAAAAGGGGCTGACTGCTCGAAACCGACTGTCCAGGTGTAACAAACATTTTCACGATCTGAGCGGAGACCGTCGGTTTAAGATCAATCTGATTTTCGCCCGACACCTGACCACTACCAGAAATCGCTGTAACAATCGACCCTTTCGAAGCGGTTGCGATGACATAACGAAGGGGGAGTGTCGGTTTGCGGGTCTTGGCCCAGGCAACACCGCCACCAACGAGACCGAGCGCGACTACGACGATGAGAGCCTTTTTCTTTAAAAGGGTTTGGAAGAAAGACGTCATATTTTTTAGAACTTAGCGACGGGCTGGGAAGAGCCGGATGAGATAGGCTTCAATTTGCCCTTGCTGATTTGGTTTGCCGAAGACGCCAACCTCCATAGTTGGTTGGATGGCGGTTGAAGAGGTTTCGCCTTGATCGGTGCGAATCGTTGTTGAACTGTTGATCAAAACACTCTGCTGAAAACGATCCTGTCCTTCAATCAGGATGCTTGTACCGGTGGTCGATAAGACACGTCCGAAGGTGCCGTTTGGCAAAGGCATCGGGCGGAACGGAGTGATCATGGGACGTGCGTCACCGTGTGGACGCATCATTTCGGGATAGTTCTCCGACCAGTTACAGAAATGGCGTGAGCGTCGCTCGCCCGCTTTTGCGCCAATCATGAAGGCGAAGCAGATCAAGATCAGAAGGATCAAAACGCCAAGCAAGACTTGAATGCGTTTTGAAGTAATAACAAGGGGTTGCATAGAAAAGCGTCAGCCGTTTATGTCAGACGGAGTGAGTAATCGTGACGAATCTCACGTAGACGAAACGACAAGCCGATCGAGAACGTGACACAAAGCACAAGAATCAAGCCGAGAGCGACCGCTCCAAACGGAACCGATTCGGCGATGCTCCAGCCAACTTCCTGGAGATGGGAGGCGAGAATGTCCGGATCGGTGATCACGAGGCGGCTCAGTTGAAAGAACGATGACTCCTGAAGCTCAAGGCGAACATTCGTCCAGGAAACAGCGATGTAGCCCAAAATACCGACACAGGCGGTGAGGGCGAGGGTGATTTCAGTCCAAATCCGACGCACCAACGAACGCTGAATAGCCGCCATCACCTGGGCCTGAAGGGTAGCGGGAGCGGCTGGGGTGGCAAATTGTGCCTGCAAGAACTGTCGTTCGGTCATATTTCTGCTGATACTACGAGAAGGAGCGGAGCTTTGGTGCATACTAGTTGAGAAGTCTTCCAATCGAGGTACGTAGGGCGATCAAAGCGCGCCGATAGCGACTTTTTACCGTATTCAAGGGCTCTTTGATGGTTTCAGCGATCTCTTGGAAGGTCATATCTTCGCCTTCGTGCAATAAAAGAATAGTCCGACTCCGTTCCGGTAGCTCTTTCAGAGCGGTTTCCATGAGTTCGGCGCGATCGGCGCGTTCCAGGAGCTCAGGTGCGAGTGGCCGGTCATCCTCAATTTGTTCCTCAAATGACTCTTCGATGATCGATTGTTCGTTCAATGCTGAGAAGGGGATGGCCTTTTTCTTCTTCAAATAATCGAAAGTGGTATTACGCGCAATGGTGAAAATCCAGGTCTTAAACGAGCGCTCTGTTTGAAATGAGGACAGCTTCTTCCAAGCTTTGACGCAACTTTCTTGAACCAGGTCTTCGGCGATCGTGTTATCGCCACAAATGCGTAAAATAAAACGATATAATGGACCGGTATAGCGCGAAAGAAGCGTGTTTAACGCTTCCGTATCTCCTTGTAAGCAGCGCTGTACCAGATCGGTATCGGTCAGTTCAGCCATACCTTTCAGCCTACGCTATTCGAGGCGCTGGGACAAAGTTGCTTGAAATTGCTGTAGATTGCGAGTGGCTTGAGCGGATGCCTTATGATTTTGGGAGGTCGAGTTGTTGCATCACTTCTTTGTAGGAGACGCAGCGGACATCCGGTAACCCACAGACTTCGCTTGCAAATGTTTTCATCGCTTCCCAATAGACACCGTCATTCCAGAGTGAAAAATGATGGCCAATAAAAATCGGCGCGTGATTTCCGGTGTAGCTTTGTTTGAAGTAATCGCGGTAGGATCTCATGACTTCGGCGTAGTACTGATCCCAGAGTGGCGTGCCACGGGTTGCGGTTTCGAGAGCGTGAGATTGCTTGAAATAGAAGTTGTAATCCATCGAGAGCAACGAACTGGTCGATGAGCCAGCGAAGGCGATACGAGTGAGAGGAAGCTCCCACAAGCCGCTCGCGAGCTTGGTTGGCCAAATACCGGGCTTAGCGGTGAGGCTCGTGTCGTATTGAAAGTGATGCTCTTTCAATACCGGCCAAAGGTCTTTATTCACGCCTAATTCAGGCGCTCGAAAACCGACGATCCCATCAGCGGGAAGCTCGAGCGTTCGACGGGTGAGTGGTTCTTTCTCAAGGTGATTGATCGTACCCACGTTGGTGACGATGTCAAAGAAGCTGTTGAATTCTTGTTTCCAATCAGCAGCAGTCCAGGTCGAACCGTTGTAATGACCAGTCAAATGGCAGCCAAGCTCATGACCTTCTGTGAGCGCGGCGTTCATTTGTTCGAGGCGGTTAGCAACGTCTTTTTCAGAGTCCGCGAAACCGATCGCTGAGGTCCCGGTCGCGTGCTCCGGCGGGTGATAAACGTTTTTGTTCTTCGGAGCGACCAAATACGCCGTATTAATAAAGTAGGTGAAATGGAGCGGTTTGCCTTCGGCGATCATCTGTTTGGCGAAGGCACGCGTTTCTTGCCACATACTGATTGAACGCGAACCATCGAAGGCCAAGACAACGTACTGCGTATTCGTTGTGGAACGGATTGTGTTCGAGACGGGGGCGGTTGGTGGGGCTTGAGGCGTGTGTAGCTCGGTTGTCGTAACGACGTGCTCGATCTGTCCATCAATCAGCGTTGATGATGGAGAAAGGGGAGGAGCCGTCTCGATGGGCTCCGGTTGAGGAATACTTGGACTTGGTGATAGAACAACGGACGCAGGTATTACCGGGGCAATCGGAGTTTCAGCCAGAAGCTGGCTGTAGATAAGCCAACTCAGGAGAATCCCAAGAGCGCCACCGCTGAGAATCCAAAGAGCAGACGAACTACGCATGTTGAGGCTATTCTGCCTGGTGCGTGCGTGCCTGGGAAGGGCTTAGTGCGCAGATTGACGGAAGGGCTGTTCATTCGTATGATAGCGCCACAATTCAGCCCTTCGGAGATCGTCTAATGGTAGGACAGCGGCCTTTGAAGCCGTGAATCTTGGTTCGATCCCAAGTCTCCGAGCCAACAAAAACTCCTCGTGTTATACGAGGAGTTTTTGTGTTCTGCTCAGGGAACCGGAGAAGAGAGCGAGGAGCACTCCATCTTCTCAGGTGGGCTGAGAGGCGAACTGTCTGTGAAGTTCGCGTTGCCGAGGTGGGAATGGACTCAGTTGATCTGCGGCCCGTCGGGCGCGGCGTAGGTGCGGAAGATCTGCTCCCACTGCGCATCGGTACGGCTCTGCGGGGGTGACGTGATGGTCCCGAGGTACGTACCGAGAGTGTCGCCGCCGTAGTAGTCGAAGTTGAGGTTCACGCCTCCCGTGTTGAGCACGGGGCGGGCGGCGAAGATGCTCTGGTTCGAGCAGGTCATGTAGCGCATCGGCACGGCCGATCCGATCGCGCTAGAAACGCGCTGACCGACCTGCGAGCCGAGCGGACCCGGGGGCGCGCAGGCGACCGACGCGGTGGAGTTCGTCAGGAAGTACTCGAAGTAGCCGTACTCCATCTGGTCGGTCCAGCGGCCGTTGGTGCCCAGGTTGAACGTGATGCCGCGGTGGACGTTGTACGTCCGCCGGCTGAAGTCGGGCCCGAAGTAGGTCCCGTGGTTGGTCACGTCGGAGAAGTAGGCCTGACCGTAGTTCTCACCCCAGATGCGGTGAGCGCTGCCACTTCGAAGATCCGACGCGTTCCAGACGGTCAGGTAGACCCGACCGTAGTAGCGGTTCGGCATCTGCCAGGCACCTCCCGCCGCCCGACACAATCCCGAGATGGGGTCTGCGTGGATCTGGGCATAGGGAGCCACCTGCGGCTGGCCGAAGCTCGCCATCGGCGGATTCGTCGACGGCGGTGTGCAGGTGTACCCCGTCGAAGAACGCGCGAGGTACGAGGGCCCGCAGAGCTGGGCCCAGGTGTCGGTCGCCGAGCTGATCTCCAGGTAGTAGAACGTGATGACCTGGTTGGGGGTGCACCCGCCGCTGGTGGATCCGCCGGCCTGGGCGACCTGCCGGATCGAGTCGTCGTCCGGCTCGTCGTCGCCACCGGTGTTGGTCGCGCAACCGGCCACGCAGATCCCCGCCATCAGAAAGAACGATAAACGCATTTGAAACCACCCCTTTCGGGTCCTGGCGCTCCACAAGCGGAACGTGAGGACTAAAACCTTGCCCCTGAAGATGTATTTTGTCAATAAAATAATATCAATTGACGACCCCCTTGATGATTCGTTAGCCTAGGTCTCGAAGGCTGTTCAGTATTCATTCTGATTTCTATTGCTATGTCACACTTGAAAGAACAAGACCGCGTTCCAGAAGTCGTATTTAAAACCCGAGTCCGCGATGAATCGGTCGAAGGCCCAAACCCCTTCCGTTGGCAGGATGTCACAACTAAGGATGTCTTCGCTGGAAAGAAGGTTGTGGTTTTCTCCTTGCCAGGTGCATTCACCCCAACCTGTTCCTCAACGCACGTTCCAGGCTACGAAGCCGCCTACAATGAGATCAAGGAATTGGGCGTCGATGAAATCTACTGCATCAGTGTCAACGATGCCTTCGTCATGTTCCAGTGGGCCAAGCATCTCGGTGCTGATAAGGTGAAGATGCTTCCAGATGGCAACGGCGAATTCACCAAAGGCATGGGCATGTTGGTCAAGAAGAATAATCTCGGCTTCGGTGAGCGTTCCTGGCGCTACAGCATGTACGTTGTTGATGGCGTGATCCAGAAGCTGTTCGCTGAACCTGGTTTCACGGATGACTGCCCAACTGATCCATTTGAAGTCAGTGATGCGCAGACGATGCTGAACTACTTGAAAGAAGCGAAGGCCTAACGGCACAAAACAAAACGCTCACGAACTAACCGTGAGCGTTTTGTTTTCTGGAAACGATTGTTTTGAGAATTGAAAACCGCGTCGCCCGAGAAGGACCGCTGTGCGCCGGGAGGGCGACGGCAGTTTTCGGGGACGCGGTGGGAAGGTCAGCGCTCGTCGTGGTGACGATGGCTGTGGTGACGGGGCGAGCCGTCGGAGTGTCGGCCGTGGTGCGACCGATGCCCGGATGAGCTGGTGCTCGAACCCGCGCAGAGAGTCGTATACAGGCCATTGCTCTGGAGCTCCGGTCGCCGCCCGGCGTAGTAGCAGATGTAGTGGACGTCGTCCGCCGTCATCCGCGACCAGCACTGCAGGTCGGGGACCAGCCGCCGACCGAGAGCGAGGCCCTGATCGTAGGTGATGGTCTCACCGCAGAGCGGGAGGAGCGGACGGACGGGTTCAGTGATCGGCACGTCGTTGGAGGGGGTCTCCGTCGACGGCGTTCGCGATCCACTCTCGACGGCCGCGTCGTGCTGACGGCGAGCTTCGGCCCGCCGCGCTTCGTAGTCGGCGCGGATCGCGTCGGCTGCGGTGGGCATGGGACGACGCTGGGGCGCGTCAGAGGCCTCACTGTTGGTGAGCTGATAAACGCTCCCAGCGACGAGCGTCACCAGGAAGAGCACAGCCACACCACTGAGACGGGGACGAGAGACGGAGCGAACGGGAACGGTTTTTGTCATTGATGCCTCACAAGGGGCGGTTGTTACGTCCTGCAGCCGGTGGCTGAAGAACCGATCAATATAGCATAAAACCGGCTTTTCGTCAATGAAAAGCCGTGTTTTTTGGCCGGGATAAGCCATTCTCCTTGCCTTTTGGGAGGAGGGGCGTACACTGAAGCGCACTTCTTATTCTTTCTTCTTGTATGAATGTTCAGACGATTCTTGGGCGCATGCGCTCGAACTGGAAGTCAGGGGTGACGGTCGCGCTGGTCTCGATTCCGCTGTCCGTTTCCTTAGCTGTGGCTTCACAGTCCACCCCAACCGCCGGTATCATCACCGCCATTTGGGCCGGGTTAATGGCGTCGATCTTCGGTGGGAGCAAGTTCAATATCGTCGGTCCAACCGGTGCGTTGTCCGGGATTCTCGCGACCTACGCGATCGTTCACGGCGCGAACACCTTGTCGATGCTCGCTATTGTTACGGGTGTCTTCGTCTTGATGGCCTTCTTGTTCCGCTTGGAGAAGTTTCTCGTTTTCATTCCGGGTAGCGCGGTTCAAGGCTTCACGCTCGGTGTGGCTTTCACGATCGCTTTCAATCAGTTCAACTTCGCCCTCGGCTTGGTTGGTCTGCCGAAGCATGAAACATTCATCAAGAATTTGTTTGAGTCATTCCGCCACATCGGTTCGTTGAACCCACAGATCTTTGCGATGTTCGTGATCTTCTTGGCTGCAATGTTCTTGTTGCTCAAGTTTGTACCGAAGGTTCCAGGGGCAATCATCTTGTCGGTGATCGGTGTGATTGTTGGCTACTTTGCGCAAAACGGCATGTTACCGATCGCGGTGCAAACCTTGGGCGCACGTTTCCCGGAAATGGGTCCACGCATCTTCCAGCTGCCGACGTTCTTCTTTGACTCATCGCTTATCACGGCTGGGTTGACGGTTGCGATCATTGCCATTTTGGAAACTATGTTATCGGCTAAAATCGCCGATGGCATGACCAAGACCAAGCATGACAAGCGCAAGGAGTTGATCGGTCTGAGCTTGGCGAACATCGCTTCCGGTTTAGCGGGTGGTATTCCAGCGACCGCTGCGTTGGCTCGTACTTCGCTGAACATTAAGACGGGCGCGACCAGCCAGATGTCTGCCACCATCAGCAGTATCTGTATCGGGATCATCTCGGTCTTCTTGCTGATGACGTTCCGCTATATTCCACTCGCGGTCATCGCCTCGATTCTCGTGTTCGTAGCCTTCCGCATGGTGGAACGTGAGCACTTCATCCGCATGTTCAAGCACGACAAGAAGAGCTTTGTGATCGCGCTCATCGTCGGTTTCGTGACCGTCTGGGTTGATCCAATTATTGGGATCTTGCTCGGTACAGCCATCTCGCTACTGATCTTCATGGAGAAGATGTCACGTGGCCAGTTCGAGCTCATCATCAACGATGAAAAACACAATATTGTTGATAAGGTGACGTCTGAAACCTTGGATAAGATCGAGAAGGAAGGCGAGACGATCATCTACTCGATCAAAGGACAGTTGGCTTACATCAACAGCCAGTCTCATGTCACACGTTTTGAGCAGAGCTTGAACGGCTACAAGAGCGTTATCTTGCGTTTGCGTGAATTATCCTTGGTCGACTTGGATGGGATCGACGCCTTCAACGAGATCGTGGCCTTAATCAAAGGGCAGGGGAAAGCGGTGCTTGTCACTGGGGCCAGCCCACTTGTCTCAGAGCTGCTCAGCGAAAGCACAGAGTATCAGAAACTTCAGGCAGAAGGCATGGTCTTCAAGCGTACGAACGAAGCGTTGAAGGTGTTGGGGTACTAGGTCTAAAAAGCTGGAAAAGCAAATCCCCTGCATCTTGTGGTGCAGGGGATTTGGGTTAGACCTTTGAGAGACTCGATCGTACGATCAAGTGTTCGTTAGAGGTGGGGACGCGCGCGAGGCGTAATGCGCGTCCCCTCCGAGGGCCGTGTGCGGCCCTCCGGAGATTCGGGCGCCGTCGGTGGGTTCTTCACCGGCCGACGACACCCTAAGCTTGATGATGTAGGCGACGCCATGAGCTCATGGGGCGCAGCCTCCTTTCAAGGTTCGTGTTGCAACCGCAAAACATCCGTGTCGTTGGCTACTAGATGACTTTCTTTCCCTTTCTTCACTGGAATTCACTCGCACAGAGAGGAGTGTGGCTCGTGGTTGGTCCTTCCTCCATTCGTTTCGTTTGAGTACGCTGGTTGATTCCAACGCAGTCTCGAATGGACGAATCATCATACCACCTCTATCAAAATAAGTCAATATTACTGGCGTATATGCAAAAACAAACACCCTCCGCATCGGAGGGTGTTTGTTGCCCGTGGGAGGCTCGATCGATTGATCAAGCGGTCGTTAGGGGCGAGGACCGCGCGCAGCGTTGTGCGCGGTCCCCCCGTATGGAGGCGTCGAAAGAGCTACGAGAGCGGGTCCTGCCATTTCATGGCGGGGCTCCTTACCTAGTTTTGGCTAGGCGGTTGGACGAGTACGTGTTGGCCGCGCGCGTCGCGCATTCTTCGGGTGTGTGCATCACCGTCAGGTCACGTGCATTACTCGCCACAGGTGTGTTGAACACATTCTTATCCCGCTGTTTGCGTGCGGCGGGACAAGGGAACTTTCTAGATAGAATCTGCATGCAAGCAGTTCCACCCAGAGGATGCGGGAGGGCCCGCACCCTGACAACGCTACTTGAACTGGTCTCGCCAGATCATGGCGGTCCGCCTTTCCGTCGAGGGTTTGGTCTCGCTCCATCTTGGGACAATCCCTGGAGCGCGCCAGCCTCTGGTTGAGGTTTTCAGACTCACGTGTCGCTCGGTGCCTTGATGTGCCTCGCCTTTTCAGGCCGTGTGCACTGCGCGCAAGGTCTTTCCGAAACGACTTCGCCGCCCGAGTTGTTCTTGTTATGCAACACCGCCCATGGTGCTGTAGGGACAAGTTCTTCTCGATTCGACGGAATATAATATAACAAAAGTTCAGAATATGTCAAGTTAGCGGGACTTTTTGGCTTAATTTGCGGAAGATTCCGCCCTTGCTATACTAAAGAAATGTCACATCCTATGGCTGAACGCGGACCGGCAGAACTGGTCTCAGTGGGACGAGTAGAAGACTGGAAGGATGGGGGCGCGCGTGAAGTAAAGGTCCATAAAAAGCCCATGACAGTGGTCCGGATGGGGGATCGCTTCTTTGCATTGAATAGCATCTGCCCACATATGGGCGGACCGATGTCGTGTGGCAATCTACGCGACGGAAAAATCTATTGTCCTTGGCACGACTGGGGGTTCGACGTACAAACGGGCGAATGTCCCAACGGACATCGTTTGGAGCGCTATCGAGTTGAGGTCATCAACGACGAAGTGATGGTCGGCTGGGTGCTATGAACCCGTTGTCGTTCAAGTATCTGACCCATATGACGCAGCGGCGAGCGTTGCGTTTGTTTGGAATGTTGTGTATCGCGATCGCCTTTGTTCTGCTTCAGCTTTGGCAAACGAATGGCAAGGTTTTACCTCAGACCACGCCTGAATCAACCGAAGCGCCGATCAACCGCTACTACACCGGCTCAACAACCAATACGACCGAAGCGTTGGTTGTGCGGGCGGTGGATGGTGATACGCTCGATGTAAAGGTGCAGGCGACTGGTGAAGAAGTGAAGATCCGTTTGCTCGGGATTAATACGCCAGAATCAGTCGACCCACGTCGCCCCGTTCAGTGCTTTGGGAAAGAAGCGTCGCATCACATGAAAGACTTGGTCGAAGGGAAAACGGTACTCTTGGTAGAAGATTTGAAGGCCGATGATCGAGATAAATACGGACGTTGGTTACGAAACGTTGTAAGAAAAGACGATCTGCTAGATGTGAATGCCACGCTACTTGTGCAGGGGTATGCGACGTCCTATTTGTCATTTCCATTGGATGGAAAACGTAAGGCGGAGCTGCGTGCGCTGGAAGAAGACGCGAAGACGAATCTGCGCGGGTTGTGGAGTCCGTCGACTTGTGAGGGGAAGAAATAAAAGAGGTATTCGAAAAACGGGATACGTTCATTTGCGAGACAACTCGCGCTGGAGATTCTTCTGTGTAAAATCGCTGCACCGGGGATTTACGCAGAAGCAGTGTTGGCGTCATTCGCTTTGCTCATTGAGGCTCAGACATGGTCTCGCTGCATTCACGTATCCCGTTTTTCGAATGTTGTTTATTTTTTAGGAAGATGGGCGGAGGCCGCGGAGGAAGTCGGTGCCGGACATGGGTTTTTTGCCTTCGGGCTGGACCGAGTCTAAGACGAGGTACGATCCGTCACCGGTGGTGACGAATAGGTCATTTTGATTGGTTTGAGTGGCGACGTGGGCGGTGAGAACTTTGAGGCGCTTTCCTTTGTATTCCAAAGTAGTGCCTGGCCAGGGAGTGTAGGCGCGAATTAAACGGTCGAGTTCAGTCGCTGATTTGGCGAGATCAAGTTTGCCATCTTCGCGTGAGAGGAGTTTCACAAACGTGGCGGCAGCATGATCCTGCTCTACAGGTTGAATCGTTCCATTCAGGAATGCATGAAGGGTTTCAATCAGTTGAGGGGCGGCTTCTTGGAACATGCGCTCGCTTAAACTGCCGGTTGTCTCGCGCGGTTCGATCTTCGTTTTTGCTTGTGACAAAATGGGACCATGATCCATCTGTGCATCCATGAGCATGATGGTGTTAGCGGTTTCGGTGAGTCCGTCGCGAATGGCGGCTGTCATGGGAATGGCGCCGCGGTACGCAGGAAGAAGTGAGGGGTGCACGTTTAGAACACCGCGTGGATACAAATCCAGCACACGTTGTGAGATGATCTGGCCAAAACTTGCCACGACAGCGATATCCGCGTTTAACGTCTTCAGCGTTTCGTAGGCTTCATCTGATTTCACTTGTTCAAATTGAAATACCGGCAAGCCAAGTTTCTCAGCCAGTTGTTTCATCGGTGGTGCTGTCAGTGTTCCCTGACGCCCGGCGGGTCGGTCAGGTTGAGTAACAATTCCAACAACGAGCAGCAACGGATCATTCACCAATGCCTCAAGGCACGGTGCGACGAACGACGAAGTACCGTAAAAAACAACGCGGATCATGGAGTGGGTTTTTAGATACGTGAACGACTTTTTGAAATCAGTTTGCTGGCTTTGTCGATAAAGAGAACGCCGTCGAGGTGATCAACTTCATGTTGGAAGACAATGGCCGGGAAGCCTTTCAAATCCAAAACGACACGCTTACCGTGGCGGTTGATGGTTTCCACCGTAATTTTTTTGTGGCGGCTAACGATGCCGTATTTACCTGGGACGCTGAGGCAACCTTCTTCGCTGTCGATCATCGCCTCTGACTTTTTGGTGATAACGGGATTCATGTAGCACTCTGGGCGCGCACCGGTGTTCACGACGATCGCGCGAATATTCTGACCAACTTGAGGGGAGGCGATACCAACGCCATCTTCGACGAACATGGTGCGGACGAGTTTATCGAGGTAGGCCTGGAATTCCGGAGTGGTGATCTCTTCGACCGTAACCTCAACCGAGCGCTCACGGAGGCTCGGGGTTGGAATGGTCACGATCGGAAAGGTGTCAGACATAACGTGTCAGGTTACTTGAAAAAGGCGATTGGATCAAGGTCTATCAGGCTGTTTTCGGCCAACGGACGCAGAAGCTCAACCAAGGCTGCTTCGGGCATCTCGGGAGAGAAGAGAAGATGGATGACGTATCGTTCACTGGAGCCGGCTCGTCGGAAGTCGATTTTATAGGGTCCTTCGGTCGTTCCTTGGCCGGCCAGGCGGAGTTTTGCGTCTTTCAGCCAGTCGAGCGCAACCTGCTCTGACCCATCGATCAAGCACTTCACCCGGCGCCAGGTTGGTGGATAGTGGAAGAGGCGACGGCTTTCGAGTTCTTGTTCAAAGAGCTGTTTTACCCCGGCGCTCGTCTTGCAAGCTTCCCAGAAAGCGAGGTCTTGTTCTTGTGATTGGATCACCAGCGTTCCTTTGGCTTCAGCTACCCGGTTCATAAGGCGCCGGAGGGCAATCACGCGTCGTTCCGCTCGCCGGACATCCTCGATCAAACCGCCGAAGAGCTGACCCATAGTGACAGCGACAATCGCGTTCTCAGGGATCGGTTGTTCTAGTAGTTCGTTTGTTGTGTCACGCCAATCGATCGCGGTCTCAGGTTCCGCCCGCTCCCAAGCGCGTTTGAGTTGTTCGATGCCAGGAATGGCTTTGCCGAGATCTGGGCCACCGCATGCTTCACAGGTGAGCGGTAATGGTTGCGTCTTACCGCACGAACGACAGATGGCGTGATCGACTTCGGCGGATACCGGCGCTTGGCAGTGTCTGCAGAGCGCTTGCCAGCCGCAATCACGACAGGTGAGGCGTGCGGCTCGTCCCCGGATCGGATGGATGATGATCTTTGGTCCTTCGTGTTCGCGAATGAGGAGGAGGGTATCCGCTTGAACATTTGGAATCGGTGATCGACCTCCCGGATGAAACACCATGATCTGTAAGTTACAGTCAATGTCAGGCGCGGCGGTGCTTGAATGAAGCGGCGGAGTGAGTCCAAACGCTTCCACTTGGACGCCGGCATATTTCGCCGACCAACTGGCAAGACGGCGCGCATCGTAGCGCGGGGATTGTTCGTCTTGTTTGTGGTCATCATTCTCCGGTTCATCCAACAACACGACGTCAGCCACCGGTGCGAGCCAGGCGCCTAAGCGGGTCGCGATCAGGCAGGGAGCGTTTCCCGATAGGAACGTCGACCAATGGGTAAAATAATCACCATCATTCAAGTCACCGTGGAGCGAGAGAATGGGGGATGAGGTTGCGGATTGTAGGTTCTCGATGAGCGGTTGGATCCGGTTCGTCCAAGGAGTCAGGATGAGAACGCGTTTCCCATCAGCGAACGCCTGTTTGGCGCGTTCGATCAGACGGGCTTGATGGTCCGTTTGCCAATGCGCGTTAGGAACGGTTGATTTTTCGTCGATGACTCGTTCGATGGAAGGAGCTGGGTCTTTTGGAAACCGTTTCGGGAGATCGCCAAGCCAGGCATGTAGGACGGTTGGCAGCGACGAGAAGGTGCGCTCAGCCACCCAGGTTAATAGCTCTAAGCATTCCGGAGACAATCTAAAAGCTACCGGTAGTGGTCCTTGAATTGTTTTAACACGGGCAGCGAATTCGCTGGTGGGTTTGATCTTGCGAATCAAAGCTTCGGTTTTTTGTCCGCGCAATGGAACGTAGACTAGTTGTCCAACGTGGTAGTTGGCGTCATCTGGAAACGCATAATCAAACCCATCGAGGCCGAACGGGGTTCTACGAATTGGGACAACTTCGGCAAACATCAGGCAAGTTCAAATTCGGCCGTTAGCATACCGACGCCGAAGGGAGCTTCATAACAGAGAATGGTGGCTTTCAACTGCATCTTCTGGATCGCGCCGAGCAACATAGCGATTGGTCGTGCACCACACTGTTTTGCCTCGGTAAGAAGTTCGGGGGTGAGTGAAGTGAGAGGCGTTGGATTTATCTGGAGAATCGCTTCCTTCACCGCTTCCTCGAAGGCAGGTCCAGCCTCATTTACGCCCTGTGGAGACTGCTCGTTGGCGTGATGAGAAAGATCAGCTGCCGCAATGATCGCGATGCGACGGGTATCTTCGTGAATGACCTGCATCAATTCTTGACCGAAGGTGGTATGGGCCTCGGTGGGTAGTCCTGAGATGCTGAGCGGAACGATCTTCACGTTTGGGAGATGATTCAAAAGAAATGACAGCGAGATGGTCATTCCATAATCGAGCTGTTCCTCACTCATCAAGGTGAAGTTCTTATCGGTCTGGCGCATATGGCGGTGCAGACGATCGATGAAGAGCGTGTCACCTTTGGCGGTGACCGTTGTGCCATGATCGCCAAATTGTTTCAGGTTCCCGCTATAGCTTGGAGCAATATTGCAGCTGAAGCCATCCGGATAATAACTGGCATGCGAAGAAATCAAAATGAGCGTGTCCGGTTTGGTCGCGTACAGATGTTCCTCAAGTGTGCGATAGGCATCGAGGGTGTGTGTTAAGGAATCGCGATGCTCCTTCCCGATGGTTGGGATGAGGAGGGGCGAATGGGGGGCGATAGCGGAGAAGACGAGCATAGAAAAGGTTAGAGCGTAGAAGATACGCTAGCGGACTGAAGCGTACCGGTGACGGCGCCAAGCGGGACATCCGCATCAGAGGTGACCAAGATCAACTCACTCGAATCGTGAGGTTGAATGGCGGTTCCCAGGGTATAGCTGTTGATCAGCCGATCCGGCAAGGTCACGACATTCTTCCATTGGTAGCCCAGGACGAGAAAATCTTTCTCGCTCGTGATCGGGCGCTTCATACCATCTTCGATCACAAAGACGGCGGGAGACGTCTTTCCACGTACTAACTCCCCATTCTGAAGACCGTAGTTCGCACCTTCGGGAACGGCTGACAGTTGCTTAGTGGTCCAGGTCTTCGCAGGGCGTCCACGGAAGTACAGGGTCAGAAACGAGATATCGGGAATACGCCGGCGAAGGTTATTCTCGACGTACCAGTAGACCTTATTTGGATCTTTGACGAGCAAGCCGGTTGGATAGGTGGTTGAGGGCGTAATATCTGGACCGTCGGTGTAATCCTGAAGATCACCGGTTGTTACGTCGATCAATTCATCTTCATTGAAGCCGAATTTTTCAAACGCGATCGGTTCGATCAAGCGCTTGCTGGTTCCAACAAGTAAGTAGCGCTGCCGTTCTGCGGTCTGGACCAACGAGTAGTTGGCGAAGTTCACTGCTGGACCAAGGCGATATCCGCTTAACGCATTCGTTTCGGCGAGAACAATCTTGCTGACATCAATCAGTGAGGCGGCGATCGTCAGGTTTTTGATCGGTCGACGTTCGCCATTACGAAGCAGGTACAAGGCGCCTGAATCCTTCGTCCGGACGATCGTGCCTTCCGGGAAGCGGAGCGCGAACCAGCGTTGCCAAATTCTCCAAAGATTGAAGTTCCCGGCGATGTGCGGCGTATAGCTATAGAGCATCGCTGTCGCATTGTTGAGCGGCGTGATGGTTTGACCGCTGATGACGACGGTTTTGCCCGGCGCTTGTCCGGCGATCGTCGTGCCGCGCGAGATGATCTGCATCAAGTAACGGTCACGATGTTGTTTGGCCGCCCACTCGAGTTGATTGGCAAACCCACGATAGTCTTGCAAGCGCGGGTCGTTCATCGAGCAGTCATCGCAAATCGCGTATCCGGTTGCCCAGTCGAGCTGTTTTTGCGTTGGGTTTGGATCATCGACCAAGCTCTGCTCTTTCTGAAGCAACGCCATCAAGTAACGTGGGTTGAGCTCGTAACTCGATGCGACGCGCCAGATGATCTCGGCGGCCGAGTGCTGGACGCCATCGATATCGTTCGTACGATAGGTAGCGAGACTGCCTGGACGTGAATTTAAAAAGCTCTGCACATCACCGAGCGTCATCCCGTCCAAGCCAAAAATGTCACTATCATCCAAAACGTAATTCGGATTGAAGACGGCTGGAGTTGATTCGTTCGCGCTCTCGGGAGCAGTTTGCGCAAATAAAGGAACAGGAACCAACGCAAGCGTAGGGAATAGCAACAGACTAGCAAAAAAACGACGCATGGCTTCCATGGTACCTCACAGGCGTGAGGCGTGCTAGCATACAGAAAACACCGGCTTTCATGTCTCGTTTCACGCTTTTTGGCCTCCCGATGGCCGTTCTTCTCTTGTTTGCTGCCATCTTTGGCACATCATTGGTATTGCCGAGCGCAAATACCGGTATTTTTGCCTCGCCAGATGAGACAGCCGTCGCTGTTTCGATCGAACGGATTGCACAGACCGGGTCGGCGTCGGTGCCTGAGGTCTTGGCCAAGCCGTTGCCGTGGCTTCACCCACGCAGCTATGTCGCTTCAGGCGATGCATTGTTACCGGTCGGATTCTTAGGCTGGCCGTGGGTCTTAGCGCAACTCCATCATGTTCTCCCGCTGACTCCGCTTGCATGGTTTGCCAGCCTCTTGGCGGTCTCCGGCAGCATCCCATGGTATTTGCTTCTTCGAAAACGCTTCGGTGAGCGTGCGGCTTGGTGGGGAACGGCGCTCGCATGGACCTTCCCGCCCGTGTTGCTCTATGCCAATCGCTCATTATTCAGTCATCTTCCGCAATATTCTGCTGCCCTCTGGGCGGTGTGGTTATTGGTGAAAACGCTAGATCCTAAGACCGCGACGCGTAAGGCGCGTATCCTTCAACTGATCGCCGGTGCCCTGCTTGGCTTAGCTGCTTCTTTCCGACCGGTCGAAGCGATTTGGTTGATTCCGTTATTCGTTCTCATACGCGCTTCATTCGGATCGATCATGTGGCGGAAACAGCTCCTGGTCTTTGTGGGGTGTCTGTTTGGATTGCTTCCGCTCTTCCTGACGCAGGCTCACACGTACGGGAGTTGGTTTCAGATCGGCTATTGGGTTTCGGCCAACACGGATCCGGCGGCACTCATCATTCCGCAGACCGCGGGGGTACTAGCTCGTCCTTGGTTTTACGCCTTTGCGCCGTATGGGCTGCATCCTCGAAATATTCTCTGGAATGTTCAATCATTTTTTCTTTGGTTCCTTGGGCCCTGGATTGCCCTCACCCTTATTGGGGGAGTGTGTACTGCGTTTTTGCAGCGCCGAGTGCCGGCCACGATCTCGCTTCGTAGACGAGCTCTACAGCTTTGGGGCGACGTACGCAGTCACTGGATCGGTTGTCTCGTGGTGGGTTTTGTCGGTGGTTGGTTGCTACTGATTTACGGGAGCGGTCTCTATACCGATCATGTGCGGTTTGGTGCCGTGACGGTTGCGAACTCCTTTTTGCGCTATACGATTCCGTTCGGCTTCGCGTTCGCGTGGTTCGTGGCTTGGATGTTCTTACGCTGGTCGAGCTCGGTTAGGGCGATGCAGGTCTTGTCGGTCCTCTCGCTTCTGTTGGTTGTAGGTGGCGTGTATACCGCCTTCGCACGGGATGAAGAAAGTATTTTTGCAACTCGCCGAGAACTGATCCGTTACACAGCTATTCGGAGCGAAGCGTTAAAAACATTCACAGCAGGCGACGTGATCCTGTCGGATCGGTCAGACAAGATTTTCTTTCCAATCCTTCGCGCGGCTACACCGCTGCCGAGCGCAGAGCAGGTCCAAGCCTTTACATTGAACACTTCGTCAACAGCGCTCGGTCTCTTCAGTCGTCCGTTGTCACCCTCTGAGCGAGACGCCTGGCGTAAAATGGGGTACGATGTGCGTGAATTGCAGACCTTCGATCGTGAACGATTGTATCGTCTCCAGCCTTTCTTACGATGAGCCATCGTCTTCCCCCTGTTCTTTCTTGGATTGTCTTTGTCCCTTGGGCGATTGCGGCCCTGGTGGTTTTGGTATTGGTCCTCAAACATATTCCGCCGAGTGGTGTCTGGCACGAGACGATTCCGATGGACGGAACATCTCCTTGGTTTGCTACCTTTCTTCCCGGCGATCGTGTAGCCCGTCCTGCGGAGCAGTTAGATGGAACCTACGTTCAGCGTATTTTTGCCGAGCCGGTGTATGCCTCCGCCCGTGTACCGATTGTTGCCGATACGGCAAAGCTGGCGTTAGATATCAACGTTCACAACCAGCCGCTAATTGAGCTTGGGGGGAGCCAGGACGCGTTAGGTTCAACCGAAACGATTCCTGTCTGGAGCGAGGTACTCCAATCCGGCTGGCGTCACGTTGAGCATGGCGATACGGTCGGCTATGTACGCGAAGATCTTCCTGACGATCGTCTGTGGTTGGCTGCGCCCGATAAGATTCTGGCTTGGCATGCGACCACAACGCTGCGTGAAGTCGTTGATCTGCCGAGTATCGAGCGCACGTACAATTTTTCATTACGAGGTGCGCACGATATTTACTTTCAACCTACTCGGGGCGTAAACAAATTCGTGATTCGCGCCCAGGACATGAACCGGGATGAAACAGGGGGAAATTCACTCGCTCTTCGTTTGCTCCTCGGCGATGAAGTTCTTTGGACGAGCGTTCTCTCTTTACCAACGCGTACACCGAATACGCCGAGTTCTGTCTTTGAAAAAACGATCCAATTCAACGCACTTGATCCAGGTACCTACCGTCTCGCCCTTTCGGCCGATGATGATATTTTCTTGCGTGGCGTCACAACGAATATCCGGCATTGGGTGATGGGTCCGCGGCTGTATGTAGGTGATCAGGCGGGGTATGCCACGACCACCTATCCATTGCACGTTTGGACAAACTCGCAACACATTTCGGCTGAAACCCGTCACCGTGAAGGTTTGCAGACAGTTCATCTGGGCAACGCTCAAGTTACGCTCGAACAAACGCACTCGGTCTATCGCTTGTCGCGGAACGCAAATGAACGGGCAGGGGACTTGGTGCTGGATGCGCCGCTCGGCGATGCTTTATTTTTCGGCGATGGCTTCTTTGCCTTTGAGCCGGACGCCTTGTTTTTGCCGAAGCCGCGTCGTCTGACGGATCAATCCAACCCGATTGCCGAAGGCGTTGAAGTGATTCAGACCCCGTATTTGCCCCCTCAAGCATTGGCGGATGGGTGGTTGCGTATTAGCGCCGAGGTTCCGTTGCTTCAGGACATCGATCGCGTTCGTTGGACCCTGGGGTTGCCTGGGATCACCACTCGTCAAGGCTGGGTGGATGTTCGTCAGGCGGAGGTTACCTACCGTCGTCGCCCGGTGGAAAGTTGGCGAGCTTGGTTCGCTTTTGTCCGTCGTGAACTCGCTGTCGCCTGGCATCGTCTATGAAAACCGCCCTCGTCTCTTTTTCAAAACGCCTCCTTTGGCATTGTTGTCAGGCACTAGCTGTGGTTTTAGCGATATTGGTGATCTTTGAGCGCTTGGTTCCAGGGGCGGTATTAGGACATCTCGCGCTTTTCTTAGCGGTTCCATTACTTATCGTTTGCATCGCCGTTCATCCAGCGATAACGACCAAGCGAGCCAAATGGTGGCTTTTAATCGATCTTTGGGTTATCGCAGCGTTGTGTATCGGTCGAATCTTTTTAGTGATTGACCCACAATCACTTATGCCGTGGTTATTGGCTGGGTTCGCCACGGCTCTCGTCTTCGCCTTTCTTTGGATTTTTTCGCACGAGCCAGTTCGAGAGGAAACGAACGACTAAGCACCAGGGAGTCTAAAGATCCCTTCTTCGGTTCCACGTGTTCCGACAACGAAGATGATGGTGCCTTGAACCGAGATATCGCGTACTTCATCAAACGTCCCTAATTGGATAGGTCGTGGTTCTTGTCCACTGTCTAAGGCGAGCGCAAAGACGCTTTGCGTATCGGCGATATACAGAACTTGTCCGTCATCGTTCCAAACCGCGTTGCGGATAGGGGCGCTTTGGCGCCAGATCACGCGAGCTGGAGCATCGGGCGTCCACAGACTGACTTCATGCTCATTCACGAAGGCGGCGCGGGGTTGTTTCGTATCGGGACTCCAGCGCGGATAATCACCTTCGGCTCGCATCGCGTCGGGCTGCCCGCCTAATTTCAATCGAATCCCTAACCAGCGATTTCCATCCGCCAAGAATAGATACGGGCGATGCCATTCGTTGATTGACCAGAAGCCATTTGGAAGGGCAAACAAGCGCCCGAGGAATGAGCTGTCCGATAGGAGGAGACTGCCAGTGGAAGTTGTTGTTCTTAGTTCAATTGAGCCACTCTGTTCAACGGTATCGGTAGGTAGGGTAGTACGCTCAATTTTATTGCTATCGATGTCGACGGCTAAGGCGCTCTTGCCGGCCGCGCCGATCAACTCGCTACCTGACCAATGATAGCGGCCTTCAGGCAGCGTCTCGAGTGTTGTCCGTCCACGGGTGGCTTTGACGAACCAGCTGGCTGGAATCGAAGCGGTTCCGCCAAGCACAGCCGCCTCGCCATCCGTCCGCCAACGAAGGGGGAGACTGCGCACGCTCGATGAGGCGAAAGGGATTGAAACCAAATTTGCTACTTGAGCCGTACTCCACCAGCCAAGCTCAGTGCTTGTGCCGTTGGCTTGAAAGGCCAACAAACGTTCACGAGACGGATCATTTTCAAGCCGTACGTAGGGACCGCTCGAAACTAGAACCGGCGAGCCCTGCCGCCATAAGCGAATGTGATCGGTGAAAGCAGCTCGTTCGGCTTGAATGAAGATATCTTGCTGCCAAGATCCATAGCCGACCTTGGTGACTTGAACGTTATGCCAACCCGGCGTCATCTGTTGAAAGGTGTACGGGGTCTTCTCGCCCGTGTTCTGTCCATCGATGAGTACCTCGCCTCCGTTTGGTGTTGAGTCGACGATCAATGTTCCATTTCGTTCGACCGCTCCTTTCTTAAAATTGTACCGGTAGCCGGAGGTGTAAAAAATCACGATTGGCGCCGTTATAAAAAAGATCACGACGTACAGCCAAGGTAGGATACGTCGGATCAGCGGCGCCTTATACGAATGTGTGCTCGACATGTTGTTAGCTAAACGATACACTCATCTCGTTTCAGTCGACAAGCGACAGGCGTCGATCATCCAGGATTTATTCGCTTATTTGTTCATCTTTGCTATGGATTTGGTCATTCAGGGCGGTTCGAAGCTTCAAGGGAAAATTGCTGTTAACGGGTCAAAGAACGCCGCCGGTCCATTAATTGCCTCCACAGTACTTATCAAAGGAAAGGTTCGTTTTGATAACGTTCCACGTCTTACTGATGTCTTAAAGCTGCTCGAAATCTTGGAAGGGATGGGGGCGACTGTTGAATGGACGGCTGAGCATAGCCTGACGATCGATACCAAGCACATGGACACGTCCAAGCTTGATCGCAAGCGCATGAAGAGCATGCGCTATTCGATTTTGTTGCTTGGTCCAATGCTGGCGCGTTTCCGCAAAGTCGTGGTGCCAGAACCAGGTGGCTGCAATATCGGGAACCGTCCGATCGAAACGCACTTGTTTGCGCTTGAATCATTAGGCGCGAAGAGTGAGCGTGATATTGATGGAACGCTTTATCTTGAAGCTCAAAAGTTACGTGGATCGTACGTCATCTTGCCAGAGTTCAGCGTGACGGCAACCGAAACCTTGATTATGGCCGCCGCTGTTGCGACGGGCACAACTTCGATTCGTCTCGCCGCCGCCGAACCACACGTCCAGGAATTGTGTGAGTATTTGAACTTATGTGGCGCGAACATCAGCGGGATCGGGACGCATGACCTCGAGATCAAAGGGGTACGCAGCCTGACGGCGCCAAAGACTGTTTGGTCGGTCATGCCCGACATGATCGAGATGGGAACCTTCGCGGCCGCTGCTGCTGTTACGCGTGGCTTGCTCGACATTGGCCCAGTGATCCCATCGCACTTGGACGCGACGCGGTCTTTGCTTCGTCGTATCGGCGTTCAGGAGGAGATCAAGAAAGGTCGTTGGCTGGTGCAGGGCGTTGCCAAGATGAAGTCGTTCAAGTTGCAGGCGATGATCTTCCCAGGCTTTCCAACCGACTTGCAGGCGCTGTTCGGGCTGATCGCGACCCAATGTCACGGTACGAGCTTGATCCAAGAGCCGCTCTACGAATCGCGTCTCGGATATTTGAATGAATTGGCCAAGATGGGTGCAAACATCGTGATCGCCGATCCGCATCGGGCAGTCGTAAGTGGTCCAACACCACTCTACGGGACGGAAATCCGTAGTCTCGACTTGCGCGCTGGCGCGACCATGATTCTTGCCGGTTTGATCGCCGAAGGAGAAACAATCATTCACGATGCCGAGATCATCGATCGTGGCTATGAAAACTTGGCTGATCGCTTACGCGGCGTCGGCGCGCAGATCCTTTCTGGGTCGTGAGCCGTATAAGGAGCGTGACTGAACTCTATGAATGAACCTTCCAAGACATTTATCACCCCGAAGAAAGTGATTGCCACTGTCCTGTTACTAGGCATCGGTTTTATTGGTGGACGTTATTCACCAGCCGTACGAGCCGAAGGAACGGTCTTTCCTTGGCGATCAAACGCGGCAAGTGGAACGGTTAGTGGTGTTGGCCAGGCCATGCCGAGCGACCTCGCGAGCCAGGACGTCGAGTTCAAGCGTTTTTGGGATCTCTGGCGTTTGCTGAAGACGAAGTACTACCGCCAGCCGGTTTCGGATCAGCAACTGTTCTTCGGGGCCATGGAGGGTATGGCGAGCGGGGTAGGCGATGATTATACGACCTATTTCCCACCAACCGAGGCGAAAGAATTCGAATCGTCTTTGGACGGTGAGTTTCAAGGAATCGGCGCGGAGATCGGTTTAAAGGATGAGCAACTCCAAATCATCGCCCCGCTCCCAGATACACCGGCTTCTCGGGCAGGTTTGTTGGCTGGGGATATCATTTTGAAAATTGATGGCAAAGACACGACCGGCATGAGTGTTGAAGAGGCGGTCAAGCTGATTCGAGGCGATCAGGGAACAAAAGTGACCTTAAGTCTCTACCGGTTGAGCCAAAAGAAGGGTCCGTTTGACGTTTCTATTGAGCGTGACATAATTCAAGTTAAGAGCGTCAACTGGAGGCTGGCGCCTGGCTCAAAGCGGATCGCGATCATCGAGATCACGTCGTTCGGCCAAGATACAACCACTGCGTTTCGCGATGCTGTCCGTGAGGTTCTGCTGAAAGATCCTCAAGGATTGATCTTAGATCTCCGCAATAATCCAGGTGGCTACCTTGATGGAGCGGTGGATATTGCTTCTGAGTGGGTAGGAAAAGACGTCGTCGTGAAAGAACGCCGTCAAGGAAAGATCATCGATGAGATGCATGGCACAAATCCGGCCCGTCTCGCTCAGATCCCGACGATTGTGCTTGTGAACCAAGGATCGGCGAGTGCTTCTGAGATCGTTGCTGGTGCTCTGCAGGATGCCGGACTTGCTCGTTTGGTTGGGATGAAAACATTTGGCAAAGGCTCTGTACAAGAATACGAGCCGTTGTCGGATGGATCTGCGGTCAAAATTACCGTTGCTGAATGGTTGACCCCGCATGATCGGACGATTCAAAAAGTTGGCTTAGACCCTGATGTGTCCGTTGACCGGACCGCCGAAGATTATGAAGCAAAACGCGACCCACAACTCGAACGAGCCTTGGAACTTCTTACCAACCCGTCGCATTCAACGACGACCGTCGGGGTCCCAACCACCACGACGCCCCGGAACTGAGGCGAATAGCGCTCCCTTCCAAGCCGTAACCTCGGCGGGTGGGATTATCTTTCGCCGCCGTGAAGGCAAGGTGGAGGTCTTCTTCGTGAAGAACGCGACGGGTCGTTGGACCTTTCCCAAAGGGAAGCAACAGGCGCCAGAGACATTGGTCGAAGCGGCGATCCGCGAAATTCAAGAAGAGACGGGTCTCACCGGTTTGAGTTATATTGGCCCAATCGGGAGCACGATGTTCCGCTTTCGTCAGGAAGGCGCACTTATCCGCAAGACTGTTCATTATTTCTTGTTTCAAGCGCCACCGGATGCGAAGGAACATATGACGGGCTTGGAAGGAGGTATGTGGGAGGCGGCTTGGGTGTCGCTTGAGCGAGTCTTCGACGTCAGCAGCTACCGGAATTTGGATCGTTTGCTGGCTCGCGCACTCCGTATGATCGGTCAACAAAATGCTGCCTCAGCGCAACCGAACGGGACAGTGACATTATCCACATAGAACTGCTGAAGACTAAGCCAAAAATTGTCCGTCTTATCTAGACGGAGATCCGAAGAACGCATACCATGAAAGGCATGCGTTCTTCGTTTTCGGTTCTTTTGTCTGGAGCTATTTTGTTCGGTGTCTTAGCTTGCGTGCAGCACGTCGCGCAAGCGCAAGTTGTCGATCCTCGTTCGGCCGGGATCGCGCCGATTACGGATCTTGTTCCGCTCACAGCGAGCGATCGTCCATTGTTCCAAATGGCGGACGGTAGCTGGTATGACCCACGTTCAGGCCAGACGGCAGCAACAGAACAAGCATTAAAGGATTTGATTAATCCGCCACCAGTTGTCGCGACGACATCGGATACGCAACAGCCCAATGCGCCAACGACGCCGGTTGTTCCACCAGCCCCAACCTTTTTCCAAATGGCGGATGGGAGCTGGTATGATCCTGGATCGGGTCAAAAAGCGGACACGGAGCAAGCCTTGCGTGCGTTGGTCGACCCAAACTACGTGCCTTCAGCGACGCAGCCCGCTGCTTCACCGACTATGCCCTTGCAAGAGTTCCCTTTGGTGCAAGCGATTCGCCGTGGGCAAGAACTCCTTCGTCAGGATTTGAAAACCTTCCCCACACTGCTTGCAAGCAAGCCGGACTGGGCGCCGGTGCGTTTGGCGGTTTGGCATTCTGGGACGGATCAGATCGATTTGATCGACATTGAAAAACGTGGGAGTGAAGTTCGTGGAGATGACCCACGCGTGAAAGAGGTGAACGTGTTGCTTTCACGCCAGCTACAAAGCCAGTTCGCTCTTAGTTCCGATACAGATGTCGTGGTGGCGATTCGGTATCCTTTATACAAAAACGTTGCGTCCGGAAAGAAAGTAAAATATCAACGTGAAGACGTTGTTTATTCGCCATACTCACCGCTTTTGCATACCGATGACATGGTGCGCTACGGCCAGGCTTGGCTCGATCAAGAGTTTCAGTTGATCGCTGATGACTTACGAGCGCGTGGCGTTCGTTCCAAGTTTGACTCATCAAAGTTGTTGGCCGATATGCTCTCGCCGGAAGTAGCTCGAGCGATTCTCGTGATCGAGCACACGGATGAGACGTCACTCGAACAGAATGCCGAAGCGACCTACAAGCGTATGTTGGTGACAGTGGCAGCCAATGCGACGACATCGTACGCCTACAGCGATTCGAATGTTGGAGCGCAGGGCTTCGCCCAGTTCATGCCGACAACCTATACCTTGGTTGCAAAGGATAAGGCGCTCGGATTGCCAGCGACGGTCCAGGAAGGAACGCGCTCATTTGAGACCGCGGTCAAAGCACAGTTGGTCTATCTTGATCGGTTGTGGTCAGCGATGCCTGATCAGGCGAAATCGCTGTTGTCGACGGATCCTGATCGTGCGGCAGAGTTCGTAGTAGCTGCGTATAACGGTGGAGAGGGACGTGTCCAAAAGGCATCGGCAGTCTGGGGTGATACCTGGACGACGCCGGATACGAGCGTTGTAAGAAAAGCGCAGACCGCAGTAAATACGGCTGCGGCTGAAGTAAAGAAGGCGAAAAAAGCAGTGACCGCAGCCAAGACGACGAAAGCCAAGACAGATGCGAATACTGCATTGAAGAAAGCGAACACGAAGCTCGCTAACGCTCAAGCCGAGTTGAATCGTGTTCAAGCTGGAACCTTGCGTGATGAGACGATCGGCTATGTCGCAAAATTCAAAAATGCCCTCAAGGGCATTCGGTTGGTGAGCGCATCGTTGAAAGGGGAGTCTTCGGTAAACATCGCGAGCGTGAATACAACAACGACCAGCAGTTTTTAGGCGGCTAGTCGTGTGCTGAGTTGCTCGACAATCTTTGCTTGAAGTTCCGTGTGAGGGAACGTGCCAGCGATCGTGAAGGTCGCTGTTTCGCGTGTACCTGTCGCTTGAAGCGGTCGGGCGAGCTCGATAGCAGAGTAGGGTGGGAGCGTGTGAAGACGTCCTGACAGACTATTGGCGCGATGCTGCAGGATGAGGATCGCCTTGGCTTCTGGCGCATAGCGGATCAATTCTTCGACGACACCATCGATGGCGTCACTATCTTTGCCGGCTTCCAACGCATCGCTTTCTGTAAGATAGGTCCAGACGAGACCGCTACTTGGGTGTTGTTCAAGACGTGATAAGGCAGCACCCCACAAGCGGAGTGAAGCCACCGAACGTGTACGCCAGATTCCGTAGACGACTTCTTCGCGGCGCCCACCAAGCGATACAAGCTTCGCTGCTCGCTCCAAGGTTTCTGGCTGGAGGTTGGGCGTCCGGAATGCACGCGTCTTCGCAACCACGCCGGCCAGTAAGCAAGTGGCAACGTCGGGAGTCAGGTGGTTGGCGGCCCAGGTCTCAAGCCAGGCATGCATGACTTCGGCGACCGATGATTTACGCAAGTCGACTAAATTGATCTGTCCCCAGTATTCGTTGGTGGCACGACTGTCGATGTTGATGATGATGGCGCGTGACAAGAAATCCGTTTCACGTTCATTCAGTTCGCCAAGCGATTGCTTGTCGGGAGCGCCAATCGCGATTACGACATCATACCGATCATCGGCGGCATTGAAGCGCGCATCCTGGGCAGTCCAAGAGCCCTCCTTTGGGAGCAGGGTGATGTCGAGTAATCCATCACGGACTTCGTACAGCAATTCTTGCAAGTGTACTTTTGAGACGTCTAGTTTGAAATGATACGCTCGGAGAGCACCAACCTGCGAACGGATCTTGAGGCCGGCGGTTGGAAGAAAAGCCGGAGCTGTAGTAAAACCTGGGATAACGAGATCGAACGGACGGCCTTCGGCCTTGAGACAGTGGGCTAAGGCGCACGCACTCGCCACCTCATCGAGCGATGGGTGTTCACACGTCGTAATCAGGATCTGTCGGGAGTTTTTCAACTGCTCAACCGCCTGTTCTTCCATGGTGCGTGCCATGATCAAAATGTCCGAAAAATCAGCTGGTCGGACGAGGTACCTTACGAATCGCCGCCCCTTCAGTCAAGCGATTGAGACGCTATTTGTAAAGGCTTAACCTAGCATTTTTTATCCACCTTTCGTACACTCGAGTCTATCTATGCAGAACTCTCAAGAATTCCCAAAAAACTACGACTCGCAAAGTGTTGAGGGGAGCCTATACAAACTTTGGGAGGACTCGGGGGTTTTTAACCCGGATCGCTTGCCCGACCGCAATCAACAGGGCGAAGCCTACTGTATTTTGATGCCGCCACCGAACCGCACAGGAACCCTCCATATGGGCCATGCATCGATGCTTGCCATCCAAGATGTGCTGATTCGTTTCTATCGCTTGCGTGGTCGCAAAACCCTCTGGATTCCAGGTACGGATCACGCCTCGATCGCGACCGAAACCAAGGTTGAACAGTTGCTCCAAAAGCAGGGGATGAAGAACCCACGCGCGGAGCTTGGTCGTGAGGAGTTCTTGAAGCGCGTCGTCGCCTTTGCGGATGATTCGGCTGACACGATCCGCCGTCAGACCCGTCTCATGGGCTCATCCTGTGACTGGTCGCGTGAACGCTATACATTCGACGAGCCGCGCAATCGCGCCGTGAACGAAGTCTTCCGTTTGATGTGGGAAGACGGTGTGATCGAACGCGGTGACCGCATCGTCAACTGGGACCCGAAGATGCAGACGACGATCGCAGATGACGAGATGGAACGCAAAGAAGAAAAGGCACCTTTCTATACCTTTCAATACGGACCATTCCAGATTGGGACATCGCGTCCAGAAACAAAGTTCGGTGATAAGTATGTCGTGATGCATCCGGAAGATCCGCGCTACGCACAGTATAAAGACGGAGATACCTTTGAAGCCGAATGGATCAACGGTCCAGTCAAAGCGACCGTGATTAAGGATGCGGTAATCGATCAAGAGTTTGGAACCGGTGTCATGACGATCACGCCCTGGCACGATATGACCGACTTCGATATCGCCGAACGTCATGGCCTTGATAAACAACAAGTCATCGATTACGACGGACGCCTGCTCCCGATCGCCGGTCCTGAATTCGCGGGGCTCACGATTGAAGAAGCGCGTAGTAAAGTTGTTGAAAAACTCAAAGCGAAAGGCTTGCTCGTAAGTGTCGATGAAAACTACGTCCACAACGTCGCGGTGAGCTATCGTGGCGGAGGCCGCATCGAGCCACAGATTAAGCGTCAGTGGTTCGTCCGCGTGAATAAACCATTTACCCTTCGCCAGGACACCCTTGGGAAATGGAAGAAAGGCGATAAGGCGTCGCTCAAAGAGCTCATGGCGTACGCCGTTCGTTCTGAACAGACGAAGATCGTACCGGATCGCTTTTTCGCGACCTACTTCCGCTGGGTGGATAACCTGCGTGATTGGTGTATCTCGCGTCAGATCTGGTTCGGGCATCGGATTCCAGTCTGGTATCAAGTCCCTGCGACCTGGCAGCCAGGTGACGCCATGCCTACGACCGGCGAATTGAAATTCAGCGAAACATCCCCAGGGGAAGGTTGGGCGCAAGATCCAGACACGCTCGATACCTGGTTTTCCTCGGGTATGTGGACGTTCTCTGCCTTGGGCTGGCCGGACAAGGCAGAGTGGGAAAAACATCGCGCGTATCACCCAGCTGCGGTTCTCGAAACAGGCTACGACATTCTGTTCTTCTGGGTAGCGCGTATGGTACTGATGTCATCGTATACGCTGGGCGAAGTGCCGTTCCACGATGTCTATTTGCATGGCATGGTCGTCGATGAACAAGGACGCAAGATGTCCAAGTCGCTAGGGAATATCTTGGACCCACTCGAATTGATTCCAAAATACGGTACAGATGCAGTCCGCTTGTCGCTCCTTATGGGGACAACGCCGGGTCAGGACGTGAAGTTGTCCGAAGCGAAGATCGAGGGCTTGAAGTTCTTCGCGAACAAACTTTGGAACATCTCACGCTTCATCGTGATGCAGATGGAGGATCCGACGGTCGGAGCACGCACGCTTGCTGATGAATGGGTAGAAGCTCGTCTCGCTTCGGTCGTCGCCTCGGTCACGAAAAAGATTGAAACCTATCAATTCTCTTCAGCCGCAGAGGAATTACGTGATTTCACTTGGAACGAATTAGCCGATTGGTATTTGGAAATTGCCAAGGTTGAGAAGGGGAAGGCGGTCATTTTGAAGAAGGTGTTAGCGACGATTCTGACCTTGTGGCATCCATTCATGCCATTCGTGACCGAAGAGATCTGGCGTATGGCGGGCTATGAAGGTGTGCTCGCCGTAGCGGAGTGGCCAACGGTGCCTCAGCCAAAGACGGAAAATGATGGAATCGAAGATGCTTTCGACGAACTGCAAACGATGGTGATCTATATTCGCCAAGTTCGTGCAGAACAGGGCTTGATCCCATCTAAGCAATTAGAGCTGTCTGTCGAAACGAATGAAACGAATCAGTCCCTGGATGAGCTGCGAAAGAACGAAGACTGGGTGAAGCGTCTCGCCGGCATTTCTGTGTTGACTTACGGATCCAGTCTTCCAGAGGGTTGGAAAATGCTAGCTTCAGGACCGTATCGTTACGCATTGAACTTAGATGCTGTAATTGATCGGGCGGCAGAACAAGAGAAAGCAAAGAAAGAGTTGGCTGAAACGGAGACGTACATCGCTTCGCTTACACAGAAACTCTCCAATCAAGAATTCATGAGTAAAGCACCTGCGAAAGTGACGGATGGGATGAAACAGAAGCTAGAAGAAGCACAGACGAAGCGCTCAATCTTGCTGAAGCAGCTTGGCTAAAATAAAGCGTTACAAAATAAAATACTACGAAAACACTCCGTCAAGCGCTTGACGGAGTGTTTTTGATTTGGCTAGAGTATGTTTGCTCAGTGCTTCACCGGATCGACCGGGAAGCTTTTAGCAGCGCCTTTCTTCAGTTAAGACTGATTCTGTGCGTGAACGGAACTAGCGGCCCGGTTGGGGGCAAGCTACGTGCAGACGAAGTTAGGTCATCAAGCGGGACGAGAAGATGGGACATCACCTCGCAAGGATCAGGTTGACTACCCCCTCGCATCTTCTGTCGGCTCGTTCAGCTCGGCCTAAGCAATCTGCGCCTCTGGTTATAAGGGTTCGATTCCCACTAGTTCCACCTCTGCCCGTGTGTGCGCTGGCTTGGTTCCTTGGCCACTGCCGACCAGTTGTGTCGGGTGGCGGACGGCAGCGATGACACGGAGAGAGCGTGCCCCGGCCCGAAAGGCAACCGGGTGCACGTCTGTGGCGATAGCTCAGTTGGTTAGAGCGCCGGCATTCTGAACGCGCCGGAGGTCGCTGGTTCGAGTCCAGTCTCGCCACACCTTGTTCCTTTAGGAGTGAGTTCCCTTTGTTTAGCCGCCTTCTTGAGGGGCCCGCCTTCGTCCACACGTGACGAGCGGGCCTCTTCCTATTTAAGCCCCAAATCCGTAAGATGGGCCGGTATGTCTACCCCTACGATCGACCCCCAGAAAATCGAGTGGTTTTTGAACCACGGAATCGAGGAGGTTCTGCCCTCCAAAGACGCGTTACGTGCCAAACTCCTGAAAGGAGACCGCATTCGCGTGTATTTGGGCGTCGATCCATCGGGTCCAACGATGCATATTGGGCACGCGATCGCGATCCAAAAACTAGCAGAGCTCCAGGCACTCGGGCATGAAGTCATTTTGTTGCTAGGAGACTTCACGGCGATGATCGGTGATCCGACCGACAAGCTCGCTACGCGTAAACAGCTTACCAAGGAGCAGGTGTTAGAAAACTTGAAAGCCTACAAAGAACAGGCTGGACGTTTCTTGAAGTTCGACGGACCAAATCCAGTTCAGATCCGATTCAACAACGATTGGTTGGGCAAAATGTCGTTTGCAGATGTGATCGAGCTCGCAGCGCATTTCACTGTGCAGCAGATGGTTGAACGCGATATGTTTGAAAAGCGCATCGCCGAAGGAAAGCCAGTGTACCTCCACGAGTTCTTCTACCCACTCATGCAGGGGTATGATTCTGTTGCCTTGGATGTGGACCTGGAAGTCGGTGGTAACGATCAGACCTTCAATATGTTGGCCGGACGTACGCTCTTGCGCGAGATGAAAGGCAAAGAGAAGTTCGTCATGCGCTGCCGTTTGTTGACCGATCCAACGGGCAAGAAAATGGGCAAGTCCGAAGGCAACATGATCTCGCTCATGGATGAGCCAAGCGATGCCTATGGCAAGTTGATGAGCTGGACCGATGCGATGATCATCCCGGCTTTTGAGATCTTAACGATGTTAACCAAAGAAGAGATCGACGAACGAAAGGCGAAGCTCGCTGCCGGTGAAAATCCTATTACGTTGAAGCGTGAATTGGCTGAACGCATCATTGCGTGGGCCTTCGGTCCGGAAGCGGCGAAGCATGCGGCAGAAGAATTCACCCGTGTCCATCAACAAGGCGAACGTCCAGAAGAAATGACCGAGCTTGAAGTGAGCGAAAGCGAGCTGTCCATTCTGGATCTGTTGGTCCGCGGCGGCATCGTTCCTTCAAAAGGTGAGGCGCGTCGTCAGGTGGAGCAGAAAGCGGTTCGTGTCGATGATGTGGTTGTAGAAGACATTAACGCGGTTATCCCACTTCATAATGGCTTGGTCTTGCAGAAGGGTAAGCGTCACTTCGTGAAGATTGTGAAGAAATAATACGTTATGGAATCAAAAACCGCTTGGAGTTATTGGACGGAAGAACTCGCCAAACAGATCTCAACCATTTTAGGCGCCACCGTCGAAGCACGTGATATTGGCCGACCACAGGATACGAACTGGGGTGATTTGGCGTTCGCGGCCTTCAAGTTTGCCAAAGGGTTGGGAAAGAATCCGGCGGAAGCGGCGACGTTTGTTGCCGAACAGCTCAAGGGTTCGTTGCCTTGGATCGAAGACGTGGTCGCCATGGGTCCGTATGTGAACGTGCGCCTTGTGACATCGG
Source organism: uncultured Gammaproteobacteria bacterium (assembly GCA_964598725.1). Lineage (GTDB taxonomy): Bacteria > Patescibacteriota > Patescibacteriia > 2-12-FULL-60-25 > 2-12-FULL-60-25 > JAGOTP01. The sequence continues at coordinate 874,840 of CAZRCW010000001.1, read as the reverse complement.
CAGCGGTTGAACGTGTGATTCAAGACGTGGAAGCAGTGGGGGACGCTTACGGGACAGCCGCCCCGATTGACGAGAAGCCTGTCGTCTTTGAATACGCCAATCCGAATACGCATAAAGAAGTGCATATCGGTCACCTGCGTAACTTCACGTTGGGCGGCGCTGTCGTTCGTACGATGAAAGCGGCCGGTCGAGCGATTATCCCGGTGAGCTATGTGAACGATGTTGGAACGAACGTGGGAAAATGTTTGTGGCAACTGGTACGGACACACGGCCATTCCATCAAGGATCTCACAGAAGCGAACGTCGACGCGCTGTTGCAAGCTGTCCCTGCCGAGCAGCGTACGGGAAAATATCTGGGCCATCTCTATACTGAAGCTACGCTTCTCGCAGAAGACGAAGCGAATACGCCGGAAATATCCTACGTTCAGACGCAACTTGAAGCGCATCATCCGGCTTGGGAAAAGCTGTGGAAGGTGACGCGTGATTGGTGTATTGATGAGTTATATCGCATCTTCGGTGAGTTGGGGGTACAGATTGAGCGACAGTACTTGGAGTCGACCTACTTGGATGAAAGCAGTCGCTTGGTGGATGAGCTATTGGCGAAGGGTGTAGCGAAGGAAAGTCAAGGCGCCATTATCGTAGATATGGAAGAGGCGAAGCTTGGGGTACTCGTCATGCGTAAACAGGATGGAACGCTGCTTTACGCGGCCAAGGATCTATCGCTCATGGATCAGAAGCTGCGTGATTACCCGGAAGCGCGCTCGCTCCAGATGGCGGTTGATATTCGTCAGGTCCCGTACTTCCGTCAGCTGAATGAGGTTATGCGTCGTCGGAATTTCCCGGTTCCCATCGAGTCGTTTGGATACGAGCTGGTGCGCTTGCCAGAAGGCACGATGAGTAGCCGTAAAGGGACGATCGTGACCTATCAAGGTCTGTGGGATGCGGTCTACGCCTATGCCGAAGAAGGTGTCCGTACGCGTCATACCGATTGGTCGGACGAGCAGATCAAGAAAACGGCGAATGATCTCGCGAAAGCGGGGTTGATCTTCAGCATGTTGAAGCAGGACAACGATAAGACGATCGTCTTCGACATGAAGGAGGCCCTGTCCTTTGATGGAGCGACGGGTCCGTATTGCCAGTATTCAATTGTGCGTCTGTCGTCGATCTTGCGTAAGGCGGCTGGGAAAGGCTTGAAAGCGAGTAAAACGATGCCAGAGGCCTATACGCATGCCTCAGAGAAGGCCTTGGCTTTGACATTGGCCGCGTTTCCTTCGATCGTACAGCTCGCTGGTCGTGATCAGCGTCCGTCCGTGGTTGCGCACTGGTGCGTTGAGACAGCTCAAGCGGTCAACGCCTTTTACCGTGACGTTCCGGTCATGGATGCCTCCAAAGAAGAAGCGGAAAGCCGTTTGCGTCTCGCTGAAGCCGCCAAACAGGTGCTCTCGGCCGGTTTACGATTGCTTGGCATTCCGACCCCGGAGGAAATGTAGTATCATCCCACTCAATAAGAACTTTCACCTGATCTGACTATGTTTGGTACAAAACCAACGGACGAAAACGTGTTTGCAGTAGGTAAAACCAGCGGCGATCACGCTGTATCGGCTACGTTGATTGCTCGAGGTGTTCGCGTCGAAGGGGAATTCAACAGTCAGGGCGATGTCGTGATCGAAGGTGAAGTCTCTGGAAATCTGAGTTGTTCTGGCATGTTAACCGTTGGTGTGGAAGCCAAAATCAAGGCCGATGTGAAAGCGAATGATGTGATCGTAGGTGGAATCATTGAAGGGAATATCACTGCAGCTCGCAAGTTGGAGCTGAAGTCAGGTTCGCGTGTGACGGGCGACGTGACGTGTGAAGTGATCGTTGTCGAAGCAGGTGGTTCATTGAACGGTAAAATCACTTCTGGCAAACGTTTAGTTGAAGTCCAGACCCCAGGTCAAAAGCGTCCTTAACAGCCCATGAATCCGGCGTTCGCTTACGTCTACGATGAGACGGCCGCCTTACCACGCTATGCGAACGAGCTTGGTCGTATTGAGAACGAAGCGAATCGCTGCGGGATTAATGGGCGGATAGCGCGTTTAGGGACTTTCCGTCAGCCAAAAAAAGTGATCGAAGAGGCCGTCAGCTTCGGGGCGAAGACGATCGTGTTCGTGGGAACGGATGAAGCAGTCTATCGTCATTTGCCGGCACTAATCGAGCTCGACGTGACGATTGCGTTTTTGCCGTTAGAGACGAACAGCGGGTTGAGTTGGGCTTTGGGCATTCCGACCGGTGCGAAAGGAGTCGAAGTCATCGCCGGACGTTTAATGGAGACGATTGATGTCGGTTTTTTGAATGACAAACCATTTTTAACGGAGATTTCTTTACCGCAGACACCGGCCGCGATTGAAGTCGATAAAAAGTATCGTGTGCGTCCGACCGAGAAAGGCTCGATCGCGATCCGGAATATTGGATCGCTCTATTGCGGTTCCAATAAAACAATCGCGAATCCCGCCGATGGGCTGTTGGAAGTCGTCCTGCAATCCGAGATGAAAGGTGGGGGATTGAAGAATCTGTTTCGCTCGGAGCTGATTGAAACGAAGCTTTATCTAAAAGAAGGGGACGTAGTCTGTAAGGATGGGATCCATGGGTTTATGGATGGATCAGCAGGGTTAACGGGGACAACGCTTCATTTTTCGATCAAACCGAAGGCGGCCAGGATTATCATTGGTCGTAACTGCCAGTGGCGGAGCAAGGAATAAACGAGTTCTTGTTTGTTGACGAACGAGTACGGTCCCTATGTAATAGCGCTACATCGAGCGCGTCGCTCGACAAGGAGGGTTCTTCGATGATCAACATCGAACTTGTGCCGCTGGGTATCGCGTTCCTCAAGGCGGTGGCTGTCGTCGGTGGCGCATGCCTCGGCTTCTGCCTGTGGTTTCTCGGCTGGGAGCTGCTGGACAGCCCCGGTCCAAATAGCGGATTTCAGAAGTAGTCCCCCTTCCGCATCTGACCCAAGAGAGGAGGCTGTCCCGATGGAACTGTTCTTGTGTCAAACAGGTCTCGCGTTCGGACTCTGTATCGGCTTATGGGTGCTTCTGCTCAGGCTGATCATCGACGGTCGAACTCCTGAGCGAATCACCCTCGGTGCGGGCGCGTTCCGCACGCACACGATCGTGGGCCAGCTCGAGGATCGCTGGTCATCTCGCGAACGCTTCTGGGGTCGCCTGGTCTTCCAGGTAATTCCACTGGCGACGCTGAAGGCGGTTGCCCTGCTCACGCTCCTCGGAGCGATCTGCTCGTTCTGTGCGGCTTACCGCGAGCGATCGACGGAAACGTTCGAGAACTCGTTCCACCGGATTGATGCCTCGATCTCGAGCTGCTCGTTCCCGCTGCCGAGCGGAAGCGATGCCGGGCTCGCACTGCTCATGCCACCTTCGTTCCCGCAGGAGGATGCTCCGACTGGGTACACGAGCAATCCGAACACGGCGCCCCCATGATCGACTGGTGCGCTTACCAGCTTCTTCTCCGCCCGCCTCACGCGCCCTCCCTGGTCGTAGAGGCGGGCGTTTGAGTCTTGTTGACTCGGCGACGTCGTTTCGTTAGTATACGGCCACAATTCAAGACCACTCGGGCGAGTGGCGAAATTGGCAGACGCACTACCTTGAGGTGGTAGCACCCGCAAGGGTATGAGAGTTCAAGTCTCTCCTCGCCCACCATGAAAAATTCCCTATACCGCGCGGTACTGGGGATTTTTCTTTTCCGGTATACTGGGACCATCTTTATGTATCGTTCTTTTTTTGCCGTTATCTTGGTTTCACTAGGTTTGTTTGGAGCCGGATCGATCGCTCACGCCTACACATCTCCGGGAACGCCTGACGGCTATGTGAATGATTATGCAGGCATCCTGTCACCTCAAACAGAGACGCAGCTGGAAGCGAAGCTCGCCGCGTTTGAACAAAAAACGCAACAGGAGATAGCGGTGGTAACCATTTCAACAACACAGGACGAAACGGTTGAGACGTATGCAACGAAGCTATTTGAAGAGTGGGGGATTGGAAAAAAAGATAAAGACAACGGAGCTTTATTATTGGTGGCTGTTCAAGATAAGAAGCTGCGGATCGAAGTCGGCTATGGCTTGGAGGGAAGACTGACCGATGCTCGGAGTGCACAGATTATTTCGAATGCAAAACCTTTGCTGCAAGATAGCAAAATGGAGGAGGCAGTTATCCAGATGACGGATCAGATGCAGACGATCCTTGAAACAAATGAAGATCCTCCGATACAGAAGTCGTCTTCAGGCCTGTGGGTGGGAATCGCCTTTCTCGTCGGGATGTTCGGACTTATGGGCGTGATCTGCTATTTCGCGTTTCGTTCATCGAGTAAATTTGATAAAGAGTTTGAAAAGGACTGGAAAGAGATGGCGGGGCGATTGAAGAATGTGAAGCCAACGATGACCTCTTCTCGTCCCCGACAGAAAGATTCTCTTTTCTCAAGCAGTTCCTCAAGTCGTTCAAGCAATCGTTCATCTTCCAGCTCTTCTTCAAAAAGCTCGTTTGGAGGCGGAAAATCGGGCGGGGGAGGAGCGAGCGGGAGCTGGTAGGGATTTTGATATAATATTGTGTTTTTCGAGCAGATTCGGTAGAGTCTGGCCGGATCTTTCACGTTGCACGCGCGTTTCGCGTGTCTCTATTTGTTCGAGGTGAGGCATGAATCAAGACTGGAATAGGTGGGTCGAAGCGTTCTCCGCCAGCCAGGCGGAGAAAAAAGTCGATACGGTGGTCATCGAGCTCCAACGGCGGATACTTGTCGATTTCGGCCGGTACCTGGAGCGAAACCCTTGCCCGTTGATGGACCTTACTTCAACGGAGATCAATGCTTGGCGGGCGACAGAGCCCCTGAGGCGTTCCGGGCCGAACTGGAGAGGGGTTTGCGCGAGGACAGTCAGTGCACTCCTCCAGTTCCTCGAGTCGAATGGCACTATCGAACGCAATCCGTTTGGTGGTGCGCGGAAAGCAGCGGCTCGTTCTCGCAAGGCGCTGGAAGTCTCGGTGGAGTACTTCACGCAGCTGCTCGCTCCAGACGAAGGTCTGACCGATGTGCGATCCGTGCGGATCCGGTTGATGCTGCTCCTCGTGAAGAACTTTGGGCTCGACATCGATCAGGTCCGTTTGGCTCGACTCGACTGTATTCAGCCTGAGCAAAAGACGATTTGCCACGGGAGCGATGGTTCGGACGTGTCGCCCATCGGCGAAGCGCTATGGTCCGAGGTCGAGCGCTATCTGAAGGTGGCTCGTCCAATGATCGTGGGCGGCGGGAAGTCACCCTACCTCTTTCCAGTTGCGGCCGGCGCGCTCTTGCCGCTTGGGCCGCATGAGTTCTGGAGGGAAGTCCGCTACTACGCTGGAACGCGTGGTCTGCGAACGACCTTCAGCGGAACCGGGATGCGGCAGGCGCTGTATCACAGGTAGCTACTCCAGCGGGTGGGTCGGACAGCATTTCTTGCGGTCCACCACCCGCTGTTCGATTTTTAGGAAATATTGGTTTTTTCTTGAAGACATGTTAAAAAATAGGCCGGCCTTTTTTCATCACTCACTCGGAGGAACTTCTGATGAAAGCTGTGATTGGTTCGGTGGCGGCATTGGAAGAGGAAGGTCCGCCGGTCGGTGCGGCCGATGTCCTGGCGGAGTACGCAACTTGGGCGATGGACGAGGGTGGGCTCCAGCCTGCCGTGGCGATCGCCCATCAGGACGAACTCACTTCGTTCCTGCGATACCTGCGACTGCTCGTGCTTGGTTTCGCCGAGGTACGCGCGGCGCATGTGCATGCCTGGTGTAACGACCCACGCTCGCTCACGCGTGAGCAGAAGGAACAGCGTTACCAAGCGGCGAGGTCTTTCTACGACTTCCTGCTGTGGTCGGGCTACCTTTCCCAACATCCATTGTCGAAGGACAAGGATCCCTACCTCGCGCCTCCCGCCAGAGGACGGTCTGTAAGCCCGTCGCTGACGGATGCGGAGATCGATCGGCTGCTCGCGTTCCCGCGGACAGACGATGCCGACACGCTCCGCGTCCACGCGATGCTTTTCCTGCTCTTCGTGAGCCGGATGAAGCCGGAGGAGCTGGTCAAGCTGCGGCTCGATCAGCTCGTCGCTTCGCCCGACAAGGAGGGGAGCGATGAAGCGCTCGTGCTCGTGTGTGGCACGACCTTCAATCCTCGGCAGTGCTTCATCGTCGGCCGGTTACGACTGGCGTTGGAGCGCTACCTGCGGGAGGGGCGGGCTTCCCATCTTTCCAAGCAGTTTGCGCCGCCGACGGAGTACCTCTTCCCAGCCGGGATTGGGGCTCTCGGTACGCTGCGCTTTTGGCGTGAGGTGATCGATCATGGCCTGTTCTGCGGCCTGCCCATGCTGACGGCGCAGGTGATCATTCGCACCCTCGCCGACGACGAGGCCTGCGTCACCCTTCGTCTCGAGAACGAGTGACGTTCTCCGTTCGAGAATCCGTTTCCTTATCTCCTTAGGGATTCTCGTACGTCCTTGGATCAGATCTCGGATAAGATCTGGCACGAGGACGTTGTATAAAAACACACGACCCGCCAACGGAGGGTCCGTGTGGCGGGTGGGTTGGAGTGGTGGACTACGCCGGCTGCTTGCGCGTCCAGGTGATACTGAAGGCGATCTGTGGCGCCTCGTCGCCGCCGATCGGCTTGAACTCGCTGAAGGTGAACTGGCCCTGCTCGTCGGCGAAGGCCTCGCACAGCTCGTGCAGGGTCTGCTTCAGCCAGCTGATCCTGCTCTTGAGCGAGGGCATAGTCTCGGCGGTGCAGTTGATGAGCACTTGCGCGTTGCCGCTCCTCGCACGGGCGAAGTTCATCGCCTCGCAGATCGTGCCCAGGCAGCTTCCGTCGCTATCAGCGGGTTGGTCGACACCGACGAGGCCGATCACCGTGTAGAAGATACAGGGGCGATCTTCTTCCAGTAGTGCCAAACTCAGTACATGACCGATCGATCGTGATGACATACCGTCACCTCCTTCGCCGATTTAGTATCAAATTATTACTAGTCTGTCAATTTACCGTCGCCTCTTTACCCGCACCCTTTTCCCCGTTATATTGGCTCCGTTATGCACTCTTCCATCAAACAGTTCCCAGAACTGGTCGGGCAGACGGTTGAAATCAAAGGCTGGTCGTTTAATGTCCGTTCAAGCGGTTCGTTGGTGTTTCTTGAAATGCGCGATGGCTCTGGCTTCGTGCAGGCCGTGGTTTCTAAAAAAGGGGTAGACGAAGCATCTTGGGAGGCGGCGAGTGCGGCCACGATCGAATCGTCCCTTGTGCTTGAAGGAACGGTCGCCAAGCATCCAAAACAGGAAGGGGTCTACGAACTTCAGGTAAGTAAAGTCACTCTCCTGCAAAAAGCCGAAGAGTATCCAATTGGAAAGAAGGAACACGGACCAGAATTCTTGTTCGATAAGCGTGACCTATATTTGCGTTCGCGTACGCCTTGGGCCGTACTGCGCATCCGTGACCGCGTCTTCTTCTCGATCGAGCAGTTCTTTCATGAGGAGGGCTTCATCCGGTTCGATGCGCCGATTATCCAGCCAACGAGCTGTGAAGATACGACTCAGCTCTTCACCGTAAACTATTATGACACGCCTGCGTATCTGTCTCAGTCTGGTCAGCTCTACAGTGAAGCGGGGATCATGGCCTTTGGAAAAGTCTTTGACTTCGGTCCGGTCTTCCGTGCCGAGAAGAGCAAAACACGTCACCACTTGTCCGAGCTCTGGATGATGGATGCCGAAATGGCCTTCTTTGACCAGACGATGAACATGGATGTCCAGGAGCGGATGGTGAAGCGCATCGTCAAAGATGTACTCGAACAGTGTCAGGAAGAATTGAAGATCTTAGAACGTGATACGACCATTTTGCAGAAGCTCGTCAATGAACCATTCGTGCACCTCAAGCACATCGAAGCGAAGCGCATTTTGAAAGACGAGAAGCTGATCAGCGAAGAAGCCTACACGGCTGCAGGCTATGAAATGGATGACATGTCGACCGAAGAAGAAATTGCACTCGGCAATAAGTTCCAAGTCCCCGTTTTCATCGAAGACTACCCAGCCGAGATCAAGTCGTTCTACATGAAGCGGTTTACGGACAGTGAAGGTCGTCTCCGCGCCCGCTGTGCCGACCTCATCGCTCCAGAAGAAGGTCGTGAGATCATCGGCGGCAGTCAGCGTGAAGAGGATTACGCGACGCTCAAAAAAGAAATCATCGATCACAACTATCCGCTCGAACAGTATGAGTGGTACTTGAACACCCGCCTTTACGGGACCGTCCCTCACAGCGGTTTCGGCATCGGTCTCGAACGCACGGTGCGCTGGATCTGTGGCATGCATCATATCCGTGAAACGATTCCGTTCCCACGCATGCTGAATCGCATGGAGCCATAATCAAACAAGCCGAATCGAAGAGTGATATACTAGACACCGTATGCTCCCTAAGCGTCCGGTGTCTTGTTTAGCGGTTGGTGTGTTGCCTGTGGGCTTGCTGCTATTGCTTGTCGTCTTCGCGGGTTATGGATTGAAATTGTATTTAGGAACGAAAACTCCTTCAACGGGGACAATTGCGCAAACTGAACAGCCTGCGGTCGAGCAGAAGCCAGAGCTCCCGTCGCGTTTACCGGCCAGCATTCCTACAACGACCCGAGTGCTCGTTGCAGTTGCTTCGGCCGATGTTGCTAAGGAGCAGATCGTTTCGTTAGATCGAGCGGGTACGGCGACAAAGCAATCGACACCCGAGGGCTTTCGACCGGAGCAATGGAAAACCCAAGGTATCATCCTGACGCCGCCGAACGATTCGGTAACGAGTTCGCCGTGGAAAATCACAGGCGATAATTGGAACGTGCCGTTACGTACCAGGAGCGGAGCCAAATGGCAGGATCCGGTGATCGTTGGCATGTTCTCAAGCGGCCGTTTGGCGATTGTAGCGTATCGCAATCAGCGCGCGTTGTTATCGGTAGATCGTTCCGGGGATATTCAGGTGATCGAAGTGTTGGACGACGAACTCGCTCCACTCACGGTGCAAGGCAAAAGCGCTTGGTTCGTTCGCTCCAAGCAATCTGAGTTGCTGGATGAACAGTTTCAAGGTCCGAGTTTCTTGGTTCGTCTAACCGAGCAGGGGACAAGTTCAACGGTTGCCCAAGACCCGGCCATGATCTTGAGCTTGGTACCAAGTCCGAGTCCATCGACGTTGGCCTACTTGAGCTCCGATGGATCGTTGGTGATTCTTTCTGGTGAGCAGCTGCGTTCCGAGATCAAAGGTTGGCGTCCGCAGGCGTGGTTGGATGAACGGTACTTGCTGGTTTCGCGGGCGAAGGAGTTAGCCTGGGTTGATAAGCTGAACCCAACCAAGGTCATCCACTACGCAGATCTGGAAAACACCATCCGCGGAGTTGTGGTAAACTAACCCTATATGAACGCCTCATCGTCGTCCCTTCCGACCGGTTGGATTACCTTCTGGATCGCCCTCGGAGTCGCTGCGTTAGTTATTTTTGTTGCCTTACCGCTTGTGATTACGCAGCGCGCGCAGAAGGAATTCATGCGCTACCAGGCTTGTGCTGCCAAAACCCAAACGACGAACTGTGAACCATCTCTTGCCTGGCAGTTGAATGGTTGGAGCTTAGAAACTGTGACCTCAACGCCTCCTGTGACGACCGTCAGTAGTACCCAATCAGTTCAATAAACCCAAAAAATTGCCCTCCAATCTCGCATATGGTGAGATGGGGGAGATTCTTTTTATCTCTCTTTTATGCCACGAACGATGATTCGCGACACGGTTGGTCAGATCGGCCAAACCGTCACGCTCAAAGGTTGGATCCACTCACGCCGCGACATGGGAAAATTGGCGTTTTTGGACATGCGCGACCGTTCGGGGCTCGCTCAGGTCGTATTGGTGCCAGCGGAATTGTCCGAAGATTCTCAGGCCGCGATGCAAGAACTTCGCGCCGAATACTGCATTGAGGTGACAGGTCTCGTGAAAGAGCGCGGTGCAAAACAGATTAATCCAGATCTTCCAACCGGCACGATCGAGGTTCTGGCCAAGAGCGTTGAAATCTTGAACGCTTCGAAGCCACTCCCATTTGAATTAGAGAACACACTCGGCATTAACGAAGAGCTTCGCTTAAAGCATCGCTACCTCGATCTGCGCAGCCGTCGCATGGTGCGTAACCTTGAATTGCGAGATAAAGTTATTTCATTTTTCCGTACGTTCCTGCACACAGAAGGCTTTCTCGAGATCGAGACCCCTATCCTCACAAAAGGAACGCCAGAGGGTTCGCGCGAATATCTCGTCCCATCGCGTTTGCACGATGGTCAGTTCTACGTACTGCCTCAGTCGCCACAGCAGTTTAAGCAGTTGTGTATGGTTGGTGGCTTAGAACGCTACTTCCAGATCGCGCGCTGCTTCCGTGATGAAGATCAACGCGGAGACCGTCAGCCAGAGTTCACCCAGCTCGATCTTGAGATGTCGTTCGTGACGCAAGAGGATGTCTTGGCTTTGAACGAACGGATGATGATTGAGATGGTGAAGCAGGTGTCACCGGAAAAACACATCACACAAGTGCCATTCCCACGCATCACATACCGTGAATCGATGGAGAAGTACGGGAATGACAAGCCAGACCTTCGTGTAAATAAAGAAGATCCGAACGAGTTAGCGTTCTGCTGGGTCATTGATTTCCCAATGTTCGAAATGGATAAAGAAGGAGGAGTCCAGGCGGCACACCATCCATTCTGTATGCCGAACCCGGAAGATCTTGAATTATTGGAAACGGATCCGATGAAGGTCCGCGCCTCTTCGTATGACCTCGTCTTGAACGGCTACGAATTGTCCTCCGGCTCGATTCGTATTCACAAGCGTGAATTGCAGAACCGCATCTTCCAGTTGCTTGGCTTGCCAGATGACCTGATTCAAGCGCGTTTCGGCCATATCTTAGAAGCGTTTGAATTCGGTGCGCCACCACACGGCGGCATGGCTCCTGGGATCGACCGCATTGTCATGATTCTCGCCAACGAGCCGAACATCCGCGAAGTCATTCCATTCCCAAAGACAGGGGATGCCCGCGACCCACTCATGGGTGCGCCATCGGAGATCGAAGAAAAGCGCCTAGTCGAAGCCCATATCGCGCTTCGTCCAACCGAAAAGAAATAAGCTTGTCTCCGCACCATGTCCTTTGCCGTCCGACTTGCCGCATTTGAAGGTCCTTTGGACCTTCTTTTGCAGTTGGTCGAATCGGCCAAACTGCCGATCACCGATATTTCATTGATCGAAGTGACGGAACCCTTTCTCGCGCACTTGGAAGAGCACCGAGCCACTATCCCAACCGAAGAGCTGGCGGACTTTTTGGTCATCGCCTCGAAGTTGGTGTACTTGAAGTCGAAGGCGCTGCTTCCAACCCTGGTCGATCCGACCTTGGAAGAAGGTCCGGATCTCGCTTCGCAGCTGCGTGCATATCAGATCTTCTCAGAGGCGGCTAAGAAGTTCGCTGAGCGTTTGCGTCTAGGCGCGGGTGCCTACAGCCGCTCGAAGGCGATGTCGGTCCCCTTGGACCTGCAGACATCTCTGCCAGCCTCGTGCACACCAGATGTTTTACGCTCTACGTATGCGGCGGTCATCAAGCGTCTGCAACCGATTCTCCGGCTGCCAAAAGCCGCGATCGAGCGAGTGGTGACGATTGAAGAGAAGATGTCATCGCTCGTCCTGCGGGTAAAAAGCGCCATGCGCGTGTCGTTCCATCGCTTTTTGGCTGATTCTGAATCCAAGATGGAGGCGGTTGTTTCGTTCCTCGCCTTGCTCGAGCTCTTGCATCGCCACGAAATCAAGATCGAACAAAGTGAACTCTTCTCTGATATCCATGTGTCTTCCTCTCTTTAATCGTTATGTACTCTCCCGATCGCCGCATCGAAGCCGTTCTGTTTGCTCTCGCCCGTCCAGTTGCCTTGAAAGAGCTGGCAACGACGCTTGAGTTGTCGTTGGACGAGGTGAAAGAGGCGAGTGAGGATCTTCAACGGCGTTTAGCTGAGTTCCAGAGCGGTCTGCAGCTTGTCAGTCAGGGGACCGAGATCGAACTCGTGACGCACGGAGATTTGGGGGATGATATTCGCGCCGCCTTAAAACACGATGCTTCGGCTGAATTATCCAAGGCCGCCCTCGAAACCTTGGCGATTCTCGCTTATCGCGGGCCGTTGACGCGTCCTGAGGTCGAGCAGATCCGTGGTGTTCAATCAGCTTTAATGCTCCGTAATTTAATGCTCCGCGGCTTGGTCGAGCAGCATGATGAAGTGCGTGTTGGTCAGCCGACGTATCGGGTCACGCTCAATTTCTTCAAACAACTTGGTTTGCCCTCAGCTGAGAGCTTACCGGACTACGAAACACTGCATGCGTCACCAACCGTGGTCCAGATCCTCGACGAGTTGACCTCAACGCAGGTATCATAGGCCCTATGTTCGCAGAGTCCTTTGTGACCTTGGGCGCACTTCTCGCCCTGCAAGTACCGATCGCTCGCGATCTTCCGACCGCTATCGCGGCAGTGGATGCGCTGCCTGCGGCACGTTACGTCGCCCCAGCGGTCCCGGTTCCGCGCAAAGCCGATATTGAACGCTTAGGAATCGATGTATCTGCACAGTCCGCCTGCGTTATCGATGTGGCTACCGGACAGGTCTTATTTGAAAAAGATGCCAACAAAGCCCATCCGATCGCAAGCTTAAGCAAACTTGTGACGGCGATGACTCTTTTGGATGCGGATCCAGACATGAAGGAGATGATCACCATCTTGCCGGAGGATGATCCACACGAAGGAAAAACCGTTCTGCCGATCGGCGGAAAGTACACGCGTGAAGAACTGTTTCATGCGTTGCTCATCGGCTCGGTGAATATCGCTGGGAATACCCTGGCGCGCACAACCTTCGAAGGGGGAATGCCAGCGTTCGTAGCCAAGATGAATGACAAATCAAAAGAACTGCATCTACTTCAGGGTCGCTTCTTTGAGCCAACCGGTTTGAACCCAGAGAACCAAGCTTCGGCGAAAGATGTCGCGATCTTGCTCCGCACCGCTCTCTCGTACCCAGAGATCCGCGAAACGACCGAGCAATCCGCACTGACTCTTCCCAATCGTCTGACCGGTAAACCAATCGAAATCAGCTCGACCAACTTGTTGCTCGGTTCCTTCTTGAATAAAAACCCCTACCGCATTGTCGCCGCCAAAACCGGCTCCTTGCCCGAAGCCGGCTTCTGCCTGGCCCAAGCCACTCGCAAAGAAGGTGCCGGCGAAGTCATCTCCGTTGTTCTCGGCAGCCAAGACCACTTCCAACGCTTCCAAGACGCCAAAGCCCTCACCTTCTGGGCCTTCGATACCTTCACCTGGCCCACCCTCCCAACGGCCCGTCTGACCCAGTAAATCCAGTCTTTAGGTCGGTTCTCCTTGCCAGGATCCCAGCCGATTGTTAGACTCGTGACCAACTTGTTTCGACCTATTTTCTGAGCTCGTCTGTGTCCTTTGGACTCATACTTGCGCAGCAATAGCGGAGCAAAGCGTAAGTTTGTATGTTCGGTTCCCATTGCGAAGCAAAGCGCAGGCAGCGCGTAACCTGAAGTGAACCAAGTAGCAACTTGGTGAACGTAAGGTGTAGCGCTAAGCCGAGCACGGCGGGATAGCTCAATCGGTTAGAGCGCGGGACTCATAAGCCCGAGGTTGGCAGTTCGATTCTGCCTCCCGCTACCAGACAAAATCACCGGATCAACCGGTGATTTTGCTTTATAACGAAAAACCCTGAAATCAAGCCAAAATAACCTGTCGATTGAGGCTTTCGCCGAAATCTGGTAGACTCTCGGCAATTCATTCGACTATGTTTCTCACGACACATGCGTTGATCGGGGCGTTGGTAGCTCAACAATTCCCACACCATCCGGTTTTGTCCTTCGGCATCGGCATGGCGTCCCATTTTTTGACCGACATCATTCCGCATGGAGATTCGAATCTCTACAAAGACTACATTACCGGTTCAAAGAAAAAGGTTCGTAAAGCGTTAGCCTACGTGATGATCGACGGGGTGGTGGCAATCTACACCCTGTTATTCCTATTGAATGCCGCTTCGACGCAGGATCGACTGACGCTCACCCTGGGTATTGCGGGTGGCGTCTTGCCTGATTTGCTGGTTGGGCTCTACGAAGTCACGCGTATTCCTGGGCTTCGTTGGTTCCACCGCTTGCATTTCTTCTTCCACAACCTGGTCACGTCACGCAAAGGCGATGTCGCGTTCCGTTCCGGTCTCGCGATCCAGTTCAGCCTGCTCGCGCTTGTTTGTGTGAAGCTGTTTTACTAAAAATCACTTGCGTTGACGAAGCAAGGGCTTTCCGATAGGATAGGCCCACATCAATTTGTAGCGGGGTAGAGCAGCCAGGTAGCTCGTCGGGCCCATAACCCGAAGGTCACCGGTTCAAATCCGGTCCCCGCAACCAACAAAATACCTCCCGAATAGGGAGGTATTTTGTATTGTACGAAAAAATTTCTGAAATAAGTTCAGGGCGGCTCGGTAGTCGAGCCGCCCTGAAGTGGGGGAGTCGGAACAGACAATTGATCACTTCCGGCGAGCGTTTCCGCTTGCCTTTCCATCTAGGTCCCTATCGTGGGTCCTATCCCTGCATCTTTAGAGGTTTCCCTCACTTCACTTGTACCTCATCTGCCTGCCTCTCGCCACCATAGGACCATTCAGGTCTTTCCAGGCAGCAGAACCGATTGGCGAACAAACGAAGTTGCTCGGAGATCACGCGTATTCATCGCGCGCGAGGATCAGTGAAGCTGTATACACATAAAGAGCAAGAGGAAGGGTTGCCGTTCCCCCTCTACGCAGAGCCAAGGCTGAGCGGACGAGCGGACGAGCCCTCTGTTAGGGCTGCAACTGGAAGCTACACGCGCTTCATCAATCCTCCTTGTGAACGGATGTTCAGCCATTCCACATGGAAAACGCTCCAGGTGGCAGACATCGGCTAAACTCAACCGATTCGCTCTACGTATTTCCTGACCTGCTTCTGATCTCACAAAGGCAGGCTACGTCAGATCCGAACGATTAAATATACCTTATTTTATTGAAAAAGTCAAGAACGGGCGTGAGTACTGGTTCTTGATTGACGCTTTGTGTGTATTTTGATACAAAAACCGGTTGTTCCTTGGTTTCTTGCAGCTAAACCGTCCATCAACCTTCCAATCTTCTCCTAAAAGGAGATGTTCGAGATGAAGAAGAGCAGACTCAGACAATTGCTCAGCCGCAAGATGCGGTCGACGATCAAGCTCCTCCTGGGGCCAAGCAGGCACGACAAAACAACAAGTAACCCTCCTCCGCGCATCTGCGCGACGCAAGACCCGCCTCTCCTGGCTGGGCCAAAGAGCCCTTCCTCTCATCGGGAAGTCAGCGCTCGACGTCGTCCGGGTGCGCTCTTTGTTTGCGTAATGCTCGTTTTTTGCTTCAACATGGCCAATAAATGGAAGTTCAATTTTATCTAAAATCACTTGCTAGGTCTGTATTGTATTCTAATATTCACAAAAATCGGCATATCTGCTAGACTTTCGCGGATTCCAAAGGGCGAAGGTTCTACGGAAGAATCATCCAGCGATCGGGAGATCCAAGACAATGACGACACGCGATGGGTTTGAGGTAGCGGCGGCGTCAGTGATTGATCCGCCGCATGACGAAGCTGCTCTCCAAGAGAGCAGCGGTACGACCGCGCAGTCGGCGGAGGACATCCTGATGTCCGCGCTGACGGGTCGTAGCAAGACACTGGTCTGTACCGCGAGAAAGGGTACCGACCACGCATCGGCAGAATCGGTGTTGCCTTCGCAGCGACATCAGGTTCTCCGGGTTCTGGCGACGCTCGTCGTCCTGTCACCAGATTACGACAGGCAGGGGTACTCTCTTCCGCAGATGCTGAGCTTCGGACTCGCGCTTTTTCCGGGCTCGCATCTGTTTCAGGAGGAGGACGCAGGGATCGTTGTTCCAACCACACGCATCCTGGCTGCCAAGATCGCGGGGAAGGACAGCAGCAGCCTGCAAAGCGTTGGCTACATCCAATGCATGCATCCGCTCCAGGCTGGTCCGGGTGTCGTGCCGGGGAAAGCGCGTACGCGTGTACGGGTGCTGCTCACGCCCAAGGGCGCCCTGATCGCGCTCGAAGATGGCTGGCGACCGCCACCCGCTCTGCATATGCAGACGCTCCTGCGTCGAGCGGAGAGGGCCATCACCTTCGGTGTCTACAGAATCGCCTAACTGAGGTCGTCGAGATCTCCTCACTCGCTTTCAATCAAACGCCTCTTTCCCACCCGCAAGCTGCTCAGCTCGCGGGTGGTGGTGTATTTAAATGATATTTCATTCCTACTCAATCGACGACGGATGTCATCAACTCAGGGGGATTGCCGCAGGACACCGTGAGGAACGGCGACGCGGCAAGAAGGGAAGGGGCGGGTTACGGCTTCGGAAGCATGGGAGCGAGCTGGCGGATGATGGCGGCCTCGGCTTCTCTCAGAAGAAAGTCGTCGTAGCTTGAGGCAAACCTTAGCCAGTTTTGTTCTTTCCACGCTTCGGGTCGCATGGTCCAGGGCCAACGCCTGACCTCGGTTTGCATGCGCAGGTCGAGGCGAGACTTCACGCTCTCCGGTGTCTGAAGCGGCCAACCGTCGGCACCGAAGTGCTCGACGTACGGCAGCTCTTCCGGAAAAGGCGAGTCCGGGAACTGCTCAAGGGTGAACACCACCCGTTCAACAGCGCCTTCTGGCCACTCACTCGCTTCTGCTGAGGTAGGTCTGGTTTCGATGACGGGACCGTTCCAGTCGGGCTCGAGCCAGGTCTTATGAGACAGGACGGTCTGCGACAGAGGATCGTTGCTCATGCGGAACTCCCTCGCCCTGGGAGCGTAGCCGGACGAACGTGTCCGGGTTCATAGCGCCAGGGGAATCTCAAAGGGTCCTGGATTCGCTATAGCGAGAGATCGCATGGAAGAAACGAGCTCAGCGCATACCGATGAAATAGGTGAGGGCGCCGACGGTCCGCCATGTGTTGCGAGCACATGCGCAGGCCGCCGCGTGTCGTCTTGGAGACTAACCATGAAGACGACATAGAATCGGAACCGTCAGCCCCCTCGGACAGAGAGCAAACTAAGGTAGGTTTACTCAATCTCCGAGAGATCCGAAAAGAACGGGTGTTTGTATCAAAATACTAGATTTTTGTCAATTTAGCTGCTCCACATGAACCATAACGAAAAAACCACACTGGTAAGCGTGGTTTTTACATGGTGCCGGGAGAGAGAATCGAACTCTCATGACCTTTCGATCGCAGGATTTTGAGTCCTGTGCGTCTACCAATTCCGCCATCCCGGCTCTTACATTTACTCGCAGAGGATAGCCGGTCTGGCCGGGCAGAGTCAAGCCGGCGGATGTGGTATACTCCAGGCGTCATGTCGCTCTTTGCTGAATTCTCGGTGCTGTTTCTGGCCGCCGCTGGGGTGGCCTTTGTATTCCAGCTCCTGCGTTTACCGGCCGTGGTCGGGTATTTATTGGTGGGTCTGGCGCTTGGGCCATTCGCGTTGGGGGTTTTTCACTCCACCGAGATCTTTGAATTGCTCGCCCAAGTCGGGATGTGTGCCTTGTTGTTTTCGGTTGGTCTCCACGTGAATGCCAAGGCTATCAAAGAGATGGGAACAACGGTGCTCAAAATTGGGTTGATTCAGATCCTGCTGAACGTTGGACTGGGTGTATTGATCGGTCGAGTCGTGGGCTTTGGCTGGTTTGCAGCGGGACTCTTGGGGGCGGCGCTGTCGTTCAATAGTACCGTCCTCGCGCTGCGTTCGTTGGGTGAAAGAGGGGACTTGAGTCGTTCGCACGGCAAGATCACGACGGGCATTCTGCTCATGCAGGACATCTTCGCGACGATGGTTCTGCTGGCGGTGGGAATCATTCCGCTCCATGGCGATGTCACGACGATTCTCTTTGTGGTGTTGAAAGGCGTTTTGTTGATCGGTGTTGTCCTCGGTTTCGCGCATACGCTCATGCCGAAGATCGTGGAGAAGATCGCCCATTCGCAGGAACTCTTGGCGATCGCGTCGTTGGCGTTTGCGCTTGGCATGTCCCTCGCTTTCCATGCTATTGGTTGGTCGTACGAGCTCGGTGCCTTGTTAGCGGGTATTTGCTTAGCGAACACCAGCTATCGCTTCGAGATTGAGTCCAAGCTCAAGCCGATGCGTGAGCTGTTCTTGGTTGTGTTCTTCGTCTTGCTTGGAACGCGGGTTGATCCAGCGGCGCTGCGTGCGGGTTGGCAGATTGCGATTCTCCTGGTCGCCTGTATCTTGCTAGTCAACCCTTGGGTGATCGGTCGTTTGATGCGTCTGTTTGGCCATGGCCGTGCCCCGTCCTTTTTAGTCGCGGTTCATTTAGCTCATTTGAGCGAGTTCTCATTATTACTCCTGTTCGTGGCCAGTCGCGCCATGCCCTTACCGACGAGCTTTGTCTCGGCGATTACGGTTGCCGTTGGGTGCACGATGTTGGGAGGAAGTCTGTACATGGCGCACGCGGACCGTATTCGCGCGTTTATTGAACGAAAACTAGGCAAGAAGCGAGAAGAGCGTCGGAAGGAGATCAAGGAAGAGGAAACGTATGAAGTCATCCTATTCGGTTGTCACCATGTCGGGAGCGACTTCTTGCCGGCGCTGAAAAAGATGCGTGCTAAGTATCTGGTCGTCGACTTCGATCCCGAAGCGATCACGGATCTGGAAGCGCATAACATCCCTTGCCGCTATGGAGACGTCGAAGATCTGGAGTTCTTGCGTGAGATCGGGGCACAAAAGGCCAAACTCGTGATTTCGACCATTCCGAACGATCAGGCGAGCGAAGCCCTCCTCCACCTTCGTAAACGAGCTCATGCCGGGGGAGCGACCATTCTCGTTGCGCATACCGTCGAAGCCGCTTTACTCATGTATCGTCAGGGGGCGACCTACGTCATTCTTCCGCACATGTTGGGCGGGAATTACGCCTCTCAGCTCATGGAAACCCATGGCCTTAAGAAAGAAGCCTTCGAAACCGAGCGTGCCCGGCACATCGCCCACCTCAAAACCCGTGGAAAATACGTGTCTTCCGTACCGATGTTGTCCCGTGGCCGTTGGCGCTAATTTTCCGCCTTGCGACCGAGCCGCTCCTCGTTTACACTGACCACGTTTTGAAGCTCTAAAGCAGTTCCTCGTCGACCCTTGGTATGGCCCGAATTATTTCCATCGTCAATCAAAAAGGAGGGGTAGGAAAGACGACGACGGCCATTAACTTGGGCGCCTATCTTGCCGAACTCGGCAAATTTGTCTTGATTGTCGATTTGGACCCGCAGGCCAACGCCACTTCCGGAATCGGGATCGATCATCGTCAGATCGAGCGCGGCGTCTATGAAGCGGTCTTGGGCCAAGCCTCATTCAAAGAGATCGCTCAACCAACCGCCCATGTTGGACTCAAGATTGCTCCATCAACGAATGCCCTCGCCGGTTTGAACGTCGAACTTGTTGGGATGGAACAGCGTGAGTACAAGTTGCGGGATGCGTTACGCGAGGTTCGTAATGACTACGATTTTATTTTGATTGATTGTCCGCCGACGCTCGGTCTGATTACCTTGAACGGCTTGGTGGCTGGCGATGAGATTTTGATTCCGGTTCAAGCGGAGTATTACGCCCTTGAAGGGTTGAGCCAGTTGCTCGACACGGTCCAGCTCGTACAGGATCGTTTGCGTCCGGAAATCGATATCTTGGGTGCTGTCATCACCATGTACGATGGTCGCACCAAGCTATCGGACGATGTTCTACAAGAACTCTACAAATACTTCCCAAATAATATATTCCGGTCAGTCATTCCACGCAACGTGCGCTTAGCCGAAGCGCCGTCGTTTGGTCGGAGCATCGCGCATTTTGATGGGGGATCGAAAGGAGCCAAGGCCTATGAGCGTTTAGCGCGTGAAGTGTTGGAACGTGAAGTTAACCATTACCACATTCGTACCTTATGATGCCTTCCCGTCCTTCCGGCCTTGGCCGTGGTTTAGGTGCCATTATCCCGCCCAAGGCGCCAACGCCTGCTCCAGTGGCGCAACAGGCGGCCCCAGCCTCTTCTCAGCCGGTTGAGTCCGCCTCTTTTTCTGTTGCTTCGCTAGCGCCTGTTCAGCGTACGCCTGAAGAGAAGTTGCTCGATCTTGGAAACGAACCGGGGATGCAGATTCGCCAGATCCCGCTCGACCACATCAAACGCAATCCGTTCCAGCCACGTACGCAGTTCTCGCACGATGAGCTCGAGGAGTTGATGAGCAGCATCAAAGAACATGGATTGTTGCAGCCGCTCGTTGTGACGCCGGCCGGTGCGGATGGGAGCTATCAGCTGATTGCTGGTGAGCGTCGTTTCCGTGCGATGTCGATTTTGGGTGAGAAAACAGCTCCGGTGATCATTCGTCAGGCGACTGAGCAACAACAACTTGAACTCGCCATCATTGAGAACATCCAGCGTCAGGATTTGAATGCGATGGAAGAAGCGTCAGCTTATGCTCGTTTAGCGGATGAGTTTGGCCTCACGCAGGAAGAGATTGCAGCCAAGGTCGGCAAGAGTCGCTCCCAGGTAGCGAATACGATCCGTCTACTCATGTTGCCGAAAGAGATTCGTGATGCCGTCGTTGAAGGGAAGATCAGTGCATCGAACGCTCGTACGTTGCTCGCTCTACCAACCGATGAAGAGCGTTTGAAATTATTTCATACCTTGATCAGTGAGGGGCTGACCGTTCGTCAGGTGGAAGACCGAGTGTCGGTACGTCGCCCATCCGATCTGAAAGATCCGAATGTAGCCGATATCGAGTTCCGACTACGAGATCAGCTCCATTGTCGCGTCGAAATTAAGCGGAATCAAAGAGGTGTAGGGGAAATTCGCTTGCGCTTTACTTCGCCTGAAGAGTTCACACGCTTGACTGCTCTCCTCGAGCAAGCAAAAGACGCCTAACGGCGTCTTTTGTGTTTCTAGGGTCGTTGACGGCGGGCTAATTTCCGTTTCCTGGAAGAATACCTTTGATCCAGCTGCCAAGACGAGATTTGGCCATCTGACGGATCTTGGATTTAGCGTGACGCGTCTTCACGAATTTGATCCAGTCCGGGTTTGGTCCTTTGCGATTCTTGTCGGTGCTGATATCGACGACGTCACCATTTTTGAGTACACGATCAAGCGGAGCGACTTCTTCATTGATCTTTGCGCCGGTACACGTATCGCCGATTTGGGTATGGACGGCGTAAGCGAAGTCAACGCAGCTGCTACCTTCAGGTAAATCGATGACGTCTCCCTGTGGGGTAAAGACAAAGATACGGTTCTGAAAAGCGTCGATCTTCATCTCTTCGAGCGTGTGGAGCTTGTCTTGTTTATCACCCAACTCTTGTTGCAGAACGGCTAAGTCGGACACCCAGTTCGGGGCCTGGTTCGTGCTTGGTTCGGAACGCTTGCCGTTTTCATCGTAGGCCCAGTGGGCGGCGATTCCATATTCGTTTTCGGCATGCATCGCTCGGGTACGGATTTGGAATTCAACCACCTCGCCTTGTTCACAGAAGACGGTCGTGTGCAGTGAGCGGTAGCCGTTCGGTTTTGGCTGCGCGATGTAGTCCTTAATACGGCCTTTGAGCGGGGTCCATTTGCTATGGATGACGCCAAGTACGCTATAACAATCAGCCACCGTCGGGACGATCACGCGCAACGCAATAATGTCGTAGATACGCGCGATGTTACGTTCGTTCTTGATAAGTTTCTTGTAGAGCGAATACAGATGCTTCGCACGGCCATGCACATCGTGATAGGCGATATGATTCTCTTTGAGTGTGAGCTTAGTCTGCTCGATGACGTGGTCGACGTATTCCTGTTTGTTATTACGGGCCGTTTGAGCAATCTGTTTGGTCCATTCGTACTCCTTTGGGTAGACGTATTTGAATGACGCATCCTCGAGCTTGCCTTTCATTTCACCCATACCCAACCGGTTTGCAATCGGTGCGTAGATCTCGAGTGATTCAAGGGCGATGCGATACTGCTTTTTTTGAGGGATCGAATCCAGTGTTTCCAAGTTATGCAGACGATCGGCGAACTTGATAAAGACCACGCGGACATCGGCTGCCATGGCTAAGAACATCTTGCACAGGTTCTCAATGTAGCGCTCCATTCCACGATATTTGATCTTGCTGAGTTTGGTGATCCCAGCGACCATCGAGCCGATCTCTTCGCCGAACTCGGCGTTGATGTCTTCGATCGTGCGAGACGTATCTTCTGGAACGTCGTGCAACAAACCAGCGATAATGATCGGGACTGGCATATGCATTTCCGCCAATGTACCGGCAGTTTGAAGCGGGTGCTTGATATAAGGTTCGCCACTAGCGCGCATTTGGCCCTGATGGGCCTCATCCGCGAATTTGAACGCACGCCGGATCAGTTCGGTATCGGCTCCTCGATCGTTTTTTACGACCAAATCGCAGAGTTCGTCGACGGTTTGGATAAAACTGGTTTTGAGAGCGGGGGACATACAGATCTTTCGTAGTGTAGGCCGCTTGAACGGAAATGGTAAAGCGTCTGTAGGTCTGAAACTGAATCGCCCCGCTTCCGTAGAGGCTGGAGGATCCAGCGCTGGGGGAAGCGGGGCGATGTGGCGTCAGTCAGAGCGGCTCAGCATGAGGACGTGAATGGGGAGGTGCCTGGCATCGCACGCGTCCTTGATGGCCTCGACCTCGACGCCGATTCCGACGGTACGCCACTCGAGTCGGCGAGGAGTGGCCTGGGTGTCGATGAGCACGATCATCGCCAGATCGTCGGTGGGGAAGGTCAGGTAGAGGCCCGACCTGAGTCGTCCAAGGCGGTCAACGAAGTACTTGATCGCGGCAGGGAAGTGACGTGCGTAGCCCCTCGTCTCGAGGCTCGACTGGATATCGCCGAACGTCACCGGCACTTCATCGGGCCAGGTGACGAAGATGTCGCGCAGCTGACGACAGGAACGCCCGGGTCGATACCAGTTTTGGATGAGTGCCTGCTCACCCCGGCCGATGTTGCTCAGCTGCTGCTCTTCGAGCCGCGTGAGCCAGTCGGTCATGACCCGTCTGGTCTGATTCTGGGTTCGGGGAGCGCGGTAGTCGATCGTGGTGGGTCGACTGCGCGTGATACGGATCGCCGCGCGACGAGCCTCGCGCTCGCGTTGCAGGCGTTCACCGCGACGTTCTTCGCGAAAATAGTCGTTCGCGCGCTGCACGAGCCAGTACCAGAGCTCGTCGTCCGGCTTGAGGCCGGCGATGAGCTTGAGCATCTGGGTCGGGCTCACCTCATCCGTCGAGAGGGGTTCGCCTTCGCCCACGCGCGCCCAGCGCTGGATTTCATGAAGAATGCGGCTGCCAAGCGTGAGCGCCAGCAGCCCATCGACGTTCTTCAGGTCCTTCGGGACCGTTCGTCGCAGCAGCTCGCCGTACCTTCTAGAGCGTCTTCGCTTTTCCATTCGTCGTCTACACTCCGGTCTGCTCGCCTGTACCAGCCACATCAGCTGATAGAAGGAACGCCCAAGCCTAGTCCGTTCTAGGGCGAGAAGTCAATTCTCTTTTGAAACTGAATCGCCCCGCTTCCGTAGAGGCTGGAGGATCCAGCGCTGGGGGAAGCGGGGCGGTGTAGCGTCAGTCGCTCGTGGGTGCGGTCGTGATGATGAACACGTCGCGCGGGCCCGCGTGGCGGAGCGTCTGGAGGAAGTACTGGGTCTGGTCCTGGAAGGAGATGAAGCGCTTGCGGTCGGGGGTGATCGTCACCAGGAAGCCGATGTTCTCCTCGGACGTGGCCGGCAGAACCAGGTAGGTCCCCGGCGGCAGCCCCTGCGGCGCGCGCAGGGCGTTCGCGAGCCAGGAGAGGCTGGCCAGCGCGTGGGTCTCGCGCCCGCTCGTGAAGGCGGCGTTGCGCACCTCCTCGAGCGTCAGGCTGCTCTTGCCCTCCCAGCGCACCTGCCGGACCTCGAGCAGGTCGCAGGTTTCGGTGCTGACCAGGTTGCGGATGCGCCACCACTCCTCGGCGTCGATGCCCATCAGCGCGGTGAGCCGCTGGAGGACGTCCGTGCTGGTGATCCCCAGGTTGTAGTCGGGGTACACGTTCGCGTTGAACGTGAAGCTCGCAGTGTTGCTGGTGGCGTCGCTACGGACCTTCGTTGCCGCGTCTTTGCGGCTCCGGAGGCGGTCGAGCGCGCCTTGCACCCCGTGGAAGGGGCCGGACAGTGATCCGTCGTGGCGCAGGTCGCCGATGAGGTCGAGGAAGAGCTGGTCGTCCTCGGCGGTCTTGAGGCCGAGCGCCTCGCGAATCGCGTCGGCGATGGCGGAGTCGGTACCGGACGGAGTCAGGTTCGTCATGAAGGTGCTACCTAACCACTCGTTTCCCTGGCCGAAACTGGCTCTGCTGGAGAACGAGACATATTATAATACGGCAAAAGTCAAGAAACGTCAACTCAATCTAGCGAAAAATAACGGTATGAAAATCGGCTGAAACTGAATCGCCCCGCTTCCGTAGAGGCTGGAGGATCCAGCGCTGGGGAAGCGGGGCGGTTGTAGGGATTACGCCTTGGGCGGCGTCGTGATGAGGAAGACGGGGAGCTGGGTCATGGCCTTCTTGGTCATCTGGCCGAGCAGAGTCTCCGTGTCGGGTGCGATGAACCACAGCTCAGGCACCTCGAGATGATCCGCGACCGTGATCCGGATCATGGGCGAGTCGTCGCACAGGATGTAGTAGCGTCCCGGGCGCAGCGCCAACTGCTCCTTGGCGACGAGCGAGTAAAACAGGAGGCCGACGTGGTAGGGGACGGACCGTTCGCCGGTCGTGCAGAACGGCTTGAGCTCTCCCAGCTTGATGAGGATCTCGCCCTTTACGCGGAGCTCTCGGATTTCGAGCTCGTCGATCTTGCCTGATGTCACCGGTCGCCCGAGGACGTCCGCGATGAACTCGTCGCTCAGTGGCACCGTCACCTGGAGCTGCTCGAGGATGCCGCGCGGCGTCAGTACCTCGGGATCATAGTCGAGCCGTACGCGTCCATCCGTGAGCGGGATGAGCTCGACGGCCTGTCCGATGCTGTGCAAGCGTTGCTCGGCCTTCTCCCGGAGCAAGCGCTTGTGGCGCGAGAAGGCACGCTTGAGTTTCTCGAACTCATCGGTGAGCTGACCGTCGCGGTCGAACGTCTCGAGGAAATCCGCAAACCGTTCCGTTTCGGCAGCGTCGTTGCGGTCGATGCTGAAGGCGGCCAGGATGGCCGCACAGATTCTCTGTTCAGCTGCGTTGCGGCTTGGTGCCATGTAGCACCTCCTTTGCTCGTTTCCCTGGCCGATGTGGCCAAAGCTAGATAACGAGACGTATTATAATATCAGCAAGGGACTAGGGAAGTCAACCAAAATAGTCACATGAATAGTGGAAAATGCTGGAAACTGAATCGCCCCGCTTCCGTAGAGTCTGGAGGATCCAGCGCTGGGGAGCGGGGCGGCAGGTTGGTCCCGACCTTCAGGGTGAGGTCGGGGGAGTGGTGACGAGGTAGACGGGCAGAGGTTGGCCGTCGAACCCGTTGTAGATTTCGCTGACTACGGTGCGCATGTCGACGAAGCAACCGAGCATCGGCACCTGCGAATCGCTGCGCTGGACACGAACGATAAACGCTTCCTTCGCGCCCGGCACGACGTAGACGCCATTGCTCAGCGCACCCACTTGCGAGAAGTACTGCAGGGCGGCCGAGAGGTTGGTCTCCCGATGGGAGTCGTTCTGCCAGGCCAGGAGATCGAGCAGCGTGATCTTGACGTCGGCCGGCCAGGCGAGAGCGATGAGCTCGAGCTCTTGGCAGCTGCTTTCGTCGGCGCGGCGCGCGACCAGTCGCTCGCGGTACGTTTCGGCGATGATCATGCCCTGCCCGAGCAAGCGATCGATGTGCAAGCTCGTGAAGCGAGCCGCTGCCGCTTCCTCCATCGGCTTGTTGTAGGTGATCGTGACTCGCGTGGTGCCCGTGAGCGAGATCTGTCTACGTCGCGCCTTCAGTCCGGCCTGATGACGTGCATACTCCTCCGCCTGCTGCCTAGCCTGATCGGCGCAGCGGATCAGGGCAGCGCGCAGTTCGGCGTTGGCGGGCGCGAGCATGAAGTTCACGACCTCCATCGGGACGCCGAGTTCCTTCGCCGTGGCGAAGAGAGCGGCGCCGAGTTGGCAGGCGATCGGGTACTCGCAGGCCTCGATCTTGACCTGGGCTGCTGCTGGTCGTTGGTTCAGACTCGGATTGTCGTCGGTGGATGCCATAGGCAACCTCCTCTGCTCGCTTTCTCGGCCACCACGGCCGAAATAAGGAACGAAATATAATACTTAAGTAAGCCAAAAAAGTCAACAGAATCAAATGGATAGTATTTCAATAGTTTGACAGTCTCTGGGAATGGGTCCACAGTTGGAGTTCGGTCTTATTAGCCCTGAAGCGCTCTGAGTTGCGGCCGTGATTCCCAGAGCTTCAGATCATTGTAGATACAGATATGAACAACGAACCAATCAAGAAGGACGAAACTTCCGCAACACCAGCTGCTCCAACACCAGCTACGGGAGACAAGAAATAGCCGCTTCAAAACCCCCGAGCAAAGCCGCTTGGGGGTTTTGGTATTCAACTGTGCTACCCTCTTAAGTACCTATGGCAAACCTTTTCGATCGCGAACGAAACAAACGCACACAAGCAAAAAAAGACCGTGCTGAGAAAAAGTCCTTGAAATCGGGCGACGCTGCTCCGATGGAAGACATGATTGTGTTTGAGGTGGGAGTCGTGGCCGGGCTGCAGCCAAAGAAGTTTACCGTGATGCAGAATGATGTTTTTTTACCGGGCGTTTTAGACCGTGACATTAGTCCGGATGTGGCCCAGGACTTTGTGATCGGTGACCGGGTACTGTTCCGTCGGAACGAAGAGGCGGATGGGCCTGTCTTGCTTGGTGGACGAGAAGAACGCAAAAGCTTTGTCACCCGTTCGCGGGGAGATTGGACGCGTAAGGACCTCAATCTAGAAGAACACGTTCTCTCGGCTAACGTCGATATCGGGATCATCACCGTTTCCGTCAAAGATCCAGATTTCCACCCACGCTTTATCGATCGCTATCTTGCGTTGCTCCAGGTGGGAAATGTAAAGCCGATCATCTGTCTGACGAAGACCGATCTGATGGATGTTCAGGATGAGGTTCTGTCGTTTTATACGAGCATTGGTGTGCCGATCGTCCATACGTCGTTTGTCCGATCAGAGGGGATTGAGACGTTGAAGGATCTCATTCGTGGTAAGACAGCCGTTTTTCTTGGCCAAAGTGGAGTCGGCAAGTCTTCTTTATTGAACGCCATTATCCCAGGAATCGAAGCGGCGACGGGTGAGGTGAACGAACGAACGGGAAAAGGTCGTCATACAACAACCGGTAGTTCGCTTTTGAAATGGGATGAAGCATCTTATATTATTGATACACCAGGGATTCGCTCGCTCGGGATCGATCAGTTGCCGAAAAAAGAGATCCGATATTTGTTTCCTGAGTTCGAGCTATTGGAGACCCCATGTAAATTTTCTGATTGTGTCCATATGAGTGAGCCGGGCTGCGCAGTCAAACAAGCACTAGAAAAAAATGACCCCACAATCAACGTCCATCGTTACGAGAGCTATTTGAAGATGATGGAGGAATAGATCTTAGGTCAAAATGCGTGATTGACACCACGAGTTACCTCTGTTGAACTTCACCCACCCAAGGTGGGTGAAGGGAGGAGGTGATCCGTGCAACAGATCAGCGAAGAACTGCTGGCCAAGGTTTTCTTCTTGATGGTGCGTCTCGAGAAGCTGAAGCGGACCGACCGTACCGGCTGGAACCTGAAGTTCGCCGATGGTGAGCCGTTCAAGTCGCGCACCGTCAAGGAGGCGGAAAGTGTGGCTGACCACACCTGGTTACTGGCTCTACTCGCGCTCATGATCGGGTCGCTGCTCAAGATGAGCTCGGCGCCCAACCTCGATGTGTTCAAGCTGGTCTGGATGGCACTCATCCATGACACAGCGGAGCTCATCACGCGTGACCGTGTCACCGCGACCATCGTCGATCAAGACGAGCGTGCGCGGCTCGAGGCGGAGAAGCGTGCGCTGGAAGACGCCGCGCTTCAGGAGCTCTTCCTGCCGCTTGGTGACTGGGGCTTCTGCTGCTACCAGCTCTCGCTCGAGTTCGAGGATCAAACCTCACCCGAGGCCCGCGTGCTCCGTGAGCTCGACAAGTTCGAGTGTGCGCTCCAAGCGGTTCTGTACTGTGAACAGGGGAACGATCTCGATCCAGAGGAATTCCTCAAGTACGCGGAGCGGTTCATGAATAGCCCAGAAATGGTCGAGCTCATGCGCCTTCTCCGCGAACGTGCGGCGGCTCCGACCTGAGCCGTTCCTCCAACCCTACAACTCCCACCTGGGCCCGACCGTGCATCTCTCCGAGGAAAGAGACTGCACGGTCGTGTTCGTTCTAGCGATCTTTAGGAAGCTTTACTCGTCCGCCTTGTTCCACGAGCCAAGGGTAGATGGCGCCGCCACTGTCTTTAAAACGCACATCGAAGCGCAGTAGTCCATTTCCCCAGGGATGAGTGATGTATACCGTCCGCATATACTCCTCCAAGCCTTCAAACGAAATCCCGGCAGGTTTTGGCAGGCGTTTCAATACTTCTTCTTTTGTCAGTGATGTTTCAAGGTCACATTGAATACAGGGGATTGGCTCGTAACGTGAGTAGACGAATTCAAACTCTGGATTTCGTTCGCGTGTAAAGTCACGAATCTCCGACGCCCGCTCTTCGACGGTCGCTGGAATGATGAATGGCCATTCCTCGCCGGTTGGATAGTTGTAGAGTGTGGTTGCTTGTGCGATCTCCCGTTTGAATTTCGTGTAGGCCGCTCGATCCATGAACTTGGTGAAGAAGTTGATCCCGACATGATTCAAGCCGGTGATGGATCCGGCGAACATGACAGTGAACTCTTCTAGTGTCAGAAAGGCAGGGACCTGCCACTTGGTTGGTTTCGCCATCGTTCCTGTGTGCATAAAATTCAGTTGTGTGAGGACGGTTTGCTCTTCATGAAAACGGATAGTCACGTTTGCATCAACTGAACGTTGCAGACAGATCTTGGGGAACAGATCGATAGAAGTCGATTCGAGCCTTGTGGGATCAGACGCGAGTGGTCCGAAGTTCCTTATATTCAACAATTGAAAGAACCGATCGTTGAACGATTTCTGTTCGCTGTTGGTGTTTGGCAGTGCGAATTCGATCGAAGTGAGCATAGTCTATTTCGAAGCTAGCTCGTTAAAAAATTAATGTCTAGAGCTACCAAAAAAGACAAAAACAAACGCCCTGACCAAAGTCAGGGCGTTCATATGGTGGGACCGGAGGGGATCGAACCCTCGACCCTCGGCTTAAAAGGCCGGTGCTCTACCAACTGAGCTACAGTCCCAAAGTGCCGGCACTATACCCGATCCTACGTTCTCTTTCAAGCGCACCTTTGGTACTATGCCCGCAATCACGTATGCCCATCCTTTCCGCCCGTATTCAGCGCCAAACTGTCGAACGTCAGGCGCAGCTGTCCAAATTGCGCCGGGAGCTCCAGCAGTGCTCGGCCGAGGCGCTTTCGAGCAGCAAACGTTCGATTTTCGCGCTCCACCGTGAGGACGCGGCCGCTTCAGTGACAGAATTGGCGGTAGCCGAGGCAGCGATCGCTCGTGGGTGGAAGGTAATTCAAGAAGAGGCCTTGCTGGCTCAAGAGGGTTCTTGGCGGGCTGCTCGTGAGGAATTCACGGAAGCTTCATTGTTAGCTGAGTACCTCAAAAAGGGTTCGCTCCAAACGCATCCCGACAAAGATCGTGATCCAGACATCTTCATTGGGGGTCTGTCCGACTTCTTGGGGGAGTTGGTTCGTTTAGCGATTCTAGCCGCGACCCGGGGTGACCGCGCCCCAATCGAGCAGTTCTACCAAGACTCAGTCGAGATCATGGATTTCTTGTTGCAGATGGATCTGACGGGACACCTTCGAACGAAGGTTGATCAAGCCAAACAGCACGTAAAGAAGTTGGAAGAGATTCGCTACGACCTCTCGTTACGGTCGTTGGCGTCAAAATAATACGTTATGATTCGAGCGCGCCGCGTGTTATTGGTCTACGCTTTACCGCATTCGGGGCACTCATCGGCAGCGACCGCGTTGCAAGAGGAGCTGGAGAAGCAGGGGATCCAAGTCGAGCATTACAACTTTCAAGAACAATGGAATCGTCTTGGGAAGACGGCGAGTGATTTGCAGAAGTGGATCGTTGAACATACACCCTCCTTTTGGAAGCATGTGCACGGGAATGAAGACTATGCGGGAGTCACCAAGTTCGTAGTAAAAAATCTCACCCGCGGGGATCTTACGGGGATGTTCGCCAAGATCGAGAGCTTCAAGCCAGACCTTATCGTGGCGACGCACATGCTCCCGCTCCGTATGTTGGGTGAAGCGCGGATAGCCGGGTATTTGAATATTCCGTTGTGCGCAATCACCACTGATCTCTGGGTCCATCGCTATTGGGCTCACTTGGGTGTCGATACGTATTTCGCTTCCACCAAAGAAGCGAAGGCGAACTTGGTCGAGTACGGCGTGAACCCGGCTCGCATTCAAGTGACAGGGATTCCACTCCGCTCCGTCTTCTCACAGTCGAAGACCGGAGGTGCGCTTCGTGCGAGGAAAGCGTTAGGTCTTCTGCCGCATCTGCCCCACGTCACGGTCGTCGGAGGCACGATGGGTATTTTCCCGTTTACGGAATTGTTGGAATCACTCGCCGAACAATCAAAAGACGTGCGACGGGTGCAATGGACGATCATTTTCGGACGAGCCGAGAGAGCCATGAAAAAAGCGGCGACCTTTGTACGTAAGCATCCGATGGAGCACGTTCGATTGTTGGGGTTCACACAAGACATCGATACCTATTTCGCGGCGAGTGATGTTGTTGTGACGAAGCCAGGTGGGCTCACGACCTGCGAGGTTGTGGCGGCGGGGGTGCCGCTTGTATTAAGCGCGGCGATCCCGGGCCAGGAAGAGGGGAACGCTCGTTTCTTGTCTGAAGCCGGCGCGGCGTTGCGTCAGGAAGATCCGACTGAGCTCGTCGCTTCGGTGGTGCGATTGTTGAAGAACGAAGAACAGGCCAAGAACTTGAAACTGCGTGCACGACAAGTGGTGCCGGGAAAGTCCGCTCAACGGATTACCGCCGCGATCGTTCGGCGCTTGAAAGATTAGACCGGCTATGAATGTTTTCGGAATCAGCATTCAAGGCGGATCGTTGAAGACGATTCTCGACCGAGTGTTGCCAGAGAACCCGGGCCTTTCGTCTTGGGTTGTGACAGCGAATCCGGAGATTTTGCTTGAAGCAAGACGTAACCCGGATTTCGCGGCCACGCTGAAGCAAGCGGATTATCTCTGTGTGGATGGGTTCGGATTGTGGTTGGGCTTACGACTCAGTGGTCAACCAGTACAGCGCGTGACAGGCGTCGAGTTGGCTGAAGCGCTTATCAAGCAGGCTGCCCAGCGCAACCTAAAAGTGGGCTTGATTGGCGGGGCAGCCGGTGTCGCGGATCAAGTGGCCGATTATTGGAAGACGCGTTTTCCAGATTTGCAAACTTGTGCAGAGGCAGGCGGTCGAATCGCAGATGACGGAACAGGTGATGCCCAAGAAGAGGAAGCGGTGCATCGGCTTATTCTTGAAGAACCGACGATTCTGCTCGTAGCGTTTGGGGGTGGAAGAAGTACCAAACAAGACAACTGGATCTCGCGACGCTTGGAGGATCTGCCTTCGGTGAATGTAATCGTCGGCGTAGGCGGTACGTTCGACTTTTGGACGGGCCGCATTCAACGGGCGCCGAATCTGTTACGACAGGTTGGTCTTGAATGGTTTTGGCGGCTTATTCAAGAACCACGCCGCGTTCCGCGCATTTTTCGTGCGACCGTGCTCTTTCCGATCTATTTCTTGATCGATCAGCTCAAGCAGGCAGTGCCACGCCGACGATTGGTGTATCATTTCTTACTCGTCGTTCGAACGCTGTTTTTTCTGTTTATTCTGTGTCCAGCGATGTATCGGTATCTACGGCTGGTCTTTTCTCAAGGAGTTCGTGCCTATGCTTGGTCGTGGGCGGACCTCATTGTCCCTTTCGTTACGCTGCTCGTGATCTACCCGGTGATTCGGTTTTTTGCTTCATTGATCGACAAACGACGGGCGGTTGAGTAGTCTATCTCTACCCCTATGTCCGCCTCTCGCCCCGTCCGCGCGCGTATTGCGCCCAGCCCAACTGGTTTCATGCACGTCGGCACGCTCCGCACCGTGCTCTACGATTATTTTTTGGCGCGCCAGAGCGAAGGCGGGAAATTGATTTTGCGCATTGAAGACACCGACCAGGAACGGTTGGTTCCAGGCGCGCTCGAGAGTTTGTTGTCGACGCTTAAGACGTTAGACATTGATTACGATGAGGGGCCGATTTTGAATGATGATGGCACGGTCAGCGAGAAAGGCGAGTTTGGACCGTATGTGCAATCCGCGCGTTTAGCGACCTACCAACCGGTGGCCGATCAGCTTCTAAAAGAAGGCAAAGCCTATTATTGCTTCTGCTCGCATGAAGAGCTGGATGAGATGCGCCGCATTCAAATGGAGACTAAGCAGGCGCTGAAATACGATCGCCGCTGTTTGCGTTTGTCGCCAGCTGAAGTCGAGCAGCGTTTGGCTACTCCCGAGTTGCGTGCCCGGGCTGTGATTCGTATGCGTGTTCCGGACGAAGGAACACTCGCCTTCGAAGATGGGATCCGTGGTCGCATTTCGTTTGAGTGCAAAGATGTCGATGACCAAGTCCTGATGAAGTCCGACGGGTTCCCGACCTATCACTTGGCGGTCGTCGTCGATGACCACTTGATGAACATCACCCATGTTTTGCGTGGGGAAGAGTGGATCTCGTCGACACCAAAACAAGTCTTGCTCCACGAGATGCTCGGTTGGGAGATGCCGGTGTACGCGCATGTGCCGTTACTGTTGAATCCAGATAAGACCAAACTCTCGAAGCGCAAAGGGGACGTATCGGTTGAGTCGTACCTATCCAAAGGGTATTTACCAGAAGCGCTTATCAACTTCTTAGCCTTACTCGGTTGGAACCCAACCGGCGATCGCGAGATGTACACGCGTGAAGAGCTGATTCGGTTATTTGATCTGAGTAAGGTCAATCGTGCCGGTGCCGTATTGAATGTTGAAAAGTTGAATTGGACGAATAATCAATATCTTCGCGCCTTACCAGAAGCGACCTACCTCGAGCTCTGTTTGAAACAGCTTGAAAAAGCCGACACACCTTGGTCCTCGGCCCAACGTGAAACATTGTCGCGTGCGTGTCTTGTGCTGCGTGAGCGCCTCGAACGCTTGGTGGATGTCCCTGAGCTCGTCACAGGCCTTCATCTATTTGAAGATACGCTTGATTACACTGGTCTTGCCTTGATTTGGAAGAAGTCGACCAAAGAAGCGACGGTTGAATACTTGAACGAAGCCAAAGCATTGCTCCAAACGAAAGATGAGGCTTGGTTTAACGCCCGACCTCAGATCGAGGAAACGCTTCGTGCTTGGATTGCTGAGCACGGTTGGTCCAACGGAGATGTTCTCTGGCCGCTTCGCGTGTCGTTGTCTGCTCAAGAAAAGTCCCCGAGCCCATTCGATTACCTTTGGATGCTGGGCAAAGCTCGCTCGCTCGCCCGTATCGACGCCGCCCTCGCTTGTCTGGCATAATGCCAGCGTGAAGCATCCGTGGCGTTCGTTTGGTTCTTTCTGCAGCTTGCTTGGCTTGCTGTCATTTGTCGTACTCACGCCGTTCGTTCAGGCGCAGACAGCCGATCAATCGGAGTCGGACGCAATTCAGGCCGAAGTCGTCCAGCGCCAAACCAAAATCAACCAGTTGGATGGAACGATTGCCGCCTATCGCAAGCGCATTACCGAGCAAGAGGCGCTGTCGTTGTCCTTAGAGAACCAGGCAGCCTTGTTGGAGAATCGTATTCAAGAAAAACAGCTCGACCTCCAAAAGACAACTCAAGAAGCCGATCTGACCGTCTTGCGGATCCAGCAGTTAGACGTGGCGATTAAGTTGGGCGAAGAAGCGATCGAAAAACGACGA
Organism: uncultured Gammaproteobacteria bacterium; assembly: GCA_964598725.1. GTDB lineage: Bacteria > Patescibacteriota > Patescibacteriia > 2-12-FULL-60-25 > 2-12-FULL-60-25 > JAGOTP01. The sequence goes on along the minus strand of CAZRCW010000001.1, from coordinate 840,621 downwards.
GCCGCTCTGGGCGATCTTCTGCGTCGCATTCGCCAAGCGGATGATGTGCATCCATTTCAAGCGCTGATCACCGGCTCTTCTCTGTCCGAATATGTGTCGCAGTTGGATGCTCTGCAACAAGTCCAAGAGGAAACCGTGGCTGAGACCAAACGCCTGCATGATGCCAAGGATGAATTACAAACGACGCGCAAAGCTCAAGATGATCGACGAGCGGAATTGCAACTACAACAGGAGTCTCTTCAGAAAGAAGGATTGGCGCTCGAAGGGGAGCGCGCGGCAAAACTATCGTTGATTGCAACAACCGATCAGAAAGAATCGGAGTTCCAACGCATCTTGTCGGAACTGCGTGGTCAGCAAGAAGAGGAGAAAACATCGATTCGTGATCTGCAAAATCGTTTGCGTGAACAGTTAGATGAGGCCGATGATAGCTTGGCTCGAGGCGATATTCTCTTCCAATGGCCGGTCGTCGCGGCGCGTGGGATCTCGGCGCAGTTTCATGATACGTCCTACCCGTTCCGCAAGTTGTTCGAACATCCGGGGATCGATCTGCCAACCCCGGTTGGAACACCCGTGAAGGCAGCAGCTGGTGGGTACATCGCTTGGACACGTACCGGGTCCCAATACGGCAACTACATCATGGTCGTCCACGCGGGGGGTGTTGCGACCGTCTATGCGCACTTATCGAAGTTTAACGTTCGTCCTGATACCTACGTTGAACGTGGTCAGGTGATTGGGTATTCGGGCGGTCGACCAGGGGATCAAGGGGCGGGATTGTCGACCGGTGCCCACTTACACTTCGAAGTTCGCCAAGGGGGCATCCCGGTCAATCCGCTCAACTTTTTGCCTGAAATTGTTGATTAGTTAGCCGAATTTTGCCTTAACCTAGACAAAAACCAAAAAAAGTGTCATCCTGCCTGGTCAATCCGGGCGGTTTTTGTATCGCTTGGATGGCACAAGTTCCCATCGCTTTCACGTCCCTTTCACCGGTGAGCTTGGATGCTCGCCAGGAGGCCAGTCCGTCATGTCGCGTTTCAAAGCCTTGTTGCCGGTCTCGTTCGCCTTGTGTATCTCGTCCATGGCGCCGGCCGCCTTCGCGCAGCCGGTGACCAGCCCCGCACCGGCGCTCGTGCCGGACGCCGCGGGGATCACCGGGGTCTTCTCCTCCGGTCTGCCCGCTCCCTCGGACGCGCAGCAGGCCGGCCCCCCGCCCGCCCAGTACCTCCAGCCGTTTGCGGCCGGAGGGACGGCGTTCGGTCGCGGTCGGTTCGTGGAGGCGAGCCAGTACTTCTGGTCGACCCTCCTCATCCTCGGTCGCGACCGTCACGCGTCAGCTCAGCTGCTGGTGCCGATGGCTGGCGAGCGGTTGCTCGTCGCGCTCAGCGCTCAGGGGGACGCGACGCGTCCCCAGCGCTGTGCGCTCCTGACGGGTCTCGTCTCCCGCACCAGTGGTGAGCGACGCGCGGCCTTCGAGCGTAGCTTCTCGGAGCTGCGCTGCAACGAGCCCATCCAGCAGCCCGTGACGCCGCCGACGCCGCCCGACCCCGAGCAGGTCGAGCACTTCGCCGTTCATGGCAACGACATCCTCGCGGTCGAAGCTGACGATACCCTCATGGCCGTTCTGCGCGCCGACGAGGACTTCGTCATGACCCGCAACAGCGGCCCGGAGCGCCAGTGGGACATCCCCATCGGCTACCGCCGGCGGGTGGACGAGGCCATCCTGGCCTACCGTTCCCGCCCGCACCCGCCGCAGCCTCCTGTCGTGCGCACCCCGCACCCCGCGACCCCGAGCCGCTCGGCCGCCGGCTACGCCGTGCCGATCGGCTTCTGGACCGGAGCGGCTGCGTCGTTGGTCTACGGGATCGTCCAGACCGCCGCTTGCCTCGACGCGAGGAGCGAGCTCGACGCCCGCAACCACGGGCAGCTCGAGGGCTGGTCGCGCGAAGCGCAGGCCGCCTCCGGCAACGCCTGCACCGCGGCCGTCGTCGCCCTCCCGCTCGCGGCCGCCCTCGGCGCCGCCGGCGGTGTCAGCTGGCACCTGATGCGCCCCCGCGCGCAGCTCGCGCCCACCGCCGGCCCGCACGCCTTCGGGCTCACCTTCATCGCGTCCTTCTGACGCAGCGTCTCCGCCCGCTCGTTTCCCGAGCTGAGACGTTTCCACCCAGGAAACTAAAGAGCCGGACCGCTTCTCCAAGGAGAACGGTCCGGCTTTCACGTTTTATACCGTCAGTTGTTGTGCGCTCAGTTCGTTTAAGATCTGTTCCAATGCTTCTAAATTTTCAATCCTCACCAAACGACTCCGTAGATCCTTGAATTCATTTGAGCCTTTGAAGTACCACGGTAAGTGTTTGCGTAATTTTACCAAGCCGCGTTCACCGTAATGTTCAACTTGCATGCGGGCATGTTTACGAACGGTTTCTATTTTTTCTGTCAGCGTTGGCTCTGGAAGGAGCTCACCCGTTTTCAAATACGTTTCCATCCGTTCGAAGATCCAGGGATTTCCCAATGCGCCACGACCAAGCAAGACACCGTCTGCGCCAGAACGTCGTAACGCTTCTTTAGCGAGTTCAGGCGTTGTGATATCTCCGTTTACAAGTACGGGAACTTGAGGAATGCCCGCACGCGCCTCGCCGACACGATCCCAGTTGGCGACGCCGCTGTAGCCTTGTTCTTTGGTACGACCATGAATCGAGACGAGCTCAGCGCCGGCATCGACCACAACTTTTACGAAATCCAAGCAATCTGTGTCCTTCGTCCAACCCAAACGCGTCTTGACGCTAATCGGGACGGAGACGGCCGCCTTCATGGCTTTAATGATTGCGGTCGCGCGTTCTGGATCACGAATGAGTGAAGCGCCGTTGAAGTTATGAACGATATTATAGACCGGACAGCCCATGTTGATATCGATCCCATCTGGATGAAATCGTTCTTCGATGATGCGTGCGGATTCGGCCATGACGTGGGGGTCGCTACCGAAGATCTGTTGGATGAGAGGACGTTCACGATCGTCAGACTCAGCCATGCGTAAAGTTTTTGGATTCAAACGGACGACGGCTTCGGACGAGACCATCTCGCGGAACATGACCGGGGTTTTGTGTTCTTTGCAGATAAGACAAAACGGCAGATCAGTCATGTCTGCCATCGGGGCCAAGGCGACGAGCGGTTTGGCCATGTCTTTCCAGTGAAGCATCGCGCGAGTGTAACAAAAAAGGCAGAAAAAACAAGCATCGCGTAGAAAATGCAAGCGGCGCGCGAACGGGGGTGGAGTTGTCCACGTTGTTCGCGCGCCGTGCGCCCAGCCGGAGTGACGGTTGGGGTTGAAGTGAGGTTGTCGGCGGATGATCGCCGTTAGAGGCCGCTCGGACCGTCGAAGCGGTCGGTTGGGTCGACGAAGGGCGTGCACCAGGTCGAGGGTCGCCCGTGCTCATCGAGCTCGGGCCGACAGTGCAGGTCGGAGTCACCCTGCTCTTGGATGAGAAGGGTGTAGCCGAGCTCGTCGTCCGCCGCTGTGAAGCAGGCGGGGATGGTCAGCGGCTGATGGGAGACGAGAGTCGACTCGCTGAGACAGTCATCGACGCGGTACTCCACGCGACGGCCGTAGCCTTCGCAGCGGACGGCCGTACGCAGCCGTTCGAAGTCGTCTACGACGTTGAGCTCGTCGAGCGTCAGGTCGTCCATCGGATCGAAGCAGGCGACCGACGATGGCGTGAGGTACACCGGCTGCCCGACGTAGACGGTGGGGCTGAGCTGGATGTGTTCGGTCAGCATCCCCAGCATCATGAGGTGGCAGATGAGGGCCATTGCGGCGCAGCTGGCCTGGGCCAGTCGCAGGGGGTTCATTCTCATCACGGAACTCCTCACGCTCTCTCCGAGAACTCTATCCAACGAGCGTCGATTGGATAGAGGACGTTGTACCGCATGTGCGCGGTGGTCGTCTATTAGAGCGTGTGGATCCAGACGGCCAGCTTCTGATCCAGTTCCCAGAGCGTGTTGTGGCACGCGTAGGAGTTGATCGCTGCGATGATGAGGACGATCGCCGTGAACGTGCGCCACACGTGCTTGATGAGCAGGTTGCGCAGCATGTCGATCAGGAGCTGGTAGAACATCATCAGTAGCCGGAACGGGAACGACAGGCAGTTGATGATGATCGCGAGCAGGGTAACTACCACCCGCTGGCCGAAGGTCAGTTTGTCGAGCTCCCCGAAGGCCTGTTCGATGAAGAACTCTTTCGTGAAGTTCGGGTCACCGAGTTTGATGGTGGCGAATGGCCCCATCTTCGTCTCAAGCGGCGGGAGGTGTCCGGATGATCCGTGAGCGGTTGTTGTCATGGTGCGTGTTCCTCCAAAGGGGCAAACGAGGGTGCGTGTTTCGTCCCTCGCCAACCTGGCGAAAAAGACCTGGAACCATAGCTATTTTTAGCGATTTTGTCCACCGGCTGATTCTCTGACCGACGAGTTTGGCTCAGTTAAGCAAAAATAATGAATTCTTAATGTGCATCGCTTGGCGAGGAGTAGGTCAGCCTGTAGGATAGTAGGTATGTCCAAATTCGCGCTCAAAGCTCCTTACCAGCCCTCTGGTGACCAGCCAGAAGCAATCAAACAGCTGATTGCCGGTGTTGAGCGTCACGACCGTTTTCAAACCCTGTTAGGTGCCACCGGTACCGGTAAAACCTTTACGATCGCGAACGTCATCCAATCCGTCCAAAAGCCGACGCTCGTCATTGCGCATAACAAGACCTTGGCGGCTCAGTTGTGTAATGAGTTCCGCGCCTTTTTCCCGGACAACGCGGTCGAGTATTTCGTTTCATATTACGACTACTATCAGCCAGAGGCCTACATCGCGCGTACCGATACCTACATCGAAAAAGAAGCGATGATCAACCAAGAGATCGATCGTTTACGCCACGCGGCGACGCAGGCGCTTTTGACACGGAAAGATGTAATCATCGTTGGGTCGGTTTCATGTATCTACGGTTTGGGAGCGCCGGAAGCGTATGCCAAAACGATTCTGCATGTAGAGCTTGGCGCGAATGTGATGCGTGAACAGATTTTAGAGCGTTTGATCGCCATGCAGTTCAACCGCACGAACGCTGATCTGACGCGTGGAACGTTCCGGGCGCGCGGGGAAGTCTTGGAGCTGATGCCGGCCAACGAAGAAGTGGTCTATCGCATTGAATCGCCACGGGGCATCGTTGAACGGATCATGAAGCTCGATCAGGTCAGCAAGAAAGTTGAAAAAGAACAGCCAGATCTGTGGGTGTTTCCAGCAAAACATTTTATTACCCTTGGTCCAGAACGTGAACGCGCCCTCAAGGCCATTCGTGATGAATTGAAAGAACGCTTGGAATACTTTGAAGCCAATGGAAAATTGCTCGAAGCCGAGCGTCTCGAACGGAAAACACACTACGACCTCGAAATGATTGAGAACGTTGGCTACTGCAACGGTATTGAAAACTATTCTCAGCCGATGTCGGGCCGTCCGCGTGGAGCAGCGCCGGATACGCTGTTCTCCTACTTCCCCGAAGATTTCTTGCTTGTGATCGATGAATCGCACGTAACGGTTCCCCAGTTGGGTGGAATGTACGAAGGTGACCGTTCACGTAAGAACACGCTCATCGAACACGGCTTCCGTCTGCCTTCGGCTGCCGATAACCGTCCGCTGAAGTTCGAAGAATTAGAACAGAAGATGAAGAACGTGATCTTTGTGTCAGCTACACCGTCTCAGTTTGAATTGAAGCATTCTGGTCAGGTCGTTGAGCAGGTAATTCGTCCGACGGGCTTGGTTGATCCTGAAGTCATCATCCGTCCGGTCACGCCAAAGGGTTCGGATGTGGGTCAGGTCCAAGATCTCTTGGAGCGGTTGCAGCCGGTAATTGATAACGATGAACGTATTCTCGTGACAACGCTCACGAAGAAGATGGCGGAAGACCTCACGGAATTCATGAAGGAGCGAAAATTCAAAGTACGCTACCTCCACAGTGATATTGAAACCGTGGAACGTTTGGAGATTTTGTCTGAGTTCCGTCGTGGCACCTACGACATCATCGTTGGTGTGAACTTGTTGCGTGAAGGTCTCGACTTGCCGGAAGTGGCACTGGTCGCGATCATGGATGCTGATAAAGAAGGGTTCCTGCGTTCCGAAACATCGCTTATCCAAACCATCGGTCGTGCGGCGCGTAACGTGCGTGGGCAAGTTATTCTCTACGCTGATAACATGACCGGTTCGATGACGCGCGCGATTTCCGAAACAGATCGTCGTCGCGCCAAGCAGGTCGCCTACAACAAAGAACATAATATTACGCCAAAAACGATCCGCAAGAAGCAAGATGATATTCTTGCGATGCTAGGCTTAGAGCATTCAGAGAAAGACGTGAAGGATATCTTGAAGCTCGAGCTTGGTGCTGAGACAGATAGTCTGATGGAAGTGAAAAAGAAGAAAGAAAAGGAAATGAAAACGGCCTCGAAGAATTTGGAGTTCGAGCTGGCGGCGATCTTGCGTGATGAGTTGGTAATCTTGGAGAAAGAATTGAAAAAACGTGAAAAAGGGAGTCCGTTGCCAGATAAGGAGCGGGCAGCTGTCGCGAAGAAGCGACCAGTCAGACACGGCCGAGCCCGTTAAAAAGAAGTCACGCCGGTGACAGTAAGTAGTCAGCTCTCTGAATTTAAACGAGGCCTCTTTTACGGTTGGGCCTCGGTAACCGTTGCTCGACCGCGAGAGACGCGGTTAGAGTAGTTGTGTTGTGATCAGTCGTTGCCGAAGGCGTAGACGCCGCCGTTGGCGACGAAGACTCGGTACGACTTCGAGCCTACCTGATCGCTGAAGTGGAGTACCCAGCCCTTCAGGGAGAGGAAGATGCCCGACGTCAGCTGAGCGATGTTCGGCAGTTGGTTACGCCAGATGCCGACGTGGCGTTCATGGAAGCGGATGTGCTGACCACCGATGACGGTCTCGATGTCCCAGGGGTTGTCAGCGTTCTGTTGGCGAAGCTGGAGGTTCTCCTGGACGAACTTCGCCAACGGGATCGGAGAGGCCATGGTGATCGCGCGGATCGGAGCCACCGTGACCAGCTGATGGTTGACGGCCAGGATGGCCGTTTTGGCTGCATCCTCGATCAGGCGGTGATCCTCTTTCTTGGGTGGCTGATAGCTCACTTCGTACGACATCAGTGTCCTCCTTGGAGAGGTCTCAACCGCTGAGACGCTCACAGGCAACTTACTAACAGATTCTTTAATATTTGGCTAGATACAGTCGTTTCGTGCCAGGCTGGCGCGTATATGCTACGTTCTCTCTGACCGTTTCAAACCGCTCTTCATGGACTCTACCGCTGACATCAAATCCCGCCTCGATATTGTCGATTTGGTGGGGGAATATGTACCACTTAAACCCGCTGGGAGCGGGGCGTTTAAGGCGTGTTGTCCCTTCCATCAGGAGCGCTCACCGTCGTTCTTTGTCTCACGTACCCGGCAGAGCTGGCGCTGTTTTGGCTGTAACGAAGGCGGCGACCACTTTACCTTTGTCGAAAAGATTGAGGGAATGGAATTCCGCGAAGCGTTGGCCTTCCTCGCACAAAAGGCCGGCGTCATTTTGCCAGAGTATGACGTGAAGCAGTCCGGTGATCGGCATCGTTTACAGGAGGTCAATCTACTCGCGGCAAAGTTCTTCCAGTCAGCATTGCAAACGTTGCCACAGGCAGAGCACGCCCGCGCCTATCTTCAAAAGCGTGGCGTTGATGATCTTACGGGTGACTTGTTCAAGATCGGCTATGCGCCGGATAGTTGGCAGTCATTGTCTGATGCGTTGATTAAAAAAGGAGTCAGTGAAGATGAGCTGGTTCGAGCAGGTCTCGCATCCAAGCGTGAAAAAGGCGATGGGATCTACGACCGCTTTCGTGATCGATTAATGTTCCCGATTTTAGATGTGCAAGGCAATGTTGTCGGCTTCACCGGGCGTGTGCTCAAGGCGGATGTGAAAGAAGCGAAGTATGTGAACACACCGGAGACAGCGGTCTATCGCAAGTCAGCGGTGCTGTATGGATTGGATAAAGCCAAAGGTGAAATCCGCCGTAACGACTTGGCGGTGTTGGTCGAAGGCAACATGGACGTTGTGTCATCTCATCAATTCGGAATCACGAACGTCGTGGCTTGTAGTGGAACCGCGCTTACCTCCGAACAGCTCCATCTCTTAAAACGCTTCACGACGAATCTTGCAATTGCGTTTGATGCGGACAGCGCCGGTCGGATCGCCACCATCCGTGGTCTTGATTTGGCACGTGCTCAAGATTTTTCGATTAAGATCATTACGCTCCCACCAGGGGCCGGGAAAGATCCGGACGAAGCGGTGCGGAAAGATGTCTCACTCTGGCAGGGGGCGATTCAGTCGGCTGTCAGCATCATGGATTGGCTGTACGTGCAGTCGTTCACGAATGAGAAGGAGTTGCACACGCCAGAAGGCAAGAAGCGCATCGCTCAAGAGCTCCTTCCGGAGATTCGCCGGATCATTGATCCGGTCGAACGAGACAGCTGGCTTCGTCGTTTGGCGCAGGATTTGGGGGTAGGGGAGGCATCGCTCCGTGAGGCGATTCAACGGTCGGTTGCGACCGGCAAGGTTCAAGCCGCGATGCAGCCAAGCTCAGCCGTTCCGGCGAAAACCCCTCCGAAGCCGCGTGAGATCCCATCCCATGGGTTGGAACGTGAGCGTTTTTTGTTAGCCTCACTTCTGGCGAATCCAGTCATTTTCTCCCTTTTTCAGGGCGTCCTACAGTGGAAGGCGGAGGAATTCGAGATCTCAGTTCACCAGTCCCTTTACGAAAAGCTGGTGGCGGCTTATAATTTGCCTCAAATTCAAGGTTCAACACACACCGGACATCGAGCCGGTTCATCCCTTTCGCTTCCTCCTGACCTTACGGCAGAGGAGCGTGACGCCTTCGAGGCAGCCGCTTTTTTAGCGGAGCGAGACCTATTAACTCAAACCGCCGCCGCTTTGGAACGTGACGTCCGTTCTCTGATTGTTGTTTTACGATCAGAACGTGTGTCTAAACGTCGTCATGTTTTAGAAGATGCGATGCGACAAGCCGAGCGTATTGGCGATCAAGCTCAGATCGCTGATCTCTTGCGGCAATTCCAAGATCTCCACTAACCCCCGTATGCCTTTAAAGAAGATCGTCTCGAAGGTGAAGAACGTTTTCCATACCTCCACGCCCTCGCTCAAGAAGCGTAAGGCCGCCGCTGAAGCCAAGAAGCTTGCGCCCAAGAAGGTTGCCGCACCAAAGCCACCGAGCCGCAAACCGGCCGGTCGCCCTTTGATTCAAAAGAAGGTGGTTAAACCGGTGGTAAAAAAAGTCGTTCACTCGCCACGTACTCCCTACGTGAAGTCAAAGCCACCAACACCGGAAGCATTGGAGAAGCTGTTCGCGAAAGCTCGCTCACGTGGATTTATTACCGAACAAGAAATTGTTTTTGCGTTTTCAGAAGTCGAAGATTACATCGACGTCTTCGAAGGTTTTGTTGATCGCTTGGACGCCGCTGGTATTAGCTGGGTCGAGCAGAAAGATGGCTTACTTGGCCGCAACAAAGAACGTCTCGGTATTTTGCAGGGCTTGCACAGCGCCGACGAACGTCAGCTCAAGATCGATCCACTCGAACTGACCGCTGACTCGATTCAGGTCTACTTGCGCGAAATTGGTAAGATTCCACTCCTCACCGCCGCTGAAGAAGTTGCGCTCGCCAAACGTAAAGAGCGTGGCGAAAAAGAAGCCGAACGTCGTTTGATCGAAGCCAACTTACGTCTCGTGGTTTCGATCGCGAAGAAGTTTACGGGGAAATCGTTGTCGTTGCTTGACTTGATTCAGGAAGGAAATATTGGATTATTCCGTGCGGTTAAGAAGTTCGAATACCGCAAGGGCTTCAAATTCTCGACCTACGCCACCTGGTGGATTCGCCAAGCGATCACTCGCGCCCTCGCCGACCAGTCGCGTACCATCCGTATTCCGGTGCACATGGTCGAAACGATCAATAAGTTCCAGCAGATCGAACGCGAACTCATCCAAGAACTCGGTCGCGAACCGTTGCCAGAAGAAATCGCGGCGGAAATGGGTCAGGACGTCGACAAGGTGCGTCACATCATCAAGATCTCGCAGGATACGGTCTCGCTTGAAACACCGGTCGGTGATGATGAAGAAGACTCTGCCCTTGAAGACTTCATCGAGGACGTGAAGAACGTCGCTCCAGACCGTGCAGCCGCTCTCGAACTTTTGAAGGACTACGTGCAAGAAATTATCAAAGACTTGAACCCACGCGAACAAAAGATTCTCGAAATGCGTTTCGGTCTTGCTGATGGCGTCGGACACACGCTCGAAGAGGTCGGAAAAGAGTTCGATGTCACGCGTGAACGTATCCGTCAGATCGAAGCCAAGGCGCTCGAAAAGATCCAGCAACATCCACTGGTCAAACGCCTCGCCGACTACTAAAAAAACTATCCACAGTTCAAAAAAGCCGCTATCAAGCGGCTTTTTTGTTATCAGGGGGTAAAGTTGCTGATCCACTAAATTGACAAATTTGGCTAAATCTGGTTAAATTCTCTGTTCTAACGCCCATTATTTTAGTAGAATGGAGCCAGTATCGCGCTCTGTCTTTTGGAGAAAAGTATTTTTTCTCTAGAGGAAAGGGCACGATCCTACTGGTTGGAACGCGCACCTTACAATTGATCACACAACAAGCAACCGTCGCTCGAGAAGCGGCAGATTTTGGAGAGGAGATCATGGCGATCAACGAAGGACTGAAGACGGGAAGCTGGATTGGTCAGCCTGTCGCTGACAAGCAGGGCCGGTACGAGGTCTTGTCGATCATCGGCCGCGGCGGCATGGGCGAGGTTTGTCTCGCCCGAGATCACCACATGGCGCGCACTATCGCCATCAAGGTGGTTCACTTCGGAGAGCTGACCAACGAGAAGACGCAGAAGGACTACGTCCGGCGCTTCCGTCGTGAGGCGCAGGTGACCGCCGGCCTCGACAGTCCCTTCGTGGTGAAGGTGTACGAATACGAGGTTGAAGAGAACGGAATCGCCTATCTCACGATGGAGCGGTTGCATGGTCAGGATATGGAGGGATACCTCTCCGGCCTGAGCGAACGTCGTGTTGGGCCTGAAGGGCACCGCGAGTTCTTTGGCTACTGTGCTCAGGTAGCTGCGGCGATTGCGATGGCGCATCATAGTGGTGTTGTGCATCGTGACCTCAAGCCGTCGAACCTCTTCCTGGTTCGTCAGCCGAACGGCACGTACAGCATCAAGGTGCTCGACTTCGGCATCGCCAGACTCACCATGGACGCCGCCCAAAGCCCGCAGGACCAGGGCAGAACGGAGGCGAACGTCTTCATGGGGACGGTCGAGTACATGTCACCGGAGCAGATCAGCCGTCCACCTGGGGTTGAAGTTGGTCCCGAAACGGACATCTTCTCTCTGGGCTGCGTGATGTTCCAGGCTCTGACTGGCCGCTCGCCGTTCAACTCAGATGAGCAAGCGTCTTCTGGGACGCTGGCTGAAATGGTTACTCGTCTCAAGGCGATTCAAGAGACGGCTGCCGAAGAAGCTGGTCGTCTGCCGAAGAGTCTGTCCAGAGAGTGTCGCGCGTTCATCATGCGCATGCTCGACAGGAGGCCCGAAAAGCGCCCGAAGGCCATCGAGGTCTCGAACTTCTTTAGCAAGCAGGCAGGTATCTCTCAGTACGAGGATCCTGCCGCGCCCGCTGGGCCGACCAGCATCATGCTGGTGGCTGGGCTTGACCAGTCGCCAACCGAGGACGATCCGGCTGCTGCGGGTGAGGGGCGTGCAACGCCTCAAACTCCGCGTCAGCCCCCGGCTCTCGCTCTTGAACCCAGTGGACGTCCGGCGACGCTCGCTGCTATCACGGGTGATATCCGCGTTCGAGGTATCCCGTTCAAGCTGCCGTTCACCCGGACCCAATTCCTGGGAGCCGCAGCGGCGATCTTCTCGGGCGGGCTCATCGCGCTCGCACTCCACGTGCGTCACCTCGGTGATCAGCGCGCGCCGCAGTCGGCCAGCCGGCCGCCTGTCGTGACGAGCATCCTCGTGGATGCCTCGTCGCTCGCAACGACCGACGCCTCCCACTCGAACGTCACCAACGTCGAGGAAGATGCGGGAGTCGCGAACGACGCGGCCGACCGGACCTTCGCTCTCGGTAACGAGGATGCGGGGGATACCACGTCGCAGCCTGAGCCGCATCGTCACGGTCGGCGCACGCTGACCGATGACGAGCGCATCCTGCGTCGAGCCCGTCGAGCGCTCGAGCTCCAATGCTGCGAACACCAGCCGGTGGCTGAAGCCCTGGGCATCAGCACCTGCGAGTTCGCGGACGACAGCGCTGCTTATCGGCGCTTGCGGTGTGGTCACCACTGACTCTAGGCCCCTGGGGTGCCTTCCGAGACTGCTCTTCGTGAGCGGACCGGTAAAACCCCTGTTGACCTTAATGGATCAGGCCACCTGGTCCCGTGAGGTCAATCCCGACCCACCCCCTTGCCACAAAAATCCTAGATTGTTAGACTGGCCGAGCTCAAGTTTGCCACCTATTCCGAGGTAGCTCAGCGGTAGAGCAGGGGACTGTTAATCCCTTGGCCGTGGGTTCGATCCCCACCCTCGGAGCCAACACAAAACTTAATGGTTTTTCACACGCCATTATATGGGCGGCCTGCACGGCCGTCCATTGTGTTTTACCACCACCCACCACCACGTTTTGATCCACGTTTTTCTGCACCACCACCACGTTTTCGGATGGGTCCACCACGTTTTTTACCACCACGTTCACCACGTTTTTGGGACACCCCACCACCACGTTTTTTTGCGTGAGCAAGAGGTTCGAGCCAAAGATTTCTTTGGCGGTGACCTTTTTGGCGAAAAGGTCAGGATCCTGTGCAATTTTTTTCAACTTTTCTGCATCATTAAGCCATTCTGTCATCGGTTCGAGCCAAGCATCTGCGGCGTGCTTCAAACGGGACTGTTTTTCCTCGAGCGACTTCTTTTGGCTCAAGAGATCAGCCTTCTTTTTTAGGTAAACTTCTCGTTCAATATCCTGAGCTAGATAGCCATCAAGAAGTCGCTCGATCTTGGTTTGTAGTTCTCGAATGGTATCTTCGGTCTCGTCTTGTAAGGTCTTTCCAGACATTGCTATGTCTCTTCGATCCAGCTCAAGCCTGTTTCTGAGCTCCTGTGTCCATTCTAGGGGCAAAAACATACCACTCAGAAGCTTAGACAGCTGCTCATCTAGCTTCTCTTCCCGAATATAGGGTTCGTTGCACTCAATTTTTTTAGACTTCTTCGTGCAACGATAGTAGGTGTATCTGTGAATATTGCCGTTTCGTTCCCGTTTTAGTTGGTACTCACCCGTAATCATCATCCCACACGTTCCACATGATAGAAGACCGCACAGGGCCCTAGGTTCCTTTGTAACGGTGTGATGCGCATGAGAGCGTCCCTTAAGAACGCCTTGTACCTTATCGAATAGCTGTTTCGTAATGATGGGTTGGTGTTTCCCTTCATACAATTCTTTTCCATATCGAAAGAAGCCAGTATAAAAGGGATTGGAAAGAATGTACGAAATACGATCTTTCTTGAGCGGATTACCAAAAGATGAAGTGATGCCATGTTTTGCTAAAAAGACGGCAACTGCTTCAAGACAGGAATTATTTTCCGCATAAAGTTCAAACCCTTTGCGAATAATAATCGATCGTTTGCGATCGACCATAATGGTCTTCGCTCTCACATCATTGAGATATCCGATAGGGGCAAGTCCTGGATATTCTCCTCGTCTCACCTTTTGTCTCATTCCTCGTTTAGTATTTTCGGAGAGTGCATCGACATAATACTTGCTTTGTCCAAAGGCAATGTTCAGCATGAACTTTCCTTGAGGGGTATTTTCAAACCAGAACTGAGGAGACTTTAAAGCCGTCATTCGCTCACAGTCCAGAAGATAGATGATCTTTCCTCCATCGATGGAGTTACGTGCTAAACGATCTGGATTCCAAGTGACGATGCCGGTCACTTCTCCTCGTTCTATTCTGTTCATCATAGCATTGAAGATCGGTCTTCCAGGAATCTTTGCCGATTGTTTTTCAACGAACTCTTCAACGATGGAAAGGTTTTCTTGTTTCGCAAAGATGCGTAGTTCTGTGAGCTGCGCTTCTATGCTCAATACTTGCTTGTCTTCTACATCCGTTGATTTACGTGCGTAGAGGAAGAATTTTTGTTCCATAGAAGTATGTAATGAAATATGAGCAAATAATTCTATTAAGGAAATCAACATCCATATATCTGTGAGCTGCAAAGAATTTGTCGCTCTTGAGTCTCAAACATTTCACATGGGAAAAATGTTGTTCAATGTTTTCAACTGAACACCGACAAAATTCTTTGCGACTCACAGGACTCAAATTGCCGCCCCGGTGCACCAAACCCAAAGAGAAAGCTCTCATTGTGTTTGACCGAGACGGCAATACAAAAAGCTTTCTCGCTGTTAGGTTTGGTGCACTATAAGTGTATCAAAGCGAGATAGAGTTTTCCAGATACTTCAAGCCTCTTAGAAACGAAGACGAATCAGGCAAAAAATTATACAGGATTTCGAACCTCTTGCTCACGCAAAAAAACGTGGTGGTGGGGTGTCCCAAAAACGTGGTGAACGTGGTGGTAAAAAACGTGGTGGACCCATCCGAAAACGTGGTGGTGGTGCAGAAAAACGTGGATCAAAACGTGGTGGTGGGTGGTGGTAAAACACAATGGACGGCCGTGCAGGCCGCCCATATAATGGCGTGTGAAAAACCATTAAGTTTTGTGTTGGCTTGGCTTTACAATGAGGCTCGAACCTATTTCCAGTCTCAAATCTAGTCTCGAGGAGGGGTCTGGGGAGGCCTTCCGCCCCAGATCTCCCAGGCCCCAACTGTATGAACGACTAGTTGAATCAGTGTTCAACTAGCAGACCCTCGAAAAGTCTCTCATCTCAGCCAAATTCCAAAGCCCAAAACTTACGATTACTACTGTGACAACACAATCCACTGAACGACAAAGTATATATACATACTATATGAATGAGTGAATATAACTCTTTACAAGGTATTGCTGTTTATATTTAGATACTATTATTCCTAATCTACCTACCTAATTATTCTTTCTTTTCTGATTTCTGAAGGGAATCTGAGGGGAGGGGTCTCGAGGGGGTTTGGAGGGATGTTCGCCGACGGGGGCGGCGAACGGATATAATTTAATACTTGTGTGCTCGCGCACACCTCACTACTACTCGCATGACACACGTCACCAGTTTCGAACTCTGGCTCGATCTTGTCCGCGGCATCCCACGATGGGAACTAGTGTCAGGCATTGCGTTCTTTGCAATCACCTTCGGTAGTATTGGGCTTTATCAATTTTTCAAACTCTATCAGCTCGAGATCTTTCATGCCTTTGAAACGATCAAACTAAAAGAGAAAGAGATCGAGCGCGCGAGTCATGAGTCCCTCTATCTCGAAATCACGATCCCTAAGAATTCTCAAGTCACGGCCTTCCAAGTGCAACAGAAAATATTAAAAGCGTTGCACTCTGTCTACTTGGACCCGATCGAAGGTGCACACGCCTTCAAGCCGCATTTCTACTTTTTTCAAAAATGCTATCGCCTCTGGAAAGTCTTTCGTCGCCCGCAAGTTTTTTTCACGCTTCAGATCTGGGCGCAGTATCCGTCCATCTCATGCCGTCTCGCCATCCCTTCCGCTTATTTTGATCGCATCGAGAAAGCCATTTTTAACGCCTATCCAAATGCCGAGATTGCTCTCATCGACCAAACAACCCTTGTTACGGAAGTCGCCAAATTCCAGAAGAGCTATCTCGCCTACGGACAATCTACAATCGAAGGCAAGTTTTATCATCGCGTAAAAACGTTGAAAGATGTTTCAAGCGACCCCGTCGATTCAGTCATCTCAACCATGGAAGGACTGCCAAAGGGTCATTTCATGGTCTACAACATTCTTCTTTCACCAACGTCTCACTTCTTTAACCAAATCATTCACTTTCTTCTTGAAGAGCAAGAACGTCTCCAGACACTCCCTGAAGAGAAGAAAGACTTTCCATCCCATACCCGCGTTTTTGTCTCTGAGCTTCTCTCGTCCGTCAGTGCCGCCATGCTCGAGAAGATGAAAGCGTCCCTCTTCCAGATCATCATCTCCTATTGGGTCGTGTCTCCAACCAAGGAGGACGCAGAAGCAAGACTTGGAAACATCCAAGCGGTGCTGACCGAGATCAACCAAAAGAACATGAACATGCTCAAGCATGAACGTCTGTTTACCGCTCCCGTTGAGGAGTTACAGGCGAGCGGAGAACTTATAAGGGTTCTCCATCGACGGCCAGTCCTTCGGAAGAAGAAATTCCGCTACTGGCCGTTTTCTTTTTATCGAAATTATGGACAGGTCGTATCTGATAGCGAGCTGTATTCCTTTTGGCATCTTCCTAACCTCACCACTCAAACCGTTTCCTCCGTGAAGGTCACCAAGTTCAAGAAACTTCCCGCGAGCCGTGATATGCGGGAGTTTCCCGAAGATCCCTTTCTTAATCTCGGGCGATCTAACTTCCGTATGCAGGAAGAAACAACGATTGGAGTGCCAACGTGGAGCGACATGAAAAAGCACGTCTATATCCTTGGAGGCACAGGGTCTGGAAAATCAGAAACACTCAAAACGATTCTCAGTAACCTGCTACAGAAAGAACACAAAGAACAAACGGCTTGTCTCATTGTGGATCCAAAAAATGACTTCGCAACAGACCTCTTAACGATGATCCCCGAACACAGACGAAACGATGTCGTCTACTTCAACCCACCCAAGCAAAAAGAGCGGCCACTCAGCTTTCCCTTCTTCTCGCAGTTCAGCGGCGAGAAAACGAACGATGAACGGATCGAGTTCCTGATCTCGATCATGAAGCGCTTCGTGCAAATCGACTCCACCTACTCGTGGGGGCCAGAACTTGAAAACATCTTGCGTCAGCTCTTTGCGACCGCCTATCTTCTTCCCGAACAATCCCTCTCCGGCCTCGACCAGTTACTCCATGAGCCAAACCAGATTAAGAACATGCTGAAGTATCTGCCTACGCGTTTGCAGTCCTTTTGGGTGGGATCAATTCTCAAACGTACCGACAATGATCTCGCGAAGTACCTTGCGACGACGAATAACAAGATCGGAAAGCTCCTCGACTATCCCGAATTCATGAATGTCGCTGATCGCTTGGATGCCAAGATCACCTTCGAAGACATGATTGCAACCGGAAAGATCTTCATTGCGAACCTTGGTGCCTGTAGCGAACAGATGAAGAAATACTATTCCGTCTATCTCACGGCTCACATTGCCGAAGCCATCTTCGGACAAGCAAGGCTTTCGAGCGACGAACGAAAGCCCGCCGTCTTCGTGGTCGATGAGTTTCAGAGAGTCGCAAGCGACATTTTTGAAACACTCTTTTCCGAAGTCCGCGCCTTCAATACCGCTCTCGTCATCTCGAATCAATTCATGGGGCAGCTTGATGAACGGATCCAGAAGTCGATCGAGTCCAATATTGCGACCAAAATCTTCATGCGCACGCAGTCGGTCGATGATGCGGATATTGCCGTTAGAATCTTGGGTGAAAAGGTTGTGGTTGAAGATATCATTAACCTGCCTACAGGAACGGGATATGTCAAAACTTTGGTCGACGGGATTCCGCAAGATGCCATGTCGATCAACATTCAAAAGACCGATCATCCGACCGATATCGCCAAAGATACCGAAGCCTTCTTTGTCCAAGAGACCATGGAACGCTATGGTACGCCACTTGAAGTCATTAAACAGAAACGTGCGACCGTAAACAGCATTTATTATTCCTCCGAACGAGAGCAGATCTTCTTTGAGCAGATGGGAAGGTCGGTAACCTTTGAGGAAGCCCCCGAGACGGATATCCCAGTCCAGGCAAAAGCGCATGATGAGCCCGCCGAAGAAGTTGCCCCTCGTACATTCGCCGTTAAAACCCTCTTTGATTTTTAACCCCTATGTACTTGAACACGCTGGAAGTCACACTCACCCCACGCGCCAATACGGAAGTCTATAACCTCCGCCTGAACCAATCATCCCTCGACGTCTTATCGCTCATCTTCGAGTTCAAAGTCGTCACCGCTTGGCAGATGGCGAGATTCCTCACTCAAAAAGATGAAAGCAAGTATATCTACCTTAAGCTGCGTCGTATGTGGCAAGCAGGACTCCTCGAAAGCTTCAAAATCTACGCCGGTTCCCGTGCTGGGATGCCCGTCTACTACATGCTCTCGAAACGAGGATTGAAAGCATTGTTGGAACAGGGTCGTTATGATCCCGACATGATCCGAACCTATCCGCAGCCCAAGACACTCTTCTCGCTCAATATCTTCCGACATGAAGCACAGGTCGTAGAGCTCGCAAGCCAAGAAGTGAAGAATGTATCAAAGAGTTTTGCCATTAGTTTCAAAGGGGAAGTGAGTTCGCTCGCGCGCGAAGCACGCAGCGATAAAAGAATCGAAGTCTTTACCCCCGATTACACCGCTTTTTATCGCATGGGCGAGCTCGAGGAACGAATCTACACCGAATTTGAGCGTACGAGTAAATCACCTACGGCGATGGCACGAAAGCTTGAGCGCTATCACCAATATCTTGACCCGAATACGCGAGGACACACGACGCTTCGCTTCATCTTTCAAACGCCAAGCATGGAGCGATTGTTCTGGCGAAACTTCGTCCTTCGCCAATCGCATCTGTATGAGAAAGTGCGTCTTCTTACAACGAATCTCACGCTCCTTGAGTCCCCGGAGCATTTTCTCGAGCCCGTCTACGCTTCGGAGCAAACGCTTAACCTCAGAAGAGAGGGATCGCTCGCTGTTGATCTTAGAACGCGTACAAAACTTTTCTCTTTCCTATGAGCACCATCTATATCGAGAGGTTGGAACAGATCATTACGGATATGCAAGGCGCATCAAGGGAGGCAGAGCATAACATGACAAAAGTCGACGAGCTTCCTTGGCTCGAATTCCTTGAACGAGTGCATCCAGAGAGTAGGTTACTCAAACGCGAAGAAGTGCCTGCGAACGAGTCACCACCAATCATCGAAGAAATTCAAGATACTAACGTAAAGCAGTATCACGATATCCGAGAACTTATGCTGCTTGCAGAACGCAATCAGTATCCGACGTGGTTTATTCAGCCGCACTTCAAGGAAGGCACGGTACTCCTCATCTACGAACAAGGAACGCTCACGAATCCTCAAGCAGATATTCCCGGAATTCCAGAGCGCATCGAAGGATTCAGCGGAACGGTGAGTGGGATCTGGTCACGAGATAACCCCGAACAAAGCTATACCGCTCTCGATGTCGATCAGAAGATGAACTTTCAAGAGCGGATGCAATGGCTCAGAGATATAGGTTTAACCGTTCAAGACTTCATCCTCTTTCCGACAGATCGGATTCAAACAATCAGTAGTCACAAGCTTGAAACGCTCTTTCAACAATATCTCTCGACCGTACGGGAACGAGGTATCAACGTTGAGGGCGTATTTATTATCAGCGACACACCACTCCATAGCGGAGAGGAAGAAGATCCCTGTCACCATATCATCTTTCAACCATCGTCAGATACGTAATTCTCGTTATAAATAACCCCATTTCTCTCTCTATGAAAAAACTTCTTGCAACTTTTGTCACCACCATCTCAACCTTCTTTCTCAAAACATACGTCGTGCTTGCCGCAGAAGATCTGCTGCCAAAGCCGGATCTTTCCGTGTGGCAATCGGACAAGATGAAACCAGTGCGTGACTTCGCAAATATTGCGATCGGCATCATCTTCGGAATTGCCGTGCTCTACGCCGTCATCATGATCGCGTGGTATGGCATCAAGCTTCAATCTTCCGGCTCTGACCCTATGAAGAACCAAGAAGCCAAACAAGGTCTCAAAGGCACTATTATGGGCGTTGGTATCACATTTGGTGCCATCTTTGTGATCGGTCTCATTCTCTACGTTCTCGGGCTCGTCGGGATTAAAGGGAACTAATCTTTCCTCGTATGGAAGAACCCAAGCCAGAACTTGCACCGCGAAAGAGAGGGCCGCTCCATTGGATTGATGGGCTCTTAAAGAACGTTATTCCAAACTTCAACCTTCGTGCCATTCTGTACTTTAGCGTTCTTTTTGCACTCGTGATGTTCATACAGATCTGGCGCTTCTCTGAGCCAGCTCCGTCGCCGAAGCCAACGTCACCGCAAACAACGGAAACAGTGATTGCGGACGAGGCGTATTGGAAAAGTACGACCTATAAAGATCGCATCAAAAATCAAACGGTTGAATCATTCACGAACGAACTTGTTCGTTGGTTGAACGATCAGGATCAAGAATTCACCAAACGGAAGTTCGAGGACGCTCTCTACATCAATGCCGGGCTAGCAGCGGATGACTTAACGCAAGTTGTGCCAGAAAGCTTTAACGAGCTTGAGAACATCGGCCGCGCTCGCTATCGCTACGCGAAAGAGAAAGGTTTTTTGAGCGAAGAGCCTACCCTCGTATCACTAGGTGCCATCGTGTGTAATGTCGGCGAGAAAACGGAGCAAATAACAGGAATCAAACTCTACGACTTCCGCTACGCATCCATATCGAAGCTCGCCACGTTTCTCAAGACAAAGCCAGATTGGAAAATGCGTATTGGGGACAGAATCCTCGATGTGAATGATCCCCGAATGGAAGACAAGGATCTGCTTCGAACCCGCACAAGCGAGAATCAACCCACGGGACTCTTCTCGTTTCTCGTGTTTCACGATCCAACGACGAATCGCATTACTCTTGCAGACAACGCCATTCTTGAAATGAACGGCGTCGATGCCGCGCTTACCCTCAGTCGGATTGACCAACATTGGGATAAGGAACCGAAACTGTACTTTGCTTCTGGTTACGAAGGTTGCAAACAGATTCATGCTACTCCCCACATTCCCTATGGACACATTGATTAATGCGGTTTTAGCGAACTACATTCCGACGATTATTGTCATTGGGGCGATTGTGAGCGTCTTTATTCTCGCGATCGCAGGGATCATCAGAAATTCCGGCAAGTTTGATGATATCGCCAGGTCCAACCTCATCATTCAGACAGTGATCGTTGGACTCGTGATGTTGTTTCTCTCGGGCACCTTCGTCTTTGCCTTCCATCAAGTCTACATGAGCCGTTTCTACTCGCACGTAGAAGAGAGTATCGCGGAAAGGTTGCCCAAAGACGACACGATCAATAACACGAGCCTCTTGAGTAGTGATGTGAAAGAGACGCAGATCACCATGCCTGATCCTAAATGCGTTCTTGTAGTCGTCGATACGATCGACTGTGTGAAGAAAACCATCAATGACATCATCGGAGTTATCATTAGTAAATTTGTGAGGGGATTGGGCGTGGTCTTGTCACAAGCTCTGGCAAAATTCCACTTTGATTTTCTGTTTACCTTGCCCGTCGCGATCTTTGATGGAGAGAAGGGCGATCTGCAACAGGTCGTGAACTTCGATAATCTCCTCAAGCTCAGTGAAGTGGTTGGTCTTGCATGGGTCTATCTCCTCATCGTCACCCACTACTTCAAATCGATCCTCTTCTCCCTTGATAATGATTACTCGCAGGACTTCATCGGCGATTTTGGAAAAATGCTCCTAGGCTTTGGAGGCGTATTCCTCGCGCGCTACATGGTCGAAGCGGTACTCAAAACCGCGCAAGCCTTCGCGAGTTTCCTTTTTAGCACGCCTCTCGCGAACGGACTCATCATCGCTCTTCGATCGCTCCTCACCGACAATCTCTGGACCTCGTTCAATGGATTCACGATCGCCTTTGTCGCGCTCGCGATCTTCGTCCTTGTCTACATCATTCTCTTTGGCTTCCTGATCTTCAAAAATGCCAAGCGCTATTTCATCTTGCTTGTCATGGCGCTCCTCGCTCCGATCTTCACGCCCATGCTGTTTTTCGACATGACGCGAAACATGGGCTTGATCTTCTGGAACAAATTCATCGTCACAAGCTTCGGACTCATCTTTGATCTTCTCATTCTCCTCATCGTCTTCGTCTTCTTGAGTTCAAATGGACTCTCACTCGGCAATCTTATCCTCATGCTCATCGGCATGGCGGTTGTGGTGGATAGCAATAACTTGATTCAGCAGATTGCGCTTGCGTCAGAAGTCTCCGGTTTCAAGTCAGTTGTTCGTAACGGTCTGCGCTCAGGGACAAACACCTTCCTTAGTCTGCGCAATTACTTCCGATCACCTCTATGAGTGACGAGAAACACAAAACCCTCGATATTCCACAGTCTATCGAAGGATATAAAGTCACCCTGTTTTGGGGGATGACCATCACCCAAGTCATTCTGGTTTTTCTCGCGACCCTCTTCGTCGGCTTTGCAATCTTTAGCCTTGTCCTCAAGCACTTTCCGACCATGACGCTCATGCTCGCGATGACCGGCCTCGCCCTTCTCGGCATAGTCGAGATCCGTGGGCGGAACTTCTATCGGCACATTCTCTTCATCATTTCGTACTATCAGCACAAGCCAAGAGTCCTCATCTACAACCACTACGCGACAAGCGGGAGTGCCAGCATCCAAGCCAAACAACTGATCTACGAACGTGGCAGTGAAAAGAAAACCTTTGTGATGATCTTTGTTGCCCTTTTTGTGCTCGTGGCACTCCTCATCTCAGTCGCTATCTACCTCTCCCATGTCTTACATTCGTAACCGGCTCTTCAAACACAAGCCGTCGCACAAAACGCTCGCCAAGTTCTGGCAGTTTAAAGATATCAAGGATGGGGTCATCATCATGCATAACGGCTCCTATCGCATGTGTTTGGAGGTCTTCCCCGCAAACTTCGGGATGATGGATGAAGAAGAGAAAGAGCGAGCGATCATCGGGTTTGAACAGGTGCTCAGAGAAATTGAGATCAAGTATCCGCTCCGCATCCTCGTCCAAACACGAAAAACCAACGCTAGTGATTACGTGAATCAACTTGAGCATACCTATAGCATACGAAGTATTGGCACATATGATCTATTCCGCAAATACGCGGACTTCATCCGCGAAGTGAACAAGGACTACGAAATCATCACGAAAAAGTTCTATCTCATCCTTGAATTTAGCGAACTCAAGTACACTCTCTCCAAAGACATCATCAGTCGTGAAGAAAAGGACTCGAAGAAGAAACGTGATATCACCGAGGAAGAAATATTTCAGGAAGTGCGACAAAGCATGATCGTGATTCTCACGACCTTTCGGTCTCAGTTCCAGGCGATCAATCTTAAAAGCAAAATGCTTGGGACAAACGAGATCGTGAAAGTCATGATGGCCTATTTGGATGAAGAAAAGTTCTTAAATAATAGAGAATTCTACGAACGCATCGACGAACATCGAACCGAGGCGCACAAGGACGGCTTGCCGTTCTCCGTCATCAACAAAATCAGTCCCGATTTTATCGAAGAAGAGAATATCGATCTCTTGAACCTAAACGGCAAACTCTATCTTCGTTCGGAATTCTTGAGCGAGCTTGGAAGCCACGCCTATATCGACTGGTTCAAAGAGATTGTGATGTTCCCGTATGCAAACGACCTTCTGTTTACCTTCACAAGCAAAGATGCAGCGGAAACGGTGACGAAGCTCACAGAAAAACGTCATCGCATTGAAGCCAAGATCTTTGACGAGAGGTCGCAACACAAACCCAAGAACATTGCGGATACCCTCGTCCTCGAGAGTACCGAGAAGATCGAGAAACAATATTTACGTTCAGAGATCAAACCGATTGACCTCAAAGTTGAGGCAACCTTCCGTTCCGACACCATTCAAGCGCTCAATCTTGTGCACATGAATCTTGAACGGTTGCTCAACCGGAAGCTCATGCAGTCCCGCATCTATCACTACGAGCAGTTCGAGGGTCTCCAAGGGACGTTCATCGCGGGCATGAGTGCGACGGACACCAAGAATCATCGTGATATCAATACCGACGTAGCAGCCTTCACATTCCCATTTATCACCCCACAAATCTCCTCGAACACAGGGATTCTCTACGGCGTCGATGAGATCAATCGCTCACTCGTCACAATCGACCGCAAAGAACTCGAAAGCTATAACCGCTCGATCATTGCGGCAACGGGTGCGGGTAAATCGTATTTCATCAAACTTGATCTTATTCGTTCCCGCATGATCGGGTATCAATCGTTCGTGCTCGATGTTGAAAATGAATTTGAAATGGTCACCCATTATCTGAAAGGAAAATTCATTGAGCTCAACGAAAAATCCATCTACTACATCAATCCCTTCCATATCTCTGGGCCAGAGTATAAAGCCCAGAAGATTGAATTCGTCCGTGAATTGTTTCAGAGCATGTACGGCAACGAAAAGATTGGGGTGACAGATCTGACCCGCTTGGAAAAAGCCATTGGGATTGTCTATGAGAAATGTCTGTCCTGGGGAACCCAACCCGTCCTCAAGAACTTTATCAAGGAAATTGAGAAACTGACGAAGAACGAGACGATTGAGAACCTCCTTACCGTATTGAATTCGTATCATGAACCGTCGCATCCCCAATACTATCTCTTCAACAAACAACAGAATATCGATTTTGCAACCGATGATCTCATTGTCTTTGCGCTCAAATATGTCGATAAGCGGGATTTTGTCCTGGCCGTCATCCTCGAGAGCTACTGGAACTATATCAATCATCCGAAGAACAAGGCGAAGTTCAAGAACCTGATCGTCGATGAAGCGAGTCAGCTCTTTCAATCCAGTCTGATTGTCGAAAAGCTGGCTTCGCTTGCCTTGCGTGGTCGCAAATATAACTCCGGCATCACAACCATCGTTCAATCCATCAACCACTATTACAATAGCGCCTTCCCGCGCACGAGTGACCTCTTCGACCAATCGTCGCTCACGCTCGTCATGAAACACAAGGTGAGCGATTCGTTCGATAAGCTGAACGAGAAGGTACACATCAACAAACCTGAACGAGCGTATTTGGAACGGCTTGAGATTGGGAAGGGACTTCTCATCATCAACGATTCCAAAATCCCACTCTCGATCAAAAGCAGTGAAGAAGAAGATCGGATCTGTACGACGAAGCCTCCGGCCTAATCGCATATGGCGTCTATCTCGGCCGTACAAGCGATCTACGCCCTCTACCAACATCGCGATCGCGTGAAGCGTGTTTGTATTGGGCTTATTGTGTTCATTCTCAGTATCTTCTTTTTCTTCTATCTCGTGATTGCGACGGTGTTTGCCGTCATCCAAGGCGGGAGCGGCGTAACGGATGGCGCAGATCAAGGAGCCTTACCGTTCACTGAGTTTGCGAGCTTCAGCTACAAAACAATCTATGGGGAAAAATGGTATGACTTTACCCATCCCTATATCTTCCCAACGCTTGGTCGTCTAACGCAAGGTGTCATTCTCGACTCAGAAGCCAAGGTCGGACTTCGGCACATCGCATGGGATATTGCGGATCGTGTGCCTCGTACGACGGAAGTGAGATCCTTTGCCGATGGAACCGTATTACAGATCAAGAATAATATGCTCTCGAATACGACCAGACGTTGGCGGTTTTGTGATGAGAGCGCAAACGGAATTTGTTGGTATGTGGTAAGGGAACCGGCCGATGTGCAGATTGGGTGTGGGAATGAAATCATTATCGAACATGCGGATTCGCTCAGAACGCAATATTGCCATTTAACAGCCCCGCCAGACCTACAAGTGGGTGACACGGTTATGATGGGTCAAACGCTTGGCTATCAAGGCGCTACGGGCTGGGCAACTGGCAAGCATTTGCACTTTGCGCTTTGGCGAGGTGTGCAGCCGATTGACCCGTCGTATGCGTTTGCGCAAACGAGTTTGGCAAATTGGGGAGATGAAGGGAATTAGTACTACATTTTTTGTCTACAAAGTAAGTTCCACACCCGTTTCTCAGCCTTCTTTTCATCTTTACAAGCTACAGCCACCCAAGTGAATAGTAATACGACTTGCACCCAAAACATAAGCGCATTCAGCCCTCCTGTGCTCGGACTGGTCCATCCGGTGGCAAAGTAGAAATTCAGATTCATGAACGCTCCTCCCAGGAGCGCTGCTACCGCTATGAAACGTGCAAGATTTTTGGATGATTGTTGCTTGCTGAGCACGTACAGAACGAGAGCCACGAGCAATCCTATCCCTGTAAACACTTCACCCCATTGTACGAGCGTGCCGAATATGACTGGATGAGTTTTCGCAATGCCTAAGATGGAACCAACATACCATTCATGCGGGTTACCAGTCTCAAAGCGGGTGAGTGTCTTTCCGATATTCAGTACAAATTGTCCTCCGCGAACTTTCTCCCAACCGCCAGACAGCCACTCATATGCAAGGATGGCCTGTATGGCGAATGGGACGAAAAGAGTATGGGGCAAAAGACGTGATAGGTTCATATGTGAATGTTCCTATTATTAACATCTTACTTCCACCTGTAATAGTGGATGCTTGCTTCGGATGCTATTGGCGACCGTTTCAAGATCGAGCGGTTGCGTCCGCGCCAATGTAGGATTCAACGTTTTCCCATATCGGATCTCCTGCAGGGCATAACGCTCTCCCTCGCGCAACTGTCCCGCGATCTCTTCTAGATCTTCTTTTCTATGAAAACCTGAATAGACTGTCGTGCGGAACTCATGGGGAACGGAAGACTCTTGAATCAGGCGAAACGTTTCTCGACAGTTGTCGATCACGTTCTTTTGGTTGATTCCAATAACTTCTGAATAACGCTCCCATGTGTGCTTGAGGTCCATGGCGAAGAAATCGACTAATCGTTCTTTGATAAGCTTTTCAATCATGCGCGGAGTGAGCCCATTCGTATCGAGCTTCACGAGCATGCCTAAGCGCTTCACTTTTTTGATGAATTCAGGAAGATCAGCGTGGACTGTAGGTTCTCCTCCCGTGATGCAGACGCCCTCCACGATGTGTTTCCGTCGGTTAAGCTGTTCAAGGATGCTTTCTTCTTTGAGTGCTTTGTCAGGATCCGCTGTTTGTGCCGGAATGAGTTCAGGGTTGTGGCAGTAGACACATCGAAACGGACAGCCTTGAGTAAAAATAATCGAGGAAATGATCCCTGGGTAATCGAGCAGGCTGAGAGGTTGGAAGCCGGAAATAATCATACGATTTGGCAGGCTAACTCCGGTTCTTGCTGAGTAGTAGTTTCTGTTTGTGTTTGAACCACGTATTCTTTCCGTTCTTTGTACTCGCTCTTTTTCCCTTTATTCCATTGATCGACCGGACGGAAGTAGCCCACGATTCTCGACCAGATTTCGCAGGTTGATTCGCACGTCGGACAGGTCTGAATCTCTCCGGTAAGATAGCCATGCTTTGGACAGATGCTGAAGGTCGGAGTGATCGTAAAGTAGGGCAAGTGATAAGATTCTGCGACTTTCTTCACGAACGTTGCGCACGTCTTCCAATCGCGTACACGTTCACCTAAGAAGAGGTGAAGAACAGTACCTCCTGTGTATTTCGTCTGGAGAGCGTCTTGATGATCGAGCGCAGAGAGGGGATCGTCCGTGTATCCAACAGGAAGATGAGTTGAGTTGGTGTAATACGGCGCATCCGATGTACCTGCTTGGATAATGCCGGGGTAACGGGCTTGGTCCTCTTTGGCGAAGCGGTACGTCACGCCTTCTGCCGGGGTTGCTTCAAGGTTGTAGAGCGTGCCGGTTTCATCTTGGTACGTAATGAGGCGGTCTCGCATGAACTCAAGAACTTCATGAGCGAAGGCAGTTCCTTCCTCCGAACCAAGGTTCGCGCCTAACAGGTTCAAGCAGGCTTCATTCATGCCGTTCAATCCAATCGTTGAAAAGTGGTTGCGCAGCGAAGGAAGATAGCGCTTCGTATAGGGGAGAAGTCCTCGGTCAATATTATCTTGGACGACCTTGCGCTTTATCTCAAGCGAGGTTTTGGCTGTGTCCATGAGTTTCCCAAGTCGTTCAAAGAAGTTCGCTTTTGTTTTTGCAAGGTAGGCGATTCGTGGAAGGTTAATCGTGACAACGCCGATACTGCCTGTCATTTCAGCTGAGCCGAACAAACCTCCACCTCGAGCACGTAAGACGCGCAGATCAAGTTGTAACCGGCAGCACATACTGCGGACATCGCTCGGATTGAGTGAGGAATTCATGAAGTTCTGGAAGTAAGGGATGCCGTATTTTGACGTCATCTCAAACAAGAGCTTGGCATTTTCCGTGTCCCACTTGAAGTCTTTCGTGATGTTGTAGGTCGGAATCGGGAAGGTAAAGACACGTCCTTTGCGGTCGCCTTTCGTCATGATTTCGATAAAGGCTTTGTTGATGAGGTCCATTTCCGGCTGGCAGTCGGCATAGGTGAACGTCTCTTCTGTTCCAGCGA
The DNA here is from genome assembly GCA_964598725.1 of uncultured Gammaproteobacteria bacterium. Classification (GTDB taxonomy): domain Bacteria; phylum Patescibacteriota; class Patescibacteriia; order 2-12-FULL-60-25; family 2-12-FULL-60-25; genus JAGOTP01. The sequence continues at coordinate 812,200 of CAZRCW010000001.1, read as the reverse complement.
TAATTGGTTTCTTATCTTTCAGATCGTCAGGCGCGACCCAATCAAGGGTGATGTTTGTAAATGGCGTCTGCATGCCCCAGCGCGACGGGACATTCAGATTGAAGACGAATTGTTGTACGCCTTGGTAAATCTGTTCGTAGGAGAGCTTGTCCCGTTTGGCGTATGGAGCGAGCATGGTATCGAATGAAGAAAATGCCTGTGCGCCCGCCCATTCGTTTTGGAGCGTTCCAAGAAAGTTCACCATCTGTCCGAGAGCGGTTTCAAAGTGCTTGGGAGGATCAGATTCAACTTTACCCGCGACCCCGTTGAACCCCTCTTCGAGGAGCTGGCGCAAACTCCAGCCCGCGCAATAACCTGAGAACATCCCAAGATCATGAAGGTGAAAATCTCCCTCGGTATGCGCTTCGCGAACTTCCTTTGGATAAATGTAACTTAACCAATAGTTTGCTGTAATTTTGCCAGAGGTATTCAAAATCATGCCACCGAGTGAATATCCTTGGTTGGCGTTCTCGTTTACACGCCAATCAGACTGATTGAGGTATTCGCTGATCGTTTTATCGACATCTATAGCCACTTTGGTTGTTTCACGCGCCTGTATCCGTTTTTCGCGGTAGACGATATAGCTCTTGGCAGTTTTGAAATAGCCGGAGGCCATGAGCGTGAACTCGACGATGTCTTGGATTTCTTCCACGGAGAGTTCGTTACGAGTTTTTGCTTGCTTGGTAATAAATAGCAAAATCGTTTCGGTAAGACGACGAGCTTCTGGAAGTCCCAGCTCCTCCGTTGTTTCTCCTGCTAAGCGAATGGCATTATAAATCCGTTCTTTATCAAAGGTAGCCTTTTGTCCGTCGCGTTTCAGAACGTTGGGGAGAGTCATGGATGAGGTGGTCATAGAGAAAAAATGAACAAAATAAAAACTCACGGTCTGTGAGCTTCGAGAGCTTCTGTGGGGGATCGAACGGATGTTAGGTGGATTCTTTTTGAGAATCCCAGCTGACGCGGTTGGGACAATTCTTAGTTAAGCATAAAAGTTCATTGAATTGAGTGGCTTGAATCGTATTGACCTCATGACAGTGCTTGCATTTTACCTCGATCGAACCTTCAACGAGTAGTCCTTTGAAGAACAGCTTATGACATGATTTACATCGATACTCGGTGACGCAATTTGGCATAGGCTGTCTTCACAAGATAACCCTCAAGAAGGCGCGAGTAAAGAGATGAGAGACAAGCCCCTATTTTTGGTTATCCACAACATGTAGTGGTTGAAATAGAAATATGACACTACATGTAGTAGTAGTGGGAGAAGAGGTTGTCTGTCAGTTTTTACCGTTTTGTGCGTTTGAATAGATGCCGGATCGCAATGGATAAGTCCTTTTATTTTCTATAAGAATCCTATGTTGAAAGAAAGATTACTTACAAAAACGCTCTATAAAATTGGCGACATTGTACCCGTGCATGGAATGTATATGTGTGTTCCCTGCGGGTACGTGCAGGAGTTTCAAGAGGGAGCTCTATTCACGACATGCGAACTTTGTTTGGCGGGAACAGAGGAAGGGCCGGAAGATTATAAGGAAGCGGAAACAGAATTTTGGGAACTCCTATCTTAGCGATGGCTGAAGGTGGTTTCGATCATAGTCTGATAACTCAAGATGAGGATGATATAAAAATAAGACAGAGTTGACCACTCGATTGACGCGTTACTCGTCAAGATTTACGATAGAAATGAGCAGACCGAACGGCTGAACTAGCCTCGTAAGCTAACAGAGCGTGATCGTTCGAGAGAGGCATGACCATGGTTTATGTCACCCCATTGATTCACTAATAATGACGATTTATGGAAGAAAACAAAGCCACCCCAACGGAAACCGAGCAATATGCAGCAACCTTGAAAAATGTGACTGATATGTTTGAGTCCTGCGGTTGTCAGACGGAGTTGACGGCCTCATCTCCTACTCAGGCGCTTTTGACCATCAGAGGTCCCGTTTCTATGTGCCCAGTTTCCATTTTTGAAGAGCATGTTGAGCAGGCGAAAGAGCTGATGCAGTCTTCTCATCCTGAAATTTCGTTTGATGTTGCCATTGATGAGATTGGATAATGGCTATCGTCAGAGTGTCGTCGTAGTAACCGGTAACATAAGAATCTCTACTTATTTGTAGAGATTCTTATGTTCTATTAACAGAATTGCTTATAATGAGTTCGATGTACAAAAGTGAGGTAGTAGATTTATTTAGTTCTGCATAGAGAAACTTGCTTATCTGTAAAGGTTTATCATTTTCACTCCATAATTCCGTCGAGAAGATATAGACGTATAACGAACGTTGAGCCCTGCATGAAGTTTAGTACAGATCTCACAAAATGCGCTAAAAATGGAATAATTACGGTTCTTTAGGATAGTTGTCAGAAGCCTGCATTTAGGGCATTCTCTTGTAGGACATAACCCAGTATTTTTGCTGGATTGATTTAAAGAATCCGCGTATGGAATCACCCATTCTTAATTCCCCATATCTAGAACCTGCACGTCATTTCTCCTCTGACGATAGAGGATTGACTGATCAGGTTCTCGAAGGTCGTCGCTCGAGTACGCTTTATATTCCCGTTCCCCGCGCAAAGACAAGGAGTTCGCAGGAGGATCAAATCCTTGCCGAAGGAGCGTACGGAACAGAGTTCCAACGCGAAAACGAATTCGTTAATAAGCTTCGCGCATGTATCAGCGAATGGAGATCGCAGGGTTATCCGGGGCTTACAAAGGTTTCGCGCGACCTTCTTTTGTATTGGAGTGATTCAGAACGCGAAAACAAACTTTTCTTTTGTCAGATTGAAGCGCTCGAGACGCTCATGTGGGTTACCGAAGTCGCAGAGCGCGCTGGCGAAGCGTGGGTAATTAATGATCTGAAAAAGGCGAATACGGATGCAAACCCTGGCTTATATCGTTTAGCTCTTAAAATGGCGACGGGTTCGGGTAAGACCGTCGTCATGGCGATGGTCATTGCTTATAATACTTTGAATAAGATTCGGTATCCGCAGGATACCCGTTTTACGGACGCATTCGTCATTATCGCCCCAGGCATTACGATCCGAGATCGCTTGAACGTCCTTCAGCCAAATGATCCGAATAACTATTATCGCCAGCGTGATATCGTTTCACATCAAGACTTTGAGCAGCTTCAGCAGGCGATTGTCCATGTTATTAACTTCCATCAGCTCGAACCACGTCAGAATCCCCGATATCAAATCGGATCAGTCATTAAGGAAGCGGGCCTGATTAACGAAGCCGTTCTCAAAGAGACGCCAAGCGCGATGGTGAATCGTGTATTCAAAAGCGTCATCAATAAGTCGCGTGTGCTCGTCATTAACGATGAAGCGCACCACTGCTATCGAGAACGACCGGGGATGGAAAAATTATCTGGAGAAGAGCGCAGAGAAGCAGATGAAAATAATGAAGCGGCACGCGTCTGGATAAGCGGTATTGAATCGCTTGCAAAGCGTTTGACGGTGAACGCCGTAATTGATCTTTCAGCAACGCCATACTTTTTACGCGGCTCTGGTTATGAAGAGGGCGAGCTATTTCCATGGGTGATTTCTGATTTTTCGCTCCTCGATGCGCTTGAGTCTGGAATCGTTAAGATCCCACGTCTCCCAGTTGAAACGGACACGACAAACGCTGAACCAGAGTTCCGAAATTTGTGGTTGCATCTAAAAGACGCGCTGCCGAAGAAGGGAAAGAAGACGGGAGATTATGACTTGAATACGATTACGCTCCCAACTAAGCTCGAGGAAGCGCTACTTTCGTTATATCGAAACTACGAAAAATATTATGCGCGATATGTCGAGGCAAAAAGACAAAATCCAGCCGTGATGCCTCCGGTCATGATCGTGGTGTGTAATAACACGTCCGTTTCTGAAATGGTGTATCGGTGGATCGCGGGCTACGAGCGCGAAACAAGCTTAGGTAATATCAAGATTGAGAAAGGTAACCTTGATGTCTTCCGCAACGAAGACGGTGTGAACTTGTTACAAAAGCCAAGCACGCTCTTAATTGATAGCGCTCAAATTGAAAGTGGCGAAAAAATAAGCACAGAATTCAAGGAGATTTTTAAACGGGAGATTGAGGATTTTAAAAGAGACTACGTGCGCCGTTTCCCGGGACGCGATGAACCGACGGAAGAGGAGTTGTTACGCGAAGTCATGAACACGGTCGGAAAGCCGGGCAAGCTTGGTGAGAGCATCAAATGTGTTGTAAGCGTCTCAATGCTGACGGAAGGATGGGATGTGAACACAGTGACGCACATTCTTGGTATCCGCGCATTTTCAACCCAACTCTTGTGTGAACAGGTTGTTGGTCGAGCGCTACGACGCGTAGACTACAGTGTTGGAGAGGACGGATTGTTCTCTCCTGAATATGCCGAAGTCTATGGGGTACCCTTCAGCTTCTTACGGACAAGCGGTGACACAACGACACAGCCGCCTAAAGTTATTCATCGCGTCTATGCGATGCAAGACCGATCGAAATACGAAATCACGTTTCCGCGCGTTGAAGGATATCGATACGAGATCAACGAACGCAAGTTGGCAGCAAAATTTACGGATGATTCCCGAACCGTGATCGAAAATGAACCGACGGAAGTTCGTTCTCGTGGGGCTATCGGTGAAGAAGCAGTTGAATCGATGGACATGATCAAGGAGCGACGCGAAGGAGAGGTTATTACCCGACTCGCGGAAGGGTTGCTTCGAAGCTACTACAAAGACGCTGATGGTGAGCCTAAGTATTGGCTTTATCCGCAACTCCACAGGATCGTTGAGGAATATGTTAAAAGCTGGATCACCCTCAAGGACCGCATGGTCATCGGATATCTCAGTGTCGGCGAATACTTCACCGGAGCGCAGACAAAGATTCAGCAAGCGATCGTGAAAGAGAATGTCGAACAATCCGGCGTGAAGAAGGTCTTACCTGTACTGGCTCAGTTCGATAAGGTTGGATCGACACGCTACGTCGATTTTCTCACGACGAAACCCGTTGCTGATACTGTGAAAAGTCATGTGAACTATGTCGTTGCCGATACGGAGGAATGGGAACAAGGTGTCGCCAAGAAATTGGAGCGCATGCCCGAGGTTCTTGCATATGTGAAAAACCAGAATCTTGGCTTTACTATCCCCTATGAGTATCGTGGTAACAATCATGCGTACGTGCCGGACTTCATCGTCCGTCTCGTCACGCCAGATCAAGAAAATATCAACCTCCTGATCGAAGTAACGGGCAAGAAAGACGACAAAAAAGTGCTGAAGACAAAGACTGCACGTGAGCTGTGGGTTCCGTCTGTGAATAATAACGGCGAGTTCGGGAAATGGGCTTTTATCGAAATCCAAGATATACATGAGACCGAACAACTAATCCGCGCTGGAATTGAACTCGGCTTTGAGAGTATCAAATAATCCCACCCATTATGCCACGTAAAAAGATCGCCCCACCCGTTTCCGCCGCCTCCGTCTCATCGTATAAGCACGATGAGACGCGCAAACGTATTCCGACTCAAGAAGAGTCGGCGTTGTTGCCCGCACGTGATCGTCGGCCCGTGAAAAAGGTCTATCAATATGACCCTTCTCTTGATCCGAAATTGGTTTGGGCGGGGAAAGAAGAACGTGGCGCTGAATTTGGCGTGAGTACAGTTCCTATTTACGTTCAAGAAAAAATTGCACCTGAAGCTATTATCGCAAAATTAAAAGACGAGAATGCAGGATCATTGCAACAGCAATCTCTCTTTGGCGACACAGCGGCTGACCAGTACAACAAGATGGTTGGTTTTTATGAGCATGAAGATAAATGGCAAAATCGGATGATCCTTGGTGACAGTTTGATTGTCATGAACAGCTTGCTCGAAAAAGAGGGTATGCGTGGGCGCGTGCAGTGCGTTTATATCGATCCGCCGTATGGGATTAAATTTGGAAGTAACTGGCAGGTTTCGACCCGTAAGCGTGACGTGAAAGATAATAAAATTGATGACTTTGTACGACAACCAGAGCAGATTAAGGCATTTCGTGATACGTGGGAACTAGGAATTCATTCATATCTCACGTATCTCAGGGATCGTTTGGTCTCGGCGCGAGAATTATTGACCGAGAGCGGCTCGTGTTTCGTGCAAATTTCTGACGAAAACGTACACCTGATCCGTAATTTGATGGATGAGGTTTTCGGGAGTGAGAATTTTATATCAGAAATTATTTTTGCTAAAACCAGTGGTCTAGGTGGTAATCTATTGGATACAACCAATGACTTTATTGTCTGGTATGGAAAAAATAAAGGTCAGGTTAAATATCGTCAACTATATATAGATAAGGAATTCGGTGCCTTGGGTGTTAAGGGCTATGATCTGCTTGAGTTAGCAGACGGAACTAGAAGGAAGCTAACTTCTGATGAAAAAGAAAAAGGGGAGCTGCCTAAGGGAAGCCGGGTCTTTATGGCAGATAACTTAACGTCTCAAACCGGATCTGAAACCACGACTTTTCAATTTGAGTTCAATGATAGAAAGTTCTTTCCAAAGAAGGGTGGCTGGAAAACAAACTGTGAAGGGATGAAAAAATTAATCGAAAAGAAAAGGATAGTTGTTGTTGGTGACACTCCTAGATATGTGCGATATATTGAAGATTTCCCAGTTTTTTCTTACGGAAATTTATGGACAGATACCGGTGTCGCCGGTTTTGGTGATCCAAAAATTTACGTCGTTCAAACCAATATCAAGGTGATTTCTCGCTGCCTCCTTATGTGTACCGATCCAGGTGATATTGTTCTCGATCCGACCTGTGGTTCTGGAACTACGGCGTACGTTGCGGAGCAATGGGGTCGACGTTGGATCACTGTAGACACTTCCCGTGTCGCGCTTGCGCTTGCACGAACAAGGTTGATGGCTGCCAAGTTTCCATATTTCAAACTGAAGGACGGTAAGAGTGTGCGAGGTGGGTTCGAGTGTAAGACGGTTCCGCATGTGACATTAAAGTCTCTCGCAAACGACGAGCAATCAGAACAAGAGGTTCTGCACGATCAGCCTTTCGAGGAAAAGAGCCGAATTCGTGTTTCTGGGCCCTTTACAGTCGAATCACTCTCGCCGCATCGTGTATCCGATGAGCAGGAGATGCTCTCAACAGAGAACTACGTGAATACGATTATCGAGAACCTTCGTCGATCAGGAATTCAAACAGGGGATAAGGGTGCACGCGTGGAATTTGAGAATCTTGATGTTCTACCAGGCGGTCCAGAAATCCAGGCTCGTGGCGAATATCGTGTAGAGGGTGGATTAAAAACGGCGGCGATCTGTATCGGTCCTGAATTTGGAAGTATCGATGACGATATGATTCGTGACGCAGTTGCGAAAGCAAAGCATTTTGCCGATCTGTTAGTTGTTGCTGGTTCATCATTTGATGCATCGGCATCTACTGAACCAAACGAGGTCGGCGGCATGCGTATCATGAAGGTAAAGATTAACCCCGATCTTTCGATGGGCGATCTTCTCAAGAAGACACAGTCTGCCAACCTATTCATGGCTTTTGGTGAGCCGGATATTGGGGTAAAGACGACAAAGGAGGGTGTTGTTGTTGAGATTAAGGGTGTTGATGTGTACGACCCTGTGAAAGGTGAAATCCGTTCAAGTGGTTCAGGAAATCCAGAATACGATATTGCGTGTTGGTTTATTGATACGAATTACGATGGAAAAAGCTTCTTCGTATCCCATGCCTACTTCCTTGGGGAGAATGAACCATTCGAGAAGCTAAAGAAGGCTCTCAAGGCTGAGATTTCAGAAGAAGCGTGGGATTCAATGAACTCGACCGTCTCTCGTCCGTTCCCGATGCCAACTTCAGGTAAGATCGCTGTGAAAGCGATTAATCATTTTGGTGATGAAGTAATGAAGGTGATTTAGGGAAATGATGAAAGCTTTCAGAGATAACTGCTGATGTATGGATAATCAAAACCAATATCTAAGAGGATCGGAGTGGAGAAAGTGGGACTTACAAGTTCAGACTGTTCTTGACGATGGCTACTGTTCGATTGAAGGTTATTGGGATGATTTAGAAAATAATTTCCCGGACAAGTGCCAAGAGCTTATTTCGATTATCGGTAGTAAAGAGCTGATAAAAAAGTATGATTCAAAAGCCTACTTTTTTACGAGCACCGATTCGAAGAATGTGAAGGCGGCAAATTATGCAAAGTTATTCCTTAACTACTTAGATGTCTTTGTCGATGGCGTAGGCGCAATTTGTCTTACGGATCATAACTACGATCATGACCATCTACTAGATGCGTTCATGAACGAAGCAAAAAATACTCGTGTAAAGGTTATTCCTGGGATAGAGATTAATGTGCAGGGGGTGCATATGATTGTTATGCTTGACCATATTCCATATGGCCAAGCGACTTATTCGGCGGGAGTTAAATCTTTACTCACAAAAATAAACGTTCACAATCGAAAAACGAACGATGCTCTAACCATCTCTGACAAGTCTTATAAGGATGTTTTGGCGATAGTTGATGAAATCGGCGGTCTTCTAATATACCCGCACTGCAATTCTGACAACGGCCTCTTCCAAGAAAGAGGCAAAACTGATCGTACGCATCTTGCCGACCAGTTCAATGCACAGAAAGTGAATATCCTACAATCAAAACATAAGAAGTCTGCTGACGCGACGTCGGGATTTATTTTGCAACACCAGGACCTAACGGCTGAATTTGTGTTTACATTAGGGAGCGATTCTCGATGTTTAAAGGATGTATTTTCTAATGACGGTGCAGGAAATTATTGCTGGATCAAGGCAGATCCTACATTTGAAGGGCTGAAGCAGGTTGTTTTTGAAAAAGAGCGGGTTTTTATAGGTGAGGAACCCCCTATTTTGCCCTCGGTCCGAAATCGTCCAACGAAATTTATTCGTTCGCTTACGATTGATAAGGTTGGGACTTATGACCAGTCGCAAGGTGTTTGGTTTGATAAAACTGAATTCGTACTCAGTCCGGAACTGGTGTCGATTATCGGAAATAAAGGAAGTGGTAAAAGTGCTGTTGCTGATATTCTTGGGCTCATCGGTAATACGCCGAATCATGGACATTTTTCCTTTTTAAGCGATAAGAAATTTAAGAAGGGCAATCTCGCGGGAAAATTTCAGGCAACGTTGACATGGGTTAGTGGTGGGAGTGAATCGAAGTTATTGAGTGAAGATGTTGATTTAAGGCAACCAGAAACCATCAAATATCTTCCTCAGAACTACTTTGAAAATCTTTGTAATGATCTTAATGATGAAACATTTAGTAAGGAATTAGAAGAAGTAGTATTTTCTCATTTGAGCACCGATAAGAGGCTTGATCAAAAGACATTCGCGGATCTAATTGAGTACAAGTCGCAGAACATCAATAATGAAATTTATGTTCTTAAGTCAGAGATTACAGAAATCAATCGAAGTCTAGTTTTGTTAGAGTCAGAAGTTCATCCGGACTATAAAACGAGAATAGAAAACTTGAAAAAGCAAAAAGAGCTTGAAATTGCTGCACATGAGAAAAGTATTCCCATCGAAGTTAAAGATCCTTCAAAAGAATCAGGGGTGCTCGATAAACAGAAACGGGATATCGAAAGCATCACCAAAATAAATAGTGAAATACATCTACTCGAAGAGCAGAGAGATGCGTGTGCTGAGAAGTACAGTGAAGTAGCAAAAGAATTGGAAGATTTGAGAAGCTTTAAGCAGACCCTAAAATTAAAGGAGGAAGACATTTCGGATTTCCAGGAAAAACACACGACAATTGTTACGAAATACTTCGTATCTTGGGATAAGCTTTTTACGTTGAAAGTAAATTACAAGCAGGTAGATGCGACAATTCTTGAAAAAGAAAAGAAGTTGGCTGAGTATGGCAATTTGCTTGTGTCCTCAGAGTCGCTGGACCTGATTGAGGATGAGACACGGAAGCTGGCATTGGCTGGTGGCAGTATCAATATAAAGATCGGACAAAAGATAACTGAACGTGATTCGCTTAAGCAGAGCTTGGACGTCCCTACGAGAAAGTACCAAGCATACCTTGAGGTTAAGGCAAGATGGGATGTGCGGAAGAATGAGCTCATTGGTGATGAAGATGTAACGGGCACTTTGAAATACTTCGATGCTCGCATTGCTTATCTTGAAAACAACCTTCCAACGCTCATACAGCAAGAACGGGCAAAGCGTCTAGAGAAGACGGTATTAATTTTCAAGAAGAAAAAAGAAATTATTGAAATTTACCAGACGGTAAAAGACTCAATCGATGTAATCATCCGTTCAAATCAAATTTTACTGAATGAATACAAGATTATCTTGAAGACCGGATTTGTTTTATCCGATGACTTTGAAAATCGTTTCTTCGCATTTGTAAATCAACAAGTTAAAGGAAGTTTTCGTGGAGTTGATGAGGGAAGAAAGGCTTTGAAGACGGCGATTGTGGATGTAGACCCTGACAATGAAGAGAGCGTCAAAATCTTGCTCAATAAACTCATTACTCTTCTTGAGCGGGATCAGCGTTCGGAGGTAAAAGACGAGGAACGCCAGAAGTATATCAGCGATCAAATCACTGACCAGGCTGGATTCTTTGATTATCTTTTCTCCCTCGAGTACCTTAATCCAAAGTATCAGCTACAATTGGATGCAAAAAATATAGACACTCTTTCCCCGGGTGAAAAGGGAGCTCTGCTTTTAGTGTTTTATCTCATGTTAGATAAAAACGATATCCCTCTCATTATTGATCAACCTGAAGATAACCTTGATAATAAGAGTGTTTCTCGTATTCTCGTGCCTTTTATCAAACAAGCCAAGCAGTGCCGCCAAATTATCATGGTCACACATAATCCTAACTTGGCAGTTGTGGCTGATGCTGAACAAATTATCTATGTAAGCATAGATAAGGCGAACGGTAACGCTTTCAGCTTATCTGCCGGAGCTATTGAAAACCCTGAAATGAACAAGCGCCTAGTTGATATTCTTGAAGGAACGCGTCCGGCATTTGATAAGCGTAGGTTGCGGTATAAGCAGAACGAATCATAAACAAGAAAACCTGTTCACTCTGAATGACTCTGGGCTGTTCCAAGACCGGCCTGACTTTTTACTACTTTAATTGTTGACTGCCTGAATGCGCCAGAACCTTATCCTTCTGTAGTTTTATAGGCATCCGAGAGCTCTGCAAATTTAGCTGTCATCGTAGGATTGCCGCGCGTTAATCTTTTGACTGTCAAATCTTCTGCTTTATTATTAGCGAGACGAAGATTGTTTTCAGATGACAAGAGAGCCTCTTTCGTTTTTTGGAGATGGTCTATTGTTTTGTCTATTTCGTCGATAGCTGTTTTAAAGCGACTAGAAGCAAGCTGATAATTTTTCGCAAAACCCTCTTTAAACGTATTTATGTTTTCTTCAAAGTTTGTGATGTCGACATTCTGGTTCCTTACCAGGGCGAGCTCGGCTTTGTATTTGAGGCAATTCAAGGCTGCGTTCCGCAGCAGGGTAATTATAGGAATGAAAAATTGTGGACGCACTACATACATTTTTGGATGTTTGTACGAGACGTCAACGATGCCAGTATTATATAGCTCATTTTCGGCCTCCAGAAGCGTCACGAGTACTGCGTACTCACACTTTTTCTCTGTACGGTCTTTATCGAGCTCGCGTAAAAAGTCCTCGTTTTTATGTTTTGTAGCGGTCTCATCGCCCTCATTTTTCATTTCAAACATAACAGAGATGATTTCATTACCAGCCTCATCGGTTTCGCGGTAAATATAATCACCCTTGCTACCATTTTTTGCATCGTTATCTTTTTCAAAATACGCATTCTGGAAACCAGTTGCACGAAGCTTGTTAAATTCAGTTTCGCAGTGCTGTTCAAGCGTTTCACCAACCATCTTTGTTGAGAGTTTGACCTTCATGTCTTTACGAAGGGCGATTTCCTCATCTTTCATCTTTATAATGTCGTCCTTGGTCTTGATCTCGGCGGCATATTTCTCCTTTAATGCGGTCTCGAGTAGCTGCTTCTCAGTATCTTTACTCTTCAGCTCACCGGCGAGTTCATCACGCTCTTTCTCAACTTTATTGACCGCTTCAGTGATGGCGAGTTTTTTTTCGAGTTCTGCATTGTTCATTTTTGATTTTATTTCCGCTAATTCCGTCTCCTTCTTTGCAAGGTCTGCTTGCAGTATATTTGTAATATTTGCCTCGGCGAGTTTGACGGAACTTTCTTTGTCCGCAGCAAACATGCGCTCACGTTCCTTTAGATCTTTGTTAAACTCCTCATCTCGAACTTGTTTAAGAATGTCAGCAAAACCCGCCTCATCGATTTTAAAAGAGGTCACGCATTTTGGGCATTTAATTTCGTTCATATGATAATTGTTCAGATTTTTAGCATTTTCTAAGCTAAAAGTCAATGAAATATACCAAAATCCTCATACTTTAAGCAGTAAGGCAACGCAAAACAGGGACCGGCTTTCGCCGATCCCTGTTTTTGATTGTTTAGCTCATCTTCTCCACCTGTCTCACATAGAAGAGATTGACCGTCTTCGGGTACTTCTCAACCACCTCTCCTTTCTCATTCTTCTTTTCAATGATGGTGATGGATTTGAGTGCTTTCTCACCCTTCTTCACCATGTATCCGTAAGACTGCCATTGGCTGAACGTGAGACAGTTCGATTTTGGGTCGTAGCTATCCGCCTCAGCCTCACCCCAGCGCGCCACGATCTGCTTCTTTACGGATTCAGCAGTGTTCGCTGAACCCTTCCAGTTAGAGAGAATAACGTTTTCCATAGAAACGAAAAAACGGCCTTGAATATGATCCGATGGACCGGCCGAATACGTCGCATCAGACGGGCTAGAAAGAAGCGCCTGATAGCTTGCCTTTGTCACAGGTGGAGACGAGGGCAACGAGTTCTACCTTGACGAAGGAAAAGCTGGCGCTAGAATGAATAGCCCTGATGCGGAAGAGGTAAAACAAAAAGACAGACCTGAGGTCCGCCTATTGTGTTGGTTGTTGTGGGTTGTGTCCGTTCGTTTCTGTTCCCGGTTCCTGTTCCGTCGCCCTCTTCTCCCCATCCCCGTCCCAAGCCCCCTTCTTCTTCTGTTCAGTTTCCCTCAGAGTCAGTCAACTAAAGTTAAAGAAATATTCAATATGAATAGATAATAGAAGAGAGATAGATGTAGTAAATAAAACAAGCAATAAGTTGTAAAGAGACAAAGTATATTTTAGATAGGTATGTATATATACTTTGTCGTTCAGTTGATTGTGTTGTCACATAGTAGTCACGGTTTTTTGTATTTGAGATTTGGCTTGGCTGAGATGCTTTTCTTGGATCTGCTAGTTGAACACTGATTCAACTAGGCGTTCAACTAGCAGAGGCCTTGGAGGAATGGGGCGGATAATCCTCCCCATGCCCCTCCTTTGGTCACGTCTGAGACTGGAAATAGGTTCGAGCCTCGTTGTAAAGCCAAGCCAGCATTGACACCACGATTGACGTGGTGTTTTTGTTTTGTTGAGCGAAGAAATTCAGTGAGGGAGGGTTTTGTATATCATGCTGAACAGCTGTTGGCTGACGGCCGTTTGCCGTAGTTGACTTAGAGCTCGTCTGGTTAATCCAAAATCAGACTGATAATATTTTTAAATGCACCACACAATTCCCGTCTTCGTGACAAGCCGGTCTACGTTTGATTGGATAAGTCTTCTCGGTAACGTCGTAGGCTCGTTTGTTGGAGCGGCAATAGTTTTAGGTATCGAGCGAGTGCTAAATAAGCGAGAAATCATCGCCAAGAAACAAGCAGAGTTTACAGCAGTTCAATCAGCGTTGAATACTGAGTTGGATTACAATATTAGAATCTGCTCAGAAAGAGTGCAGTTGCTTAAGAGCGACTCAACGAGGCCGTTGCTTGCGGTCGATCTAGATACAACCTGGCTGAATCATTTTTCGAATAACTATATCGACTACACCAATGAAGATAGTAGAAGGCTATACTCCTACCTTCACACTGCTAATACGCTTGTAAAGAGGCTTAGTCTGCGACAGTCGCATGTTGATGGTTTCTATGTGAATTGGCCTATGGTCGATGACAGTCGTGTTAGAATCGAGAAAGCGAACAAATCAATTCTAAGTGGCCTCAATGATTTAATCGGTGTCCTCAAAATCATAAAAGATCTAAGGGAGGGTGTGATAGTCGACCTCGAGAAAGCGAAGGCGCATCCACTATTTACCAGCATGAGGTATGGTTGATTCTTCCATTCCTAAGGCATACAATTCTAAAAACCAGTCCTTACCTAGTAGGATTGCAGCGAGATGCTCTAGAATAGTTTCAGGCGAATTTTCTAGCGATGATGTCGCGATGCTGCTTGGTTATATGCGATTTGAATACTTCAAAAATAGTGCCGTTCTGTGGGATCTAGCTGGTTTTGTTGCCCACATTAATTTAAAGGATCGGGGTGTAGCCGTAGACGCGTCCGGTGAGATGTTGAGTGTATTGGTCGAAGTATCAAGAAAAGGCGGTAAATTTCAAGTAAAACCGATATATAACAAAAGAGAGATTCTTAATGAACTTTTGCGCCAGCTTAAGACCGTGCCAGTTTATTTGAAGCGAGCCGATTTATTTGCTCAGGAGGATGCGTTCTTTAAAGCTCTGTATGAGATAATGTCTGAGGTTCCTCTGAAGTTGGATATAGATGAGATTAAAGAATGCAAACTCAAGATGTTGCAGGGCGAGCTTGTGCTGTCAGTTCGTTTTAAATTGTCCGGCCCGGTCATCCGTGCTGATGAAAGTGTTGAGTTCTGTTTCCCTGTATTCAGTGCTTAGTAATTCAACAGCCTCTCTAAGTGCAGACGGTGCAAGATGTGCATACCGCATCGTCATCGTGACAGTACTGTGTCCAAGTAGCTCTTAGATGATGTTGATCGACACCCCCTTCGTTGCAAGATGCGACGCAAATGTATGTCGAAGCAGATGCCAGTGAGCGTACGGATTCTAGCGCACTTGTAGACATCCTTTTAAGCCTGAACGATTTCTGCAATAAACGGCCTTATAACAAAACACCCACTTTATTCGTGGGTGTTTTGTATTGCACTCGTTACTCAATTCCCATCAAAGATAGATACTAAGTGACGAGGGGGTAGATCCAGAACGTAGGTCCGCGAAGTTGCGGTGTTCTGTACCCCGTGTCGGTTTACTACTTGCTGGAACCAGCGACGGCGATGGCGGCACGGATCTGAGCCTTGCGCGCGGCGAGTTCCCGCTCGGCTTGCTCGATCTCTGCGAGTGCTTGCAACTGCTCGTCGATGGTCCTGATCTCGCGACCGAGGTTCGACGAATTTGTTGCTACCGTTGTGGCTTCGTGTTCAAGCGCCGCGAGCTGCGACTGCAGATCTCGAATCTGAGCCTGCAGCTGGCCGCTTGTTTCGAGGCTGTTCTCGAGCGAGCGCTGGAGTTCTGCTCGCTTGCTCCGCAGCAAGACCGCGAGGTCTGCTTCTTCCGGCTGGGTTACGGTCGGTGAAGGCGGTGGTACGCTCGTATCAACGGGGAGGGGCATCAGGAAGAGCCTGTCGCCCTCAGTTCCGACCGCGTTGTGGCTGCGCCACTCGGCAAGGCCGGCGTCGATGAGCATGTTGACGGTTTCGTCCGCGTCGTACGCCCTTCCCTGTGAGAAGTAGTTCGTAAGAGCGCGCACCGGATCCGCGACGCATCGTTCGCCCTTGAACTCCGTCGACACACCGAGCAGCCGCTTGTAGGCGGGCATCAGCTCGATGGTCTCGACGGCGATCGTAATGGGCGGTAGGTCGGCGATGTACGGCTGATCAAGTTCGTCGATCTTGTCAGGGTCGACGAGGAGCGTTACGCAGTAGGTCTCTTCGAGGCTGAGATCAGCGCGCGGGATGCGCTCGAACTTCACCCAGCCGCATCGCTCCATCAGCGACTTGTAACGCTCCTCGATGCCTAAATGGCCTTCGAGGCCAGCGTACTCGAGACCTTTCTGATCGATGAGGCCGAGTTCGATCATGGCTCGGCGAGGAAACTTGTGAAGTTCCTCTCCGTTGTTGAAAACGATCGAACGCTTTCCGTCGCTCTCAGGAGTGGTTTCCCACAGTCGTCTGTAGACGCTGCGACGGAACTGCATCTCAGCAGCGATGTCTTCGGGAGAGGCCTCGGACTTGCCTTCGAAGCGGGTGTCGGCGAACGGATCAGTGCTCATTACGGACCTCCGGGTTGTGAATGTCTGCGTTTTACAGACAGGGAAGTATATCAAAAAAAAGCTTATTTTGTCAAATAAACCTAGGTGCTTCGTGTTATAGAAAAATGAACGTTTCAGAGGGTTTTCTGTCATTTCAATCGTGAGCAATTTGTTCGATTTCCAACAAAACCTACCTGGGCCAAAAGCTCGGTTTAAAGACTCTAAACGGCCTCAATTGATGAATTCTACAACCGCCCGTCGAGCCACTAAGCTCACTCAGCGCAGGCTGGGTGTTTTTAGTTCTTGAACACGCAATATCTTTGACAAAATTCAAAAAAACCGCAGACTAAAGCTATTGAGATACTTGTGTCTCAAGGGAACGCAACCAAGGGGTGATTCATGTCGAACAGTTGGTCTGTGATTTCGTTGGTCGATGGTCAGAGAGAAGTGCCTTTGAAGGGGTGCTTCCCAACCAAGGAGGCGGGAGCAGAGCGACTCCTCGAGCGATTGAACGTGCGGCACGAATTGGTGCCGTGTGCGTCCCGGGTGGGTCCGAATGGGTTGTGCGAGACGTACCTTGTCCGCCTGCAGGGGGCGAGCAGCTCCGATCGGGAGAACGTCTTCGGCATGGTGGTGCGCATGAATCAGCTCGATGCCTTCCACGCAGCTCTCGCTGCCTGTGACAACGCCCTTTATGCGCCGAAGCTGAACCTCGAAGACGGCGACTCGGTGATGGGCGTTGAATACGTTCGAAACATCTGCCTGTATCTGCACGAGCCACCGCAGATCTATTCGATGCTCTTGTTCGATGGATGCCTGAGTAGGTCTTCCTCCCTGAGCAACCGGCCACAGGCGATCTCGGCTGCAGCCACGCTCACCGTGTTCGCACGCGAGTACGGGGGGCTGTGGGCCGGAGGACGGATATGTCGTAGCTGTGTGGCATCACAACCATCGCAGCACTAGCTACACAGCGTCCCCACACGATCCGACGAAGGTAGACGTAGCCCTTCTGCGGCGGTGGCGTGCCGCTATGCAGGGATTCTGAGAGTTTCTCCCTCGAGCGATGCAACCATCCGCACTCGATTCTCATGTGAGAGCGACGACGCGCCGCCAAAACTTGGTGGCGCTGGCCCGCAGGGAGATTCACTCTCCCTGCGGGCCGTTTGCTTTAAGGTGCAAACGAAAAACAAACACACCAGCCGTGGGGTTGGCGCAGAAGCAGGTGGGGACGCGCGAGGGCGTTGGCATCACAGATTGACCTTTACTCGATAAGTAGCCTATCTTGGAATGGCTACTTTTGTAGCGATGCTATGCAATTATCTGATCTCTCAAAACAAATAGTCTCTTTTCGTGATGCACGTGACTGGAAGCAGTTCCACAATCCAAAAGACATGACGCTTTCACTCATGTTGGAGGCGGCGGAGCTTATGGAGCATTTCCAGTGGAAAAACATGGAAGAGATGGAAAAGCATATCGAATCGCAACGATCCCAAATAGGGGACGAACTGGCGGACGTTTTTTACTGGGTACTGCTCATGAGTCATGATTTTGGGATCGATATCGGGCAGGCGCTGCTTTCGAAGATTGAAAAGAATACTAAGAAATATCCGATCGATAAGGCAAGAGGAAATCATAAGAAGTACACGGAGCACAGTGTATGATCATCTATGAAGCAACAAAGAAAGATTTCGTTGATCAGTCATTCGGTGATCTCACGGATAATTACCTGATCAGTTTTTACTATAAGGCGACCGGCGTGATGGTCTCCGCATCCGAACAGGAATCGTGGAAGACGAGTATTCGCTGGATGCGCGATGTGTTGCGCGATCCAGAGATTCCGATGGATGCGAATGTCTTCATTGAGTATCGATTACCGAAAACACTTAAGCGGATTGATTTTATTATTGCCGGTCAAGATCAGTATGGATCGGAGCATGTAGTTCTTATCGAATTGAAGCAGTGGTCGCATGTTTCATTGTCCGAAAAGGACGGCATTGTTCAGACTGGGTTCTTTGGTGAGCAACCACACCCGTCGTACCAAGTTTGGTCATACGCCACGTTGCTCGAAGGGTTTAATACGACCGTTTACAAAGAGAACGTTCAATTGCGCCCCTGTGCCTATCTGCACAACTATCGAAAGGATGATGTCATTGAACATGAGCAATACGCTCCTTACCTTGAAAAGGCTCCTGTCTTTTTAGAAGGGGATCTTGAAAAAGAGCGTTTACAAGCCTTCATTAAACGTTTTGTGAAAAAAGGGGATAGTAAGAAGGTCATGTATCGAATTGAGCATGGGGAGATTCGTCCATCAAAAAAGCTCGCCGATAGTATTGGTAGAATGTTGAAGGGAAATCAAGAATTCGTTTTGATTGATGATCAGAAGCTCGCTTATGAGCAAGCTTTGGCACTTGTTCGGCGTTCAACAAAAAGCAAAAAACACATACTCGTCATTCGAGGCGGACCAGGTACGGGGAAATCACTGATCGCAGTCCGTTTGTTGAGTACGCTTCTCAAGATGGGCTTGCTCACACAGTATGTTTCTAAGGCAGCGGCTCCGAGGGCAGTCTATGAGAGCAAGCTTACCGGATCAATGCGAAAAACAGAGATCACCAACATCTTCTCGGGCTCAGGATCATTTACTGATCTAGAACCGAATACGTTCGATGTTCTGTTGATTGATGAGGCGCATCGCTTGAATAAGAAATCAGGATTGTTAAAAAACAAAGGGGAGAATCAAGTGAAAGAGCTTATTCAGGCGGCTGCATGTACAGTCTTCTTCCTTGATGAAGATCAGAAGGTGACTTGGGATGATATTGGCGAGCTAAAGGAGATAGAACATTGGTCGCGCGAATCAGGCGCGGATCTTCAGGTCATGGATCTTGCTTGTCAGTTTCGATGTAACGGTTCTGATGGATATCTCTCATGGTTGGATCAGATACTTCAGATACGGCCAACAGCGAACGAATCGATGGAAGGTACTGGATATGATTTTCGCGTCTTCGACTCCGTACAAGAGTTACGAAATTCTATTGAAGAAAAGAATAAAGAAAGTAATAACGCTCGCATCGTTGCTGGTTACTGTTGGGATTGGACGAGCAAAAAGAACGGTGCGGCTTACGATATTCGTATTCCTGCTGAAAATTTTAGTATGCGCTGGAACCTGGCGAGTGATGGAAGTCTATGGATTCTTGCACCAGAATCCGTACGCGAGGCTGGCTGTATTCATACCTGCCAAGGATTAGAGTTGGATCATATCGGTGTCATCATCGGTCCTGATCTTATTGTGCGCGATGGAAAGGTAATAACACGCCCAGAGATGCGATCGAAAATGGATGTTTCACTGAAAGGCTATAAGAAAGCACGAAAAGACAATCCTGAAGCTGCAGATAAGAAAGCGGATGCGATTATTAAAAACACCTATCGTACGTTGATGACTAGGGGTATGAAGAGCTGCAGTATCTATTCAGAAGATGCAGAAACGAGAGCTTATTTTCGTGGTGATGCTCACGGCTAACGTGGTTTCTCACTTGTTCTGTAACAAATGCAGCATAGTATGTACCAACTTTTCCAAGAGTTCATCACCCGCTACTGGCAGTTCATGGTCGTTTTTCTTGTATTGAACAACTTGGTTACGGATGTTCTCTCAAGGAAGCATTTAGCCGTGTTCGCCTTTATCTCTGGCCTCATCAACACGGTTGGCTGGATTGTGCTGCTCGGAACGAAGGCGCCCTTCGCACGAAGCATCATCTTATATGCGATTTCGTCTTACGCGCTCACGATCCTTGTTGCGACAGTCTTCTTTGGAGAATCGTTCAATCGATTACAATGGCTCGGGATCGGTCTAGGCATCATTGCAGTCGCCCTGTTAGCCCGAGGCTAGCGCGCCGGAATACGGTCTGAGCCGCTCGTCTGTGATACGATAAGAACAGCTATGTCTTGGATTATCGCCGCCATCCTATCCGCCTTCTTCGCGTCTTTGGTCGCCATCTTTGGCAAGATTGGCGTAAAAAATGTCGATAGCAATTTGGCGGTCGCGCTTCGTACCTTGATTATCGTTGTGTTTGCTTGGGGAATCGTGTTCGTGCAAGGCAATGTCGGCGATCTTTGGAAGATCTCCAAGTTTTCGTACCTCTTTATCTTCCTCTCGGCGATTGCGACCGGCCTATCCTGGCTGTTCTACTATAAAGCCTTGCAGCTGGGCGAAGTATCGCGGGTCGCGCCGATCGACAAGCTGAGCGTGCTCCTGACCGTTCTTCTGGCATTTGTCTTTTTGGGGGAAAAGCCTACGATGGGGAATGTGGTCGGTGGATTGCTTGTGACGGCCGGAGTGATGGCAACCATCTTCCTTAAATAAGATTCACCTGTATTTACACGCACTATGAATGGCTACGTCGCAAATATCGAGGAGCTATCGTTACAGAATGAGAATTTCCGAAAGGTGTTGTATACCGACAAGAAAAGTCAGTTGGTTGTGATGTCGCTGAACGGGAAAGAAGAGATCGGTGAAGAGGTGCATGCTGTTGATCAGTTCATTCGAGTTGAGGCAGGCCAGGGGACAGCGATCTTAAATGATCATTCTCATGATTTGCAGGATGGGAGCGTCGTGATCGTTCCTGCCGGCACAAAACATAATATTATTAACAAGGGTGACGATAAGATGAAGTTGTACACTCTGTATATGCCGCCTCATCATCGGGATGGGGTAGTCCATGCGACGAAAGCGGAAGGGGAGGCTGATACGACGGATGAGTTTGACGGCGAGACCACGGAATAGAGAATCCATCTGGTAAAATCAAAACCCCAGCACGTTTCAGTGCTGGGGTTTTGATGACGTGAGGAGCGTCTACTTCATCGAACGGATCAGCTCAGCGTAGGACTATGCTGAGTGGACAGGTGCCTTTGCTCCGTTCATTGCGTACGAGCGGGTTCGGACGGATCTTGAAAGCGTATCTTTGCTCAGGCCGGTTTTCTGATAAAGAATGGCAGTTTTTCCCCCAGGTCGTTAAAATGATCTGGCTTGAAATATTGCTCCTAGCGGTCGTGAAGAACGATTATCGCTTGTCCGACCTGGACGCCGCACTCACCCTTATGCAGAACTCGGATATTGAACGCTGGATTGATGACGGGAAGACAGCGAAGCCGCTGTATATTTGGGATTTCCATGACACGCTTGAGACAGGAACCTTGTATGTGATCACGAATATCGCCAATATCTTGTTACAAGAGCATGGATCGAGCACACAGTATCTCCCCCAAGAGTTAGCGGCTCTGCCGAGTTTTTCTTGGAACACGTTTTTTCAAAAGCATTTTCCCGAAAAGACGCCCGCCCAGATCGCCCAGATCGCTGAAGCTGCTTATGATTCAGATCGTTTCTCTTATCTTTCAAAAAAATACTCAACAGCCCGGGAGCACGCGCTGGAGGTGTTGCAGCGTATTCAACAAGCTGGCGGGACGAATGTCGTGATTTCTCACTCGCGCCATGATCGACTTAAGACGTATGTCGATATGATTGGAATCACTCCCTACATCTCTGTCTGTTACGGCGTAGATGATGGTACAGTTACTTCAAAATTCGACGTTCTGTTGAAGAAGACGACGGTTGCCAAAAGACTTATTGCAGAGGGGAGCTATGACGTTGTCTACGCAGTGGGCGATTCAGAAAGTGATTTCAATATGGCGCGCGCCATTCAAGCGAAGACGTTTTATTGGATTTCTTCAGCTGAACAGCATATGAAGCGACGCGCAGACTTTGGTGAGTCCACTCAGCAATCGATCAAATTCATTGAAGACTTACGGCAGGTGTTGGAGTAAGCTATCGCTTTGAGGTGGCGCTTTTACAACGTGCTATACTTCTGTTCAATCAAGTTTCGTTCTTTATGCCTTCCTCCAAACGTGAACAGGTATATTCTGCCACTCCAAGCGAAGTTCTTTGGTTTCTTTGGACATCCACGAAGAAGCATCGCTGGTTTTTTGCACTGATGTTTACGGTCGCGACACTGGCGTCTGTCTGTTCTGTCTTGGTACCGGTTGAGATGGGGCGATTAGTTGAGGTGATCACGCAACAGGCACCGTCTCAAGCGGTGTTTCGTTTAGTATCTGGCTCGATTTTACTCATCGTCGCCTATAAGCTCTTTTTCGGACTATTCTTTCGTGTATCAGGATATACTTCTGCTCGGATGGTGCCGCGGATCACAGCAGAATTAGAAGAAACAGCCTTGAAGGGGGTGCTCGCTCATTCGCATAGCTTTTTTAATGATAACCACACCGGAAGTTTAATTCAGCGTATCACGCGTTTATCTCAAGCGTATTCACGCGTGCATGCGACGATCTATTGGAACTTGCTGGGCGCCGCAGTGGTCGCCCTTGGGATCATGATTCAGCTCTTGCGTACGAAGCCGGCCGCCGCTGTTATTTTGGCTGTATGGCTGGTGATTCTGATCATCACGAATGTGGTGATTGCTCGTTGGAAGACACCGGCTGATCAAGAACGAAGTCGAGCGCAAAGCGCAGCGCTTGGGTTATTGGCCGACATTGTTTCAAACGCATCTGTTGTAAAATCGTTTGCACAAGAGGCGAACGAATCCGCGTCATTTCATAAGAGTTTACGGGAACGCATCGAAGGCGAAAAAGTGGCTTGGATCCGATCGGAACACGGACTGACCTTCTCGGACTTCATGGGGGCGCTCATGCATGGTGGGGTGTTGTTCTTGCTCCTATGGCTATGGGAGAAAGGACAGGTTACGGTAGCGGATTTCGTCGTACTTCAAGGCTTCATCGTGCTTGTAACGGAGCGTTTATTTGCGATTGGTTTTGCGTATCGTGACTTTGTAGAGGCGCTCACGAATGCCTCGGAGATTGTAGGTATTTTAAAAACACCGGTTGGGATTCAAAATGGGCCAGCCGCGAAACGCTTACAGATTACGAACGGACAAGTGACTTTTTCTCAGGTGACGTTTAAGTATGAAAAACAACAGGTCTTAAAAAACTTGACGTTCGAAGTCCGGCCGCAGGAGAAGGTAGCGCTCGTCGGTCCTTCGGGAGCGGGGAAGAGCACGGTCATCAAACTCCTTCTGCGTTTCTACGACACGACCAAAGGACATATTCTGATCGATGGTCAAGATATTGCCGGCATCACGCAAGAGAGTTTACGCTCGCAGATTTCTCTTGTCCCGCAAGAGCCGTTACTGTTTCATCGTTCACTGCGCGAGAATATCAGCTATGGTTGCGAGAGAGCTACGATGAAACAGGTTATTCAGGCAGCCAAACAAGCATATTGTCATGAGTTCATCAGTCGCCTACCAGACGGCTATGATACGTTGGTTGGAGAACGCGGCGTGAAGTTGTCAGGCGGGGAGCGCCAGCGTGTCGCGATTGCCCGCGCGATTTTGGCCAACACGCCAATCATTATTTTGGACGAGGCCACGTCAGCGTTGGATTCGGAGTCGGAGACCTTGATTCAGCAAGCGCTCACTGAACTAATGAAGTCAAAAACGGTCATCGTGATCGCGCATCGCCTTTCAACCGTTATGAATATGGATCGTATCATCGTTATGGAAAACGGGGAGATGATCGATTCCGGGACGCACGAAGAGCTTTTGAAACGGCGAGGGACATATCAGAAACTCTGGAATATCCAAGTTGGCGGCTACCAACCCTAAGTAGCGTTTGCCTTTGAACTAGGACTGTTCTGGATTTGTTGTAGGTTAGTCCGGTAGTCTTTGAGTATGGAAGGAAACATAAAGGATGGGCGAGGGAAGCGATAGCGCTAGAACGCTCCGATTATTCCCGCTATGCCTTGAAGCTTGCTATATTGATCCTATGTTTACGCACGAAGAATTGAGTGAGGCCTTGCGAGCGATCACTTCGACCATCGGCAAGTGTGAGAATGTTCAACCTAAGTTGAAACCGGGCTCTTCGCAGCACACTCTGCTCGTACGAAGAATCAAGGCTCTGACGATTGCGTCCGTATTGATCACGCAGGCTCTGGAGGCGCAGAATGCAGCGCAAGACTAATCCGTGAACCAATCCTTTCGTATGCCACATCGCATCTACAGTCTGAGCTTTGCAAGCGTTTACCCGCTCTACATCGCCAAAGCGGAGAAAAAAGGCCGGACCAACGCCGAAGTCGATGAGATTATTCGGTGGTTAACCGGCTACACGCAAAAAGGACTAGAAGCACAGTTAAAGAAAGAAACAGATTTCGAAACATTTTTTGCCAAGGCGCCTAAGCTGAATCCCGCTCGTCGTCTCATTACGGGCGTTATTTGTGGCGTCCGTTTGGAAGAAATTGAAGAGCCAACGATGCGTGAGATTCGCTATCTCGATAAACTTATTGATGAGTTAGCGAAAGGGAGACCAATGGAAAAAATCTTACGCCAGGTGTAGGCCAGAACACGTTATGACCTACCTTGCTCTGCTCCGTGGCATCAACGTCGGTGGCAATAACAGTATCAAGATGGTTGCATTGAAAGCCTGCTTTGAGAAATTGGGGTGTAAAGACGTGAAGACTTTCATTCAGAGCGGAAATGTGATTTTTTCCTCTTCGGCTGGCAGTCAAGCTGCTTTGTGTAACAAGATCGAAACGGGCTTATCCAAAACATTTGGATACAAGGCGTCGGTGGTGCTTCTCAAACAAAGTGCCCTCAAGCGGATTGTGCAAAAGGCGCCGAAAGGCTTTGGTGGTGATTCAACGGTCTATCGTTCGAATGTGATTTTTTTAAAACAACCGATCAGCGCGAAGCAAACGCTCAAAGCCATTCCTCAAAAAGACGGAGTCGACCAAGTGTGGGCGGGAACAGGTGTGCTGTATTTTTCGATTCTGATCAGCAAAGCGACACAGAGCCGGATCAGCAAGCTCATTTCTTTGCCGGTCTATAAGCAGATGACGATTCGCAACTGGAATACCACGCAAAAGCTGCTAGCGCTCACGGAAAAGAAGCCCTAGCAAAGCGTAGACGGGGTAACTTGGTCTTATTCCGTCGGTGCTATACTCATCGTGTATGAAAAACACAACCTACGTACCGGGCGTCTGCAATATTGGCCTGGCTGAAATCAATCAGCGCAAGCGGATTGGTTGGATCGGATTAGTAGTTACGATTGCTGTATGGGTTCTGTTTCGGTATTTCCAGCTGAATGCGGCTTGGTATCTGGTTTTATTCTTTCCAGCTGCGCTGTCAGCGGCCGGGTTGATCCAAGGCTTTAGTCATTTTTGTGCTGCTTTTGGGATGAAGGGGATGTTCAATGTGAGCGAGGAATTACGAAAAATGGAAAGCGTTGAACAAGCCCAGTTTAGAGCACAGGACAAGAAGAAAGCGATCCAAATCTTCGTCGCCTCGCTCGCGATCGGAGTGATCGTGGCGTTGGCTGGATATATCGTTCACTAGCAGCTCTACGGAATCAATGCGTTCCTCTTGCATCCTCGCAAAGAGAATATCAGAGGAACACGCCGGTCGGGTCGGCGAGAGGGGGAGGGAGGACGCGATTGGCGCGTGGTCACACCCGACGTGAAAGAGATCAGCCGAAGCGGCTGGCGAGACGCTGCATTATCCGCCCAGCCTCACTCTCGAACGTGGCGCGGGCAGGGACGAGTGCGCGCTCTTCTTCGGTCGGCGGGCCGTAGTTGGCCTCGATGCCGTCGAAGAGGGCATCTGGCTGGTTCGCCGGGATGGTGATGGTGCGGCGGGCCGTCGGCGGGCCACTGCGGGGCCCCACCTCGATGATCAGCTCGTACGAACCGCCCGGCTTGCCCGTGAGCTCGTGCCTGCCCCCGATCATTTGCAGGACCAGGCTCGCCGTCGTGTCGAACTGCTCAGCGCGGTGGACGAGGATCGCCGGTTCGTCGGCGATCGCCACGAACCGGTTGCTGACCAGTACGAGGAGTTTGCCTGGGTACTGCTTGATGAGCTCGACGTAGTGGGAGTGGAACCAGGCGAGCGCGTCGAGTAGCTGCTGGGCGTCGTCGCGGGGATGCATCGGGTAGCGGACACAGCTGGGGGTGTGGATGGCGACGAATTCGGGCATCTGGACCTCGGAGTGGCAGGCAGGTGTACGGAAAGGGGCGTGCAACGGATTGTATTCTATTACTAGTATTTGTCAACGTAAGGGGTAAGCAGGGTTGTAAAAATAGACGAAAAGTCTAGACTAGCGGGAGTATGAACATGTTCAAGGCGGTTAAAGCGGCAACGGTCACGGACTATCTCAAATCTGTGCCGGCGAACCACAAAGAGCTCGTGGACTTTTTGCACGCCTTTATTCAAAAAGCCGTTCCCAAACTCAAGCCGCACTTCGCTTCAAACATGTTGGGTTATGGCTCGTTCCCTTGGAGAAATTCCAAAAAACAACCGATCGAATGGCCGGTGATCGCCCTCGCTGATCAGAAAAATTACGTGAGTTTGTATGTCTGTTCCGTGATGGATGGAAAGTACGTTGCGGAGACCTATGCGAGTGAGCTTGGAAACGTGAAGGTCGGGAAGAGCTGTATCAGTATCAAGAAGCTCGAGGATGTTCATCTGCCTAGCTTGAAAAAAGTGCTTATATTGGCCGCTAAACATCCAGGTTTCACGGGGATTGGCGCTCAGAAAAAATAACCCTCACCTATGGTAATGAAAAAAAGCTTTTACTCAAGCGCTTACTGTGGCTCAACGCGCACAACGACGGTACGGCATACAGACGGAACGCCTTGGGCGAAAGCAAAGGTTGTGGCCGGAAAACAGGATGGCTATTGGGAGATGAAGCCGAAAAGCTAGTCAGCGACTCGTCTTCAAAAGACGGAGAGGTTAATGCTATACTTTAGATATTCTATGCGTTCTTTCACCTCATATGTATGGGCGGTGGTTGGTAGTGCCATGGCCCTGTGTTTATTTATCCCGCTGTCGCAAGCTCAAGCGGCAACCGGTCAGATTCGAGCGACCATTTTGAATGAGGCACGTAGTCCGGTCGTAAATGCGACGGTTGAGGTCACCTGTAACGGCTCGACCTTCGCGACCCTCGGTACGACCAGCGCGACGGGTACGGTTGTGGGGGACCCAACCGTCGGCACAACCTGTACCAGCGGGAGCGGGCTCTCCTTCCGTGTTTCGAGCAGCACGTTCGTGACTCAACGCTTTCCGATCTACGGCAATACGCCGTTACCCTACTACTCGAACGTAGACCCTTCGAATGCGAGCACCAGCCGAAGTGGTTCGACCAACGTCTATCAATTCGGTGTCGAGACAACCAGTAGCTACGCGGTACGTGTTTGGAATGCAGTCGGAAATGCTACGGTCGTGCCCTTTCCGACGACGCCACCAGATCTTTCCTTTACATCTTCGACGATTGCCTTTAGCTGGCCCTATAATGGTTCGCCATTCCCGGGTATTCACGCGACCGATTGGTTCGTCGAAGCGACCAAGACCGTGACCTTCGACGCTGGTTGGTATGAGTTCGATCTCGGAACCGATGATGGCTCGTTGTTGACACTTGATGGTGTAACTATTCTCGACAACTACTTCCTTCAGGCGTTAGGTCCACCGCGTAAAAAACGTATGCTGGTGACGGCTGGAGAGCATACGATCAATATCAAGTACTACGAACACGACGGCTACGCGGATTTCTATTTCCGTTTTTATCCAATCGACCCACCACAGTCACCATTGATTGAAATCGGCTCTCCGGTGAGCTCACCGGTGAATAATCGCTTTGCGCCATCGCTTGGGTTTCATACAGATACGGACGGAGTTGTAACGATTAGCGGAGGTTGTACTTCGACCAATCCAGTCAATGTCACGGCTGGTACCAGTACGATCAATTTGGCGATCTTGCCGAATGGAACGTATGGCAGCTGTCAGCTCAGGCTGACGGATCCGGATACGGACTACTTTACTGAAGTAGCGATTCCTTCCTTTACCGTCGCCGATCCGATCCCGGTCCATATCTCTGACTGTAATACCCTCGAAACGTTAGGAGGTGTCCAGACAGGCTATGCGGATGATTATATTTTAGACAATGACATCGATTGTACGGCCTATGACGTTCAGCCGATTTATTGGGATAGAGGCCCCTATATCGGTGTATTCGATGGGAACGGACATACGATCACCAACTTCAACTCCGACGGGGATTTCTACCCTGAACAAGCGCTATTCTCTTCGATTTCAGGCGGCACAGTGAAAAACCTGACCATGGGCCCAGGCGAAATCGGCGGACAATATGGCGCAGGCGCGATCGCTCTGACGGCGAGCAATTTAACGCTCACTAATGTGACGAGCACTCTCGTAGTCACTAGTCGATTCGGTTTCGAAGGGACTGGTGGTCTGGTTGGTGAACTAACCTTTCAAGATGGAACGACGACTCGTTGGTCGAACGTTGTGATGAATACTCAGTTGTCATCTGGTTATAGATTGGGTGGTCTCGCGGGTTATCTCTATATCTCAAATAGTTCGACCTTCATTATCGACAATGCGCATGTAGCGGCAACGATTGATTCAGGATTTGGCGGGCTTGAGCTCGTAGGAGGATTGTTTGGCGCAACGACACTTTCGGACACGAGTAGTCTGAATATCACCAATTCTAACGCGGACTTAGTGACGGATACCCTTAATGGGGGAGGTGGTGGCTTGCTTGGAAGTATCGGGCTTACTACCGACGGCCCGACTTCTGTGACCATCGCGCATTCGAGTACCTCTGGCCTGTTGCAAGGCTCGTCAGAGATCGGTGGATTCATTGGTCAGATCACGGTATCAGATCACGCTTCGCCCTACACCCTCGCCATCACAGACAGCCGATCCAGCATGAACGTGATCGGTTCTTCCAATAATATTGGTGGGTTTGTCGGAAAGATAAGTGCCAGCGTAACTGGCGCGGTTACCTCGTCAATTATTTTGCAAGGCAATACGGCCACGGGTGACGTCTCGGGTTTTGCGAACGTTGGCGGACTGCTCGGTGGGACGGATGGATCAGGTGGGGGTATGACGATTAATCATGCGCAAGGCACAGGCGGAATTGCCCTGTATAACAATACTGCCAGCGGTGCGGTTAGCGCGGATACCTCAAGCGGTGGGAATGTGGGAGGCTTAGTCGGTTATCTTTCTTGTAAGTCAAATAGTTCGAGGCAATCCGCCGGCTGTTCGATTCGTCAGGATATGGCTAGCGGAACTGTAAGCGGCTATCACTACGTGGGTGGTCTGATCGGCCAAGTCGATGGCGATGTGAACGTTGAGGATGTCTACGCCACCGGAAATGTCACCGGCTCTCAAGATATCGGCGGTTTGGTTGGAAGAGTGAACTCCACATTCTCCTTTGCTAACGTGAGCCGGGCTTATGCGACAGGTTCGGTTACGACTCAGGGTGGTGCGCCGGTGAATGTGGCCGGATTGATCGGTTCTGCATACAGCAATAACCAAAACACTACGATTGAACATGCTTTTGCGATCGCTAGCTTAAGCGATCCGAGTGGCGCGGCTCGCTTCGGATGGCTGATCGGTAGACTGGAGGGGATTCATCCGACTGATTTAGCCTATAGCAGAGTAAGCGGTTCGGCGCCTGCCTGTATCCAAAGTGACGAAGCGGCGACCTACTGTGTAGCCCAAGCGGATCCGACGTATCTCTATGATTCAACGCATGCTCCGCTCACGGACTGGGATTTCTCAGACGTTTGGCAAGAGCATGGAGGTGGGTATCCAACCCTGCAGATGGCATCGGTCGTGACAGACAGAACGGCACCTGTTATCTCTGTGCCTAGCGTTGAACTTTCTGATCTGACGGCATCGATTAGTTGGCAGACGGATGAACCTGCAACGGCAAATATTGTCTATAGTCTTGATAGCTCATATGGGTTGTCGGCCGGCCGCACAGACATCTCTCCGCTTACTCGGACACATAACTTGCACATAGGAACTCTTCCGTGTAGCACCTATCGCTTCAAAGTGGTGTCCGGCGACAGGTCTGGCAACGTTAGTACGAGTACAGGTTCCCAATTTACAACCCCGGGCTGCAGCGGTGGCTCAGCGAATCGTGGCTCAAGTGGCGGAGGGGGTGGAGGAAGCGGGAGTGTCTCGGACTGGATCATCATTCAACCAGTAGCGGCTCGGGTGAGTTCACCATCAGCGGTCGTTTCTACTACCGTTCCGCTTGTGACCGAGCTAGTTACCACGTCGGCTAGTCAGCCGATTGTCCAAACAGCTGCTCGGTGTTACAACTTCACCTTCACGACCGATCTTAGACTAGGGATGACTGCTCCAGCGGTGAAGCAACTTCAACAATTCTTAAATCGTAACGGTGCACTGATTGCAACGACAGGTTCCGGTTCGCTGGGGAACGAAACAAGTTACTTCGGACCGAGTACGAAGCGTGCCCTCAGCCGTTTCCAGCAAACCCGCCAACTGGTTGCAGATGGTGTCTTCGCCAGCACGACGCGTACCTTGATTCAGAATCTTCAGCCGATGGTGATGTGTCCTGTGGTGACGCAAGCTTTCACGCGTAATCTGGCGCTTGATATGACCGGCTCAGATGTAAGTTTGCTTCAGCGCTATCTCAAAGTGAAGCAAACAGGCTACTTCGGTCCATTGACCAAGCTTGCCCTGCAAGCCTTCCAGAAAACCCGTCGTCTGCCGACAACCGGTGTCGTCGACGCAGCAACACAAAAGCTCTTGAATACCTTGGTAAAGTCATAGCTCTGAAAACGAGTGAATATAAACAGCGCCCAAAAGGCGCTGTTTATTGAAGATCGAATCTACTAGGCTCTCTATTTCGCACAAGTTCTGCACCGGCAACCTTCCGGTTTGATGATTCGTGTAAAGTAATCCTTTCCATAGTTGTACGTGATCTCTTCTCCGGCTTTGATCGGTTTCTTCGAGTAAATCAGAACGCGGTTACCAATGCCTCTTGCCTCAGCGTTTGGCCGGCAGGCGTGGTTTACATAGCGGGCAATGTTCTTGCGTAGTCCACCTAAGATGGTTTTTCCATTGTCGAGAGCAAATAGGTAGCGACCAGCTACCTTGTCGGCAACTTCATCTTTCACGAGCTTGCCCCAGTATTCGACAATGAACCGATTTTTAGGAATCGTTTGTTCTGCATACAATCCAAATCCGGCGGCGCTTTTACCGACGCGAAGTTTGAAGGGGGATGGGCGAGGGAAGACGGAGGGCATAGCGGGGAAGAAAAGACGGGTGCTTCGTTATACCACAGCTGCGTGCGCTCTGCATGGGGAGTGGTCTGCTTCGGCTCTGTTTTCAACACAGTCCAACATCCTCTGTTTAAACGACAAACCACTGTCGGAAGAGAAAAAGCATCCTTTCATTTTTTAGATAGGGAAAACCGCGCCATCCGAGAGAGGGCCGCGAGCTCGCCATTCGGCGACGCGGTTTTCGGGGACGCGGTTGATTCTGCTTCAGCCGATGAGGCTCCTGAGCCTCCGCAAGAAAGCGGTGGCAGCCTGTCGGATGGTGAATGCAGGCGGCGGCTTCAGGGTCGCGTACGGCTTGGCCGGGGCGGGCGCCAGTGGCGGTTCCGTGGTAGGACCGGGCGCTGGCGGTCGGGCCGTAATCCCTTCGCGCAGCGCTTCATCCGAGGTAGGAAACTCCACCATGGGTGGTCGATCAGAGCCTGGAGGACGAGTCGGGGTATCGCTCATGTCGGTGATCCTTCGGGTGACAAGGCAGTCCTTCAGTAGTGGTATCAAAGGCGAACACGAGCGTCAATAAAAGAATACGTTCAGGCGATTCCTAACCTGTCGCTACTAACACCTTTTCTGTCGGGCATCTCGATCCAGCCCTTTAGTCAAACCGCGATCGGACGTGAATCTTGTTTAGCGCATCACATAGGTGGTGGAATAACCGAAGCTTAGGTACTCTACTAGGCATAGCCCTATGTTCCTTCCCTCAAACCAAGTCTTAGACGTCATTAGCCTCTTTTTGCTGATCGCAGGTTTTGTCATTGGACTTGGCGCAGTAACGGTGATCGATCTGCATGGGTTCCTAGGTCGCACGTCCGCCTATTGGACCGAAGCAACAACGCGCACGCATAAAGTCACCAAGCCTTTGATCTGGATCGGAATGAGTCTCGCGATTATTGGCGGGACGATCTTTTATCGCAACATTCCGTTTCAGGGTATTCCAGTCATTCATGCGATCATTGCGATTGTCCTCATCTTAAACGGCTGTTTTCTCTCGTTCTCGGTCAGTCCATTTTTACTAGCTCGCGAGAAGCAGGGGAGAGCGGCTGAACTGTTGCCCGCAAGCTGGCAGCGAAAGATCTTGGTTAGTTTGATCTTCTCGGATCTGGGTTGGTGGGGCGGCTTGTTGTTGCTTGTGATCTATCTCGTCCGATAAAACAAAGAGCTCCGCACGTGCGGAGCTCTTTGTTTTATGATGTCTATGCGGCCAACACTTCGTCCAAGTTGCTGAGACCCATCGAGAAGCCTGCTTCAAAGCCCATCCCAATGATTTTCTGCAGGTCGGCTTCGGATTCAAACTGGATCGTGACAACAACCTTCGTTGTTTCACCTTCGTCGCGGAAGTCGTTGTTCCAGTGCATCGAAGGCATGCTCTCATCTTGTTTCCCGTTTTCATCGCAGAACATGTCGTGACCGGTGAATTGTTCTTCCGGCTTGATGGTTTCGTAACCGAACCAGCAGTACTGACCGGTTCCATCTGGTCCGAGCATGTTATAAAGCCAGTGACCACCTTCACGGAAGTCGAAAGACTTGGTCACGGCCTTCCAAGGCTTCGGAGCCCACCATTTGTCGAGCTGTTCGCTGGTCGTCCAAGCCTGCCAGACGCGGCTGCGTGATGCGGCGAACGAGCGTTCGACGGTGATTGTCTTGGCAGCCACGTCTTTGGTGATAAGAGGTTTGTTCATAAGAAGTGTTTACGACTTCAATAAGTCGTCTAAAGAATCAAAACGGGCTTCCCACAGTTTTTCATACTGCTCCAGATGGTTCAACGCAACCTCGACCGTCTTTGGGACAACGCTCACGATCTGCTGTTTCCCGGCGCGACGTTTGGTCACGAGTTTCGCCATGGTGAGAATCTGGATATGTTTCGCGATTGCGGCGAACGAGAGTTTGTAGCGCACAGCGAGGTCACCGATCGAGAGTTCTTCCTTAGAAACGCGTTTCAAAATATCGCGTCGCGTAGCATCGGCCAGCGAGCCAAAGATGGAATCAAGCGTAAGACTATGTTCAACCATACAGTTGAATGATAGCAGGGGAAAGGAGGTTGTCAATGTCCTCAAGTTCCATAAATGACAAAAGACGCGCCAGAGAGGTCGTGGGAGTTCCACGTTCTGGCCGCGTCTTCGTCTTTGGGGAGGGCGAGCTGGAGTAGCTCAGGGGGAAGGGGCGGTGGGGAGCGGAGTGCCGGCATCCGCGGACGGGCGGCTGTTGAGGCGGTTGATGACCTGCGCGGCCCGTTGCTGGAGCTGGCTGCTGCTGGGTGAGTGGCGTTGCAGCTGCTGCATGCAGAGCCTACGACCTTCAGCCGAGCGTTCGGAGGCGGTCGCCGCGCGCTGGGCGTTGTACGCGCAGAAGATGCATCCGAGCACGGCGAGAATGAAGAGGCAGAGGAGCGCGTTGCGCTGTCTCGTCACCGACTGGAACGTAGCGTAGTTGGGTTTGGGGTCCGGTTCGCTCACGGTGAATGCTCCTCGTTGGGTGATAGGGGTGCCGCACCCACGTTTCGGCGAAATAATCTAATCATATTTCCTTTGATTTGCCAACAGATAGTCGTCTTTCTTACTCGTAAGACGACATGGTACACTTCGTAGGTATTCGTCCTATCAAAACGTCCCTATGAAATCTCCCGCTACCGCCAAATGGTTCTTCTTTGCCCTGTTCTTCTTGACGTTTGTCTTGGTGGCGTTGATCTTCCGACCGTTTCTCGCTGTTCTGATCTTAGGTGCTTCATTTGCGGTCGTGCTCTATCCGGTGTTTGAGTGGTTACGGGCGAAGAAAATCCCGGCTGGACTGGCTGCACTTTTAGTTGTCTTCTTGTTCATTATCGCGATCGGTATCCCATTGGTTGGGATCGGGACATTAGTCTTCCATCAATCGCAGAGCGTCTATCGCGAGTTGCTAGCTGGTCAGGGAGCAGACTCATTCTTCAATACCTTGAACGCGTCGTTGCAGCGCATTCTGCCGCAAGGCTTCTCATTCGATCTGCGTGAACGTGCTTCGGACGCTGTATCTTTTTTGACGCAGAACATCGCCAACGTCTTCACCTCGACGGTGTCGCTGCTGCTGGGAGTGATTTTGATGTTCATCAGCTTGTTTTACTTTCTGAAGGACGGACCACGTTGGGTGAAGGACTTGGTTCGATATAGTCCGCTGCCCGATCGGGATGATGAGAAGATTTTGTCGAAGCTCGCGCTCGCGATCAATGGCGTAATCAAAGGCTACCTCACGATCGCTCTTATTCAAGGCGTGTTGATGGGGGTTGGTCTCGCCATTTTCGGTGTTCCGAACCCGGCGCTGTGGGGATTGGTCGCGATGATCGCATCGCTTCTGCCAACAATCGGTACCGCCTTCGTTTCTGTCCCAGCTGTGATCTTTCTTGCGACGACCGGAAACACCTGGGGAGCAATCGGTTTAGCTGCCTGGGCGATCTTCTTAGTCGGGACGATCGATAACTTCTTGAGTCCAATCATTGTTGGAAACCGCATCAGTATTCCACCGCTGTTTATTTTGTTCGCCGTCTTAGGTGGTATCGCACTGCTTGGTCCGATCGGACTTTTAATCGGTCCCTTGGCGGTCAGCTTGCTCTATACGTTGAGTGTAATTCACAAGGGGCGGGTAGAGGCTTAGAGCGATTTCGTTGAAACAGAGGAGCGAGCAGAAGGCTTGCTCCTCTTTTCGTTCCGCGTTACAGTCAAACGATCACTCTTAACAACCTCTATGGCAAATTGGGACAACTTGAACAGTCGAGGAAGTGTCGAGGATCGTCGAGGCTTTGGTCCGACGGCGATTGGGGGAGGGGTAGGAGTTATTGGTGTACTCGTGATTGTCGCTTTTCAGCTCCTCAGTGGAGGGAACGCGACCGACGTGCTGAACACGTTAGAGAATACCCAAATCCAGCCGCAGCAAACGTATAAAACACAAGACTTTGAAGGGCAGGATAGCTACGAAGTGTTCGCTTCGACTGTTCTCGGCTCAAACAATGATCTCTGGTCGAATGTCTTCTCACAGAATGCTAAAGCCTACACGGCGCCGAAACTCGTTCTGTTCCGAGGATCAACCGATTCAGCCTGTGGTGGGGCGACGGCGGACGCTGGGCCGCACTACTGTCCGCTTGATCGAACGATCTACTTAGACGAAACCTTCTTCGATGAGCTGACAACTCGCTTTCATGCCAAGGGAGGTGACGTGGCGCAGGCCTATGTGATCGGTCACGAAGTCGGCCATCATGTGCAAAATCTTCTCGGAACATTAGATGAGAGCGGAGATAACGCAGCTTCCATCAAAACCGAGCTCCAAGCGGATTGCTTCGCCGGACTTTGGGCCTACTCCATTCGTGATTTGGGTGTCTTTGAACCGGGTGAAATCAACGAAGCCTTGGATGCTGCCGCTGCGGTGGGCGATGATCGCATTCAGGAAGCTGTAAACGGACGAGTGCAGCCAGAAACGTGGACGCATGGTTCATCGGCTGAGCGGGTAGCTGCCTTTAACAAAGGGTTTGAGACAGGGAAGGTCTCGGCTTGTAATTAATCCTCTATGCGAACGTACGATCTGATTGTGGTGGGAGGCGGGCCAGCCGGTTTATCGGCGGCAATCTATGCCGGCCGTGCTCTGCGATCGGTTTTAGTGATCGATAAGGGGAAGGGACGTTGGAGTCACGGACAAGTGAACGAGAACTATCTTGGTTTCCCAAAAGGCATCTCCGCTCGAAAGTTGCGAGAGAACGGCAAAAAACAAGCCGAGAAGTTCGGTGCGGAGTTCACTGAGGATGAGATCGTTTCGGTGAAGAAAATCAAGACGGGCTTCTCGTTCAAAGGGAATAATGGATCCTATAAAGGACGAGCGGTCATCCTATGCGCGGGAGTGAAGGATCATTTCCCAGCGTTTATCGGATCAGAGCGGTACATCGGTCGGTCTTTGTATTGGTGTTTGTTGTGTGATGGCTATAAGACCCAAGGCAAGCGCGTTGCGGTAATTGGCTTTGATGATGAAGCGGTTGCAACCTGTCTACGTCTTAAGACGTACACCAACGATCTCGTGTTCCTGACGAACTGCGCAGAAACCGGTGATAAGATTTCCGATCTGAAACGAAAAGCGCTTAAGAAAGCCAAGATCAAAATTGAGTGGGGAAGTATCGAGAAGGTGATTGGCAAGAAAGGTCAGGTCGAACAGATCTGCCTGGATAACGGGATCTGTGTGAAGGCAGATGTGATCTTCAGTCGCCAAGGCTATTTCCCGAATGTTGAACTCGCTCAGCAGTTGGGGGTGATCTTAGAGGGTAAGGGCTATATCAAGACGGACATCAACAAACGCACGAACGTTCCCTTCGTGTATGCGGCAGGGGACTTGACCAGTGAAACGGCTCATCAAATTGTGACGGCAGCCTACGAGGGCTCAACGGCAGCGATTGCGGCTGACCATGATCTACGCGAAGGCTCGCCGCTTGTATAAGTTGCAAAAACAGACAAAAACAAGTATTCTATTATCGTTTACTCATTCTTGTGTCTTTTTCTTTCCTCTATGAAAAAGTATAAGGTTTTGTTTTGGGTCACGGTCATCATCATCTTCTTGTTTGAAGGGGTCATGTCCGCTCTTACGTCGCACACGGAGCTCGCCAAAGAAGGGATCCGCCACCTCGGGTACCCAATGTACTTTGGGACCATGCTGATGGGTTTTAAAGTGCTTGGCTCGCTCGCCTTAGTCATTCCTCAGGTTCCACGTCGGGTGAAGGAATGGGCCTACGCCGGGTTCGGGATCGATTTCTTAGCCGCCTTCATAAGCTTCTTGGCGGTCGACGGGCTGACGACGATGGCGATTTTGCCTCTCGTCTTCTGCGTTATCTTGGTTGTGTCCTACATTTCGTTCGATAAGCTGCAGGCAGGTAAGAAAGCCTAAGTGTCTTCTACAAAAGAGGCTGCCGCGAGCAGCCTCTTTTGTATTTCTGACATCTGCGGCATGATACGAGAACGCTCAAAACACACTATGAAAAAAATTACCGTCTATAGTTCACCCTTTTGTACCTATTGTTTGGCCGCCAAGCGTTTGTTGTATGAATTACAGTTGCCGTATGAAGAGGTCGATCTCGCGTTCGACGACAACCTCCGCGATCAATTGATCGAAAAGTACCACTGGCAAACTGTACCGATTATTTTGATTGGTGATGAATGTATCGGTGGCTACGAAGAACTGCGCGCCTTGCATAAAAACAATAGCTTGAACGAAATGTTGGCCTAGTGGTTTCCCTCTGGAGAGAATAGAGGTAAGCTACCTAAGTTGGACTTATTCCTAAATACCCCTCTTTATGGCTGGCATTGGAGACTTCTTCAAAGCGTCGCTGATCTCATGGTTCTTGGGTGGTGGGATTATCGTCGCCATTATTATCTACTTCTTGTTTTTCCGCTAAAAAACGCTAGAGGAACGCGTATGGTTAAGCTCCGTTTCTCGACCTTCATCCACGCTTCCCGCGAAAAAGTCTGGGACGTGATGCTCTCAGACAAAACCTATCGTGAGTGGACGAGCGTCTTTATGGCTGGCTCTTATTACAAAGGCGGTTGGGAACAGGGTTCTAAGATTCTGTTTCTTGCTCCAGGTAAAGATGGGAAAGGGGAGGGTGGGATGGTGAGTCGGATCGTCGAGAGCCGTCAACCCGAATTCGTGTCGATTGAGCATCTCGGCATGGTCGAAGACGGAATTGAGGATATTGAAAGCGACAAGATACAAGATTGGGCCGGAGCTCATGAAAATTACACATTCACTGAACGTGATAGTGGAACTGAGCTCACGGTCGATCTGGATACGGCAGAGAGTGAACAAGAGTATATGCGAACAGCCTGGGAAAAAGCGCTCGTTAGGCTTAAAGCGTTGGCGGAAGCTTAAACAAAAAGACCGGCTCTGGCCGGTCTTTTTGTTTTAAACAGATCTGCTACTCTAGAACGAACGAATCTATTCCTTTCCTGTTCTGGAGAACTATGTTTACCCTCGAGCAAATCAAAGAAGCCCATGCCAAGGTCAAGACCGGCGCCGATTTCCCGGCTTATATCAAAGAGCTGATCAAGCTCGGCGTTTCTCGCTACGATACGTATGTGATCGATGGTCATACCCTGTATATCAGCATGGATGGGGATCGTTTAGAGTCGCCGGCGGTCTATTCGGGTCTACGGATCGCAGAAAAAGCCGACCTTGATACATTTCGAGTGTGTCTTAAGGCGCATCAAGCAGGTCAAACAGACTATGTAACCTTCTGCCAAGAGGCGGCTAAAGCCGGTGTCCAAAAGTGGGTAACCAACACTCAAGAGAAAACCTGCGTCTACTTCGACCAAGAAGGAAACTCTATTTTAGTCGAAACCATCCCTGCCTAAGCAGGGATTATCCGAGTTGGCTAGCAAAGGTAATAGATCTTTAGTACGATAATCTCTATATGAATACAAAAACGCTCATCGGAATCCTCATCGCCGTTGTCTTGGTTGTTGGTGCTGGTTGGATCGTCTATCAAAATCGTCCCGTTATGCAGCTCGATACGGCGACGACTACGACTTCTTCTTCACAGACTGGAACGCAGGGAACAGTGGTGGGTATGTACTCTTTGGCGGATGTTCAAACGCACAACACCCCAGCGAATTGCTGGTCGACGATCAACGGAGGTGTCTACGACCTCACCTCGTGGATCAGTCGTCATCCAGGTGGTCCAGGGCCGATTCAAGGGATGTGCGGAACGGACGGAACGGCGGCCTTTCAGCGCCAACATGGCAGCTCACGTCAGCCAAACGCCGCGTTGGTGCTCTTGAAAATCGGAACTCTTCAATAAACATAAGCGCGGTACGCTTTCTATGAATCTTCCGCTCGTTGGACGAGTGCTCTGGCGCTGGTCATTGGTCGGCTTGTTTCTCTGGTTCGGTATCCAGCAATTGGTTGAACCAAGCGCCTGGCTCAGCTTCTTACCGGTTTGGACGGGCTATCTGCCGATTCCGGGAGAGATGCTGATTCGTCTGAACGGCTGGTTAGAAGTTTGTTTGGCGATAGCGATGCTGTTGGGTGTCTATACCCGGTTCGTGTCAGCCGTCTTGGGCCTACATCTACTCGGGATCGCCGTCTCGGCTGGAGGAGCGATTGGCATGCGTGATGGTGTTTTAGCGCTAGGAACAATCTCGGTTGCTCTAAACGAGCCAGACGCCTGGACGTTAGATCAGCGGCTGAAGCAGAAAAAGAATTGATTATTACAATGTTCGTTAGGGCGGAGAGTCAAAAACACCTGGTTTATCCCGGGTGTTTTTGACAGTGGGTCGAGTTGACGGATCCCTTGGACTGAGATAAGTTCGATTATCGAACTATTCTATGAAAGCGACTTCTGCGCAAGATATAGCCAATTTGCTGCAACTAATCCAGCAGCGATTACATGCCCGCTTGTGGGCGAATGCCGGATCAGATGTCCATGAATTGACCATCCAGCAGATGCGAGCCTTACGGTTTATTCAGGCGCATCCGGCGGTTCCGATGGGGGATCTGGTGAAAGAACTCGGTATTACGAAGGCTTCCGTCAATGCGTTAATCAGCCGACTGTGCCGTAAAGATTGGCTCA
This sequence comes from uncultured Gammaproteobacteria bacterium, assembly GCA_964598725.1. Classification (GTDB taxonomy): domain Bacteria; phylum Patescibacteriota; class Patescibacteriia; order 2-12-FULL-60-25; family 2-12-FULL-60-25; genus JAGOTP01. The sequence continues at coordinate 772,297 of CAZRCW010000001.1, read as the reverse complement.
CCCGCGTACAAGATACACACGATCGACGCGTCTTCCGCCTCAGCCTTTCAGCACAGGCAACCAAACAGTTCGAGGTAACCATGCGACTTAAGCACAAGTTAGCTGAAAGGATGATCGCGTCGCTCAGTTCCAAAGATCAGCGCCAACTACAATCGATTCTCCAGAACTTATCTGCTCATCTAGATGCTTCCTCTTCCTAATATGGCTTCTGTCTCACTTCCTGTCGAACAATCAGAATCAGTGCAGAGTGGTGCTGTAGCCGCATCTCGTCCAAAATGGGGGATGTTGGTGATCTTGTCGTTAGCGCTCGCGATCATCATTCTCGATACGACGATTTTGAACGTCGCTTTATCGTCGATCATTCGAGATCTTCACACCACCATTCAAAAGATGCAGTGGGTGATCACGGCTTATTCGTTGACGTTGGCCGCGCTGACGATCACCGGTGGACGGTTGGGGGACTTATTCGGCCGTAAGCGGATGTTCGTGGTTGGCGCGGTGCTATTCGCGATTGGTTCTTTTTTGGCTTCGATTAGCACGAACGTTGAGATGTTGATTGCGGGTGAGGCGATTATCGAAGGCATCGGTGCAGCGCTCATGATGCCCGCGACGTCTTCTCTTCTCGTCGTGAACTTCCGTGGCCGTGACCGAGCGGTTGCCTTTGGCATTTGGGGAGCGATTGCGGGTGCGGCAGCGGCGCTTGGACCGATTCTGGGTGGCTACCTTGCCACAAATTACAACTGGCGTTGGGGTTTTCGTATCAACTTGGTCGTGATTGTTGCGCTTTTGATCGGTTCCGTCTTGATTCCAGAATCACGTGATGACAAACAAAAGAAAGAGCTCGACTTCGTCGGCGTGTTGTTATCCGCCTTGGGTATGTTGTCGTTTGTTTTCGGAATTATCGAAGCATCGACCTACGGTTGGTGGAAAGCAAAGGCTGTATTCGTTGCTTTCAATCACGCCATCAACCTTCCAGGAAATCTATCTGTGGTTCCGTTGTTTATCTTGCTGGGCATTTTGATCCTGATCGGATTCGGCTGGTGGGAAGTACGACGTGAACGTCTGGGGCACACGCCGCTGGTTTCAATGAAGCTATTTCAGAATCGCCCGTTTACGGCAGGTGTAAGCACTACCGTGGTCTTATCGCTCGGTCAAACAGGCTTGATCTTCGCGCTGCCTGTCTTTTTGCAAGCGGTGCGTGGCTTCAATGCGTTCCAGACGGGTGTCGCATTGTTGCCAATGGCCTTAGCATTATTGATCGTAGCCCCATTGTCGGCGACATTAGGGAAGAAAATTCAACCGAAGCTCTTGATCAATCTTGGACTGTTGATCAATATCGCTGCTTACCTGGTGTTACGTCTGACGTTAAACGTCGATACGGCGGCGGTGAACTTGATTCCGGGTCTCGCTATGTTCGGGATTGGTATGGGGCTTGTCATGTCTCAGATCAACAACCTGACGCTGTCGGCGGTGCCGCTTGAACAGGCAGGAGAAGCCTCTGGCGTGAACAATACGCTGCGTCAGGTCGGCTCGACCCTTGGTTCGGCCATTATCGGAACGATTCTGATTGCTACCTTGGGGAATGGCTTGATCAAAGGCGTGAATGAGAGCCTGATCATTCCTGAGGCGCTCAAGCCAACCATCTCCCAAGCCATGCAAAGCCAAACCTCTAACGTCGAGTTCGGTGGGGGAGCGGAGATTCAACAGGAGATCCCGGTTCAGATCAAAGACGAACTCACACGGATCGGGCATCAGGCGACGGTGAATGCCAACAAAGAATCGCTTTTGTACGGAGCCTTGTTCGCCTTGCTCGGGTTCTTGGTGTCGCTCCTCTTGCCATCCGCCAAAGCAACATCTAAACAGATGCAGGATCTGAAACAAGAGAAGAAGTTGCCGATTGTTCCACGTGCCCAGCCTCTGACGACCGATTTGATCGCTGCATTGATCCAGACGGATGTGCAGTACAAACAGCAGGGGAGGATCGGTGTTGGTATGGAAGTGCGCGCGTTGATTGATGCATTGAATGCGCAGGAACCGGTTCTTGAGGCCAGCCTGCTCCGAACCTCCCAAGCCCGTGTCCTGTGGGAAGCGGGGATTGGTCCTAAAACTGGCGCTCGAACGTTCGAGCAGTACTTACGGAGTCTTCCGACTATTCCGATGAGCGTGCTACCTGAAGATGTACGGTTCCCGTCGCTCGTATTGGTCGATGCGCGTGTCTCGGTGCTTGATCTGGCTGAACTTCTCGGTGTTGCGATCAAAGGCAATGAACAAACGGCGCAGATGAAGGTGTTACAGGCGACGGGTGAAGCCTATTGGCTACGTTGTCAGACGGGTGAGAAGTATCTTGGAAAGAGCGTCAAAGAAGCAGAAGGTGTATTCGGATCACAAGAGACAACCCTGACGGCTACCGAAGGCCTCTCACTCCTCTTGCAGCAGCCAACTGTGATCAAGGACGTCTATCTGGATTTGGGAAGTACACGGCATGATCTATCCGATAACAGCACCGCTTGTCTGGGGATGTGGAACGGGAAGATGGAGCTACGTTTCCGTTGGCGTGATCATGCGGATCCGCGCTGTCAGGTTACTTCGAAGCGCGTCGTTTCTGATAGCCGACCATAAACTGCTTCATCCAGTCCTTCTCAAGTTTAAGCGCAACAGCATACGCCAACAGTTTGCCAGGTCGAGTGAATAGGCTCTGTGGACCCTCGTGGTAGGCGATCCGATCTTTTTCCGCGACACGAATGTACCAGGCGAGTCCTTTAATCTTCTCGCGGGCCAGAGCTCCTGCTTTGGTCAGACGTGGGAGGAAATAGATGAAGGGAATGAGCAGGACGAGCTGGATCTGTAGATAGTCCAAATGGGGATCGTTTACTCGTCCTTTGAGGAAGAGATACAGTCCCGCCGTCCAGCCGGTGATGATAAGCGCCGTGAACAGGTAGGTGAACCAAATATTTGAGGCGTACCAGCCACGACTGACCAACCGTTTGTTGGTCAGTTTTTCGTACAGGCTGTAGGCACGCTTGGCTTCGCTTGAATAGTTACCGAAACTCGCCGATTCCATCTCGCCGCTCGAGGCATCACCAAATTCATATTGAAAGAAGCGATGCAAAACCGCCTGTTCGACGGCGTCGAGCCTATGATTGCCTGGCACACGTTCAATATGGAACAGGAGATACTCGCCACCCTCAAACCGTTCAAAGCGAATAACGTTCCGTTCGACCAAATCTAAGATCATCCCGACAAAGCTCGCATAATTCGGCCACTGGGCAAGTAAGGCACCCGCTTCGTAGGGCTTGATATCATCCAAGGTCTCTTCGCTTGGAATGACAACGCCTCGGCCACGAGCATCACGACCAAAGAGGAATACGATGATCGCGGCCACGATCAGATGGGCGAGTACGATGATCGCCCAGAGCGGAATGCGGGGGTTCTGGGCGAGCGGTACCACCGATCGAAACGTTCCTATCGGATAGTCCAGTTCGAGAAACATTCCTTCACCCGGTTCAAGCCAACGCGTAGCTTCAAACCGAATAGCCTGCGTGTTCGTTGGATAAATGTGACAGGGACTGGTCTCACCCGTCTTAGTGTTTTTGACGGCACAGTCGATACGGAGTGGTTGCATGGGTCCATTGAATAGGACGCTAGTCGCATCAATTGGCACGGGGAGTGTGACATCGGTCGGGCTCAGACGAACAGTCTCAACACCGTCGCCTTGCGTGACCGCATGTCCCAGTTGATAGCCAAGCTTATAGGTTTGTTTTCCCGTGACCCGTTGGTCTGCTGAACCGAGCTTCAGAGTTGTCGCCGAATTCGTTTGGAACGCGGTTTGTGGTTCAAGGAGCCCATTGCGCGTGCTCTGGGTGAAAAACCCGATGCCTCGATCTTGGAGCGTGTAGGTATCGGTTTGAAGACGTTTATTGAGACTGCGACTGAAGCTGGAACGCTCGTGGTCGGCGTAGTCATAGACAAGCGTTTCTTGGACGACCGCTTGCCCTGAACGATCGAGCTCGATGTTGGCGGTATAGTTTGTGATTCGCTCACCGTTCGCTTCGCTGACAGACTGTTGGGCCGATTGATGCGTTTGCAAAATCATCAGACCGAACGGAAAAGCGATCGCGAAAACAACAATTGAACCTAAGATCCAATTGGTTGGTTGAAGCTCGATCTGTTCTTTGAGCGAGGCAAACGTGAACGGCATATGGGAGCATGCTATCATACAAGCTGTATGCAGCGTTTGTTGAAACGAGTCCGTGAACTCAATCGCATCCGCGCGGTTATTCTGGCGGTCTTGATTTGTTTCTCCGTGTATTTGCTGGCCCAGACGGTGCGCATGGAATATTATATTAGAATTGGCGAGGGCTTGGCGGCACAAACGGTACCATTTTCACGTTCTGTACCAGACGCGACGTTTCGTATCTTGGTCGTAGGCGACAGCACGGCCGTTGGAACGGGGGCAACGACTTCCACCTCCTCCGTCGCTGGTTTGCTTGGCCAGCGTTATCCTAAAGCAGAGATCACAAATTTAGGGGTGAATGGTTCTAAGATGCGCGACATCGTACGTCAGATGGATCAAGTGACGGGCGTGTATGATCTCGTGATCGTCCAAGGAGGCGGGAATGATACGGTGCGTTTCACGCAACCAGATGAATTGATGCGTGATACATTGCATGTCTTAGCCTTGGCGAGTATTCATGGGAAGCATGTACTCTTCGGGAGCACGAGTAACGTTGGGTCGTCGCAACTCTTCCCATTGCCCACACGCTGGATCTTTGAGCGACAGACCCGGAAGAATCGCATTCTGTTCTTAAAAGCAGTTTCGGCAACGAAAGGGGATATTCGCTATATCGATCTGTTTCGCGAACATGAAGAGGATCCATTCAGGATCCAAGCAGATGCCTACTACGCGCCCGATTGGTTCCACCCAAGCGACGCCGCTTACGCCCATTGGTTCCGTCTGATCGCCCAAGAGCTGGATCGCTCATCGCTCTAGGGTTACACTTCGAAAGAAGGTTTATTCTTTACTGAAACTCTATGGCCGAATTAGTCTGTCAGGATGTCGGTGGCTGGTGTTCCCAGTCGGTAAGCGGGAACAGTGCGCAGGAACTCGGTGATGCGATGGAAGCCCACTGGAAAGCGGATCATGCGGATGAATATGCCGCGACGCCAACCAGCACCGTTACGTACATGCGCAAGGACGCTGCCGCTGCTTTCCCAGCCGAAGAAGCCGCTTAAAGACAAAAACTGCCTCGTAATGAGGCAGTTTTGTTTTATGGTTCAAGAGGAGCTCTTTTGCTAGACTCTCTTCATATGAAACAGTCCTTTGAACAACCACCCAAGCCGGAGGGTGAGATGAATTTTATGGAGCGGCATACGGGCTTCAATAAGGAGCAACAAGTAAAGCTCGAATCGATGGGGTTTGGATTCGTTTCTATGATCGGAATTGAAAAACTTGGATCGATGTTTGTGCCGGACTGGCAGCATTTTGCAACCTCCCAAGGTGCGATGACGGGAGCGGGTATGGCCACAATGTTGTTCAGCGCAGGTCTCTATTTTGTTCTGTCGCCCACCATTAGGAAGCGTGAACAGTTGCGCCGTGAAGCGAGAGTGGGCGAGATTACGGCAGATGTGCAAGCTCTTATCAGAAAAGAGGAATTTCGTAAGAAAAACGAGGAATAATCTATGATGACTATTGATGATATCTTAGAGCGTCTCAGACGGAATGGGGCAGCGGAAGAGGATCTTCCCGGAGTTGTTCGTTCGGTTACGGAATGGGTGCTTCGTCGGAGCTTCGCTGTTCGTGTGAGTCGTTTATCGGCGGCTCAGCAAGAACGTTGGAAGCACTTTTCAGAAGAAGAACTGGCGCAACAACTCAAAGAACAGCCGGACTTATTGCCCGCGCTGACCGAAGAAGAGTTGGAACGAGTGACGGTTAAAACGTGGGAAGATTACTTCGCCAGTATCGAGCGTCCGTAAAGATCGCTGTATTTGTCTTTCAGATACGCAATGAAGTACTTGGCTTGAAGTGGTTCACCGGTGACGCGTTTGACGAGTGCAGAGCTCGAGTAGGTTTTACCGTGCGCATGAATGTTTGCTCGTAACCAGTCACGGAGCGGTGCGAACTGACCTTTCTTAAGGTCCGTTTCGAGTTTCGGTAGTTTTTCTTGAGCCGTTTTCCAAAATTGAGCCGCGTACAAGTTTCCCAAAGTGTAGGTCGGGAAGTAGCCGAACATCCCCTCGGACCAGTGAACGTCTTGCAGAACACCTTCCCGATCATTCTGAACGTCAACCCCAAGATAGCTCTTCATCTTCTGTTTCCAGAGCTTTGGGAGATCTTTGGCTTGAATCTTGCCTTCGATTAAGTCGCGCTCCAGTTCGTAGCGAAGAATGATGTGGAGGTTGTAGGTGACTTCATCGGCTTCCGTTCGAATAGAGGACGGTTCGACACGGTTCAGAATGCGGTAGAACGTCTCAAGGGGGATGGTGGCGTAGGGTTTTGGAAATTGCTTCTGGAGTTTTGGGTAGAAGTAGCTCCAGAAGGCACGGCTTTTACCAATGTTGTTTTCCCAGATGCGTGATTGTGATTCATGGATTCCTAATGACACCGCTTCCGCTTGGGGCAGACTGAAATGTTCGGCGGGCAAGCCTTGTTCGTAGAGGGCATGCCCCATCTCATGGATGGTGCTGCCGAGCGCGTAGAGTGCATCGGTTTCGCGATAACGCGTCGTGATGCGGACATCATGCGGGTGAAAATCGGTCGTGAACGGGTGCGTGCTCCGGTCCAAGCGTCCCGCATCAAAATCAAATCCAATCTTGGCGAGGAGCGCGGTGTTGAATGCTTCCTGCTCTGGCAACGGAAATTTACCCTTGAGGAGCGAGAGTTTTAGTTGGCCGTCCGCCTGCCTTAATTTCTTTAGGAATGGCGCCAAGAAGTCACGAAGCTCTTTGAACACGGGATCGATGTCGGCACAGGTCAGCCCTGGCTCGTAGTCGTCGAGCAGCGCATCGTAAGGGGTGGTTGTATAACCTACGTAGGCCGCCTCTTGTCGCTTGAGTGTGACTAAGCGCTTGAGGGATGGCAGAAAGAGCGAAAAGTCGGATTTTGCACGTGCATCGGCCCAGATCGCTTGTGCGCGTGAACGAAGTTCGGCTAATTCCTTCACGAATTCAGCTGGAAGTTTGTGCTCTCGCTGGTAGGTACGCCAAGCATCACGCAGGACGAGCGCTTCTGGGCTTGTATCGGTTGTCTTCAATTCTCGCATCAATTTCGCTAATTGCCGCTTCTCGTTAAGTGCTAAGATTTTCTCATGGGCCAAAAGGCTCAGGTAGCTGATCAGCTTGGCTCGAGGCTCACCGCCCTTGGTGGGCATGTTAATTTCTTGATCCCACTGCAAGATGGCCAACGTCGAGTTTAAATGGGCTAATTCCTCTAATTGGACGCACAGATGGGCGTAGGCGGCGGTATTCATGGGTGTATCTTAGCAAGGGCTTGATATTTTGTGTAATATAAGGTAATATCCGGCGACTAATCTTTCGCCGTTTATCCTACCCACCCGCGTTTCCTATGATCAAGCGTCCTTATCAGAGTATGAGTTTTAATGGCTCGGCCGGTCACCGTTCTTCGGACCGCCCAAGTTTTGGCCAGAGTAAGCCTTGGGAGCGTCGTGATGACCGCCCAGCGCCTTCGTACGGCAACGACCGCCCTTCGTACGGCAACGACCGTGATAATCGCGGGGGAGACCGTGGCGGGGATCGTCCTTCCTACGGCGGAGGCAGCTATCGCGGACGCGATGACCGCGGCGGTTTCGGTGGTGGTCGCTCGTTCGGTGGTGGATTCGGCGGAGGCCGCGACTCACGCGACTCGCGTGGCGGTGGCTATCAGGAGAAGCGCTTGTTCAAGACGACCTGTGACAAGTGTAAGTCGGAATGCGAAGTTCCTTTCCGTCCAACAGGTGAGAAGCCAGTCTACTGCCGTGCCTGTTTTGGTGGCAGCGAAAAAGCTGTAACCAGTGCAGCCGCTTCAGACGTCACGATGTTCAAACTCAACGAACAGTTCAAACTCTTGAACGCCAAGCTTGACCTCATCATCGAAGCCATCGGCATCGGTGAAGACGACGAGGATGGCGAAGAGGTCGAACTCGACGAAGATGAGATGGTTGATGAAGACGAAGAAGAGGCCGAAGAGCCAACAGAGACTTTGTCTCTCGACGGTGAACCAGCCAAGAAATAAACAGTGAAGCGACTCCCTTCGGGGAGTCGCTTTTGCTATGCTAGAGAAGTAATCCAATAGTATTCTTTGTATGAAACAAACATTCGGTTCCATTCCCGCCTTGGGCTTTGGCGTCTATCAAATCCCACCTGGTGAACAAACGGAGCTCGCTGTCCGTACCGCGCTTGAAGCCGGCTACCGTCACATCGATACGGCCTCCTTCTACAAGAACGAAGAATCAGTCGGAAAAGCGATCCAGGCGAGCGGGATCCCACGTAACGAGTTGTTTGTTACGACGAAGCTTTGGCTCACGGATTTTTTATCGGCTGAGAAAGCATTCTATAAGAGCTTGGAACGGTTAGGATTGGAGTATGTTGACCTGTACTTAGTTCACTGGCCGTCACCGATCGGCAAGGATATGGCCTGGAAGGCTTTGGAGCGACTCCATGCCGCGAAAGTGGCGCGTTCGATTGGAGTGAGTAATTATTCCGTGAAGCAGCTGAAAGAGCTTTTAAGTTGGTGTTCGGTGAAGCCGGCTGCGAACCAGGTCGAGTTCAGCCCGTTTAACTATAAAAAGGAATTGCTCGAGTTCTGTCAGACAGAAGGCGTTCAGGTTGAAGCCTACAGTCCGTTGACTCGTGGTAAGAAACTCGATCATCCGGTTCTTCAGGAAATCGCGAAACGCGCCAATCGGAGCGTGGCTCAGGTCTTGCTTCGTTGGGGGATCCAGCATGAAGTGGTTGTTTTGCCCAAATCTCAGAACAAAGAGCGTATCTTCCAGAACGCTCAGATCTTCGATTTTGAACTGTTACCGGCCGAAATGAAGCTGTTGGATGGCCTAAACGAGAACTATCGTGCGCTTTTTGCCTAAGACTGGCTAAAATCTCTGGTTTGCTGTAGACTCGGCTCCAACTATGGATCACGGAAATGTTATCGCCCGCTTCAGCAACGTATCGTTTGGCTACGACGAAGAGAACCTCCTTCTCGAAGAGGCGAACTTTTCGATTCGTGAGAACGCCAAGATCACGGTCATGGGCCAGAACGGCGCTGGAAAGAGCACGATCTTCAAGTTGCTCATGGGGACGCTCAAGCCACTCGAAGGCACGATCAGTATCGATAAGGGATCAACGATCGCCATCGGGCTTCAGGTGATTCCACGTGAGCGCTTGGGAGAGACGGTTGAGCAGTATTTCCAGCATGCCTTCGGTGACCAGACGATCTACGATCTCGATCGTCGTATCAAAGAGGTATTGGAGGTCGTGAACTTGGATGCGCCGCTCGACAAAGTGCTCAGCGATTTCTCAGGGGGTCAGCAAGCACGTTTGCTTTTGGCCTACGCTTTGATCCAGAACCCAGATATTTTGTTATTGGACGAGCCGACCAATAACCTTGACCAAGCCGGAATCGAGCACCTGACGGGATTCCTCATGATGTATCCGAAGACCGTGCTCGTGATTTCTCACGATGCTGATTTCTTGAATGCGTTTACAGAAGGCGTTTTGCACCTCGATGTCTTCACCGGGAAAGTCGATAACTACGTCGGAAACTACTTCAACGTGGTCGAAGAGATCGCGGCTCGCGTTGAACGTGAACGCATGCAGAATGCTCGGTTGCTCAAAGACATTCAGGATCGCAAAGACAAGATCAACTTCTTCGCGAATAAAGGGGGTAAGATGCGTAAGCTCGCAAGTAAGTTGCGCGACCAGGTCGAAGACGCCGAAGAAAACATGGTCGACGTGCGACGTGAAGATAAGACGATCAAAGATTTCGATATTCCCGCCCAAGATTTTGCCGAGCCAATCGTGACGATGAAATCGCTCAGCTTGATGAAGGGGACAGAGATCCGTCGAGCCGAAGTCGACATTGTCCTTCGTCGTGGCAAGCGCTTGCTTGTGACCGGACCAAACGGCATCGGGAAGACGACCTTCCTCCGCTCATTAGCCGAAGGGACCGACAAGGGGATTGTGATCCATCCGGAGGTGAAGGTTGGCTACTATCGCCAGGACTTCTCAGGTCTCGACTTCGAACAGACGGCCTACGAGTCGCTCGCGGCTGTGATGGAGACGGAATCGAATGAACGTCTCCGCGCTGTCGCCGCTCAGTTCCTGCTCACGTCCGATCTCCTGAAGAATAAGGTCGGCGCGTTGTCCGAAGGGCAGAAAGGATTGCTGTGTTTCGGTCGCTTCGTCCTCCAGATGCCAGGACTCCTGATTCTCGACGAACCAACCAACCACATCAACTTCCGCCACATTCCCGTCATCGCGAAAGCGATCGAGGCCTACCAGGGCGCAATCATCATGGTCAGCCACGTGCCGGATTTCGTGAGTCAGATTCACTTCGATCAGATCCTCGACCTGGGTACGGTGCCGGTCATAAAAGACAAATAAGCCTCGTAAGAAGTGCAAAACCGCCCTGGAGAGGGCGGTTTTGCTATACTGAGGGCATATGGATTTCTCCAAACTCCCGCATAAGCCGACGGACATCCTTAAATTGGTCGGCCTCCTACTCATTGTGTTAGTGGTTCTTTCGTTCTTATTCCGTTTATTCGGTGGAAATCGGCTCACGCCCAACTTCCTCTCAGGGAGCGAAAGTGCGGGTTCGCCAGGCGCTACATCGTACGCTTACGATATGGCGCAGACTTCGGGCAAGATGCTGGGCGATGGGTACGCCACGGGGATGCCTCAGCTCTCTACACGAAATATCGCTCCACCAACGACGCCAACTCCTGGTGGCGGAACGACCGGCAATCAAGCAGAAGACTTTGAAGTCAAAGACTACTCAGGCTCGATTGAAACGCGAGATCTTCCTGGAACCTGTGGTGCGATCGCTGGGTTGAAAGCAAAGACCTACGTCATCTTCGAACAAGCGACCCAGTCCGATCGAGATTGTAATTACACGTTCAAAGTTGAGCGCAGCCACTTGGCGGAAATCCGAGCCTTTGTTGAAGGACTCGACCCACGCGACTTGTCAGAGAACACTCAGACAATCAAGCGCACGGTCGATGACTTTACGAGTGAGATCGAGATCTTACAGGCCAAGCGGACAACGATCGAAAAAACACTCTCTGATGCAACGAGTGCCTACGATGAGCTCACAACGCTCGCGACTCGCTCCGGTGATGTCTCAACGTTAGCCAAAATCATCGACAGTAAACTCACTATCATCGAACGTCTCACGCAGGAGCGTATCAATGTGAATGAGCAGTTGGATCGTCTCTCACGATCCAAGGCCGACCAACTCGATCGCGTGGACTACGTCTACTTCCGTCTGAATGTATATGAAAACAAGTTTGTCGACGGACAGGCCTTGAAAGATTCGTGGAAAGAAAGCGTACGTGGGTTCATCAACGATGTGAATCGCGTGTTCCAAGATTTAACCGTTGGTTTGCTCGGCGCTGCCTTCATTGCGCTCCAGTGGGTGATCTACTTCTTCTTGGCGCTCGTAATCGTGAAGTACCTCTGGAAGTTTGCCAAAGCCATTTGGAAGAGTTAAAGAAAAGCTTTGTAAAAACAATTTCGCCCTCGGGTGTGGTGTCGTCGCCGGAGAACCGGCGTCGATCACCACCCTGAGGGCGATGTGTCTTCTCCCGCGGAGCAGCGGGAGGGGGTAGGGAAGGGACAGTTGACCTACTTCTTGTGCATGAGGTCGAAGTGGATCAGTTCGAGCACCTGCGGGAAGGACTTGTGATGCTGCCCGACGCGATGATCGGCCGCGATCGCCTCATTGCGCTTCTTTGTCGCGTCCTGGATGAGTCGTTCGTTCTCGACCAGGAAGGCCAGCATGCGTGGGTGATCACGGTAGGCTCGCACGACCTCGCTCGTGAGCTCGATCGGTTCGGGCTTGGCGGCAGGCGGTTGCGTCGACTTGATGACCTTGACGGGCACCTTCAGGGGTTTCCTCGGCGGGACAGAGGCGACTGCCGGGGCGTCCGGCGTCGGTACCCCCTGCACCGGGGTAAGGAATCCCTCCGTCCACGAGCGAACCCGTTCGTCGGTCTTCGCTCGCGCGATGCGTAGGAGGCCCTTTTCCTCCAACGCGATCAGGACCTGCTTGGTCTCGTCAGGGGTCTTGGTGATCCCTTCGGCGGCCAAGGCGCGTTGACAGGTGCCGACGAACTGCGTGACCCGCTGGTCGTCACCCTTGGCCATCTTGCGCAGCTGCGCCAAGACGACCGTTTCTGCCTGGGACAGGCTGCCGCTTCCGGCGGCCTTCTTCTTCGTTGTCATGAACCCTCGTGTCTGTTCGCTTAAGCGAGTTCTTTCGCAACTGAAAGAAGTCCTCAAGGAACTCTTGAAGATAGCATAAAACCTCTGATTTGTCAATCAATCAGGGTGATTTTTTCTCTTAGTAGACGCTTATGTAAACGATGAACACCCGCGACGCTGGCTCCGAGTACGGGGTCATCGTTGGCGGGTGTTGAAGCGTCAGTAGACGTTGTTGGTGGTAACGGTGTAGCCGCACCGCCCAGCGAGGGCTCCCGGCGTCGGCGGCGAGACACGAAGTTCGCGGCCATCCGGGAGCGTGACCGAGAGGATGTTACTCCGGCCGGTTCGTAGCTCGGTCTCGCAGTGGCTCGTCCGCTGTCCGTCGCGGCTCAGGAGATCGAAGATGAGGGTGCCCGGGTCACCAGGCTCGTACCAGCTGGTTGCGCAGGTCGCGACCGAACCGGAGTGGTCGAGCTCGAGGAAGCAGCCGACGTCCGCGTCGAGCCGCCCCGCAGGATCTGCGACGCTGAGCGCCCGGTCCCAGCTGCCCTCATAACGCAGGACAACAGCGAATGGGTTCTGGGGGCCAGCGTACTCGACAATGTTGTTCGAGCAGCCGACGATGACTACGAGACAGAGCGAAAGAACGAGTGAGCGCATTCTGTGTCTCCTGGGGTGGTAGAGCTGATCAGCTGCACGGTGCAGCCAATGTAGAGCCTACAAGTTTTGCTTGAAACCGCTGTACGCTTCAAACAAAGCTTGTAAGATCTTACGCTCCAGTAACCCTCTATAATAACACAATATCTGCCTTACGTCAATCTACCAGAAGGACGTAAATACCTAAAACTACGGCTTTTGGAAGTAGGTTCGCCCTTTCAATTTCTCTGGAAGATACGTCTGATCAACCGGCTCTTTGAAGTCCGGATTGTATTTATAGCCTTTGCCGTAATCCAGTTCTTTCATGAGCTTGGTCGGAGCGTTCCGAATGTGCAGCGGGACGGGCTCATTCGGGAGCGTCCGAATATCTTCTTGAACGGCACTATAGGCCGTATACAACGCATTCGATTTTGGTGCCTGCGCCATGTAGGCTACGACTTGCGCCAAGTGAACGCTGCATTCCGGCATGCCCAAGAAGTGCGCCGCTTGATAACCCGCAACTGCCTGCGTAAGTGCGTTCGGATCGGCTAACCCAATATCTTCTGAAGCGAAGCGAACCAAACGTCGAGCGACGTACAATGGGTCATCACCGCTCTCGAGCATTCGCCCAAGCCAGTAGAGGGCAGCGTTCACGTCCGAACCACGCAACGACTTGTGCAACGCCGAAATGATATTATAATGTTCTTCGCCGCTCTTATCGTAGAGCACGTGCGTCCGTTGAAGGAGCGATTGAAGCCCTTCCAATGTCGGGGTGTAGCTCCAACGCTTGGTTTTCGGATCTTGTTTAGCAGGGGAGGCCTGAACGAGATACTCGAGTGTATTCAAAGCGGTACGGGCATCGCCGTCTGCCACGACTAGAACGCCCTCCAGTACATCTTCTGGGAGTGTAATGTCTTTCTCTCCAAAGCCACGCTCCTTATCGTTGAGTGCACGTAGGATTAACCCACGAATATCTTCTGGTTCCAGCTTCTTTAGTACAAAGACTTTACACCGCGATAAAAGAGCGGCGTTCACTTCGAAACTTGGATTCTCGGTTGTTGCTCCGATCAAGGTAACGGTTCCATTCTCGACTGCCGGCAAAAAGGCATCTTGCTGTGATTTATTAAAACGATGGATTTCATCGATGAACAGAACGGTCTGCGTGCCGTGAAAACTCAAGCGATTCTCCGCTTCTTTTAAGACCTGGCGGACATCGGCTAATCCGGAAGTGACGGCGGACAGCTCGATGAATGTATAGCCACCTAGATTGGCGAGGAGTTTGGCGAGGGTCGTCTTACCTGAGCCCGGTGGTCCCCATAGGATCATCGATGGGACGTGGCCGGACTCAATCAGGTTACGAAGCGCAGCCCCTGGTTTCACAAGTTCCGTTTGCCCAACAACCTCATCAAATGTCTGCGGACGCATCCGATCCGCAAGGGGAGCCGCCTTCTTTCGGCGTTCGGCGTTGTCGGCGTCGAAGAGCGTAGCCATATCATTTACCATAGAACGACCGCTCCCGAGCGTCAAAATACAAAACGACTCCCCGAAGGGAGTCGTTTTGAAGTGAGCTTTTAAAGCTTACATTTGGCCAGCCTGAGCTGGAGCACGCTGCACGTTGACAGCGCTTGGTCCCTTTGGGGAGTTCTCGATGTCGAATGTGACTGCGTCGCCTTCGCGAAGATCATCGAACATCATTCCGACACAGGACTTGCTGTGGAAGAAGAGGTCTTTTGCCTGACCTTCAGCGCCGATAAAGCCGAAACCACGATCTGTGAGCTTCTTAATAACACCATTCATAGGATAGAAAAACAATAATAAAGCGTTTAAATATACTACTGCGTGATGCTACGGCGGCGAAAGCGACTTTAGCGACTTTGCTGCTCTTCTAAAAAGAAGATAGATATATTCAACTTCTAAGGTTAGCAGAAAGCTCTGAAAATGTCAAGCTTTCATCTCAAACAAATGCCAAATTGACAATGCGAATGACTTGCAATAAGCTGAAGGGGAGCTGTATGAATGTCATTCAACGACAGAGCGCGCAATACGCTCTTATCGCCGTCTTCGTGAGCCTAATCGCAGTGGGTTTGGCGTTGTCTTTGATGCTTCATGGACGATCAGGTGAAGAGTCCTCAAACAAAATCAACGTTGTCTCGACGATCTATCCTTGGGCAAA
This sequence comes from uncultured Gammaproteobacteria bacterium, assembly GCA_964598725.1. Classification (GTDB taxonomy): domain Bacteria; phylum Patescibacteriota; class Patescibacteriia; order 2-12-FULL-60-25; family 2-12-FULL-60-25; genus JAGOTP01. The sequence goes on along the minus strand of CAZRCW010000001.1, from coordinate 757,077 downwards.
TGTTGCGAAGAACATTGGTGGAGATCTAGTGGAGGTAACAACGCTCACGCCGCCGGGCGTTGAACCGCATGAATATGAGCCAACGCCTCAAGATTTGGTGAAACTGAACAAAGCAGACGTCGTGATTGTAAATGGAGGAGGAATCGATACCTGGGCAGAGAAAACGATCGATGAGCTCCGTTCGGATGGAGTGCGTGTGGTGCGAATCAGCGACGACGTTGAGATGCTACCGGACGGGCAAGTACAGGATCCGCATTTTTGGCTTGATCCGATTCGTGTAAAGCAGGCGGCTGAACTCCTCTGGCGTCCGCTGTCGTTAACAACTCGCGAAGACGCCCCGCTTCATCAAGGGTTGGAAGCCTACCTTCTGAAGCTTGATCAACTCGACCAAGCTTATCGTACGGGGCTTATGAGTTGCCAGCGACGCGACATCGTGACTACCCATAACGCCTTTCGTTATTTAGCAAATCGCTACAGCCTTCAAAACGAATACATCCTCGGCCTGTCCCCGGAAGAGGATCCGTCGCCGCAAAAGATTGCGGAAGTTACAAAGCTTGCGAAAGACACAGGAGTGACGACGATTTTCTTTGAGACGCTCGTTAGTCCAAAGCTCGCCCAGACGATTGCGAATGAGATTGGTATTCAGACGGCGGTCTTGAATCCGATTGAAGGCTTGTCACAAACCGAGCTCGATGCCGGTAAAGACTATCTTCAGCTGATGCAAGAAAATTTGCTCCACTTACGAACAGCCTTGAACTGCCAATGAACCACCAACCACTCATCGAAGCGCATGATCTGAGCTTCGCTTACGATCAGAACCTGGTTCTCGAGCATGTTTCGTTTACCGTGGAAGCAGGGGACTATGTTGGCGTTGTTGGCCCAAACGGAGGAGGGAAGACGACCCTGCTGAAGATTCTGGTTGGTTTGCTCGAGCCGACGTCTGGAAACGTTTTGATCGATGGGACACCGCTCAGCGCAGCGCAAAGCCGCTCGCTCATTGGCTACGTACCGCAACGTGTCTCGCAGGATCAGGCTTCATTCCCGGCAACAGTGAGAGAAATCGTCGAAAGCGGCCGAACGGTCAAGAAAGGTTTGTTCGGCCGATTACAGATGTCCGATCGCCAGGCGATCAAACGGGCTCTGAAAGTGGCAGGGATTGAAAATCTACAGAATCGTTTGATGAGCGATTTATCGGGCGGGCAACGTCAGCGTGTCTACGTGGCACGTGCGCTCGCAAGTGAGCCGAAGTTATTGATTCTCGATGAGCCGTTTGTGGGAGTCGATGTCAAAACACAGAAGGAGTTCTATACTTTTTTAAAGCAATTAAATGTCGAAGAAGGCTTAACGATCCTGTTCGTGTCGCACGATATCGATGCAATCGCTGAGGAGGTAAAGTCGATCTTGTGTTTGAATCGTGGGTTGTTGTGTTCAGGGGCGCCTTCGATGCTGCATGAGCCACACGTCATCGACACGGTCTACGGCAAGAAGATCACCCATATCCATCGTCACGCCTAAGCTATGCTCGAGATCTTCCAGTTCGATTTCATGCTCCGCGCCTTTGCGGCGGGATTGATGATCGCTGTTTTAGCGCCAACGATTGGCGTCTTTCTGGTCGTGAAGCGTTACTCGTTGTTGGCGGATACGTTATCCCACGTCTCCTTGGTGGGAGTGGCAGCCAGCGCGCTTCTGGGAATCAATCCGTTGATTGGTGCGCTTATCACTTCATCCGTTGCTGCGTTCGGAATTGAGGAGCTGCGCGCGCGTCGCAAGCTGTTCGGTGAGTCGTTGTTGGCGTTAGTTTTATCTGGGAGCTTAGCGTTAGCGATTGTTTTGTTCGGTTTTGCACGCGGGCAGAGTGCCGGTCTGATCAGTATTTTGTTTGGTAGCATCACGACGGTCACGACGGCCGACCTCTGGTTGATCGGTCTGTTTGGGGCGCTGGTCTTATTCATCATGATTGGCGGCTTCAAAACATTTTTTCTGGTCTCCTATGATGAGGACTTGGCGAAGTCGAATGGAGTCCCGGTTCGGTTTTTGAACGCGCTGCAGGTCGTTTTGGCGGCTGTGACGGTATCACTCAGTCTCCGGATCGTTGGAACGCTTTTGGTCGGCGCTATGATGGTAATTCCGGTCTTGGCCGCTATGCAATTCAAACAAAGCTTCGCCCGCACGTTTGTGGGCGCCTTGCTAATTTCGGTTATCTCAACCTTGATCGGGTTATTTGCGTCGTTTTATCTCAACCTCCCGAGCGGAGGTTCGATTGTGCTTACCACGCTCTTGTTTTTTGTGCTCAGCCTGTGTGTCTCGCGCGTGCAACGGTTGAAGATCGCTTAGGCAAACAAGCGACGGAAGAAGTTGATGATGCTCGAGAAGAATCCGCCGGTTGAGCCTTTAGGCGAGGTGAAGAGCGCGGTTGGTTGACCGTCCGCCTCTTTACTTTGTGGGTTATAGTCGTGCAGAGCGTTCAAGATCCGATCGTAACTATAGGCTTTCGCGGAACGTCCAGGATCGTTGACCATAAATTCTTTCTTTACATCGTCGTAGCCTACGATCACGAATACGTGATACGAGTCACCGGCCGGTCGCTCATTATACAACTTGTACATGTCGACTAAGGCGATGACGGGATGTTGTGCGTCGAGCTCTTTCTTGATGTCTTCTAGGGTTGGATTGCGCTTGATCTCGGTCGTAAAAACACCGAACTGATCCGCCACTTGCTGGGTTTCTTCGGCGGTAGTGTCTTGGTAGTTGTTGAAGGTCGCTTTTTCCCAGTCGATGATTTTCTGCATGTCTTGCTTGCTGGTTTTGACTGGAATCATCTTTCTCTTCTGGTAAAAACCGTTGATCATCGTTATACTTGCTTCTTCACACGCTTCATCCCAAGGGGCGACCCAGGCACCATCTGGAACTTGACTGACGTAGGGAACCATCATTTCCATCGCTTGTGCGTATGCTTTGGGTGAGAGAGCTACGGCTCCGGCGAGCGCCATCATGCCAACAAGGGGCAAAGAAAAGTATTTCATACGGGGATTTTTTGAGTAGATTGAACCTTTACTAGTTCGACCCCGTAGAGAAAGAGCTGGGCGGCATAAAAGATCCAGATAAGAAGCGCGATGAGTGAGCCAGCCGCTCCATAGGCTGAAGCGGTGCTGCTGTGGCCGAGATAGAAGCCGATGGCGTACTTGCCGATGTTGAAGAGAGCACCAGTGAAGATGGCTGCTTTCCAGACGCTGCGCCAAGCGACTTCCGCCTCAGGTAATGAACGGAATAAGATGGCAAAAAGGACGATGATCATGGCGAGTGATACGACCTGGTTGAGGGCTGACAGAAGCCAGTGAAGTTCCAAGCCAATGGCTTGACCGAGCAGAGCCCCACCTTTTGAAATCACAGCGCTGATAATCAGAGAAGAGATAAGGAGAACGCTTGAAACGAGAACCAGCAGGAAGCGGAGAAGGTACTGAGCAATCGTTTCTTTCAGCGGTCGTTTTTTCGTTTTTTCTTTCCAAATAATCGTCACCGCTTCTTGTAGGCGCGCGAAGACGCCGATAGACCCTACCAGTGTTAGTACGAGACCAACTGCAAAAGCGGTTCCACTCCGAGTTCCTAAATCGGCTTTTGAGAGAAGCTGTTGAATCGTTAGGGCTGAATCTCGGCCAACGTAGTCTTGAAGAAGTACGATGAATTGGCTTTGCGTCGATGCCTGTCCATAGACGGCGCCTGTGATGGCTAAAACGATAATGAGGAGTGGCGCCAGTGAGAAGATCGCGTAGTAGGAGATCGCGGCCGCTAAGTAGGAGGCGTGATCACGCTTCCATTCGAGGAAGGCGGCCTTCAGTAAGGACAGGCTGGACACAGAGGGAGGCAAGACAGGAATAAAAGAACCTAGGTATTCTTCTGGATGTCGGTCAGGGCGGATCGGCCGATCAGGGCAAACACCAAGCCGATCAGCGCCAGGACAAGACCGGTCCAGAGTCCGGCAACGCTCCAATCACCACGCTCAATCAGGTAGAAGAAAAAGCTGAGCGCGAAGAAAAATAGGGTGAACAGGAAGCAGACGAGGCTCATGACAATAGCGGCTAAGCCGAACGTCACCTGCTTGAGGATTGGTCCGATCGGAGCGATCACGTTTAGGAGGGAGCCTTGCGCACGGTTTTTAAGATAGCTAGCAACGAGTTGAAGTATCTTGGTATTCATAGTTTGGTCCGAATGAATTGAGAGGGTACCAAGTAAAGCTCAGGAGGAAGTATACCACCTGAGCTTTATTGGTTGTGTGAAGAGCGAAGAGGCTTAGTCGTGGTCGTGCTGCTGATGACGACAACGTTTGCTGCGGTTACAGCTGCTGATCACGATGCCAGCGACGGCACCAATGACAGCGGCAAGCCCAATCGCGCGCCATGGATTCTCATGCACGGTATCGTCTGCATATTTCTTGGCTTTGGTCAGACCTTCGCGGGCGATCTGAGCCTTGGCGCGGACTTCATCACTGAATTCATCCCAATATTCCTTGGCCGTGTCGGCATACTTACCGATCTCCTGTTTAACCTCGTCTTTCAATTCAGTGGCCGCTTCAGCTGCTTTCTGCATGGATGGATTCAGTTCGGTGTCATTCATTCCTTTGTTGGTCGAGTTCATGTTTTCCATAAGAAATCTTTTTATGAATGAAGAGTTGCTGCACTCTTTATTGAATGCCCATCTAGAAGGTGTGTCAATAGCGACTTTATCTAAAGCATCTAGCTAGAACAAGTGTTGGAAGTATGAAATGATAAAGTGATGAACACTCCTTCTAGCTGGGTTCGTGTCTTGCTGACGATGGTGGCCGGAGCGGGGAGTTTGATCGTGTTTTTTATTTGGCGACCATTACCTTCCAAGGCGCCGATTGTCGTTTCACCGAATGCATCCTCAACTCAATCCGTAGAGCCCGCTCCCATTTCAACCATCGGTGGCGCTTCGGCGCCGGCTCATGACTTGATCTGGCCACTCGAGCGCGCGGAAGACCGGATAACGAAGAAACCATTCGGGATTAAAGTCAGCCCTACCGATTCGCCGGTGTCGCCTGAAAAATTCAGTGGGTATCATACAGCGGTTGATTTTGAAACCTTTCCAGAAGAAGCGGATAGCACGGTCGTTGTTAAGGCGGTGTGTAGCGGGGAATTACGTATAAAACGAGCTGCTACGGGCTACGGTGGAATCGCGGTTCAGTCGTGCACGGTCCATGATCAAGCGGTGACCATTATTTACGGGCACTTGAAGCTAAGCAGTATTTCGGCCACCGTCGGCCAAAGCCTAAAGCAGGGCGAGACCCTCGCTGTGCTAGGCAAAGGCTTTAGCAGTGAAACGGATGGTGAGCGAAAACATCTCCATCTCGGTATCCATACGGGAACAGCCGTCGATATTCGAGGGTATGTGCCAACGGCGGATGCGTTGAAGGGCTGGATCGCCTTTAAGCCAGACTAAGTGTCCTCTTTTAAGGGAATATGTTACAACGTGCGGCATGAAGGTTGCGATCATCGGCGGTGGGGCAGCCGGTCTCATGACCGCGGCCACGATTTTCGAAGCGAGTCCGGAAACGGAAGTTTTTTTGCTTGAAAAAAACGATGGTCTTGGAAAAAAGGTCATTATCTCTGGCGGTGGACGCTGCAATGTTACGACGGGTATTCAAGATGTCCGAACAGTCCTCGGGCGCTACCCGCGCGGGAATAAGTTTTTATCGTCTGCAATGTATGGTTTTCCCCCAGAGCAGGTGTTCAACTGGTTTGAAGCGCATGGCGTGCCTTTAAAGGTTGAAGAGGACCTTCGGGTCTTTCCAGAGTCAAATGATGGGAAAGACGTCGTTGGTGTGTTCGAGGAACTATTCCGTGATTCCTCGGTTCAAGTTTGGTTGAAGGCGAACGTGATCAAGGTAGAAAAACGGGAAGATCAGTTCGCAGTCTTCCTTAAAGACCGACCGGAGCCGTTAGTGGTTGATCGACTTGTGCTCACCACCGGTGGTCAGGCCTATCGCCATACGGGATCGACCGGGGACGGTTACGCCTTCGCACAAACCTTCGGTCATACGATCACGCCGCTCGCCGCGAGTTTGAATGCGTTCTTCACGCGTGAAACGTGGCCAGCTGAGCTGTCAGGCCTGTCGTTTGAAAAAGCAACGATTACCGCTACGCGTGGAAAAGCATTCTCTTGGACGGGTCCGTTCCTCTTCACACACAAAGGGATCAGTGGGCCAGCGGTGTTTGCTGTCTCTGGTCTCGTCGCGTTTGAAGTCTATGATCAAGCGCATCCATTGGATGTGACGATCAACGTGTTTCCGGATCAGTCGGCAGAAGAGCTGCTTTCCATCTTCCTGGAGCGCATCGCGCAGGCGCCCAAGAAGCAGCTAACGAATGCCCTGACAGGGCTACTGTCGAAAGGGTTGCTTGAGCGCGCCTGCTTTGAAGTGGGTTGTTCGTTTGAAAAACACGCGGCCGAATTTTCCAAGAAAGATCTGCTCAAACTCATTGGCTGGTTGCAACAGATTCCGCTTCAAGTTGTCGTTCGTGGCGCAGGGGATGAGTTTGTGACGGCCGGTGGTGTCGATCTAAAAGAAGTCGATCCTAAAACCCTACAATCGAAACTCTGTCCCGGGTTGTTTTTCGCCGGAGAGATCTTGGATGTCGACGGGTTTACGGGAGGGTTCAATCTGCAGGCCTCTTGGGCGACGGGTCGGGCCGCTGGACAAGCGATCGTTGAGAATTGATACTGAAGCGGTCTATGACCGACTACACCCTCATCTCGAAATATCGAAACAAAGATGCTTGTTTGCACTTGGTTGCTGAGCTCGAGAAGCGCGGAAAGAGTTGTTATAACTTCTGCTCAAAACCGGCGAACTTGGATTGTCCGACAGCATCAGCTGATGAACAAATGCAGGCGTTAGAACGAACGCAAAACTTTTTTGAAGATCCCTACATCAAACAGATCTTTCAGGTGGACTTGGATGGATTGAAGCAAGCGGAAACGGTCATCATGCTGCTCCCAGCCGGGACGTCGGTTCATATGGAGGCGGGGATTGCCTATGGCTTAGGCAAGAAACTCATTTTGATCGGTGAACCAGAGAAACCAGAAACGCTCTATTTGATCTTCAAAGAACGTTATCCGACGATCGAACATTTTCTTGCGACACTCAATTGATCTATGACTTCCAAAGAACAATTCTTGGCGTATCTTGAGCCATATGAGCCGATTGATGCCAAAGATCGGCATGATCGGTTAGAGATGCTTGTGTACGCGGATACATTAGCCGAACCCATGTCACGTCGTCAGCTGAACGCGCACTTCACGGGGAGTGCGATTGTCGTTCATCCGGATCAGCAGCAGGTCTGTCTGGTCTTTCATGGGAAGTACCAACGCTGGATTCAGCTCGGTGGACATGGAGAAATGGAAGATGATGGGGATATCGCTGCCACTGCTCTGCGAGAAGCGCAGGAAGAATCAGGTTTAGAGGTTGCGCATTTTGGTGGTCAGCCGCTGTTGGTTGATATCGATATTCATACAATTCCTGCGCGAGGTGAAGAGCCGCAGCATCTGCACTTGGATATGCGATTTTTAATCCAGGCGAAAACAACAGATCTGCAGATCGATCCAAATGAATCGTCCGATCTGCAGTGGATGACCTGGGAGGAAGCGATCAAACGGATTGATGTCGATCTGACGGGTGTTCGCATGCTGAAAAAAGCGCAGAAGATCGTCCAAGGCGCCAGTCCATAAAATCAACTGAACGTACGGGCTGCCTGTTTCAGGTGGTCTTTTGATATTCATCTGATTTTATTTGTATGGAACAATGGCAACAGGAGTTGGCGCAGTGCGTCCGAACCGTTGAGCAGTTAGAAACGTATCTCCCCGTCGTGAATCGGGCGGCGATGAAGGAAGTGTTGAGGAACATGCGTCTATCGATCACGCCGCACACACTCAAGCTGATCGATTTCAACGATCTCAATGATCCGATTCTCCTTATGACGGTTCCGCAAGAAGCGGAGTTACGTGTGACGCCAGAAGAGCTGGTCGATCCAATCGGCGACGAAGCGAAGTCACCGATTCCGTTTCTGACGCATCGATATCCGGATCGTGTCTTGGTTTACGCTTCGTTTTCCTGTTCGGCCTACTGCCGTTTTTGCTTTCGTCGGTTTAAGACCGGGCAAGCAACGCCTGGCCCGACAGCTCACGACCTCGATCGTATCTGTGCGTATCTCCAAGCCCATCCGGAAGTCGACGAAGTCATTCTTACCGGTGGCGATCCACTGACGCTGGTTGATGCACAACTGGAGCAGCTCTTTCAAAAGTTACGAGCGGTTCCATCGATCAAGCGTATCCGTATTCATACCCGTGTCCCGGTGAATCTTCCGTCACGGATCACGCCGAACTTGATCGAGCTCTTAAAGCGCTTTCAAGATGTCACGCATCCGGTCTTCGTTGTGACACACTTCAACCATCCACGAGAACTTGCAGCTGAGAACCTGAAAGCGATCGCCTTGTTGGTTGATGCCGGGATTGTAGTACGAAATCAAAGTGTGTTACTTCGAGGTGTAAACGACTCGGTTGCGGTTCTTGAACAGCTCTTTAAACAGCTCACGAACTGCCGGGTAGTTCCGTACTATCTACACCAACTCGATCTCGCCAAAGGAACGGGACATTTTCGTGTGCCAATTGAACAGGGCGTCGAGCTCATGCGTGCCTTGCAAGGTACGGTGACGGGCATCGCTCTTCCCACATACATACTGGATATCCCAGGCGGGCAAGGGAAGGTTCCGCTTCAGCATACCTATCTCAAAAAACAAGACGCTCATTCCTACCGGGTGGAAAATTTCAAGCGCGAAATATTCGTTTATTCAGAGCCTAATTGAGGACACTGTGTACAAAAGTCTTGACGGCTTTTACGAATGGAGGGACAGTAGTGGTCTAAACCAAATTAGTAAAACTTCTATATGGGTATTATTCTTTGGATCATCTTCGGTGCCTTAGTTGGTTGGATCGCTTCGCTTATCATGAAGACCGATGGCCAGCAGGGTTCTCTCTTGAACATCGTTGTCGGTATTATCGGTGCTTTGCTTGGTGGTTGGATCATGTCGCTTATCGGTAAGACCGGTGTCACAGGGTTCAATCTCTACAGTTTCTTGGTCGCGCTGCTCGGAGCCGTCGTGCTCATCGCGATCGTGAAAGCCCTTCGCTAAGCAAGACGCAGTAAAAATTCTCTGCACCAATCGGTGCAGAGAATTTTATTATTCTATCTGTAAGATGGTATAGCGTGTTATCCCTTGAGCCGTTTCAATCTCGACCGATTCATTGATGGACTTACCTAGGAGAGCGGCACCAAGCGGAGAGACATGGGAGATTCGGCCTTGAGCAGGACTTGATTCCGCGGGGCCAACAATCTGATAGACTTTTTGTGCGTCATGAAGCTGCAGCGTTACGGTTGAGCCGAGGCGAATACGGCTAGCGCCTTTCCCTGGTTTGCGAATAACAATTACACGCTTCAGACGTTCTTTGATGGAAAAGATACGGCTGTGCGTACGTGAGAGACGGTGCTTGGCTTCTTGATACTCGGCATTCTCTGACCGATCCCCGAAAGCTCCGGTGCGTGCGACGTCTTCAATGGCTTGTTTTACGTCTTTCGTTTCAAGTCGCTTGAGTTCGGATTCCAAACGTCGTATACCTTCAGCTGTTAGATAGACGGGAGCGCTCTCCTCCTCATAGGTACGAAGGAGTTCATGGCGGCGTTTAGGAAGTCGCATACGATGCTGGGTGTTTCTTCGTTCGTCGCCAGAGAGTGATCGCGAGATGAGCGAGGATGATTAGACTATAATTTGCAAGCATGAACCACGTTTGACCCCACGAGATGCCTCCACGGAAATGTGCTGACGAAATCGGCCAGAAGATTGGCGTTGGGAAAAAGGCATCGGTGTGCGTTGGGATATCGCAGAGGATGTGGAATAGCCAGCCGCTGAGCTCCCACAGCGGACGTTTTCCCCGAATCAAGGCGACGATGATAAAGACGAGAGCGAAGATGACTAGGCTATGGCTGACGTTATACAGCGCATAGGCCAGATTTAGCATCGCCGGGGATTGGAGTGAGGGTGGTCCGGCTGCACCGGCGGAAAAGGACTGACCACCGGTCAACCAACTGACTCCAAAGACAATGAACGGAACAGAAAAGGCAAACAGATCCGGAAACAACCCAAACAGAAAGGCCAGCCAGGGGCGCATGATGCGCGTATCCGCTTTGGTGTTGGTTCCGCGAGCGATAGCCGCTGCCCAGAACCCATGCGCAAAAATATCCATACGAGCGAAGTATAGCGCATAATCAACCATCTATAGGTTTTGCTGGCTGTATGGTACGCTCCCGGTCTATGGATACCGCTTTTCCCATCAAAAAAGACGAGCTTTCGCCGGAGCTACGACGAGTGGCATTGGAGAAGGGGACGGAGGTGCCGTTTACGGGGGAATATTGGAACAATCATGAAGATGGAACGTATCGTTGCGCGGTTTGCGGTTCAGAGTTGTTCTCATCGGATGCGAAGTTCGATTCCGGGACAGGTTGGCCAAGCTTCACCGAGCCTGCAAATACCAAGAACATTGAATTAAAGCTGGATATGGATCATGGGATGCAACGAACGGAGGTACTCTGTAAAAACTGCGGAGCCCACCTTGGTCACGTCTTTAACGATGGTCCGAGCGAAGCAGGCGGTCAGCGATTCTGCATCAACTCAGTCTGTCTACGTTTGGATAAGAAGCAACCCTAATCTCTCGCTCCTATGAAACAGTTTTCTCTTTTGTTCGGCAGTCTCGTTGTTGGCTGTGCGTTGGTCGGGGCGGGTTGTATGCAGCGATCGGTGACGGATGTGTCGATCACACCGGGGGCAGCTCCCACCTCGACGGTGGTAGCAAGTAGCACTGAGGTTAGCTCCACAGCGCCGACCTCGCAGCTGCTCTTCCTTGAAGGCAGTCTGCCAGATGGTGGGATGACATCGCTCGCGCTGACGCTAAGCGAAGAGTTTGTTCGTGGCACATTCCAATCCGCTAAGAGCAGCGGCATGATTTACGGAACGCACGCCACTTCGGGCCCGGCAGTGGAGTTCACATTTTCTCAGGGGAACCAGGATATCTGGAGTTTTACTGGGACGTTGGATGCATCCAATAAGATCTTGAGGGGACAAGTGAAGCGTTCGACGGATGCGAAGACCTATCCGGTGGCATTCGAAGCAAAGACCCCGGATAAGGGAGCTGATATTGTGCTCAAGACGATCCATCGAAAAGACACGCTGAAATCAGGGATTAGCTGTGAGACATCACTTGAATACCCTCTGATTCTTGCGAGCCGCTTCATTCCCGCCGAACGGGCAGCCCAAATGAATGCGGCGATCCATGCCTTCTTGGGAGAGACGACGACCAGTACGCTTCAGTCATTGGTCGACCAAACGCAAGCCGACTGTTTGGAAATGCAAAAGGAAAATATCGCCTCGATGACAGATGAGGAAGAGCCTACCGCTATGGGTCAGTACGAATACGGGACATCGGCGCTCGTGAACCGCAATGAACGAGGCATTTTGTCTTTGGTCTATTCGTCCTATTACTACACCGGTGGGGCGCATCCAAATAGTTACAGTGTGTCGCAGACTTTCGACCTTGAAACCGGGAAGGAGCTCGCGATTACCGATCTCGTCCGCACAGATGCGTTGAGTGCCTGGATTCAGCGCGAGCAGAAAGCATTGCTAGCCTCTGACTACGGAGAGATGTTGTTCGAAGATAATAAAGATGAATCGAAGCAGATCGCCGCTGGCATCTTGAAAGGCGACAGCGCTTCGTCCACGCAGGCGGTCTCCTCGATCGATCAGTGGTACCTGACCGGTGATACGCTTACCCGGTTCTATCAACCATACGAGATCGCTCCCTACGCCGCCGGGATCCCATCGGTTGACCTGCCATTTGCGAGCTGGAAAGATCTAGCCACTCCAGAAGCAGCCCGTTGGTTTCGTTAATAGACTTATACTGAATCGTTCACATGTCATCCGCCATTGAATTCAAAGGGGTAAGTAAGACCTACAAAGTTGCCGGCAAAGATCCGTTCGTGGCCCTTCATCCGACCAGTTTCACGATTGAAGAGGGAAAAATTCATGGGCTGCTCGGTCCAAACGGGGCAGGGAAGTCGACCACCATCTCGTTATTGGGTGGGATGCTATTGCCAACCGAAGGGACGATTGAGATTTGTGGAGTCGATTTGGCCAAAGATCCGGTCAAAGCGAAAAGTTTTCTCGGCATTGTTCCACAGGAGTTGGTCGTTGAACCGGCTTTTACCGTCAAAGAAGTTTTGTATTACACGGGTGGGATGTACGGTGTTTCGATCGAGGATCGAAACAAACGGATTCCAGAGCTCTTGGAAGCGCTCGAGCTAACCGAACAAGCCGACAAGAAGGCGATGATGCTCTCCGGTGGGATGAAACGTCGCTTGATGGTGGCGAAGGCGATTCTCCATCGTCCACGGGTTCTTGTTCTCGATGAGCCGACCGCCGGGGTCGATGTTGCGCTTCGGCAGCGCCTCTGGGACTTGGTACGTAAGCTCCACGCCGAAGGTACGACGATCTTGTTTACGACACACTATCTCGAAGAAGCAGAACAACTGTGCGAACGCATCACGTTGCTTAATAAAGGCCGTATCATCAAAGAGGGAAGTCTCCAAGCGCTCCAACATGAGTTCGCGGGGAACCTGCTGTCGCTCGAGTTGTTTGATGCGAATCAGCCGATGATGGATGGAGTTAAAAAGAACGGGAAAACGTTTGAGCTGCCGTACGAAGACTTGGGGAAGGCGCTGGCAAGTGTCTCGACGCATTATGGCAAGAACTTGAAGACCGTCCAGAACCAACGCGTGTCGCTTGAACAAATTTTCCTCGATCTTACCCGTTAGTCTTCTATGTTTTCTACCTACGCTTGGGCGCTCTACGCCCGTGAAACTCGTCGCTTCCGCAAACTCTGGAAAGACACACTCTTCAATCCAATCGTGTCGGTTGGGTTGTATATGTTGGTATTTGGTGTGGTGCTGGGTGGTCAGCAGATTGGGAATGTGAATGCCTTAACCTTCGTCTACAGCGGATTACTCGGGATGGTGCTCGTGAACGGCGCCTTCTCAAACCCGGGCTTTGCACTTGTGATTGCGCGTAACCTTGGAACGATGCCCGACTTACAGCTTGCACCTATTCGTCCCTGGGCGATTGGTGTCGCGTATTCGATGGCGGCCATGACACGGGCGGTCATCACGATCCTGCTCGCAGTCTTGCTCACCGCTTGGTGGGTGCCAGGTCTCTCGGTCGCGCATCCACTTTTGTTGTTGCCGATCATTCTGATGAACGGGCTGCTCTTCGGTTTTATCGGGGTGATCTTTGGGGTGAAAGCGCGTGGGTTTGAATCGCTTCAGATCGTCACGACTTTTGTGTTGCAGCCGATGATCTTTTTGGCCGGTGTCTTTTATCCGGTCTCTCGTCTACCAGCGCCTTGGAATACCATCAGTTTATTCAACCCGCTCCACCACACGATTAACTTGGTCCGTTACGCACTGTTGGGCTATCAAGACATCAATCCATTGATCTCGTTCGCGGTCGTTGCCAGCCTCTTCGTCATCTCTGGCGCCTTGATGAGCTCAATCGTTGCCAAAGAGCTCCGCCGTTAGCCAAAACCCCACAATAAAAGAAGATTTTGCCCCAGGACTTGATTTTTCTTGGATTATATTGTAATACATCGGTGCGTTTCTCGCGAATCAACGCGATGTAGAAAGGACGCGCCGCCCGATGGAGGATCCGAATCCCAGGCCTTCCGTTGTTCCCGTCGAGTCTCCACCGCCTGCCGCTCCGCCCAAGATGGGTGCGCAGACGGCTTTGCTGAAGGTGGCGCTTCAGGACGACCCGCGCTTCCAATCGCTGCAGAACGACAAGCTCGATCCCTTCCAGTACGAACGGCTGGCGCGGGAGTTGCGCGATCAGTACGGCGAGGAGTTCACGGCTGCGACGCTGCAGCGTCGAGCGAGCGGCGCGCCGGCTACCGCCATCATCGCTACGCCGGAAGTGAAGGCCGTCAAGGTCCGCGTGCGCAACCGCCGCGCCAAGATCGGCCTGGGAGCGCTCGGCATGGTGGTTTTCATCGCGGTCGTGCTCTCGCTCATCTCAGGCCATCCCATCTGGGACTGGCCGTACATCTTCACGAAGCGGTGAGTCATCACCTGCTCGCGTCCTGCGAGAAACGGAAAGGGGTCTTCGCTGCTCAGCGGAGGCCCCTTCTACCGTTTTTAAGGACTGTTTGCTACGCTGGTTTTCAAAACAACCCTTCTCTCTTTTATGAAACGATTTCTGGCGTCTCTCGGCTGTGTGATTTTAGGTGGTGGGTTGATGGCGGCTGGGATGTATTTTTATCAGCACTTCCGAGCCCCAACCCCGTCCGTAGCGGCTGATACCTGTCTTTTGGACGAATGTTACAGAGGTTCGGTGACATACCCGATTGACGAACTGCAAGAACAGGAGCGGATTACCTTGATCGAGCTCAGTTTGGAGCAGATTCGCCTTGAGACGGTTTTGGGTATTTTGAAAGAGCGCTTTGGGCCAACCGTCCAGCCATTCCCCGTGGCCTATCGCCTGGCTCAGCGCGAGACGATTCAATTCAAAGGATTGTTTGATAAATATAACGTCGCTGATCCGAAGCTCCCGACTAGTGGAATGGATGAGGGTCTAGCAACAAGCCGTCGTGCAGCTTGTACCCAGGCCTTGGATCAAGTTCGTCATTTCCAGGAACGGATCTACAACGAACGGAATGCCTTTACTGCTCGTCCGGACATTCGTCGCGTCTTGCAAGAAGCGGCTAAACAGTCCGAAGACATCTTCTTGCCCGCATTTGAAGCGTGCGCCAAAGAAGAATAACGCCTCATGCGAGTTCATCGCTTTCTTGTTGATCAAGCGCTGTTGGGCTCAACGCTCACGATCACCGATACGGATCTCCTTCATCAGTGGACCCGTGTGTTGCGGTACGAAGGAACGGAAGAGGTAATCTTGATCGATGGACGGGGGAATGAGGTCCGCGGGCGATTGACGAGCTGCTCGCCAAAAGAGGCAACGGTTGAGATCAAAGAGCGTAAGGCGGAGGAAGAGGTAGAGTTACCAACACTGACATTGTATTTCTCTCCGCTCAAACGAGACCTTACGGAATTGATTCTCCAAAAGGGGACGGAGCTGGGTGTTACGGCCTTTCAACCGATCATCTGCGATCGGACCGTGCGGGATGGCTATAACGCCGAACGAAGTGCCCGTATTTTGAAAGAAGCGACGGAGCAATCCGGCCGCTTCTGGTTGCCGACCATAGAAGCGCCTATTTCATTCAACGAAGCAGTCAAAGCCTGCCAAGCGGAAGAGCGGTATTTTGCCTCGTTGGTCCTAGAGTCCGATGGGGAGTTCGATCTGACCTGTGGCTGTGACTCGCAGGCACTCTTTGTAGGTCCAGAAGGCGGTTGGTCGGGGGCAGAAGAAAATGCGGCTGAAACAGCCAAGTTTAGACCAATCCGCCTTTCGAAGCAGGTTTTACGCGCCGAAACGGCTTGTATTGCGGGAATTGCGCTCCTCCGAGCAAAAATCGCTTAATTAAGGAAAGTCCTTTATACTCCAGAGCATGTTGACTCTTATCACCTTTCTGATCGTTCTTTCGGTTTTGGTCATGCTCCACGAGCTCGGCCATTTTTTGGCTGCCCGCTTTTTTGGCGTGAAAGCCGAGGAGTTTGGCTTTGGATTTCCGCCACGGGCGATTGGGTTTGTAAAAGACAAAGGGAAGTGGAAAAAAGTTGGTGCGAACGACACAAAGGAGTACGCGAATACCATCTGGTCGATCAACTGGTTGCCGCTTGGTGGCTTTGTTCGCATGAAAGGGGAGGAGGGGCTCGCGACGGATACAGATTCATTTAATGCCAAGTCGAAGTTTGGCCGTGCGGTGATTCTGGCGGCCGGTGTCATCATGAACTGGTTGTTGGCTTGTGTGATTTTGACGGTTGGACTGATGGTCGGCGTGCGTGGTGATGTAACGGGTTTGCCATCGTACGCGAAGATCACGGATCGCTCGGTTGAGTTCGTGAACGTCTTGTCCGGCTCGGCGGCAGCGGATGCGGATATTCGTTTGGGAGATCAGTTGATTCGGATTGATGGTCGTGACATCACCAATACGGACCAAGCGCAGACGGTGATCAAGGAAGAAACCGAGAAGCAAGACAAACTGCAAGTCGAGATCCGTCGCAAGGACGAAACCAAGGTTGTTGAAGTCATGCCAAAACTCGTTGAGAGTCTTGGTCGTAAAGGGGTTGGGGTTGCGATGGCGGATACCGCGAAAATTAGTTTCCCTTGGTACCGCGCTATCCCAGAAGGGATCGCTCTCACCGCTCGCTATACCTGGATGATCATCGTCGGGTTCTTTGATCTCATTAAAAACATTGTTGTCGGTCACGGCGTTGGATCAGAGGTCTCTGGACCGGTTGGCATCGCCGTCATGACTGGAAAGATCGCTGCGCAAGGCGTCTGGCCGTTGCTCCAGTTCGCCGCCCTCTTGTCATTGAACTTAGCGGTCATCAACTTCTTGCCGATTCCAGCGCTCGATGGAGGACGGTTCCTTTTCCTCGCGATCGAGACGATTCGTCGCAAGAAGACCTCGCTCAAGCTCGAAGCGGCGATCCATCGTGTAGGCTTTATCCTGCTGATGGGTCTGGTCTTGCTCGTGACGTTGCGTGACCTCCGTCAGTACGGTGGGAGTATCCTAAATGGAATTAAAAACCTTATTTGATCGATAAAGGCTCAGCCTGTAGTGTTTTCACATCTCTATGACATGGAAAGATCAGATCAGCGAGCTCCTCGCCTCGACCAAAAAGGACTTGGAGACGATCGCCAACCTCAAGCCGCTTGAGGAGCTCGAAATTGCCGTCCTCGGTCGCAAGGGGCGATTAGCCGAGCTCATGAAGGAATTGAAGGACGTTTCCGCCGAAGAACGTCCAGCTTTGGGCGTTTTGGCGAACGAAGTCAAAACGGCGATTGAAGGCGCGTTTACCAAAGCTCGCACGAGTCTCGCTTCAGCTGAAATCAAGGAGCGTCTCGCGAGTGAGTCAGTAGACGTCACGGAACCAGGAACGCTTCCTCCAACCGGCCACGTACATTTGACGACGCAAGCCATCCGCGATATTCGAAAAGTCTTTGAAACAGCAGGCTTCTCGACGGTTCGTTATCCAGAAATCGATTGGGATTGGTACGCCTTCGAATCGCTCAATATGCCAAAAGATCACCCAGCGCGCGATGACTGGGAGACGTTTTTCGTCGATACTCCTATCAGCGAAAAACCAGAGGAGGGGAAGATGGTGCTTGTGCCTCATGTTTCCAACTGGCAGACGCGTGTGATGAAGCGCGCGAAAGCGAAGGGGGAGTTCCCGGTTCGTTTGATTAACATCGGAAAATCCTACCGTCGCCAGAGCGATGCAACGCACGTACCGATGTTTCATCAGTTCGAAGGGATGATGATCGACAAAGAAGTTTCGATTACACACTTGACCGGAATCATCGACTACTTCGTTCATTCATTCTTTGGTCCAGAACGCCGCGCGCGTTTGCGTCCGCACCACTTCCGCTTCACCGAGCCTTCGTTTGAAGTCGACGTCTCGTGTGGTGTCTGTAACGGCAGCGGAAAAGACGCGGTTGGAGACAAATGCCGCATGTGTAAGCGTGGCTGGCACGAACTGGGAGGCGCCGGCATGATTCATCCGAACGTCTTGCGCGCCGGCGGTCTTGATCCAAACGAATACTCCGGCTTCGCCTTCGGCTTAGGTGTTGAACGCTCGTTCTCGATGAAGGAAGGGCTGAAGATCGATGACTTGCGTGTGATGTATCGAAATGATGTGCGCTTCTTGCAACAATTCTAGTTATGAACCTGCTTACCTCCTACACCTGGCTGCGTGACTACGTCTCAAGCGACCTGACGCCAGAAGCGTTTGCCGCGCGTATTTCGCTGTCCGGTCCCGCCGTCGAAAAAATCATCCCGCGGGATGCGAATTTCGAAAATTTGGTTGTCGGAAAAATTTTGACGGTCGAGGCACATCCTCAGGCTGATCGTTTGCGTATCTTGTCGGTCGATGTTGGAACGGGCACGCCGATTCAGATCGTGTGTGGCGGTTCGAATGTGGCGGTTGATCAGTTCGTTCCAGTCGCATTGCTTGGCGCTCGTGTGCGTTGGCACGGTGAAGGTGACTTGGTGACGATGGAACTTACGAAGATTCGTGGTGTCGAAAGCTATGGGATGGTGTGTGCTGCGGATGAGGTTGGTTTGACCGAAGCCTTCCCGAAACAGGATGAGAAAGAGATCTTGGATCTTGGAAAAGCCTTCGCAGGGGAAGTGCTGACAGTTGGTCAGCCTCTCGCTGAACTTTTGAAGTTGAAGGGGGATGTTCTCATGGATATTGAAGTCACGACCAACCGCCCGGATGCGATGAGTTTGCTCGGGCTGGCACGTGAAGCCGGTGCGATCTTAAACATGCCGTTCAAAGGCTTGAAATCGCAACCAATCGTTCCAGGAAACAAGACGCTCGACATCAAGATTGAACATCCAACCTGTCAGCGTTATTTGGGAGTAAAGATTGATGGCGTTACGAACGGTCAGTCGCCTTGGTGGTTGAAAGAGCGTTTGCTCTCGGCTGGCGTGCGTCCAATTAGCGCCCTGGTCGACATCACGAACTATGTGATGCTTGAATTGGGACAGCCAATGCATGTCTTTGATGCTGCGAAGCTTGAAGGCGAGCAGATTCGTGTCCGTGAAGCGAAGGCGGGGGAGAAGATCCAGGCGCTTGATGGGAAGAGCTATGAACTCCAAGCAGGGATGTGTGTGATTGCTGATAGCACGAAGCCGGTCGCGGTTGCGGGAGTCATGGGAGGGGAATTGACTGGCTCAACGCTTGAGACGACCTCGATCATTTTTGAAGCAGCCACGTTTGATGCCGTTGCGGTCCGTCGTACCGCTCGTGCCTTGAACTTGTACTCAGACTCGCAGTCGCTGTACGAAAAGGGCTTGTCGACGGAAGCGCTTCCTATCGCGTTAGCGCGTGCCGTTGAACTCTGTCTCACTCTTTGTGGTGGAACGGTTGCAAGCCACGTCTACGATTCACAAACCAAGGACTACGTTGCGAAGGAGTATTCAATCTCGCTTGCTCAAGCACGTTCTCTGATCGGGATCGATCTTCCAACGGATGAGATGGTTGGAACGCTGGAACGCCTTGGGTTCGTGGTTCATGTCGCAAACGAAGCTATTACCGCAACCGTTCCTTGGTGGCGTGATCACGACATCGAAGATGGTCGTGACTTGGTGGAAGAGATCGCACGCGTACACGGCTATGCGAACCTGCCTTCGGTTTTCCCAGCAGGTATTTCTGGTCGTCCATCCGATAAGATCGTAGTTGTTGAAGATCAATGTCGAACCCTACTCCAGGGCACAGGTGCGGCTGAAGTCTATACCTACTCCTTCGTTTCAGCCGATCAACTGACAAAGACTGGATTCGCCTTGGATGAAGCATTGAAACTCTTGAACCCACTCGCAGTTGACCAGGAGTACATGCGTCCAAGTTTGTTGCCGGGCGTCCTGCAGGTGGTGGCTGATAACCAGGAACGTGTCACGGATCAGGCCTTCTTTGAGATCTCAAACGTATTTGTGAAGCGTGGAACGGATCTTCCAGAAGAGCGTCCACTCTTGCTCGTGAGCTATAGCGGGAACGATCAGGTTTGGAAGCGAGCGAAGGGGCTTGCGGAGTACTTGCTTCAGCGTTTTGGGGTCACTGCAACCGATTGGAAGGTGTTGGAAGGGGATGCACGTGGTCAGTGGCATCCAGGTCGTTCAGCTTCGCTTATGGTTGATGGAAAAGTTTTAGTGAAGGTCGGCGAACTTCATCCAGAGATGGCGGCTTCATGGAAACTCAACCAGCGCTTGGCCTTGTGTGAAATCGATCTCACCGTGTTACTTGAAGTCATGCACTCAACGGTCGCGTACGCACCGATCCCAGCCTTCCCAAGCTCGAAGCGGGATATCGCTCTTTTGGTCAATCGTGTGGTGACAGTTGAACAGATCAAGCAGGTGGTGAAAACGACGGCAACGCTGCCAACGGAGGTTGAATGGTTTGATACGTATGTTGGGAAAGGGGTTGAAGAAGGAAAGAAGTCGCTCGCATTCCATCTGACCTTCCAGGAGCCGACACGAACGTTGTCATCGGATGAAGTGGAGACTCAGGTAGCATCGTTGGTCGAAGCGTTGAACAAGCAGCTGGGAGCAACGGTCCGCGCCTAACGGAGAGAGAAGCAAAAAGAGAGCCTGTAGCTCTCTTTTTGATTGAAAGTCCCACCCCGCTCTTCTATAAATCCATAGAGTAATAGATTCATAGATTGTGAGAGGTGCATGAAGCTCGTATACTATGAATCTATGACTGAAGACAGCCGTCAGCGATTAGAGCGTATTGAATCGTTGTTAGAGCAGCGGCGGCAGATTGAAAATGAGCTCGAATCCGTCTTGAATCCAGTCAAACCAGCTTCTCGTAAACGAGAAAAGCCAGTGATACCATCTATTCATACATTCATAGAATCCATTCTTCGAGAACGGCCAGAGGGAATGACAACGCAAGAAGTCTATGCCGAAATGCTCGCCCGTCATCCTGAGATGTCTGTGCGTAAAAACGACACGACCTTGTCGCTCGTGTATTTAGCGCATAAACGTCAAACGATCGAACGTATTGGCCACGGAGCCTACCGCATTCGATCGACGTAGCCCGAAATAGTTTGTATACTAGCCCTATCCCTATGTACCTTACCCCTCAAGATATTTGGTATATCGTGGCGAGCATCTGTCTCGTTGCGATCACGATTTTCCTGTGTTTGGTGTTGTATCGCTTGCTCCGCGTGATTCGTCAGGCGGATGAGATCGTGACGACGACGCGTGAGAAGGTGGCGATGGTCGAAGAAACGGTTGAGAATCTGGTCGAGAAGTTCACGAGCTTGTCGGGTTACGCTTCGCTTGTGACGGAAGGCGGGAAGAAGCTCTTGTCGCTTGTCGGAAACCGATCGACGGGCTCGAAAAAGGCGAAGAAAAAGCTGGCGGATGAGGAGGACGGGGACGAAGAGTAATCGTTCAAACGAAGTCCCAGACAAAAGCTCAGAAAGTCTGAGCTTTTGTTGATAAAAATGCCAGGATCAGTCAGGCTAAACGGACCACCCTACAAAATTGTCGTTTATGACCAATTCCCTTCGCCCGTCCGCCTATATCGCGGTGCAGATCCTTTGGATCGTAGCCCCGATCATTCTCGCCGAGCCATTTGGGGTCCTACCGATCCTAAACTGGCTCTCAACCAGTACGCTTGGACCGGCACCGTTTGTTTTGGTGTTATTGGTAGGTCTCGAATTGTTGGCCATCGCAGCGTTGCATTGGCAGAAGATAATGACGAAACAAATTTTTAAACGGATTTTTTTTGGTTGGATGATCCAAAGCTTAGGGATAGCGCTGCTTTGGATGCTTGCGAGCGGATTTGAGCCGAATGTCCTTCTGGTTGTGGGTATATTGGCGATACTCCTTCTGGGGGTTTCTCTGATCACGTTGTTTGCCTATCTCGGAATTAAGTTCCTTGGCAAGAATAAAACGCATCCATTTTTCCAAAGCGAGTGGCTTCCCGTGTGCGTTTTGTTCGGTTTAGCGCTCCTGTGGCTGGTGAGCTTGCATTACTATGAGCTAAGTCTTCAAGGCAACGGCTTAACGCTTGGATATCGTTTCTTTGGGGGCGGTAAGGTCTGATTTAGGACTATTTTGTAAGAAAATTGGGCAAACGCCGCTTTTTTCGGATGGAATCTAGGTCCATTGCCCGCCGCAGTTCCGACGGTTACTATCGAGGCCTTAGCCAGTCTCGCTGGTGTGTTGTATGCCTTCTCCCTTCGTTCACCTACATGCGCATTCCATGTACTCGCTTCACGACGCCATCGGCGACGTGGACGAGATTGTCGAACGCGCCAAGGAGTTAGGCTTTGATGCGATTGCGCTGACGGATCATTCCGCCATGTATGGAACGATCGAATTTTACGAAGCGGCCAAAAAAGGGGGGATTAAGCCGATTATTGGTGTTGAAGTTGCCGTAGCTTTGAATAAACATACCGATAAACGTGCTGGTATCGACAACCGTGTTTCGCATCTGACGCTGCTCGCTGAAACCAACGAGGGTTATCAGAACCTGCTCAAGCTCGTCTCAATTTCCTACTTAGATGGGTTCTATTACGTTCCGCGTATCGACAAGGAGATTTTGAAGACGTATGGCGCAGGTATCATCGCGTTATCTGGCTGCATGAAGGGGGATATTCCAAGGGCCTGTCAGGCGCATGACTTGGAGAAGGCTCGGGAGTTGATCGAAGGCTACAAAGACGCGCTTGGTCAGAACAATTTCTTCCTCGAGCTCGTTCATCACCCGGAATCACCAACCCAGAATGAGATCAACGAACTCTTGATCCAGCTCTCGGGGGAAACAAATACCCCGATCGTTGCTACCAAAGACGTTCATTACCTCCACGCCGACGATCGTGAAGCGCAGGACGTGCTCGTCTGTATTCATGATGGCAAGCTGCTCGATGACCAGCGTCGTTCTTCGAGTTCGACGATCGATTTGTCGATGTCATCTCCGGAAGAGATGGTGGAGGCGTTTAAAGACCACCCAGAAGCAATTGAGAATACGCGCAAGATCGCGGATCGTTGTAACGTCGACATCATCATTGGAAAGAATCATTTGCCAGAATTTGAAGTTCCGGAAGGCGAGACGGATAACACCTATCTTCGCAAGTTGTGCGAGAAGGGCTTGGTTGAACGCTACCCGGATCCGGAAAAACACAAAGAAGCCAAAGAGCGCATGGAGTTTGAGCTCGCGACGATCGAACGCATGGGCTTTGCAGCGTACTTCTTGATCGTGCAGGACTACATCGTGTGGGCAAAGACCCATGGAGTCATCGTGGGCCCTGGTCGTGGATCTGCTGCCGGTTCCGTTGTGGCCTACGCGCTCAATATCACGAACCTCGATCCAATCCGCTATGGGTTGCTCTTCGAGCGTTTCTTGAACCCGGATCGTATTTCGATGCCGGATATCGATACCGACTTCGACGATGTGAAACGTATCGATGTCATCAAGTACGTGACGGAGAAGTACGGGCTGGATCGTGTCGCCGGTATCATTACCTTCGGAACGATGGCGGCGCGTGCTGCCGTGCGTGATGTGGGTCGTGTCTTAGGCTTACCGTACGCTGACGTGGACCGTATCTCAAAGGTCATTCCGCCACCGGTCCAGGGAAAGCATATCCCGCTCGCGACCTCGATCGTCGAAGCGCCAGAATTGCGTGACATGTACCAGACCGATCCCCGCATCAAGCGGTTGATCGATCTGGCGATTAAACTCGAAGGAACTACTCGTCACGCCTCTCAGCACGCCTGTGGCATCGTGATCACGCCAAAGCCACTCGTAGAGTTCTCCGCGATGCAAAAGGCGCAAGGCGGCGACGTGGACCGCGTCGTCCAGTACGCGGGTCACTCAGCCGAAGCGATCGGACTCCTCAAGATGGACTTCTTAGGCTTGTCTAACTTATCGATCATTCGTGACTGTCTCTCGATCGTCGAAGCGGTCTATGGCGACGTCATCAACATCGATGAGATTCCGCTCGATGACGTCAAAACCTACGAGCTCCTCGGCCGCGGTGACACAACCGGCGTCTTCCAGCTCGAATCGGAAGGGATGAAGAAGTACATCCGTGAACTGAAGCCGACGATGATCGAAGATATCATCGCGATGGTGGCGTTGTATCGCCCAGGGCCGATGCAGTTCATCGAGTCGTTTATTGCGCGTAAACACGGGCGAGAGAAGATTAAATACATGCATCCGCTCACCGAGAGCGCACTTCGCAACACCTATGGCATCCCGGTGTACCAAGAGCAGGTCATGCAAGTGTCAAAAGACATGGCCGGCTTCACCCCGGGTGAGGCTGATACGCTCCGCAAAGCCATGGGAAAGAAAATCGCCAAGCTCATGGGAGAGCTCAAGGTGAAGTTTATTGATGGTTCCGTAAACAAAGGTGTGGAGCGTGAGACCGCGGCCGCCATTTTCCAACAGTTCGAAGAATTCGCGGCCTACGGGTTCAACAAGTCACACGCCGCTTGTTATGCGCTTATCGCGTACCAGACAGCTTATCTCAAATCACGCTATCCAGACGCCTTCATGGCGGCGCTTTTGAACTCCGACGTCCAGAACATCGATCGTATTACGATCGAGGTCGATGAATGTCGGCGTATGGGGATGCCGGTCTTGGCACCAGACGTGAACGAATCGTTCGCGGGCTTTGCGGTTGTGAAAGGCCAAAGTACGCTCCGCTTTGGTCTGCTTGCCATTAAAGGCTTGGGAGAAGATGCGGCTGATTTTGTGATTCAGGAACGTAAGGCGAACGGTCCCTACAAGGATTTGGTTGATTTTGTGCGCCGCATGACCCACAAGTCGTTCAACCGTCGCTCGCTCGAAGTCTTTATTCGGTCGGGAGCGCTCGATCGGTTTGGGGACCGGAACGTGCTGTATTTCAACATTGAAACGATCTTGGAGTATCACAAACGCCATGCCTTGGAGTCATCGTCTGGCCAGTTCAACTTGTTCTCGATGACCGAGAATGCCGTCGAAGAGGGGATTCAGCTTCGTCCAGCCCCACCGGCCGTGCAACGTGAGTGTCTCAAGTGGGAGAAAGAGCTCCTTGGTCTCTACTTGTCCGCCCATCCGTTTGATGAGTACAGCGATCGGTTGAAGCACTTCTGTACGCCGATCAATCAGGTCGCTCAGAAAGGCTCCGAGATGAAGCGAGTGAAGGAGAAGTCGATCCGCGTCGCCGGCCTCGTGACCATCTCTAAGAAGATTGCGACCAAAGCCAACGAACCGATGGCGTTTTTGCGCTTTGAAGATCTTACGGGCGACATCGAAGTCGTCGTGTTCCCACGGACCTACAAAGAGAAACCAGAGGTCTGGGAGGCAGACAAGATCCTGGTCGTAAGCGGTCGTCCGCAAGAGAAAGATGGAGAATGGAAGATCCTGGCTGAAACCGCCTATGAAGTCACGCCCGATAATATCGACGTGATCGAAGAGTCGACCCGAGGAGGGATTCCATCCATCGTCGAGGAACAGTCAGATGCTCTAAAGAAAGACTTGGCTTCATCTAGCATCCGTAACAAGCAGATTCAAGCGGTCACATTAACGCTCCGCGCTCAGTTGCCAGAAACAATCTTGCTCACGCTCCGAACAGTGCTGGATAAATATCCGGGCCAATACAACGTCTATTTCGCAATCGAGAATCCGGGAGGGAAACAAAAGATCCTGTCATCCTACCGCATTGCCTTTAACGACTTGATCGCGAAAGAAGTGGAGGGGATCTTGGGAGCAGACACGGTGCGGGCAGAGGTTTAGGCATGTTCGCACAGGGTGGTCGATGCTTCTTCGCGTACCTGCTATACTCTGCCTAGTTGTATGTACCTTACATTTTTGGGAGCGGCGCGCGAGGTGACGGGTTCTTGCTACTTAGTCGAAACCAAGCAAGCGCGCGTTTTGGTTGATTGTGGCATGTTCCAAGGCTGCGAGTTCTGCGAAGCGCGTAACTTCGAAGAGATTTTTATCCAACCGGCAACGATCGACGCCGTGTTTATTACGCATGCCCACTTAGATCACACGGGCCGTTTGCCACGACTTTTGAAAGGTGGCTTCAAAGGCAAGATCTATGCGACGGCGCCGACCATCGATTTGATGAAGCTCGTGTTGGAGGATGCGTTTCATATCATGGAAGAGAACCATCGTCGGAGTGCCCGGCCGATGCTGTATGAAGAGAAGGATGTTGAAGCGGTGTTTAAACGTTGCGTTGCCGTTCAATACAGTCACTCGGTGCGAATGGGAGATTTGATGGTGCGTTTTCGTGAAGCCGGACACATCTTTGGGAGTGCCTTCATTGAGATTCGTGAGCAGGGCGGCGCCAAGTTGGCATTCTCAGGGGATCTGGGTCACGCCAATGTACCGATCCTGCGGGCGACCGCTCAGCTCTCATCAATGGATGCGGTTGTCATGGAATCCACCTATGGCAATCGTATCCACGAAGACGAGTCTTCCCGCAGCGAAAAACTCCACGAGATCATTAGCGCAACGGTAAAGCAGGAGGGAGTCTTATTGATCCCTGCCTTTGCGATTGAGCGTACACAGCAATTGCTCTACGAATTGAATACACTTGTTCAGGAGAAGAAGTTGCCTAAGGTAGATGTATATCTGGACAGTCCGATGGCGATCAAGGCAACGCGCGTGATCCGAGCCTATCCGGAGTACTACGATCCTGAAGCGCTTCGCAAAGTAACGCATGGAGACGACCTGTTTGATTTTGAAGGCCTCCATCTGTGTGAAGCACGCGAAGAATCCAAGCAGATCAACTTCGTTCCACCACCAAAGATCATTATCTCGGGCGCCGGTATGATGAATGGGGGGAGAATTCTCCATCATCTTGTACGGTATTTAGGCAATCCGAAGAATACGATTTTGATTATTGGGTATCAGGCGCAAGGAACGTTAGGGAGAAAACTCTACTCAGGCGATAAGGTGGTGGAAGTTCTTGGGGAGCGGATCGAGGTCCGTGCAGCCATCAAGAGCATCGGCGCCTACAGTGCGCATGCCGATCAACCGACGCTGGTGAATTGGATTCGTTCCGCCTCGAGTCTGCCGGAACGCATTTTCTGTACGCATGGAGAAGAAGACACAGCGATGGGGCTCGCAACGCGTCTCACGGAAGAGTTGGGGATTGAAGCCCATGCCCCACGTTTGAGCGAGAAGGTGGAGCTCTAAGCGTTTGCTGAAGCATAGACCCTAGTTCTTGACGCTGGTCAGGGACTAGGGTTTACTGCTGCCCAGGAAATAAACGTCGAGGCTTGAGTGCTTCCGGTTTTCCGCAATTGCCCCGTACCCGTGAGCGTACCCTTCTATGGCCGGAATCAGCCCTCTCACGGCTCGTGGCTCTTTGAGAAGGGAACGTCCTCCTGCTCTTTTTCCCAGCTTGGTCGGGGCTACTACCATCGCCCGACGCTACAGGCTGTAGAAACCAGCTGTGTCATCCGACGCTGTCGCTCTCGACCACGACAAGCGAAGGATCAGAGCTCTTACGGGTTCACAAACCGAACGGACCCCAAAGAGAGAAACATCTGTCTCGAGCAGGAGGCGTTCCCGGATCGGGAGCGCGCCTAGAACAAAGGAGCCACCTACTGGCTCCTTTTCAAATTCCGAAAATATCCTTTTATTGACAAAAGTCGTAAAGGCCGGTTAGATCTTGCCCAGAACGGTGCGTGTTGAGGCTCTCGTCTCCACCCCCTTCAACGTGTCTGCGATAAGTGCCGTCTCCGACCCCCACGGCGCCCTGTCGCGACTTCTGTCCCGGGGATATCTCCCACTCCAGCCTGTCAGCTTCGGACGCGGACCCGAGGCAGGTAGACTGCGGGCTTTTCTCGGTGCGATCGGAGGATGGTTCCTCCTGAATTGCATTGCACGGTTGGCGTGCGGCTACGTGGACGTGCCACGTGGTCGAGGAGAGTGCCTAGAGTGGGAGATCCCCGGATCACAGATACGATGCCTTCTTTAGGAGAGAGCCCGCTCAGGCTCTCTTTTGCGTTTTAGAAGCGTTAATGATGTCTTTATAGGACAGCGCAGACGGTCGGGGAGTGCGTTTTTGTGTTGCGTAATCCACTTCGACCAATCCAAAACGAGGCGCAAAGCCATCCGCCCACTCAAAGTTATCCATGAGGCTCCAGTGCAGATAGCCAATAACGGGTGCTCCCGCCCCCATTGCGGACGATAAGCTGGATAAGCTCGCTTGAAGGAATGCGGGTCGTCGTGAGTCGTCTGCATCGGCGAGTCCGTGCTCGGTGATCAAAATCGGTTTTCCGTATTTTTGGAGCGCTCGAACGACGCGACCGAGTCCTTCAGGAAATAGCTCCCAGCCAAGATCGCTGACGGGTTTATTCGTTTCCTTTGGATCCTGAAACCGTGGCCAAAGACGACCAGTCGCATCCAGTCGACGATGAAAATAATAGTTCACCCCAAGAATATCGTGATTCTTCCAGCCACTCAGCCAGTAGAACGAGAGGTTGTTGAAGGCGTGGAGGAACTTGGCGGCGAGGCGTTCGCGGAGACAGTTTGGATGAACCGGTTCAAAGGTCGTCATGTTGTAGGCGATGCCGATTGGGAGTAGGGGGTACTGTCGTTTTACGACGCAAGAGACCGCCTGGTGTGCGCAGGCCATATTCCAAAGAACACGCAGCATCTTCGAGCGGGAATGCTCTTGGGGAGGCCAGGCACCTATCTGGTAGGACATGAAAGCATAGACGCCCGGTTCATTGATCGTAAGTAGAATGTCTATGTAGGGAGCGAGGTCTTGAAGCACACGTTCTGCATAGGAATTAAAACGTTTTACGACGCAAGAGTTCGACCAGCCTCCAAACTCGGAAACCCAGAGTGGGTTGGTGAAGTGGTGGAGGGTGACAACCGTTTTGATGCCTTTTGCCCTGAGAGCGATGAGGAAGTCGCGATAGTGATCCAAAGCCGCTTGGTCGAACTCGTCTGGTTTTGGCTCAATACGAGACCATTCAAGCGAGAGGCGAGTGGCAGTATGGCCTAATTCAGCGATAAGCTCGACATCTTCAGGCCAGTTATTCCATTGGTTACAGGCATTTTTGGACTGTTTTTCGCTGGGTTGAGTGCGTTTTTCCCATTCCCACCAGTCATTTTGATCGTTACCACCCTCTACTTGATGGCTAGAAGTGGCTGCACCCCAGAGGAATCCTTGCGGAAAGTTCAATTTGCTCATACCTGAGCCAAGTATGGCCGCTTGACGTATCTTCTGACAAGGAGTGTAGTAGAAGTGTGGTTGAGGTAGAGCGGTAACACCGCGCACCCCCTCGAGAGGCCGGTTCACACTGGCATCCCTCTCACTCGGAGCCCGTTCGCTCCCTCCCATACGCATTCTGCACATTCAACATTGATTTTGGTCGGCAGCGTTTCGACGCCGCCTGTACCTTATCGGGGTGGACCACAATCCGCCCCGCTTCCCACGAGGAGTCTTCATTTTAGCCCGCGCCGGGTATTGTCCCGGTCCTTCCAAGGGTGAGCGCCCAGTGCGCCCGCAGCTATTACAGGCTCCTTTTCGTTTTCCAAACAATCTCCTTTGACGGAGCCAAAAAAGTCGTGTATAGTCTTGCCCAGTTACACCGGAAACGGTGCCTCTTTTTATCTACGCCTACACCTCCTTATGGATATCCGCAATATCGCCATCATCGCTCACGTTGACCACGGGAAGACCACCCTGGCCGACGCTCTTTTGAAACAGTCCGATACCTTCAAAGAAAGTGGCTTGGAAGGGGAAACGATCATGGACTCGAACGAACTCGAGCGTGAGCGTGGGATTACGATTTTGGCCAAGAACGCTGCCGTTTTTTACAAGGGTACAAAAATCAACATCGTTGATACTCCAGGTCACGCCGACTTCGGGGGAGAAGTCGAACGCATCATGAGCTTGGTCGACGGCGTTTTGCTCCTCGTCGACGCCAAGGAAGGTCCAATGCCACAGACACGTTTCGTGTTGAAAAAGGCGATTGAAGCCGGCCACCGCATCATTTTGGTCATCAATAAGATCGACAAACCAGACGCGCGACCAGATTGGGTTTTGAACCAGACCTTCGACTTGTTCGTGACGCTCGGGGCTTCGGATGCGCAAACGGATTTCCCAGTCGTCTACGCTTCCGCTAAAAACGGCAAGGCCGGTCTTGAACCAGATCTTTCAACCATGAGCGGCGTCTTGCCAATTTTCGATACGATTTTGAAAGAAGTCACAGCGCCTAAGAACGACTCGACAGGTCCATTGCAGGTATCGGTCGCGAACGTGAGCTACGATAACTACAAAGGGAAGATGGCTATCGGTCGTGTCGTGCGCGGTACCTTCAAGCCAGGCAACGTGATCTGGATCAACCGTGATGGCAAGCAGGCTCCAGCCAAGATCACGTCGATCATGGGCTTCGTCGGTATGGGTCGTGCGGAAGTGCAGGAGGCGCAGGCAGGGGACATCGTGACCTTCGCTGGTGTGTCCGACATCAACATCGGAGAAACGATTGCCGACCCGACAAGCCCAGAAGCACTCCCAGTTATCAAGATCGAAGAGCCAACCGTCAAAATGACGTTCGGTGTGAACACCTCGCCATTTGCAGGAAACGAAGGCCAGTTCTCGACCTCACGTAACATCAAAGAACGCTTGGACCGTGAACTCCAGAACGACGTCGCGTTGCGCGTTGAAACCGGAAACGGCGAAGGCACCTTCATCGTCTCGGGTCGTGGGGAATTGCACTTGTCGATTTTGATCGAAAAGATGCGTCGTGAAGGCTTTGAAATTCAGGTGTCCCGCCCACAGGTTATTTTCAAGGAAGAAGGCGGCAAGAAGCTTGAACCATTCGAAGAAGTTACGATTGAATGTCCAGAATCGGTCAACGGTTCCGTGATTGAAAAGATGGGCCGCCGCAAGGGTGAAATGAAGGACATGCGCATCGAGAACGGCACCGGCTACCTCGAATTCGTCATTCCAACGCGTGGTCTCATCGGCTACCGCAACGAATTCATGATGGATACGCGTGGTCAGGGCATCATCAACACACTGTTCTTGGGCTACGAACCACATGTCGGTGCCATCGAAGGTGCTCCACACGGTTCGCTCATCGTTCACGAAACAGGTACATCGAACACCTACGGTCTTCAGGCCGCTCAGGAACGTGGTCAGCTCTTCATTGGTCCTGGTGTCGATGTCTACGAAGGTATGGTCATCGGTCAGAACGCCAAGCCAGAAGATTTGGCTGTGAACGTCTGTAAAGAAAAGAAACTCTCGAACATGCGTTCCAAGGGTGACGGTGTCGCCGAAGGCTTGGACACCCCACGTTCGATGAGCTTGGAAGAAGCGCTCGAATACCTTGGTGAAGACGAACTGCTTGAGGTCACCCCAAAGTCCCTCCGCATTCGCAAGCAGTACTTGAAAGAGTTCGAACGCAAGCGCGACAACCAGAAGAGTGGCGCGTAAGCCACCGAAAAATCACCCCACTTAAACCAGTGGGGTGATTTGTTGCCGGTCGCTTCCTGGGCGCTTACAATGGCTCCAGAAAGTCTATGTCTTTTAAGAATCAAGAGTTCACTCCAGGAGTTGGTGAAGCAACGGTTGAACAAGAATTGTCTCAAGAAATACGGCTACCAGGTGGTGCGTTCCGTTTTGCAATCGAGACGCCTTCACGTAGTGGATTGTTGAAGGTTGGTGCTGCCCGTTTCGTGAATCACAATGGATCAGCCTTTCGTGATATCCTTCAGCTCTTTCCAGGGCGTACGCCGATTGAGGTAGCCCCATCTCTTAAAGACGCCTATCAATTACCTGATGAGGAAGAGCAGCGAGAGGAAAAAATCACGCTTTCCGAACTCACAACGGAACGAGGAGTAAGAACGTTGTTGCATGAAGGAGGGCATTTCAAACAATTTCACGAACCTGTCGGTCAAGCGATCCTACTCATCCAAAAAGACTTTACACAAGCGGTTACCACGCGCCAGCCATTAGAAACATTATTCGAGATTGCTGAACGTCTCGTGACATTGGTCCCTTCTTTGCAAGGTGAACTGGCTAAGGTGAAACAAAAGTATGAGGTAGAAGATCGAGCTCTGCTCGAGCCACCAGCGGTAAATCCGGAAGTTCTTGAAAAGCAGCACGAGCTAAAACAAAAGAGAAGAGAGTTGAGGGCGCTTGAGCAAGAGCGAACCGTTGAGCAAAGACAAGTAGCCCGTTTGTGCGTAGAGAATCTTTCTAAGCACGTATCGTCAGACAATCTAGGACAGGTAAAGAGTATGCTGGACGTTTGTGAGCGAGTTGCTAGCGGTACATCAAACGAATTTCATCTACTTGAAGGCGAAGGTGCTTGTGGGGGAGTGGTCATTCCTGAAGAGAAGCGCATGGAATTCGTTTTTATGCAGGGCAGTAAGCTGGCCGGAACTTTTGATCTCGTATTTGACGGAACGCTTGGCGAGAGATTTGTAGCTTCTGCTGTGCGTGTAGAGACGATACGACAGAGACAGGTTCAGTTGCAGCATGAGCTCCCTAGGATACAGAAGCGCTTGAATCAAATAGAGGAAACCTTCCTTGAGTTGTTAGAACACCGCTACTTTCAAATTTTGGGTAGTCCAGCGGGAGATCTGCCGTTCGATGAAGAGCGGGGTACTTTATCGAACTTTCTCAGATATACCGTATTGCTTCTGGAACGGGATGCGACCGAACGTGCTTTGGAATGGATGACGCAGCTGCGAGATGAGCTTGGGATCGACCTTCTGTCGCATGAGGCGGATGATTGGCATCTTACGTTAGAATGTCTTGGAACGTATGGAGCAAATTCGTCTCAGTTGCTCGATAAGCTTGGTTTTATCCCTCAATTCGAGCGAGCTCAAGTTGAGCCCACATAGGCCACCTTTAAGCCGTGTGCTATCCTCTCCGCACTATGCGAAAAGAAGTCGTTCTTGATATCGAAACCCGCAATACCTTTCAGGATGTGGGTGCCTACAACCCAGCGTTATTAGAAGTGTCGTTAGTCGGTGTCTATTTTTACGAAACGGACACCTTTGAAGCGTTCATGAAGGAAGACCTCCCGAAGCTCTGGCCGCGCCTAGAGCGCGCCGATCGGATTATTGGCTATAACTTGTTCGGCTTCGACTATCCCTGTCTCCAGACGTCGTATACGGGCAACTTAGCTGCACTGCCAACCGTCGACTTGTTGGTTGATATCGAAAAACAACTCGGCTATCGCATCAAGCTTGATGATGTAGCACAGGGAACGCTCGGAGTAGGGAAGTCTGGTCATGGCCTCATGGCTGTCGAATACTGGCGTAAAGGAGAAATCGATAAGCTGCGCGAGTACTGTCTCCAAGATGTCCGTGTGACGCGAGATGTGTATGACTTTGCGCTTCAGAACGGCTATGTTGCCTTCAATAATCGTCAGGGACAGAAGCAACAGATTCCATTGACACTGTCATTGCCAAACGAAGAGCCAAAGCAAGCGATCAACTTGTCTCTCGGTTTGTAAGAAAGGACGATGAAATCAAAACGACCAGGATCAAGTCCTGGTCGTTTTGTTGATCTAGTAGTTGTTCATGCCTTCTTCGTCTGGAAGGATCTCATCGTCATCGAGACCTTGTTCCAAGCGGTTGGCTTTTTTGGCGAGTAAGTTGAGAATCTCGAGATCGTCGCCCTTGGCGAGGATCGCTTCTTCATCAACCGGTTCTTCTTCTTCATCCTTATCATCGACCTTATCTGGATCTTCGACTTCGATCGCGGCGACTTCATCATCGGCTACCTTTTCTGCATCTTCGTCTAATTCGTCATCCTCGAGATCTTCTGGTTCGAGTTCGTCTTCATCAAGCGTATCCTCATCAGCAACCGCTTTCTTGGCGGGTGGAGTGGCGGTCGGCTTTTTCTTCTGGGCAGACGAAGACACGACAGGGGATGGGGTTGGCTTCTTAGGCATAAGAACAGTGAGTCAGCGGATTCGAAGATAACACGAAAGATAATTGAGCGTCTGTGGATAATTGAGGATATGCGGCGCCTTGTCAAGCTGGTCGCGCTCCTAGACAATGCAGGAACTATGCTCTGGATTCTCATCGTTCTTTTTATCGTCGGTTTCGGAATCCTAGGCTATTTTTTGCTTCAGCTCTCGCAAAAACTGTCTCAGCCGGCGATTGATCCAAATATGCTGCTGATCGTGCAGCAGAAACTGGAAGGTCTCCAGGGCGATGTGAAGACCTCGTTGGTGGAAACGCTCAAGCAGCATCAGACATCGAGTCACCACATGACCAGTACCGTCCGTGACGTCACAGAACGTCTGGTGAAGATCGAAGAGACCAACAAGCAGGTTCTGTCCTTCTCGGGTCAGCTCGAGCAGCTGCAGCGCATTTTAAGCAATCCAAAACAGCGTGGGGTGTTGGGTGAATACTATCTCGAAACGCTTCTTCGCAATTTGTTTGCTCCAGGTCAGTACCAGATGCAATATCCATTCAAGGACGGCCTGATTGTCGATGCTGTCGTTTTTGTGCGCGACAAAATTGTACCGATCGACTCGAAGTTCAGTTTGGAGAACTACAATCGCATGGTTGAAGCCGAATCTGATGAGGAGCGAGATCGTTTGGAGAAAGCCTTCGTGAATGATTTGAAGCAACGTATCCTCGAAACGTCGAAGTATATCCGACCACAGGATGGAACGACCGAGTTTGCGTTCATGTTTATCCCGCATGAAGCGATTTACTATGATCTGCTTGTAAACAAGATCGGTGCGCTTTCGGCTGAGACGGAGAACCTGCTTCAGCGCGCGGCGGCGAAGTATCACGTCATCATTGTGTCACCGACGTCGTTCTCCGCCTACTTGCAGACAGTACTCCAGGGCTTGAACGCGCTTAAAATCGAGGAACAGGCGAAGGAGATTCGTTTACGCGTCGGAGACCTCGCCCGACACCTCCAAGCGTACGACGCTTCGTTTACAGCCGTAGGTAAGCATCTAGGAACAGCTGTGAACCAGTATAACTTGGCCAGTAAAGAATTTACGAAAATTGATAAGGACGTGCTGCGTATCACGGGTCAGGCGGCAGGTATTCAATTGTCGAGCGCCGTCGATAAGCCGGCGACAGACGACTAAGCATGCACCTACTTGAACGACGTTGGATACGACGAGGGCTATTTGGGGCTCTCATTGTCTTTGGCGTTGGTTCCTGTACCTCGCTTGCGCTGATGTTGCGCGTGCAACTATCTTCTGTTCCCTTTATTCGCTCGATCGATCAACTCACGCCCCACCCGGACGCTGTCTTGATTCTCGGGGCTGGCATTGAGGATAACGGCGAGCCAAGCGACGCGCTTACCGATCGTTTAATCGTTGGTGAACGTGTTTCACGAGCGGTAGAGGCTCCGATGCTCTTAACAGGGGATGGCGGACAGTTCAGGCGGGATGAAGTGACCGTTATGAATGCCTGGTTGATCAAGCTCGGGGCTTCACCGGACCGTATGGTGATCGATAACGAGGGGTTTCGAACATACGAGAGCTGTAAGCGTGCAGCTGAGGTCTACCACCTAAAGAAAGTGGTGCTTATCACGCAACGGTTCCATCTAGGCCGTGCTATCTACCTGTGTCGTTCCTTCGGTCTCGATACGGTTGGTGTTCCGGCAAACCTCCGCTCCTACCGAAAAGACCTGTGGTACGGCGTACGTGACATGCTGGCGAGTGTGAAGGCTTGGATAGACATTGAGATCTATCCGCCCCAACCACCGGTAGCCATAGAGCGGTTGTAAGGTCTTTGACGACAAGAGCCCAAGTTCACGGTTCGCTAAGGACGCCGTAGGAAAGTAGGCGAGAGTCTACTTTTTGTGTTTCAGAAAGGCGGCCAAACAGCCCAAGAGCAAAGCAATGAAACCAACAACAATCAAAATCAGATTGCTACTCAGCGCATCAGCCGATCCATAGACGGTGTCCAGAATCGGTGGGGAAGTAGAGGTCATAGAATTCTTCAAGTATACAGCTAAACGCATAAAGACGCTTTAACGTTTTACGACGCAAAGGTTCAACGAACTCTTCCATAGGGGAGAGTACTCGTATTTAGGGGCTTCCATGGGGAAGCAGCCACCGGCAAGCCGCCCTCACTTACCGAAGCTAGCTGAGCTAAAGGCGGTTCGTCTTTCTTTGTCTATATAAAAACTTGCGTCGTAAAAGATATGTATTTTTGAAACAGATGGCGCAAGAGGACCCGTTCTGCTCGAAGCGAGCCAAAAGACGGCCTAGTAGAGGGTAGACCTTACTAAAGACTCGGTGACAGGATGGCCATCATGGGTTCAGACGTGTGTACATACATAGTTCAGGTAACCTATTGTCGTATATTGGCTCTATGTAGCCTAAAAGACAGGGTGCTTAAGGTACCCATATACCCCGTGTATCATGAGTCGTACAATATATCTTATACGACTCTTAGGGTAGACTCATCGTAGGTAGGCTCGATCTGGGATCCGTAGGTCTATTGTGACGGGTTTGAGGTCTTTGTACTGCTTGTCACGTAATACGGCCTGTCCACGCTCAACCTGTTCACGTAGCGGCTGTTCTAGGTCTATCAGAACCTCTCGGTCACGATCTAACTGAATGGTCACATCATGGCCTGTAGCTTCTTCAAAATGCGCAAACTTGATCTGATGGTCATCGAGTAGCTTCCCAAGGTCTAAAAGACGCTTTATGACCGGCACCTCTAAGGTTGTTGTGGTATTTCGAAGGTATACCAGACCATCTACATCTTGTGTCGTAAAATCTATAGCTAGATAGCGTTTCTTTAAGCCACTTAGAGTAGACGAGTCCTCTACCGCGATCCCGGCTGGTCGCGCGACAGCGCACTTGAGGTAGTCCGCTCCATCCTGCGTTGTGTATACAAACCGTGATCCAAATGAGATCTTGAGTCGTAAAACGTTTGAGTCTGTGTCCCCGACCTCAACCTGTTCGGCATAGAGCGCCGTCTTAATCCCCTCCTCCAATCGCTTCTTGGGTAGGAAAAACTCCTGACGCTTTGACCACGGGCGAGCGGATTGCGTATCCAGGATATCTAACACAATTGGCAAAATATCGGCTTCTGAGATGATTCCCCCACTCGCTTGGACTTCCACCCCTTTTAATTCAAAAAACTCCGAACGGAAAAAGAAGAACGCCCAACCCACCAACGCAATCACGCCAACCAAGACGTACGGTTTGCGAAGGGTAAAGAGCGAAGACATACGGACGACCCTAATCTACCACAAGTCGCGGCAGCGTGGAGGATAAGCGTGTGACGAGTTCGTAATGAATGGTACCGGCCAGTCCAGCCAGCTCTTCTGCATCGATCCCTGGACCGATCAACGTCACCTCGGTGCCTGGAGCAACTGACTCCAGCGTATCTGTAACATCAACCATACACATATTCATACAGATCTTCCCAACAATCTTACAGCGTCGCCCCTGAATAACGACGACCCCACGTGAGGACAACGAGCGAGGATAGCCGTCGTAATAACCGATCGGTAGGACCGCAATCCGTGAGTCACGCGTCAGACGCTCACTACGGGCATAGCCAACTGTCTCATCCTTCGCAACCGACTTCACCTGAGCGACTACAGTCTTCCAGGTAAGCGCAGACTTAAGTGAGAGGCTTCGTGACTCATGAACTACTGTACGAACCAACTCAGACGACCACAGGCCGTAGAGCGAGATCCCAAGACGAACGACATCGTAACGCGAAGCAGCGAATACCAATCCAGCTGCGCTACACGCCATATGCGTTTGTTCGATCTTGATCCCTGCTGTGAGCAATCTCTCCCGAATCGCTGCAAACCGCTGCTGCTGCGTCTGAGCAAAGTCCCGATCTAAATCCTCTTCGACATTGGCGAAGTGGGTAAACATCCCGCGGACCTTAATGAACGACTGAGACCCTAGCAACGCAATAACTCGTTCAAGATCCGCTTCTGGCAGCCCAAGACGGTACAACCCAGTCTCAACTTCTAAGTGGATGTGGACCTGACCCTGAGCACCCTGCTCTTGCGTCGTAAAATGTAGTTGTTCTAGCTGTTCAAAACTGGAGATGGCCAAATCGAGATTCAGCTCGATGGCATCGCGTAAACCTTGTCGATCTTCCACGTAACCTAAAACAAGAATCTGCTGCGTGACTCCCGCTTCGCGAAGGGCCCTCCCCTCCTCCACCCGATCAACGGCAAACGAATGTGCAAGATCTTTTAGGATCGTCCCTGCTTCAATCAGGCCATGGCCGTAGGCATTCGATTTCAAAACCGCCATCGCCTTGGCGGGAGCGATGTCGTTTGAGATTTTCTGATAATTCTCACGGAGGGCTGACGCGGACAGCTCGAGCCAGGTCTTCATGCAGAGGTTGTTTAGGCGATACGGTCGAAGCCGGTGAAGGGCTGTAGGACTTCTGGTA
This sequence comes from uncultured Gammaproteobacteria bacterium, assembly GCA_964598725.1. Taxonomy (GTDB): domain Bacteria; phylum Patescibacteriota; class Patescibacteriia; order 2-12-FULL-60-25; family 2-12-FULL-60-25; genus JAGOTP01. The sequence continues at coordinate 718,964 of CAZRCW010000001.1, read as the reverse complement.
CTCGGATCGAGCCATCGGCCTCTTGATACTGCTCAAGGACAGCGATCATGGCGCGTGACAGAGCAAGTGCTGTCCCATTCAAGGTATGAATAAGCTCAACCGAACCATCTTCTTTGCGATACCGAATATTTAAACGACGCGCTTGGTAGTCCGTGCAGTTAGAAGTACTCGTGACCTCCCCCCAGCCACCTTTGCCCTCGCCCTTGCCCCACATCCAGGCCTCAAGGTCGTATTTGCGATAGGCTGGACCACCGAGATCTCCCGTACAAATATCGACCACACGATAGCGGAGACCAAGCTTGCTGAAGATACGTTCCTCCAAACGGCGTAATTCTTCGTGCAGGCCTTCTGACTGCTCAGGTGTTGAGAAGATAAACATCTCGACTTTCGTGAACTGGTGAACGCGGTAGAGGCCGTAGGACTCTTTGCCGTAAGCACCTGCCTCCTTGCGGAAGCAATGGGACAACCCGACGAAGCGCAGTGGCAGATCCTTCCCGTCCAAGATCTCGTCTTTGAAATAGCCACCGACCGGAATCTCGGCTGTTGCAACCAACGAAAGATCCGTACCAGCGATGGTGTAGATCTGATCTTCTGATCCACGCGGATTGAAACCTGTTCCCGCCATGATCTCTTCCTTAGCGAGGTCAGGGGTTTCGATCGGCGTAAAACCTTCTGCAACGAGCTCTTTCAAGACCCACTGGATTAACGCCTGCTCAAGCAAGACGAGTTTACCTTTCAAGAAGTAGAACTTCGCTCCAGCGACTTTTGCTCCACGATCGAAGTCGATCAGATCGTGTTGCTTGGCGAGCTCTGTATGGGACTTTGGCGCAAACTCAAACTTCTGCTCATCCCCAGAGACTTTAATCTCCACATTCTCTTCATCGGACGCGCCCGTAGGAGCGGCTGGATGGGTGTGGTTTGGGATTTGGGATAAGAGGTCTTTCCATTCCGTTTCGACGGCTTCGAGTTCTGGTTCACGGGCAGCGATCGTTTCCTTCAACTCTTTGCCACGCGCAATCAAGGCTGGTCGGTCTTCTGCCGTCGCCTTCGAGACCTGATCTGCAATCTTATTGCGTTCCTGACGAACGACATCCAACTCCTGGATCAAACGAGAACGGCTCTCGTCTAAGCTGAGCAGCCGATCAAGATCAACACTCACGTGGCGACGAGCCAAGTTGGTGCGAATGTCTTCGGGCGCCGCGCGCAGGGTTTGGATATCAATCATAGAGATAGAGAAACGTTATCGATTTTGCAGAGAATGAGCAACTGATTGCACCGACAGAAAGATCCCACGACGAATGAGTTCGGCCTCCAGGGCTTCAGGAAGACCATGACGCTCCTCCGCTAACAGACAGACGTGAGGACGGATCTCTTCGATCGTCCGAATCGGTTCGTGCGTATGTGCTAGATAAGCCTTATGCACCAACGGGTGACGTTCGATGCGATCCAAGCGTTGGCGCTCACCCATCGACGGAATCTGCTCTGAGGACTCAAGAACTAGACGGTCGCGCGCTATCACGACGTAGATCCGGTCTCCCTGAAGTCGCGCTTCATGCAGATAGGTCTCGTATGCAGCGATAGGCCGATCGAACACCCCGTAACAAAGAACGATGCGCATACAAGACCACTAGTTCTTCTTGTCGTCTTTTTTCTCTAAGTGAGCCGTCAACGGGCGAAGCGTTGGAAAGAAGATCACTTCTTTCAGGCTTGGGCTATCGGTGAGCAACGCAACAAGGCGATCGATTCCCATTCCCATTCCACTCGTTGGCGGCATACCTTGTTCGAGAGCAGACAAGAAGTCCTCATCGATGCGTTGTGACTCCTCGCTTCCCTGAGCGGCTAGTTTCTCTTCTTCTTCAAAGCGGTGACGCTGGTCAATCGGGTCGTTGAGTTCGTGGTAGTAGGCGTTGATGATCTCACCTCCCATGACGACGAGCTGAGCCACAGCGGCCTTCGTCGAGTCCGTAGCGCTACGGTTCGCGAGCGGCTTCATCTCGACTGGATAGTCCAGGACCCAGGTGGGCTGAACGATCGAAGCGCGCCCGGTTTTCTTATACAGCTGATCGAGGTATTCACCTAAGCCAACAGCGCCTTTAAAATCAACCTTTACCTTCGCCGCTTTCACTTCGCGAATTACATCCTCTGGGGTAAAGCAGCGGTTCACATCGATCCCACAGGCATCGAGGATCACTTGGCGGAATGTCTTACGTGGCCACGGGGCTTTGAAATCGAGTTCGACTCCCTGACGCAGCACCTTCGTCGTGCCAACCGACTGCTCAAGCATATGGCCGAGCATCTCCTCCATAAAACTCAAGAAGTCCTGACTAATATAGGCCCAGTACAGTTCGATCTGGGTGAACTCCGGGTTGTGGGTTGGATCGATGCCTTCATTGCGGAAACAGCGAGCAACCTCGTAGATCTTTTCAAAGCCACCGACAATCAAACGCTTCAAGTAGAGCTCCGGTGCGATACGCAGGTAGAGATCGATATCGAGCGCATTGTGATGCGTGATGAACGGCTTCGCGTTGGCGCCACCTGGAATCGGGTGGAGCATCGGAGTCTCAACCTCCAAAAATCCACGGTCGTCCAAGAAACGGCGCATTGATTGGACTAACTTTGATCGAACAACGAACGTGTTCTTTACTTCTGGGCTTGAAATAAGGTCTAACTCCCGGTGACGGTAGCGAGCTTCGATATCTTGAAGACCAGACCATTTGTCCGGCAGGGGGCGCAAGGCTTTGGCTAGAATGCTCCAACTTGAGACGGCGATCGAGCGCTCACCGCGCTTGGTGACGAAGGGCACACCGGTCGCTTGGACGATATCCCCCGTATCGATCTGTTCACAGAACAACGTAAAAGAAGCGTCGAGCGCTTCTTGTTTCAAACTTAACTGGATTTTCCCGCTTTCATCAACCAAGTCAGCGAAGGCAAGACCGCCATGAACGCGGAGCGCCATCAAACGACCAGCGACCGTAACCGCAGCGTTATCAGCCACGAGTGTATCGAAGGCTGCCTGAAGCGACGCAACGGTCGTGTCGCGGTCGTGGGTTTTTGGATAGGGATCGATCTCGGAGCGTCGGAACTGTTCGAGTTTCCCTCGACGGACTTCAACTTCTTCGATCATAGATTAATCGACTTTGACAACACGATATTCGACCGTACCGGCTGGAGTAGCGACATCAACGATCTCCCCAACCTTCGCACCAAGGAGAGCGATGCCGATCGGCGATTCATTCGAGATCTTACCTGCTGCAGGGTCTGCTTCGTTTGATCCGACGATCGTGAACGTTTTGTTTTGACCACGAACCTCGACGACAACCGTCGAACCGACATGGACCACACCGGTCTTCGCTCCCTGATCTTCGATCAACTGAACATCTTTCAACGTTTGTTCGATTTCGAAGACGCGGTTCTCCAAAAGAGCGAGGGCGTCTTTGGCTTCATGGTACTCCGCGTTCTCTGACAAATCGCCAAGAGCTTTCGCGACCTCAATACGACCAGCAGCCTCACGGCGCTTTACGGTTTTGAGTTCATGCAGTTCTTGCTTCAAGCGCTCGAGACCTTCGGCGCTGACGTATTGGACTTGTCCCATAGGGTGGAGATAATTGGCGAGAGAGAAAGTGAGACGAATGAAAAGCGCGAGGTACAGACCTCACGCCTCTATGCCCCCTAGGATAGAAGGCTTGGGTCGAAGCTGTCAAACCTAGAATTGACCACCTCGGGCACGCTTCAATTCGTCCCATTTGAGCAACATCTGCTTGGCGACCGGGACGGCGACGCTCGACCCTTCTCCCCCTTCTTCTAACAACACCGTTACAACGACCTGTGGCTGCTCGTAGGGGGCGAAACTCGTGAACCAGGCATGCGTGTTACCTTGGCTGCTCCACTGAGCCGTACCCGTCTTTCCTGCCACCGCAAATGGGAGAACGGATAATGCACGACACGATCCGGCCTGCACGCACTGGCGCATTCCCTCTTGCACAACCTTATACGCCGAGTCGGGCGCGCCCATGGTTGTAGTGGTCGCAAACGAAATCTGTGTTGTTGAGGACGGGCTGGCGGTAGTCGATGCCTGACCAAACAGGTGCGGGATAATCTTATGACCCCCGTTCGCGATCTCCGCCGTATACATCGCGACTTGAAGTGGTGTCACAAGCAAGTCTCCCTGACCGATCGATAGGTTGTAGGTATCACCAATATACCACTGCTCTTTGCGATGCTCTTGCTTCCAGGCAGCGTCAGGAACATTTCCAGCCGCCTCTGCCGGTAGATCAATCCCGGTACGCGTCCCGAGACCAAAACTTCGCATCCACTGACTAATACGATCCACCCCCAGTCCTTGAAACGTTCCATAGCCTCCACCGATATAGTAGAAAAAGGTATTCACCGAGTTTGCGATCGCACTGCGCACGTTTGTCATACCGTGCCCCCCTGCTTTCCAGTCTGGGAAGAACCATTGGCCAACACGTACGCCTCCGTTCGAGAGAACGGTTGTTTCAGGCGTAATAACCCCTTCCGCCAAACCAGCCGTCGACATCACAATCTTCACGGTAGAACCAGAAGGATAGGCACCGGCAACCGCGCGTGAGAAGAGTGGCTGAGCCGTATCTGTCGCTAAACGCTGGTAGACCGTTGAAGACACGCTTCCGGCAAAGTCATTGTTATCGAAAGCTGGTAACGATACGAGTGCGAGAACCGAGCCATCACGCGGATCCATCGCAATCGCAGCCCCTCGATTCGTCTTGGCGAGCTCCATTCCCGCCCTAAGCGCTTTTTCGGTTTCTGCTTGGAGAGCGACATCCAGTGTCAGTGTCAGGTCTTCTCCGTTTTGAGCGGCATCCTCCCCAACAAACGCACTGGCCCGACCACGGGCGTCGACTTCGTCCATCCGTTCCCCGAGTTTCCCGCGTAAAATCTGTTCATACCAACGCTCAATACCGGTTTTGCCGATTTCATCGGTGTGACGATAGCCTTGATCGGATCGCTGCTCGTATTCCTCCGGCGACAAACGACCAACATAGCCTAAAATATGCGACAGGCTTTCGACCGCGGTCGATTGCGGATAGTGACGAATCGGATGAACCTCCAAACGGAAGCCTGGGAGATGGGGTAGATCGGTCGCGAACTGCATCGCCTGAGCGTATGGCAGCTTGTCAGCGACAATAACCGTCGCATCCTGAGCGGTTCCGGTGGCTGAGGCGTACCCCAACAAGGTTGCATAAGGCAGTCCTAACACACGACTCGCCTCGCCTAACGCTGTTTCACGGTCGACTGGATCACGTGACAACTCACGTGGCAGAAACGTCACCTGAAAGCGTGGGGCATTCTCCGCCAGAATCACTCCCTGACGGTCACGAATAATCCCACGCAATGGCCAGAGCGGGGTTGAGCGCAGTCGATTTCGCTCAGCCAGAGCGGCGTAGTTCTGGGCTTGACCAACCTGCATCCAAAGCGCCCGGCCTAACAACCCGAAGACCGAGAGAAAGACAATCGAAAGGGCGATAAAAAACCGTTTTCGAGAAAAAGATGAGGTTAAATAGAGCGGTCGGGTCTTCGCTTGATTCCAATCGCGTTCAAATAACAATTCATGCCGCACATCTTCTTCAGCGCGGTTCTCCATCCGGAGACCTCCGGTATCGGCTTGAGTCGAAAAGTAACGACGGGCATCCATAGCATTAACGAACGATTTGGGTACGATGTGCACCGAGTAAAGGACGTGACACGAGCCGGAAGCCAATCAAGAGCAGAATCGCATCAATCAGGCTGGTGAGCAAGAAAAACAGCGGACTAAGCAACACGGAGCGATCTGCCGACCAAATGGCTGCATCTGGCCCGAGCAAGAACAGACTTCCAGCTAACGTGACACGAGCGATTATGACAAGCAGCAATGCACTGTAGAACGATTTACCGGCCAATAGAAAGCGTACGGCAACGCCAACCAAAAGGGCGACAAGGATCAACGCGTAAAAAGCGATCGGCAGTGGAAAGGGTTGAAATGCATCGAACAATAACCCACTGATAAGAATGAATGGGACAACGACCCGTAACGGACCAAGCATCAGCGAGAGCACGAGAAGTGGGATGCAGGGCTCTATCGGCAAAAAACCCGGCACAAACGGCCGAATCGCCACCGACCAGAGAATCATGAGGATCCAGGCCAAGCTCCAGGTGAGAATGCGGCGCATACCTCTAACGCGTTAATGCGCTCGGTCGTAAGACGGACAAGAACGATAAGCGCTCGATGCGAATCGCCGGATCGACTGAAGCCTGGTAGAAGGGGTCTTTCGAGGTACGGGTCACTGCGTCCGCGACACCGATCGGTAACCGCGGGGGAATCTTGTCTTCGGTACCAGCCGTCAACAATAAATCGTCTGCCACCACATCAACTGAAGATGGGATGTAGGTCAACAGAGCAGCTCCATTCCCTCGGCCTTCGAGAACCCCGATCAACTGACCATCCTTCGCCGAAGCGACCGCGATGCGGCTATCGACGTCCGTTAGGAGCTCAACCGTTGAGATACGACTGCTGGCTTCGACAATCTTCCCGACCAATAATCCGTTCTCGGCAATTACCGCCTGGCCAACTTCGATCGTGTCATTCGTCCCGCGATCGATCACGAGCCGAGCATGGATATGATCGATACGACGACCGATGACGCGCGCCCCTACGTGATCGTAACCAGATTCGGCCAAGAAGGAAGCTTGAGCGCGCAGTAAACGATTCTCTTGCTCCAACGCCGATAAACGGGCGGCATCAACAATGCGTGACTGGAGTCGCTCTTCACACTTCTCAATGGAACCTTCATTCGGCAAAGCCACTGAACGACCGGCGTGGTCCATCCGGTCAGCCCATAACGAGAAGCGGCTGATGACAGGCAAAAAGACCCGTTGAGCCAACCCCATGATCGGCCCACGTAAGACAAATAAACCGACCAAGCAGAGCAGAACCACCAACCCTTTGATGATCCAAGAGCGCATAGCTTAACGAATACCAGCGTCGGTAGCAGGGAACGCCACGTCAGCCATCAGGTCGGCACGCTCTAGGAGCAAGCCTGTTCCACGAACAGCGCTCGTCATAGGGTCATCCGCCACACGAACCGGGAGACCGGTCCACTTGGCAATTGCCTGGTCGAGACCACGGAGCAAGGCGCCACCGCCGGTCAGCACGATCCCCTTCTGTTGAATATCAGCCACGAGTTCTGGTGGAGTGATTTCAAGAATCGACTTGATCTGTTCGATAATCGCTTTAACCGATCGACCGAGCGCTTCACGAATCTGCGTATCGTTCACGATGATTTCGCGTGGCAAACCACTCAACAAATCGCGACCACGCATCGCCATTTCAAGCGAGGTTTCGAGCTCGATGGCCGAACCGATGCCGATCTTCAACTCTTCTGCGATTCGTTCACCCAACATCACGCTAAACACGTCCCGAGCATATTGGACAATATTTTTATTCAATTCATCTCCGGCAATCGGAATACTCTTTGAGGTCACGACACCGCGTAGAGAGATAACGGCGATTTCCGTATTTCCGCCTCCGATATTCACGATCATGTTGCCGCTCGGTTCAGAGATATCGATCCCGGCTCCCACAGCGGCGGCGATCGGCTCTTCCACCAACCGAACGGAACGTGCACCCGCCGCGAGCGCCGCATCCCCGACCGCTTTCCGCTCCACCTCCGTTACTTCAAGGGGAACACACACCAACACATTCGGTCGAGGGATAATGAATGAGCCTTCAGCATGTACGCGATCAAAGAAGTAACGAATCATCTTCTCTGCGACCTCAAAATCCGCAATAATTCCCCGCTGCAACGGACGGGTGACAATGATGTGTGGCGGCGTCTTCCCAACCATCGAGCGAGCTTGCTCTCCAACGGCGATCACCTGGCCTGTGCGACGGTTAATTGCGACAACGGACGATTCTTGGACCACAATCCCCTTCCCACGTTGAAAGAGAAGCGTGTTCGAAGTACCAAGGTCGATACCCAGGTCTTTCGTAAACGCACTGAAAATTCCAGGAAGCCGCATAGAACTGGCACCAGCATGCCACCCGAAACAACCGATCGTCAAAGGTTAGACCCGTCGTCCTTGGTGGATAAACAGGAAGATGCCCTCAAGTCCCAACAAAACCACCAAACAGATAAAGAAAACGGTAAATGAAAAGTGATCGACTGAGGCTAAAATCAACGGGATAATTGTGCCGAGCGTAAGAAGAATCGATCGACGGAACCAACCACGGACATGGCGTGGCAAAACCGTAGCGTCTTTGGCGATCAGACGATGGATACCGGCTCCGAATAAAAAGAAGAAGCCGACACAGAACATGCTGAGCGACACATAAAATGAAACTGGGCCGATCCAACCACTCGTGTAGGGGTCAATTCGAAACAACACATAGATCCAGGTGACGAACCCAAGGATCGTAGCGATTGCCATGAGGACCAGGAACCGCGCGTAAGGCATGGCCGGTATGATACTCTATTTCGCCATTCGATGTCAGTGGACTACATCGCCTCCATGAAGCGCGTTACTTTCTTACTACCCAGAGCTCGATTTATTTCATTCAGCAAGCGTACCTCCCAGGTTTTCAATTCTTGTTTCGCGGCTGGCGCCTGACACCGGACGCGTACTACGCCATCTTTATAGGAAACCCATTCGATATAAGCGGCCTTCTCAGTGCCCCAGAACTTCTCCAACGTTTCCTTTGCCAATGTTAAGACCCGCACGCTGGAAACTTGCTCATCGATCCCCGCTTGATGAATCGCGCCGGATAAGAGGCGCCGAATCGGTTGAAAAGCCATAGCAAGAGTTACGAGAGCTTACGAAACGGACAGACGTTCCGGAAATCACAGTACTTACAGACGAATGACTCAGGAGTCGCCTCGAAATCAGAGGTGAGAATGGCGTCCATGCGCTCCGCCATTTTGGTCAGGAATTGCTCCTTCTTTTCTTCCTCCAATAGGTCCACTTCGCGTTCCTGGTGATCCAAGACGTAGATGTATTTCATGCACGAAACCTTGAAGCCGCGACCTTCCAATGCGAGTTGGTAAAGATAGAGCTGCTCCTTATCTTCCGCTTCCAACGTATCTTTCGGCTCCCCTGTCTTGTAATCGAAGATACTGACCGTTCCGTCGCCATTTTTATCTACGCGGTCAATTTTCCCTTTGATGGAATGACCACCGATCTGCAACAGGAACTCTTTTTCAATCTCAAGCGGCTCTGGTGGACGCACCATCCAGGCCTCCATACAACTTCTCACCGCAACCGCGCCCTTTGCATGATACTCATCGTGCGTTTCGCGGGTGGGATACCACTCATCGATCCAGGTATCAGCATAGATCAGCTCCGCTTCTTCCATACTCACCGCCCAACCACCTTCTGGAACGTTTGCTGGTGCCACGTCAAAAAGCGAACCTTGCTTCGCCGCCGTACGAGCTTGATGGAGCTGAAAGATCTTCTGGAAGGTTAAGTGGATCGATTGCCCAAAGCTACGCTGATAGGAACCGAGGGTTGGAATGCGATAGATGTGCGAGTATTTGTACTGTAACGGACATTTCCGGAAGGCTGCCAACTGGGTAAAGCTAAACCGTCGCTTGAGCGGATAGAGCGCGAGATCCTTGGCCAATTCTTCTTTGGCGTTGTCCGAAGATGACTTCAACAATTCAACGACTTCCTGCTGAACCAAGGCCTCCTTCGGTGGCGGAGTCAGATCGATCTCGGCCAAGAAAGCAGATGGCTTCTTATCTCGCGCTCCCCCATATTCGTAGCCACCGGTGAGGAACAAGCGCTCCTTAGCACGGGTTAACGCCACATAAAATAAACGGCGCTCTTCTTCCAAGTGAGCATTGCCTTCTGGGAGACGCTCCTGAACCAATCCATCCGGCAACGGGATCGCTTCACTCCGGGCACGGGTTGGAAACCGTTGATCCACCATCGAAACGACGAACACAAAGCGGAACTCAAGACCTTTTGCTGCATGGACCGTCAGAATCTTCACCATGTCAGGGCCTTCGGCTTCTGGATCGCTGTCGAGCGCTCCTTCTTCCCCGCTCTCGATCTCCATACGGTATTCCTCAAGAAACCCATGTAGCGTTGGCGCGTGAGTCACCTGCTCGTAGCGGCGGATTCGGTCGGCAAAACCGGAGACATGACGGAGCGTCTCCGTACGATCACGCTCACCCATCCTGAGGACGTAGGCCAAGTAGCCCGTCTTATCAAGCAGCGTTTGGAAGATTTGGAATGGTTGGGCCCGTCGAGCCATCTCGCTCAAGCCTTCTACATCACGATAGAGACGCTGCAATCCCTTCCGACCCTCTGGACTCACGAAGACCCCTGTTTCGGCCGTAGAGGCGTCACGGATGACATTCCAGAGCGGCCAGCCTTTGCGGTTAGCAAAGCCTAAAAGTTCTGCGATGTCAGAAGCACCAATGCTGTAGCAATCGAGGGTGAGAGCACGCCAAACGATCGTTGAATCGGTGCGAACATCAAGCAAGGTCAGAAGCGAAACGATATCAATGACCGCCGGCTTCGCGTATAACCCACGCAAAGCCATGAACTGAAATGGGATACGGGAACGTTCCATCGCTCGCACGAACGCTTCCGCGCCATCATTGGAACGGGTTAAGATGGCCATATCATTCCAAGTGGCCGAAGGATCGGTACGCTTGATGCGCTCGATCTGCTCGATAACTTTATCCGCCTCCTGTTCGATCGTACGCGCCCACAGCAACTCAACCGTACTCGTTCCGCCCTCCCCCATTTCCGCTTCCAAGCGCTTGCTCAAACCGGTATCGGCGAGCTTCACTTCCAAGCGGTTCGGGTTATTTTTGGAAATCGAAGCGTAGGCTGTATCCAAAATCTCCTTCTTCGAACGATAGTTCTTCGTGAGCGCCACCGTCTTTGCTTCTGGATAGTCATCCCGGAACTGCAGGATATTGGCCAAAGACGCGCCACGGAACTTATAGATCGCTTGATCATCATCACCTACGACCGTCAGATTCTTTCGTGGACCAGCCAAAAGTTTTACCAACTCATACTGTGCCCAGTTGGTATCCTGGAACTCATCGACCAAGACGTAGTGAAACTGCTTGCGGTATTTCTCCAAAATTAACGGACGCTCTTTTAAGAGACGGAGTGTCTGCAAAATCAAATCACCGAAGTCGAGACAGCCTTCTTCGCGCAAGATCTTCTCATAGGCTTGATACAGCTGTGCCAGTTCCTGCAACCGTTCTTTTTCTTCGACTTCGCCATCCGCTGGGACCTCAAGCGGGATGTTAGCAGCAAACTCCGCATAGCGATCAGCTGTCACCCCTTCGTCTTTCGCGCGTGAGATATGCTGAACCAAGGCGCGCAAGAATTTCGTTGGATTGCCGAGCGGTCGATACGCTTTTAACGGCAGTTCTGGAAGATGACGACGTAGCAACAACCAACAATCCGTAGGCGTCAGCAAACGGAACGGCGTCGACAAGCCAATCTCAAGCGCATGATCCTGCAAGATGCGCTGACAGAAGCCGTGAAAGGTTGAAATCCAAAAGTCGTAGGCACCGACAGGCATGAGCTTGAGCACACGATCTTCCATTTCCCCTGCCGCCTTTTCGGTAAAAGTAAGCGCCAAAATAGACTCCGTCGTCACCTGAGGTTGCTGCAACAAATATTGATAGCGGCGCGTGAGCACGGTCGTCTTCCCCGTTCCGGCACCAGCCACAATCAAAAGCGGCCCATCACCATGGGTGACTGCTTGCAGCTGAGCATCGTTCAAGCCTTCCAAAAGGTTCGTAGGGGCGGACATGGGTGGAAGTGTGCCGGGGATGACGAGGGCTGGCAAATTGACGGGAATAGTTAAGTTATCTAGGGTAAAACTGCCTCCGCAAGATTGCGTTGCGTTTAACGTTATCTAATGCGAGAAGCTCGTTCTGCCTAGGGAGTAAGAACATGCCAAGAACCGAAAAGGAACTGAAAGAAGCGATCCGCAAGATCTTCGAACGTGCTGGATGGATCTGCATTGAAGACAGTGATTTCCGGATCGACCATGAAGCACGATCCGTGCAGTTCACTATTCGCTGCACAAACGGAGATGATACACATCTCCGCCTCCATTTCGAACCGGCCCAATTGCGCTCGTTGCTCGAGATCTTCGACGGAGCTGCACTCGACATGATCGTCCAGAAGCATCTCAACCGCCCACCGTTCATCGAGGTCTTCGCGAGCGGCGTACAGAGCATGCTGCCGAACCCCATCTGACCTCACCGCCCACCCAACACGCAACGACACCCTCGTCGAGCCTGCGTCGGGTGGGTGGAGTTGTATCTGCTATACGTAAAATTGACGTTCCTAAAGGAACCTTCTAGTGTTTCTTTGGCCGTACGGACCCACTCCCAAACGATCGGAGACGTCATGGACAAAACTGCCCTGCTGCGAAAGATCGTCACGAAGCTCTTCCGTCCCGTGAGTCGAGAGATCGACTGGGACAGAGAGAAGCGCACGCTCTCCTTCCGGGTCGAGCGCGAAAACGGCAACTCAACGGCTCACATCACGCTCAACCCAGCGAAGATCGAGAAGCTCAACCGGCTGCTCGGCAAGCGCTGGCAGCTCCACGTGGAAGCCGAGCCCTGCTACTCAACGGGCACCTGGCAGAAGCTGACGTTCAGCCACATCAGGCGCAACCCGCTGATGTCCGCGTAGCCCCCCCCCACACCACCCGCATCCTACAGCGACACCCTCGTCGCTCCTCAGGGATGCGGGTGAAGCTGTTATACAAGCATTCTCAGCAATTCCTGGGTAACACGTTCGACGGTTTGATTCGCATCAACTTCAAGTGCCTGTAGTTCAGGGTTGTTTTTCAGCGTCTCCCAAACCGGTAGCTCTTCATTCGTGAAGCGTTTCACTCGTTTTTGAATCAGCTCCGGAGTATCGTCTTTCCTTCCACGCGCCAATGATCGATTCAGAGCCGTTTCAGAATCTACTTTCAATAAAATTGCGTGCGTTGGCTGTTCATACGCAAGAAAGGTCAAAAGCGTTTCGACGTTTCTTGGATAACCAATTAACAAATAGCCTTTGGACTGGCTTTCAGGCGCCAACAACTGCTGTTTCATAACTCTCTGGATGTAGCCGAACTCAATAGACTGCCTGTCTCCAGAGCCTGTTTAATCTCTCCCTGAAATGGACCAGGCACCTTTACCATCTCACGCAAAATTCCACCCAACGAAAAGATTGGGATGTTGAGCGCTAAAGACAATGCTACCGCTTGCGTATCTTTCCCCGCCCCACACATCCCAAACAAGAGGATTTTCTTCGCAGCCATACCTAGAATGTTCCCGCCTCGATCTGTTTCCGAATCTTTTTCATGAGTAGCAGGTAGAACCGCAAGTTCATCAAGGTCGCTAAGCGCTGGCCAAGCATTTCTTCAATCCGGAACAAATGGCAGAGATAACCGTACGTATAGCGACTTAACTCCGCATCCACCGGTTCGCTATCCTCATCGAGGATTACCAAAGGCTCATTGCTCTTCTGCCATTTCTCGTTTGTAATATGAACCACCTCATAGAAATCTTCGCGATCAAAGTCATCGTGAACGAAGCGATAGACCACCCCATGACGGGCATTCCGCGTTGGCAGCACGCAATCCAACATGTCGATCCCCCGCTTCACGTAGCCGACAATCTCATGCGGCTTCGCACCTCCCATGAAATAACGTGGCTGATCAGCAGGCAACTCGTGGGTCGTGACATCCAAAACTTCACAAGCTTCGGCGAACGGTTCGCCAACGGATAGTCCGCCGATCGCATAGCCATCAAAGCCAATCTCAACTAACGTCTTCGCGCTTTCCACGCGCAGTGTTTTATCCGTCCCACCCTGGACGATCCCAAAGAGCTTCGCGCCTGGATTCACCGAACCTTCTTTTAACGCATGAAATGCGTCTTTTGAGCGCTTCGCCCACACGCCCGTCAGATCGAGCGCACGACGAATCTCTTTATCGGTTGCTGGCAACTTCGTACAGACATCCAAAACCATACAGATATCGCTGCCGATCGTTCGCTGGATCTTCATACACTCTTCTGGCGTGAGACGAAGCTTGGCGCCGTCGATATGCGACTGAAACCAAACACCGTCGTCATCCAGTTTGCGGAGACCTTCCAAACTAAATACCTGAAAGCCACCTGAGTCGGTCAGGATCGCTCCGTTCCAGTTCATGAACTTATGGAGCCCACCTGCCTCTTGCATCACTTCCATCCCTGGACGAAGCCAGAGGTGGTAGGTGTTGGATAGCAAAATCGGCGTTCCAAGACGCTCGGCGTCGAACGAGGAGAGGGTTTTGACCGCCCCTCGAGTCGCGATCGGCATGAAGAATGGCGTCTCGAGGACTCCATGCGCCGTATGCAGCCGACCGCGTCTGGCCTGCGATTTTGCTGATGATAGTGAAAGTTCAAACATAGTGTTCATTATTCAATCTCCTCTCGACGGTCGCGCATGAAGGCTAACCAGTGCTCCAAGGCCGACAAGAACAGCTTGAACGGTGCTTCGATCAAGACGTCGAAGAACAAGATCAAAACGTTGAGCTTGGAAACGGCCGTTGAGAGATAATGTCCAGCCCGCAGAATCGGATAGGAGAAGAAATCGATGACAGCCGTCGTGAAGCGCTCTGGCCGGCGTAAGACGACAATCTCACGAGCGTTCGTTCGCAGGCGGAAGGCAAAGAAGCTGACCACACACAGGAAGAACAGGAAGATCAGCGCGCTGACCAAGGTGAAGTTGAAGCGGTGTAAGACGTAGGAGATAGCTCCGAAGGTGAGGACAAACATCAAAAGATAGACGAAGCCAATCAACAAACGGCCGCCGATACTCCGCGTTTTCGCGATTGACATACGGATCACTGGCACCGGTGCGTCGTTCAGCAGTTCTTTAACCATGGCAGCAACTCGATCGGCATTTTGCTTGCCTGGAAGACGAATCAACGATCCAAAGATCAGCATCAAAACTGGTGGCAAAGCGATGTTCACGATCAAACTATGTTGGTCGACATGCCCGTACAACAGGACTTCAAATGGGATCTCGAGCGCCAACGCAAACAGCACCTTGGTGAGGAACAAGTAGATAATCGCCCGCACCATACCGCGACGCAAACGTGCACGCGCACGACTCATCTGCTTTTCAGCGACTTCTACGATGTCTTTGTCGAGCTTATCGGCTTTATCCAACTTCTCAAGATCGTATCCCCCATCCTTGTCTTTGGTGATGGCTTCGACCAAGGCGCGCATAGCCACCGCGTAAGGGCGAACCGCCTGCAAGAACTTCGATGACCAAGGATGACGCAGCTGACGTTTAATCAACGACTGAACGCCCACCAAGCGATACGCGACGTCTTGCGGCGCATTCATCCAGTTCTCTGGTGTCGTCCACTCCGGCATATACCCTCGCAACAAGGTCAGCGACAACGTGTCTTCATCCGCCTTCTGAAGGGCACGAATACAGGCAATATAAATCTGAAGACGGCGTTCGTTCGGATCCATCTCCCCCTTGCTCAAGATCACGGACTCAGCTAACCGTTCGTACAGGAAAAACGATAATGAACGACGCTCGGCAACTGAGTCGAACAACTCATCCAGTTCAGCCACTGTGACGCCGTATAACCACGCGTAGTGGGAATCAGAGCCGGTCTTGCACTTCCGGATCGCTTCATAGCGTCCAACAATAGTCGCGACCTTCTGGGCTAAGGATTCTGGCAAAGAGGCATTCGGTAAATAACCGGCCGCCACCAACTCTCGAAGCAAAGTAATCGAAATTTCGTTGATCTGACTCCCCAGCGTCAAGCGACGACGCAAAATGCGCGCGATCGCTCCCTTGCGAAGCAAATGTTCATCCCGGTAATCGATGGCGTTACGCAACTTTTCATACAACGTCGAAGCACGGCTCACGGCCGCATGGACCGCAATCGGCTCCCCTTCGCCCGCGCGCAGGTCTTTATGCTCCAACAAACGACTTTTGACCCTCTGAACCATGTCGGACGAATAGGCCATAGAATGCGCAAAGAGTAGCGAATTCTAGGGGTTTTGTCGATGGAAGAGGCGAACTAAGGGTTTATTGACCCAAAATACATAATATGATATAAAAACCGTTCTTTTTACTTCGAGTTTGAGGCAACCGCCTCCTCTCCAGAGTCTCGCGCATCCGCTGTTGGGTGCTCGGGACCTGGAGAGAAAGCGTCGCGATCCCTTCGCGACAACCCTGCTTTCCACCGTCCCTGACCGCTTCACTCGTTGGAGCTGTCGGTAACGGTTCCCCCACACGGAAGGCTAGGTGCATGAAGCTGCTTAAGAGCTTGTTCGATCGAATCGCCTATCTGATCATTCTGCTCTCCTACCGACGGCCACGGATCACACTGCCGCAGTCGGAGACGATCTTCTTCCTACGAATTCAACACGGTCCCTGTACGTTGATCGATATCGCGACTGATACCGGGATTCGCGGTCCGCGACTGCTGTGGCACATCGCCGAAGCCAAGAAACAGGGCCTGATCCGATCCCATCTCAAGTACGTGAAGGGATCAGGCCGAGTCCAACAAGATCATTTAAGCCTCACCCCGGAAGGAATGCTGTATCTCCGCCACAAGCTCGATAAGGGCAACTACGGAACCCCCGCTTGAACACCAACACCCTCGTTGGACCTCGTTCGGCGGGGGTTGGTGTTTTTGTATAAAAAGGCTTAACTCAGCCATTTGTTGACAAGAAAGGAATATTTTGATATAAAACATGGTTCCTCAGCCCTTTTCGCCCCCAACCCTCTCCCCTGCGCACGATGCGCAGAAAGGACATCATGAGTGCCAATCCGATCGAACGTCCTCGTACCCGCAACCAGCTGCTCGCCTTGATCGCCGCCTATTGCGGCCTCAACGGTGAAGACCAGAAGGTCACCGACGCCATGAGCGAGGAGTACCAGAAGGTCACCGACGAGGGACTACTCGCGATCGTTGTGACGGAAAGCCGCTACGCGCAGGACCAGGCCGACCGCCTCAAGGCGATCGCCCCGTTCGCCGAGGCGGCTCACACCAACTGGAGCAGCGTCCTCTTCATCGACGAGGACGGACAGCTCCTGGCCTACGCGAACACGCCGGAAGGCGACGTCCTCCTCCCCTGGACGGTCGAGGAGATGCTGCCCGAAGCGCTCTGGCCCAGCGCCAAGACGGCTCGCCCATCGTTCCGGGTCTACAACACCGACCACCGCGCCGAGAAGCACATCGTGTGGGACGAGGACAGTCGATCGCTGATGTACTACCCCATCAACGACCGCCTCTCCGCCGTGTGCTATGAGACCTACCGCAGCCACGAAGAGTATGCGCTCGCCCTGAATGAGTGGCACAAGCAGGCCGAGAAGAACGGCTGGTGGAAGCGCGTCCGCAAGGGCGAGCGCACCCCGGTCGACTACAAATCGCTCCAGACGAGCATCGGGCGCATCCTCAAGTTCGTCCGCGGCGAATAATCGATCCTTCTTCGTCCCATCGAGCCCCGCGCTCCCTCACCCGGTCGGAGAGAAAGCGTCGCGATCCCTTCGCGACAACCCTGCTCTCCCCCGTCACTCAGCTCCTGTCTTGAACAGGTGCTGAGCAGCGGTCGATTTTTTTAAAGAGAATTATTAGATTCGTTTTCTACAACTTGGCTTGAATACTTCATGTAAGCGTTTAGACCGAGCTGCAGAAACATACATGTCCGGTGTAGTACCAGACAAAGCCCTTCTTGCAGACTCGCGAGGTTCACGATGGATTCCAAGACACAGATGGCGGATGGTCAGCAGCCCGAGCGCCAGTTCTACGTGGTCTTCTACCACCAGGAGGGTGTTCCGGACGATGCAGCCGGAACCGAGGGTGCGATCGCTTCGCTCCACTTCGGCATCGCGAGCGAGGAGGAGGCGAGGAAGCAGGTCGACAAGCTCTACACCTACCTGGGCTGGTCTCCCGTGCTCGACTCCAAGGAGGGGCAGAGCGAGGAGATGCGGGCCTTCCTGCAGAAGATCGTCGACGAGCACGAGCGCATCGTCGAGACGAACCCCGGATCACCCGAGGAGGACGCCTCGCCGCAGACGATGCTCGAGATCCTGATGGCCAACGTGCTCCTCCATGGGGTCCGCTACGGCCGCGCCAACAGGCTGCCGAAGCCCCACGAGCACTGATCCGACAACTGCGCTCTCTGAACTAGCTATACTCACAGCTAGGAAGGAGACCAACCCACACCCGTAACCGACGAATGCCCCACCCTGTGGGCTTCACTGCTCGGTGCGGGTGTTCGTCTTTTATAGACGATTTCATTTGTGATTTTGTTATACAAAAAACACCGCAGACAATGCGGTGTTTTTTGGTGGGCGCTGTGGGATTCGAACCTACGACCCCCTCGGTGTAAACGAGGTGCTCTAACCAACTGAGCTAAGCGCCCTTAACTGCCACCCGCGGTCGGTGGCACAAAAGGAGACTGACGAACAAGAGTGTATCACGCTCTGCGTGACTTGCCGAAGCCGGCTACGAGTCTGACCGCGTAGACTCGAGAGGTGCCAGCTTCAGCCCTGGGCGCCGAGGTGCACAGCGCGGTGTCGCTTCCTCAGCCGGGGCACCCCGACCTTCTTGCGATTCCGCCCCTTGTTGAGACCCAGCATGCCCCTTGAAAGCTTGAACTTCTGCACGGATACCCCACATGTCCTACGCCGATCACCACGACCAACGTATTCCAGGACCGGCGTATGCTACCCGTTTCCCCGTCAAACAGTCAATAACCCTTTATTGTAAAGAAAAAAGGAATTCATGAACCGATTTCTCCGTCGCCCGTGGCAAAACGCTGGTCAAACGATCAACGGCCGACGCAACCTCTTGAAGCACGGATCGTGGGGCGCTCAAGGCAAAGACAGACGTAAATGGTTCGCGCAATAAAAAACGAATGGTCTGGAGCACCGGATAGGAGATCCAATCTCCCATGCTCGGCGATTGCGGAATACGCGTCACGCAATTCCGACAGATCACCCCACCTTGTTCGAGCGACAACCAAACTGAATCTTTTTCAAACGATGCATCACAGAGGCGACAGTGATCGAACTCCATCCCATAGCCTTCGGCTTCTAGCACGTGCAACGTAAATGAGGAGAAAACTAAGGCCGAGCGCTCAGTCGACAAAAGTATTGCCTGTGGCCCAGACAGTAAACGATGCAACTCATCCAATAATTCAAAGATGCGGGTATTCGGCACCGCTGAGTCTGTCGAACGTGCAACCAGTGACACGGCACTCCCAAAGATCGCCATCCCTGGCAACGAGCTCCGTAAATCATGACTCGATGCACAGGTCTGAGCGACCGCAATCTTATCGAAAGCGGCCCCTTTGGCGACCATGACTTCGATCTTGGAATACGGTTCAACATGCCCCCGCTGTTTTGAGGTTGCACTACGCACGCTTCGGACAATGCCCACCAACTTACCATGCTGCTCGCCGTAGAGTGTCAGCCAGATATCTTGTTCTTTAAACGGTTCCGCCTTCAAGACAAAGGCCGTATCCCGCAAGTAACTACTCATGCCTTCAGCCTAGCGCGTGCGCGCGATTCGATCGAGATAGGACTGAAGGATGGCGGTTGCTGCCAGATCATCGGACGGGCCACGACGTTCCCCTGACCGTGCCTGACGTTCAGCGAGGCGTGTAGACCAAGTTTCGTTTTCTTCGTGAATGATAAGCCCCGTCGCACGACAGGCTTCGATCACCTGACGAATCTCTTTGGTCTGCGCTGTTTCATGCGTCTGGTCGTTCAACGGGAATGGCAACCCCATCACGAGCTCGCTGATGCCCTCTTTTTTCGCAACCTCGACCAAGCGTTCTACCAACGTAGACAACGAACCGCCCGAAGCTTTGAGAACTTCGAGCGGGGTTGCTAAACAACTTTCGGTATCACCTAAAGCGAGACCAATTCGGCCTCGCCCGTAATCCACCCCTAAGAGGCGCATGTTATTTGCCCTTCTTGACCGCGTCTAGGAAGTTCGCGCGGGCCCGATCAGCGGTTTTGTTGTAGGACTTGATGGCAGCCGAGGTTCCAAAAGCGCCGAAGCCACAGTACGGCTCTTCCATTGCTTCCCAAGCTAAGTCTAAAACAAGCTTATACTTCTTATAATCATCGGCGAGCGGGTGCTCTGGCTCCTCAATACCCGAAATTTTCTTTCCATCCGCTTCGTAGTTTTTGAGATCATCTGCTCGAGCTGCCTTGGTCGCGGTCGTAACGCAGCGTGAAGCTGGATTTAGGATATCTTTCTTCTCATCCGCGTACTTTTTCTTTGGATTGTATAAATCCAGCGCAATCGTCGCTTTTTTCGACTTCTTCGTAACGGCTTTCGCGACCGTCTTTACGGGCGCCTTCGTAGCCGCACTTGCAGCAAACGGCGATCCGGTTCCGACCAACAATGCACAGAGAGCCACAAGCCCTAACGCACGTCGAGTGGTAGACTTCATAGGACTTTTAGCCTAGCATACCTCGTCGTCTAAGACGAGTCTTGCGTCGTAAAATTATAGGCACTGCTGTATGCACTCTCCGACCTTCAAACTCGAAAAACAGCTCAAACAAAAGGGAATTACGATCATTGCCGGCACGGATGAAGCCGGCTCCGGTGCCTGGGCCGGGCCCGTCTTTGCCGGAGCGGTCGTCTTCGGAGAGCGACTACCGAGGATTCCATCGTTACTCCGGGACTCCAAGCTATTGTCCCCTGCCCAACGTGAAAAAACACTCCTCTGGGTCCAAGACCACGCCTTAAGTTGGGCTGTTGGGGAAGCGAGCTCGAGAGAAATCGATCAGCTAAACATTCGCCAAGCGGGCTTTCTCGCCATGCGTCGTGCTATTGAGGGGTTGAAGGTTTCGCCCGAGCTTGTCCTCAGTGACGGTTTTGCGCTGCCTAAAGATCACCCCTGGCCAAGTCAGGGCATCATCAAGGGTGATCGTTTGATCGCTTCGATTTCTGCTGCCTCAATCATTGCGAAGGTGCTGCGAGACCAACGGATGCGCGAACTCGATCTCATCCACCCAGGCTATAGCCTCAACGTCCATAAAGGGTATGGGACTAAGCAGCATCAAGCTGCCCTGGCTTCGCTTGGACCTTCTCCAGAGCATAGGGTAAGCTACGCGCCAATACGGGAATTACTCCTCCGCGTGTCTCGTTAAAACCATTTCCCTATATGATCGCTTTTTTAGGAGCCGGTAACATCGCCACCGCCCTAGCCCTTGTATTAGGTAAACGTGCCAGACGCGTAAAACTCTATTCGATTGAGGCGGTCGTAACCCGTTCAATCAATGAGCACCACCAAAACAGCAAGTACCTGCCCGATGCGATCCTACCACCGAGCGTCACGGCCACCGATAGCATCGAAGAAGCCTTAAAAGGGGCTAGCTTTGTATTTGTCGCATTGCCGTCATCCGCTGTCGCTGAAGTGCTCTCGATCGCCCGTCCTCACATCGAACCGAATGCGATTATCGTGAGCATTACAAAAGGCATCGATCCCGAAACCTTTCATCCTTTGATCTTGAAACAGATCGAGCTCATTCCAAAGGAATATCAAAATCGCTTGGTCATCTTAGGAGGGCCCGCGATCGCCTACGAGCTCGCGTCGGGACAGGTCACCGCGCTTGTTGCCGCATCAGAGCATTTAGAGGCAGCTGAGGCTGTTCAGCACGCCCTATCCCATGCACGCGTGCATATCTCGCTCTCGAAAGACGTGATCGGTGTCGGTCTGTGTTCCGCCTTAAAGAATGCCTACGCCATCGCTCTCGGCTTATGCGATGGGTTCAGCGTTTCGACGAATACCAAAGGCTACGTCTATACAACGGCCTTACAAGAGATCGCTGATTTAGTTGAAGCTGCGGGTGGCCAACGTTCAACGGCCTTTACGATCGCTGGTGCCGGTGACCTCTTCGTCTCAGGAAACTCGTTCCATGCCCGTAGTCGTTTATATGGCGAGAAACTTGTCACCAGCGAGAGCAAACAACCAGAGGACTTGGGCATCAGTACGGTCGAGGGCATTGCCGCGACTTATGCTGCGGTGCAGATTTCTAGAAAATACAACTTGAAAACGCCCCTTCTCACGGTTATTGCTGAGTGTCTTGCCCGTGATAAACAGTTTTCGCAGCCGTTTGAGCGCTATCTCCAAGGACGGGTCTCCCTTATAGAAGATACACCCCCTCTTTAAAGCGCAAAACGTCATCAAACCAAACCTCATCGACATCGACAAACAAATCGATGTGATATTTCGTGTCTTTTGGTTTCATCCCCTCTTTTTTATAGATGGCATGTTTTTCGCCGAGTGAAACATGGACACCGACCTGACGCTCGAAGGTTGTGATATCAGACACCGGGCGCGTTTTCGAAAAGGCACGATTCAACCCGAGACCGAGTTCACGGATATACGGTAATTCGTTCTCTTTCACCATTTGAAGAATCTCGTGGAATTCAGCTGGAGCGTTTGGATCCACTTCGGCTACCAATCCATTCTCAACGCGAATCTGAAAAGGATCCACGATTCGCGTTCGAAAATCCATTCCGCCATATCCAAAGATCGAAGCAACGCCATTCGCACTAGTTAGGTCGACCAGCTCGGTAAAGACTTCCCCGATCGGGAACGTTCCACCAACGTTTTCCATTCCACGATAATCCCCAGTATTTTTCTTGGCACCTTCAAACGGACCAGTATAGACGAGCTCGCTCCCATCCTTAGACCGAACGCGAATCTGCTTGGCATCCTTCACGAACTGAGTCAGACGCTCGCCATGACTCAGGTAGTAATCTGGGTCATACGCGAATGAATCAACTAGGTATTCAATCTCTTCTGGGGTCTTTAGACGATCCAAATGCGGATGCTCGATAGTTCGTAGGCCTCGACGGAAGAGTTCGATACGGATGCGAAAGGCGTCTAAACGGAAGCTGGAGGACTGGATCAGGACGACCAACGCACCGGGAACTTGTTTTTCGATTGCTCGTTTCACAACTTCTGGACCCTCTTCTGGAAAGGATAAAAACGTGGCCCAGGGCAGACATTCGCGATACGCCGCATGCAGCATCCGCGTGAGCTCGACCTCCTCATCGTAAATAACCAGTACCGGATCCCCTGCTTTACAGGGCATAGAATGGGTCAAAATCGACTGGATGTTGGTTTGCAGACGTTCTTGGAGGGCGGACATGTAGGAGAGCATACGTGATTTCGCCAGAAGCGAGAATAGCTCTGGTTCATTGACTTTTTTCGATACTTAGGACACTATCAGCCGTTCGCCAGCAGTTTCGCTCGCGACACCCGGAGACTCTGTCATGCCCATTCGTGTCTGTTCCTTTCTGTTCAGCATCGCCATCAACCTCGCACTCGCCCTGGGTCTCGGCGGGTTCCTCACCGGCTGCGGCGCCCCCGACCAGACACCGGTCATCGCCCACGACGGTGGAACGACCGTCAGCACCCGCGACTGCGGAGTGAACCTGGGCGGTCCTCGGTACACGGTTCTTCCGCCCACCAACCAGCGCGAAAGCGCTACGCGTGAGGTTCAGCTCAGAATCCAGCACCCGTCTGCGCCGGTTGTGGCCGTTCACCTGCAGCTCTTCACCGAGGGAGCGCAGGGCTGGCAGACCTTCGGCGAGTACTTCAGCCGCGATCTGCGCCAAGACAACGCCGCGGCCCAGGTCGCTAACCTGATCTGCCTCCAGAGCGAGGGCTACTCCACGTCGCTGACGCTCCGCATCTACGTACCCAACGACCGCAGCATCAACGTGGCAGTCGCCGGTACGTTCGACACCACGCTCGAGACGGGGCTGCACATCGGCGGCACCGGCCTGCAGGGCGAGCAGTTCCCCTGCTCCATCGATGGCGATCTCCAGTGCAACCTCGCATCGTGTCCGCACCAGACGACGAACATCACCGTCACCAACTCGCCGAGCCTGCGAGCGTGCGTGATGATTCTGCCGAACTACTTCTGAGGTACGTCCTCAGACACACAACCGCGTCACCCATACGAAGCCCGCCACTCGGGCTTCCCTCTCGGGTGGCGCGGTCTTCAGTTCCAAAAGGTGTATACTGACTGAGTTAAGTCACCTCTCAAAACCACTATGAAAAAAGCGTTATCTATTGCCGGTCTTGCTTTCGCCTTTGGCCTGATGCTTACCGGGGCCGGTTGTACCAACAGACTTGAAGGAACCTGGATCTCAGAACAGCCGGTAAACGGCTCAACCATCGAAGTCGAGTTCACCAAAACCCGCATCATCGGGACCGGCGAACGTATCAATCCAAGCGATAGCAGTAAAAAATCGACTGGAAAAGTCATTGTCGATTATAACGTCAAGAAAGAAGAAAATGGCGTTCATACCGTCTCGATCGACAATCCGGAGGTCAATATCATCGGTAACCTCGCAGATGATAAACAGCAGGTCACTTGGCAGGACGAAGGGAAGAAATACTTGAATGACCATGATGAATACGTCATTACGGTTGCGGCAGATGGGAAGACGATGATTGTAGCGACCGATGATATGGGACAGATTGCATTCCGTCGGAAATAAGAACAGACAGTACCTATAAAACCTCCCATGACGGGAGGTTTTATATTTCTTTACAAATCAGGGAGGACAAGGTTAGCTACTCGCGCCGATTCCCGGCCCGACGTCTTTGGTGAGACGTACCAGCGAGGCGACGATGCCTACGTTACAATTCAGCGGATACGCAGAACGACTTCTCCGGGAAGTCACCCACATCCAGGACGTCCTGGCAGCAGCAGGATACGAACTGAAGTCCTTCTTCCCTCGAGTGCTCAAGCCAAGCGGAATAACGGTGACGTGCTGGAAGACCAAGGACGGGCTGGTGCGGATCGAGTACCGCCAGAGCGCACCCCGTGGGCTCAAGCTCAAGAAGGGAACGCCGCAACTGCGCGTACTCTTCCCCAGCAAGGAGCACAAGCGACGTGGCCTCGTCCTGCGCGGATTCAATACGGAGGACGAGGCCCTCTACGGGCCGAACAAGCATGTCTCACTGCGTCGAGGTCCGGAGAACGATCCGTTGATCAACGAGCTGAGTGAGGCCTACGCCAGCTGGAAAGAGCTTCATCTCCTTTCTCGCAAGGGCTGGTCGAAGCCCGCAGATACATCGCTCATGGCCAACGCCATCCTCGACTACATGCGCTGGCACAGGGTCAAGCTGCACGAGGCATACGAGATGCAGCTCTTGCGGCAGACGATCGTCGGTGGGATCCGCGCAGCCGGCATCCCGGTCGCGAGTGGCAGCGAGAGCCGGAATTACGACTACTCCTCCGACGATACGCTCACGATCGATGACGATCGGGTGACGCTGATGGTCAGGAGCGGGATCCGCTCGCGCGATCGCACCTGGACCGGCAAGGGGTCTCTCCACGTTCGTTTCGGAGTGAGCCCATGGAACGCCTTCGACCTGACGCTCGTGTCCGACCGCGGTACCTACCGGCCGAGCTTCATTGATCAGGGCGAGCGCCCGGCGTTCGACCCCAAGCTGAAGAGAGCTTTCCTCCGCTCCGAGGCGTGGAAGAGCTTCCTTCGTCACCCGGCGGCCGAGCACAGTGATCGCCGCGAGATGCGCCTCGAGGACATCGTCCCGGCGCTTGTCTTCTTCCTCCGCTACTACCGGCGGGAAGACAAGAAGAACAAGAAAAAGTAGTCTCCCCGCGCATCCGCGCGACGTACGAGCCGCTGAGCGTACTGCTTCAGCACTCGGTGCCAGCCCTCACTGGCCGAAGAGCCTTCCGTCCGAACGACGGGAACCGCGCTTCCACGTCCTCCGGATGCGCTCTTCGTTTTCATAAAAACTGAAATCGCGTGCCCCTGGAGGCTCGCAGAGCATTGCGATCCAGGGGCACGCGAAGCGCCCTTCCTTCTCATACAGCAACGGTAGCCTCCACCGGCCCCACCTCTTCCTCACGGACGATCGGCCAGCGACAGAAAGCGATCACCAGCACCCCAAGGTTGGTGAAGGTATAGGTGACCGGCTGGAGCGTGTTCAGCACGGTGTACTCAGACAGGCTCCAGAAGATTGGGACGCCAGACATGGCGAAGAACATCCAGCCTACATGGCTCTGCTTGCGCGGCTTCTGCCAGACCGACTTGAGGGTCGGGATGCCACCGAACAGAATCACACCCAGCGCGATCAGGATCATCCAGAGTGGATCTCGCATGACGAAGGACAGCACGACACCGAGCAGGCCGCTGATCAGGCAGATCTTGTCGGTGAGTTCGAGTGCTCGTTCACCGTACTTGAAGGTGTAGCGGAGGATGAGCCAAGAGCAGCCCGCTCCGGCCAGAACCTGACCGTTCACCTTCCCCTCTTTGAGGTATAGCGCAACGATGAGCGCCGTCTCGATCAGGGCCCAGATCAGGACCGTAACCCAGCGCCCATCGTTCTTCCCGCGTTTGAGATCGCGGATGTAGAAGTAGCTACCGATCGCTTGCAGGACAAACGACGACAGACTGTAGCCATCGAAACCGATCGAATAGAACCAGTGCAGTACGAACATGACCGACCGTCGCCTTCCTACGCCCTGGCGTATGAGTTGTTTTGTGGAGGAACGCCTCAACCTAGCAAACCGATCATTCCACCGCAACCAATCAAAGATCTTAATGCCCAATAATCCGAATCACTTCGTACAAACCCCACACTCCCAATCCGATAAAGGCGATACTTCCGATAAATGAGATAATCGAGTTCTTTACAAGCTTAATCGTGCGTGAAGGAGAAAGGTACAAGAATAGGTTCAATACCATGTGGCCCAAAAAGACGCCTGTTCCGAAGCCAAGAACGTTCACCACATTGAAGAGCGGAACGTAGCCGGCAAAATCGTCCAACCCCAGAATAAACGGAATCGTGAAAGAGGTCAGGAACAAGGGCCAGAAGCGTAGCGAGCCTTCTTTAGTCGCCTTCAGGTTCGGTAAAATAAACTTGAGAACCGGTGCCACTAATGCGTTGAAACGACCAAGTCCTGTCTCTAAAGCATGCGCGAATCGTTTCAGCGGCGAAGCACTTGCCCCATCCCCTGTCACATGTTCCAAACTATCTTCTGCCATTTTAAACAAGACGAGGGCAGCAATCAGCACCATGAGTGCGAGCAACCAGCGAATTTCTTTGAAGAAGGTCCAAACGAGCAAAATGGCCATCGTTCCTAAGGCGTTGCCTAAAGCTGTCCCAACCTCGATTGCGATCCGACTCTTCCAGTCCGTATTCTTCTCCATCAAACGACCGATAAAAATCGCGAAGTCGATGGAGGTTTTGAGGTAGATCGTAAGACCAACGACCACATCAACCCAACGGATATGCAGGACAATATCAGTTGCCGTCAGCTGATTCAGACCAAAGATCTCAAGCCAAAGAACACCAACCAAAACGGCACAAACAACTACGGTCAGCGTCAAAGGCAGGATCTGCCGCTTGAAGAGGGATTCTTGCATAGAGCTATCCTGCCATACTTTTTCCACTTTGGCAGCGCTTGGCCGTTCTTCAGCGAACAGAGCAGCGGCAGAGTACTTCCGAGACGATTCCCTTCCTAGCGAACAAAGACTCACCTCGGTGGGTCTGTGTTTTATAGGCGATATTTTTACTCTAAAATACTCTTTATTTTAGCCAAAAAATCCCTCTTTACGATTGACAAGTAGTCGTATTTATGTTATTATATTATGTTCTCTAAACACCTGTTTCATCCCTAGTTAAGTGTCTCTACACCTACTCATTTCCCTGTGGGGAGTTGTGGGAACACTCAACCGAAACGTCTGAAGAAGAGGTGCTGCGATGAACATGTTGGATAGCTTGAAGAAGCGGAGGGACGCGCTAGCGAATAGCACGTCCCTGGCCTACGACATTCTCCGGGACAAGCCCGGGGTGAACCTCACGGTCTTGATGCAGCGATGCATCAAGCCCAAGGAGGACGACCTGCGGAACCAGCGCTGGTCCGAGCTCTCGAGCTCACGTATCCAGGCGCTGGAGGCAGCCTACCGGAACAACGACTTCGAGTCGGCGCTCCAGAACGGCCAGCTCATGAGGCCGGTGGTCCCGACGCTGGGCGAAGAGCGGTTTCTCACCCTCCTCGACGAGTCGCACGAGCTCGAGGGCCTGCGCAAGGTCCTCGGCTGGCTGCACAGCTTCCAGAAGTGCGTGGCGATGGGCAACACTGTCCAGACGCTCAACGATCTGGGATCGCTCGGCGTCAACAACCCCAAGCGCTGCGACTGCTACGTCGATGAGACGTTCAGGCGCTGTCCCTCGCTCAACTGGGTCCACGGTCACCACCAGGAGTTCAACCGAGCGGCCTGGGAGATCCTGTCGGCCCAGCCGAACGCGATCATCGATCTGGGCACCGCACTCGAGGCCGACATCGCCGGCCGTCGGAAGCGGATGGGGACGCGGCTCTACGGCCAGATCCTCTCCATCAAGCACGCTCGCAGCCTGCGAGCCAACTTCATCACGTCACGCCCGTCCCGCCTCTGGGTCGGCGCCTCCCCTCGCCCGTCCTGATGCACAGAGAGCCCGTCACCCCACCCGGTGACGCCCTCGCCCTCTGTCATCACGGACGGGCTCTTTGTTTTGTTTAGAAACTTGTATTTTAATAGTCGATCGCCTACCCTTTTGCTGCCCGATGGTCGGGTACCCCTCTTCAGGGGGAAGGAGACACCGTGAGTAGCCAGATCCATGTACAGCGTGCCCGAGCTTTGATCGAGCGACTCTGGGGAGAGAGCATGCAGCATCTCCTCGAGGACTACGTCAGGATCCCCTGCGTGAGCAGCGGTCACGACAAGGCGTGGCACGAGAAGGGCCACATCGACGAGGCCGCGCGGCTCTTCCAGGGCTGGTGCGAGAACCAGGGCATCCAGGGCCTCACGACCGAGATCCACGAGATCGAAGGTCGGTCGCCGGTGCTCCTCATCACGATCGACGCGAACCCGGGGCAGGGCGAGGTCCTCCCGAAGGGCACCGACCTGCTCTACGGGCACCTCGACAAGCAGCCTGGCATGAACGGCTGGAAGATCGGCAAGGGCCCCTGGGACCCGACCTGGGTCGACGGACCGGATGGGCTCAAGCTCTACGGTCGCGGCCCGGCCGACGACGGCTACGCCTGCCCGGCAGCCATCACCATGATCAAGCTGCTGCAGGACCAGCAACTGCCGCACAAGCGGACGGTCGTCCTGATCGAGGGCAACGAGGAGTCCGGCAGCGATGACCTGCCGCATCACCTCACCGCGCTGAAGGGTCGGATCGGGACGCCGGACAACATCCTGTGCCTCGACTCCGGGGCCAAGACCTTCGGCGAGCTCTGGGTCACCACCTCGCTTCGTGGGCTGGTCGACGTGACGGTCACGATCGAGGTGCTCGAGCAGGGCGTTCACTCGGGTGCGGGTGGCGGCATCGTGCCGGATCCGCACATCGTGCTGGCGAACCTGATCGGGCACATCGCCTACCTCGATACGCAATCGATTCAGGAGGACGTCCTGACGACGGCGGCGTCAGACGTGACCAATCAAGATGTCGAGCAGGTCACCAGGATGGTCCAGGTCATCGGCAAGCAGGGCGTGCTCGATGGCTTCGCCTGGGTCGCCAACACGCTCCCCAGCACCGAGCTCCAGCTCGTCTCGCGCGTCATCAACAACACGCTCCGTGCGTCGCTCGCGGTCATCGACATCGATCCCGCCGAGCGGCCGAAGGGCAACACGATCGCCGGGAAGGTAGTGCGCAAGCTCTCCGTCCGGATTCCACCGCACTCCGACCCGAAGGTGGTACTGGCTCAGTTGCTCAAGGTACTCGGGTCCGTCCAGCAGCCGGGCTGCAAGATCACCCTCGAGGCTGGTCACGCCGCTCCCGGCTGGAGGGCCGAACCTTTCGATGCGGCCCTCAGCGAGTCGCTGAACAACGCCTCGCTGACCGCCTTCGGCAAGCCGGTGCAGTACCAGGGCGAGGGCGGCACCATCCCCTTCATGGGCATGCTGGCCAAGGTCTGGCGGGACGCCAGCGTGATCGTGACCGGCCTGCTCGGTCCCGGCACGAACGCGCACGCTCCCGACGAGTTCCTGCACCTTCCCACGATGTTCAACATCATCCTGGCGGGCGCCATGGTCCTCGCCGACAGCGCTACGCGCGCCCTGGCGAACGAGTCCACGACCATCTGATTGAAGCGGAGGCAATCACAGCCTCATTCCGACTGGGCCCACTCGCCCACCTCCGCATTCCACCTAAGGCTTGTATCAACCCGATAAAAGGCTTGGGGAGAAGCAAAATAAAACTTTGCCAACATCCTGCTCCAGGGTCAGCTCATCGGGTCGATCGTGCTCGAGGACCCGTTCCCTGAACTCGGCGGCAAGATGCCCACCTGGTCGGATCAGGTGCTCATCAAGATCACCTTCATCGACATCCCGGCATACTTCGTCTGCCAACCGAGGCCGGGACGTCCGCCCCACTTCCGGCTGGTCGCGACGAGCAGCGGTCTCGACATTCAGCTCGGGAACCCCCTCTTCGTCGATCTCCTGCGGACAACCGACATCTGGAAGCGCGTTCTGGATGAGCGTGAGCAACCCGGCCACTTCCTGAAGACACCCGAGCTCAAGGAAGCGCTCCTGGAGTACCTCGCTCAGTGCACCGCCTTCCTCCTCAAGGCGAAGTAGCAACAACGCCCTCTCCCACTTCGCCCGGCAGTCTCTCTGAGGACAGAGACTGCCGGGCGCTTCGCGTTTAGACTGTTTTCTCAAATCCTGTATAGTTTCTCCATGAAAAATTTGGTACTGGCCGTTGGAGTGATCTTCGAAAACGACCTCGGAGAAATTCTGGTGCTCAAGCGCCATCCGCAAGACCCCGAAGGCACCTGCTGGGGCTTGGTTGGCGGTAGCGTTGATGACGAAGAAGACGAAGGCACCGCCGCTCTGCGCGAAGTCGAAGAAGAAATCGGCTGCGTGATCCACCCAGAACGCCTCAAGTTCATCAAAACGTACCACTGGCAACGCCCCGAACACGATCTTGAGTTCACCGTCTTCCATTGCTTTGTCGCCAAAAAAGAAGACTTAGTTTTACAGATTAATCCCGACGAACACACGGACGCACTCTGGGCAAAGCCAGCCGAACTCTATCAGCGATTGGATCTGATGATCGGCCTCTACCCTGTCCTCGCCGAGTATTACCATCTGGCCTAGCTTGAGTCGTAAAGACTCTCCTATCAAAACCCAACACCGCCTCGATTGCATAAAAACAGATCTATTCAGGTCACATCCCCCCTATCCTAGGGGTTAGTAGAACCCTCGTATACGTCTCTGTACGACGGTGAAAAAACGTAGGCCGCTCCCTTTCCAAGACGTAGTACGATTGCCTGCCCGACAGAAGCGTGTTTAAATAGCCTGTCCCCGTAAAACAACCAGAAAAGGAGGGACGCAAAAGTGGGAACGAACATTCACAAAATCATGGGTTTTATTGGCGGTATCATCGCGTTCGTAGGGTTCGTGCCCTACATCGTCTCGATGGTGCGTGGCAAGAACAAGCCCAATCGGGCAAGCTGGGCGATCTGGTCTGTCATGGGCTTCGTCATCCTGGGCACGTACTATGCGTCCGGGGCTCGGAACAACCTTCCGGCCACAGTCGCCCTGGCGACAGGTCCTACCGCGACATTCCTCTTCACCCTGCGCTACGGCAAGGGCGGAGACAACTCATTCGATCGCATCTGCATCATCGGGGCGATCGTGAGCATTCTGCCTACCCGACCTACTACCTGTTCGGGACGGGCTACAGCACCTACCTGGTGTTGCACGGACACTGGAAGAAAACCCATAACGCCCAGGAGGCGTAAGATGAACATCCGAACATTGTCCGTCGAACAAGTGATCGCTGTCGTCGAGCTCGTACCCTTCCTCTCGGCGTTCTGGCAGTACAACCGGAAGGCGGTCAACAAGGAGAGCGCACCGAGCAAGGCCACCTGGGCGCTCTGGGTCTTCACATCGATCCTGAACGCCTTCTCCTACACATCCTTGAGTGGTGACCTGGTGAAGGCCACGGTTGGAATCGTGGACGCATTCGCCTGCACCGTGACGTTCTTCGTGGTGCTTCGGTACCACGGAACGACCAAGCTCACTAGGAACGAGAAGATCGCGCTCGCGATCGGCCTCACGGCTCTCGGAGCGTGGTATCTCTTCCGGCAGGCGTTCTACGCCAACGCCATCCTCCAGGTCGCGGTCATCGTCTCGTTCATGCCGCCCATCCTCCACACCTGGAAGGAGCCGTGGTGCGAGCCGAAGACACCATGGTTCCTGTGGACCCTGGTGTACATCTCGAACTTCGTCCTCGTGCTCGTACGGCACAAGTCATGGCACGACCTGGTGTACCCGGTGAACTACATCGTCCTGCATGGAGCGGTGTGGCTGCTGGCAGCTCGCGCGCCGAAGCAGGAGATGAACAAGTGATCTACATCCTGACTGTCTTCATCGCAGCGCTCCTCAGCACCGGCTCAGGTGTCATCTACGCCGGATGGATCTGGCGAAGGAAGACCGATTCGGCGCCAGCAACCTGGGTCCTCATGTTCGTCATGATGGGCATGGCGAGCTGGATGTACCTGACGTCACCCAGGCACTCCCTCACGGGAAACATCGGCCTACTGGCGGCAGCGGTCAACACGACCGCCATCCTGGTCGCCATGCTAGCCAGACGATCGCTCGATGGAACACTCGGCGAACTCGCCTTCAACAACGTGCAGCGCTTCTGCCTCGGCAGCGGTGTGGTCATCGTGGCTGGGTGGCTCGTCGCTAAGCAGAGCCACACATTCATCGCCTATTGCCTTGTTCAGCTGCTGGGAGTTGTGGCATACGCCGCAACGGTCCACCGTCTGTGGCGTGCGACAGCAACAACCGAGCGATACATGCTCTGGGTGTGCGGATTCCTAGGGTGCCTCGCGGCGCTCTACCCGGCCATTGTTCGCCGAGACATCTACTCCGGCATCTACCTGCTGCGTGCGATCCCCTCCACGCTCGGTATGATCCTGCTCCTCTGGCGCGTGAAGCGTCGGATGGTCACAACCCAAACCTCTTAACCGCACTCGCGGCAGCTCGCACCACTTTCTTATTGGTCGACCTGTCTCGGGTGCGTTGTCTGTTATGACGCTAGATTCTTCAAAAAAAGCAGATCTCTTGTGCTCATGAACTTGCTCTCATATAGCTCTAGATTGTCTTTTTCAAATTGGTCTATTGCTTCAGCAAGCATATGCCACTCTGCTGTAAACGAATCGCTTTTTTCTTCTTGTGTAAATGCAGGAATGCCCTTTTGACCAACTAGCTTCGCTCGATACCCATATGAGATCTGTTTCAATTGATGCTGCCTCCGATATTCTACTATTTCCCCTATCTCATTCTCTACTTCTATCTCGCAGCCGATTTCTTCCAGACATTCTCGTCGTAATGCAGTTATCACATCCTCAGATGACTCACTACCACCGCCCGGAATTTTATGATAGCCACGTTTTTGGACATGAAGAATGGCGACCTTTCCCTCATTATCGAAAACGACCGCCCGCACAGCCTGACGCACTGAGAATCCCTTCGCCTCTTCTTCCGTAACTCCCTCTGGATTGATTGTGGCTAGCAATTTCATATGGAAATGAGTATAAACAAAAACACTCGCCTGAGCGAATGTTTTTGTATGGTAGCCCCAGGGGGAATCGAACCCCCATTTACCCCGTGAGAGGGGGTTGTCCTAGCCATTAAACGATGAGGCCACGTCGCTCGCGAGCGACGTGGCACGGCCACTGTCGCTGCGATGCTTGTTCTAACTGTATCGTTGCCAGGCTTTGTCCTGACGAACGAGCATCTCCCCTGCTCGGTTCGGTTCGGCCATCAACTCCTTGATGACGCGTTCCATCCGAGCTCCGACGGAGTCCAAGCGACCCTCCGAAGCCTTGGCGAAGACGATATCTCCGGGCTTCATAAAGCGCTGAATCCACTGCCCTGCTTCTGGTACGTCATCGAAGGTATGGATCCGTTCTTCGGTCATGCCATTCGCACGCGCACCGTCGGCTAAAAGCTGCGCCATCCTACCACATGCCACCAGATGGTCAATCCCCAAACGGGCGATTTCTGAGCCAATAAATTGATGCATGCGGTCACTTGATTCACCTAATTCACGCATTTCTCCCAAGCAAACGATCTTACGTTGACCAGCACTGACTGGCGTTTCAGCGAGGTCTTTTAGACCGGCTAGGACCGCGGCAGGTGAGGCGTTATAGGTATCATCGTAGAGCGTTGTCGCCTTGATACCAGGAATGATGCGCGTGCGGCCAGGGTACGGCTGGAAGTGATTTCCAAAGGCGCGATACTCTTCGGGCGTGAAATCAAGCGCCACTGCCACCGCAAGTGCTGCTCCAACTGCATACGCCACCGATCGACCAAAGACACCCGGGATATAAAAAACCTCATCTCGTTGCAAGACCTTGAAGTGTACCTCGAGCCCGACGGGCATCTCACCATGATCAGTTGTCTTGGTGATGATCTTACGATTCACAAAGCGAATGTCTGCCCCTTCCGCTTCTCCGAAGGTCAAACACTGGGCCGCCGTTGCATGACGCATCGCGAAGACGCGTTTATCATCGGCATTCAAAATAACCGTTCCCTCTGGACGCGTCTTTGCAACCGGTTTGGTTTCTTCTTCGACTAAGGCTTCCGCCGATGGAAAGTTCGAGGTATGCACCGGTGTTAGTCCTTCGTTGTCTGGCATGACAGCGCTCACAACGGAGATATCAGGAGTCAGCAGGCCGAGGAGATAGTCCAAATCATTTGGCGCATCTGCCCCGATCTCAAAGACAAACGTCTTCACTCCCAGTTTCTTCAAACCAAACCCATAGACAAAGCCGTCTTTTAACAAACGGGCCCAGGCACCGAATGAACGACTGGGCGCATCATGCCCGAAGACCGTCAGCGGAACGCCGAGCTCATTGTTGTAACTTTTTGGGGAAACACGAAATGGGGCGCTGTGATCATGACAGTCTAACATCGCTCCAATCGCTCGTTTGGTTGTTGTCTTCCCGACCGCTCCACTCACCGTAATCACGAACGGGCGTTCGCGACGAAGCACCTTTTTCGCCTGTTGACCCAACCAGCGCTCAAGGGATGTATGGAGGCTCATAGGGTTTTATAGTAGAAAATCAGGAGCCGCTCGGCAATGGACGTTCTGGTTCGATATGGAAATATGTCATCAGGAACTGGGCGATCTCTCCAAAAATAGGTGCGGCAGAAGACTCGGCGAAGGCCACTGTCTTCGGGCGATCAACCTTCACCAGCATCGCAAATTTGGCATGATCAGCCGGCGCATAGCCTGCGAACGACCCGATGGTAACTTCCGGTGGCAGGTATCCTCCATTCTTCGGGTCAGGAATCTGGGCAGTACCGGTCTTTCCAGCTACGTAATACCCGGGTACCCCAGCCCTTTTTCCATGGCCATTTTCGACGACATTCACCAACATACCAGTGACCAATCTAGCCGTTCGTGAACTTACCACTTCGCGCACCGGCTGTGGTTTAGTCTTCGTACTTACTCCATCCTGAATGACTTCTTGCACAATGTAAGGCTTCATGAGGGTGCCATTGTTAGCCAAGGCGGCATAGGCAGCCACAAGCTGAAGCGGAGTGGTCGTAATCCCCTGACCGAACGAAGCGGTTGCGGCATAGATCTGACCTTTCCGATCCAAGCTGCTGATATTCCCCGCCGTTTCAGCCGGAAGTTCCACGCCTGTTTTGACTCCAAAGCCGAAGCGCTTCACATACGACTGGAAGTTTTCACGCCCAACTAAACGTTGAACAAAAATTGTACCCGTATTCAAAGACATCTCTAAGACCTTGATCATGGTCTGCGATCCATGAGCGAGTTTGTCCGAATTTCGAATCTTGAAGTTATCAATCTCTTCAACCCCTTTGTCGACATACACCGTCTCCGGCGAGATCTTCCCTGATTCGATCCCCGCCGCCATCGTAAACGCCTTAAAGATGGACCCAGGCTCATAGGGACCGAAGGTGGCCGGATTGTTTAGCACGCTAATATCTTTCACTTTCCCCACTTCGCTTGGTAAGAAGTTCGGATAGGAACACATCCCAAGAATCGCGCCTGTCTCTGGGTTCAGAATGATGCCGGTCGCTCCGTCAGCTTCGTAACGCTCCGTTGCTTCCTGCATCTTCTGGCATAAGAACTGCTGGATACTGCGATCGATGGTGAGGACTACATCTGCCCCATTCTTTGGTGGCTGGACGGTCGCCTGACCAAAGGCAAGGCGCCGACCTAAGGCGTCGCGCTCCCCCTCGATCATACCCGGAACACCTGCCAGCTCGGTATTCTCGTAGCTTTCGATTCCATACCTGCCTTCACGCATATTCTTATCGTTGGTCACGGTGAAGCCGATCAACTGTCCGCCCATGCCGGTTTCGGGATACAAACGTGCCGATCCACGCGCGACCCAGATACCGGCGATTCCCTCATCGCGGATCTTCTCGACGTTTTCAAAGGGAATGTCCTTCGCAAGCGGCAGATACGCCGAACTACTCGCGGCAACAAAGCGAGCGAGCAGTTCTTCTTTTGGTTGATTCAAGAGAACACCGACCTTTTCAGCTACCACCGCCTTGTCTTTCATTTCTCGGGGAGCGGCGAATAGGTTCCACGCCGGTCGATCTTTGGCGATTGGATAGAGTTTTTGATCCCACTGATCACGTACGTAAATTGTCCCACGACTTGGTTCGAGCGACGCCTTCATGTCGTGTTGATCGGAAGCGAGCAGTTGATAGACCGCATGTTCCATTACCTGAAGTTGAAAGAAGCGCCCGACCAACACCAGAGTCAATAAAATACAGCCCACTTGAACGACGCGCATCCGAAACGAAAAGGGGGCAACCGTTTCTTTGGGACGGTAGGTCGGTCGGGCGAGTTTCGCCGTGGCGCTAAGTCGAAAGGGCTGGGCCATTGGCCCCTATAATAACACATTCAACTTCCGCGAGCCTGTGTTTAAGCACGTCTGGTGTACGCGCTTCTACATTCAGACGAACCAACGGCTCGGTATTCGAAGCGCGCGCACTGAACCACCAGTCTGCCTCTGGCTGCGCCTCGTCTCGGAACTCATAGCGAAGACCATCAATCTGACTGACCGCTGTCGCCTGTTTTTCGTAGAGTGACTGAATGCGCTCCAAGACACTACTCGCTGCTTCGTCCAAGCGATAATTCTTCTCTCCTGAGTGATGGTATCGCTGGAGTGGTTTCCAAAGTGCAGAGAAGGGTTGAGAGGTTTTCACCAAGGCTTCTAGTAAGAGGAGCATCGCATATTCACTGGCTTCACAGTTTCCAAATGGAGCGAAATAAAAGTGCATGGCAAGCTCCCCTGCGAATAACGCGTTCTGTTCTCGCATTTGCTTTTTAATATGGGCGTGACCGACGCGACACAGCTCC
The DNA here is from genome assembly GCA_964598725.1 of uncultured Gammaproteobacteria bacterium. Taxonomy (GTDB): domain Bacteria; phylum Patescibacteriota; class Patescibacteriia; order 2-12-FULL-60-25; family 2-12-FULL-60-25; genus JAGOTP01. Next base: position 681,534 of record CAZRCW010000001.1, on the reverse strand, counting down.
GCTCGCCCAGCCGCTTCTTTGATGGCTTCTGGCACCGACCACGAACAGCGCAGATCGTAAAAAACCAGAGCGCCTTGATTGGTCGGCAAGAGCTGCTCTGCCAAGAGCGCCGTCAACATATCCCCGGTCACGATCGTTCCCTGCTCATCAACGGCCCCTACTCGATCACCGTCTCCATCAAAGGCAAAGCCTGCGACTGCCCCCTCGGTCTGAACTCGGTCTTGAAGGACCTTGAGGGTCGCCGTATGTAATGGGTTCGCTTCATGATTCGGGAAGGTCCCATCCAGTTCCCAGTAGAGAGGAACGACCTTCAACGCCGGTAAGGCCCGACACAGGAGCGGCAGCGTCAGACCCGCCATTCCATTCCCGGCGTCGATGACGAGCTTCAGGGAATCGGGTGCCAGGGACTTGAGCGACTGGCCATGGTCCGGTAACCGATCGATGACTGTGGCAATGTAAGCCTCGGGGGCACCGTCTACCTTCTCATAGCTTCCGACCGGCGATACCTCACCCAGCTCAACCGAGGTGATAAATGAACTATTTGATTGTTCATTATTTACGAACGCCTCCCGAATCGCCTCCATGCCAGACCCAAAACCGATTGGAACCGCTTGTTTACGGCACAATTTGAAGCCATTATACTCCGCCGGATTATGAGATGCGGTGATCATCACCCCCATCTCTATGTCCGGACGCGTCGTCATTGCATGATAGAACACCGTTGTTGTACAAAGCCCAATATCGATACAGTCGACCCCTTTCGCCCGAAGAACCTGAATCAAGGACTCAGCCAACTCCGGGGAAGACTCCCGCATATCAAAGCCGACTAAGGCGGTCTTTGGGGTCAAGATCTCAACCAGGGCGCAGGCTAAGTTTTGAGCGAAGTGAGGGGTGATCTCTGAACCAACCAACCCACGGATGTCGTAGGACTTAAAAGGAGATGACGGAAGGGCCATATATAGGTATGATGCGGGTAGATCGCTTCACGATCAACCCTACGTCAAATCAATCCCCATTCCCCTCCTCTTCTCCTATGATTCTTTGGATTCTTCTCGGTGTGATCGTCTTGGTCGGTCTTTGGGTCATGACCGCCTACAATGGCCTTATTCGTCTCCGTAACCAGGTAGATGAAGGTTGGTCAGATATTGATGTACAGCTCAAGCGCCGCTACGACCTGATCCCAAACTTGGTGAACACCGTAAAAGGCTACGCCGCCCACGAGTCCAAGGTCTTCGAAAACGTCTCCGCCGCTCGCAGCGCTGCCATGGGAGCCAAAACCCCGGCCGAACGTGAACAGGCTGAGAACACATTGACCGGGACGTTGAAGACCCTGTTCGCCGTCAGTGAAGCCTACCCAGAGCTTAAGGCGAACGAAAACTTCCTCAAACTTCAGGATGAGTTGTCCGACACAGAAAATAAAATCCAAGCCGCCCGCCGCTTCTACAACGGTATGGTCCGCGACTTCAATACCAGACTTCAGGTCTTCCCAACCAACATGATCGGCAGCCGTCTTGGTTTCTCAGCTCGCAACTTCTTCGAGCTCGAAAACGAGACCGAACGCACCAACCCAACCGTCCAGTTTTAACCCTTAGCCCGCGTCTCATTGATTGATGTACAACCAGATCGCTTCCAATCGAAGAAAGAGCACCCTACTCATCGCCCTGTTCATTGGCATCTGCGCCGCAGCGGGCTATGTTTATGGGTACGTCAACGATATCGGCTCGGCCGGTCTCGTTTTCGCTTTAGTAATCTCAATTGGCTATGCCCTGTTCAGCTGGTTCGTGGGTGACAAGATCGTCCTAGCTTCTACCGGAGCAAGTGAAATTAAGACCCGGGAACAGAACAGCTACCTCTGGAACCTCGTTGAAAATCTATCGATTGCGTCCGGCCAGCCGATGCCACGCGTCTATCTGATTAATGATCCTGCCTTGAATGCTTTTGCGACTGGTCGCGATCCAAAGCATGCCTCGATCGCCCTCACGACGGGTATTGTCCAAGCCCTGGAGAACGAGGAGCTCGAAGGCGTCATCGCGCACGAGCTCTCCCACGTAAAAAATGAAGACACAAAGATCATGCTTCTCGCCGCGGTGCTGGTCGGTGTTCTCAGCCTCTTCGGCGATTGGATGTTCCGAAATGCGCTCTTTGGACGTAAAGGCCGTGACCGTAGCGATAACGGGGGTCTTGGCCAAGTCATGATGATTGCTGGCTTCGTCTTCATCATCCTATCCCCGCTCATCGGTCAGCTGATCCAGCTCGCGATCAGCCGTCAGCGCGAATACCTGGCTGATGCCAGCGGATCACTCCTCACGCGCTACCCAGAAGGCTTAGCCAAAGCTTTGGAAAAAATTCAGAGCTCGGCCACGCCGATCACCCGCTCTTCAGCCGCAACCAACCACCTCTGGATCGCCGACCCGAAAGGGTCTTCGCCCTCGCTCCGACAGAAACTCGGTAGCCTCTTCTCAACCCATCCACCGATTGAGGAACGGATCAAACGCCTTCGTTCCAACCTCACCTAGCCTATGTTCCAAGCTGAACTCATCACTCGCTTCACCAACCATCTCAAGGAAGTTCTCCAGAAGTCCCTATCCTTTGCGTTGCAGCAAGGCCGTGGAACGCTCGAAGCCGGTGACTTGCTCATCGGCCTCCTTCAGGAACGCGGTTGTATTGGCGGCGAACTCTTAGCGAAGGCTGGTGTCACCCGTGAACAAGCAGAGCAGCATTTCAAAGGGAAAAATGCCGCTTCGGAGAAGGCTGGCTCCGCGCTCTTGCTCGACCTGTCACAGGACGTGAAGCATATCCTTGAGAAAAGCGTTTTGACGGCACATTTTCACGAACACAAATACATTGGTACCGAGCATCTCTTGTTCGCCTTACTCGATCTCCCGATCGAAAGCCTTGGGACTTTTTTCCGGACCTACAACATCAGCCCGATCGTGCTACGTGGCCAGGTGGTAAACGTCTTGAAGTCGACCTCGCGTTTTCCTGATGTTGCAAAACGCCTCGACCAAGAACCGGATCAGGAAGAAGCTGTTGGCGACGAAGTCGAAGGTCATACCCATCGTGCGAAAGAGAAGAAGCCAAAGGCGCTTGAAATCTTCGCTCGTGAGTTATCCGATCCGAAGTTTGCCGAAGCACTCGATCCAGTCATCGGTCGTGAACCCGAAATTCAGCGTGTCATCGAAATTCTCTGCCGTCGTACCAAGAACAACCCAATCCTCCTTGGTGAACCAGGTGTTGGAAAAACGGCGATTGCAGAAGGGCTGGCTAAACTCTTAGCAAAAGGCGATGTTCCTTCAGGACTCAAAGGTAAGCGCTTATTTGCGATTGATCTTGCTCTGCTCATCGCGGGTACCATGTACCGTGGTGAATTCGAAGCCCGCTTGAAGCAGCTGATTGATGAGGCCAAAGAAGATCCAAGCGTGATTCTCTTCATCGATGAGATCCATACGATCGTCGGGGCGGGCTCAACTTCAGGCTCGATGGATGCCGCCAACATGCTGAAACCAGCGCTGGCCCGTGGCGAAGTCCGCTGTATCGGTGCGACGACCTGGAACGAATATAAGAAGTTCATCGAACCAGACGCGGCCCTTGAACGTCGCTACCAGCCGGTCGATGTTCCAGAACCAAGCCGTGAAGCCACCCGTCAGATCTTGAACGGTTTGAAAGATCGCTACGAGAAGCACCACAACGTAACCTACAGTGCTGAGGCGTTAGATGCGGCTGTCCGTTTAGGCGAGCGCTACTTAACCGATCGTTTCTTCCCGGATAAGGCGATCGACTTGTTGGATGAAGCGGCGGCGCACGTGAACAATCGTCCAGTAGAAGGAACAAAGCCGAAGAAGGTCGGTACCAAAAAGAAAACGGCCCCGACGATCGTTCAGGCTTCGGATATTGCTGCCGTCGTCGCTCGTTTGTCCCGTGTTCCTCTCACTTCTATCTTATTGGCAGAAAAAGAGGCCCTTCGTGGGTTGGAAGGACGCTTGAAAGACGTGATTCTTGGACAAGAGAAAGCTGTTCAAGCCGTTGCCGAAGCCGTACAACGCGCGCGACTCGGCTTGTCTGATCCACGCCGTCCAAAAGCCAGCTTCCTGTTCGTCGGTCCATCCGGTGTTGGCAAAACCGAATTAGCGCGTGTGTTAGCCAAGGAGCTCTTTGGCCGTGAAGATGCTCTTCATCGTTTAGATATGTCTGAGTTTGCCGAAGCGCACACCGTCTCGAAGCTGCTCGGCTCCCCTGCTGGCTACGTCGGGTACCGTGAACAGAACCGGTTGACCGATACGCTTCGTAAGCGTCCAAACAGCGTCTTATTGCTGGATGAATTCGAAAAAGCCCACCCAGACGTCCAACATCTTCTCTTACAGATCTTGGAAGAAGGTCAGCTAACCGATGGGACGGGCAAGAGCGTTTCGCTTCGCAATGCTTACGTCGTTGTGACCGGAAACGTTGGCGCCGATCTATTGAAGCGCGGCTCACTCGGTTTCGGTGACGCAACAGAAGCCAGCAACTTCGAAGCTCGTGTCCAGGAACAACTGAAGGAGCGGTTCCGTCCAGAGCTCTTGAATCGCTTCGATCGTGTCATCGTCTTCAATCCACTCAATAAAGAATCGGTTGAATCGTTAGTCCGTCGTGAAACCCAATCGATCTTCGATCGCGCTCGTGAATCACACGAGATCAATTACAAGATCTCGCAAGAAGTTATCAACTGGCTGACCGACAAAGCCAATATTCGAGAAGAAGGCGGTCGTGCCGCGCGTCGCATTGTCGAGAAAGACATTCTGCCTTTGATCGCAACGGCACTTCTCAAGTCGACTTCGAAGAAGCAATGGAAGATCCAGGTGAAGCAAGGCAAGCCACATATTGCACAGGTCTAAGCCTCGTCAGTCAATCACCTTTCCGGTACACTGGGAGCAAGCAAACGCTTGCTCTTTTGTGTATGGCTTCCGCCGCTCCATCGTCTCAATCCTCTGCTGGCCGTAAAGGCACACCTAGCGGTAAGTATTACCAAGGTGATAATTCAGGCTCGTTAAAAGGCGACCCGCGCTACCGGAAGATCGAAGAGGAAGAGGCTCTACGCTTCTTACAGACAAAAGACGCTGACTGGTTTTCAAAAAACTACACCGGGCAGACTGCTCCGAGTGGCTATCTCATCGATAAAAACGGAAAGGAGACCAATACTCTTCCAAGCCAAGCCATCACGAATGGTATAGAGGAAGTCGAAGCGGCTGCTCGTAAACGCTTTGCCAGCACCTACCCAGACGCTCAACCAAGCCCTGAGGAGCCAAAGAGCGCCACAGATCCAACGCAACGGCCGCCCTTAGTCAAAAGCGCGCAGGATGGAATGAACGAAATGCAGGGCTTTGGCGAGCAAACGAGAGCAGAAGCCGAGGCAGCTTACGGCACCAAAGAAGGGAGTGCGAGCCGGCGCCTTGCACAGCCTGCTCCGTCTACAACCACCTCCCAACAAGCGGAGAATCTTCAGCGGTTTCTCACACCAAAGCAACGGAAAGACTGGGCGGAGGCTCAGAAAGAGCATCAGGGAGGAATGGACGATTGGGGTGCGGATACGGATCGAGGGATGAAAGAACAGCGAGAGCGTGGTCGTCGCTTCTCACCCGAAGAAGCCAAAGAACGTTTTAACCAGTACAAGCAGGAACGTGAAGCGAAGAACGACCCAAGCAGCAAGGCTCTGAATTCTTCAAACCCTTCCTTCAAGAAGCCTAGCCAACTCAGAAACGGTGGCTCCTTTTCTGGTCGTCCAGAAGCATCTCCATCGTCATCTGATCAAAACTCATCTCAACCGAGCGAAGGGCAGCAACCATCGGTTTTAGATTTGCCGAACAACTCACGCAATAAGTCATTCACCGACAGGCAGCGTGAAGGAGCTGATCGTTTAGCACAGTTTCTCCAACCCGGAGGTAATGCAACCGCTGGATCTGGGGACTATCTGAGCGAAGGCCCTCAAGATCGCCCCCCGGGTGATCCGGACCGTAAGAAAGCGAGCGCATTCGATCTGGCCGTACGAACTGCAGAACTCGCTCGTGATCAACAGCGATCTGCTAAAATAAAAGATGCTCGCACGCGGGGAGAAAGGGAGGCGCAAATTCAAAAAGACGCAAAAAAACTCATGGATGATGGTCTACATACTGCCGGTGTCTCGAAGGGTCAACTACTTGAGTTAGGTGAACGGATCTCAACCCTCATGGCGGCTGGAACAGGCATCGGACTGGTCTTGGCCGCACCTAAAGCCAATATCACGGCCGCTAACCGCTATGTCAATTCGCGGATTCTTTACTTTGGCTATCGCAGCCCAGAAGAACGGGCCAAGAATCCTGGGACAAAATACCTCGATATGATCGATGTGATGATCGCCTTCATCGTAAACTTGATTGCAACCTGGTACATGCTACCCGTCATCGGCGTTATTCTCGTCATCATCTTGGTCGTTGCAGTCGCCGTTGTCGCATCCCAGTTCGGATCGATCCTTGGACCGATCATTACGAGTCAGCTCGGTCTCTGATATACTTTTCCTATGAATCGTTCGCACCTTCGCTCCCTCCTTGCCCTCGGTGGTTTCGCTCTTATCTTGATTGGCTTATTCATCTGGAGTCGTGTCATCGAGAAAACCTCGTATGTCGCCCCGGAAGACGCTGAAGCCGAGATCGTCCGACTCGAAGCCGGTCTACCGAATGCCATCCAGCTCCCCCCGATTCGCTCGTTTGACCCATCCCGTGGGAGCACGAACACGTCTGCGCTCCTGGTTGTTGAGTTCGGCGATTTCAACTGTCTGCACTGTCGATTACTCGAACCGGAATTACGCCAAGCCATGCAAGCTTTCCCCGATAAAGCTCGACTTGTTTGGCGTGACTTTCCATTAAATGCCGATCAAGCGGATGGCCTTTTACCTGCTCAAGCAGCACGCTGTGCTCAAGATCAAGGCAAGTTCTGGGAAATGCATGATGCCCTGTTCGCAAGCGCTAAGCTTGATCGTAAAGGTGTGTCCGCCGCAGCGCAGAACGCCGGCTTGGATTCAGGTACGTTTGAGAACTGTATTGATACCAATAAACACGCAGCCGAGCTGCGTGCCGAGTTAGAAATCGCTCGCCAATCTGGCATCACCGGCAGTCCGACGCTTTTTGTTGGCAATCAAGTCATCAACGGAGTCATCAAAGCGCAGGATTTAGCCAACCTTATCGGCCAACTGGTCGAACCTAGATCCGCTGCCCGCTAACCTATGTCGCGCTTTCGCCTGCAGCTCTCCAAAGTCTCTTCTTTTGTTGGCATCGCGTTTATTTTCGGAAGCCTGGTACTCCCGATCGCCGCCTTCGCACAATCAGGGAGCGACGCAACTCCACCCGTAACAACCGTCACCAGTCCGGCAGACGCACCCACCACCGAAGCTGTCGACACCGCCGGTCAAACCGCTCGGCCGTTCGTACCGCTTGTCCCGAACCCGTCGGTCCCGATTCCAGGTGTTCGCTTTACGGCAGCAACCGAAGAGAACGGCATCATCACCGTCCCCTACCTCTCGCAGTATATTTCTGGGATATATCGCTTATCGGTGGGTTTGGGAGCGATTTTAGCGGCAGTCATGATCGTGTTTGGAGGCTTTAAATATCTGCTTGCCGCTTCTGTACCAGACGTTAAAGATGGAAAAACCATCATTCAAGATGCCGTTATTGGCCTCGTGGTCTTACTTTCAAGTTTCTTGATTTTGAAAACCATTAATCCGCAACTGGTTGAAAGTAATCCGATCCGAATCCAACGCTTCGTCGAACAAGCACCTCTTGTTCAAGGAGAATCATTTACCGGCCTCCCGAACGAAACGGGTGTTGAAAGCTTCTCCCAGCCAGGTCAATGCGGCGGTGGAGCCAGTCGCCAAGTCACGATGAGTGGCGTCACCTTTACGCAATTGGCTATGCGTGGAAATTACCGCCAAGGCCAAGCCCCTTGGGGAGCGCTCGAGTACGGTCCAGGACTGACAACGAACTCGCCACAGAATCCTTGCCAGCATCAAAATTCGAGCGATTCTTGCTATACGACGCTTGCTGCCGCCGCCTGTGGCCCGACCGCCTTCGCGGAAGTCATGGCCTATTACGGGGTGCGTGTAACCGACCCAGGTAGTGCCCAGATTGCTCAGAATGCCAAGATTTGGAGCGGAAGCAGCCTTGTGAACTTAAGCGCCAGCAGCCGCGGACAAGCGATCATCACCGCCCTGCAGCAACGCGTTCAGTCTCATTTGTATGATCCACTCGATGCCGCTAAAAAAGCGGTGGCCGAGCATTCGCGCGGACATAATACCGGCACCGGCTGGCGGTTCATGAACTGGCCAGGCTACGACGCCACCCGTATCACAGGTCGTCATCGTTCTCAAACGGTCGCAACCGAGATCAGAGCCGGTCATCCGGTTGTCTTCTTGTGCGCCCACTGCAAAATGAAGTCGAGCAGTATTACTGGTGAAGATCACTATGGAGGTGACCACTACATGGTCATCGATGGCGTATCTCAAGATGGTAATTGGTTCCACATCGCTGGTGATGGTGGCGGAGGGAATGCCGGCGGGCGATTCATTTCTGCCGAAGAGCTTGATACCGGCAAGGCAAGCGTATCCACCAGCGATCGACGCGTGGTGGCTGGGACTCTTCGTGGGACACCTGTACCTGGACGCTCAGATCGTGTCTTCGTTGATGCTCCATCGGTGGACTTACTCGTTATCAAACCGCAAGCCGGAACTGCCGCACAACCTTGCGCTACTTCAAACGACGGCCCAGCGAACGGTGGAGCAGCCGGCGGAGCAACCAATAGCGGAGCGGCTGCCGCAACCGGGGCTGTGAGCCGCAATGGGTTCACCTATCGCCCAAGCGCCGGCACCTCGGTAGGTTGGACTGAACAATCGCAGCTTCTCTTCCCTACTCGTTTGCTTGAGGCGTTTCGCGCCGGTCAGCACCCACGCATTCACCTGTATATCTTCGCCCACGGCATTAACGATGCCGGACATGACATCGCCTACGTGACGAGCGAAAGTCATCCGGACAGCAGCTTAAACCAGGTCAAACGTGCATTGGAGCAGGTTGCTGGGACGCAGAATATTGTGGTTGCCATGCCACATAACATGGACACGCAGATCAGTAACTACATGAGCGGCTTCAACCTACAGGAATTCTATACAACCGCTCTGGCAGCTATGCGAACCTCGATTCCTGGTTCGGCGGCAACGGATATTCAGGATATCGTCATTGGTGGTCACAGCGCTGCGACCTGTAACGGCCCTGGAAACCCACTCCTCAAGCAAGCCATCGGCTTTGCTCCTGGTCCACGTCTCCTCGGTATCGCTGCCTATGATGGCTGCATGGGTGACTCGGCCTTCAACGCTTCCAGCTTCCAAACTCCTGCCGGTGTGGCGCTCCTCATGAACCCGGATCTGAAGGGCATGGGTCACGAAGGTGAGCCTGATCGTTATCAACGTGTCCGTACCTCCTGGGAATTGCGTCGGATCGCTTGTCCGTCCACCGTTACGAACGCCTGTCCGATGGATAGCGCCCCGGCCGATGTCAGTGGCCCTGATTACAACCAACGTCGCTGCAACGCCTGCTACGGACGCACGGTCGATGGCAAGCAGATCGTCTCCTTCGAGACGACCTACGGTCATAAGCCAAGTATTGGCCCAATGACACAGAACGTCTTCAACGCCTTCTACGCGAACTAGAAGTACGCTAGTGTAGAGAGTGTATGGCCAAAGCCAAAGCGCTCCCCCAGTTCGTTTGCACCAAATGCGATGCCCAGCTCCAAAAATGGTCTGGGCAATGTCCTGAATGTCAGGCGTGGGGCACCGTGAAGGCGTTGGATGATCAAGCCGCCGTCACAAGCGCACCAGGCGTCGCCAGGCGCGCGGTACCCGGTCGCGCACTCCAGACAGCCGCTTTTTCCTCGCTCACCACCGCTGATAAGAGCCAGCAAATCCTCCCGACGATCGCGTTTTGGAAACGCGTCTTGTCGGGTGGCTTTGTTCCTGGATCGGTGACGTTACTTGGAGGTGAGCCAGGCATTGGCAAATCGACGTTACTCGCCCAGCTCGCACTCGACTTAGCGACCCAAGGAAAATCGGTCCTGTATGTCACTGGCGAAGAATCACCGAGTCAGGTATTTGCACGCCTTGGACGCCTGACCCCCTCCCCTCTCCCGGAGCTCCTCCACTTCCTGGACGCAACAGATGCAACGAGCATCGCTGCAACGATCGCTCAGAAGAAACCGCACCTCACGATCGTCGACTCCATTCAAAGTTTGCGAGCCAGCGAAGTGGCGGGTGAGCCAGGAAATCCAACGCAAGTAAAAGCGTCCGCCGCCTTCATTCACGAACAAGCCAAAGCGAATAACGCCGCGGTGATCTTGGTTGGACAGGTTACGAAGGATGGTGACCTTGCTGGCCCACGATTACTTGAGCACCTCGTCGATACCGTTCTCATGATGGAGGGTGACCGCGCACAAATGTCGCGGATTCTTCGACCAACAAAACACCGCTTTGGCTCAACAGAAGAAAGTGTCTTTTTGGAAATGGACGAGCAGGGATTAAAAGAAATTCCGGACGCGAGCGCCGTTTTCTTAGCCGATCGTCCGCGTGGCATTCCTGGAACGATCGCTGGCTCGTTTTTACATGGCTCTCGCCCTCTCTTCGTCGAGATCCAGAGCCTCGTGAGCCCCGCCGGCTTCGCGCAACCGATGCGACGTGTCAGTGGACTCGATACCAATCGTCTCAATTTGATCTTGGCCGTTCTCGCTCGTCGTTGCGGGCTTGGGTTTGGCGATCAGGATGTCTTTTCAAACTTGGTCGGTGGCTTAAGCTCAAACGATGCCGCACTCGATCTACCACTGGCGTTAACGTTAGCGTCTGCGAAACAGGATATTGCGATCCCAGCAACCGTTGCTGCTTGGGGAGAAGTTGGCCTCGCAGGCGAATTACGGGCTGTGCCGGGAGGAAAATTACGTTTCAAAGAGGCTCAACGGCTTGGCTTTACGACGGTAGTTGTTCCAGCTCATCTGCGAGCCGATGAAGAAACAGAGATCAAACAGAGTTCACTCAAGGTCATCCGTTGCAAAACACTAAAGGAGGCGGTTGAGGAATTGCGGCGATGGTAATCACGCGCTCATTTAGGGACGATTCTCTTGATACCATTTTTTAGCCACTTCGATGAGGCGTTTACTTAAACGCGCACGTACACGTATCTCCGCCCCCTCCTGCTCTTGCTCGCGTTCTTGTCTGCTGGCGAGAATCATCGCCTCTTCTTCTTCCCATTGCTTTGCGCGATCCTCGATTGATTTATGTAAGGGGAACACCTGTTGAACATACTCACCGAGCGTCATGTAGTGCTGGTCTGAAGTCTTGTCCCCCTCCCCCATTTCACTCAGTCCGTGAGAGAAGAGATGAAACGACAGCGAATTCAAACGCGTCTCTTTGCCGTCTGGTTGATCAATAACAATATCTAAGTTTTTTCGAAAATGATATCCCGACTCAACAAAAGGCGATACATGTCCATTCAACGCCTGTTTCCTCCCTTCGTGAATCCCCGACTGGGCGGTCATCTCTCTTACTACGGGTCCTTGGAAGAATAGTCCTCCTTTCCATGGATAGATATCGTAGGCCTCGCGGTCTACAAACTCCAACATTGCAGCTAACAGCGCCTCATGATCTGCCATATTCCGTGACGAATTATACATCGCACGTTCATACATTTCATCTGCATCCTCGCGACTTCGCTGACCTTTTGAAACCTGTGCCTCTATCATCACCCTATACTCTGTTTCTTGTCGGTCAATGATCGCATGCTCAGCTTCGAGATGTGGTTTCACAAGATTTTTTACATATTCTTCGACGATTTCCTTATCCTTCGGTTCTTCAATATGCGTTTCTACCGCCTGATAAGCGAATGTCATAGCGGTCTGACGATCTGGAGATGGACCCGTTTGATTGATGACATCCGTCAGAAGCATAAAGCGATACATATCGGCTCGAACCACATCTAGAGGAATGCCTTGAGTCGCGTACACTTCTGGGTGAGCCGTTTGAAAAGCGGCTACTTCATTCAATTGATCCCGTGTAAGGAAACTCAACGTTCCCGAATCGACGGCAGCCCCTTCCATCATAAACGTATACCCTTTGATCAAGGCCTTCTCTCCATCGCCATATTTATTTAAAAATGTAATGCCTTTTTCTAAAAGACGAGCCCGTGTCAAAGGTGCTTTTGTATCAATTCCAAGTTTTTGTAGCCTCGATGTATCGTTTGCACTTAATCCCTGGATACGAATTACTTCTTCGGGATCTCCTACCATTCGCTCCGCGTCTTTAACCATCTGATATTCTTCTTCAATAAAAGAGGGTTTTTTCGTTTCGTGAGTGTGCGATGATCGATCTCTGATTATTTCGGACATAACAAGGTGTTTTATGGCGAGAAGCTTTTTAAAGCATACCAAATCAGAGGAGCGAAGAAAAAGCTAAAATTAAACCGCCGGAGCGCATCACGTTGGACGCGCCCCGGGGGCGATGGAGACGGGCCGAAGCCCAGAGATGTTAGACCGTCCGGAGAAAGCGAGCCGAGGCAAGCCAACTCTGCGACAGAGGTACGCGGCAACCCGGAGGGCTGCGCGCGCGTGGGATGATCATCGGGTCAGGATGCTCACCACCATAGAGGAGGGTACACGGCGTAATCGGCGTGCACAGGCAGATCTGGTTGGGTACCCATTGCCTGTCGATCTGGTGGTCCCGAACCTCGCTCGAGAAGAGCGGGGGGAGGCAGACCGATGATGAGGAGAGAGAAACCACCTCTGTCCTCGCGCGCTGATCGGTGATCAGAGCCTGTGACGAGCCGCTCGAGCGCAGCCCCTGTCCATCCCGAAGGAAAAAACAGAGGGCCGTGCGGCCGAGCACCAACACCCAGAGGCGGGCGAAGCTGTGCAGCAGCATGGTTCTGCTTCCCTTTCAGAGGAAGGAGTCGCGTTGTGCGGGTTCGTCGGTCAGGATGACCAACGTTGCCGCAGAGAATACTAAAGACCAGACGCGTAAGCTGCAATAGCCCCCATCCACAGCCTGCCCTATTCTAGATGCGTCGTATCTTGAAGTGCTTCTACGGTCTCTTTCCAGCGGGGGAACCGCTTCAGCTTTGCATCTTCAGCTAAAATCGCTTTCACTAATTCCCGGACTCGTGGCAACAATGCCAAATCCGCATAGGTCGCCGCTTTGAATCCGCTCCCCTCCCCGCTCTGCTCAACACCGAGCAATGAGCCGGCACCACGGCGTTTTAAATCTTCATCGGCTAACTCGAATCCGTCCTGCGTCTTCTCGAGGACGTGCAAACGCTCCGTAGCCTCTTCCTCAACATTCTCTGTCAACAAAAAACACTGGCTCTGAAGCGCCGACCGACCAACGCGCCCACGTAACTGGTGCAATTGCGCTAGACCAAACCGTTCCGCCGCTTCAATGCAGATGACTGTCGCTTGCGGAACATCGACACCCACTTCAATGACCGAGGTTGCGACCAGTACGTCTAATTCACCTGTCGCAAATGCTTTCATCGCTGCTTCTTTATCAGCTGGTTTTTGTTTTCCGTGCACTAACCCAATTCGCAGACCAGCAAGTGGGCCTTCACGTAAACGCTTTGCTTCTTCCTCGGCAGACGGCACCTGCAACGTCTCAGACGGATCGATCAACGGACAAACGACATACGTCCGCTCCCCTTTTGCCGCCGCCTGACGAATCGCTCTATAGGCTTCAGCCCGCGCTTCGGCGACGCAGACCTTCGTCACAATCGGTAATCGTCCTGCCGGTTTTTGTTTCAGAAAAGACAGTTCAACGTCGCCATACAGCATCAGCGCCAACGATCGAGGGATCGGTGTAGCGGTCATCGACAAGAAATGTGGGATACAGCCAGTCTGGTCGACGGTTTTCGCGAGCTTCTCGCGCTGCGCCACACCGAAGCGATGCTGCTCATCCACCACAACGAATGCGAGATCGTTCGGTAACCGTTGCTGGCCGTATAGGAGCGCGTGCGTCCCGATCAGAACGATCGGCCCTTGGGTGTAAATCTCCGGTAACTCCTTCCAGGTCACCGCTCGCTCTTCCCGATCGAACGACCAAGTCTGCTCGGTACGCGTCAGAAGCAAAAGCGGAATGTGCCACTGTGCAAACAAACGACGGAGGGTTGCGGCATGCTGCTTCGCGAGAAGATCTGTTGGGGCTAAAATCGCGCTCGAACGACCAGCACGCTGACAGAGGGCTGCCAAAAAGGCTGCCACTGCCGTCTTACCCGAACCGACATCTCCCTGCAGCAAGCGGCGCATTGGTTCAGGCTTCTCGAGATCTTGGACGCAGCTCCAGACCGCTTTCCGCTGATCATCCGTGAGCTGAAATGGCATCCCATTCGCAAATTGTTTCGCGAACGCCTCATCAAACGGCACGACCGGTGCCGGGATCTTCGTTTCACCTGCCCGCATCTGGGTGAGCGCCAATTGATACACAAGCAGCTCCTCAAAGGCTAGACGCTTTCGTCCTTGTTCGACGTCTTCGAGCTTTTTGGGCGCATGGATCACCTCAAGTGCCTCCTTGATCGAAATGAGCCCTTCGCCGCCAGCCACCCTGTCGCTTTCGTCCATCTCCGGCCATTCAACACCTTCAAACAAGATAGACTCAACCACTCGACGATAGACCTTTTGGGTAATCGACTCGGTTAAACGATAGACCGGCAAAATCTTCCCAGAGATCACCTCAGGCTTATCCGCAGCCTCCCAAGCTGGATTCCGGAACTGAAGGCCGAACTGCGCGTCTCTGACTGGCGCTGCCGCCAAACGGAGCCGACGACCGACCTTCCACTCTTTCAAAAGCCAGGGCTGATTGAAAAAATCACAGCGCGCCGTCGCCGTCCCATCGGTAATCCGTGTCTGAATAATCGTGAACCCCCGCCTCCCCGTTGGACGCCGGGCCGCTGATACGACTTCCACTTCAAAGGTTGCTGCTTCACCCTCTTTCGCTTCTTTCAACGTTACACGTTTAGAATAATCCTCGTAGCGACGGGGTGGCGTTAGCAAGACGTCCTGGACCGTCGACAAACCCAAGATATGTAGCCCATTCGCAACCGAACGAGTTACTCCGGGGATTTTTTCAACCGTGAGGCGCCTGTCTAGCATAGGTCTATCAATAGATTCTGTTCCTCCCTATCGTACAGAAGTAGAACACATTCCGTCGAGCCGAGGGGCATGGTATACTCCTCTCATCTTTCACCTATGGTGACGTACGATCCTTCCGTTCAAGAGTTGCTGGTCCGCGGCCAAGACCGCTTTGTTTGGGAAACACGGCTCTTCCCAACCTATGCACGTGGTCCGCGCTGGTATTTCGTGATCACGATCATCACGATTCTGCTTGTTTCCTATGCCGTCCTCACAAGCAACTTGCTGTTCGCTTTCTTAATCTTGCTGTGTGCAATCATCATCGTCCTTGCCGGAAATGAAGAGGCACCGGTCGTTCTGGCACAAATCGGTGACGTAGGGGTGGTTTGGGATGGAAAGCTCTACCTCTACCGTGATATCGAGAACTTTACCATCGTCTACGACCCTCCGTTCACCAACGTAGTCTATTTTGAGACCAAATCGCTGACCCAACCTAGGCTCCGTATCTCCCTGGAAGACCAGGATCCGGTTGAAATTCGTAACCATTTACAGGCTTATTTAACAGAAAATACCGACTTGCAAACTGAGGCAGGCTCTGATATTCTTGGGCGGCTGTTGAGGATTTAAGTACCGCCACAACCTGCACCCGTAGCTCAGCTGGATAGAGCGCTTCCCTGCGAAGGAAGAGGTCATACGTTCGAATCGTATCGGGTGCACCATGCAAAACCCCTGCGAAAAGCAGGGGTTTTGGTATACTTGGGCCATGTCGCCCAAACTCGGCCTTCTCGTTCGTTGGTTGCTCGTTTTCGTTATCGCTCTCGGTCTTGCCGGCTTTGTCGCCGTCCGTTACCTCAACTGGCGTTGGACACAAACCCGACTGACCATCACCGCCGCCGAAGACGCAAAAGATCGAACGGAATATCCTCGTCTACAAGCCCTCTACGCAACCGTTTCCAATCAAGCGCTGATACAACGTAACGCACAAGTTTGCGATCAACTTCCGACCCTGTTTCTCCCCTACCGTCGTGATGCGAACAGTCAGGTTCAGTACATGCCAAGCCAACGTGATGGGGCTCACATCCCAGATCGGTTCTATTATTGGCCACGCGCTCAATGCATTTATCGTTTAGCGCTTACTCAAGATCCAACCGTTTGCACAAAAGCATTTCCGGCCCAAGAAGATGAAACGAACTGCACACATGAGATCGAGCTCGCACGCTCGGAAGATCTCAAACGATTTGATACGCTCGCGGCTTACCCGCAAACCGGCGACACCCGTATCGGTTTGCGCAGCTTCTATTCGAGCTCAAGCAAACGATCACTCCCGTATTTTATCTTCTATCCAGATCAAGCGCCGAAGGGAATCTTGATCTATCTACATGGTGCGGGTGGTGGGATGGAACAGGGTGTACTTGATGATTCGTATCTCGAAAGCTTCAAGAAACTGAAAGGACTTCTCAAGACATCTGTTGCCTACATCTATATCACACCTACTCTGACCGATTTTGGACGTGACGGTGGTCAGGATGCGAATGATCTGGCGAAAGCGTTAAAGGTGACTTATCCCGACCTCCCTGTCTACGTCGCCGGGGCATCAGCGGGCGGCAGGACCCTGTTCTATGCTCTCGAAGCACCGGATACGCTGTTCCAAGGCGGTATCGCACTTTGCCCGGCCGTGGATCGTGAGCAAGTAAGCCATGAGTGGAGTAACGCGCCCCATCGTCCGCTCTGGATCGTTCAAGGCGTGAAAGACCAGCTCCTTCCCTTCGCCTGGGTCGATGGCTTTGTCCAGCATTTAAAAGCAGTGAACTATCGGCTCACCTACATCACTCTTCCCGACGGCGATCACGGAGCACCGATCGATCAAATTGATTGGCCGTCGGCGTTGAATTTCATTCAGAACAAATAACACCAGAAGCCGAGCATGTGCCCGGCCTCTGGTGCGTTCTTTGTATTGATTTTGTTTGGTCTGTGTTTTTATTTCTACGCTTTGATTTTTTTGTTTGGTTTTGTTTTTGTTGTTATCCAACGTTGAAGCCTCTAGAGACCATGATGATCACCTGCTCCACCCTGTTGGTAGAGGCCAGCCTCTGCCGAATGCGCGTCTGGTTTTGCATCGCTATCCAGTTGATTTTTCATGGCTGTTTTTTCTTCTTTGGAAGATGCCCCCTGATCTGTACCCTGCTCATTCTCTGTTTGTGCTGCTTGGTTGTCGTCGTTACCTGTTGCCATAGAAGAAATGGTCAAGGAGTGAGAGTTGAGTCTGGTTAAGGACTCAGCGAGATAGATAAGTCAGCTCTCTACAGCTTCGTAACCTCGCTGAGTGCTCAAACACGCTTGTGTACGTTAGGCACGTCATGGATTCGATCCCCTATCAGGTGGGCGGGTCGCTTACGTCTTGTTCAGATTGTCTTGTCTTAGATTGTTCGGATTCTTTTATTGTCAGCGAGTTCAATTGTGATGCTCAGTTGTGTTTCAACTGGTTCTTTTCAATTGTTCGTCTGTGAATCTCGTTCACTTCTCCACCGTAACCCCATCCGGAATAACCGTCAATGAAGTTATCCACTGCTGCTTGTTTTTTTCTTTTATTTTAGGTGAATTTTCCTTACATAAATACTATTTTATTCTCCTCAACTCCTTCGGTTTTACAGGAATAATTTGCTATTCTTGTATCACATTCACATTTCCTTCCATCGAACGTGTGACCAAATCGCTATAGGTATACGATCCCAGCTCGGAGAACATCCGTTCAAATGATTGCCCCGGATTCAAAATCGGCGACATCCAGCCTTCACCTCCAACCATCTGGTGCTGACGGATGTCCATATTTACCCAACGGATCGTCATCCCCCGCTTGATTGAAAAAGTTGGTGGCGTGAACCCAACGGCAGGACTTCCGATATTGATCGTGACCTGTGTTTCGGACAATTGTTTTTCTTGGTCAATACGTGTCGTCAGCGTCATTACATCAGAAGGAATGTACTGATTACTTTGCGCGATTGGTGGCCCTTCCGTGTAGTTCGCGAACATAACATCCGGTACGTCCTCAACCTCGCTCCGCCAGTTCGTGCCATAAAGCGTTTCTGCCAACTCTTCGGTCAACACATGCCGTAGAATCCCTCCGCGATCAACAACATAGACCCGTGGATCCGTCGTGATCTTAATCAACTTCCTACCTGGACGATACGTAACGTTCGAGTTCCCAAGCGGTAAGTTGGCAAGCTGCAGATCCGAAATCGACTTCACCTGTGAGAAGTCTGGGTACCAGCTGAAGAAGGTTTTTTCGTTCGGAAAAACGTAACGACGGCCGTCAGAGCCAAGATAATATAACGTCGAACCTGAACCGCGCACCACATCACCCGGAGCAAAGCTCTGTAGACTCAATGGTGTTCGAGCTTGGACCTGCCAAGGAGCAACGACACACACCAAAACAGCAACCAGAGCGAGGAATCTCAGGGAGGAATGCATAGTCTTCTATCTAGCCATAGATTATTTATTCAGGCAAGGAAACAATTGCTAAGCGATTCATCGCTCGAGTCAGTGCCACATACAAGAGGTCGGAGCGTACACGACGTTGTTCCGCCTGCCAGGCCAGCGATACTCCTGTTACTTGAGGAATCTCGAGCCAGTGCTTCGGCAACAACACAGCTACATCTGAAAACTCGACCCCTTGCGCCTGCTGGAAGGTCAGGAAACGTACATTACCCTGAAATGACAGCTGTTCACGCAATCTTGTCAGTAACGACTCAGCAGGGGCCAAGATCCCGATCAAGCGCTGATCCTCATTCGTTTTTGATAGCCAAGTGGTGAGGACTAATTGTACGTGTCGCTCATCGTCTGCAACCAGCTCTTGAACCCGCTCTCCTTCGGCGGCGCGCTCAGGGATCGAAACGGTGTAACCACGTGTACGGATGTATTCCAGAATCTGTTTACTATTGCGATAGACCGTCTTCAATTCGACCCGTTGAGCAGGTTCAAATGTCTCCCCCACTTCCTGCCAATCACGCAGCGTCCCAATCCGGGTCTGTTGGGCCAAGTCACCGACGTAGAGCAAAGCGCGCGTTGTCGGATCAATGCAGGAACGAACAAGCGTGATTTGATGCGGCAGATAGTTCTGAACCTCGTCGATCACGATCGTCGAATAGCGCAAGACTTCTTGGCGCGTTTGCTCGCTCAAAACGCCTTTTGCTCCACGCAGCAATAGCTTACGTTCACGCAACAACGCTCCATGCCGTCCTTTCCAAGCCATAAGTAACACGGTCAGATCAAAGCGATCCATGACTTTATCCGCCACTTGTTGCTGCCAGAGTTGCAAGGCTGCAGGCGATAACGTCGCTGCAAATACGCGCTTTAAGTAAGTCCAAGCCGACTCACGAGCCGAGAACACCGGAAGGGCTTGATCAAGCGCTCGACGTTTTTCACATTCGTACCATTCCTGTTCCGATCTGTTCTCGGTCTGTGTTTCTCGGATCGTGACCGAACCAAGCGCCGGTAAGATCGAGATCGCCCACTGATTGAAGGTTTCGATGACAACATGATGAATGCCCAAGGAAGGCAGAAGTTGCGTGAAGTATTCCTGTGAAGAGGCATCTTGAACCAATACGAGCATCGAGGTTGCCGTAAATCGTTCCGCCGTGTCGGGAGATTGTGCTAGGTAAGCCAACCGATGGAGCGCGAGCGTGGTTTTCCCGGAGCCAGCCGGACCAGACACGAGGAGCGGACCCGAAGCAGGCGCGCGAATGACGGCGTCCTGCGCTTTTTCCATCTGGGCCACGATATCCGTCAAAGCAAAGGTCGATTTGCGATTGCTGAAATAGTCTTGGTAGATCAGTGTTCGTTCGTAATTCAACGTCTCACTCGAAAGAAACAGAATCTTCCGCTTCACAATCATGAATTGATCGCGACGAACAAGCTTGGCGGTTTTGATCGTTCCGTCCGGCAAGCGATACGACACATTCCCAAGTGGCTCATACCGGATCGAAGACACCGGCGAGACCCACGAGAAGATCTGTTCATCAGGTCGTGAGAACTTGGAAAAGAAAAAGGTCTTCGGCTCAGTTTCATCCGGAAACAGTACTTCGCACTGCGTAAAGTAGGGTGAATCAGCCAACAGCCCCGCCTGTTCGTACGCCGCTTCACGAATCGGTAACAACGCTTGTTGAATCAAGCGATCTGGCGTTGCTGGACGACGAAGCAACTCCCTCAATTGAGTGAGCGCCTTTTCCTCTTCTTTCTGCTTGCGCTCTAATCGAGTACCCGTCTCTGTCACCTGCTGCTGCGCCGCTTGATGCAACGCCTGTTTGTCTTGATCCGTGAGCATACGTAAAAGTGAAATAGCTAGGCTCTCGCAAACGGTTTCCACCCTTGGAGAGTCAAAAGGAACGGCTCGCGGACCACGGCGGTATTACGCCTGAAGTGCCTTTAAATCCGCCAAGACTTCGGCGGCATGCTCTTCCGGCTTCACGTTCTCATAGATTTTAGCAATTTTTCCTTTCGGGTCAATCAGGAAGCTCTGTCGCATGGTTCCCATATACTCCCGACCCATGAACTTTTTCTTCCCCCAGACGCCGTAGTCAGCAACCATCGTCTTCTCTTCATCCGCTAAGAGCGTGAATGGGAGTTCGTACTTCTCTGCAAACTTGGCGTGCTTCTTCACCGAATCGACGCTGATCCCAAAGATTTTGGCATCCACCTTCTTGAACTTCGGCAAGTTATCACGGAAAGAACAGGCTTCCTTGGTACAACCCGGTGTATCATCCTTAGGATAGAAATACAGCAAAACCCAGAATCCAGCGTAGTCCTTGAGCGCATGCTTGGTTCCGGCTTGGTCTGGCAGGTTAAAGGCTGGGGCTTTTTGGCCAACAGTGAGTGACATAATAGGTGTAAAACGAAAGATGAACTCGTGGGGTACGAGTTCATCTTAGCATGCTTTCGGCCGTCTGTTAGGAAAGAAGATCGTCGATCGTGCAGGCAAAGACCGAGGACAAACCGATCAAGGTTTTGGCGGTTGGGTTTTTGTTGGCGCCGGATTCCAATTTGATGATCGTGTTGTAGTTCACCTTGGCTTCGCGGGCGAGCTCATCACGGGTCATGTCTTTCTCGGTACGATAGCGCTTAATCGTAGCAGCGATCTTGTTCAAGGTGTAACGAGGCTTCTTGAGAGAAGCGGCGTTTTTGGAGGAGGAAGCGGTTTTGGAAGCCATAAGCGACAATAATATAGTGGATGTTCACTTACCTTAACCTAGGCTGAGGGATACGTCAAGGATTTTAATATTTGAAGGCTCTAATCCAGGGAATCTAGCGGTTCTTTTGAGAGGCCTTCGAGGTCGTCAACTGTAAGCCTACGTACTCTTTTTTGAAATGATCAATGTTAAAAGAGAGGAGGTGAAAGTTTCGTGTTTCACCTGAGGGTTTTTCCTGATTTATAACCATCACCGTATCAAAAAGGCAGGGTGGAAAGTCCTTCCGATTTCCCGTTAGCAGCAACGAGTTATGGGCATTCAACATGGCTCGAGCTGCGATCATCAAATCAACAAAACTCGCTCCTAACGCCTGCTGTTTTTTGCGATAGATCTGAGAAAGAATCAAAAAGTTCTGCTGAAGCTTTATAAAGTGATCCTGATGGTTAATGGTGACTTCAAAGGCGGTACTGATGATCTGCTCTTTAATTTTAATCTGATCGAGGAGATACGTACCACGAAGGAACTCGATTTCTGTAAATGGGTCTAACGTGAGCCGAGCATTTTGAAATACTTCAAAGAAATCCTTGGCAAATTCTTCATTGGTCGAGAGAATGAGCAGGACATCGTTATCAACAAAAATGTACTTCTGTGACCAGTCGGCGGCTTCAGACCTGGCGATCAAGAGCGACATGTTCAGCATCAACTTTTATTTGATCTTCAATCTCTTTGTTCTCTTTAATCAATTTCAACAAAGCATGAACATTCACTTTTGGTGATGCTGATGACTTTCCGATAGGAGCTTTTCGCTTCTCATCGATGTGAAAATTCAAGTTAAGAGAATAGTTCATACAGATAAATTATAAGACGGATTTCTTGTCTTGTCTACAGAAACATGACCGACTGGGACATGTGAACCACAACGTAAAAATCACCCAACACAGGGTGATTTTTACGTGGCGGAGAGAGAGGGATTCGAACCCTCGCGGGGCTTTTGGCCCCCTACAGGATTAGCAATCCCGCCCCTTCAGCCGCTTGGGTATCTCTCCGTGCTCGGCTTATTGTGCTGACCAACCGTTCACCTGGTTGCTACCAGGCTCACTTGGGTCTGCACAATGCCTGCGCATTAGCTTCGCTAGACAGAGCTAAACGAGCCAAGAAGCAGCAGACATACACTTTGTTTCGAAGGGGAAAACAGACAAAATGTAGCACGAGGATGGTAACAGCTTCACCCGGAGTGATCAAGGAATAAGCCAAAACGTGAGAAATAACACACCCGCCCCCTGACCGCACGAGTGTGTTGCGGTTCTTGGGGACGGGGTTTAGCCCTCTCCTTCGTCGTGGGGTTCTTCAAGCTCATCAGGCGCGACGTCGCCGTCAATGACCTCCTGCACCTTGGGCAGGGGGAGGCCTAAAAGTTGCCCCATCAGGACAATCCATCGGCGAAGCACCGGGTCACCTGCGTTTGCTTTGTGGAGCAACTCCCACACGGCAACAACGGAGTCCTCCCCTCCCCGTGCCGCATCGGCATCAGCGCGCTTCTTGAACTCGGAGGCGTAGTGCGCCTCCTGCTGTTCACGAAACAAGTTGAGGGCCTCCCTGCTCTCAGCCTGCGGTGCCCGCCCATACATGAGCAGGCCGCTCAGGTACCAACGGATCTTGGGATCGTGCTTCGCCCCATCGATCATCATCAGGAGCAGCTTCAGATCCCGCTCGTACGCCTCTATCCAGAGAGGGGTTCTTCGATCGAATTCATCCATCAGCGACTTCTCCTTTTCTCCCACCAGAGGTAGGAAAAATATCCTATTATACTTATTGGCGTGTGTCAAAAGGTCCGTTTCATAAAAATCACTTGATTGCTACCATTTCCGTATGATCATCAAAAAGTTCCTCCACTCGTGTTTGCTCCTCGAAAAAGGCCGAGCCAAGCTCCTGATCGACCCAGGCATCTTCTCCTTTATCGAAAAGAAGATCACCTCTCAAGATATCGGGCCGGTAGACGTCATTCTCCTTACCCATAACCACGCGGACCACTTTGATCCAGCTATCCTGGAGGAGCTCCTATCGATGCGTTCAGCGACGATCGTCACGATTCCTGAGATTGGGAAGGTGCTGGATGAACGCCATATCCCCTATCAGCTGATTAAACACGGGGAGACGCAGGAGCTCGCGGGCTTCAACGTTCAAGCGATTCGTGCCCCACACGGCAGCTTACCAATCGCCGTTCCAGATAACGTCGGCTTCTTGGTGGACAACCTATTTCATCCTGGCGACTCCTATCAACCTCAAAGCATCCCGGTTTGCGACGTCCTCGCGCTCCCCGTCGCCGGCCCCTGGCTCAACCTGAACCAAGCCATGGAACTCGCGACCAGCGTCCAAGCCAAACGCATCCTCCCCATCCACGACGCCGTCCTGAAAGACTTCATGCGCACCCGTATTTTCGACAACATGCTGAAACCTCTATTCGCTAAGCAAGAACGCGACCTTTGTCCCCTCGAATTAGGCGACACCCTCAAGATCTAACCCATCTCGACAATTCTTCTTTTTTCTTCTATCCTTCCGCCGTCTCCGTAGGCCGATCTCGTGGCTTCGCCACTGATCCCTTGCGAAGCAAAGCTGACCGGTTACGGCTTCTCTAGCGAAGCTAAACCGCAGGCATGCTGCAGACCCAAGTGAACCTGGTAGCAACCAGGTGAACGGGTGGTCAGCAGCCTAAGCCGAGGAGGAGAGGTGGCTGAGTGGTCGAAAGCAACAGACTTGAAATCTGTCGTATGGGAAACCATACCGAGGGTTCGAATCCCTCCCTCTCCGCCATAACTAAAACCGTCCGCAAGGACGGTTTTAGTTATTAAGAATAGACGTTGTTTGTTTTAAGCAAGCTTTTTATATGCATACCGCTGAAGCCCAATATGGGCGATGGTCGTTGTTCCAATCCCGATGAGCATACTACCGATGATATCTATAGGATGATGGACGCCCACGTAGACACGTGAAATTCCAACGAGAACAGTGATAAGCCAGAGAATGACACTTACGCGACGGTTGAATGGGTAAACAACCGCAGCAGCTAAAGCGGTCATTAACGTATGATCAGAGGGAAACCCATTGTCGGCAGCATGCGGAATCAGCGGGAGGAAGTTACCTATGACAAATGGACGAGGGTCAGTATACAGATATCCCGCCACAAGAGCTGTTAAAAGCGCTAATATACCTGCCGTAATAGCGAACAAAAGCATTCGCTTCTGCGTGTCCCTCGACTGAATGAAAAAGAATGCTGTTCCGATAAGCAGAGCAAAAACCATCAGATATTTCGCCCCAAAAATGAAAAGTGTATCCATACAGTACTTTTTATCCTGAGTGTGACTTCACCCTTAATTAAAGTTCACAACAAAGCTGTACATCCCCATAGTACATAGCCCTTTAATGATTGCTCCCGGCTTTTGAGGGGGGATGTCGATCGGCGTTGTACCGGTTGACGGCAAGGTCTTACGAAAACCTACCGCTGCAACCGTCAGAGACGAGGAACAATCATACGTACCATCTGTGATGACATCAATTACTGTCGGTGTATTTGCTTTTGCAACGGTCACACGTGGAGCATATCCCCCCTTGGCATGAATCTGAATCACTTGTTTTCCATCGATCATGGTGACGTTTGCTTGGCTACTCACTGAACCAGTAGGCATCTCTGCATTGTTAGTCTTTAGCAAAGCGACGATTCCGCCGATAGCTAAAACAGTGAATGCAGCTGACACGAGAATAACTTTATTCATATAGATACTAGAAAAGGACTAGAAACTAAATACTGGCTGAATCACTCCAGCGACAACCAGCGTATTGATCAGATTAAAAAGCGCGAAGAAAATGACAATAAATCCAGCTGTTTTAAAGAAAACACCTGATTGCGCTTTTTTATGGATCCCGAGTGAACTGAAGCTTAAAAGAGCTAAGATGGGCAATGTTCCCAGAGCAAACGCGAGCATGGTGAATCCACCCTTCCAAAAACTTCCTGTCGTAAGCGTATAGATCTGCATTGACTGCGTAAAGCCACAAGGCAGAAAGAATGTAACGATCCCGACAAGCAGGGGCGTGAGCAAATGATTCGCCTTCTTTAAACCGTGTACACGCGTCCCAAGAGCCGCTGGCATCGTGAGCTGTAGCTTCTTTGCCCATGGGAAGATATCAAGCAAGTTAACACCAAGCACGAGTAAAACGAGAGCCACGATTAATTCCAAGACAAGCATTGCCTTCGCACCAATCTGGAAGACCGACCCCAATGCCCCAATAGCACCTCCTAAAATAAAGAAGGACACGAGGCGACCAACATGGAACATCGCTTGAGGACGCACCTTATCGCCTTCTTTTGCAAAGCTTGCGGATAACGACAACACAATCCCACCAACGACGGCCATACACGTCGAAACAGAAGCGACGAGACCGACGATGAAGGCCGTTCCATAACCTACGTCTGACGCATTCACCAAATTCACGATCCCCAGCTTCTGCAAGAAAATGAAAGCGATGATAAAGGCGAGAGCGATAGGCAGAGCGATTGCAAAATCTGACCAGCTTACGATTTTCGCTGCTTTCTCAAGCGTGAGCGAATATCCATGGGGCTTCAATACCTCCGATAGTTCGTTCATGACTTGTTCTTGAGTTTTATCTCCGAACTCTCCCGTAACTTCAACGCTATTATTATGGAGCGACGTTTTTGCCTTTGATACTCCATTTATGTCCTTCAGTTCACTTTCAGTGAGAATGATGCAGGAATTACAGTGCATCCCATTGACGTGGAAGGTATAGGTTTGTGACATAGAGGGATTGTTAGATCTTCTTAGCCTTAATGCGCAAGGAATTACTGACAACCGAGACGCTTGAGAACGCCATCGCGAGCCCCGCAAATATGGGGTTCAAGAGCCAGCCGAATAGAGGGTAAAAGAGACCAGCCGCTAGGGGGATCCCAACGATATTATAGATAAATGCCCAGAAGAGATTCTGTTTGATACCTGTCATTGTGATCTTGGAGAGATGAATGGCTTTTACGAGCTTCGAGATATCGCCATGAAGTAACGTGATTCCCGCTGTTTCAATCGCCACATCGGCTCCCGTTCCCATCGCGATCCCGACATCGGCCTGGGCCAAAGCTGGAGCATCGTTCACTCCATCCCCTGCCATAGCGACAAGATGACCCTGGGATTGAAGCTCTTTCACCTTGTTCAACTTGTCTTCAGGCATAACTTCTGCGACTACGTCATCAATACCAGCCTCCTTCGCAATCGCTTCAGCGGTGTTCTTCATGTCCCCGGTAAGCATTACCACCTTGATTCCCAGAGCGTGAAGATCTTTCACAGCTTGAATTGCTCCCGGTTTAATCGTATCCGCAACAAACACGATCGCAACCACCTCTTCTTTCGTGGCAAGGATGACGGGTGTTTTTCCTTGCAGCGTTGCCCGTTCAATACTCTGTAAATCAAAGGGGATGTTGAGGTCAGCGATAAGCTTGGTACTACCTGCAAAGTACTCCACGTCGTCGATTCGTCCCTTCAAACCTTTGCCTTTGATATTTTCAAAGCCTTTCAGGGAGATCGTGTCTATTTTCTTGCCCTTCACATACTCCATAATTGCATATGCGATCGGGTGTTCAGACTTAGACTCAAGCGAGGCAAGGATCGAAACAACCGCTTCCTCTGATAGACTAGAATGATTTTCGATATTCGTAAGTTCGGGCTTTCCTTTGGTAATCGTTCCTGTCTTATCGACGACGATCGTGTTTACTTTATGAAGCTTTTCAAGCGTCGCAGCATCCTTGATCAATATCCCTTCTTTCGCCCCCTTGCCGACTCCGACGATAATTGCTGTCGGCGTCGCAAGACCAAGCGCACAAGGGCAAGCGATCACAAGGATTCCAACAAATGAAGTTAATCCATAAGAGAGGGCCTGCGCGTATCCAAGCGATGGAATACCGAAGATCAGCCAAGCTGCTAACGCCACGAACGATAGAACGAGAACAATTGGCACAAAGACGGAAGAGACCTTGTCGGCAAGCGCTTGGATCGGCGCACGACTTCCTTGAGCCTGCTCAACCATTTTGATGATCTTCGCGAGTAGCGTCTCTGAACCAACCTTGGTTGCTTTGAAGATAAATGAACCGCTCGTATTCATTGTTCCAGCAACGACCTTATCGTTCGGTCCTTTTTCAACCGGCATCGGTTCACCGGTCACCATGGATTCGTCAACGAACGACGACCCTTCGGTAATCATCCCGTCTACAGGGATACTTGCCCCTGGCTTCACCACGATCAAATCACCCACCAAGACCTGATGAGCCGGTATTTCCTGTTCCTTCCCCTCACGTACGACGAGCGCGGTCTTTGCTTGAAGATTAAGCAGCTTCTCAATCGCGTCACCTGTCTTTACCTTGGCGCGCGCTTCGAGATATTTACCTAACGTAATGAAGGTAATGACAACAATCGTCACGTCGTAATAACTATGATCAACGTTCAA
The DNA here is from genome assembly GCA_964598725.1 of uncultured Gammaproteobacteria bacterium. GTDB lineage: Bacteria > Patescibacteriota > Patescibacteriia > 2-12-FULL-60-25 > 2-12-FULL-60-25 > JAGOTP01. The sequence goes on along the minus strand of CAZRCW010000001.1, from coordinate 653,704 downwards.
ATAGGGACGAAGCGTTTCTTCGAAGGCCGTGATCACAAAACTGTAGAGAAATGCTGCTGATGTTCCTAGACCGATCAGAGTATCCATATTCGCCTTGCCGTAACGGAGAAAACGGTACAGGCCGAGAAGATAGGGCTTACCAACAGCAAACAGCGTATACGTCGCGAAGATCGGTAAGAGGTGGTGGAAAAATTCTTTAAGAACGTAGCCTTGCGTCGGAATAATGCCAAACTGCCCTAGAATATCCCACCCCATAACAAAGGCACTAACTATTGCCAGTGGAAGAACCGACAAAAACTTTACACGCATGTCTGCGATCTCATCGATCTTCTCTTTCTTGGACTGATTCATGCCAAGATGAGCCGCATGCTCACTTGCGGACATTCCCATTGACAGCGCTGTCGGAACAATCAGCGAATATCCGAGCGGTTCGACTGATTGAGAAAGGGTATTTCCGTTCGTTTTCATCTCATCAAAAGTAACTTTGGCGGTTTCGGTCGCGTAGTTCACCTCAGCGGACTCAACCCCATCAATCTTTTTAAACGTCTTTTCGATAATGCCCGCGCAAGACGCACAATGCATACCTTTGACCTTATATGTCTGTTCGTTGTTCATAATTGAGAAGTTAATGATGATCAGACGTATGCTCATGAGGAGTAGTGAGGTCTTGGGCAAATGCACGAAGCGTTAATCCCAGTGGGATGCAAACGATAAGCAAGCACAGAACGCTCCATCCGAGGATAGCTTTTGTTAAGCGAATCTGATTTTTAAGGAGGAAGCCAAAGAGCGAAACGACAATTCCTGTTGGAATAAGGATAGCGGCGTATTTTGGGGTATCCGTGAAATGCTGGATAGCCCCGCTGATCATTCCGATACCGGCAGATAAAACGACTGAAAATACGATTACACGTAGGATGCCGCTCTCCTTGAGGTGGCGTTTTTTGATAACGATTTCATCCACCAATGAGGAGATGATAAAAAGCAGAATCCCTACCGTACCAATGATCGCATAGCGCGTTGGGTTACCAGGGAAATGCACAACGGACCCAGAGACCAAGCCAATCCCTAGAAAGAAGCCGACATACGCCAAGTAGGGCGAAAGAACAGACGAAGCATATTCACGCATAAAAAAGCCGTTCATTATTTACGCTTAAGCTGGTAGACCTTCAGAATCTCACTGATTGCTTTCTTCTCGTTTCCGCTCTTGATCTGATTCAGAGCGCAATGCGAGAGATGGTTCTCTAAAAGCACATCTTCAATATTCGAGAGCGCTTGTTTCGCTGCAGATGTCTGGGTGATAACGTCAATACAATAGGTATTCTTCGCAATCATTTCTTGAAGGCCGCGAATCTGGCCTTCAATAATCTTCAACCGACGAATGAGTTTATGATTGTCTTGGTGCATATGTCTGCATGATACCCCCTAGGGGGTATACATGCAAACCAAGTGCTAAACGAAGCTTTTCTTAGCCAAAAGGTAGTCAAAACCGAATTAAATGCGCACTCTAAGAATCCCTTTACCGCATCTCATTAGGACGCCTGGAGTGTACGTGGCCGATCCGTTCAGGCAACCGGTACCATCGTGCGCATTGTAAGCGGATTTGGGGGCGTAAATGACAACTGGGTAACAAGCCTGAAGTGGCGTTTACGACGGAAAATAATTAATCTATCACATTTATCAACCATTCTCTTCCGTTCGTTCTTTTTCGGGATAAGCTTACTCGGTTTGCAACAACAAAAAACTACTGACGAGTAAACCATCCCTATCCTTGTTGTTATTCAAGCGAAAGGGTAGATTTCAACTATGAGAAAGCTCATTATCTTCTGTCACCTCTCACTCGACGGCGTCGCTGCTATACCAAGCGGGAGTTTGGATTGGGTTGCGTATGATCCAGAGCTTGAGAACTATGTAAAACCAATCGTGGCCGCAACCGATACCGCTTTATACGGCCGCGTGACCTATGAATTAATGAAGTACTTCCGAACGGTGCCTTCGAATCCAAACGCTTCGCTGTACGAGCGCGAACATGCCGCTTGGATTGAGAAGGTAGAAAAGGTCGTTGTTTCAACGTCGAACCTGGACGCGGACTGGAACAATACGAAAGTCATTCGCGCGAATCTGAAAGAAGAGATCTTGAAGCTAAAGGCAGCTCCTGGAGGGAACATTACCGTCTTTGGCAGCCCTACTTTAGCGAACACGCTGATCCAATTAGGCATGGTAGATGAATACTGGCTCACGGTGAGCCCGATCATCTTGGGAGAAGGAAAACGTGTATTTAAAGACGTCTCCACCTCTACGAAACTCACGCTCTTAGAAGAAACGACCTTTGCCTCGGGAGCGATTGCTCTTCACTATTCCACCGTAAGCGAATAGAGTTGCTAAACAACCTATGCCAACCATCAACCCCTACATCAACTTCAACGGTAATGCCGAAGAAGCGTTTACGTTTTACAAGTCCGTTTTTGGCGGAGAATTCGGAAAGATCATTCGCTTTAAAGACATGGCCAGCGCGGACTTCGCTGTACCCGAAAAAGAAGCCGAGAAAATCATGCACATCACGTTGCCAATCGGGAAAAATGTTCTCATGGCCAATGACGTTCCAGAATTCATGGGACGCGTCGACGAGAATGAGAACCGCTCTAAAATCGCAGTAAGCGCCGACAGCCGCGAAGAAGCCGACAAGCTCTTCAACGGACTTTCCGCCGGCGGAAACGTTGAGATGCCGATTGGAGACAGCCCTTGGGGTTCTTACTACTCCATGTTCCGCGACAAGTACGGAATTGAGTGGACCGTCGAGTTCGATCCAAGAAACCAGGACAAAGCGTAAGATCAGCATTACATAAAACCGCCTCAGAAGGCGGTTTTATGATAGGTGCTACTACTTTATAAACTCGACCTTCTACCAAACAAACGGAATCAACCGTTGCTTCACCTTTTTTTGATAGTCCGTATACCCTGGGAGATCCTTGGCTAACATCTTCTCTTCGTCCAAGAGGCGCCACATGAGAATCGGTACAAAGGGAACAAACAATAGCAACCCCCAATACGAACCGAGGGCGAGCGCAGGGCCAAGCAGGAACAGGATCCCGCCGAAATACATCGGATGGCGAACGTAGGCGTAGGGGCCGGTTGAAATCACCTTTTGATCCTGCTGGATCTCGACCGTCGCGGCGGTAAACGAGTTTTCTTTGAAAACCTTCCAAATAACGTAATAACCCAGAGCGATCAGCAGTAACCCCAGCAGCACTCCCAATGTCGGCACAGGCGACCAGCCGAAACGATGATCGAGCGCCGAAACAACCAGAAGTGCGATGAACGTGAGTAGGCTCAGTGCCATGATCAACTTCTGCGTACGATTTTTCTCCGCACCCGGACCAGCGCTCACGCGACGTTCAAGCAACTTTCGGTCATATTTCATCAACCAGAGCGTCACAAGGATCGAGCCTCCGCCCATCACAGCGATAAAGGCCCAGGCTTGCCAATACTGGAAGGTCCAAGCTGGTAGAAACACAGACAACCCCAAACCGAGAATGAGCTTGAGGATGCCCATCCAGGCTTTTTTGTTAAGAGCGTTCATATACATAGGTATGCGTTACGCCTTCGCCTGAACGATCTTTCGATCCTGCGGTCGGAAGCAGTAAGACACAACCGTCAAAAACAACAAAAGCGTCGCTGGAAACAATTCCGTGATCGGCCCACCTACCGCAAGATGTGAGAAGAGCGCTCCTGACATCGTAAAGAAGAACCCGGCGTAGGCCCACTCCTTCCAGAGCGGACGTTTAGGGATAAGGATTACGATCACGCCAAGAATCTTCCAGACACCTAACAGCATAAGGAAGTAGACCGGATAGCCTAGATGCGTAATGAAATCGACCTCAGTCTGCAACTTAAGCACCTGAACGATCCCACTCGAAAGCATCCCTAACGCCAACCAGAGGGTAGACACCCAATAGATAATTGTATTTCGCTTGGACATAATGAGGGGAATGGTAGCATATTCTACTCGCATCAACCCTCTGCTAGGATGCGACTAAGTACCCAGCCCTTCTTATGCGAACACAGAACTTAGAAGAAGAAAAAAGCGGTTTCCGCCTTAAATATCAAGAGCTATTGCCATCGTATACAAGCTTAAAAGACTTCGCCCTAGCTGATTTAGAGACGCTTTTCAAAGGACATGGACTCCAGCTGAGCAAGGTCGAGGGTCGAATAAAGGAGTTTGATAGCCTCTACAACAAGTATTTAACTCTGAAACGTAAAGGCCTTGTATCGTCCCCGCTTGAGGTTCAAGACATTCTTGGTATTCGAGTTGTCTGCCTATTCGTCAAAGACCTAGATAACCTAGAACAAGTGCTATCCCCAACGTTTAAAATTTTATCGCAAGAAACCAAAGGTTCAAAGCTGAAAGACAACGAATTCGGATACGAGTCTGATCATTACATTCTTGCCTATAATGCCGTGAATGGTCCTCGATACGAGCTACTAAAAAATATCACATTTGAATTACAAGTTCGAACGATCTTAATGGATGCTTGGGCTTGCGTGTCACACAACTTAGATTACAAAAGCGCCGCTTCTATTCCCTCTCATTTAAAACGTGTGTTCTTTGGACTGAGTGGCATGTTCGTTGTAGCTGACAAAACATTTCAAGATTTAAAACAAGAAAGTATCAAGAACCAAGCCGATCAGGAGGAGAAAATCGATCGACCGCTCGATCTCCTTTCAGAAGAGCTGAACTTAGATTCTCTTAAAGCCTACCTTCAATATAAATTTCCTGAACGATGGACCGCTTTATATGGTAAGAGTCCAGGCAATAGTGATGTAGGACTGTCTGAATTCTTAGCGGAAGCTGCTTCCGTTGGGGGCTATACGCGAGTATCTGACTTGGACGAAGCTGTCGATGCGGCAAAGGATGTTGAAGCAGACTTTGAAAAGAGCGATTTTCCAGGTGATAAAACCAGAGCACTTGTCGGGACATTGCGATCAATTCTAGATCTGTACGACGATGCATTTTATGAAATGAGAATTAAAGATTTACCAACCAATTTCAAAACAAGCCCACTTTATTTGAGCGACATGACATTCAGAGCAAAAATGACGCAAAAGAAAAAACGCTCATAACTATATCTATAATCTATGCCCCAACAAATCCTGATCATCCACGGCGGTGACGCCTGGGAAACACAAGCCGAATACATGGCTGCGCTTGAAGCGAAGGTTGTCACCCTCGACAAGCTTCTCGCGCCCGACTGGAAAACGAATCTTCAATATCAACTCGGCTCTGCGGTTCAGGTCATCCTGCCACGCATGCCTAATCCTCAGAACGCGCGTTATGCCGAGTGGAAAATCTACTTTGAAAAGATTATTCCCCTCTTGAACGATGATCTCATCTTAATCGGGCACTCGCTTGGCGGCATCTTCTTGGCAAAATATCTGTCTGAAGAACATATTACAAAGAAGATCAAAGCAACGCTTTTCGTCGCGGCGCCTTACAACACGGCCGAAGTTCACCCGTTGGTCGACTTCAATCTCGGCAACGATCTTCATCGGATCACCGAACAAGGCGGGAAGCTCGTCTTCTTTCAGAGCCAGGACGATCAGGTAGTCCCGTTCTCGAACGTCAAAGACTATCAGGCTGCCTTACCAGACGCGGACTATGTGATCACAGACCAAGGTGGTCACTATAATCAGTCGACGTTTCCGGAACTAGACCGCGTTCTCAAAACACTGCTGTAACAGAAAACCGAGCCATATGGCTCGGTTTTCTTGATCCGATTGTAGGATTAGGTGTGCGTGACTGTCTGCGCAATCTGGTCAGCCAAGGCGTTTGGATCAAAGCTCGCTTGCTCGCGTTGGCAAGCGGACTGCTTTGGCTCGTCATAGTTCAAACATTGTACGGTGCGCAGAGTGAAGCTCAGCGTTTCTAGGTCATCCCCTTTCACGAAACGATAGCTGTAAGTCGTGTAAGTGCTTCCAGCCGCCCCTTCTGCTTGACGCGTCATGCAGTAGCTCCGTCCATTAACCGTGATAGGCGTTGCACCTGTCAGCTTACAGCTAAACATAGTGTTGCGCTGGCGAGCGATCAGAGGTGGCCACTCTGCTGATGAAACGTACGTCGTACCGAGCCGCGGTGGGTAGGAGTAGCGTGTGCCATCAGCCGTAGTGGTCACGATCCAACCCGCAGGTGGAGTCATGGTCGTGGTCGTAGCCGGTGGAGCAGGTTGGGTAGTGGTTGCGGGCGGTATAGTCGTCGTTGATGTCGCTGATGCACCGGGACAAGCTGCAAACTCACAGCTTGGCGGCACACGACCAACAACTGAGCCGTCCGGACAAATCATTGCTTCCATCGTACAGGCTGTTCCCGTTGTACCAGTTCCTGGGTCTACTGGTGCTACCGCTTTAGGACGGCTCCAAAGGACAACGGCGATGACAATCACTCCGGCAGCAATCACAATCCCCGCGAGGGTTTTGTTATTCATATTCATAGAGCTTTTCTTGAGGAGTTAACCTTCATATTCAAGCGTAGCATACTTCCACTTGTTTCCCCACTTATTCATTGACCTTGGCTTTCCGGGGTTTATATACTGCTTCTATATGAGCTCTTCCACCCCAGACACAGCCCTTTCTCCAACGGGCAACTGCGCCGTGTGCGACCTGACGATCATGCTACCCGCCGGTACTCGTGAAACGGAACTCCTGACCTGTAAGGACTGTAAGACACGCTTGGTGGTTGAGAAAATCGACGGAGAGAACGCTACACTCGCTCAAGCGCCAGCCGTCGAAGAAGATTGGGGCGAGTAATCTTTTCTTACTCCCCTTTTCACATCCTATGTTGACCCTTGGTCTCCTGCACACCACCATCCGTGCAGATGAGAAGTTGATTTTAGATGCCGCCGAAGCCCGTGGGATCAAGGTGAAGTTGATCGATGTCCGCACCGAGGTTTTCAATCCAGCGACCTACAAAGTTGACATCGACTTGGCGCTCGAACGCTGTGTCTCCACGTCTAAAGGCACCTACGCGACGCATTTCTTTGAATCGATGGGCGTGAAAGTCATCAATTCGTCCTGCGTCGCAGCGGTCTGCGAGGATAAGTTTTTGACCTCACTAGCGCTGCAGAAAGCCGGCGTACCAACTCCCCCATTCGCTCTCGTCTTCGGCGTCGACGAAGCCAAGAAAGCGATCGACGAACTCGGGGGCTTCCCAGCCGTTATCAAACCGAATGTCGGTTCTTGGGGTCGTTTACTAGCCAAGGTCAACGACATGGATGCGCTCGAAGCGATCATCGAACACAAAGATGTCTTGGGTTCCCCTCAGCAAAAGTCGATTTATATTCAGCAGTACGTGAAAAAACCAGGTCGGGATATTCGTTTATTCGTGATTGATGGTGAAGCCTTGTGCGCGATCTACCGCACGTCTCCACACTGGATCACCAACACGGCTCGGGGCGGACAAGCGACCGTTTGCCCGTTGACCGATGATTTGAAAAAAATCGCTCGCGATTCTTCGAAAGCGGTTGGCGGCGGCATCTTGGCGCTCGACGTCTTCGAAACCGACAACGGCTTCTCGATCAACGAGATCAATCACACCATGGAATTCAAGAACTCCGAAGCCCCAACCGGTGTGAGTATTTCCGGAGCGATTGTAGATTATTGCATAAAAGTCCACGCGGCCAACCCACAACCATGACTGTTTCGATCTTCGGTGGCTCAGGCTACGCCGGTGGCGAACTGATCCGCATTTTATTGCAGCATCCAGAAGTCGAGATCAAACAGGTCACGTCACGGCAATTTGTAGGGCAACCGATTTCCGCCGCCCACCCCAACCTCCGAAAAGTCACGGAGCTCAGTTTCGTCCATCCAGATGCGTTGGAACCGTGCGATCTTTTGTTTGTCGCTCTCCCAAACGGTGTCTCAATGAGTCAGATGACCCATTTGATGGAACTTGCGCCGAAGATCATCGATCTTGGCGCTGATTTCCGTTTACATAAACAGGAAGTCTTCCAGGATTGGTACAAGAAAGAGCATACGGCTCCAGAATTGTTACCGAAGTTCATCTACGGCATCGCTGAGTTGCATCGTGAAGAGATGAAAGGTGCGAACTACGTCGCCTGTGCAGGCTGTGAAGCCACCGTTTCGACACTCGCTCTCTACCCGCTTCACAAGAACAAGCTGATTGAAGACAACGTCATTATCGATGCCAAGATGAGCAGCTCGCAGGCGGGCATGTCCGCTTCACTTTCATCGCATCACCCGGAACGATCAGGCGTGGTACGCTCCTATATGCCGACCGGGCATCGTCACACGGCTGAGATCGAACAGGAACTTCCAGGGCTCAAAGTTGCGATCTCTGCGACAGCAATCGACATTGTTCGTGGTTTGCTCGTCACGATTCACACGGTTCCATTTGCTGGCATCGCAGACAAAGACATCTGGAAGGCCTATCGCTCAACCTACGGCAACGAGCCATTCATGCGTATCGTCAAAGAAAACTCAGGTATCTACCGCTATCCAGAACCAAAGATCCTCCAAGGCACGAACTTCTGCGACATCGGTTTCGAGTTCGATCAACGCACGAATCGTCTCGTCATCATCGGCGCCATCGATAACTTGGTAAAAGGAACGGCCGGACAAGCCGTACAAGCCATGAACTTGATGTGTGGTTTTGAAGAAACACTGAGCCTTGGCTTCCCTGGTCTGCATCCAATCTAGCCTATGATTCTACTTAAAATCGGTGGCGGCAAAGGCATCAATCTGGACTTCATCTGCCAGGATGTTGCCGCGCTCATCGCCAAAGGCGAACAGATCGTTATCGTCCACGGCGCCAGCGCAACCCGTGACGAAATCGCCGAGAAACTTGGGACACCGACCAAGACGATCACCTCCCCTTCCGGCATCAGCAGCGTCTACACCGATGAAGCGGCGATGGACGTGTTCTTGATGGTCTACGCAGGCCTCTTGAACAAGAAGATCGTGGCCGCGCTCCAACGTCATGAGGTGAACGCCGTTGGACTCTCCGGCATCGATGGGCGTTTGTGGGAAGCAAAACGCAAAGAAGCCGTGTACTCAGTTGAAGGCGAAAAAACACTCCTCATTACCGATAACCTGACCGGCAAAGTTCAAAACGTGAACGCGGGACTCGTAAAACTCCTCACGGACAATGACTACGTCCCCGTGATCTGTCCTCCAGCGATTAGTCTCGACCAGAAGATCGTGAATACTGACAATGACTTTGCTACATCCGTGATGGCTGAAGCGCTTGGAATCAAAGACATGGTCGTCTTGTTTGAGGCGCCTGGGCTCCTCCGCGACTTCAAAGATCCAACCAGCCTCATTCCAGAAATCAATCAAGCAGAACTAGAAGAGTTTCTCCCCTTCGCTCAGGGACGCATGAAAAAGAAACTGCTTGGAACCAAGGATGCCTTCGCTCGCGGGATCGAGCGCGTCTACTGGGGCGATGGACGGATAGAACGGCCGATTCAGAGTGCACTGGAAGGAAAAGGTACGGTTCTCAAATAACCCTCGAAACAGAAAACACCGACCTGACTGGTCGGTGTTTTCTTGCTCTTAGACGTTCGATCATTCGATCGAAGAGTCAGTCGAGGCGAGCGGCGCTTCATGAGTAGATCATGTGTGCGAGCTCAGCCCCCGGTTGGTGGGGAAGAGAAAGAGCGACGTCTGAAAGGATCAGACGGCCGAGTCCGACGACGGGGGGACGTAGACCTGGTAGGCCAGGTTCGCGATGTCGTCGGGCGTTGGGGGAGGCAGGTCTTCGTCGTCGAGGAAGACAACGATAGTGGTGATGTTGTCGTTCTCACCCGCACCGTCGGCACCGGCCTGATTGGCAGCATCGATCAGCGACCGACAGGCGACCTTCGGATCTGGTGCAAGACGAATGAGTTCGCCGATACGCTCATCCGAGCATTCATCTGTCAGTCCATCCGTGCAGAGCACGAATCGGTCGTGTTGCCTCAGATCCGCTACCGTGATGACTGCCCGCGGAGACTTAGCCTCATCACCGACCGTCTGAGCCAGTCCGTAGAAGAAGTCCGGAGCGGGGTGTCCTTCCGGTATGCGGAGCGTTCGCAAGAGCTCTGCCTCCGTAGAGCCGTACTTACCCTCATCGAGAGCGGCGTTCAGGTGATTCTGATCGCGCGTCATCGGAACAAGTCGGTGACCCCGCTGAAGGTAGCCCCGGCTATCACCGACACAAGCGATGAAGAGTTTGCTGCCGTAGATGAAGGCGATAACAAGAGTCGTCGCCATCCCCCGCTTCCAGCCGGTTGCATTCTTCAACACCGCTATCTGTGCCGCTTGCACCGCTTGATGGAGTGCCACGATCACGTCCGCCTCGCTCTGAGGACAAACCTGCGCGAGATGTTCGCAAGCTGCGCCTACAGCGATCCGGCTCGCATCTTCTCCAGCTGGACCACCACCGACACCATCTGCCAGCGCGAAACAGCCGTTGGCTTCATTGAAGCTGTCTTCGTTGTTCGCTCGCCGACCGATATCCGATTGACCTGCAAAGATCATGTCGCATCCTCCCATCCGGCGCACCGCGCCTTGTCTCTGTGGTTTTCAAACGCCTACTGCGCTTCTATAGCACCAAACCTGTGCTCAACTGTCAATATATTATAATTCTTCTCAAATTGACGCCTATTTTACTGGATCGTTATACTTCGACCTAATCTATGCCCGACGCTCACAACCTCCAGCAGGCCACCGTGGTGAACACCTACGTCAATCGAGGCGTGAGCTTCGTTCGAGGCGAAGGCGCCTTTCTCATCGACGAATCTGGCAAGCACTATCTCGATTTGATGAGCAATTACGGGGTGAATGTGTTTGGCTATGGGCATCCCGCCATCACCCAAGCGCTCACGGAACAGTTCTCCGCGCTCACAACGCTCCATGGGAGCTTCACGAACCCGGTTCGAGCCGAAGCATCGGCTGCGCTCGTCAAAAGCTGTGGCGACGCTTACAGCCAGGTCTACTGGTCCAACTCAGGCGCGGAAGCCATCGAAGCTGCTCTTAAGTTTGCTGTGCTAACGACTGGCAAGAAACGCTTCATCGTCTGCGATCACGGCTATCATGGAAAAACGCTCGGTGCCCTGTCCGCCACCGCCGGTGAAAAATACAAACAACCATTCGCTCCCCTCCTCTGGGAATTCGTTCAGATTCCTTTCGATGATCTCAACGCCCTCGAACAAGCGTTGAATGATCAGACCGCTGCCTTCATCGTCGAACCAATTCAAGGAGAAGGCGGAATTCATACACCAGGCGCAACGTTCTTGAGTAAAGCCAAGGACTTGTGTTCAGTAAACGGAGCGCTGCTCATCATCGATGAGATTCAAACCGGGGTCGGTCGCACCGGAACGTTCCTCGCCAGTCAGCGGATGAACATCAGCGCCGATATTCTCTGTCTTGGGAAAGGCTTGGCCGGTGGTATTCCCGTTGGCGCAACGGTCGTCACCCAAGAAGTTGGCAGCAAAGTTCCAAAACACTTGCACACGTCGACATTCGGTGGGAACCCATTAGCGTGCGCTGGTGTCTTGGCGACGTTAAAACTACTGACGGACGAGCAACTTGCTCGCGTCAATACACTCGGGATCGCCTTCAAACAGGCGCTCGGTACCCTCCGCTCTGATCTCATCCTCGGCGTGCGCGGACAAGGCTTAATGCTCGGCCTCGCAATCAAAGACAAGCGTAATCAACTCCTCAAACTCATGCAGGACAGAGGCATCTTGGTGATCCCAGCGGGTGAAGATGTGGTGCGTCTTTTGCCACCGTTTGTGATCACAGAAGCCGACATTCAGACAACGGTCACAGCCTTCCAAGAGGCGCTCGATACACTCGTCTAATATGTGTCGCTTCGTCACCGTCCGTTTTCACAAACCAACACAACCCAAGCAGCTGCTGAACGCCTTTGCGAATATGTCACAAGCCAGCAAGTCCTACGACGGCGACTGGCAGGGCGATGGTTGGGGTGTTGCGTGGCTGAAGGTAGACAATACCTGGGAAACGTATCATTCCCTCTCCCCTGTTTGGGAAGATCGTGAGCGCTTTGAAACGATTCCAGAGACGTTCAGCCTCGTCGCCCATGCACGTAGCGCTTCATTTGAACATCATAAAGGTGTTCTGGAATACAATCAGCCCTACGTCTTTGGACCGTACGCCTTCGCGTTTAACGGCTTAGTAAAAGGCGTCTCGCTGCCACCGATCCCAGGGCGAATCGGGGCGGAGAAGATTTGGCATTTGTTGAAACAAGAGCTCGCTAACCACCCGGCACCTGAAGCGTTGGATCGACTAAAGATCTTGCTGAAAGCAAACTCGCAAGAAATCGCCGCGCTGAATATTGGAATAGCGACAACAGAAAATATTCATTCACTAAATGAATTCTCACGTCATCCGGACTACTATACTCTGCATGCTTGGGAAGCGGATTTTGGACGATTGATTTGCTCGGAGCCACTGCAAAACCATTTCTAAAGATCAGGCTGCTTCTGGCAAATAGCCAATTGCCTCACGGAAGGAATCAAAACCCGCCCGACGGCACATCCGATTCAACGAACCGATATTCTTTAAAAGTAAGGTCAGCTTGAGTGGAATCTTTACTCCCAACGCACGTAAATTAGCCATGATAGACCGCAAACCCGCTTCCCCTTGAATCTGCAGTGTCTGCACAAACCCTAGCCACGTCTCAAGGGGTAACGCACCACCAACAGGGTCTCGAAAGAAGTAGGTCTGTAGCAGCTCGGCTTGGTTTTCCGGAGCTGACCCTTGCGATAAGCCAAGAATGAGCTGTTGATCGTCTTGGTCTAGCTCGAGATACAAGCTTCGATCGATCATCGCGATCCAGTCTTGGCCGTCGCGTTCACAGACAATGTAGTTCCCCGGATGAATATCCGAATGCATGATGCCCGTCATCAACTGTTGCGCAAAAACCTTAGCAACCAACGAGACCGCCTGACGTACGTCGTGCGTTCCGGGCTCAGCCAAAATACGATTCAGAGTTACACCTTGCACGAATTCTTCACGCTTCACATATTTATTCGCCGAGGCATGTGGATCGCCATCAATCGGTCGAGATTCAGGAACATAGAGTCCATAACGCATGCCAGGCACGCGGAAGCCGGAATGCGTTTGACGGAATGCCGGGTCAAGCTCGAAGAAACGCGTGTCGTTAATATCCGCCTGGATCCAGGCGGCAATATCTTTGAACGCTTCAATGGCTGGTGCATAACGTTCTGGATTTTGCTCAGCCAATCGTTCTACGACATGACCAATGCTCGTCAGGACAAGATCCGACAAAAATTCAGCATTTGGAGCTAAAACCTTCACCGCCTCTCGTCGCACATCTCCAGCAGCCCCATCTTCAACATCACAGTCATAGGTTGACATGAGCGATCCACCACCCGCACGCTTCCCCATACGAGGAATTTTGAGGTTGGGCGCACGTCGCTGGATCGTATTGAAGGCCGTAAGCTTTAATTGGCCACGGACGTTATCAAAAATCTCACGGAACGCACGTTGCAAATCCGGTGATAACGTTTCTACATATTGCTCCAGCACCTGCAAGAAACGTGTGAGTGGCGCGCCTAACGACTCGGCAATCTGAACTACCATCGCCTCGAGCGTTGGCTTTGGCTCTAGTTGTTCTGTCTCCGGCGTCAGCTTGATCCCAATCGATTCCAAACGGGCGTTTAGCTGCTGACCAACAGAGACCACTCCTTCTTTTGCCTCTTCGGCCCAATTTGTTTGATAACCTTTCAGATCATCAAGGCGGTTGAGTGTTCTTTTTACCGTCACACGATTACGGTCGTAGATGTCGAGCAGAATCTGTTCCCAATCCGCCTTATTCTGTGATGGTGCAAACAATTTTGCTTGAAGGAACGGCGCCAGGGCGGCAAACAAGACATCTGTCTCAACGACTTCAGCGATCATGGGGAGAACTTCACCAGTAATCGCGACGAGCTCAGGCGAGGAGCCAGAGCTATCAACCCCTTTGGAGAGCAGATACTCAAACAGTCGTTTTCGTTTGTCAGGTGTATGGAGAAGCCCGTTTGCCCCAATTAAGAGCTTACGTGCAATCGCGTGCTTCACGAGCGAATCTGCCATCTCTAAGTTGCTCAGTAAAGATTCGGTATGCAGGATGGCTTCTTCATCGGTTGCTACATAGCCCGATAGCCTCCAATCCTGCCGGATGAAATTGAAGAACTCTTGTTTCGCTTTTGTGTCATCGAATGAATATTCATACGCCCAGGTGAATAACTCAAATGCATCTTTTTTCTTTTCGATGCGCTCAAGTAAGGCGTATACTCCGAATTTATCCGGTGAACCGACCCGCTCAACCGTTTCAAGCGCCAGGTCAGACAACCCTTTTAGCTCTTTCTCTGTAGTTACTTGCTCGTCTAAAAATCGCTCGCGAATATCTCCCAAGGCTACAAAACGAACATGTTTGTTTTTCCACAATAACTCTATCGTGTCGGCTGGCGTTCGTTGACTAGCGCCTGCAAGCTCATGCTCGATCACCGCTTTGACCACCCGTGACCGTACAATCGGGTCATGGATACGACTTGCTAGTGACAACAATAGTTGCCGGCTTAGTGGATCCTCAAGCTCGATCTGCTGACCCTTAAGAATGTGCATCACCATGTCTTGACCTGCGTTCATGAGCGGATCCTCTCTATTGATATGGATAGGCACGGTCTGACAATGCTGAAAGACAAACTCATCAAACTGGTGCATGAACTCCACCGCCTGCTTTTTCGACAGCTGCTCTAATCGATCTTTGTCACCCGAGGCTGCCAAGTTCAGAAACTCAACTAGATCATCGACTGGATCAATCGAGGCTTTTCGAAAGGCATCCGGCGGGGATTGTTGTCTATAACGCGTATGCGCATCTGCAGCTCGATCCGCTGTGGCATCGTCATTGAGAATCGCCCGCGCCAGCGTAAGTGCATGTTCAAAGCGTGCTCCTTTAGGCGCACTAAAGGCAAGTCCTTCTAAGAACCCAGCATTAAGCACAACGTACGAAGTTACTCCCCCAGGAACATCAATCATCAGACGCGTGATCTCGTGGAGACGAGCGTGTCTGTCCGCCGGCAGCCAGGTCAGTGTTTCGTCCCAGAGCAGAAACGTCACAGCACAGGCACAGAGCGCAGCGAACTCTACCTGAACACCTGGCTGATCCTTGGTATCTTCATAAAGATTATTTATCCCTTGAAAAAACTTACCCACTCCCTCCTTGGTACCAAAAGCTTTATCAAAACCTAAACTCGTAGATAAGGCCACGAATGTATCCACCCGCTCGTTGTGCTCACTCACGAACGCTGGATGCGCCTCCTGAAGAATCACTGCCATCGGCCCTCGGAGGTCCACCCCATCTACACTTATTTTAGAAGGTAGCTGGAGCATTTTCTTCATCTCCTGTGTTGTAAGGCCGCTCGGCCGTTCTGTTCCGACAAAAAGGCTAGCTTCACTGAAATACGCAAACGTCTCTAACCCCAAAAACACTCCGTAGATCGTCACGTCCTTATCCTGGAAGTAAGGGTCGACTTTTTTATAAAGCTCAGCTGTCAAAAATTGCTCAACCGTGGGTGTATCCTCTCTCTGCCCAAACTGGCGCTCAAGCTCCTCTGGAAGTGCTTCTGAGACGGTTCGCTTAAAGAAATGCTGATCCTTAAACACCTTGAAGAGCTTTGAGGCCAGCGGCGGCATGCCGTTGGCCATCAAAAAGTCCTGAAAACGCAATACTGCCAGCGCGGCAGGTGTCGTTGTTTGCTTAGTGTCGATATTCACCAGCAGCTCTCCTAACATCGGCTCAGATAACGCAAAGCCACTCCCACCAGTCAAAGACCGCTCCGATAATATACGCGCGGTCGCCTCAAGAAATGCCCCACAGCTTTCAAGATAGCCTTCAACGTCAAATTGCTTCCCTACTTGATAAAGCTCGCTTTCATTCGCTCCACGAAAGATCGCACCAGAAAAACGCGCCAAGCCTTGGCCATCAGTCAAGTACACTCCCAAGCCTTCTAAGACCTCAGGTGACAAGACCCTTCGTATCTCTTCGAGCTGCTCGCGATCGTCAAGCTGGCCCAGGTAGTCGACAAGCCCTTCGATTGGACTATCAACAAGCTCATTTTCCGTGATGGATGCAGCCGAATCTACCAGGAAATGGAGTAGGGCGCTTCTCTGAAGCGGACTGGTTGCTGGCAATCTTGCCTTGATGTGCTGCCCAAGTCGGTCAACCGCTGCCTTGTATCCTTCACCAAGAATAGGAATCTCTAATTCACCCGCTTGAAGCTCTGCAAGTTCTTTTTCTATTGCCTTACGCTCGGCGCTCGTGTCGTACGCGTCGTCGCTCAGCGTCTGCTCGAGGGAATCGATCTGATCCTGTTTGACCTGAGCGGCGTGAGCACGGTCCGCAGAACGCCAGTTACGTAGGCAGGACAGCACCTCTTGAGGAGTCGCCGCTGCAAACGCGACCGTCGCCTCTTCGAGTTCACACTCACCTGAATCTGGAAAACGTGCTGCCGATAGCTGTTGACAGAAGTCTTGAATTTCTTGACTCAAGGGCGTACGCGTCAGGTAGTCGGATTCAAAATCATAGATCTGAGCCGCGATACCCGCGTTCACCGTGCGATCGATCTCGCTACCATGGATAAGGCTGGGATCGGTGATGCCCTGTTCAATCCCCCAACGTTCGAGCTTCTGCATGAGCGTACGCAGAGCAGCCGGATGCGTTCCGGCCTTATCACCCTCAACAATTCCCTGAATATCGGCTCGCTGCTCTGCAGCGCGCATGGACCCCAATAAACGAACCTGCTTTACCAGCCGACGATCATCCCGCATCTCCTCGACCATCTTCGAGAATTCTTGACTATCACGACGCGCAAAGTGAGTCGCCTCATGCCCAATTACGACACGTAGCTCTTGCGTATCAAGCATTTTTAACAACCCACGACTCACCACAATTGCTCCATTTGGTAGAACAAAGGCCTCTGGTTCAGTTGATTGTAAGCTTACGCGAATCCGTGCAGGCTTATCTTGAATCGGATGTTCATCTAACAGCGTTTGGATCTGTTGAGTAACCGGATGATCGATTGGCAAGATCCCCTGCTCCGCTTCATATAAAGCCTCGTAGACCCGCCCCTGGCGCACAAGCTCAGCACTAAACGCAGGACGTTCTTTCTTTTTTGGTAATTCTTGTGTCACCGGTTCTTGTCCGCTGATCCCTTCGTGCTTAGATGCCATAGTATTTAAATATTAGGCAATCACCTTACTCTCCGCAAAGACAAACCCTTGTGTCGAGGCTACCCCTTTCCCGTGCAGCACCTTGGCGGCTTCAAGCATCGTAGCCCCGGTCGTAAAGACATCATCTACCAGCAAGACTTCTTCTCCCGAAACGCTTCTCTGACAGGCGAACAAATCTTTCATGTTGGCCGCACGAGCAGCTGCATTCTTTAAGCTGGCATTGGTCTCGCTGGCGCGTGTTCGGGTAAGCGCCTGAGCGACCGGCACCTTCGGAAAAAAGATGACTTGAATCAATTTCGCTAACCGCAAGGCATGGTCCAAACCACGCGTCCGTTCACGATCAGCATCCATCGGCAACGGCACGATCAGGGTTGGCTTCGGAATAAAGGCGGCACGCACATCGAGCTCATCACGGAAACGGATCAAGACCTCACCCAATGCCTCTTCCTCTAAACAAAGGGCTCGCTGATATTTAAACGAACGAATCAAGCCCCCAATGATCGGATGCTGATACGAAGAAACGGCGACCAGGGTTGATAGCGGACTATCTTCGGGTGCGGGAATCTGGCCGATCAACGGAACGGTTTCCAAACAGGCGGAGCACAGCCACTCGCCGGGCTTGGAACAGCCAATACACAGCGGTGGAAAAATCCCGTCGAGCAGGACGTTGACGATCTGTTTCGAAGCAACCGAGACGCTCATAGCAGCCGTAGCCTAGAGGTCCTCGGCCCAATCGATGCGTGACACGAGCCAATTCGTGCCAGATTTTTGTAACGTGATATTCGCCTGACGATAGCTTTTCGCCGGTGCGGTGCTGCCGGATTCTGTGATGATCTGTGTTTGAACCTGAACTATTACCTCTATCTGATTGCCAATTGGGGTTGGAGAGGTGATTTTCGAAGCGAGGCCGTAAGCGGTCTGCCCCCAGATGCCCGACCGAAGGGCGTAGGTTTCACGTAGACGTTTCTGCTCGTTCGCGAAGAAGGCACGCACGCTTGGCGTCGCTTCCAAACCGGCGTCGCGCAAGGCGGCAAAATCATCCGAGTTGGAATAGGTCCCCGCCCGTGAGGCAAAGTCCTGAGCCATCCGACGAAGCTTGTCTTCCAACCGGCGTGACTCAACGACGCCTGGATCAACCGGCGCTGGTGCGACTGGCGCAGGCTCAACGGGTAGAGGCTCCGTCTGAACCTGGCCATCCGGATAGGCCGGCGGCTGGGTCACCGACGGGTTCGCCGCGCGCCAAGACTGGAGCAACCACAAGATAACACCGACGATCACCAAAACACCGAACGCAATGAGGAGAAAGGCTTGAGTACGACGTTGCATAATAGTAAAGTAATATTATTGGCTCTGGCCTTGGGTTGCTTCGGCGAAGTCTTTTTTGGCCTGCTCGATCTTGAGCAATTGCTCTGGATTCGTCGTCACGATCTGATCTTCTGTATACGACGCAACGATCTGAATAGCTGCGTGCTTTGATCCGGCGAAGAAGATACCTTCCCCCACTCCCGACTCGAGCAACAGATACTTCTCCGACTGTGTCAGCAAGAAGGTACGCGCCACCAAATCGATCGCGGCTGGCGATTGCTTCATGAGGAGCTGCATCGAGCTATTCGTCACGATCGCCTGTCCGTATTGAGACGTTAAGAAGTCGTTCACGTCTTGGGTGATCGTCGTGATGCCTAAGTAATACTTACGACAGCGTTTGACCAAGGCAAAGACGAACTTAGCCGAGTCTTCCGATTGCATCAGCCACCAAGCCTCATCGATCACGAGAATGCGCTTCTTCCGTTCCGAGCGAACCACGTTCCAGATATAGTTTACGATGGTATAGATCGCCATCGGACGAAGTTCATCCTCCAAGTCGCGCACCGAGAAGGTCACGAGCTGGTTGTTCATCTGGACGGTCGTTGGCGAGTTCAAGAGACCCGAGAAGGTACCCTCGGTGAACTTACGCAGCTTTACCACCAAGTCGGTCGTGCCCTCCATCCCTTCCAAAATATCCTGGAAGTCTTGCATGACTGGTGGCTCGACCTTCGTGAGGTCTGCCCCAGGAACGATGTCTTTCTTGGCGTAGGTTTCGAGCAAGGCACGGTCGAGAATCGAATCCTCTTGCGGGGTGAGCTTCCCCAACATCAGGCGCAACAAGCCTTTGATCGTGATAACGGCGCTGCGGATGATATCTTCGGCGGAGACCGCTTCGCCGCTCGGACGCGGGAGATCGAACGGATTAATCTTGGAACGTGAGGCCAGCGAAATATTGATGTAGGTTCCCCCGACTGCATCGGATAAATGCTTGTATTCCATTTCCGGGTCGATGACGATGACGTCGACGCCCAACATCATCGAACGAACGATTTCGAGCTTCACCGCATACGATTTTCCGGCACCAGAGGTCGCGAAAATAACCGCGTTCGCGTTTTGGAGCGAGAAGCGGTCGAACAGAATCAACGAGTTGTTGTGGCGGTTGATACCGTAAAGAATGCCATTGTCACTCGAGAGTTCGGCCGAGGTAAACGGGAAGGACGAGGCCAGTGGCGACGTGCTCATGTTGAATGTAATCTGGAGCTCGTCGTTACACAGCGGCATCGTCGAGTTGAAACCTTGTTCCGACTGGAAATAAGCACGACGCGTATAGATCAGCGCTGAGGCAAACGTTCCTTCGACCTGGCTCGTGACGCGCTCAAGCTCATCCTTATCTTTGGAATAGAACGTGCAATAAAACGCGAACTGGAAGAAGTGCTCGATCCCTTGTGTCAGGTCATCTCGCAACTGCTCAACGTCGCGGAGAGCTGTTTCAGCGATCGGGTCGCGTGGCTTGCCGGTTTCGCCGTCCGAAATGATCTGGGCTTCTAAAATACCCACTTTACGTTTGAGCTGTTTCAAAATCACGTCCGACTTAATCGGATAGAAAAACATCGAGATATCGAGCTGCGCCCCCAAGTTGATAACCGGCGAAGCCCAGCCGACCGACACGTAACGCGGATAGGTCACGACGAACAACGTACGGCAGAAGATATCCCCTAATCGCACGAAGGATGGTTCAACTTTGAGCGACGCAGGCGCGATCAAATCCTTTACGACCGCCGCCCCTCTGCGATACAAGCGCTCATCTTCAAGCGCAGCCTGTTCTTCGGCTTGTTTCTGCTTCAATTCCTCTTTGGAAGGACCTTTCTGCAGCTTCGGTTTCTCAAGGGACAAGGCCGGGTTGGGTGCCTTCGGCGACTCGGTTTCAAAGGACATAGGTGACGTTCAAAAGTATACCATACCGGATACGAGAACGCCGCCGACGAGGTGGTTGCCTTAGTAGGCAGCGCGTCTCGTAGGCGGCGGAAGTGAAGTCTTCGGTTGTGGAACGCCGCCCTGGGAATGGTCACGACTGACTGGAGCTGGTGATCCCCTTGCTCAGGCGGGTGCGGCTCATCAGCTCTTCGTACCAGACGGTCCCCCGGACCTTGGCCGCGTGCAGGTTGCTGCCGGCACTGAGCACATCGTAGTCGACGACTACGAGCCGGTCGCCCAGCAGGAAGGTCTCGCCGTCGGGCAGCGAGTGCTCGAAGCGCACCGAGTCAGGCGTCCTGCCGGCGGGTGCCGGGAGGGAGAACTTGATGCCGGTCGCGTCGCGCGTCGGCACCTGGTAGGTGAAGCTGAGGCCATCGACCAGCCCGAGCCTGAGGTGGTTGCCACGCTCCGGCGGGTTGATCTGGACGATCGTCCCGTCGCGGAGCGCGCCGTCCACGACCCGGAAGATGGTGAGGTTGTACTGAGCGCGGTTGGTGCCGAGCGAGTAGGTCCCTCCGTCCAGGTTCTGCGGCCGCGTGAAGCAGCTCTCCGAGAGCGCCTGGGCCTGTGCCTCATCGCGCTCCGCCTTGCAGGTCTTGAGCTCACGCTGGAGCTCCTCCACGCGGTTCGCGTGGTCCACGCCGACGCCGGTGAGATCTGTCATCCCCTTGTCGATCGCCTCGAGTCCGTTCATCCGGACGAGGATCGAGAAGAAGGACATCCAGACAATCGCGCTGATCAGCGCCCAGAGGATGAGCGGGAAGTCGTGCGCGTCATGTTCGAGCCACGCGGTGATGCCGAGCCCGACGAGCGCTCCGAAGAACAGTGACGCGACAAGTGACAAGCCGTTCGCGCGATCGAAGCGCGAACGGTTCCCCTGCCGGAGTGCGGCGTCGCCCTTGTGGGTGTTATCCGCCGTTGATGTGGCGGACATGGACGGACGAGTGGGAGGCAAATCACGTGGCATTGCTTTGGACAGCCCGAGTCGGTCTAGGGTTGAGTACGTTTGACGACGCGTCCGCTCGGCTGGGTGTAGAGACAAACAGCTTCTCTCTAAACTCAGTCGAGGGACACGAAATCAGTTGCGTTCCAATTGAAAAGAACGCTGAACTATACGTTATTTCAGCGTTTTTGTCAATCTTTTGGCTTGTTTTAGCTATTTTTAACGTTTTTAGTCGACCTGGAGCCGATCGATGTCTACCAACGGCTGCGCTTCGTACAAATCCGGGTTGTACACGTTGTAGAACAGCTCGATCAAACTCTGCGTATCCAACTGGACGGCACTGAGCGACATGGAGCTCAGTCCTCCTGCAACTTGGTTCACGCGCAGGTCCAAATCGAACTTCTGTTTCTTGAAGCGATCTTCGGCGAACTTCATCGCGATGGTTGGCGAGAAGATTTCCTGCAACCGTTGCCAGAAGCCTTTGGTCTGCACCGTGGCTGGGTTGAGTGGGATGACGATATAGAACCGCTTCTGCATGATGTCGCCCAAATTCACGAGTTGACGCACGAAGTCACGGTAGTCGCGGATCTGGCGCTTGAGCAAATCGTTGCTGATCTTTTTTTCTTGGTCGTTCAGCTGACGAATATACGGATCGATATTCATTCGACGCGACTGAATCACGATCTGGATCGGGAAATCGATACTGTTCACGAACTGCATGTAGGCCTGAACGATCGCCTGCTGTTCATCGACCGACTTCAAAGCGAAGTTGATACTCGAAACCAACAAGACGGCACGAATCGTTCCGTCCTTCAAAATGATGACGTCCTCGCGGACTTCCGCAATATCTAAAAAGCGTTGGGTGGGAACTCCAGGTTTAGAAATAGATTTGGCCATACGAAGGTTCAAAAGGACGGATCGTCATCTGGTTTATACACTCCTCCCGTGTTTACGACCAGAGTCAGATCACGCAAACGCGACGAGGTAGGACGTCGTTTGCCTTGATTCGGATCAACTTCCGCGACGGTCACCTTGCCTAACTCGATGAAGGCACGGAGCTGCGCCTCGTTCAACTCTTTGTCCCACACACGGAGCGACGGACGAAGCTGCGAAGCTAGGAAGTTCAAGAAAAACAAATGAAACGGCTGACTCTGAATTTTCACGAAGCCGAAGGTACCGGCGACAACAATAATCAACAACGCGATCAAGACGAAGATCAAGGTAGATGGCGATAGCTTGTAGGCGATGAACAACGCAGCCACCGCGCCCAACATAATCAAGAACTGACGCACCGTGATCGGTCCGAGAATCTTATCTTCGTTATCGATGAACTGCGGCACCATGTACTTTTCGGGCATAGGCTTAGACGTTCAAGCGGTTATTCAGAAGCAAGATCGCCCCGATCTCTTGCGGGGTCGGCTGGTTTGGATCTTTCTCATGCAGCTCACTCGCAATCTCGGCGACCGGGCGGCCCGAAGTGAAGCTTTGTGCCACCAGCTGCAAATACTGCTGCTGGAGCGGTGACTGACGCCAGGCTTGTGCCCCTTCTTGCAACTTCTCGTAGGACTCCTGCTTCAAGGTCTCAAGCTTCTGCCACAAGCGCTCCATCGCCTCTTCTGGCGATTGAGCGATGCGACGGAAGTCGGCCAAGGTGATCGAACCAAGTTCATTGCCTAGGCTCATGAGCCGAGTCGGCGGACGAATTGAATCAATCGGTGGACGGGCTGACGGATCAACGTTGGGTGATGCCACCGCTTGCTGGCCGGCTGGTGACCAACTCACCTGCCCCGGCGCTGGCTGTCCGGCTTTCTGCGCCTCGATCGCAGCGGCCCACGGGTTCGCGTCCTGCACCTTCTGGCGATACCAATCCGCATGCGCTTCGCTCTCTTCTTTACGCCGCACCTCACGCTTTTCATCTTGGGCACGCTTCATACTTTCAATCCGACGCTGTTCTGCGGTAGCCAACTCTTCTTTGTGGAGGGCGTAGGCCTTTTCGATCACAAGCACCATCGCATCTGCCTCTTCAGGATGACGATCAAGCCCTCCCACCTTTGAATCGCGGACTAAGACTTCTTTGACCTGAAGGGAGTTCCGTACGTCGCGTAAGCGGGTTGAGATGATGTTCCGCAGACGTTTGAGCAAATACTCATCGAGACCCGCGACAGACAATCTCTTCACCGTCTCTTCGACCGCCGCTTCGAGCAATTCATCATAGTCTTCCCCATTCGCCGTCGTGCGCACGACCGGCAGAACTTCACCGTTCGCATCCGTTGCCGCAGCAACCTTTGGTCGCTGGTTCGGCCCGGGTTGATCTAATAATCTGATATTTTCCTCGCGCTGGAAGTTCTCATACCAGGTATCGAACTCCTGCTCCGACATAATCTGAACCGCAATCTGGAGCTTCTCGAGCTCTTCGGCATACCGGTTCGCTTGCTCTTCCGAGAATTCGACGCCCCCTTCTGCCTGCGTTTGTTGGAGTGCGACTTTGACCTGGTCCAACGTACGCACATCCTTCATGTAGGACACCAAAATCTCGCGCAGACGACGTGCCGTATCCTCGGTCAAAACGCTGAGCTTCGCATTAGCTGCCACGCGGCGAGCGGCAACCGTATACGAGATTGGACGAAGCGAGATACGGAACATCGACTGCAATTGTGAAGACGATACACCCAGTTCTTGAAGTCGCGCTTCAACATCCCACACCACAAGGTCAGCCACCGGATAGACGATGTACTGCAGCAAGACACGTTCGACTTCGTCCGGGTTGTGCTCACCCGCAACCTTTTTCACTTCTTCACGAAATTCCTGCTTGTTCATCCCGTCGAAGATCAAGACCCAGGCCGGATCAGACACACGGTCCCAAGCATCGTTATCCAAGGCCAAGAGTTCTTGGGCCTTATCTTCATTCTCACCCGACAGGGGTTGAAGGAAGTAATCTTGAACGATCTTCGGGCAATGCTGATAGCCGTGATTCCATTCGACGGTGTCCATAGTGCACTAAGTGAAAATTAAGGGGTTCCGCGGCCTCTTCTGCCCCCGCCTCGATTGCGGTTGCTAGAGGCTGAGCCCTTCCCGCCTGTAGCGTTGAACTGGTTAATCGCTTTGCGCGCGTCATCGTATTTACGATACTTGGCGTACTCATCAGGAGCAGCTTTTATATCGTGAATAATGCCTTTAGCTGCAACCTGCGTCTCAAGCGTTCTGTTTTGAACGTATTCGTTATAACCAGCCTGCTTGGCAGCATCTTTATTAAGGATCGCATCACGATCAGCGGCCGACTTCTTCTGCAGATCGTCATACTCGTCCAAGACCGCCTTCGGTTGTGACTTGAAGTATTCGTCTTGCTGACGGAAATTCGCGAAGTCGTCCATCTTGGCTTGATCTTCGTCGGCAAAGTACCCGCGAACAGCCTCGGCATTCTCGTTGACCATCATCTTCACTTTCTGAACGGAGGCTTTCATATCCGGATCACTCATGTTGCCGCTATTCAGGGCAATACCGACATTGGATTGACCCATGGCTGCCATGAAATCAATCTGCTGATCCTCGGGCAGCTCACCCACTCCATCCAGCATCGGCAAGACCTCGTTCACCTTGCTCTGATACTCTGTACGGATACGTTCCTTAACCGCCTCAGGAGCCTTGTTGTCACGTAACGTATCTGTACGCGACTTCCCGGTCGTTGGATCGACCTCCTTCATATATCTTGTTGCTTCCGACAAGCCTGACGACGTGCGCGCAGCCAAGCCGTTTACCGCAGCCTGCCTCTGCTCATCTGCGGCTGCACCCTTAGCACCAGCGCCAACATTCTGAACCACCTGTGAGACACCAACTGTTTTTGCCGCCCTCACGAGGTCATCAGCCTGCGTTCCTTCGACCATTGGGGTTGAGTGACCATAGGCATCCATTGGGGTTGTCTTCCACGTACCTGAATTCGCGTCTGAGTAACCTTTCTTGACCGTCTCAACCGCCTGCTCACGTTGATAGCTGAGTTTGAAGCCACCACCCGTGATCTGACCATCTCCATTCGTTTGCGCTTCAAAGATACGCGTGCGATCGTTCGCATCTTTCTCGGCGGACAAATTACGCAGTTCGCTGACCTTCACACCATCCTTACTCTCCTTCACGTAATTCACCATAGCGTCGAAGTTATCGCGATTCTGACCCTGCAATTTCTTACGGGTCGCACGAATTGCGGCTGCGTCACCCACCGTAATCTTGCCATCGGCGCCCTCTTTGAATGCACCCGGCGCAGCGAAGTTCTTCAAGACCTCAAAGTTCCCACGCGCATCTTCATCAAGTGAATTGAAGTTCTGCTTCACTTCAGACATCTGCTTCGCGCGTTCCTTCTCGTCACGAATCAGGTGTGGATTATCCTTGCGAATCTTCTTGATGGCATCATCGATCTCACGACGTTTATCGACCGACTCCTTGGAGCTGTCGGTGATCATCGCCTTCGCACGCTCGTACTCCGAAATGCGCTTCTCTGCCGCTTCCTGCTTTCCGTATCGGTCAGACACCCGCTTAGCCACCACATCATCATTGGTCGATCCCTTTACCTTATCTTTCAAACTATCTTTCGCTGGCTTCAGCTGCGTATCAAAGGCTTTCTCGTTGCCAGCTGTCTTCAACGCATCCTGGGCCAAAGCACGCTTGACCGCAGGATCACCTCCAATGGCGTATTTGGCTCTCAAGCGGCTGATTTCGCGATCCTTTTCTGCCTGTGTTGCTAATGGATTATTTAAAATCTTCGACTCCTCCGATGCACGCTTCAACTCTTCCTCACGATTTGCATATTGCTGCTTACGTAGCCACTCGTTATTGCGTGCAATAGGGAGGCGACGCGCTGTACCCGCCAATTTCCCACGGACATCGTAGCGACGATCAACAGCCGTAACTGCGCTACCTGCTGCACCCGCCGCCGCACCATACCCAACAAATTTGGCAGCGCTCGTCGCATACTCACGTGACTTGTTGCCAATTTTCTTCATCAACCCACCTGCTTCGCTGCTAATACTCTTCGAAACATCGTCTGCAACACCCATCGCCGCTTCGAGCGCCATCATCATCATGGCGACCGCAACAATGTACGAGCCCAAGCCACGAGCGTTTCCAATAGCCGTGATGAACATGCTCGCGCCGCTTTGTGCGATATTGAATGCGCCTGAGACGTTTGCCGCTTGTGTGTTCTGGAATAGCCCTAGACGCTCATCCGCCCCTTGCGCTGACAGAGTGGCAAACGTGAGCCAGAGCCAAAATGCCATCACTGGACCACCGGTCAATAAACCACTCAAACGCGGCCAGAAATTCTTGATCTGAGGACCCAACATATTCTTCAGCGGGCCAGGCAATGCGTCCGCCAAGAATGGCATCGGAGAAAAGATCAACAACATCCACAAACCTACGATGCGAACCACCACAAAGATCACCATCATGAGCATGATACCGATCGCAATGACCAACAGGAAAATTTGAAGTGCCGAGGCAAGGACAACATCCAAGATAACCGTACCTGCTCCACTCGCAGCAACTGATTGAGCCGTAGAGCTCACCGAAGCTTGAAGCTGGTTGGCGTAACTCGCATCCGCAATCAAGGGCAAATGCAAGGCGTTCGTAAAGTTTCCGGCACCGATCGAAGCGAACGAGTTCACAAACGTCAGCATTGCGATCTGTGAAGCATCAATCAGAAGAGAAACAATTGTCTTTGAGAAGTTCACCAAGACCGCCGCGAGTAACACTTTTGGTAAGACGTTCTTCACGTGCAACTCATTCGTTTTCCAACCCAAGATCGTCGCATACGAAGAAACGATCAACACAACGATAAAGAACATGTTGGCCAAGTCACGTACCATCTTCCACCCGATGACAACCGGTGGCGCATTCGCAAAGTCGTTGTAACTCAAGAACCCAAGCAAGATATTCACCAAGAGCAGGATGATCTTGCCCAAAAAGGACACGACCAAGCCCATCAAGAATGCCAGCAAACCAACGATACGAGCGGTCAGGATATCGGTAATCGAACCCGTACCCGTAACGCCTGCTGCACGAGCGACGTCGGTTAACTCGGTGCTGATCGTCCCTGTAGGGTCTGTCGCGATGTCATTAATCGCGCCTGATGCAGCCGATTCATTCGCTGTTTCAGCACGATCAGTAAGAGCGGCGGTCATCGAACCCCAGACACCAGAAACAAAATCACCAACACCACGATCCTGTGCCCCTATTCCCTGCTGTCTTGGTGCGCGTGGTCCCGTATAAGTAGTTTGCGCCTGAACAACCGCCGAGACACCAAAACTTCCTGCTATCACCAGGAAAAGAATCGAGATCTTGGTCGTCATCGACAGAAATCGCAAAGAACGCAGCTTCGAACGCAACAGAAAAAAGGAACGCATAGGGAAGTCCCGGCTAGGATACCATAGCTGTCGCTCGGCTTGTAGCGAGATCATCCACACGTCGCGAGGGGTTGTTTCGAGCCCAGGGCATGCTAGACTGCGTGGCATGCTCCCGTTCCGAAAGTCCGATCCCCTGTCGACCAACTTTATCGCCCCAAGCGAGCGTACCGTCTCACGTCAAACGATCATTCTGGCCGCTGCTTTTGCGCTTGTTGTCGGCCTTTTATCAGCCGCTGGAGCAACCGCCTCCTACCGCGCCAATGCCCGGGGAACAAGCGTCATTCATGAAATTCAGCGTTTGCCGATCATCTCGCACTTGGAACGCGTAACCGGCCATCCAGTTGATGATGTTGCAACTGGTACCGAAACCGCGACTCGTGATCGGATGAATATTTTACTGCTTGGGGTGGGTGGAGAAGGTCATGAGGGCTCGCAGCTAACCGATACCATTATCTTGGCGTCGGTTGATTTGAAAAATAAACGGGTTGGAATGTTGTCCATTCCTCGCGATCTCGCCTATCCGCTTGGCGGCGGCCAGTTCGAGAAGATCAACGCCGTCAACGCCTACTTTGAACAAGATCATCCGGGCGAAGGCGCCGCGCGTACTGCCAAAGCCTTTTCAGACCTTCTCGAACAACCGATCGATCATGTCATCAAGATCGATTTCGCCGGCTTTGCGAAATTTATCGATGCTTTGGACGGAGTTGATGTGGATGTCGAGCGAACTTTCACCGACTATCAATATCCAACCATGGATAAGAAATGGATGACGGTCTCATTTAAGAAAGGGATGCAGCACATGACCGGCAGCACCGCGCTTATCTATGCCCGTTCTCGTCACGGGAATAATGGTGAAGGAAGTGACTTCGCCCGCAGTCGTCGTCAGCAAATCGTATTGATGGCTGTGCGTGACAAACTGCTCTCACTCGGCACCCTGACCGATCCACGTGCGTTAGCTAATCTCTATACCGCCGTCACCGATCATCTTCAGACCGACTTCACCCCTTGGAGCGCACTTGCCCTTGCTCCGACCTTAAAAGACTTCTCGAACGACAAGATCAATCTCCAAGTGCTAACCGATGCCCCGGATAAGGAACTGGTGGCCGCTAACGTGAACGGCGCCTTCATGCTCTTCCCTCGAAATCCCGATTGGTCGGCCATTCGTGAACTCGCCGCCAACCCCTTCAAAGAAGCTTCCACCTCGACCGTCGCGACCTCAAACCCAACTTCCACCAACCGAGTCGCCCAGGTGGCACCAGTCACCCCACCTCGGATCGAAGTTCGAAACGGGACGACCCGAACCGGCTTCGCCGCCCAGATGGCGGCCAAACTCGAAAAAGGTGGCTACGAAGTCAAAACCTTTGGGAACGCCATCCGTCGTGGGTACGAGGAAACCATCATCTTTGACTTAACGAAAGGTAAAAAACCGCAAGAATTAGCCAAATTAAAGAAATCGCTCCAAGCGACCGTGTCTCTCAATCAGCCAGATGCCATCCAACCAGAGGATGGATTACCCCCTGAGAAACCCTCGGCGGACTCCGGAGAGGTCGATTTTTTTGTCATTTTAGGCGAAGCCAGCTATCCTCTGCTGAATTCTCCTCTCTAATATATGGATCTCCACCTCGATACCCCCGCCGCGACGCCCGAAACGCCTGCTGCGACCAAACCCGAAGTCCGGCTCCCCCGGGTGGCCTTGGTTGGACGAACCAACGTCGGAAAGTCGAGCCTCTGGAACCGCTTTACCGAAAGCGGTCATGCCTTGGTGAGCGAAGACGCTCACACGACCCGCGACCGCAAATCTGGCACCGTCATCTGGCAGGGTCGTGAATTCGCTTGTATCGACACAGGCGGTATGGATACCGAACGGAACGAAGTCGGCGACAGCATCAAACAACAATCGTTGAACGCCATCGAAGACGCCGATCTTGTCTTGTTTGTGGTGGATGGAAAAAATGGCTTGATGCCTCAAGATCGTGAACTCGCGGACTTTGTTCGCGCCCATCACAAGAAAGACATCTGGTTGCTCGTCAACAAAGTCGACACCATGAAGGACTTTGGTACTTCAATGGATGCTGGTTTCTTTTCCTTGCACTTCCCAACCATCTACCCAATTAGCGCCAACACCGGTCTCGGCGTTGGTGACTTGCTTGATGAGGTCGCCAAAGAACTGGATGCGCGTGGCGTTCCTCCGGTTGATGCGCGTCGCCACGAACGTTTGAAAATCGCGATCGTCGGCCGTCCAAACGTTGGAAAGTCTTCGCTTGTCAACGGTATTTTGAATCAAGACCGCGTGATCGTATCTCCAATGGCGCACACGACCCGCGAGCCACAAGACACCGAGCTCGAGTTCCAAGGCCACAAGATCACGCTCATCGACACCGCCGGTATGCGCCGGAACGCCTCACTTCGTACCGAAATCGAAGAAGCAGGCGTACAGCGCAACATGGGGGCGATCGATGCCTGTGACGTTGCATTCCTCGTGTTCGATGCGAGCGAGGATCCAACCTCGCAAGACCGCGCACTCGCCGGCTACCTGGCTGAACGCGCCAAGGGTGTGATTCTCGTCGCCAACAAATGGGATTTGATTCCAGCCAAGGACACGCATACTTCGGAAAAGTTCGAGGTCCTTGTTCGTTCCCTCTTCCCCTTCCTCAACTGGGCTCCGATGATTTTCGTGAGCGCCTTGAAAAAGCAGCGTATGAACGCGTTGCTTGAGCATGCATTGAAGATTCAAGAAGAGCGTAAGCGTCACATCGAATACAACGCTCTCAACAAATTGTTGAAGGCCTGTATCAAAACGATGAAGCCACTTACCTCCTACGGTCCAAAATCACCACGTATTTACGATGTGGCTCAGGTTGATCACGAACCACCAACCTTCCTCATGACCGTTCATGGTGAAAAGGATGGCATTCACAACAACTGGTTGAAGTTCTTCGAAAAGCGTTTGCGTAACAAGTTCCACTTCACCGGTACACCAATCATCACAAAAGTCCGTAACTTGCCGGTCGCGAAATCACAGAAGTCTCGTAACGTCTTCGGTCCAGGTATGGAAGCGGTGGCTGGAAAGATTCGCGAGAAGAAAGTGTTGGTCAACCAAACCCGTCGTCGTCAGAAGTATCAGTAAACCGCCACTGTCATGTCGAAGTACCTTGTCGTGGGCTTGGGTAATCCCGGCCAAGAATACGCAGATACACGCCACAACTTGGGTTGGCGTGTAGTTGAGACGTTAGCTAAACGCTCTCAATCATCCTTCCGTGAAGAACGAAGCATGCACACCTTGCTCGCCGATGTGCGCATCGATCAGCATCAGGTACTGTTGTCGCTCCCGACGACCTACATGAACGAATCTGGGCGCGCGCTCCAAGCGGTCGCTCAGTACTTCAAGATCCCGCTCAATCAGATTTTAATCGTGCAGGATGAATTGGATTTCCCGCTCGGCACGATCGCGTTCCGTGATGGAGGCAATGCCGGTGGCCACAATGGGATAGGTTCGATCTACGAGCAACTCGGTACGCAACAGTTCGCGCGCCTACGCATGGGCATCGACCGTCCACCAGCACCACGGATTTCAAAAGACTACGTCTTGGAACGCTTCAGTCCAGAAGACAAGCAAAAACTTGAATCAACTCTCAATCGCGGCGCAGATGCGATCGAAGCTTGGGTCAAAGATGGCTTGACAAAGGCTATGAATTCATGGAACGGCAGTAAGTATGACACTGCCACCAACCCACCGACTCCTCTGGGGAGCGATCGCCGCGTGTGAGGGCATCGGCCCCGCCTGTATTCGTCGTTGTTTGAAACATAATCTGACCGCTGAGGATGTCTGGAACGCACCACGTGCGCTTCTGACTGAGCTTGAGTTCAGCGACAAACTGATCCAACGCTTCTTGGCTTGGCGAAGCACATTCGATGTGAATGAATTTGCCGCAACCCTCGCCGTCAACGGCATCGATCTTCTCTTGAAAGATGATGAACACTACCCGTTAGCACTCCGAACGATTCATAACCCGCCGGAGGTTTTATTTACACGCGGACCCGCTCCACCGAACACACCCAGCATCGCCATTATTGGTACCCGGCGACCAACCGAGTACGGCAAGCAGGTCTTGCAACGTTTCATCGGACCACTCGTTCAAGCGGGCTTACCGATCATCTCCGGTTTAGCGCTCGGAACCGATGCCGAGGCACATACGATGACTTTGGATGCGGGTGGCTACACCTGCGGCGTGCTTGGCTCTGGAGTTGATGATCGCACGATCTACCCCAGCCACAATCGAGCATTGGCCAAACGCCTCCTAGAACAAGGTGGCTGTCTTCTGTCTGAACACCCACCCGGAGAACTGCCTGGACCTGGATCGTTCCCTGTCCGCAATCGCATTATCGCTGGCCTCGCGAAAGCGATCGTGGTTATTGAAGCGGCGATCGACAGCGGAACGCTGATCACTGCTCGCGCTGCGCTCGAAGAAGGGCGTGAGGTCTTGGCCGTCCCTGGGTCGATCTGGTCGGACGTCTCGGCAGGAACCCATCAGTTGATTCGTGCTGGAGCACGGCTCTGTGCCGACGTAAGCGATATCTTCGAGGCACTCAACCTAGATCGCGTTGAGAGCTGCACCAAAGCGCAAGAAGTTCTCCCTCTTACCTCTGACGAACGGGAGCTATTCGAAGCGATGTCGGCGCCTTCGACAGCCGACGAGATTTCACGCGCGATTGACTGGTCGATCGGTCGGGTCAACCAGGCACTCAGCATGCTCGAACTCAAGCAGTTGGCCGTTCGACTCCCCAACCTGACTTGGGGCCGGGCGTAAGGGATTCATTTGTCACAGACCCAGTCCATCAGTACACTAGCCCCATCTCTTATGCACCTCGTTATCGTCGAGTCCCCCACAAAAGCCAAGACTATCCGCAAATTCCTCGGTAAAGACTACGAGGTTTTGGCTTCCATGGGCCATATTCGCGACCTTCCGGCCTCAGCTGCAGATGTCCCAGAAGCACTTAAAAAGACCCCTCAGGGTAAGCTTGGTGTCGATCCTGAGACGTTCGAACCACTCTACATCGTTTCTCCTACCAAAAAGAAAACGGTCAGCGAACTCAAGGCGGCCATGAAAGATGCAGAAGACATCTATTTGGCAACTGATGAAGACCGCGAAGGAGAAAGCATTAGCTGGCACTTACTGGAAGTTTTGAAACCCAAAGTTCCCGTGAAGCGCATGGTGTTTCATGAAATTACGAAAGCGGCGATTGAGGCAGCCATCGCTCACCCACGTGAGCTCGACGAACGTTTGGTGCGTGCACAGGAAACCCGTCGCATTCTGGATCGTCTAGTCGGTTACACCGTCTCCCCTGTTCTTTGGAAGCGCATCGCATACGGCTTGTCTGCTGGTCGCGTGCAATCGGTTGTCTTGAAAGCGATCGTCGATCGCGAACGCGCTCGCATGCGCTTCAAGAAAGCGACCTACTGGGATGCGCTCGCCGTTCTTGAATCCGACAAGACGAGCTTTGAAGCGAAGTTAGTGAAAACCAAGGACGGGACGGTTGCGACTGGCAAACATTTCGATGAAGCAACGGGCGAGCTGATCAAAGGTTCGAGCGTCGTCGTGATGGACGAAGCCAAAGCGCGAGCCTTGGCGGAAGCATGTCTGAAAGGCACGTGGACCGTGCGTGAAGTGCAGGAAAAACAGACGACCCGCAAAGCGCCAGCACCGTTCACGACTTCAACGCTGCAACAAGAAGCCAACCGCAAACTCGGAATCTCATCGAAAGAAGCGATGTCGATCGCGCAGAAGCTGTACGAACATGGGCACATCACCTATATGCGTACCGACTCGACCGTCTTGTCGCAGGAGGCGATCGCGAGCATTCGTACCCGCATTCAAGATCGCTTCGGTGCTGAGTTCGTGCCAGCAACGGTACGTAGCCACGCTTCAACGGCCAAGGGCGCTCAAGAAGCCCACGAAGCCATTCGTCCGAGTTTGTCGTTCACGCCACCAAGTGAGCTTGATGCCCGCCCAGAAGAACGCGAGCTCTACGAATTGATTTGGATGCGCGCGATGGCCAGCCAGATGCCGGACGCGACGCTCATGCAGTCACAGGTGACCATCGACGCTGCTGAAGAGACGGTCTTTCAGGCCAACGGTATGCGCATCGTGTCACCAGGCTTCTTGCGTGCGTATGTGGAAGGAAAAGAAGACACCGATGAAGCCTTGAACGACCAGGAACGCCCACTCCCCGCTCTTAAGGCCGGAATGACACCTGGCTGCACATCGGTCGAACCAAAGATCCACGAAACCAAACCACCAGGACGCTACAGTGAAGCCGGCTTGGTCCAGTTCATGGAAAAGGAAGGCATTGGTCGCCCGAGTACTTACTCAGCCACGATCTCGACCTTGATTGATCGCACGTATGTGAAAAAAGTTGGCGGCTCACTCGCCCCAACCTTCACCGGTTTCGCGGTTGTACAATACTTGGAACGTTCGTTCCCAGATTTGGTACAGATCGCCTTCACTTCGAAGATGGAAGATGAACTCGACCAAATCGCGACCGGTCACGCCGACTGGTTGGCCTACTTGAAAGCCTTCTACCAAGGTCCAAACGGCTTAGCGCACAAAGTCGAAGAAGAGACGACGCGTAAAGATGATACGACCAACGCGCGCCATATCGAGATTCTGACGGCGCCGAACATGCAGTTCTTCATCGGTCGCTTTGGACCGTATCTTGAAGGCTTGCATCCGGAACACGGCACGCCAGTCAAAGCTTCGCTTCAGGCAGACTTCCTCCCAGGCGACATCACTCCAGACAGCTTGGCGGAATTGCTCGCTCATGCGCAGCAAGGACCGACAACGCTTGGCGTTGACGAGGCAAGCGGGAAGCAGATCTATCTGCGCACCGGTAGCTACGGACCGTACCTGCAGCTTGGCGAAGATCCTGAAGACCCGAAATCGAAAGACAAGCCGAAGCGCGTCTCCATTCCAAAGAACATCCAGATTGAAACCCTCGATCGCGAACAAGCACTCGGCCTCTTGTCACTCCCCCGCACACTTGGGACAGACCCAACGTCTGGCAAGGATATCAAAGCGGGTCTTGGACGTTTCGGACCATACATCGTCCACGATGGCGATTTCCGCTCACTTCAGGCAGGCGATGAAGTTTTGACCGTGACACTTGAGCGTGCTCTCGCGCTCCTCGCCGAACCAAAGAAGGGTCGCGGCGGACGTGTGGCGGTGAAAGGTCGTTCGATCGGTGTCCATCCAACTGAGAAAGGCGATGTGACCGTCCACGATGGCCGCTACGGTGCCTACGTGAAACATGGCGACATCAACGCCACCATTCCAAAAACCATCGACCCAGAGAAGATTACGCTGGAGGAGGCGGTGAAACTCATTGAAGAACGACGAGCAACGGCACCAGTGAAGAAAACACGTCGAAGTACTGGACGAAGTAAGAAAGCAGCCGCTGAATAATCCGACAAACAAAAAACCGCCGCTCACAGATTGAGCGGCGGTTTTTTACTTTTTCTTCGTATTTTTCTTGGCAATCACTTTCAAAATCCGTTTCGCCAGCGCCGTTCCATCATCCGTTGGTAAAAAGGCTTGAGCCGCCTTCCCCATCTTTTCCCGTGATTCCTCATCCTTGAGCAGCAAACGAGCCGCCGTCAGCACTTCGTCATCGAAGTGCTTGTGTGATTGCTCGACAACGATCAAACCTCCCCTCTCTTCAAACGCCAGCGCATTTTCTTCTTGCTCTGTCCCTGGCAACGGAACAGCAATGGTTGGAATCATAAGGCGTGAGGTCATTTCGGCAAGCGAAGCGAAGCCCGCACGGGAAACCGCAAGATCAGCGGCCGCGTAGGCATGATCCATATCATCGACTAACAACTCACGGACGACGTAGCCCATTCGCTCCTTGAGTCCTTTGCTCTTTCCTTTCCCTGTAAGATGTAAAATCTGTGTCTGCTTCAACCATTGGTCGAGTGTTCGTGCTACATGCTCGTTCAAGGCTTGTGCGCCCGTTCCTCCACCAACGATCAGTGTGATCGACTTCTTCGGATCCAATCCGAAATGTTTTGCGGCAGCTGTCCGCGTCGGAAGATTCGCGCGATCGAAACGGGTTGGCGAAGCGATCGGCTCATCGGCGACCCACTGACCAAAAGGTGGTCGTTCGTATTCAAACGACGTCGTCACACTCGAGCACAAACGCGCGACACGCCGATTCGATAAGCCAGGGCGTAAGTCCAACTGATGCATGATGCACGGGATTCCCCGTTTAGCCGCCTCGATAAACACTGGCGTCGCCGTGAAGCCACCGACGGAGACGACAGCGTCCGGTTTGAGCTCATCCAATTTCTTTCCCGCCAATCCGCGTACGCGAATCCAATCGAACGGCAACGTCAGCCATTTGATCGAGGGATAACGCTGCAGCTTTACCACTGGCAAACTTGAGAAGCTCATTCCCTCAGCCTCAGCCAAGGCCTGCTCCGGCCCGGTTGGGGTTCCGATCCAGGCGAATTCGACCGTTTTTTCAAGACGCGCCAAGGCTCGTGCGGTTGCGATCAACGGTGTGACGGGCCCGAGTGAACCCCCTCCTGCAAAAAGAATCTTCATAGTGAACGTGAACGAATATGACCCTGAGCCGCTTGCCGACCGGGAATACCGGCGACCAATCCCATCGCTCCCAACAAGATCACCATCGCCGTTCCTCCATGCGACAAGAACGGCAACGTCACCCCTGTAATCGGTAGCAAACCCGTCATTGAGCCGATATTCATCACGGCTTGAATCGCGAGCATCATGCCGATCCCGGCCGCGAGATAACTGCCAAATGGATCTTTCGATTCACGCGCGATGGTAAAACAGCGCCAAATCAAGGCACCGAACAAGGCCATAAACAAACAGATCGCAATAAACCCTAGCTCTTCCGCCATGATCGCGATAATGGAGTCAGACTCAACCGTTGGGAGATACAGATACTTCTGGCGCGACTGGCCGAAGCCCATACCGAGCCACCCACCGGAGCCAATCGCTAAGACCGCCTGGTTGATGTGATAGCCAACGCCTTGCGGATCCAGTTCCGGATGCAAGAACACCATGAAGCGCGACGCGCGGTACGGAGAGAACTTGATAAGCATCGCGAGGAGACCCGATCCCAAGGCCGACAACAACACGAACCACGAGATCGGCGCGCCGGACAGGAAGTACATCGTGAGCGATGTCCCGACCAACACCATCATCGAACCCGTATCCGGCTGCTTAATCAGCAAGAACATGACAACCCCCAATGACAACAAGAACGGCATTAAGCCGGTCTCAAACTTGTGTACGTCGTCAGCCTTGCGTGTCGTCAGCCAGGCGGCTAGATAGACAATGAAACTCACTTTTACCAATTCAGACGGTTGAAATTGAAACCCCGCGATACGAATCCAGCCACGTGCTCCGTTCAAAATGATGCCGACGCCCGGCACATACACAAGCAAGAGCAGCACGATCGACACGACTAGAATCCCAAGCGCCCACTTTTTCCAAGCCCGATAATCAATCAGCGCGGCTAGAATGAAGGCGAAGATGCCTGGGATCACTCCTTTAAACACCTGGCTCTTCACGTAAAAGAGGCTGTCTCCGGCGCGCTGAACCCCAACCGCAACCGTAGCCGAAAACAACATCAACAAACCGATCACAAGCATCGTCACCGTGAGTCCCACGATGACGGGGTCTAAAGAGCGAAGGCGTTCAAGAACGGACATGAGAGGTTAGAAGCGATCGACGAGGGCAATGGCGACACCTACACCTGACAACGCGATTGAGATCATCCAGACACGCATCACGATCTTCGGCTCGCTCCAACCGATCGCTTGCAGGTGATGATGGAGCGGCGCACTCTTGAAGATCTTTTTTCCGTTGCGCAACTTCTTGCTCAAGACTTGAAGGATAACGGAGGTACTTTCAATCACGAAAGGCAAACCGATGATGAGCAGTAGCAGCGGTTGATTCGTCATAAGTGCGACGACACCGAGCACCGTTCCGAGCGACATCGCCCCTGTATCACCGATAAAGATCTGGGCTGGATTCACGTTGTACCACAAAAAGCCCATTAACGCCCCGACCAAGACAGCGCACAGCGTTGCGAGATCGGTACTCCCCTGCGCCCAGGCGATCACACCATACGCACCGATCGAGGCCAATAACGTTCCACCCGACAAACCGTCCAAACCGTCCGTCACGTTCACCGAGTGGGAGGTTGCGACGATCACGAGCAAGAAAAATGGGATGTACCACGGACCGATCTCGTACGTCCCAAGAAACGGAACGTGCAAGTGGGCCCAGCCCAGCTTTGTATAAAACCACCAGGCGCCTATTGCCGCGATCAAGCCGTATGAAATCAAGCGATGACGTTCACGCAAACCCCCACCTTTCGAACCGATGCGACGCACGTTCAAATAGTCATCAACCAAACCGATAATCGCAGCCGCAAACATCAAGCCAAGCGGCAACCAGGTCTGTGAGCGCGACAAGAAGTTGACGCGACACATAATCGAACCAGGTCCCGAGATCCAGCAGCCAGCCGCAACAGCAAACACCAAGATAAGCGCTGTCGCCCAGATGATAATCCCGCCCATCGTCGGTGTCCCCGCCTTGGCTTTGTGCAATTCGGCCATGATCGGTGCAGCTGCTGAGTCACGGATCTGCTTTCCCATCCCCAAGCGTTTCAACGTTCGGATCAAGAAGGGCATCGCCAAGCCGGATAACAAAAAAGCGATCGCGACGAATCCCATCGGACGGGCGACTGAAAATACATCACCCACCGGACGCGTCAGCGAAGCTAGTTCAAGAGGATCCATAGACCTAACGATTGATGAGAGCAAGATAATGAAGAACGAGCATCCAAGGCAGAGCTGACAGCGAAACCAAGACGAGCCAAGCGATCCCGGCATGCAGATCACGCCGATACGTACCGTACGCACAGATCAAACCTGCCAGGCTTGTCACGACCCAGATCGCCGGCCAAAAGGCCAACCAACCGAGCGGCCGCACGTCGTCCGTTCCAAAGTAAATCGTGTAGTGAAAGACATACGTCGGTTGCGATGTATCAATTCCTGCCAACTGCACGAGGTACCAACCGATCCCAAGCAAGAGACCGAGCAAGGTCCAAACGGTCAAAATACGATAAACCCACGAGCTCCAAGCAAGTCGTGCAGATAACCGCCAAGCGCTCCATGGCACCACCCTATGGTATGCGAGCGCCGACCTGCCGTCTATGTGGATGATTCGTCATCGGCTGGAACAACCTGTTTGATTTCTGGCACCATCTGACAGACAGTCTCTTCGATCCCGGCTTTGAGCGTCATTTCTGACATTGGACAGCCAACACACGCCCCCTGCATGCGAACTGTCGCCGTTCCTGTTTCAAGATCGATCTTGACCAGTTCAACGTTGCCACCGTGCATTGCCAACCCCTCGCGCAGAACGCTCAAGACACGCTCAACGTCTTCTCGGACCTCATCAACGGTTTTTGGCATAATACAGCGATTCTACGCCAGAATCTCGATCTTGGCCAGTGAATCCGCTAGATCTGACAGGCGATCAAAATATCGTTGTGCCTTGCCACGTCGCTCGCGAGCGACGTGGCTTGACAAGTTTTCCCTTTCAACCTATTATTTTGCGCATTCTACTGTCATCCCTAACCCTTTATGGCCCATAAAAAAGCTGGTGGTTCTACCGCGTATGGCCGTGATTCTCACGGTCAACGCCTCGGTGTGAAAAAGTACGCAGGTGAATTCGCCAAAGCCGGCAACATTTTGGTTCGCCAACGTGGCACCGCCATTCGCCCAGGCTTGAACGTCATGAAGGGCTCAGATGACACCTTGTTCGCCAAAACGAACGGGATCGTGAAGTTCACCAACAAGCGCATCCGCCGATACACCGGTGAATTCAAAGACGCCAAATTCGTCCACGTGACCGCGCTTGAAACCAAGCCAGGCACAACCGCCGAGGTCAAAGAACCAAAGCGCGTGAAGGCCGTCTCGAAGAACAAGCTCATGAAGCGCGCCAAAGCAGCAGCAGCCGGCACGCACATGACCCCTAAGAAGAAATAAACGGTCGTACGGACACCCTAGACACCCACCGAGTAATCGGTGGGTGTCTTGTTTCATTCTGAGAGGTTCGCTACAGTCCTTCAACTCAACCCAAGCCCTACGGAGGATCCCATGGCGACGAGACGCAGACCGGTTCTGACCACTGTCTTCAAAGCCACCGGACCGGGAACGGTTCGAGTGGTCACACCTTCGGCTACGGAGGATCCACCGGCGCCGAAAAGCGCCAGCTTCTCAGACGAATCAACCGAGATCCAAGCAACGTTCACTGGACGTCTGCAACACGGTCGAGTCGAACTCGTAATCAGCGAAGGAGAAGGCGAAAGCCGGACGATCCGTACAGGCTTCGGATTCTACCAAGAGCTGATTTGCGGTCTGAGGAGCAGCCTAACCCGCAAGGGTGCTGTACAAGCGGAGTTCTTCCTCTACGGCTGTCAGCCTCCACCGGAGGGTGACGAAGAGGAACGAAAAAAGGCGCCGATGATCCGCATCGGCCTCAGCTTGGCCCGGGAACTTCACACCTTCCTGACGGCCACCCCCTGAACTGCCCACCCGGGCCGGCGCGCCGCGCCCCCTACCTCGGGTGGGCGTCGCTGTATACCAGATTAGTATTGAAATATTTTTGAAATTGTGTAAGCTTCGCCCAGCTCGGAGATCAATCTCACATCCAAGCATGGAGGAACATGAGTGACCAGACAACCGTATTCAAGGAGAACGTCGACGGCCTGTATCGTCGGATCGACATCGAGATAGAAGAGGATGGCTCCGTCTCACTCGGCATCATCCAAGAAGACATGAGCACAATCTTCATGAGTATCACCGTCTGTTCAGGGCGGATCAAGCGGCAAGACTTGGTCGAGGCGCTGGAACAGATGCTGCGGGAATTCGTCAGCATCTGCATCGTTCTACCCGTCACTGACCACAGTCTGGATGCGCTAAGTGCGTTCGGCGATGTGAAGAGATTCCAACCACAAGGCGCTGTGCAGCTCACACGCTTTGAAGTAGAGGCGCTTCACGCGCATCTCATGGCAAGCTAAACCACCCACCTCTCAACACGCCCCCCATCGACCGAGTCCATTTCTCGGCGACTTCTCACCCGCCATGGCCGACGCTCAGCCTATGGCGGGTGTTCGGTTTTAATGCGTAAGTTATTTCTTCCTTTTCGCTGCTGCCTCAATCAATCCCTTAAACAATGGATGCGGTCTAAACGGTCGTGACAAGAACTCCGGATGGAACTGACAGGCGACAAAGAATGGATGATCTTTCAATTCGATCACTTCGACGAGCGTTTTATCCGGTGACAGACCACTTGGAATCAGACCCGCTTTTTCCAACTCAGCACGATACTCGGGATTACATTCGTAGCGATGACGGTGACGTTCTTCGATCACATCTTGGCTGTAAAGTTTACGAGCCAGTGAGCCTTTGCGCAAATCGCACTTATACGTGCCCAAACGCATGGTTCCCCCGTAGTTTTTATTCTCCATCTTCTCGGCTTGTTCGTTGATCAAGTGGATGATTGGATACGGTGTCGCAGGATCGATCTCGGTCGTATTCGCTTTCTTATAACCGAGAACGTTGCGAGCGAATTCGATCGTAGCGAGCTGCAACCCATAACACAAACCGAGATATGGGATCTTATTCTCGCGTGCATAGCGAATCGCGAGCATCTTTCCCTCAATACCACGTGAACCGAAGCCGCCTGGAACCAGTACGCCGTCCAACGCTTTCAGTTCTTTCGCGACGAGTTTTGGATTCGCTTCAAACAACTCTGGGTTCAACCATTCAACTTCGACTTTTTTATTTCCAGACCAAGCAGCATGTTTCAAAGCCTCCAGGACCGACAAGTAAGCATCCGTGAGCATGAAATCGCCGGTCGAAATGTATTTTCCAATGATCCCAATCTTCACTGTCTGCTTGGCTTGATCGCGGCGCTTCAACAAATTCTTCCAAGCATCAATTTTGGCAGGCCCAGCTTTGAGCTTGAGCTTTTTAATAATGCGTTGATCCAACCCTTCTGCATAGAAACGTTCTGGGATCGAATAGATCG
This sequence comes from uncultured Gammaproteobacteria bacterium, assembly GCA_964598725.1. Classification (GTDB taxonomy): domain Bacteria; phylum Patescibacteriota; class Patescibacteriia; order 2-12-FULL-60-25; family 2-12-FULL-60-25; genus JAGOTP01. The sequence goes on along the minus strand of CAZRCW010000001.1, from coordinate 611,714 downwards.
AGGGAACATCAGGAGCACTGATGATGTCTTCTGGATGGACGTTACAGTACATCGCGATCTTATCTTTGCGTGGTTGGTCGATCGGAAAGCTTGAACGGCCGATGACAAAGTCTGGCTGTAAGCCCGTCGCCTGGATCGCGCGAACTGCGAGCTGAGTTGGCTTACTCTTCATTTCGCCAAGACTGCCTGGAACCGGAAGATAGCTCACTAATCCAACAAGCACATCGTTCGGCGTCTCAGCTCGCATCATGCGCGCCGCTTCGAGGAATAATAAGTTCTCATACTCCCCGACTGTTCCGCCGATCTCGATGATCGTGACGTCGGCCTTTGCTAATTTTGCCGCTTGCTTAATACGTGCGATGACTTCATATGGCACGTGCGGAACAACCTGAACCTGCTTACCGCCGTAGCCAAGGGCGCGTTCGCGTGCGATGACTGCTTGATACACCCGACCGGTCGTCATGTAGTTCGTGCTCAAAATGTCCTCATCCAAAAATCGTTCGTAGTTCCCGATATCTTGGTCCGTTTCGTAGCCATCTTTTGTGACAAAGACCTCGCCGTGCTCGACTGGGTTCATCGTTCCGGCATCGACGTTAATGTAAGGATCGATTTTCACTGCTGTCACCTTCAGTCCTCGCGCTTTAAGCAGCGCTCCAATTGAGGCGGATGAGACCCCCTTCCCCACTCCCGACATCACTCCTCCCACGATAAAGAGATAGGTGTGGCGTGTAGGCATAGTACGGGCGGTAGCCTAGCACCCGCGCACGCTCGACGCATCCACAAGCCAAATGAACAGAACAAACGCTGCCCCGTACGCGAGCCGAGAGTATCTCGTTGCGTACGGGGCAGGCTAGATTCATCTAGCGCTCGTGAGAGCTTACGGCAACTTGCGGAATGCGACGAACGTCCAATGGCTATCCCAGTGTAAACGGATGCCGCCCAAGCCAAACCCACGGTAGTTGCCGCCGAAAATAGAAAGCGGAGCGAAGAGACTGCCGTATGGACTACGCCAACAACCGTCATCGTCAGGAATCGAGGCATGGTCGCCCTCGAGCCCATAGATCCGACGCCACTGAGTGAACGCACCCCAATGCCCCTTAAAGCCGAGATCACGGAAGTGCTTACGCACCGACTCGGATTCAATAGAGGCGCACGGCGCGATCTCCGGCTGCCAAAGCGTCCACTCAAAGGACATGGCCCTACCGGGAATCACCTGGCCATCGTTCCCACGGTAGTAATCGTGTCGCGCGTAGCCAGGCTCGAGGTAGGTAAGATCCAACTCCTTCCTCGTAATCTCCGTGAGATCGATGGCTGCCAGGTCAGGGACGACCAGGATGTTCTTGGCGTCACCGCCACGGTAGGGCGCACCGGACCCATCGAGTATCCGCGAACCTTCTTTCTTGGTCATTGTCTCTCCTCCATCGCGTTTTGCTTACTCTTACATCCCGACAGCATGCGGGATTTTGGAATGGCAGCTGTAGAATCTTGGAAGGCTAAGGAACGAGTTAGACTAATCCTATTCTCATAGGAGAGTCAATTCATGTGTCCGAATCTCGACGCATCCACAGTCTTTCGCTACTATCCAAACCATGCCTCGTATCAACGGAAAAGACCTCGCCGCCCGCCTTCAAGCCGAGCTCGGCGCTTTGCTCAAAACAAGCTCTCTCAAGCCACATTTGGCTGTGTTGCTCGTAGGCGATGATCCAGCCTCAGCGCTCTACGTAAAACTCAAAGAAAAAGCGGCCGCCTCAATTGGGATCCAGGTTACGATCGCGCATATGGAAGGAACGACGCCTCCAAGCTCGCTTTTGTCATTGATCCAGAAGTGGAATGCTGATCCCGCCATCCATGGGATCCTGGTTCAACTCCCCCTCCCTGCCCATTACAACGAACAAGAGATCATCGATGCGATGGATCCGAAAAAAGACGCGGATGGCTTTCATCCAAAAAACTTGGAGGCCCTGTCTCGAGGGGAGGCGCTCATCATTCCTCCGGTCCACGAAGGAATCTTACGGTTGATCAACGAAGCTCCGGGCAAGGTCAACGGAGCCAGTGTTGCGCTGATTGGAAATTCCGATATTTTTACGAAGCCATTAGAACGTCTTCTCACAACGGCTGGCGCACTCGTTACCCGCTATCACGCCGAAGACATTGGACAGGAAGCGATCAAAGAAGCAGATATCGTTATCAGCGCGGTTGGTTCAGCCCATTTCATTAAGCCAGAACATGTGAAGGATGGTGCGGTCTTGATCGATGTCGGTACAACTAAGCTGGAAAACGAAAAACTGGCAGGCGACTTCGATACCGAGGCGTTTGCCGATACCGATTGTTGGATCACACCGGTACCAGGCGGAGTTGGGCCTATGACGATCGCGCAACTCTTGTGGAACGTGTATCGCTTGGCCAAAGGCTAGTTCGTCTTCGCCAAATGCTCTGCCTCTGTCAACTGCTCGCGCACGAGTTTGTTTTTTGAACGTCGGTACCCTAGGTAAATAGCTGCCGAGTGCAGCGCGATCTGAATCAATGCCCCCCACTGAAGCGCCCCGCCGATCGTTCCACCCCACGTATTCCCTGTCAGACGCTTCGTTAACCAGAGTTCGAGAATAATCTGTCCAATCAAGAACACCGACACCAAGACGATCATCATCCGGCGGGTTGGATAGTGATGATGCAACACCCAGCGAGTTGTCAGGAACGTCCAGAGGAACTGTGCAACAAGGAGGGCTGCATCCAGCGTCCAGGCCGGCAGTGGACTCACTTCAAAGTTTTGGTACCACAGGATGAGTGCAATCAAACCAACGAAGCGGATGATCGAGCCGAAGATCAAGCGTAAAATGAACGTAAAGGTCATAGAAAGAAGGTATGAGCAAGGGTAAATACACACAACCCGATCGCACCGCACAACACGACCCGAGGCACCCGACCGATCAGCCGCGTCCGCTCCACCATGGCCGACAAACACACGATCAACGCATTCGTTGAAGCCACAAACGAGCCAAGGAAGGCCATGAGAGGCAGAATCGACTGGGTTGCGATGAAGATGAGCACAAGCGGCGGCAGAATCGCGAGCAACCATGAAGCGGATGGTCGGAAGTTAAACTCGTCTTCGTAAACCGTCTTCAAACTATCGAGAACCGACACAGCTGCACCGCTGATCGCGAGCAAGCCGACGAACGGCAAGAGCCAGCTGAGCGCTGCTGGCAAAGCCGTCATCAAGCTCGTCACTTGAACCATTCCATTGCGTGCTTCGGCGGCAAAACTCAGGGCAAACACCCATTTCAATGTTGCGGCGAACAAACTCCCAATCAAAATCGCCCTGCGACCGATGATCGATTTCCCTTTATCAAAAGCCATCACCTCAGCGATCACCGGGAGTGAGATCGAAGCAAAGAACACGACGGCGATAAAACCACCAATCGAGAAAGAGCCCGGCAGCAAAGCGCTGGATGGCAAGGCCTTTCCGTTTAAGGCAGCCAAACAACAGACCAAAGCCAAACCAGCGACCAAGATGAACGTTAACTGCCGTTCGACCTTTGCTACATGTTTCAAGCCGGTTCGCGCACCCCAGGCGAAGAACAGCCATAGCACGAGCTGCCAGCCAGTAGTCCAGACAGGTCCGCCTAAAGCCGCTGATAGAGCTGAGAGGAACTGCGCTCCCAAAAGAAGGTAAATCAAGGTGGCACCGTAAACGCTGATCGGATAGACGACCATCGCCACCCGCCAACCCCACACACCGAGCGAACGCTTGGCGATCCCGGCGAGGTCATGTTTTGACCCAGCTTTGGCCTGAAGTTCGGCATAGGCCATATGAATAACCAACACCGTCCCAACGATCAGCCAATAGATGACCGATCCCCAACCAGCCCCTGATTGAGCAAACAGGGTCGGCAGACCGAACATCCCAGCTCCAATACTCCCCCCTATCACAAATAACAGGGATCGGCTGAAGTTGGAGGAAAGAGCACGTGCCATTCTGACGCAGAGTATAGCAGAAAAACCTGCGCACAGGCGATCCCCAGGCGGCGCACAGCTTAGGCCCTTCCCACATCGGGACCCCCTCCGTAAGATGCCTCCATATGGCTGGCCTTGAACGCATCACCCCCCAAAACATCGAAGCCGAACAATCGTTCCTTGGCTCGTTGATTTTGGATAAAGACGCGATGATCAAGGTCGCTGATACCACCACCCCGGAAGACTTTTACGTCGACAAACACCGCCGCATCTACGAGGCGATGCTCGACCTGTATCGCAAAAGCGAACCGATCGACCTGTTGTCACTCGGGAACCGTTTGAATGAAAAAGGTGAACTTGAACTGATCGGTGGTCGCGCGGAATTGATCGGTCTCTCGAACGCTGTTCCAACTGCCAGTCACGTCGAACACTACGGGCAGATCGTCCAACGCAAAGCTACGCTCCGCCGCCTGTTGAATTCCGCTTCGGAAATCATGGCGCTTGGCTATCAAGAAGCGGATGACGTGGCCGATGTCTTGGATAAAGCCGAACGCTCCCTCTTCAACGTTTCGCAGAAGTTCTTGAAGCATGCATTCACACCAATCCGAAGCGTCCTCGCTGATGCCTTCGATCGTATCGATGAATTGCACCGTGAAAAAGGCAAGCTGCGCGGCGTCCCAACCAACTACACCGAACTCGACAACTTGCTCGGTGGCATGCAGAAAAGTGACTTGATCATTCTGGCCGCTCGTCCAGCGTGTGGAAAAACCTCGTTCGCGCTCGACATCGCCCGCATCGCCGCAACCAAACATAAAGTTCCGGTCGGTATCTTCTCGCTCGAAATGTCGAAGGAGCAGCTGGTCGACCGTATGATCTGTGCCGAAGCCAACGTCGACCTGTGGCGCATGCGTACCGGTAAACTCAACCAGAGCGGCACCGAAGACGAATTCCCCCGCATCGGTCACGCCCTCGGTATCCTGTCTGAAGCGCCGATCTTCATTGATGACTCGGCCAACGCCAATATCATGGAAGTTCGTACCAAGGCGCGACGTCTGCAAACAGAACATGGCCTTGGGATGCTCATCATCGACTACTTGCAGCTGATGGAAAGTCGTGGTGGCGGGGGTGGCGATAACCGTACCCAAGAGGTTGCCGAAATCACCCGTGGTCTTAAATCAATCGCCCGTGAACTCAACATTCCGGTCATCGCACTCTCCCAGCTCTCACGTAGCGTGGAACTCCAGAAACCAGCCATTCCTCGTCTCGCCCACTTGCGTGAATCCGGTTCGATCGAACAAGACGCTGACATCGTGATGTTCATCTACCGCAAAGCCGCCGATAAAAACTACCGCACCGAAGATCTCTCGCCGGAAGAACAGCATATCGCCGAGATTCACATCGCCAAACACCGTAACGGTCCGACCGGTGTTGTGAAGCTCTTCTTCGATGCGGCACGTGCCAGTTTCCGCAACTTGCAACGGCATGACCTGGGCCCGCCCCCTGCTCTGAAGGGAGCGGCTATCTCCCCTGGTGGACCATTACCGCCTGGCGGCACACCTCCACCCATGATGAACGCTGGGCAGCCGTTCTAGCCCCAAAAGACCACTCGCCTTCCCTCGTTCGTTCAGGTCTGTCATCATCTCTTCATCCAATTCTCATTCTTCTTTCTTCGTCTATGTCCTTCATTGGCAAACTCAAGCAGTTCAAAGATATCAAAGATAAAGCTAAGGCCCTCCAGGATCAGTTGTCGGTTATCACTTCTGAAGGCTCGGCCGGTTGGGGCAAGGTGAAAGTGACGATCAATGGCACACAGCAGGTGACGAATGTGTCGATCGATCAGGAACTCATGAGCGATCGCAGCAAGCTTGAGACACTTTTGAAAGAGGCGTTTAACGATGCGGCGCAGAAACTTCAACAGATTCTCGCAACCAAGATGCGTGAAGGTGGGGGTATGGATATCATGAACGAATTCGGCTCCATGATGAAAGGCGAAAGCTAGCATCTTCGCAAGACCGCTCGCTTGCCTGCTGGCGTCTCGCTTGCGGACACGCCGTCGCGTGTCCTAAGTCTTGCTCAGACGCTACCTTTCTTCATGGTGAATGAGCGGAAACGAAACGAGTGATAGCAGAACGGAGATATGGTCTAGATTATTGCAGGCAATAATCTGATCAATACAGAACGAAACAATACATGGCACTTCTCCCTCTACCGATTCAGCAAGCGGCGGCCGCGTTTGACCGCTTGCCTGGAGTTGGGCCGAGAGCGGCGTTACGCTATGCGTATTGGCTTGTGACACAGCCGAAGGAAGCGATTGAACAGTTTGCGCGCGCTGTCGAAGGTCTAAGCAAAGACTTATCGTCTTGCTCTGTTTGTTATCAATGGACCGATCAGGCGATTTGTCGGATTTGTCGGGATCCACGGCGCGATCCGGCTTCGGTGTGTGTGGTCGCAATGAGTCCGGATGTGCGTGTCATTGAGGACACCGGTATTTTTCAGGGGCGGTATCACGTCCTCGGTGGAACGATCGATCCGATTGAAGGGCGAACACCAGACACGCTGACGATTGAATATCTTTTAGAACGGATTCGGAATAGCGATCCGAAGATTACAGAAGTCATTTTAGCGCTTGATACAGACATTCCAGGTGATACCACCTCTCTTTACTTACGAAAGCGCTTGGAGGGCCTGGGAGTACGTCTGACTCGTTTAGCACGCGGCCTACCAACTGGCGCATCGCTTGAATACGCCGACGCAACGACCGTAGCGGATGCCTTGAAGAATCGAAAGGAGTCGTAGCAAGAAAACTCATTTAAATAACAATGCGCCCGGTCCGTGGACAGGGAGCACTGTCGTTGGACGCGGGCGCGAGTGAGAACTCAGCGTTTGGCAGGGTCCTCGTTGGAGAGGGTGTAGTAGAACCACGCGAACTTGAGGAAGATGTAGGCCACGAGCGCACGCGGTCCCACGAGGCAACGGACGGGCAGCGAGTGCGGGTACAACTCGCAGAGACTCATCCAGTAGACAGCGACCACCGCGGACCAGGCGAGACCGACGGGCAACAACCACCTCCAGGACGGGAACAGCTGATTGATGCGCACGTCAGGATCTCCTCGCCGAGGATCGGCGGCGGCGAGCTCGTAGATCGCCATCACACGCGGCCCGATTCGGCGCGCGTGTCTGTAGAGGAAGAAGTAGATGACCGCGAGCGCGATGGGGAACAGGACGAAGAACAGATCTTGTTGGCTGAACATCGAGGCACCTCCCAAAACGGTTGCTCGTAGAGCGAAACGAGGACCAATCCCCGCTCAGCTCAACGTATTATAATACACTATTTTTCCATTTTTGTCCATCCCTTTGAATAGCAATGCGCCCGCGTCCGAAGAGGCAGGAGCACTGCCAGGGGGACGCGGGCGCGAACGTGAAAGGAAGAACTACCCTTCGAACAAGGTGCCGCCGATGGAGTACACCGAGATCATCGCTCCGAACGGAACAGCGAGACCCGGGATGCACGTCATGAAGGCCGCCGTCTCGGTCAGGGCATACGCACAGTGGTAAGCCTGACCGAAAACCACCATGTATACGCCTGCAAGTACCCAGCAAGCCAGATACTGCGCCTTCACCGGCCTCCATTGAGCGACCTCATCCGCAACGCGGTACTTGATGCTGGTGAGGTGGGGATTGGGATCGCGAGAGAAGATGACAAAGCGCCAGGTTCTCGCGAACCGCCAGCCGGTAATAACGAACAGGCTGGCGATAATGAGTCCGGACAGGATGAACAGCTGATCACAGGCGTCGAAGAGCATGACTGACCTCAGGGAAACGTGCGGTTGAAGCGCGAGACAATTCTCAACGCCATTGAACATCGAACATCACATACTACTCCATTTTCTCCTTTTTGTCAACATTTTGGCTCAGTTGACACAAAAACACCCTCTGAACCGTAGTTCAGAGGGTGTTTTTTGATCTGTCTTAGATCTTGACGATTTTGATCTTGGTGAAGGCTTGGCGGTGCCCGACGCGACGGGTGTAGCGGGACTTGGCCTTGTATTTCACGACTTCGATCTTTTTGTCGCGGCCGTGGGCCACGATTTCAGCGGTAACCTGAGCGGTCAAAGCTGGGGTGCCGAGTTCAAGCTTATCGCCTTCGGACTTCATGAGCGTTTCGAGCTGAAGTGTTTTTCCGGCTTCAACGTCGAGTTTCTCAACGGAAATCACATCGCCTTCTTCGACGAGGTACTGTTTGCCCCCGGTTTTGATGACAGCAATCATAGGAGTGGAATGGCCCAGACTATAGCGAAAAAGACGCACTCTTGTCAATCGAAGGGGCTGTGTACCAAAAAAGCCCTTGGTAAAGGCTTTTTTGGCTCTATTCAGCTTATTCTGGCAAAACCAGCTTTTGGCCGATCTTGAGACCGAGTTTGTCCGCATCCCCTGCCGGCAACTCAAGTGTCTGATTGAACGCTTGGAGGGGCTGGACGACCGCCGGCGCTTCATCTGGGGTAGCCGGTGGCGGCACATTGTTCGCGATATTCACGACTTGCCCATCCTTCAGGAAGACCATATCGATCGGAAACAACATGTCTTTCATCCAAAACGTATAGCGATCCGGCGTTTCGAAAATGAATAGCATGCCAGTATTTGGATCGAGACCCGTCCGATCCGACAAGCCTTGGGCACGGGTGGCGTCGGTATCCACGATTTCAAGGAAATAGGTTTTCTGGCCGATCACGACCGATCCCCGGCGGTTCCTCCCGAACGTCGGTTGTTGTACCTGTGTTTCTGAAGTCAGGGTTTTTATCCAAGTACTCGGCGATCCACCAAGAACCTGGTTCAAGGCGCGTATGCCAAAGAACGCAAGACAGGTCAGGCCAAATCCGATGAGCGCCATCCAGAACACGCAACCAGCGGGAAAAACACGATCACGCGTAGGCAACGAAGGGGATCCTGGTTGAGGAGAAGACATAAGGAGAGATTAACGGTTATGGCTACGATGTGTGGCGTAAATCGACAGACCGATCGTTACGATGACAAGCACACCCAGGAGAACAAGTTTGCCACGTGTCTGGAAGAACAACGCTGCCAGGCCAAAGAACAACCCGATCGACCAGATGATCACGACCGCCTGACGTTGGGTGAATCCCGCATCCAGCAACTGATGATGCAAATGCGTGCGATCCCCTTGCGTGATCGGGACGTGACGCCGCAGACGGCCAAGGACCACGAGACCGATATCAATCAACGCAACACCGAGGGCCATCAAAGCAGTAGCCAGCTTCGCCCCAGAAGCAATCGAAAGAAAGCCCAATGTAAATCCGGCGAGCGTACTCCCAGACTCTCCCAGGAATTGTTTCGCTGGAAACAGGTTCTTCGGTAAGAACCCAAGATAGGCTCCCAGTAGGATCGCTGACAGCAAAGCAACAGCGGGCAAATGATAGGCTGGTAAAATACACAGTAGTAAAATGATTGCACCGCCAATCGAAGCCTGGCCCGAGACGAGTCCGTCCATGCCATCCATGAGCTTCGTAGCAAAGAGAATCGCCATCAACCAACCGATCGTAATCAAATCCGATGGGAACGCAAACGACAACGCGCCTCCAAAGGCATTCCAACGTGTGAAGACTAACGAGAAGATTCCTCCGGTCGGGTTCGTGATCAGCCCAATACTTGTTCCCCCTACCACCACACAGATACAAGCGAGCAGATACAAGGGAAACAGCGCTTTCGGCGGCAAAGGATACCGATCATCTATCAACCCAACCACCAGCAAGATCAACGCTCCCAGACCAAACCCAACCAACTGAGACGTCGACAGCGCCGGCGCAAGCTTCCCCATCCAAGCCAACACCCCAACTCCGACCGCCCCAACAACAAAGATCCCGAGCCCTCCCCACAGCGGTGTCGGTGAACGATGGATCTTCTTCTTAATCCCCGGCGTCGGCACATCGATCGCTCCCGCCCGTGTCGCGAGCCATCGTGACACAAACCCCATCCCAAACGACGCCATTGCAGTAATAGCGACCACGAGAAGACACGCGAACATGAGCATCATGTGAGATAAAATCTATAGTTCTCCCTCATCTCCCCCTCCCCCATCCCGCCCCCCCCAATGACAGCCCAACGGGCGAGCTCAGAATCTCTTCAGAAAGAGACTTAGCTCTCGCGACGGCGAGAAGCGCAAGCGAGCACTCAGCAGAGGCGCAGCGGTCTCTTTATGAAGAGATTCTGAGCGATCCGTCTGGTTGCATATACACCTTTGTACCGCGAGGAAGTTCACCACGTAAGAGTGCGTCTGCCAACTGATTCTCCACCTTCTCTTGGATGACTCGTCTTAATGGACGTGCTCCATACAAAGGATCGAAACCTGCCTTCGCCAAAGCGTCAACCGCTAAATCATCGATCTGGAACGAGACACCCTTCTCTTCCAAGCGCTGAATGACCTGATGGAGCAATAACCAGGCAATACGCGTCACATCATCCATGGTGAGTGGCGAGAAGACAATCACGCCATCGAAACGGTTCAGGAATTCTGGACGGAAGATGTCGCGCAGCTCCTTCTCGAGGAGTCCTGTCTTGATCAGCTCGATTGCATCACCGCGTTTTACCGAGTCTTGAATGAAGGTGCTGCCTGCATTGGATGTCGCAATGATAATCGTGTGCGTGAAATCAACGGTACGGCCAATTCCATCCGTGAGACGGCCGTCATCCAAGACCTGTAAGAACAAGGTCAACAGATCCGGATGAGCTTTCTCTAACTCATCGAGCAAGACGAGCGAGAACGGCTTCTGACGGACCGCCTCGGTCAGCAATCCCCCTTTCGGATCCCCAGCCGCACCGATGAGACGATCGATTGAGCGACGGTCCTGATACTCGGACATATCGAGACGGATCATGGTCTCCGCACTGCCGAAGTAATCGTTCGCCAAGGCTTTCGCTAATTCCGTCTTTCCAACACCGGTTGGTCCGAGGAATAAGAACGAACCCATCGGACGCTTCCCATCCCGCAGCTCGGCACGAGCACGACGAAGGGCTTGAGCTACCTGGGTCACCGCTTCTTTCTGACCGATTACCCGCTGATGCAGATGTTCTTCAAGATGGAGCAGTTTCTCTGATTCATCGGTTGCGACCGCTTGAACTGGTACGCCCGTTTTGCGATGCACGACCGTCGCAACGTCTTCAACGGATACGAAACTTCCCGTTCCATGCGTCGTACGAGCCAGCACAGCCGAACCCTGAAGCAGATCAAGTGCACTCTCTGGTAATGCGACGTCTCGTAAGAAACGATCGGCCAGCTGTGCCGCTGAATTTAACGCGGCGTAAGAAAAGTACACGCCCTGTTCGTATTCAATATGACCGCTCCGCACCATAAGCATCGGCACCGCTTCTTCGACCGTCGGGGGTTTCACATTCACGCGGGTAAGACGCGCCGCCAATGTGCGCCGCTCCATCACCTCGTTCCAAGCACGAGTGGTACAGGTTGCGATCACCATGAAGCCGCCATTATCAAGCTCTGAAGCGAAGGCTTCGGACAAGTCGAGTGAGCCGTTCCCGATCCCAGACAGAACGTCGATACCTTGCAACACCAAAATCGCGTTCCCACCGAGACGAACCTCCATGAGCAACGACAATAAACGCTCCAACGCCCCATCCGCATCTCCAGCCGCAATCAAACGCGGCAAATGAACCGATACCAATCGTTTATCAAACAGAATCGGCGGAACATCTTCTTCCACCATGCGACGCGCGATGGCTTCAACCAGCGCCATCTTGCCGGCGCCCTGCTCTCCCACCAATACGACGCCACGGGAATTTCCATCGAACGCCTGAAGAATCGCCTCAACTTCATCTTCACGACCATAAATTGGACTGACATAGCCGTTGCGTGCGAGGAGCGTCAGATCTTCTGCAAACTGATCGAGTGTCGGCGTCTGACGAGCGGTCATCAAGCGGTCCATGCCGGTGTTTGGCTTGAGTGAGGCTAGCTTTACGAAGCGATTCCGCTCATCTTCCATGTGCGTCTGCAAGCGAATCCATTCCGTCACTTGTTCAATCTGTTCGGCAGGAAAACCTAGACGATCGAGCATCGGCGGCAACCGTGGATCCGTGTGAAACGCTCCCAGTAATAAATCTGGAACCTCAATCGCCCGACGGTTTGCATCGAGTGCGCGTACATAGGACTCAAGCAGAATCCTGCGAGCATCACTCGTCAGGACAGGTTCGGTACCCGGTCGCCCTTCACGCAGGAGGGTGGCGAGCTCCGGCTTGATCTTGTCCATACTCAATCCAAGGCGAGTTAGAAACACAGAACCTTCGTCCGTCACCAACGCCCCTGCAAATACATGGATCGGTGTGATTTCGGCCTTTCCAAGCTGTTCGGCAAAATCCAGCGCATGACCAATTACATTCCAACCGCCATTTTCAATATATCTCGAAACGTCGATCAGTTGTTCTGATTTCGTATGACGTGCTAGCCAATGGTTCCATTGCTCACGCGTTTTACCCCAGTTCGGCAAGGGGGAGAATTGTTTACCAACTCCCATCACCCGATAAACCAGTGCACTCGTCACGAGCAAGAATCCCCAGAAAGGCAGACCATGATCGAGAAAAAATGTCGACAGGAGGGAGGGCGCTGTCAGCTCACTTGTTGATGCGTTGAACTGAAGAACTGACATGATCAACGAAATGCCCAATCCGACCGCGATCAACACGAGCAGGATGGCGATTCCACGATGCCAATAATCTCGCCATCTATTGGTTAAAAAAAGTTCATGTGTAATCTGTGGCTTCCAACACACCCGACCGAACGGCAACTGCACGTACATGCCAGCTCCTCCACAGGCACGACAACCAACCATAGCACGACTTTCGGCTTGGCAGACCGGACACACAATACAGACAAGAGCTTCAGACATAGAAACTAGACCAAGTGAAGCAAGCCTTGATTCAAAAGCGCGACAACGAAACCGATGAGAGCGGCCGCCGGCCAGATCAACCAAAGAAGAATCAAAATGAAACACGCCAGCGCTTCAACCACCCAAGCAATCGTCCGAGCAATGACGACTACAACGCGCATAATGAAACTCACGACCCGTCCCCAAATCGAATACTCGCCGTACATCGGCGTCATCAGATGACGGGCCCAGAGGCCAATCGCGTAACTCTTCCAACGATAACTCAAGCCGTTCCCAACCCACCTAAGTAAACGCCGAAAGCCCTTGGTGTACCACCAAAAGGGAAAACGAATGAGGGCGATAGCCTCTTCCTGCACGAGATGTGAGGCAACCGAAAGAGCAGGCAATGACATGCCGGTACTATACTCTCTTCGCTATTCTCTGGCCACGGATGGACGAAGTGGAACGCGGACGTATTCCGAGCGATCGATCGCGACGAATCCGAGTTCTTTTACACGCGCCTCCATGGTTGGCATTGCCTGTTCACGCGCGATCTTTTGATCCATGTCAGCGACAATTTCTTTCAGCGAATCCACTTGAGCATCGAGTTTACGCAGTTCAACGGTCCGCTGAGCCGCTTGCCCGATCATCGAGACGTACACCCCCACACTCGTCACAAAAACGACCCCAAGCACCACGAGCGCCAGACTACGGTGGAACGACGACGGGTCGATACGGCGCGAGACCGGCATGGGCATACCCAAGGTCTGCGACGGACGGCGCAGCGTAAAGGCGAAGGAGCGTGGTTGGATGTTGGAAGAAAGGTTCATACAAAGGTTCAACAAGGTTCGGGACAAAGATCAAGCGTGGACTTTTCGAGCGGCTCGGAACTTGGCGCTGCGACTTCGGGGATTGCGTCGGATCTCTTCTTCGGTCGGGACGAGCGGGCGTTTCGTGAGCGGCTTCCAGTGAGCTTCTCTCAGTGCGAACTTTACGACACGATCTTCAAGCGAGTGGAAGGAGATGATCGCGAGCGTCCCATCGACTTTCAGCACCTTCCAGGCGGCTTCGATGGCAGAGGAGAGGGCGCCGATTTCGTCATTCACTGCGATCCGCAAGGCTTGGAAGGTTCTCGTCGCCGGATGAATGCGTCCACGTTCGTAGCCTTTAGGCAAAGCGGCGGCGATGATCTCAGCCAGTTCGATTGTCCTGTTGATTTTGAGCTTTTTACGCGCGGTGACGATGGCCGTTGCGACGCGACCCGCCATCCGCTCTTCTCCGATGTCGCGGATCAGATCGCGCAGCTCCGCTTCCGTCCAACTGTTCACGATTTCGTACGCCGTGGTCCCCGTTTCGTTCGAGGTTGGACCCAAGCGCATGTCGAGCGGACCGTCGATTTTGAATGAAAGTCCTTTCTCCGGATCCTCGAGCTCATCTGAGGACAGACCTAAATCGAGGAGAACGCCATCCATCGGCGGCAATTTATGTTCTTCGGCCACAACATCCATCCGTCGGAAGTTGGCCTCGATCCCCTGCCAACGCTTGGCCTTCTTTTCTGTTGCAAAACGGACATCAGCTGCCTTCAGAGCCGTTGGGTTTACATCGAAAGACCAAACCTGGCCTTTTGGCGCGGTCTTTTCGAGCAAGGCAGCTGTGTGCGATCCCCCGCCGAGCGTCCCATCGATAAACTTCCCGCCCGCTTGTGGCGCCAGGGCTTCGAGACACTCTTGCAACATGACAGGGATGTGTACGGTCTCAGTCATATTAAATGCCAATACCCCCTAAACGTTCGGCGATCTCAGGACCTCGACTCGCGGTCCCTTCGGACACTTTCGTCCAAGTGTCCTGATCCCAGATTTCAATCCGGTTATATAAACCCGCGACCACCACTTCTTTTTTCAAACTGGCGTAGGAGCGCAAATAACTCGGGATCATCACGCGACCCGCACGATCGATCTCGGCTTCCATCGCTCCGGCCAACAGCAAACGGGAAAAGGCACGCGCATCGCTCTGACTGATCGGTAAATTAGCCAACCGCTCAGCCAAGACTTTCCACTCGGCCAACGGATACAAGGTCAAACAACCATCGAGTCCGCGCGTCACGACCGCCCCCTCTTCCAAGCGTGCCCGAAACTTAGCCGGGATGGATAATCGGCCTTTTTCGTCGACAGCGTGACGGTATTCGCCAAGGAACATGGGGGAAAAAGAGCGGTTCAGAGGTCGGAATCTATCCCACCTCATCCCACTTTCACCCATTTTATTACTATCCGTCCCACTTGGCAATCAAAAACCCCTCTTTTTTGAGCCATCCCTGTGGATGAATCGGAAAAGAGGGGTGGGGTCACGCTGAGCAGCTGACCCCGGAAGGAACCCCTACACCCGATACCGTGAAGACGGTATGTCAGCTCTGCGGCGGCAGATAGACGACCACGTCGCCCTTGGAGAGCGGGAACAACCTGCCGTCGTGAAGCCTCACGCCGCCGTAGGGGAAGCTGTCGGACGACTGAGTTGTGACAGCGTCGACACCCTGGTTGGAGGCGTCATCGCAAACGTCCGAGGCCTCGGCTTGTGAGACGAAGTCGCCGCAGTAGAACCGCGGTCCATTCGTCGAGGGCACGCTGTTGGGCAGACTGCCCTCCTGCGACGTCACCTCCGAGAAGACGAAGCCGTCGACTCGTCGCCAGGTGCTGAAGTCAGGGCGCCACCCCCGCGACGTCACCTGGGACGGGAGGCCAGAACCGAGGACCGCTTCGCCGTTGGCGTCGATGGTGAAGAACGCGACGAGCGTCACGCGCTGGTTGACCGGTCGATCGACCTGATCGACACCGACAACACCGAGTCCGCCAACACTCGTTCCAGATCCGAAACTCATCGGGAGGCCTTCTGTCCGCTATACATCGTATTCAACGATGGGTCAGCCAAATTGAGCGGACTGCTGACCGGTGTAGGTGGGGAGTGGAAGTTGCGAACACGAACAAAACGCCCGTGTTATGGCGTTATACTAGCATATTTCTTTATTTTTTGCAACTTTAGACGAAATTGATCTGAACCAACGAAGTATTGTCGGCCGCGTCCGGCTGAAACGAAACGGAACTCTCTGGTCCGATCATCAAAGAAAAGGGCTCGGTTGCGTTATTTCTGCTGAAAACAAAGGTTTTTAGTACCTCAAAGAACGGCTCTGGTTGCTGACCATGCTTCCGCCACAATTCAGCCACTTCATAATCTGAAATCTGATCCCATACTCCATCAGAACCGAGAATCAATAGATCCCCCGCCTCAGGGACAAACGACCACCCGACCGGCGGATTGATATCAGGGAGATCGCTCAGCCCCAAGCCTCCGCTCAGATAGGAGGGGCCTTCGGCCGCGTAGTAGCTTTCCAAAGTGGAGTCACCTGTTAGGACCTGATCAAACATAACGTTCTGTGGAACCGTCGTAGCAATCCGGTCGACCTTCCCCTGTCGTAACAAGAGCGCGCGACAATCACCCCAATAGGCAAGTTGAACGAATGGTGTCTGAAGATCAATATCCATCCCCACAACCGCCCCATAGCCCGACGTCTTAGGATCGAAGGCATTCGAAACACGCGTCTCCGCGCGAATCTGTTCATCTGCTTTGAGATAGACCTGTTCCAACGGCAACGAGAGATCTTGCGATGTCTCGGCACAGATGAGCGCCGCCCGTTGACCCGTTTCGGTACTCCCCGCTCCATCGACGACGACGATGCGTGCGATGTTCTGATTCTGTGTCATGCAGATCACGTCCTGGTTATCCGTATAGCGTGAACGTGGACCGCCGATGGTTGTGGCTGCTCTTACTTGAAAGGACGGAAACGTGAGTTCTTTTTTGATCCAATCACTGGGTGACTGTGGCTCTTTGGAACTCAGCCAAATAACGGAAGAAGACATAGCATCACTCTATCGTCTGTTTCCAGAAAAGACAAAAGCGACCTGAGCCAGTCGCCTTCACCTCCTTTGTGTGTGATTGTTGTGTGAGGAGTGCACCTCAGGGTCCGCAACGACCCGACTGGATGACCTCGTTGAGCACGCGCTGTGCCAAGAACTCGGTCCTCTCGGTTCCGTCGAGCGTGAACAGCTTCGCATCCGCCGGCGCGGGGAGCGCGTACAGAGCCCTGAGCTCTTTTTCCTCGATCCGACGTCTCGCTCGCCGCTTCGCGTTGCGTGCGAGACAGACGTCGAGCGGCAGCGCCAGGTGCACGTTGAAGAAGAAGTGCGTCGGATGAGCTCGACGCAGACGAGTGATGTCCTCATCGCGCCAGTAGAAGAGCCCATCGACGACGATCAGCCTCGGCCTCGTCGACGCGAGCTGCTGTCGTAAGACGTCGAGCTGAGCTTCCAGCATCGGTCGCCAGAGCTCACGCTCGGCGGCGTAATCGGTCTTGCCCTGAGGCTGAACCACCATCGCACGCAGCTCGTCCACGGGAATGTGGACCATCGGCTGCTCCATCAGGCGACACGCTAACCTGGCGAGCGCCCGCGCCACGGACGTTTTCCCGGCCCCGGGAGGCCCTGAGATGACTACGAGTTCTGGACTTGTCTTCATGCGTTTATCCCTTCCGTCACCAAGTGCGGCTACAGCATCGCACAATATTCTATTACCCGTCAACGATTCGATAGATATCCAGTGTATTACGCTGGCTCTCTCGGTCCGGTCACATCCTTGCCCAAAAAGCGCCGGGCGCGCAGATTTCGATGGTAGCCGATCGCGAACCGGTGCGCTTCATCACGCACCGCAGCCAACAAATCGACTTGCTTCTCACAGATATCACAAATCGCCTTATTCACGTTCGAGGCACAAACAACATCATTCCGCTTCCGTTCTGGACCTTTGGCAATACCGACGACGGGAATTCCTAAGTTCAAGTGTTTAATGACCTGTTCCGCTGCATTTACCTGCGGTAACCCGCCATCGATCAAGAGCAGATCGGGCTTGCGCCAGTCGTTCCGGAAGCGGCGCATCAAGACCTCCTGCATCGAGGCGACATCGTTTGCTCCAATTACGGATTTGATCCGGAATTTACGGTACTCCGCTTTGGCCGGCGCACCATTCTCGAAGACCACCATCGAAGCGACCGATGACGTTCCTGAAATATTTGAAATATCATAGCCCTCGATCCGGCCGTACAAATCGACCGGCGCTTCCCCTTCTCGGATACGATCAACCTCTTCATCCTCGCGCTTCAAGATAGCGATGTCTTTGATATGCTCAAGCGAGAATAAGCGATTACGGATAATCGCCGCTTCTTCGAAGCGCTGTTCGGCAGCCAAGGACTTCATGTCTTTCTGGTAGCGCTTGATGATCTCGTCTTTCTTTCCATCGAAAAATCCAATCAAATCGCGGATCGTCTTGGCATAGGCTTTTTTATCCGCCGTGCCGATGCAGACACCCGGACATAGTCCCAAGTGAACGTAAAAACAAGCTCGTGGCTGGCCGGGCGTACAAGTCGACCACGGAAAAATCTTGCGTAGGTAATCCAAAGCCGCGCGTAACGAACGAGGCGAAGTATAAGGACCAAACACGGCCTTGGCTTTTTTCGCTAACCCCTCTTCCAGCTCATTACCGCGTACCAGCAATGGGCGTGGGAAGTCTTCGTTCGTGATAACGAGGTAGAGGAAACTCTTATTATCCCGATCACGGACATTGTATTTCGGGAAATAATATTTTATCAAATTAGCTTCGAGGATCAGCGCTTCGAGCGCGGTCGGTTTCTCGATATAATCGATCTCAACCACCTTGGTTGTCATCTCGGCGATCTGGGGGCTATGTGGCCGGATGAAGTGGTTGGGCACTCGTCGCTTTAAGCTCGTCGCTTTCCCAACATAAATCACCGTTCCGGTTGCGTCCTTCATCAAATACACTC
This sequence comes from uncultured Gammaproteobacteria bacterium, assembly GCA_964598725.1. Classification (GTDB taxonomy): domain Bacteria; phylum Patescibacteriota; class Patescibacteriia; order 2-12-FULL-60-25; family 2-12-FULL-60-25; genus JAGOTP01. The sequence goes on along the minus strand of CAZRCW010000001.1, from coordinate 592,994 downwards.
CCGGAGATTCTGAGAGCTTACCGTTTTTGATTTTGATGGTGGATGGAATCATGTGAGCTGCTTTACGGAAGAGTATACCAACCGTTAGGATAGACCCGCTATATGCTGATTGTGTTGCAGCTGTTTTTCCTCGTGCTTTTGGGCAGCGCCGCCTACGCGGGACTGAAGGCAGCGCCTTGGGTTCCGACCGGGAAAAAATCACTGCAAACCTGCCTGGATCTGTGTGAACTCGTGCCAGGACAAACGATCTTCGATCTCGGAAGTGGCGATGGACGACTTCTGCTCGCCGCAGCCGATCGAGACGTGAAAGCGATTGGCTACGAGATGTCTCTAGGCTTCTACCTTCTTTCACAAGTGCGGACACTCTTTCATCCAAAACGCGCCCTCATTTCAACCCACTGGTCCGACTTCTGGAAAGCAGATTGGTGTGAGGCGGACGTGATCTACGTATTCCTGACGCGTCGCATTTATCCAAAACTGTGTCAGAAGCTGCTCGCTGAAACCAAGCCTGGAACAAAAGTCGTCACGTATATTTGGCCAATTGACGGCTGGACAGCGGATGCGGTCGGTGGTTTACCCGGTCGCGAACTGTATCTCTATACCGTTAAAGCAGTTTAGTCCTTGCGATACACCCGCACCCCCTGCTCTTCAGCCAGCAAAGGCCAACCTGGCAGGTGATCAACCAAGGTAACGACCCGCGCTCCGGTTTTCAGTTCTTTCCGCAGCTTCTTTTCTAAGGCTTCCATGTAGAAAGGTAAGGAATAGATAAAGACAACATCGGCTTCCGCCCAGGACACCGACCAGAAAGATTTTGCGAAGAACGTCACTTGAGTCAGCTGCTGACGTTCCGCGAGCCGACGAGAGCGCGCGACCTTCACCGGATCGATTTCATAGCCGATGGCTTGCTTCGCTCCGGCTTTGGCGGCGGCGAGAACCAATCGCCCATCCCCCGATCCCAGGTCGATAACCGTATCCGTTGGTCGTAGAGCAACTAAGCGCATCATCACCTTCACCAGATCAGCGCTGGTTGAAACGTACGGAGCGCCTCGAACCAATGTCGGTAACAGACCGGAGCGGAACGCAATAAACCCAACCACCAAGGCGGCTACGACGACGATCATCAAGATAAGATACAAGCCAAATTCCATGAAGAGAATTTTAACGCTTCTTCAAAACGTCTTTCAAATACTTCCCGGTAAAGCTCTTGGGACTCTTGGCCACGTCTTCTGGTGAACCTTGAGCTACGATCGTTCCCCCCTTATCTCCGCCCTCTGGGCCAAGATCGATCACCCAATCGGCATTTTTGATAATGTCGAGGTTGTGCTCGATGACACAAACGGTGTTCCCACGCTGGACCAAGCGATGCATGACCACCAATAGTTTTTGGATATCTTCGAAGTGGAGACCGGTGGTTGGTTCATCAAGGAGATAGAATGTTCGGCCCGTGTCACGCCGCGCGAGTTCGGTCGCAAGCTTGATACGTTGCGCTTCTCCACCGGACAAAGTCGTTGCCGACTGACCGAGCTGGATGTAACCCAAGCCAACCTCTTCCAAAATCTTCGTGCGATCATGGACCGGTGGCAGATCATGGAAGAATTTGTTCGCTTCTTCGACCGTCATCGCGAGTACATCGGCAATACTCTTATCACGATACTTCACTTCAAGCGTTTCACGATTGAAGCGTTTCCCCTTACAGACGTCACACGGCACGTAGACCGTTGGCAAGAAGTGCATCTCAATCGCGATCTGACCGTTTCCTTCACAGTGCTCACAACGACCACCTGGGACGTTGAATGAGAAGCGACCCGGCTTATACCCACGTACGCGCGCCTCTGCCGTCATCGCGTAGAGATCACGGATGTGGCCCCAGATGTCCGTATAGGTCGCTGGGTTCGAGCGTGGCGTGCGACCAATGGCGGACTGATCGACGTCAACGATCTTGTCGATCCAGTCGATGCCGAGAATATCTTCGTGCTTTCCTGGTTTGGCTGTCGATTGATTCAAACGACGCGACAGCTCACGGTACAAGACGTCGATCATGAGTGTGGACTTCCCTGAACCTGAGACGCCAGTGATTGCGACAAAGCGCTGAAGTGGGATTTTGACCGTCACATTCTTCAAGTTGTTCTCGGTCGCTTTCACAACGGTGAGGTGCTGCTTTCCATCACCGCGACGTTTGACCGGATAGCTGATCTTCTTGTCGCCGCGCAAGAACGCGCAGGTCGTACTTTTCTCATCCTGCAAGATCTGAGGCATAGGACCGGCGGCGACAACATGCCCACCATGACGACCGGCCCCTGGACCGATGTCGACGAGGTAATCCGAGGCACGGATCGTATCCTCATCATGCTCGACCACGATGATCGTGTTGCCTAAGTCACGTAGCTTGAGCAACGTGTCGACGAGCTTGGCGTTATCTCGTTGATGTAGTCCAATCGTCGGCTCGTCCAAGACGTACAGAGCGCCCACCAAATGCGAGCCGATCTGTGATGCGAGACGGATACGCTGCGCCTCACCACCGGATAACGTGCCGGCCGTTCGATTCAGTGTCAGATATTCCAATCCAACATCAAGCAAAAAGGATAAGCGGCTGATGATTTCACGTAAAACCGGCGCAGCGATCTGTTTTTGCTGTGGATCCAATTCCAGGCCAACGACGAAGTCGGCCGCGTGATCGATCGGTTGATTACAGAGCTCAACAATGTTCTTGCCTTCGATTCTCACGTGCAGCGCTTCCGTACGGAGACGCTTGCCATGACAGGCTTCACAGATCTCTTCTGAGAAAATTTCTTTTACGCCCAAGCCGTTACAACTCTGACAGGCACCGTAGGGTGAGTTGAAAGAAAAAAGACGTGGCTCGATCTCAGGGAAGGCGAAGCCATCATCCGCGCACGAAAAACGGGCGGACATCAAACGTTCGCTCCCATCATCCAAGATCGCACGAACCGCTTCGCTCCCACGATCAAGCGCAATTTCGATCGCTTCGGCTAAACGCGAACGTAAAGCCTTATTGCCTTCGACTGGCCAACCTAATGGAATGCGGTCCACGACCAATTCGATCGTGTGCTGCTGATAGCGCTCCATCGGCACCGCCTCGCGCAATGAATAGAAGTCCCCATCAACACGTGCCTCCAAGAAACCTGCTTCATACAAATCCTGAAGAAGCTGATGGTATTCCCCTTTTCGACCTTGAACGACTGGCGCCAGAATCGTAATTGTGTCCGCATGCTCATCCTTTGTTTTCTTGGCTTTCTTTTTCGCGGGCGCTTCATCATGCAAGGCAATCGTATGCTTCAACAGTGAATCCACCATTTCATCAACCGTCATTTTTTGAATCGGCTTCTCACAAATCGGACAGAACGGTTTTCCGACGCGTGCGTACAACACACGCAGATAGTCATAGACTTCCGTGATCGTCGCCACCGTCGAACGCGGGTTAGCTGAGTGCGCCTTTTGATCAATCGAAATAGCCGGTGACAAGCCTTCGATTTCATCGACATCCGGTTTGTCCATTTGTCCCAAGAACTGACGCGCATACGAGGACAATGACTCGACGTAACGACGCTGCCCTTCGGCGAAGATTGTATCGAATGCCAAAGACGACTTGCCTGAACCAGATAGGCCGGTGAAGACGATCATTTTGTTGCGCGGCAGCTCTAACGAAATGTTTTTGAGGTTGTGCTCACGCGCCCCTCGGATGATGATTTTATCTTGCATAGCTGGTGTTCTATATCTGTTCTAGTCTAACGCGCATCGGCTTGTTTGTCGAGGGATGGTCTGACATGCTGTTTCCGTCTATGAAACCCACGCTCGTCTCATCCGAGATCGCCCACCAAAATCCCTGGTACCGAATCCGGCATGACACACTCGTCTGGCCAAACGGAAAGCCCGGGAACTATTACGTTGCCGAAATTCTTGATGGCGCCATGACCGTCTGCGTCAAAGATGGTTGCGTACTTGTCACGAAACAATACCGTTACACCATCGATCAAGAGACCATCGAGTTCCCATCTGGTGGGCGAGATGAAGGTGAAGATCTTCTCGTCGCAACCCAACGCGAATTACGCGAAGAGACTGGCTATATTGCCAAGAACTGGACACTACTCGGCTCAAGTTACGCCCAGATCGGTACCGGTCATGATCACGTCTATCACTTTTTAGCGACTGACGTTGAACGGGCACCGCTCGACCACGGGGAACAAGAAGAGGTGAACCAAGGCCTCAAGGCGTTCTGGATGCCGATTCCCGAATTTGAAGCGTTGATTCGTACAACTTCTACCGTTCCCCAAGGAACAATGAGCGCCTGGCTCAAATATCTGCTACACTCTAAAGCATAATATCTATCTCTCTATGTCCTACAAACCCGTTATTTATACCTTCGCCGTCATTGGTCTCTTGGCTAGCATCGGACTCGGCGCTACTGCCGTAAAAGGTATTCAACAAATGTCGAAAATGCCGCTTGAGATGAGTCCCTACGGCAGCCTAGGATCGGGCATGATGCTGAACTCAAACAATGCCACCGATACGGACATGGATTTCAATTCTATCTTCTCCACGTCCTCGGATCCGTATCTGAACATGAATGATGAATCCACTTCCGGAACAGATGACGCGTATCTTGGGACAAGTGTCATGTACAGCAGCCTCCGTGATCCAGCGGTCCAAATGGAATTGAAACTGCCAGACACCATTCAATCCGCCTTGCGCACCGTCATCGTCAGAAAAGATACGAAACTCAGCGAGATCTACCGCTCAGATCGCTACAGCGCTTTGCGTATGTCGGCCCTCAACGACGAATGGCAGACTATCATTATTCAGGATCTCAAAACCGGCGATGTCTACGACACCAACATCAACGCTCATGGCAACTATCAAATCGTCGGGAGCAACATCGTGTATCTGAGCGCCGAGGGCGGCAACCCGCTCGAACTCGATCAGGCTTTCACCTACGAGATCGACACCAACGAAACCTATCAAGAAGACAAGCTCGCTGATGGTGAGACGTTCACCGCGAGCGTGGTTGATGGCGTGACCCCTGTCTCGACCATGAAGCTTGGTACGAACGACGTAGCGGTCACCGTATATGCGAAGAGCGAGGCCACCGGCGCCGGCAAGACCCGTAAGGCAGTTCGCAGCGTTTCCTACCCTCCAGCCTCGTAAACCTGAGTTCGCTTGCCTCATTCCTCCAAATCCGTTAGCATAGCGCCACAATTTGAGGCGCTTGGAGAGGTCGCATAGTGGCCTAGTGCGCTCGCTTGGAAAGCGAGTATATCGCAAGATATCGGGGGTTCGAATCCCCCCCTCTCCGCCACCAAATATCCAGCCTTACGGCTGGATATTTGTTTTCAATCAAACACGTCACAAAAACCAGCTATAACTCTACACCGTACAGTGGGTAGGGCTATTTTATTGACAAAAAAACGATTCTTATGATATTATTTTATGTCTCGATAACCCATGCGCCGTCGCGCAAAGGAGCCGTCATGACCGCGTTTTTGAACTCCAAGGCCTTCTACATCCTCTCGCGCCTACTCATCTGCCTGGGCCTGTTCGTCTTCGCGCTGTGGGCGATCAAGTTCTACGTGGAGAGCGGGATACTGATCCGCGACATGGGGACGCACATCGAGACCCGCAACTGGATCGGCATCGGCCTCGCAGGCACGATCGTCGCTCCCCTGCTCATCTGGGACACCCTCTTCCGGATGGCCAGGCACCTCTCGCCAGATCAGCTCAACTGACCCGGGCGCTACCCTCAACCCCACCTACGGCCCCACTTGCCGAAGGTGGGTGTCGTGTTTTTAGGGGCCATCGTACGGTCGTCTCAGACCTACTCATGTACACAACTCAGTTCGACATGTTTATCTGCAGTATGATCATACTATTATACCAAAATATCAAACGACTGCGGGTTTTGTGTCTTTCTGCCTTATCCAATACAACCCCACCAGTAAACAGAATGCGCTCAAAACAAGGGCTGGGATCAAAGCGTAAACATTCGATCTCATACCCGCATAGACTGCTCCACCTAGGAAAATTCCTAGCCCAAGCACACAACCCGCTGCCAACGAGGCATGCTTTGGTATTCGTTGAATGAGCGTCGCGAGAATAATCGGTGTCGAAGCTTGTAAGAAAAAGACGCTGAACAAGATCGCAGGCCAGACTCCCAGTGCGAAGCTGGCGCAGGCCAAGAACAGGGAAATCAGAACAACCTGGAGACGTCCTAAACGATCAGCTGCAAAGCCTCCGACCAACTTCCCAAGTCCGGCCGCGATCCCAAGCTCGATGATCGAACGCCACCCAAAGTACTCAGCCCCGATCGCTGTCCAAGCGAAGGAACGAGCGGCCGTGCCGAGGACAAACAAGAGGATAAGAAAAATGATACCGACCGTTATACGACTTGGATTCATCTGCGCAAACAGTGTCTTTGTTGGTTCCTTGAAATTTATCCATGCAAGACCGATGAGGCCCAGGATCAGCACCAGGGACAAACCGTGCATCACCGGTAACGACATCAAACCTGCGACCGTTCCCAACGCCAACCCAATCACTCCTGGTGCGGTAAAGATACTCGCACCGATCGTTTTCTTTGGTATGAGCAAACTAGACAGCGCTCCGGCTCCAACATGGAACAATCCTGAACCAATTGCCATACAGATGAAGGCTGCGATCAACGATTGTGGGAAAAGAATCAATCCAAGGCCAATCAGCGCAAACCCAATCGTCGTAGCCTGCGCGCGCTTCCCCAGTCGATCAACGATCCAACCAAAGACAGGCTGTAATCCAAAACCGACAAGATTATACGCGAGCACGATCAGAATCGCTTGCGAAGACGATACTCGATGGAATAATTGGCCCGCGCTAAATCCCGTTACCGCATCGGCGATCCCATGCGTCCCGCCTAACAGCAAGAGCGAAATCCACAGTCGTGACAATTTCATATTTAAAAGAAGATTTTCCCAACTAGTGCACTGACAACATTCGCCGAGATCGCTCCCAACGCTGCTCGAAGACGTGTGCGAGGAAAAAACAGAGCGAAGATCACCCCTTCAAACACCGTCACGCCGATCTCGACCGTCAACCAGGGCACACGCGCTGACACAAGTTGCCAAGCAATCGGGTGCGAGATCATGTTCATGAAGAGCAAGACCAAACACCCACGTTTCCAGTCCGCTTTCTGCAAAAACACCATCGCGATCGGTAATTCGATCGCGATGGTGAGTAGCAAGAAGGCTATTTCTTCCATGTCTTGGCGAGGAGCAGTAACCCGACGATACCGAACACGGCCAATTCACCGACCACCCAGTAGTTGGTTGTGTCACGGTAGATGACGGTTGGCTCTGTCTGAACCGCTGGCGCAGCTGGCTGACTCGGTTGAGCATTGGTATTCAATGCGACAGGATTCGTTGGATTTGGAACGGTCGGTGTGGCCGATGTCTCCGTCGCAGCGGGAGGGGTTACCGTAGAACCGATCACGCGCCCCGAATCGTCTTTGGTCGTTACGCGTACCGTACGACCGGTCATTCCTGACGCAGTAAGCGAATCAATGTGAGCCACTACTTGGTTTTCAACAATCGGATTCGTGTTCGGCGTATACGTCTCGAACGCGAAACGCAGATTTGAATCAATCACGAGCGCGCGATTCGTAGGATCAGTCGACCAAATATAGGTCTCTGCGTTCTCGTCGGTTGACTGATTGCGCACCTTGGCCTGATCGGTCTTCTTGATGGCAATAACCTCTGCGTCGATGCTGCCTAAGGCACAGTTTTGTCCGGCCATCAATTGCTTGATGTAACCGTAGCCGCGGCCCGTACCACTCAACCAAAAATTGTAGTTCTGATAATCCGCTTGATTCTCGATCGTGAGGCAGTTATTTATCTCATGCTGGTTGTTCGGTACAACATCCGCGAACGCTACGCTTGGCACCAAACTCGTCAACACAAGAAAGGAAAGAAGATATTTCGTCATAGTGGAAGAAAGAATAAAGACAAGGGCATGATAGCACGGCGACTCATCAGGAAAAACTCAGATCTGCGTGAACCGTTCAACCGTCTTCCCCTCCCACTCAACTACTTCCCTCCATTCGCGTAAAGGTCGCGTGAAGTAGGGCGCATCCGGATTCTCGTACATTGGTTCATAGACCACCATCCATTCATCGTCATTGGAATGTTCGGCGAGGAGAACGATCCGATACGAATCACCTTTGTAGTGGCGGTATGCTTCGCCTGGTTGTGGGGCGTTAGCGGGAAGTGGTGGGACGGGAGTGCCTTTGGACATATTTTGTATGAATGTAGTATCAGCCGAATAACCTGACTTGTCTATAGAAATTGCAAACGCCTCCGACGCGAAGGGTTTGCGTGGGAGGCGTTGTCCTTTCTCCTGGAGTAGCCAGGTGTGTTTTTGTTTGAGGTTGTTGCCATCACGGACGCGGGAGAACGAGCGGCTCGAGCTTCTTCAGGGCCAGCAGCGCGATACCGATGCTCTTGCTCTCATCCGCCGGAGAGAACATGTCGTCGACGCGGTTGGCGAAGACCGTGTTGACTCCGCCGATCGGAATCTGGCCGTGAGTGAGGCACCAGGTGAAGAGCGCCGCTTCCTCCATGGCGTAGAAGAGCGCCCCAATCCGCACGAGCCACTCATGCCGATCCCGGAGCAACGGCGGGAGATAGCCGCCCTTCTCGACGCGCGCCTGCCCCTCACGGAAACAAGAGGTCGTCACTCCGATACCGGTGTGGTGACGAACCTTGAGCTCTTCGGCCGCGGACACGCAAGCCGCGACCACCCGCCAGTCGGGAACCGCCGGATACTCGGGCGGCGCCCAGTTGTCGCTCGCGCCGTCGAAGCGGGCGGCACCGGTGCAGATAACCGAGTGCCCGACCTTCGCCTCCTCGCGCAGCGTGCCGCAGGTACCGACACGGATGAAGATCTGAGCGCCGGACTTCGACGCTTCAGCGACCACCATACCAGCCGATGGACCACCCATGCCGGTTGTGACGACCGACATCGCCGTGCCGTTGTGCGAGCCGGTGTACGAACGGAGACCCCGGTGATCGCCGACGAGCGTCGCCTCAGCGAAGAACCTGTCCGCGATGTGAGTCGCCCGCTCCGGCGACCCGACGAGCAAGCAGAGCGGGGCGAGATCCTGAGGACCCGTCTGTAGGTGGTACTGCCTGCCGGCAACTAGCGCCGGGCTCGTACCTGTGATTGCATCTTCTCTCGACATCATCGAACTCCCTCTGGTCACGATCTGAACTGATCGCTACTGACCGCTTCGTATGTACTAAATTATAATCCACCTGTCAAAAAAGCAGCCCTCGAATGAGAGCTGCTTTTTTAGCGTCAGGAAAAGCGTGTCCTGACCGCACGTGCCTCACAGGGAGGCGTGGGAGGAGCGCGGAGCGGATGAGCGCTCGACGTGCTTCAGGCGGCGACGGGAGCGTCGGGCTTGAGCAGCCCGATCTCGATGAGGCGCTGCCGCAGGAACTCGCCAGCGGTCAACCCCGCCTTGTTCAGCACCACCTCGCCACGGGGGTGAACGAAGTACGGAATCGAGTAGCGGTCCTCACGGCTCCCGTTGGGCGGGTTCACGACGCGGTGGCGCGTCGAAACGAGGCGGCCACTGGTGAACTCCTGGAGCATGTCGCCAACGTTGACGACGATCGATCCAGGCGTCTCGTTGACGGCCTTCCAGCGCTTGCGCTTGCCCTGGCCGACCAGGAGCTGCAGGCCGCTGGCGGTCGCAGCCGGGAGCAAGGTGATCAGGTTGATGTCCTCGTGGGCAGCCGCGCGGACGTGCCCCTTCCTCGCGAGCGCGGCGCTCACCTTCATGTAGTGGAGCAGCCGGAGGAGGCTCTCGCCGTCCTTGATCATGTCGGGCAACGTGCCCTCGGGCAGGCCGAGATAGGCGTTGATGGCCACGAGCAGCACGACAGCCAGCTCGTCGAGCTCGTGGAAGAGCTTGAGGCTGGCGGACTTGAAGCCCGGGACCTCGCTCGGCCAGATGTTCGGCACGAAGGCCTTGCGACGGCGGGCGGGATGCCCCTTGGGCAAATGCCGGCGCACATGCCAGAAGTGTTTGAGGTCGCCACGACGGCGGCCCTTGGCCTTCTCCTGGCGCGGCGGGGTGTAGCCGGTCTGCCGCCCGTTGCCGGGCGTCTCGTAGCGCTTGAGCGTCTTCACCGGCTGGGCGAAGAGCTCGCGCATGGCTTCGTATGTCCGGTGGAGCAGCTTGGGCGAGAGCCCGTGATGCTCGATGACGACGAAGCCGTACTGCTCGAGAGCCGACCCGATGTCGGCCACGAACTGGGGATCGCGACCGCCGTCGGCGGTTCGCATATCGAGAACGGGGACTCCTCTTCTGACTCTGGGCATCGACGTGTCTCCTGCTGGAGGTTGAAAAGGCCGGAACCTAGTCTACTTACAAGAACGCGGACCTATCCTTCCAGTATTCAAATCAGCTGTCAATATTATATTGACAATTCAACGGATTCTCATCATCCTATCGAAACGAGGGAACGGAGAGCAGTCCCGCTTTTCCCCTTCTCCTCTGCCGAAGTGAGCGACCATGAGCAAGGCTGGATCTCGTTGGGCAAGCGTCTCTTTGATCTTCGGACTCTCCATCTTGTGCGTCTACGGGATGGATAAGAACAACGACCTGCGGTGTGAGAACCGCAATCTCCACAGTGACGTCACTCAACGCGACGAAGAGCTGCGCGACCGGAACGAGCGCATCGAGCGACTCGAGAAGCAGGAGAGCGATGCGCGAAGCGCTGCTCGTTCCTGCCAGTTAGACAAGACGCTGCTCGAGACTCGGGTGAGCAACGCCCGCTTCAACCTCCAACTCTGCCGCAGCAGTCTCCGGATCAACTCGGTCTACACCGATGATCTCGATCCTGATCTCAACTGACGATCTCCCCGCTCCCATAGGCAACTCCGCCCGTGGGAGTTCGCCGTTTTAGATGCTCGAACAAACCAGAAAAAGGTGAGATGTTTAGATAAATTGGGTACTCAATGAATACTCAATGAGTTGAGCAAAATAATATATTTATCATTCTGTCATTCGTATGAAAATCACCGTCGAAACCCTCGTGCAAGCCCCCATCGAAACCGTCTGGAAATCCTGGACCGAGCCAGAACACATTACAAAGTGGAACGCCGCCTCACCGGATTGGTGTTGCCCTTTGGCAACGAACGACGTTCGTGTCGGTGGTGCCTTCTCCTCGCGCATGGAAGCCCGTGACGGCAGTGCGGGTTTCGACTTCGCTGGAACCTACACAGAAGTGGTTCCTTACCAGAAACTGGTGACCGCTTTCGGAGACCGTTCCGCTGAAACGACCTTCGAAGAGGTAGACGGCGGAGTAAAGGTCACCCAAACCTTCGATGCCGAAGACGAGAATTCTCCTGACATGCAGCGTGCTGGGTGGCAGTCGATCTTAGACTCGTTCAAGCGTCATACGGAATCACTTCGCTAACCTAAAATACAAAACCAAGAATCCCAGGCTCTGATGCCTGGGATTCTTTTGGACCATCGAAACCTTACAGATACTTCTTGATCACCGGCAGCGTACTCGGCCCGATCCCATGCAGCTCTTTCAAACTTTCCCACTTCTTCCCCTTCAAGTACTTGGTCGTCTTGATCTTTGCATTCAATAACGCCCGGATGGCTGGCTGTGAGAGCTTTAAGTCGGTAATCGGAAGACCGTACTTGGTTTCAAATAACGTTTTATTTTCTTGTAAGCGAAGCTGCACAATCTTCTTGACCAACGAAACTGGCAACGGCTTCTCAGGACTGAATTTGATCGTGGAAACATTCCAGTCAATGCCCTTCAATTCCTCCTTCTTTAAGGTCTTCAAAAAACGTGCGCTCATCACGAAGAAGCTGAGATGTTGTTTGAAAGCGGCGAACCCAACTAAATGACCGTAGAGCTTGAAGGTCGGGATGCCGTAACTAATCGTTTCTTCAGCGCCTTTGGCAATGGTCAAAATCGTTTTCCGGAGTGTGCTGAGCGCAGTGCGTTGAGCTGATGGAAGTTTTGTAAGATACAGACTGATTGGAGAAGGAGCTGTCGGCATAGTTCTCAAAGAATAGCATAGTCCGTGCGCGACCTGTAAGCTGGGAATATCACTCTTTTGGACCCCTTCCATGCCCCAGTCTACGATTGAACTTCAGATTACGATTATCGCCTCTGCTCCTGTGGTTTGGCGCGTATTCACCGATCCAGCACTTACGATGAAATTAGGTGGCGACTATGTAACCGATTGGAAGGTTGGGTCGTCTATCGGTTGGCGGACGTTAGAAGATGGTGTGTTGAACACGCGCGGCGAGATTCTCGCGATCGAACCAGGTAAGCTACTGAAACACACCTTATTCACGACGCTCGAACCAAAAGCTGGCGAACCATCGGCCGTTCATTCAACGTTGACCTATACCCTTCGTCAGATGGGCGCAAAAACCATTTTGACGGCTCGTGAAGAGTTCGAACAAGCGCTCACCCATGCCGAACTCGCCGATGCCGAAAAAGGTTGGCAAGGCGCGCTGCAGACCCTCAAGATGTTGGCCGAAACCGTCTAAACAGCTTGCAGAAACGGCTAAAAAACGGTATCTATCCCCCATGCCGTTTCAGGTACTTCTCTTTTATAAATACGTCACGATTGAAGATCCACGCAGCTTTGCTGAGGATCTCGAAACACGTGCCCATTCCCTTGAACTAAAAGGACGGGTTTTGATTGCCGAAGAAGGCATCAATGCGACACTTGAAGGGACGACCGAGAATACCCAAACCCTGATCGATCAGTTCCGAGCCGATCCACGCTTCGCGGACATCAACATTAAGACCAGCGTCGGCACAGGGACAACGTTTCCAAAGCTTGCAGTTCGTGTCAGAAAAGAATTGGTCGGCACACAGTTTTCACAAGCCGAAGCGGATCCGCGCATTCGGACTGCTCCGCATCTCGCCCCAGAAACGTTACGTGAGATGTATCAAAAGCAGGACGACTTCGTGGTCGTCGACATGCGTAATTCCTATGAATTCGCTTCGGGACACTTCGCCGGCTCAATCGACCCTGGGATGCGTGCCTCACGCGACCTAAAACAAGCGGTCGTAAAACTCGAACCATACAAAGATAAAAAGATTGTGACCGTCTGCACCGGTGGCATTCGCTGTGAAAAAATGTCCGCCTATCTGCTAAGCCATGGCTTCAAGAACGTCTACCAACTCGAAAACGGCATCCACGCCTACATGGAGAAGTACCCGGGGCAGGATTTCTTGGGAACGCTCTATACCTTCGATGAACGCGTCATGATGGATTTCGGTGGTGAGCGGACGATCGTCGCCAGCTGTCACCACTGCAAACAAACTACCGAACGCTACGTGAACTGCGCTAACTACGAATGCCACCTGCATCTCGTCATGTGTGAGACTTGCGCCGCGACACCCGATCAAGCGTTTTGTTCGCTCCGCTGTCGCGCCCAAGCGAAGCTGTTAGCCGGAAAAAAGCATTCGAAACAACTCGCTCAGCAGTCACGTTTCAAGCTTCGACGCTGGAAACGGATCGTCATCGGTCGCTATCGCGGCCTCTATTGGTTATTGCGTAAGAAAAAAGCCCTTATTTCAGCCAGAAACTAACCAGAAACTAACCGAACGGCCGTATTTGTACAGAGAGTAAGATTGAGTATACAGTGCGATCAACCTTATGGCCCAAACCGATGCTTCCCTGTTCGATGTCGTGATTATTGGCGGTGGTGTAAGCGGTACATCGCTCCTGTATACGCTTGCCCATTACACGAACGTTGCAAAAATTGCTTTGCTTGAAAAATACGATCGTCCTGGCCAAGTAAACTCCAAAGCGAGCAACAATAGCCAAACGCTGCATGTCGGCGATATCGAGACCAACTATACGCTCGAGAAAGCCCGTCAGGTGAAACCAGCTGCCTTCATGGTTGCTCGCTACGCTGAACGTTTGCCTGAAGCAGAACGCAAGCAACTGCTATTCCCCGTTCAAAAAATGGTCATCGGCGTGGGATCAAAAGAAGTTGCTTGGCTTGAGCAACGGCATGAAGACTTAAAGGAGCTATTCCCGGACTTCCACAAGCTGTCGCGTGAAGAGATTGCCAAGGTCGAACCAAAAGTTGTTGAAGGCCGTCCAGAGAATGAGCCTTTAATCGCACTCTGTACCCAGCAGGGCTACGGAGTTGATTTCGAACGTTTGGCGCAATCGTTTATCGATTACGCCAAACGAGATAAGCCAGACGTTTCGGTTCGTTTCAATACCCATGTAGAGACCATTACCTTCAACCCAGAAGAGAAGACCTACACGCTGAAGAGCAAGGATGGCACGACGGTACGAACCAAGGTCCTGGTCGTCAACGCGGATTCATACAGCTTGTTATTGGCAAAACAGCTCGGTTATGGAAAACACTTCTCATTGATTCCCATTGCCGGAACCTGGTATTTTTCTAAACAGCTCTTAAACGGCAAAGTCTATACCGTTCAAGATCAGCGTTTGCCGTTTGCCGCCGTTCATGGAGATCCAGACGTACGAGTTGCCGATGCCACCCGCTGGGGCCCAACCGCCCGTTTCCATCCGGTACTTGAGAGCCGGAACTTCCGGACGTCTGGCGACTACTTCCGATCTTCAGGCTTAGGCAATCTTCAAACCTGGATCAGCTTCTACAAAATTTTGCTGGATCCTGTGCGCTTTAAATATCTATTGAAGAACATGCTGTACGAACTGCCGTGGATTGGCACAAAGCTATTCGTGAGCAATGTGAAAAAGATTATTCCAACTATCAAAGCCAGCGATCTGAAAGCTGCCGAAGGGTATGGGGGTATGCGTCTGCAACGTGTTGACACCAAATCACGCGAGCTCCAACTCGGAGAAGGCAAGATTATTGGTGAAAACGCCATCTTCAACATGACCCCCTCCCCTGGAGCGAGCGTCTGCTTATATAACGCAATGCGTGATGCGGAGAAGATCATGGACTTCCTCAATCAGGAATACCACTTTAACGAAGAGGAGATGAAGGCGGATTTGTTCAATGCACCTGCTACAGACAAACTCGAGCCGGTCTCCCTCCCAGAAGGCTACGCCTCGTAATCCGCATGAGTCACACAACGCTCCCCGAAGGTCTGCTCGAGTTACTTGCCTCGCTTTATCCCGTTGCCCAAACGGTGACAGCCTTTGAGCCGATTACGGAAGGCTACCTGGGACGAAACTTCGCGCTTGAGACCCCGAATCGGAAGCTCTTCCTGAAGGGCTATCGCAAAACGGATCGCAGCAAAATCGAAGCCGTCCATACCGCCAAGATCTTCTTTGCGACGCGTGGGATCCCGATTATTTTGCCGTACGTGAACGAAGAGAAAACGACGATCTTTGAATACGAAGGGACGCTCTACGCACTGTTCCCATTCGTTGAAGGACGATCGATTCGGCGTTCGGACCGGACGCCAAAAGCGTGGAGTTCGACGGGCAGCATGTTGGCCAGAATCCACCTCGCCGGCCGAAGTGATTACGCAGACATCGCTGTTCCAAAACTAAAACACTGGGATCGCGAAACGCTCCTTGAGAAGGCGGCTAAGATCGAAGAACAGATCCGTGCTCAAGATACGCAGACCGATTACGATCGACTAGCACTCAAATGCGTCCGCCTACGCCAAGGCTTAGCCAAACTCAATCCGATCGGACCAGATCAACTAGGACTCGTCGACGATCATCTCCTGCACGGCGACTTCCACGGCCACAACATTTTCTACAATGACGAAGATGAGGTGAGCCATGTCTTCGATCTTGAGAAGGCTTGTATCGGCCCACGCGCGTTTGAGGTGGCGCGTGCGGTTGATTTTATGTGCTTCGCGCCGCACTTCAATGAAGATGGGTATGAATTTGCTCAGCTCTTTTTACAAGCTTATAACGCGCTCTATCCCCTTCCAAAAGACGAACTTGCCCGTGGGATCATGAGTTATTACCTGAAAGCTGTTCACGCACTCTGGCCAGAATCGGAACATTACTTTGCGAACAGCACACGTACCGACGGGCTCCAAGAAGCTGAGCTCCGACGCATGGAGTTCTATTCGGAGCATTTGGAAACCTACATCGATCGGCTAACGAGCCTGTATTAAGATTACAACGTTTGAAGCGATCACCACCCTCGTTCCTGGTGGGCGTTACGCGTTTTAAAACTTGATGTAGATGACGAGCATGCCGAGCAAGGCCAACGTTTGAACGATCACATGCGGATGCTGCTTACGCACTTCAATCGAGATACTGATAAGGAGCGCACCCGACAAAATAACCAAGGCGGCGATGTAGAACCAATGCACGATTTCAAACACCGGAATCGATTTTGAGAGCCAGGACTTCGTTTGAAGGTACTTTTCCCAAGGGGTTTCGCTGACGATTTTTGGGTTCTGCCATTCGATCGCCTCGACGAAGCTCTGACCGTCTTTCATCGTGACTTTCAGCGTCGGTGATAAGACCACTTTGAAGAGACTGTCCGAGGTCTCTGGAATCGTCATTGAACCGACGAACACACTATCCGGCTTGGACTGCAAGACAAACGAATAGCCATTTACCTCAACACTGGCTGAAGCGACATCGCCCTCGATTACAGCCTGCGATTCAAGCGTGGTGCGATCATCGCTATCCTTCCAGGCAACGTACGAACGACCGGTGTCGAACTTGTAGGGCGTGGTTAATACATCCTCGATCACGGTCGGTTCGGGTGTAGGAATGGCGGGAGCTGTCTCGACTGGCTGGGCGACTACGACCGTCGTCGGAACGGGAGTCGTAACAACCGGTTCAACGGGAGCAGTTACGACGGGCGTTGGAACAGTGACCGGCTGGGTCGCAACTTGGACCGGTACGACCGGTTTCGTGACGACGGGTTTGGAAGACGTTGTCACGGGCTTCAGCTGAGTCGTAGCAACGGTCGTTGGTTTTTTCGCTGGCTGTGTCGATGCGATCTGTACGGCGGCGCCGGGATCAACCGGGGCTGGATGCTGGTTTTTCGGTTCAACCGGTGCAGGTGCGGATTCGATCTTTTCGGTCGGAGCCGCTTCGAGCGTCTCGCGGCGAGTTCCAAAATGCTGCGCGACGAAGACCGTTGGCTTGCCTTGATAGACCCCGCCCTCAATCCCAACGCCGATCTCACGGAAGGCCGGATCAACCAAATTGGCGTAGTGGGTTGGACTCTTCATCCAACCGTTCATGGCGCCATCCGCATCCGAGAAGCCCATCGCGAGGTTCTCCCCCGCTTCGATATACGGATAGCCGGCTTTCGCTAAGAAGAAGCTCAAGCGATGCCCATCGGGACTCACGTGACTGAAATAGCCCTGCTGCTCCATGTCGATCGCCTTGGCTTCGGCAGAATGCACCAAGAGCGAACTAACCTTGAGCTCAGGCAACCCCTGCTCAATGCGGACCTGGTTCGTACGAGCGATAATCTTTGCGCCTTGGTCAGCCAACACATCCGGTGTGACAAACGCCTCTGCTGGGATGAACAGCGCGACGATAATCAAAACAGCCTTCAAGATCGTAAACAAGACCGCATACAAGACCGTATGATGCGTGTGGAGCGCGTGTGGGTGATACTTATTTCCCTTGTGAGGAATGAAGTACTTCTTGAACGCGCGATGGGCCCGACGAATGTGCTTCTGCATGAACGAAAGAAAGGACCTAACGGGCATAGATTAGCACATTCGCACCTCTGCATCATCCACTTATGGCTCAAATCCCCTCGTTTGAGAGAATTTCAGCGACAAGGGGGTAGATCCGGAACAAGGATCCGCGAGAGCGGTGTTCCGTACCCCTAGCCTTGATTCAGTGCTTCACCCGAACGGTAGATCCGCCGGGTAACGTTCCTTCGACGAGTCGATCCGGCCGCACAAACGTCGCATTCACCAGAACAGTGCGCGGCGCGAGTGGATCCAGACCGAACCCGGGCGGCCGGCGAAAGTGGCGCGACCGAAAGTGCGCCATGAGCTCTCTCCCGACCAGATGCCCTTCCCCACGGATGATCATGTCCATCACGCGACGCTCTTCTGGCGTCAGCGTAAAGGAGTGAACGACATCCAGGAGCTGTACATCCGACGTGATCTCGCCGCGCAGCGGTTGACCCGTACGAGGTGGCGTCGGTTGCGAAACCGTCTGCGGCCGATCCGGACGTGCCATCCCGAGATAAGTCACCAGATTAGCGACGAACACGCCGATCAGGTCGTCGAAGGCGGCACGCGCGTCCAGGGTCGTCAGATCCGCGCCTTGAAGCGCTTCCATCTCGACGATGGCGGAGAAGGGCGAGCGGATCGACCGATCCAACGCATCGTTCATGAGGAAGAAGCCGCTGAGAGCGCCCGGTCGGGCGTCGATCTCGTTGATCTCACCGTACACCGTGTCGATGTAGCGACCGAGTTCCTTGAGAAGCTCGATGGGGAGTTTCGTCTTATCACCCGTCGATGCTCGGCGAGCGAGGAGCTGACGCAAAGCCTCCGGAATGAGATGAACCACCTCATCGTCGTACTTGTCCGGCACCGCCATGATGATGACGAGCGAAGTGACGGTCACCTCGCCATGAGAGAAGCAGTTGGCCAGCTCCCCTTCGAAGCGGGCGGCGATCAGGTGGGAGACTGCTCCATTCCCGTACGGATGCAGCCACGGCTCGGCCAACCGAACCACGAACGCATCCAGCGGAAAGACCAGTTCTCTCCAGGTGATGTTGGGCGGCTTGGTCGTCGACAGGATGCGCGCGAGGTCCGCGTCCACCCGGTAGACCCGCCGTCCGTTCCGCGTCCAAGCCCAGAGCGCGGACAGGTAGTCCGCGAAGACACCCGAGTTCACGATCTCGTAGAGCGGCAGGATGTAGCGCGCTCGGAACTGCGCGAAGGCGACCGGCTGTTCGCCCTTGTAGGCGCCGAGCAGGGACTGGCCCAGCATGTTGGTCTGCACCGGCGAATGCTCAATGATCAGATCCGGATTGATGGCCGGGATTGTTTTCGGCCAGCGATCAACGATCTGCCGAATGAGTTCGGCGAGGTAGAGCATGTTCCAGATGGCATGCAGCAAAGCACGTAGAGGAATGAGGGTTTGCACTGATTCTGTCTCCTTGTGAAGGTTCGTGGGTATTTCCTAGCACGTTTAAAGCCCCTGTTCAAGAATAAAATACAAAACACCTCCCATCTCTGAGAGGTGTTTTGCTTGTGTTTCGTTTAGCGGGAAGCGTTGTACTTCGCGACGGCTGCACGGACAGCGACGCCGTAGTAGCTCGAGATGCGGACGTTCTTGGCCAAGAAGCCTTTCGCCTGCAACTGACGGCTCAAGCGACGGACATCTGGGTGGGTCTGACCGTAGGTCAAACGTCCGACCATTTCGTCTAAGTCTGCATCCATCTTATCGACGTAGCGATTAACGGCGCCAAGCGTGACTGGACCGTAGTACGTCGTCGACTTCCAACCGCGTGGCATGTAGCCCAAACGGACCAATTCGTTCTGAAGCTCTAAGACTGCACTAGCGCGGCGGCCGTAGCGGAGAGTCGCGATCAAGTCGTCGACCTTGCTGATACGTTCACCGAGAACCTGACCGTTATCGGTCGTGGTTGTGGTGGTCGTTGGAAGAGCTGCCGAGAAATTCACCGTTGCACTAACAGGCGTTGTGGCCGTACCACACTCGTCGTAGAAGCGAACGTAGACCGTCTTAGAACCTTCGCCTTCGGACAATGTCCAATCCTTTGCACCGTTCGCTGGTTCAATAGAAGCATTGCTGAACGAGGCATCGTTCGAGACAGACATGCGGGAAGCATTGCCTGGCTTGATCGTCAACTGAACGAGACGGGTAGCCGTCGAACCGTTCTGGTTGGAAATGCTAACGGTAAAACCACCGGCTGGAGCCTGGATGGACTGATAGCAACCAATGCTACCACCCCCACCTCCACCACCAATGCTGCCCTTACCTCCGTAACCGACCTGAGCAGACGCAGAAGGGGCAATCAATGCCGCTCCAGCGATGAGTGCCATGAAGGCGACTACAGCTTTTGCTTTAAACATGTTCTGAGAATTCATAGTGATGAGTAATAACAGGCGCTACTTTAGTTGCTCGGTAGGCAGATAGTCAACCCTATGCATGTGTATGTTTTAGGCTGGGTTAATAGGAAAAGTCACTTGCCAAATTGAATAATAAAGAGAATCTTTACTTTAGCTCTTATTTCTTGAAATTTTAGCCATTTTCGTGTATGTTCCCGTAGATGAAATTTGAGCTTAGAAACTGGGTTCCAACCCTGATTCTTTTGCCAATTCTGATCTTTGGCGCTTTTTTGCGTTTCACAGACCTAAACAGCCAGTCTTATTGGATGGACGAAGGGTATACGGTGAATGCGGTAATCTCTGGAATGGAGAATGGAACGCGGAGAGGTGCAGCTATTTTGGATTCGGGTGATAGCTACTTCTGCCCTATCTATTGCTACCCAACGAGCGCTATTGTCTCAGTCTTAGGTGACCAACCCCTCGCCTATCGTTTCCTGTCGGCACTGGGTGGCGTAGTGTTCATTCTCGTCGCTTACTGGGTGACAAAGCGCTTCTTTCAACAGACATCCGCCGCCTTACTCGCCGCTGGCTTCACCTCCTTCTCATATTGGCAGATCGCTTGGTCGCGGCAGGCACGTTGGTACACCTTGTTGGAATGCTTCTTCTGGCTGGCCGTTCTCGCCTTTCATGCATTCTTGAAAAGTACAACCCGTAAACGTCAGGCGATCTTTCTTGGACTCACGGTCCTCGCTACGCTCCTTGCGATCGCCGCGCAGGGTATCGCCTACATCTTGCCGGTGCTATTTTTGATCTGGTACTTGGTCGAAAAGCGTCTGCGCTTGAAATACATCTTGATTGTCAGCGGGATCACGGTCGCCTTCTTAGCCATCGCGGAATATGTCTTCCAGCTTAAGTTCCTCGCGCAGACCCTTAAGCAGATCACGGTCAGCAATCACATCCTCTATTACTTGAGCTTCTATTGGCGCACGTACTGGCCACTTATCGTGATTAGCCTGATTGGATTCATCGTGAGCTCGAAAGACAAACGTAAACTGTACGCCGTATTACTAGCACCGTTCGTCGCCTATCTCGTATTGATCAGCGTCTTCACGGACATCATTCACTACCGCTATCTCTTTCATACGACGCCCGCCTTCCTGATGCTGGCTGCGGTGAGTATCATCAGTATCCGCGATAAGCTCTGGAATCACCGCGTACGTCCCGGATTCGTTCTTGTCTGCTGCTCGCTCTTCTTTCTCACTGGTCAGGGCGTCGCTTCTCCGAAAGACTTCTACAGCCTGGAAGCGGACGATCCTGCAACCATGACGCGCGCCTACT
Source organism: uncultured Gammaproteobacteria bacterium (assembly GCA_964598725.1). Lineage (GTDB taxonomy): Bacteria > Patescibacteriota > Patescibacteriia > 2-12-FULL-60-25 > 2-12-FULL-60-25 > JAGOTP01. Next base: position 571,650 of record CAZRCW010000001.1, on the reverse strand, counting down.
ATGCCTACACACCGCAACCGAACTTCAACGGTGCCTACGCGTACGTGAAGGACCATCTCAAGCCAACCGATCGCGTGATCGCGACCCAGCCACAGTTCAACAAGATCTTCCTTCAGCAGCCTGGTTACTGGTTGACCTACGACTACCTCGGACGCGATCGTCTCGATCCAGCCTCCAACGGACCGCGTGAACACTACGTCAACGCCGAGACAATTCGCTCGCTCGCTGAACTAACACAAGTGATGGACGGCACGCACGGCTATTTCATTCTGGATTCCATGGCTGTCGATGGACGTCTCCCGCTCGAAACCATCCGCTTTATCCAATCTCACGCCGTTCAGGTTTACCACCACGAACAGCACAGCTACTCACACGTATGGGTGTACCAATTTTAGACAGAATGAAAGAAGCTTCTAATCAAAAGATAAAGTCCCCCTCTCCTTTGGTTGAAGCTGGCTGGATACGGCCTTCCTCTGCTGTTCCTGCTGTACGTCCTTTACATGAATATTCTTCCATTTGGATATCACGAAACGTTCACGATAAGAGTTGGTTCAGATGGAGATACGAGAATCTCCGAGTTTTACCTAGAGCCCTCTGTCACACTATCTGATCGAAAGAAAAAAGATGATGGCACACCATTCCGCGAACTCAACGGTATAGCAACAGCAATCCTTAAGCCAAAAGGCACTACTAAAGACGCAAGCATCAAGGTCGCAGTCGAAGGCGATGGAGTATCCCTTGTAGCACCACAGACAAACTTTGATCCGACAAACTTTAAGTGGGATTACACTTGGGATTTTACAAAAGGCGCACCTAATGGGCTGATAAATCAAAATACGTTTCCTTTTGACGAGAGTACTTATTTTGATGGCACTGCGACTGTTGAAGTAGCAAGCTCGACAAACGATTTTGAAAACACACCCTTCACACTTTATGTGGAATGGGCTCCTTCAAATTCAAGTGGCAACGGTCAACAGATCGTAGGTCATTATAATTGGGAATTACTACAAAACACAGACAGCGTAGTCCTCCAAGTGGGACGTATGGATAACAAAGACGGACAGATCTACTCCATAAAATACAAGACTGACAACGACTTCTTCACGAAGCGTCACTCAGCTATCGCTATATACTCTCCTTCAGAAACAAACGGATACATCGAACTCTTTGTAGATGGATCTTTTGTCCATCGTCTAAATATAGGTTCAGGAAAGATCTGGGGAGACTATAACCAAAATAAAAATCTTAGTTGGGGATGGACGAGTCATAACTTTGGCAAAAACGCTCACTTTAAGGGCTCTATCTTTCAAACTCGCATTAAGTTAGAAAACCTCATTCCAAGTACTCAAGAAATAGCGTTCAAGAGCGAAACTTCCAGTGTTCGCATTCCTGTAGTTAGCGCAACTACCACCGTGCCGGTAATACTTCGGGCAGAAGTAGAGCAAAACTAGCATATGAGAGAGAAGCTAAAGATTTTTTGCAAGCACTTCAGCCTAGGCTCCTTTGGAGTTCTTGGCTTAGTGTTGGTCTTGAACGCTCTCTCCATCGTCAATATCGAACGTACAATTCCCTACTCCGTTTTCGTTTCAATTGCTTCCTGCGTCGCTCTCGTTAGCTTTACAATCGCACGTTCCAGCTTACAGAAAAAAACTATCGATCTTTTACAACGCGTCGCGCGATACGCTTTATTGAATAGTCTGACAAGCTCTACGGTGATAGTAATAACACTATCATTCGTACGTGACATACCCATCATCGGAGACCTGACTTTAAGTGGCATCTTAAGCATTTATCTCATCGTCTTCTTATTCAGTACATTTTTCTCAATAGTGCTCAACGAAGAAGAAGTGACCAAGCCGTCATCTCTGGCGATAACTAATTCGAATCTCAAAAAATACTTACCGATAGCACTTGTCGTCTTGATCACAGTCGGAGGCTTCATCCTTCGCATTTATCAGCTGAACTATCTCACGCCGTATACTGACGAGTTTTATCACCTTTTAGGGGCGAAAAGATTTTTTCTCGAGAATCAATTCAATTACGCAAGAACACGGTTTTTGACCGTTATCATTGGGAGCTTGTTCAAACTACACGGAAGCCCTTCCATCTATCTCGCTAGATTACCCAGTGTACTCATGGGTACTGCGTCGATTGTTGGTATGTACTTTGTGGGCAAAAAGGTAAATAAGCCAGTAGGAATCCTTTCCTCTTTACTATTAGCCATACTGCCCGTCGCAGTTGGAACATCCCGTACAATTCGGGAGTATTCCTTCTTTATCTGCGTGCTACTAATCATGCTAACTTGGTTTAACCATGTTCTTGAGTCTCTAGAGAAAAACTTTAAAAGTCGCTCATCTATTTTACAGCTTGTAGCAATCATATCCTTGCCCGCGCTATACTTCAAGCTTGAAGACAATACAAACTTTATCATTCTTTTTTACTTCATAATCATCATTTACGGTACTGTTTTTTTGATACAAACGCTATACAGAAATAAGCATAGACTAACTGGACAACTACGAACATTAATTAAACAGTACAGAATCCCTATCATATCGACTGTCACAGTTCTCATTGCAACAATTATTTACCTTTACACAAAGGTTAGTTGGCTTATCTCGTTTAATATTCCAAGCAGTTTTTTCAAACTCGAACCGATCAATTATTTTAATGCTATTTTTGATCCAAGCTTTAGCCCGTGGAAAGAACAGCTTAGCTGGTTTTCGGGAACGATCTATCCAACATTTTTCATTTTCTTTCTTTTTCTCGTTTCTATCCTTTATTTCAGAAAGAACAGACACTACATCTCAGCTGTCGCATCTTTCTGGGTCATATTAGTTACCTTTCTATACTTCACCGATAGATACTACGCTATCCGATATATCTCGTATTCTTTCCCTTTATACGCATTAATATTCAGCTGTTCGATTTTTACTCTGTTCAAACAACAAAACATTTTCCAGACCAAAGCTACACGCTTATGGTATCTGATAACCATAGCCGTGTTCCTTATAACTATTTTCAAACCAACAACAGTGATATACGGACTAGTGAACGAGCGAATCGCCTTCAACGATCCTAAAACTGAAATGCTCGGATATGACTACCCTGACTTATTTTCAGTCCTCGAGTCTCTTGGTTTTCAAGATGGCAACTTTGTCATCGCATCTACGGGCGAAAGAGAAGCGTTAGCCTTCTACTTCAATGAGTACGATTTCATTGAAAACGCCACTGAACACCCATTAATGCGTTTTGAGTTTGCAGACAAAGAAGGTAACCTAGCTTATGACTACACAGAACTAAACACTTACTATTACACGGATCCGTATTTCTCTAACCAGTGTAAAGATGCTGTATGCGCAATGGATGAAATAACACGCATTGGACTCATCGCCAATCAACACGAACACGGTTGGATCATTATTGATAAAGATCGAAATCGTAACTGGAATCCAGCTGGTTTTCCGTTGGCAAACTTCCAATTGGGCAGTCTTCAGGTCGAGTACAAAACGTCTACTAACGGATATCGAGGTTTTGATATCTACTCTTGGTAATGCCTCTCAATAATATGAATCCAACTTCTGTAATCGCTAAGAGCATGCGGATCTTTTCTCAAGCAAGAAACTTCCTTCTCTTTTCGCTGGTGAGCGTCATTGGAAATGTGTTAACAGCGTTCTCTCCGTTGCTTGTCGCCAAGGTACTAAATCCAGAAGGATTCGGTTCGTACTCGTTGAGTATGGGCTTCGTTTTCCTTTTCTGCTCGATTCTCATCAACTCTTCACAGGCACCCTGTATTATTTTCACGAATCAAGAACTTGAAAAGTCACAAAAAGCCAATCGTTCTTTTACGCTTCTATTGATCGTCACCACATCAGCAGTCTTTGTATCCGGCTTGGTTCTTTTTCTTTCACAGGACGTTGTAACAACATTTACAAAGAGTGGTTCTAGTCACATTTGGGTGAGCATGTTCGCCGCATTTGGCGGGTATGCTCTAAAATCCTTCTCTCAAAACGTTTTACTTGGATTCAATAACAAAAAGCTCTCCGCCTTTGTCGAAGTGCTTTTTGGAAGTATCGGTTTGCTGAGTATTGGCATTCTCTATTTTACAAGTTCTATTTCTGTTTTTACGGTCCTTGTAAGCTATCTTGTCGCGGGCGTATGTACCCTGCTTATTCCGCTGTTTGCCATCAAGAAGCACCAACTATTCCCCCTAATCTTAGACATAAGCCTCTTAAAACGCTTGTTTCACTTCACGAAGTGGCAGCTCGTTGGCTTAACAGCTATCTATCTGGTGAACTGGGGAGATAACCTCGTCCTACGTCTATTCGTTGATATTCAGCAAATTGGTATCTATAATCTCGCCTACAAGTTATTTAGTGGCATCGCTACAATCATCTTCTTTGTAAACATCTATTTCCTTCCCCTGCTTAGCAAACAGGCGGATAAACCAGAATTTTTAAAAGATTATCTCCAGCAAAAACGTCCGAAGATTTTTCTCGTATTATGTGCGGGAGTCGTAGCAGCATTCGCTATCATGCCGATCTTAATGCGTTTCGTGTATGGCGCAGACTTCCAAGCAGCAGGCAATATCTTCCGTATCTTATGTATTGGCTTAGTACTTCAGTCAATTTACGTATTCTATATTCCATTTTTGAATGTCTTAAATCGTTACAAATTCATCCAGTTAGCAAGCGTGATTCAAATTGTCGTGAATCTTGGACTTGATTTCATCCTCGTTCCAAAGTTCGGCATTCAAGGAGCGGCGATCGCTACCGTCATCGGCTATGCTTCACTTGCGCTTACATACGAAGTGTACGTGCGTAAACAGCTAGGAACTTACCTCACACGAGAATAAATCTCAGAGAGTTTTTGAATATAAGCTTTTAGCGAGTAGGTTCTCGCAGAAGCGGCTGCTTGCCCGCGAAGAGCTTGTCGAACTTCAGATTGGCGTATCAAGTGAAGAACTTTTTCGGACAAATCCTCAGCATCTCCTTTTTCAAAAAGAATCCCATTTTTTCCATCTTCAATAATCTCTGTAACGCCATCGATGCGCGATACGATCAGTGGAACCCCCATAGCTAGCGCCTCAATAACAGAAACAGGGCTCGCTTCAAAGTGAGAAGGAACACACAAACAATCTAATCGCGAATAAAACTCAGGCATGTTTGTTACATAGCCTAGGTAGATAGTGCGTTTGGCAAGTCCTGTATCAACAATCTGCTTTAACATCGCTTCTTTCTCTATACCGTCGCCAGCAATGACGAACGTTACATTTGGTTCAATACTAGCAGTGAGTTTTGCCGCTTCCAAGAACTCTCGCCAGCCCTTTATTTCAATTAGTCTACCTGCAAAACCAACAAGAAATGCCTTTTGAGCGATACCATATGTTTCACGAAAAGCCATGAAATCCCCTTTTACACATTCAGGATTGAACTTCTGCGTATCAATGTAGCTCGGTAGAACCTCGATCTCACTTTCGTCGACACCACAATCGTTTTTTAGACGTCGCTTAATCGATTGCGATACAGCAACGAACAGAGAAACCGATGATTTTGCAAAACGAATAAATGACCGTAGATTTGCATTCATCTGAATTTCTCCGTGCTCATGATAGACAAGAGAAATCTTAGGAACGAACTTCTTAATCGCCCACGCATACATGAACGAGATCCCGAGGTGAACATGGAGAATTTCAGGCTTTGTCTTTTTGATGAAACAAAATAATTTATACAAAATTAATGGATTGTACTTATACCAGGTACCGTTCGTACCAAACTGCACACGATCACCGAGGTTATCAAAGCGATGGATCGCCGTTCGCTGCAAACAAAAGCAGCTGTCCGGTCTTTCCTGAAGGATTCCACGAACAATCGACTCGGCTCCACCAAGGCTAGCAGAGTTAATAAGATGAAGAACGCGTTTCTCCAGCATATATTTAGAGTAATTCTAACAGAGTGCGTACGCTCTTCTTAATATCGTGCTTATCAAGTGCGTATTGGCGAATATTCCTAGAATATTCTGTGTAACGTGCATTATCGGCCATCAACGCACGTAACTGCTCTTTCAAAAGAGCAAAATCATTATTGCAGACAACACCACACGCGAGTCGCGTAAGGAATTCATCAGGATCTACATTCAAGCTAATAATAGGAACGCCTTGAAGCGCAGCCTGGATGAATACTTGCGGATAACCCTCTGATTCAGAGGTATTCACAAGAAGCTTAGCGCGTTTAAAGTAGGACTGCATCTCATGGAATGGCACATACTCAACGAACGTAAGGTTTTGAATAGACCCAGCTGTATCAGTAAACGTTTTATAGTCCTCGACCGTGTCTTGTGGGATCTTTGGGCAGACCATTAAAAACTGAAACCATGGGAACTCCTTTGCGAGGGCCAAAAATAGATCAGGTTGCTTGATCTGGTCGTGTCGCGCCACCCACAAAATGTATTCGCGCGTACTCTCCGCGTCAGAGGAGAGTTCGAAGCCGTTTTTCAGCACAACGCTCGCTTTCTGAAAACGCGTCAACAAGACGTTCTGCTGGTAGGTATTTTGCGCAATCAACACATGTGAGAAACGTAACAAGAAAGGGAACAATATGCAGACCTTGTGCGTATGTTGATACTTTCCGTTCGCCTCTTCATCGTTTGCGAACATGAACACGAACTTTATTCCGAGAAACTTACAGACGATCGTGAGAATGCACGAGAAGACAGTCAATCCATGTTGAATCAATGCATTCGGCCGGGTACGGCGGAGCTCTCGCGTGAACTTATAGGTTTTTACGAGCAAATTATCACGACGTTTGAATGTTTTTACAAGATTGAATTTTTCACGCTCGTCAAAATCAAATACATCGTAATCGAGTACATAGGACAGCGCCCGTACACCTTGAACATTCCCCAGTTCTTTTGCGAATAGATACATTTGAACGTTCGCTCCGCCAAATGTTTCGGTAGAATGCTTATTGAAGAATGCTTCTGAATCTTTTGGGAAAACGACTCCAACCGTAAGACAAGGCTTTTGCGCTAGTCCAATATACTGACCAGCGACAGCCGCGGGAGAGAATGATCGCAGAAACACCGTTTTATCCTCTTTAGTAGATGCTGAACCTGAGACTAGCAACTCGATATTCGTAGCCAGCGCTGTTTCGTCACCGTAGGTCACAAGCGTACCAGTTTCAGGTGTCACGAGGTCTACCTGACCTCCATGATTTGTGGCAATAATCGGTAAACCGACCTGCATTGCTTCCTGAAGAACAATCGCAAACCCTTCGTGCACCGAGGAGAGAACGTATACATCAGCAACATTTAAAAACTGGAATTTTTGCTCTTCCGTTACCATTCCTAAAAACTTCACGCGGTCCGCGACACCTAACGAAGCTGCCAACTCTTGAAGACACGTCTTTTCTGGACCATCACCGATAATTAGCGAATAGACATTTGAGTTTTCGACTCTCGCCAAACTACGAATCAAAAAATCAAATCCTTTACGCGTTACTAATCGTCCGACGCTAACGGTATAGAAAGCATCGACCCGTAACCCGAGCTCTTCACGCGTACGCGGCTGAAATACATACGACTTATATGCCAACGGAATAAGCTCAACCTGTTTATCAGTTTGATAGTGGGCTGTTATATTCTCTCTCGTATTTGAAGATTGTGCTACTAAAATCGTTGAGTTTTTCAAAACCCAATTCACAACCGCTTTGAAATACCATTTGCGATGCGGTGACTTTTGCTTCGTTGGATCGTAAATGTCCCCTCCATGCAAAGAGAGCAAGTTCTTTAAACCGAACCTCTTTGAGATCCAAACACCGAGCGGACCCGTTGGAACAGCGAAATGCGTGTTTACAAATTCGTACTGGTGCTTCCGGCAGAGTTCTTTCGCTTTTTTATATGCGAGAAACGGGAACGAAATGAGAGACGCCATCGTCGCCGTAGGAAGCTCTTTACGACCAATAACCTTCACGCGATACACATGTATACCATCAATTACTTCATATTCTTTTAAACCTGCATACCCGGAAGTGACGTAGTCTACTTCATAGCCTAGCTCAATTAAACCTTCGGCAAGCTTCTTTGCCGCAACTCCCCCACCCCCACCCAATGGCGGAAATTCGTAATTTAATACCAAAATCCGCTTCATAGTCTTATAGCTCAATCACTTCTCTTACATCGTAAGCGGTATCTTTTGTGCTACCGAAATAAATCTTCGAAAGCATATCCGAGAGCAAGCCGAACACGACCAAGAGCATCCCCATGAAGAATCCAAACATCGATAGCACTGTCCAAGCAGTATTTGAAAGGTCCTGATCTCGGAAGAACTTTGCATACAGCGCCATTAAACCGGAAAGAAACGACAACAACATTAATAACACACCCACTCCACCGAACAAATGCAACGGTCGGTTCGCGTATTTCTGCCAAAACCAAACACCAACCATATCAAGCAATCCCTTTACGCCGCGTTTCCAGTTATATTTTGTTTTACCAGTCGTACGTGGACGATGGTTTACAACCTCTTCACCAATCCGGAAGCCTTTGATCTTCAAAACGGCTGGGATAAAGCGATGCATCTCCCCATACAAGTTCACTTTTTCGAAACACTCTTTTTTGTAGACCTTTAACGAGCACCCGCTGTCGTGGATCCCATCGTTCACTAAGAACTTACGCACAAATGCCGCCATCAATGAGGAATAGCGCTTCGATGTTGTATCCTGACGATGTTTACGCCAGCCAGAAACAACATCCAAATCTTCACTCTCCAATTTTGTAATCAATGCAGGAATATCCTTCGGATCATTTTGACCATCGCCGTCCAACGTCGCGAGATAGCGCCCTTTAGCTGCTTTAATACCCGCATCCATAGCGGCAGTCTGGCCGAAATTCTTGCGCAGGTTGATGATCGTGATCGGTCTCAAGCTTTTCAATACGTCTAACGTATCGTCAGATGAGCCGTCATTGATGAAGATGATCTCATATGTCTTCCCTAGACATTCACACATCTCCAAAATCTCCTGATGGAGCTTATGGACCGCTCCGCCTTCATTGAAGACTGGGACGATAACTGATAGGTGCATTTCTTGAGGCATACTGGGCTTGAGAAGCCGGAGGACGCTACCACAAATTGCGGGAAGAAACAAGGGTTTGAAGCGCCATTTTTTATTGACAATGGAGCATAAAACTCGCTACAACGAGTCGTCCCTTCTCACATCACAACCCGCACCTTCCCTCCACCCTTCCACCAGAGGTCGTCATGAACTCTCCTGCTGCTTCTGTTCGGTCGGTCATTCACGTGGTCCCCTGCGCGAAGATCCTCCTCCGGGGAGACGATATGCACGTCGTCGGACCGAGGATTTTGAACAATAAGCGTTTCTTTGAGATCGTTCTGGCTCATGTGCAGGCCTGCCTCCGCGAGGCGCCTGAACAAATTGAGGAGAACGGCTGGATGATCCGCGCACCCGAAGAAGCGCATCGCTACGTCTCAAGCGGTGTGGGTGTGTCGCGCGGCCTCACATCCGATGAGGTCATCTACGGAGAGAAGCGTTACCTCAAGCGCTCGCGCTCGCTGGCCGTCAACCAGATCGCGCTCCAAGTCGTTACCGTCGACGCCTATCGCCGGTTGACCGAGAAAACGCATCACGTCTCGGACTACGTCCTGAGCGAGGACGAGCTGGTCGGCGTCACCCACGTCCTGACCCAGATTGCCTGCAGCACACTTGTCCCGATGCAAGTGACCTGGCTCGGTCGCTTGGCACGAGTCGGCGTTCTCACCAAGATTCCGCTCATGGATACATCGGACTGAAGCGAAGTCTCCTCAGCACCCACCTCCCGCAAGACCCCATCCTCCTCGATGGCTCCCGTCTGCGGTCGGTGGGTGCTCTTGCGTTTAAAAGGAAGCAAAGATTGACACTACAGCCAAAATATGATATTTAAATACACCGCTCTTTTGACCGTTGAAGCCCCCAGTCAGCTGATTTTAGCCAGACACCATCTGACTGGGGTCTTTCACGGCAGCAGTTCCGCCGCCGTTCCCCGCACAACGAGGTCACCGCCATGTCCGTACACGTCATCGTTTGTCCCTCCGTCCGCCGTCGCACCACCAGGGATCGCGTCGGGTCGAGGGTCGTCGACAACACCTTCTTCGACCTCGCCATCGCGCAGGTCACGGAGCGCCTCGGGCGCGTGGTGCTCGTCAACGAGGAGGACGAGAAGAAGCTGCCCGTCGTCCAGTTCACGCTGAAGCACGACGTCCTGCCGCTCGTCTCGAGCGGCATCGCCTTCGCCAGCCGCGACGAGAAGCGGTACATCAACCGCCTGTTCCGCGGGCGCGTCATCGCGTGCCTGCCCCGCAAGGACGCGTGCCCGGCCCGGGAGGTGGAGGCCGACGTCATGTCGCTCGACGACTACCGCAAGCACGTGCTGGGCGACCTGAAGGCCGGCGAAGCGCCGACCGAGGCCGATCTCGAGGGCGTCACGCACGTCATCTCGGACTTCCACATCAAGGCCGGGCCGCTCACCACCTCGCGCCTGCCCGACGAGCGCGCCCTCGTCACCGACCTCGCGCGACAGTACAAGCGCCCGGCCGACCGCGACGAGCTCGAGCAGATCCTCGAGACCGCCTGGCGGCTCAAGGTCATCGGCGACGACTTCAGCCTCGTCGCCGACTGAGCAACACGACGCTCCCAGCTAACGGAGCGTCCCCTAGCACCCAACAGCCAGAAGGCACCCGTCGTTTTCGACGGGCTCTCGCCTTCGTGGTCGTCGGGTGCTCTTCTGTTGTAAACAGACTCAGAAAAATTGACAAAACCCCTATTCTTGGCTATCTTCCTGGGTCGCTTGGTCCTAGAGAAAGTTCCCGCTCAGCCCATTCTTTCTGAGTGCATTGAGCGGGGTCTTTCTACGGCTCGCACTTACGCGATCCTTCCCCTCACGGAGGTTCATCGATGGCCAAAAGGTTCACACTGTACCCGGCAGCCCTGTCCGGTCGCGATCGCACGAGCGATCTCGTCGGCTTCCGCGTCCTGCAGATGGACGCGCTCCAGACCTACATCGCGGCGCTCGCTCAACGTACGACCATCGAGCAGCGACCGACCGCTCGCGACGAGTGGATCGTGAGCCTACCCGCGACGGCCAACAAGCTCGTCACGAGTGGCGTAGGCCTCAAGGTCGTCGACGACAAGGCCTACCACCTGCCGCGGCGTGACGACCAGAACCAGGTCCAGCACTACCTGCGCCGCAGCGGCCACGAACTACCGGTCGCCGGCCTGAAGGCGGTCATCATGACGAGCGAGACCTACGCCAACCGCCAGCGGCTGGAGAACACCGACATCCCGCCCGGCGTCCTGCGCGAGTCACACGTGCTGAGCGAGCTGCGCGTGGAGATCGATCAGCCGGACATCCCGCGCTGGGCACCCGGCCTCGATTACCTGCTGCGCACCCTGTCGCCCGTTGGGTCCAGCTACGCCCTGGGCGAGTTCCCGGGTCTCATCGCTCAGATCAGCGACGCCCGTCGCTTCTGGGCCAAGATCGCCGTCGTCGCCGACTGACGAGCGCGCTCTCCCCTGCAAGCACCCACAACCACCAGAAGGCATCCGTCGTTTTCGACGGAACACTCGCCTTCGTGGTCGTCGGGTGCTCTTCTGTTACAAAAAACATAAAACGATTGACAAAATGCAGTTTTTATGCTATCTTTTCTAGTTCTATTCCTGTAGGAACTTCCCGTTTAGATCAGTTGTATAAGTGCTCTAAGCGGGAATTTTCTACGATTCGCACTTCGCGGTCGTTCCCAACCATCGGAGGTCTGCCATGGCTGCTACCAAGAAGATCGCCTTTCACCCGACTGCGCTCATCGGCCGCGACGGCCCCAAGGGCGTCACCGGCTGGCGCGTCCTGGACGCCGAGGCCCTCATGGCCTGCATCGCCGGCGCGGCACTGCTAGTCATCGAGCACGAGTCGCCCAGCAGCGACGGAACCTGGATCATCCAGCTCCCGCCGTCAGCTGGCGAGCTCCTCACGAGCGGCGTCGGCCTCGTGACGACGAGCCGCGACGCCTACCTCGCGCCCGATCTGCGGAGCGGACGGCGCGAGAGCGACCTCCGCCGCGAGTACGAGCTGCCGTGCGCGGGCGTCGAAGTGGTCATCCAGACCGCCGCCGCCTATCTCGACCACCTGGCCACGGGCGGCGTCACGGCCACGATGGGCTCAAGGCACGAGTCCCACGTCATCCTCGAGGTCCGGCCGCTCATCGAGCAGCCCGGTCTCCTCGCCTGGGCGCCGCCGGTCAACGATTTCCTCCGCCAGGTCGGCCACTACAAGAACGGCGGGGACGTCGAGAAGATGTTCCGCCTGCTCCGCATGGCCGACCAGGTCGCGGACTACTGGGAACGGCTCGCCGTCGTCGCGGACTGACGAGCGAGCTCCTCCCCTACAAGCACCCACAACCGCCAGAAGGCCCCGTCACTCCGACGGTTCACTCGCCTTCGCTGTTGATGGGTGCTCTTCTGTTTTAAAGAAACACTAAAGATTGACAAAATCGCCAAAATAAGGCATATTTTTTCGTTCTTTCCTTCATTGAATGTCCCTATTGAGGCTATTTGAGCGAATAAGTAGCTTGAATAGGGATATTCACGGTCGCAGGGAGCGATCGTTTCCCTCTACGGGGCAACAATGAACCAGATCCATCGCATCATCGGCATCTGCGGCACGCTCGCTTCCATGACCAGCGCCAAAGGGCCGGTCGTCGGGGCGAAGGTCCTCCACCCCGAACACCTCTACGCGGTCGCGAAGGGCGTGGTCGACCAGTACCTCGACGAGGGCCATCCGCCTGACGAGGATAGCGAGTGGAGCGTGACGCTCCCCGCCAGCACCCACGACCTCGTGTCGAGCGGCGTCGCATCCAAGAGCAGGAACAAGGCCGACTACCACCTGGTCGACCGCTTCGGACGCATGCTGGCCTGCCGCAAGCGTGACGCCGCGTTCAGGGTCGAGTCGGTCAGCGTGACCGTGATGACGGTCGCGGCCTACCGCGAGCACGAGCTGCCGTATCTCGACGCCGATGAGGCGATCAGCGCGGAAGAGCTCGACAAGCTCACCCACGTGATCACCCACGTGCGCGTCACCGCCGGCCCGATCGACAAGCAGCACACTCAGACGCCGGTCGAGCTCGTCGGTGAGCTCGCGCGACAGTACAGGCGTATGGGCAAGCTGACCGACCCCGAGGTCGCGCTCAAGGAGCTCCGGCGCGTACTGAAGCGCGCCTGGTGCGTCGACGCCTACGCGCGCGACTTCACCCTGGTCGCCGACCAGCCCGACGCCTGACACCCGCCCTCGCTCCGATCTTCGGAGCTCAAGCACCCATCCACCAGAAGGCACCCGTCCCCTCGACGGTCGCTCGCCTTCCTCGGTGGTGGGTGCTCTTCTGTTTCAAGGCTGCTGGCTTTTTCTGTGCAAACACGTTTATACTGAGCCCAATCTATGCGTTTTTCTTTCGTTCAGGGGTTTGGCGTTTTCACGTTACTTATATGCGGCGTTGTGATGGGCTGCGCACCAGCGTCCGCCGCCATTACAGCTACCGAATACAGAGCTGCTGTACGTATCGATATGGCGCTCGCGAATGGAAAAACCACTCCACTGGGTTCAGGTGTTGTGATCGACCAAGATGGACGAATTCTCACCTCGTACAGCGCCATTAGTAAACTTGTCTCCGCCAAAACCACCAAAGCCCTGATCTGCATCGCCAAAGATGAACGCACACCACCCGTCTGTAATTTCGAAGCAACGATCATCAAGAGCAATCCGAGCATCGATCTTGCCCTGCTTCAGATTCAACGTATCCATTCTCAAGGTTTGTGGCGTAGCGTTGAAGAAGAGAAACTTCGTGCGGGTCTCAGCTTCACCCGTGCCAGCATCGAAAAAGCGACATCGAGCGAAATGGTTCGCTTGAGCGATACCGTGTATTCTCTGGATTTTCCAACGAACGTTTCTTCCAGCGTTCGCTTGAAGAAAAGTAGTGTGACCAATTACGAACAAAAAACCGTCAGTGGAAAAACCAGCCCTTGGCTAATCAAGACGGACGCCATCGCAACTTCAAAATCACTCGGCGGCCCCGTCTTCAACGAACAAAATAAACTTGTCGGTATGCTGACCAATGCTAGTGGAACAACGAATGGCTATAACTCCTTCATTTCTCTACCGGTTCTCAACATTTTTCTCAAAGAAACGCTGGGCATAAATTACGTAAATAATAAGTTCTCTTTCGTATTTGATGGAAATTTCAGTGGCATTCTTGGTGGCAATTTGCTGTCGATGACCACCGCGAACTGTCCTGAGTCTTCCCGCTACGATGCGCTCAACAAGAGCTGCACCTGCAACAACGGCTTCTTCGCTGTTGGCAACGCCTGTATTCTTGGCGCCGACTATTGTCAGATCATGTACCCCAAAGGCAGCACCTATGACATCTTCTTGAAGTCCTGTCTCTGTCAGATCAACGGCGAAAGCAAGATCTGTCCGCAGAGTCTACGGAAAGTCATCAACCCTCCCACCAAACCCGCAGCCCCTAAGCCTACAACAACGACACCTGCCACTCCACCCGTCAAAGCGACTACTACAAAACCAGTCGCCAGCGTCACACCAAAACCAACATCGACTCCTGCCATAAAACCAACGACACCAACTTCCACTCAAACCGCCATCGAGATTGCCTGCAAAAAACAGCCTGGTCACAGCTACCTTAAGAAAACCAACACCTGTGTCCCCGTTGGCGTCTTAAGCAAACAAACTGATCTCGGCCTCTGTGAGATCGTAGCTGTTCCTGCAACCAAACTGTTCTTTCCAAAAGGTAATTCGTTTATCAAAAAGATGACCTATAAATACAAAGTTTGCTTCGTTGATGAAACAAGCGCCGTCAAAGCCGGCTACAAGAAAACAACCACGAAATAAATTAGAGCTCGGTTTTGGGTGCCTTGAATTGCTCCATCTGAATCACCCGACGTCGGGTTGCGGGATCATCCTTGGTAAACCGCTCAATCACCGACTCACTGTGCGTCACACACATGATGGTCATGGCTGGATCCGCGTCATGCATTTCTTGAAACAGCTTCCAGGCTTCACCTGCATTTTTCACATCCAAACTTCCGGTCGGCTCGTCCAATAAAAGAATCTTTGGTTGCTTGATCAAGGCACGTGCAAGACCGATACGTAGCGTCTCACCACTCGAGATTTGTCCTAACGGTTTTTGAATATCTTCTGCAAATCGAGACAATCCCAAGCGTCTGAGCAGCGTTTTTATTTCTTCATCCGTCACTGCCGAGTTATGTGACCACATCAAGACATTTTCGCGTATCGAGAGCTCCGGAAAAACTTCCGGCTCGGCGCTCGAATAGCCGAGCGAGGCATACAGCGAATCTGGTCCATATTTTCGGATATCCGTCACGGGGACGTCTCCGATTCGCACTTCTCCGTATTCCGGTCGCTGTAAATCCGTCACATGTCTTAGAATCGTCGATTTCCCACTTCCTGATTCGCCAATCAGCAAGACGAATTCACCTTGTTTGATGGTCTCCGTCGCTCCTTGCAGAACGTTCTTGAACCAAAGATTTTCTAACGTGATATCCATGCCGCGCAAGGTAGAAAAAGGCACACGCTCCCGTTCACGCTTACCGCCAGGTGTATCCAATTCATTCTCATTTCCTAACATCTGGTTCAACGCTTGAATATCTTTTACAACGCGCTGAAGCTCCGACCCATACAACCTGAACAATTGCTCAACCGGAATCCGTAGATTCTGTAAGAACTCCAACTGTTTGAATACATCTTCTCCACCAATGACACCAAATTTTTGTAGTCCGTAGCCGACACCAGCCGCTACGACATCAACAGCCACTCGAGGCAAACGCTCCGTGACCCGTCCCTTCACGCGTTGCCACAGGGTCTTGCGATCGATTTCGTCGACTTTATTGATCACGGCGTTTACCTCGTGCGCTGTTTCACCGGCAGAAGCGGACATACGGACATTTTCAAGACCGGCTTGTACCTGATGAAGTTTTCCTACGAGCCCCATTCGCGCCGCGTGATCCTGCTGACGGTTGTCTTCTTTGAGTTGATCCTCTTTCTCCAGGGCGGCAATAAACAAAGGCAAACTCCCCACCCCTACCATCCCTACTAAAGGATGGAGACGTGTAAGGGCGTAAAGCCCGGTTCCAACTGTCGCCAGCTGAGGAAGCAAGCGATCGAACAGAAGGTCGATGAGCTCGTTGATCGCCTGCTTGCCGCGACCAACAATTGCCATTCTCACCTCATCTTTCATGGCCACCCCACCGAACTCTGCATGCTGAAACAAAATCGTATCAACCAACCGACGATTCAACTCAATACTCACCAGGCGTTTTAGTTCCGCTTCTTCATGTCTCACGTATTCCAGAAAGGCTGAGCGTCCAAGTGATTCGGCTGTGTCGAGGAGGTACGACCCTAATTCGAACGCTTTGTCTTTGCTTGGAGCTTCAGAATCCGACGGAAATAATTCACCCGATCGGGCGGCCAGAACATTGGCTAAGGCGAAACGCGCGAGCTTTGTTTTCTGATTCTGTAGGCCATAGTCTTCCCAAACAATACGAATGACCTCAAACAACTCCTCTTTTGAATACGCGCGCTCTGGATCAGACGGCAACTTGTAACGCACGATGGCGGCAATATCTTCTGGCGAAAAGGCAAACTCTTTTTCAAGCTGGGCCTTTAAACGACCGATCGCAGGTTCACGCGTTTTCGCAGCATGGAGCGCGACCGCTTCGCGTGCTTGGAAGTGATCAATCTCATCCAGGAAGGCCTGAGCCGTTGCTGTCGCGGTTGTTGCCTCGATAAAAGCCTGCGCCTCATGCACCACTCGTGGTCGAGCTTCGGCAGGCACATCCAAAGCCCCCATATCGTCTTTCAGGGCACGAATCCACCCCTCAATCCGCACCTGCCAGGCTGGATCATCCAAATTCACACCCCGCTTCTTCCCATCTGGAACACGTTTGGCGATTGCTCGACGAAGATCATCCATTAACTGACCAAAATGACTCGCCGATTGTGACTCTGCTGCAAAAAAATGATTCCATTTTTTATACAAGGCTTCTTCATCCGGTTCAGCCGCTTTGAAGGCTTCGCGTAGCTCATCACGTAATCGATCGAAGTGAAATTCGACCATGCTTTTTGGGGGCAGAGCCTCTTTTGGGCGATCTGCGACCGCGATTTCACGGCGTACTGCTCGAACCGTGCGCGGAGAGATAGGTGGACGCTCCATCGACATAGATTCGCCCAGTATACCTCACTTACAACGGCTCACCTACGGTGTAGTTGATGAAGTACGCATCCGACACATCATCGACGTTCTTGTTCCAGGTTTTTCCGTACAAAGCGACTGCTTCAGCCGGTGTTTTGATCCAACGCAAGACCCCGCCTTTTTCGATCGCGTAAACGTTTGGGAGCGATTCGACCTTCACGAGCTTCGTTCCCGGACGATAGGTGACATTTCCGCCTAGCGGAATCGCGGCCAATCCCTCATCCGTCAGCGTCTGTACTCCATTGAAGTTCACGTACCATGAAAAATAGACGCGCTCATTTGGGAATCCGTAACGCTTCCCATCTGCTCCGCAATAATAAACGACCGATGCGGAAGAAGATTTAACCAACGTTCCGGAGATGCACGGAGGCGTCGTCGAGTTCACGCTCAGTCCTTTATCCGTATTGATATCTGGACTCGTCGCCTTCGCTTTGGCGATTGTGTACGTTCCCGCTTCTTTGGCAGCTGCCAAGCTCGCATACGGATTAACTGCAAGATCGCCTGGTGTGCGAATTTCGAAGTGGAGATGCGCACCCACCGATTCAGCATTACCACTATCCCCCATCCAACCAACGAGCTGACCTTTTGTAACCGTCGCGCCACGGACAATACCCGGCGCATAGGCGTGTTCGATCCCGCCGTTTCCGTCATCCGTTCCGGGCGTATCGTTATTTACATGAAGATAGTGATAGGTATAGCCATCCGCATCTTCGAGGGTAATCGCGTAGCCCCAAGACGGTTCTGGATTTTCAACCGATTTCACGCGGCCATCCACTGCAGCATACAAAGGAACCATTTTCGCCCCGATCAAATCGTTTCCCTCGTGCGCCCGCGTTGAACCACGGGCTTGGCCGAAGTCATCCGACAATGGAACGGTTCTTTCCGTTGGATAGACGATTGTTCGAACGATGGCTTCCGATGTCGCTTGTGCGAAGACATTCGCTCCGCCTACCCAGACGAACGACAGAGAAAGAACGAAACCGGCAATAAGTTTTTTCATGACCTCTAGCCTAACAGTCCTACGGAAGAACACAACCAGCTTTCAGCGTTTTTGGCTTGTTTGAGAGAACATTACCAGCTACTTTGCAATACATAGTAGCGTGTGATACCTTCAACGTATGGCGAAACCCATTCCAATCGATGTCAGCAATACCAAAGCTCAGATGCGCAAAGGCATTTTGGAGTTTTGTATCTTGCTCATCGTCTCTCAAGGGGAGATTTACGCGAACGATATCTTGCAAGAACTCCGGACCGCCGACCTGATCGTCGTCGAAGGCACGGTCTACCCGATCTTGAACCGCTTGAAAGATGCGAACCTGCTGACCTACAGCTGGTCCGAGAGCAAGAGTGGTCCCCCGCGCAAATATTATTCTATTACTCCGCTTGGCCGGAGCTTTTTGCGACAGCTGATCGATACCTGGCAGTCACTCGACTCATCGATTAACGCGCTTATGCAGAAGTTCAACTAACTTTTATGAAAAAGACTCTTTCTATCACCCTCGGCGGTCGCAGCTTCTCGATCGAAGAAGACGGCTACAGTGCCCTCGACAGCTATCTCAAGAGCTTACGCACCCATTTCG
Organism: uncultured Gammaproteobacteria bacterium; assembly: GCA_964598725.1. Classification (GTDB taxonomy): domain Bacteria; phylum Patescibacteriota; class Patescibacteriia; order 2-12-FULL-60-25; family 2-12-FULL-60-25; genus JAGOTP01. The sequence continues at coordinate 552,750 of CAZRCW010000001.1, read as the reverse complement.
CGAACGATCCGTCGGTCGATGAGCTCGTGAACGATATCGAATTTAGTTTCGGGGAAAAGTTCAGCGAGAAGCTGAGCAAAGACAAACAAGTCGTGACGCTTGAAGACGTTGAAGCCGTCATCGCCGTCGTTGGTCGCGTCGAAGAAATTGCTGATGAAGACCTCCATGAAACAGACTCACCCAAAACCAACCCAACGACCGATCCAGCGACCCCGATCAAAAAACGTCTCTACCGAAACCCAGACGATCGTGTGCTGGCTGGCGTCTGTTCCGGGATCGCCGCTTACTTTGGCATCAGTCCCTTGGCTGTCCGCATCATCGCGCTCGTCCTCCTCTTCGTGAACGGTTTAGGCCTTCTGCTTTATATTATTCTCTGGATTGCTGTCCCAGCAGCCGAAACCAGCCTGCAAAAGCTTGAAATGCAGGGTAAAGAACCAAACCTGAATGAGTTTCAGGAGCTGACCAAAGAAAAACCAACAAACCAACCAGCAAGCGTTGCTTCGCGGATCTTGAATGCGCCCTTCCGTTTCCTCGGCTTCGTCTTCGAATGTTTGCGCCGTTTCTTCCAGGTCTTTGGCTCGGTCATCCGGGTGGTCGCTGGCGTCGTCTTCCTCATCTCAGCGTTCGTCTTCGCCACCCTCGGAACAATGGCGACCGTAGTCCTTGGAACAAACATCAATTCACGCTACATCACATCTGATCTGCCATTGGCCGAGCTTGCCCATGACCCTCTCTATTACCTGGGTCTAGGATCGGTCTACTTACTGGGCTTGATCCCACTCATCTTCTTCGCCATCTTGGGCGTGAGTTTGATCCGTCGCCGGAACCACTTTCAAGCGATTGTGACGGCAACTCTGATCGCTATCTGGATCCTTTCTGCCGGCGGTGTTGCCGCCGCAGCGAGCAAGCTCGGACCTTGGATGTACACAAACGTGCGTGAGCTTCGCGAAAAAGCCGTCACCTCGCGGACAATCCCTATCGAATCTTTCGACAAGATCAGCGTCGCGGACAATCTTCACGTCGTGGTCCGCAAAGGTGAGACATTCTCGGTCAAATTCACTGGACCGGAAAATGAACTGCCGTTTATTACCGCCACAACCACCAACGGCACGCTCGTCTTGCGCATGGATAAACTCGAGCCAAGTGATGAGTTCCGCTTCTGCTTCTCGTGTATCGATCAGTATATTAGCGGCGTCATCACCCTTCCTACACTGACGACTTACACCGGTCTCGACAATAGTAGTGGACGTATCGAAGGCTTCACGAGTGATCTTCAATTCATTCTGCAGGACAATGCCTCGGTCGCCATGCAAGACGCGGGTCGCTCACTCGAAACTACAACCACTCAGCAGTATTTGACCCTTCAGCAAGACGACAATTCTTCATCTTACTTCAAAGGCAAGGTTGCCGGGCTCAATGTGACGCTCCGTGATAACGCCAACATCGAAGCTGATGAGCTCGATGCCGCTCAAGTGAACGTGACGACCGAAGACAATAGCCGAGCCGTTGTTTCGCCACTCCAAGTATTCGCCGCAACTTCGACCGAGAATAGCTACATTCGTTCCAGCAATGCTGTCACGAGCAGCACGGTTTCAGAGAGCCGCAACGGACGCATCTATATCAACGATGAACGCGTTCATTGGTCAGAAGATATAAAATAATGAAATAATAAAACATCGAGCGAGACTTATCGTCTTGCTCGATGTTTTTTTGCCAATTGCAAACAGCTTGAACAAATCAACCGATCTTATAGCCACGGCCCGGGAGTGTTTGGATGAGACTTTTCGATCCTTTGCGATCGATCTTCTTTCGAAGATTCAACATATGAGACTCAATCGTATTCGAAAATACATCCAGATCTGAATCCCAAACGTGTTCCCCGAGTGCAGCGCGCGATACCACATTCCCCATCTGGCGGAGCAGATATTCGAGCAGCATAAACTCTTTTCGCGTCAGGTAGATCTCTTTCCCTTCCCGAAGAACCACCTGCTTCTGCGGATCGAGTGAGATATGTTTATAGGTGAGAACGTTTGACTCTACTCGTTTTGGGCGTCGAAGAATCGCTCGAATACGGGCAATTAACTCTTCAAACGAATAAGGCTTGGTCAAAAAATCATCCGCTCCACAATTCAGAAGTTCAACTTTTGTTTCTATCTCCGACTTTACGGTTAACATGAGAATATAGGGCGTGTGCGTGCTTGCACGAATCTCTTCACATACGATACGACCATCCTTGCCTGGCAACATGTAGTCCAGAAGAACGACGTCATATTCCGTGGTACGTGCTAAGAATGAACCCTTTTCTCCCGTTTCAGCGACATCGACCGCAAAGCACTCCGCCTCCAATCTCGCCCGCAAGACCTCTGCTAACAGTGGGTCATCTTCGACTACTAAAATACGCATAATAGAATCTAGAGGGATTCTACGTGGTCAAGCGAACACCTGTAAAGCTACTTATCCAGAGCTATTGATGGCGGTGGAAAGATCGGCTGAAGGGTAGTTCTGTCTGCAAAATCTTGATCAAAACTTTATCTCGTTCACTGTCAGAGCCGCACCTCCCTGCACTTAATCTTTCGTAGCCAGACGATAGAGACTCAAGACCAAGCTGATGACCGTCGAACCGAACGCAATCATCGCGACCGGATACAGGATCAAATCTGGCAGTTGCCAAGAATACGTGTACGCTAAACTTCTCGTGAAAAAGTCCAACTGGTTCAAAAAGAACACGATAACCGCCGCGAAGACAGACCAAACAGCCATATGCGTAGCGATCTTATGAATCTTCAAAAAAAGCTGGGACATAGAGAGAAGAAAGAAAATAACGTAGAATAGAACTAGCTACAGACTAGTACGCTCCATTCTCCTCTCTATGACAACCTTCACCCCTACCAGCCTATTTGCCTTCGGTGTCATCGCTTTGATTGTCGGTGGGGCGCTTGGCTACACCACTGGCTATAGCCGTGGTGTCGAGCACACTCGGAACACTCCAGCCCAGACACAGCCACTTCCCCCGTTCGGCCTGAATCCTCCACAAAACTTTGCAGACTGTGCGGCCGCCGGTAATCCCATCATGGAATCGTATCCACGTCAGTGCCGCACCCAAAATGGAACACTGTTTGTCGAAACGCTCTCAGACACGATTCTGGCCGCACCCACTACCTCAACCGCTACGACAAGTTCAGTGACAGCACCTTCCCCAAGACCCACCTCCCCACCCCCGACACGCCCAACACCAAGCAAAGGCGCCTGCGCACCCGCTGGGTGCAGCGGTCAGCTCTGCGTTGATGCAGACAAGGCTCCGGATACGATGAGCACTTGTGAGTTCCGTGCTGACTACGCCTGCTACCGGACCGCGCGCTGCGAACGCCAAGTAACGGGTAACTGTGGCTGGACCCAGACCCCCGAACTCAAGAGCTGTCTCCAGAACCCACCTGCGCTCAACTAATCAAAAGTAATCAAAAGCCGCTTTTCCTTGTTGAAGGTTCGTGGTCTAATAGAAGGGACAACTAAATAGCCGTGACTTAGAGTTGCAGTTAAACCAAATAAACCTACTCTATGGCAACTATTATCAACAATCCACCCGCCAGCGTTCAATCTACCGATAGCGGGATGGGAGCCATTTTTGCAATCATCTTAGCCGTCGTGATTATAGGTGCGCTACTCGTAGTCGGTATCCCTTGGCTCAGAAGCCAAACCCGTGGCGGTGGGAATGGAGCATCTGTGAATGTCCCGAGCCAGATCGATGTGAATGTTCCCGACAAAGTAAACGTTGACGTGAATCAACAACCTGCACAATAAAAAGAACGCCCATTCGGGCGTTCTTTTTATTAGAGAACCTCTTGTTGTGATTCGTTTGGAAAGAGCAGCAGAAATGGATAGCCGACGTAATCACGCATCAATCGACCGCAGCCCACTTCTTTCAAGAACTGAACCATGTCGTCCGTCACTACCTTCGGATCGATGTTCGCATCTTGTCCGCAGTACTCGATCTCAACGAACTCCCCCAGATCTTTCACGCGATCGATCGCGATCTCGTAGTCTTTGTAGGTGTAGGTCTTACGAACTTTGTCGACAACTACGATCGGCCTATAGTGGAGTGCCTTTAACATCAAGCGTAGCGGCTCCGCTTGCTCGATCTTGGTTTCGTATTCGGTACAGAATTGGCTTTTCCCCTGGTCATCGAACTGCCAGTCCTTATAATTAAGAGATGCTCCCCGATCGGTTTCGCGCAGACGAAGCCATTGCTTGACCGGACGCACGCTCAAAAAGCCATTCTGCTCGGGTGAGTAGTATTCGTCCCGTTGTGACGCCTCCCCTTTGAGCGTGGCTTGGGACTGAAGAAAGACCAAAAGCGGCTCACTCTTCTCAACTTTTACCTTGATTTCGATTTCGCGATTGTGGCTGGCCATAGATAACAAAAGTGTCTCAACAACGTAGAATGGCCGTCAATCAGCGAAAGTTGCCAAAAAGCCTAAAATAAGCTAATATCGAAGCCTTTATGCCAACCCCAGAACCCGCCAAGAAACCGAACCTGATCGGCCTGTTGAAGCCTTATAAATGGCTCATCTTAGCCTTGCTTGGATTGTCGGTTGTGAGCAACCTGCTCAGTCTGTCGATTCCGAAGCGTGTTTCGACCGGAATCGATGCCTTTACCCATGGCACGTTCCAAACCGAAAGTTTCGTCATCACCTTCCTGATCACCGCTGTCGCGATCTTCATCTTCACTTATCTTCAGACGTTAGTGCAGACTTACGCGTCTGAGAAAGTGGCTCGAGACCTGCGTACGAAATTGTCTGCCAAGATCTCAAAACAAAGCGTCTCGTACATTCAAGATGTGACTTCATCCAAACTCTTGACTAACCTGACTTCAGACATCGACGCGGTCAAACTGTTTGTCTCACAGGCGATCGTTTCGATCGTCTCTTCAGCTTTGATCATCGTCGGGGCGAGCATCTTGCTCATTTCGATCAACTGGATGTTGGCCGTCGCGGTTTTGTTGATCTTGCCCCTGATCGCTCTTACTTTCTTCAAGATCTTCTCAAAAGTCGGCGTTCTCTTCCAACAATCACAGCAAGTCATCGATCGCTTGAACAAAGTCATCAACGAAAGCATCTTGGGTTCGTCGCTGATTCGTGTTTTGAACGCTCAACGTCAGGAGTGTGAGAAATTCCTCGAAGCTAACAGTGCCGCTAAAGATCTTGGGATCAAGATTCTGCGCGTTTTCGCGAGCGCCATCCCAGTCATCAACTTTCTCGGGAGCATGGCCATGCTCGTCGTCATCGGCTTCGGTGGTCACTTGGTGATTCGTGGCAGTATGACGCTCGGTGAGCTGGCCGCTTTTAACGGTTACTTGTCGCTTCTGATCTTCCCAATCTTGATCATTGGCTTCATGAGCAACGCGATTAGCCGCGCCACCGCTTCGTACACCCGTGTTTCGGAAGTCTTGGATACACCGGACAAACTAGAGACAGGAACCCTGAAGGCCGAATTGAAAGGTGCAATCAACGTTGATCACCTTGTCTTGAACTACGGCGAAAAGCCGATTTTGAAAGACGTCTCGTTCGAAATCAAACCAGGCACAAAAACGGCGATCATCGGTCCGACAGCGGCTGGGAAAACCCAGCTCCTCCAGCTGATAACCGGCCTGCTCCCACCGACATCGGGACAGATTCTGTTCGATGGGCACGCCATCGAGGACTATGATCAGATTCACTTCCACGAACAAGTCGGCTTTGTCTTCCAGGACAGCATCGTTTTCAATCTCACGCTGCGCGAGAACATCGCCTTCAGTGAAACGGTCGATGACGCAAAGCTAGAGAAAGCCATTCAAACTGCCGAGCTCAAGGACTTCCTTCACACGCTTCCCGAAGGTCTCAATACCGTCGTCTCTGAACGCGGGAATAGTCTTTCCGGCGGACAAAAGCAGCGCGTCATGTTGGCTCGTGCCCTCGCGCTTGACCCAAAGATCTTGCTCCTCGATGACTTTACCGCCCGCATCGACGCTAACACCGAACGGCGTGTGCTCGACAACGTGGCCAAGAATTACCCTGATCTGACGCTCATCTCGATCACCCAGAAGATCGCCCCGATTGAGCATTACGATCAGATCATTCTCTTGATGGAAGGTGAGATCATCGCGAAAGGAACACACGAGGAACTGATGAAACGCTGCCCAGAATACGTGCAGATCGCTCAATCGCAACGCTCTACCGAAGAATATGAATCAACCAACGAATAACAAACCGGTCAAACTGACCAGCCTCCTGAAGCTGATGACCACGAGCAAACGTGATCTTGCTTTAGTGATCGGCGGTTTGATCTTTGGCTCAGCGGTCATGCTCGGTGCGCCGCTCGTTTTCGGACATGTGGTCGACGCCTACATTTCGACCGCCAACTACCGCGGGATCTTCCTCTACGTCGGCATTCTGTTTGCAGCCTTCGTTTTGAACTACTTCATCGGTTATTCCCAGATGATGCTCATGGGGACGATCGGCCAGAACGTGTTGTTCAAGTTGCGCAATAATGTTTTCGGCAAACTTCAGTCGCTCCCCATCGCCTTCTTTCATCAGACCAAGGCTGGCGACCTCATCTCCCGCATCAACAACGACACGGATAAGCTCAACCAGTTCTTCTCCGAAATCTTGATGCGCTTCTTTGGCAGCATCTTCTTGATTGTCGGAGCTGGCGTGCTGATGCTTGTGGTTAATCCACGACTTGGCGCCCTTGCCTTACTCCCAGCGCTCGGTGTGTTGATCGTGACACGCGCTACGAGCGGATGGGTCAAAGACCGAAATGCCAACAGCCTGAAGAGCGTTGGTGGACTCAGCGCCGAGATTCAGGAGAGCCTCGATAACTTCAAAGTCATCGTCGCCTTCAACCGTCGTGACTACTTCCGCGCCAAGTTCGAAGAGGCGAACGTAAAGAACTTTGATGCCGCGATTAAAACTGGGGTCGCGAACAACCTGTTCACTCCCCTCTACGATTTAGCTTCGAACATCGGTCAGCTGCTCGTCATTGGCGTCGGTGTTGCGCTTATCACCAAAGGCGACTTCAGCATCGGTCTCTTGCTCAGCTTCTTGATCTACGTCGACCGCTTCTACTCCCCTCTTCGTCAGATCGCAACGCTTTGGACGTCGCTCCAGACGGCTGTAGCGGGCTGGGACCGTGTTTCAGCCATCTTGAACAACCCACTTGAGCTCTCGACCGTCACGGCAACCACAGAGGCCAGCACCACCTCCGTACTCGCCTTCAAAGACGTGTCCTTCAACTATCCAGATGGAAAGTCCGTCTTGAAGCACATCAGTCTCAACCTCGAACCTGGGAAGACGTATGCTCTCGTCGGCCCAACTGGAGGTGGTAAAACGACTACTGCTTCGCTCATGGCTCGCCTCTATGACCCATCCGAGGGCCAGATCGAGCTCCATGGCCAAGATCTGCGCTCCTACGCCCCTGAGAAGCGTGCACAGGCCATCGGCTTCATCCTCCAAGAGCCTTTTCTCTTCACCGGGACGATCATGGAAAACATTTTCCATGGCAACCCACTCTATGCCGAGAAAACTCTAGAAGAACGCAAGGTCGCCATCAAAGAATCTGGTTTAGACACGCTCCTCGCTCGTTTCCCGGATGGACTTGAGACGACTGTTAAATCGAGTTCCGACGGCATCAGCCTCGGCCAGCGTCAGCTCATCGCCTTCATGCGTGCCGTGCTCCGCAAGCCAGATCTCTTGATCTTGGACGAAGCCACCGCCAACATCGATACGGTCACCGAACAATTGCTCGAGGAAACACTTGAGAAGCTGCCAAAGACCACGACCAAAGTCATTATCGCCCACCGCCTGAACACGATTGAGAACGCCGATGAAATCTTCTTCGTGAACAATGGGACCGTGACGGCGGCGGGATCGATCGATCACGCGCTTGAGCTCTTGATGCAAGGAGAACGGACGAGTTAAGACAACAAAACAAAAACCACCTACATATGTAGGTGGTTTTTGTTTGGCGGCGTAGCCCGAGAGTGACCCCGACTACGCCCACCCAACACCGGAGAAGTGGCTCAACCGTTGGCCGGCCTGAACCCCAGCCTGATCGCGAACTTCCTCGCGTTGACGAAGGCGTCCTCCTTGACCGAGAAGTGAAGGCCAGCGTCCTCGAGCACCTTATTGCACCCGTCCGTGTCCACGACGGGCTCTCGCCAGTAGTCCAAGGCCAGCCGATAGGCCCAGTACACGCCGCCCTCGTCCTCGAAGCGCAGGTGGGCGGCGAGCGGCTTGAGCTCCTTCAGGAGCGCGTTCAGACGATCAGGAACATCGTCTCCAGGAACCAAGGCGTCGAGTAGAGCGATGAGCTCTTGAGCAGAACGGGACATGGTAGGAACCCTCTCTCTTGTGTGTAGGTGATGAGAAACGAACCAACGCTAGCTAACACCATCCAACAAAATGCGTAAAGTCAGCCAAAACGAAACCCCCTCGATTCCTCGAGGGGGGTTCTCTTCCAACCGGCGGGTCTTAGTTCTTCGCACCAGCAGCCGTAAGGGCTTGCTTCAAGGTGGCGTAAGGAACCGCACCGCTGATCAACTGACCGTTGATGAAGGTGGCTGGCGTGCCGTTGACACCGGCGTCGTTGCCGGTTGCCATGTCAGCGTTGACCTTGGCGGCCATCTCACCGCTGTCGAGACAGGTCTTGAAAGCCGCAGCGTTCAAACCAAGTTCTTTGGCGGATGATTCGTACAAGGCTGGACCAAGCGTTGCCTGGTTGGCGAACAGCTTGTCGTGCATTTTCCAGAAGGCGTCGTTGCCACCGAGTTTGGCGGCACACTCAGAAGCCTCAGCTGCTTTCTGGGCGTTCTCGTGGAAGGACAATGGGAAGTGGCGGTAGACGAAGCGAACATCGTTCTTGAACTCTGTGCGCATCTGTTCAAGCGCTGGTTCGATCTGACCACAGAATGGACACTGGAAGTCCGAGTACTCGATTACGGTGACTTTTGCATCCTTGTTGCCAAGAATATGATCCGCATCCGTCACTTCCTTGACTGGACCTGCGGCTGGCTGGGTTGGCGTACCCGTGTCACCCGTTGGCTGAGTAGCCACTGGGGTTGGGTTGGCGACCGCGCCCGTACCCGTCGCGACTGCGCGACCGGACATAAGCATACCGAAGACGAGAACGAGGGCCAACACCGACGAAATAGCGATACCGACGAACAAACCAAGATAGAAGGTGGTTTTTGGACTGGAGTCCCACATTCCTCGGCTGTTGTGTACTTGATCCATAGGAAAGATCTCTAAAGTTCAGAACGTAATGAGTAATTAAGCACAGAAATTATACGAAAGTCTTAACGGGTTGTCGAGGCGCTGCTCGTGACGTTCGTCATAACAGAGGTGGTTGTTGACATCGTCGTCGATGTTGCTACGGGCGCCGGTGTACCCGCTTCGAGCAAGGCGGCGTCCAAGATGCGCTTCCATTCGGCGAATGGCATGCCGAAATAGCGATGTTGATTCACAAAGAAGGTTGGGGTGGCGTTCACATTATTCGCGAAACCTTCACGAATATCAGCGGCTACCAAGCCATCCTGCGCTTTACTATCAACACACGACTTGAAGGCGTTCTGATCGAGACCGGCCACATTCTTTGCCAAGGTCACAAAGGCATCGGTCTTGTTGGAAGCGGTCACCCAGCTGCGTAACTGGAACAACTGATCCTGGAATTCCCAAAATTTGCCTTGGACTTGTGCACAGCGCGCCGCGTTCGCCGATGGACGTGCAACCGGGTGGATGCTTTCGAGTGGGAAATCTTTCCAAACGAAGCGAATACGGTCTTTGTAGGCCTCAATCACCTGCTTCACGATAGGATACGAAGCGGCACAGGCAGGACATTCAAAGTCTTCATACATGTGGACCACGACCTTGGCGTCGCTTGGTCCAACAGATGAGCTTGAGGTATCTGTAAATGTAACGTTTTCATTGCCAGACGTACCTCCATCTGCTGGCAAACGTGTTAACAGGAAGATTAAACCTGCGAACAAGGCGATCGTAACAACGATGATGCCGGCAATTAAACCGGTGTTATTTGAGGATGAAGAGTTCATATTAGGAGTGTACCATGGGTTTTGCGCGTGAGATACACCAGATTCCTAGGATAATAAAGGGAATCGCTAGATACTGGGTCGGTGTGAACCCAAAATAGCGGACGTCTTGGACACGCAAGAAATCTAAACAAATGCGCACGACTCCTTCAATCAACAGATAGATACCGAGCCAAAAGCCGGGACGACGCGGTTTACGATTGAGGAACAAGAATAATAGACCGATCGCAAAACCAATCAGCGAGAGATACAGGCCTAGATCATGCCGCACCTGGCCATCCGGGTAACGAACCCCGAGCATAAACTGCGTCAGTGTCCCTGGATGATCGTGAATCAAGAAGCAACCGATTCGCCCCACCCCACATCCCCAAGGCAACCCCCAGATCAGGACATCCGCGTATTCAAAAAACTTGAGCTTTTTCTTCCACATCGTCCAAGCGAACACGAGGGCGGCACCAATGAATCCTCCAAAAATCGCATAGCCGGGAGCACGTGGATTAAGGGCGGCTAAGGGGTGCGCCAGGTAATAACTTGGATTGTAGAACAAGACATGGAAGACCCGCGAGCCAACGAAGGCGGCGATAAAGATCCAGAATGCTAGATCGAGGACCACATTCGCATCCAGCCCTTTTTGCTTCGCTTTGCGCCAGGCAATGTACGTCCCGAGCGCATAGCCCAAGGCTACGATGGTTCCCCAGACCTGGAACGGGATGCCGAATATGTGCACCGTTGAGACACTAAAATACGGAAGCATAGTTACATGACATTTAAGACTTGTAAGGCCCGACGAAAGTCCTCGAGCGTCCGCTGGCAGTCGCCGCTTCGTAGCTCAAATTCAGATTCGTGTACGAGTCGATTGCGTGTCCGATGCGCTGGCCAAACATCACGAAGGTTTCGGTATTTGTAACCGGCCGCTTTTAAGCGCTCACCCAAGGTATCACCCGGGATGAGCATCGATTTTAAAACGTTATCCAACAATTTGTCGGCTTCGATGATCGCAATCTTTTCACCGAGCTTCCCCTGTTTGGCTGATTGCTCGATCTGACTCCAGAGTTGTTTTACCTTCTCGCGTGAGAAGCCCTCCATTTCAGGCCGGCGGAGCTTGCGCAAGAAACCAGCAACGATCAATGCAACCACCAAGAAAGCGATTCCGATCCCAACCACCGTTCCGACCGTCGCAAACGAACTCCCGGCCGAAGACTCTGCGAGCGGAACGCCTGTTTGCGTTGGTTGAAGAACGATTTGAAGGATCATGTGGACTGTTCGAAGGCGTGGGCAGCGGTGAAGACGGCATCATCCCCCATGTGCGGGCCGGTGAGCTGCAAACCTACCGGCAAACCCTCACTCGTGCCGCACGGGATCGAGATCGCTGGAAGACCAGCGACGCTGATCGAGACGGTGAAGACATCTTGCAAGTACATAGCCAATGGATCCGCCGACTTCTCGCCGATCTTATAGGCAACGGTCGGCGAGGTAGGCGTAAGCAATAAATCAACTTTTTCAAAGGCCTTGGCGTACGCACGCTTGATTTCGGCCTGCACCTGACGCGCTTTCACATAGTAGGCATCGTAGTAGCCCTTCGAAAGCGCGTACGTTCCGATCAAGATACGACGACGGACTTCTTCGCCTAAGCCCTTCTCGCGTGAGTTGAGATACACATCCAGCAAACGATCAGCCTGAGCGCGATTCCCATAACGGATGCCATCGAAACGCCCCATATTGGATGAGACCTCACATGGCATTAAGACATAGTAGACGGCCAACGCTTCGTCGATATACGGGACATCGACTTCAACGAACTCCGCTCCGAGTTTTTCAAAACGCTTGATCCCCTCTTCTAACGCCGAGCGAACACCTGGTGCTATGCCAGCGACCGACCAAGCTTGTTTTGGTAAGCCGATCTTGATCTTGTCCATTCCTTCGGCTGGATCGAAGGTGAGTGGCTGGGTTGGCAAGGTCGTTTGATCGTGTGCATCCAAGCCTTGAATCACATCGAGCATTAAAGCCGCATCTTCAACCGTTTTCGTCATTGGACCCACCTGATCGAATGACGAGACCATGGCTATCGCCCCATAACGCGAAACACGACCATAGGTCGGCTTGAATCCCACAAGACCACAGAAGGAAGCTGGGAGACGTACCGAGCCACCCGTATCCGTACCGAGCGCACCAACGCATAAGTTCGCAGCCACCGCGGCTGCGCTACCACCGGATGAACCACCCGAAACACGGGTCATGTCGAGCGGATTCTTCGTCACACCATAAGCGGAGTTCTCGGTCGAGCCGCCCATCCCAAATTCATCTAGGTTCGTTTTCCCAAGAATAACAGCCCCTGCCTCACGCAGACGCGTAATGACCGTTGCATCGTAAGGCGCGACGTACTTTGAAAGAATATTCGATCCACCCGTTGTACGCGTTCCTTTGGTCAACAAGTTATCTTTGATTGCGACCGGCACGCCATCAAGCACGCTCAAGATCTCGCCGCGTGACCGACGCTCATCTGAAGCGGCTGCAGCAGCACGCGCCTCGTCGATGGTAAACGTGAGATAGGCATTCAAATCTTCGTTGACTGATTCGGCGCGTTTCAAATAATCCTCGGTCAACGCAACCGAAGACAGCTCGTTCTGCGCGAGCGCCTCAGCTGTCGTTTTAATGGTCCAGTGTTTTTCGGAAAGAGACATAGCTTAATCTTTTGGTTTTTCAAAGACTCCCGGCACACGCAGGAGATGATCCGCCCGATCCGGAAAAGCGGCCTGAAGATCATTCAAGAGCTCAGGCGAAGATGGCTCAGGAACATCCTGACGGACAATCGCCGTTCGACGGTCGTCATCGGCCGAAGCACCAGACAATTCAATCGCCTGCAAACGACCGACGTAGTCTAAGATATTCGCAAGCTGCGGCTGGAAGGTTTCGAACTCCGCCTCATCGATCCCGATTCGCGATAATTTTGCTAAATGCAGCAATTCTTCCCGGGTTAATTCCATATGGACATACGGTACCGTATTCCCCCTCGAAAAACCAGTTTCGGAGATTACGGTTTCTTGGCTAAGAACAGCAGTGTTTTTATAGGGAATTTCTTGCCATCGTTCCCAACTTCAATACTTTCAACATCAATGGTCCTACAGACCTCGATCGACCAGCTAGCGTAGTACGTACGCAATTCTTCTTCTGTCCAAAGACGGGATTGCATACGCGTTAACAAGGCTTCAGGTGCTTCAATCTGCACCAAGATGGCGTGGTACCCTTCTTTCTTCGTTGCATGCTGGCACTTTTCGATGACTGCTGGTGTTATAGCTGCCGGAAGGGAGTGAAGAACATTAATAAAGCACATGGCATCGTACGTATCCGCCGGCAGAGAGACTGTTTCGATCATGCCTTGTTTTGCGTGTACGTTCGAACGGCCCTGCACCTCCGCTTGCTGTTTGATCTGTTCGATACCGACCAGGGATCGATCAAGCGCGTACACCTGTAAATCATGCTTGGCTAAAGCGAAGGTATTTCTCCCTTGCCCCGCACCTACATCCAAGACACGCGATCCGGGCGGCAAACGACGGGCAAGTTCGAGGACGATTTTCGTTGGAAACTCACCGTAGAAGTCCGGATGCTTTTGATAGGTTTCATTCACATTCATAGTGGTTAGGCGGAAATCTTTTTCAAAAATGCTTCCTCATCCAAGATCGTCACACCGAGTTTCTGGGCTTTTTCTGCCTTTGATCCCGGATCTGCACCCACGACCACGAATGATGTTTTCTTCGAAACGCTTTCGCTCACCTCTCCCCCTAACGCGCGAATGCGCTCTTTCGCCTCCTCGCGTCCAAGCGCTTCCAACGAACCGGTAAGAACCCAGGTCGTTCCAAACAACGGTAAACTCGAACGATCTTGAACAACTTTCGTTTGTGGCCTTACCTGCTTCAACAAACGCTCCAGACGGTCAACATCTTGAGGATCGTGTAAGAATTCGACGATCGCATCAGCAACGACCTCACCAATCCCGTCGATCTGCATAAGCCTATCGTGATCAGCCACCCGGAAGGCTTCAATCGAACCAAATGCGTCTGCCAAATCCGACGCCGTTTCGGCTCCTACATGGCGGATTCCAAGTCCCATCAAGAAACGATCGAGTGCCGGTGCGCGATGCGCTTGGATTTCAGAAACTAATTTCTTCGCCGACAATTCTGCGAATCCTTCGAGCGCTTCGAGATCACCCGCCGTTAATTCATACAGATCCGCTGAATCACGCGCTAAACCTGTTTGGATGAGCTGTTCGACGATCTTGTCGCCAAGACCTCGAATATCTAGTGCGACACGACTCGCGTAGTGCAACAAACGCGCCATCTCTTGCGCGAAGCAGTTCTTGTTCGGACAAACGACCGCAACTTCGCCCAGACGACGCATCACTTCGGTCCCACACATCGGACACAACTTTGGCATGTGGAACGCCTTCTCTTTACCGGTACGCAGTTTCGGCAAGACTTGGATGATTTTTGGAATGATATCCCCTGCCTTCTCGACGATGACCGTATCACCGATTTTCAGTCCTAGGCGTTCGATTTCATCTTCATTATGCAAACTCGCGTGCGTTACCGTTGTTCCGGCCAGCACGACTGGATCCATAACGGCGACTGGAGTCAGAGCCCCTGTCCGACCCACCGATACATTCACTGCCCGTACGATCGTCGTTCCCTGTTCGGCGGCGTATTTCCAAGCCATCGCTCCACGCGGGGTTTTTCCGACCACGCCCAAACGTTCAAATAATAAATCATTATTCACATTCACAACGATCCCATCCATCTGGTACGGGAGTCGATCCCGTTTCTTTCCAACTTCTTCCATGAAGCGTTGAACGTCGTCGATCGTTTTACATGGTCGTGTGAGCGCATTCCCAGGAATACCAAATAACCCCATAAGCGCATGTGCCTGCTCGTGGGTCGTCAAACCAAAATCTCCAAAAAAATGCCAGCCGCTGAATGACAGCCCCCGTTCCGCAGCCAACGCGGGATCAAGCTGACGGATGCCACCCGCGGCAGCGTTACGCGGATTAGCAAACGGTTCCTCACCCCGAGCGATCAGGGCCTTATTCAGTTTCTCTAACTGTTTTCGTAAGAGGTACACCTCACCGCGTAATTCGGTTCGTCCTCGTAATCCGTTCTTCACAAACGCGCGAAGAGCGGTTGGATTCGCAACGTTGTAGGTCTTGATAAATGCATCACACTCTTTATCGCTTGGTGTGCGCAAGCGAAGTGGCAGCGATTCAATCGTGCGAATGTTATGCGTAACGTCTTCCCCGACTCGCCCATCGCCACGCGTCGCGGCATATTTTAATATTCCATCTTCGTAGACAATCGAGACGGCAAGACCATCAAGTTTTACTTCTGCAAAAAAATCAAAGGTCGCGCCTGGCTCTAAACGCTTGAGACGCTCCAACCATTCGTCCGCTTCTTCTCGGCTGAAGACATCTTCCAGTGAACGCATCGGGACGACATGCGGGACTTTTACGAAGCCTTCAAGCGGCTTGCCGGCGACGCGCTGTGTCGGTGAATCAGGCGTGACCAAATCCGGATATTCCTGTTCCAACTTGAAGAGTTCGTGTTTCAACGAATCCAAAGCCGCCTCACTGATCGAGAGGGCGTCTAAGACATGATATTCGTAGCGATAGCGGTCAATCTCCTGACGGAGGGTCAAGACGCGTTTAGCGGCTTCAGCTTTGGTTAACATACCGCCGGCTAGTGTAGCAGACGGGCTTTTTCTGTGGAGAGTGGTAAACTTCGAAGATGAAAACCTCACAAAACCCTCTTCTCTGGGTAAGCGTCGTGTTTGCCGTCTTAGCTTGTGCACTTTCATGCATCACACTGGCACGAACGCACATCTTTTTGACGCACTCGAGTGCGCAAATGGCTACTGGAAACGTCTCTTCATCAACAACAGACCCTTCAGTCTATGAAAACAAGACCCCATCACAAGAACCCATCCATCTTCCAAGTAATCTTGAAGCCCTTGGCTATACGCCTATCGATTGCCCAGACGCAATGAATCCAAGTTTAGATGATCATTACCTGCAGACCGATACTTCACTCCTCTTCATTGAAGGTTGTGGCGAAATGGGTGGTACGATCTGGGAATACACGCCTGCCAGTAATAGCCTTAAAAAACACCGTGTAGCGTATCAGTTCGGTGGGAACGACCCATCACCTGATAAACGCTTCCAAGTCACCTTGGGACCAGCCGAAACCGACGGTGAAGTTCGAACCTTGCTCATTAAAGATTTCATTCGTGATACCGAGATTCAGACCGCTCGCCTCCCTTCAACACTCAGCTACGTTCAAACCCGGTCAGAATTCGATGGACGACCAAATGGAGTGATCGAATGGGCACCGACAGGAAGTGTCTTCGCTGAGCTTTACAGCACTGTTCCAAAACTCGAGGAGCCGTTTGATATCCGCTTTCCTGTCATGAAACGGTTCGTGCCCATTAACCGTTAGTCCTTAAAAACAAAAACGAGCTTTCAAAAGCTCGTTTTTGTTTTGCTATTTCAGCGTCTCATCCCTATCTATTCCGTTTGAGTGCAGGTAGTAAATATTCGCTTTCCCAAATTCCGTGTCGCTCTCTGTCTGGAAGCGGATCGAGTAGCCGTTTGGTCCGCCTTTATAGGCGTAGTACTCGCCGACTTTTGGACCGGTTGGGACCGTTGGTAGATAAGAGTTTCCGCTGGCTTCGGCACGGGTTGTGAAGCCTTGGCTCGTCAGGACCTCGCTCTTGGTTGCTGCTTGGCCAACGAACATGCCTTCGCTCGCTGGATAGGTGGCCTTTTCCAACCAGTAGAGCTGAAGCGAGGCACGGAACACGCTCATATTCGCTAACCGTTGAGCATCACGAGTACGCGCACGCGCGCTGTTCAAGGAAACGGCGGCAAAAGCGGCTAGCAAACCAATCATCGCGAGGACGATCAAGCCTTCCAACAAGCTGAAACCCGCGTGAGAGCGACGGAAAAAGGACATAGGAAGAAATTAAGCAGGTAAAGCAGCTGTCTGACGCCACAGCTGAGCCAAACGATCGGCGAGCCAGTCTAAGCGATGATGAGGCTTAATGAAATACTCGTCGATCCCCTGTTCACGACAGCGTTCAATGTCTTCACGGGTGCCCAGACGGCTCAGGATAAAAACCGGAAGCTGCGCCAGACTCTGTTCTTTGCGAATCGCTTCAAGCAGCTGATAGCCATCCATACGAGGTAAGATCAATTCCGTTACAACCAGATCAAACGGCTCGTGGGTCAGCAGTTCCCAACCCTCTGCCCCATGCGAGGCATGCACAACCTCAAAGCCCACTCGTCGCAAGTGACGCGTCGCGACACAGGCGAAGAACGGATCGGATTCGGTCAGGAGAAGGCGGGGGGAGCTCATACGGAGTAGACGGACCAGGCGATGCCGTGTGGGGTAGCTTGACCGATACAGGCAGCGTACGGAACATGGGCCGCTTCGGCCGCCTGTTCCCAGGCCTGCAATTCCCCTAACGACTGGAACCGGATAGTTCCAGGATACCCGGCCAGCGATAAATGGAACAGCTCTTCCTGACTATCAGAAGTCGCCTCACTCACCCAACGCCCACCGGAGCGCCATTCGTCCGTTGGAATCTCCACGTGCACGTTCGGCCAATGATGGAGCAGGTCGCCTTGTTCATCTAGCACAAACACGACCTTGCCTTCTTCAAAGAAACGATCAACGGCATCTGTCCAGACGTGGAGTGGATGTTCTTCGTCTTTTTGCAGCGAACGAACCGGCTGTTCGCGCTGAAGCTCGATGTGGCTACCATGATGCGAGCGATGATGACGGACATGCGTCGACGATCCCTGTAAACGACGTGCGAGGCGACGATGAAGCGCTGGTAACCAAGCGATGGGCGCGCGAACAACCGACTCCTCCGGATGTGCCATCTGCCCTTCCGCCACAATTTTCACGCGCGCTTCTTGATCGGCGCGCTCAACCAAAGCGCGAGCATAGCGCGCCAACGCTTCCGACGAACGACGTGTTTCGTTGGCGACCCGCAGCCAACGATCAGCCACCGACGGCAGTACGCAGCAAAATTCAGGCGACCAGCCATGCTCAACCGCCAACGCCTCAATCGCCGAACGAACATCCTGATCCCACGGATTGGTGAGACCAATCTGCCAGCTCTTGCCCAACTTCTTTTGAACCACGATCTGCCAGGCCGTTGCCGTTTCGCGGTCTAATCCCGAAGGGAACGACTGGTTTTCACCGGTCAGCGTCAAACTAGGCAGACCAGAAGCAGTCGAGAGCAGTTCGCTCAAGCGCTGCGCTGAGATCAAGCCCGTTCCAACTAATGCCTGTTCCAGAGATAATCCGCGCTTTTGTAAATCTTTGACCGACGTCACAGCTCGTTCCGATAACTCACGTCGAGCAACCGCCTCGGCTAAGAGACGGTCACGAATCGAGAGCGGAAGAACGTGCTGCATGGCAAAGAAAACTAGCCATCCACCTCACGCATCGCACAACCAATCGCTACCGCATAACGTGGCCCAAGCTCATCTAATGCTGGCCGGAGATCCGCCGGGTAAACGACACGCGCCCATGGATCACCCAAGAACGTATTGATATTCAACTCCTGCGTCAGGTACTCCGATAAACGCGGCAAAAGAGCCGAGCCTCCCGTCAGAATGATCTTTTCGATACGCTTTCCAGCCGAGTCTTGGTCTTGTGATTGATACAAGTTGATGGAATAGCGAATTTCTTCCAAAATTGGTTTCACCAACACCGAAAGAATCGGCCGCAGATCTCCCGTTGGCGTGAACCCTTGCATTGATTTGATATCACGCTTCATCGTCTCGGCTTGATCAAGCGGGATGCCAAGGGTACGAGCAATTGTCTGACTGATGGCATTGCCGCCGGTTCCAATTGAACGGATCACGAAAGGCACACCTTTTTCGACAACCATGACGTTCGTACGAAGCGAACCGATATCGAGCAGTAAAATCGTCGATTTATCCTTCCCGATCAGCGAACGAATTTCGGCGAAGCCCTCCGTTTCGAGCGCAACCGCCTCCAAGCCAGCCAACTTGAAGATTTCAGTGTATTTTGCAACCAGAGTCTTTGGAGCAGCCGAAACCAACACGCGAGTTGAGGCTTTTACAACCTCCGTTTTCTCGATCTTGTCGATGACCTTCAAATCAACGGCCGCTTCTTCGATTGGCCAAGGTAACAGCTTACGAACCTGAGCAAAGGCGAGATCTTTTACTTCTTTCTCGTCGATACTCGGCACGCTGAGAACCGTTGAGAACACCGACGACAACGGGAGTGCGGCAGCAACCTTCTTCGTGGTCGTACGCGCTTTCTCCAGCATCTGTTTTAAAATCTCCGCCGAACCAGGCGCATCATTCAACATGGATTTCTCCAAACTGTCGGAGGGCATGTTGACATAGGCATACGTCACAAGCCGGGCGCGGCCTTTTTCGTTGCGCAATTCGACCAATTTCATGCCACCGTAGCCAATATCGAGGCCGATATAACTGCTCTTATCCTGTGAAGAAAAAAGACCCATAGACTCCGCCTAGAATAGCACACCTCAAGAAGCGAAGCGAGATACTATCTTCTCCCCATCCCCTCATCCATTGCTTGGTTCGCAAGCGCATCAGCGGCTTTATTGTATTCGCGGCGTACATGACGATACGTGACCTTCGGTAATTGGCGTTCGAAGGCTTTCATCTCCGCAAACCGCAGCCCGAGCTCAGGATTTTTCACACGATACTCGCCGCGCGCCTGCTTGATGAGGAGCTCGCTATCCGCGACGACTTCAACGGCCTTTGCACCGAGGATAACGGCCCGTTCTAGTCCAAGAATAACCGCTTTGTACTCGGCTTGATTGTTCGTGACCGTTCCTAAAAATTTGGCGTGCGTTTCCACAACTTCGCCTGTGTCCGCGTTTTCAATCACAACACCGATCCCAGCTGGGCCGGGATTGCCACGGGAGCCACCGTCGGTACGGATAGTAAGGTTCATAGCTACCGCATCAACCATTAATAGCTTCGACCATCCCACGCTTCCAACCCGCTTTTTTTGCCATTCCATCGATCATACGTAAGTTCTTCAAAATAAACATTAGCTGTAACGGGGGACGCAAGCCTGCTTCGCGCAAACTTAACAGAATCTCTTGCGAAGTGCGAATATCTTTCGTTCGACTAGCTTTACGGATGGCTTGAACGACTTTTTTAGGCACTTCTACACCAAGAGAAGCGGTAAAATACTCTTCCAAGGCAGCAGCCCTTCCGCTGTTCGAATCATCTGTAAAAAGTCTCATCATGAGCGTACGTTCGCCGGGGCTTAGCTGAAGGTAGAGCGTGCGATCAAAGAGGACCAACTCATTGTCTTGCGTAACCGCTTCATTTCCTGGATGAATATCCGATAATGCATGGCCCTGAGCGAGCTGCCCAACGTAGGCGGTGGCAAGCAAGCGTGTGATCTGCCTTAAATCATGCTTCTCCCCCTTCAGTTCGTCCCAACGAGTAAGATTCTTTGCCTCAACGAACTCCTCTTGAATGAATTCGGGCTGTTCGGGGCCATAGGAACGTGGCACACGTAATCGATAACGCCCCTCGTCTTCGCCAAAGCCATTCCAGACATCATAAAACGCCTTGTCCTTTTCTAGAAAGCCCGCAAAATTCATTTCGAGGCGAATGGAATCTCGAATGTCTTCGATAAGTCCCGGAACCAATCTATAGGCACCGCCATGATCCGCCGCCAAACGCTCAGCTGAACGTACAAACATTCCACCCGCTCTCTCCAAGTTATAACCGATATTCGGGTTGAGTGTTTTAATGACCCGTTTCTCACCCTGATGAGTCGTCGCCTGAAATACCGTAAACACAGATCCACCTCCAATACGCGAATTGATTGTTTTGTACGTCTCCCATATAGCAGGCCATACACGCTCCATATGGTGAACGGCTGCAATACGCGACTGTCCATTTACCTGATCATAGACATCCGATAACTCCTTTTCATCTTGTGTAGATAATTCGACTGCTTGACCGATATTCTGCAAACTTCTTACACCAACAGCCGACGAATGCGAAACGACTTCTTTGATAAAACCAAGTGGGGTACGCTCCTGTTCGATAGTCAGCTGATCCTTCTTTCCGATCTCTCGAAGAACACCTAACGTTTTTCTTTCAGCATACGATGTCCATTGCTCAGGGTACCGCCAAGGACGACTGACAGCAGCATCAGGTGGATTCTCCCACGGTTCAACCGATGAAACATCAACTTGAACCCCTAGTTCTGATTCAAGAGATCGTACATATTCGTTTTCTCTCCATGAACCCATATTAGCACCTGTACTTTGCCTGAAGGATCTATCACGTAAAACTCCTACAAGACCCAAATAAAGCACCTCCCACTCATCGTCCGCAACCAACGACCGCTCGACCCGTTCGATCGTCTCTACAAGCTTGGAGCTAGTATCTTGCTCAATCCATGCTTCTCGCAGCACCTTCAACAGCTTGCCCTTTTGTGCAGAATCCTGAAGGACACCTCCAGCGCCACCCAACAACTTACGAAGCAAGAGATGTTTTCCCGCATCCTGTAGACGGTATAGTTCTTCCAAGAGCTCATTGGCTTTCTGTATCGCTCGCTCAAGCTTTGCTCTGCGCCTTATCATTACCCCCTGCTCTTCGACTTTTCCGGTTGGATCCGCACCGCCGATTTCAGACATTGTTTGCATGAACTGATCGCTTTCAGGGTCAGCTACTAGAGAAAATATTTCCATTTTTCTCCAGATCTCCTTTAAAAGAACTGTTCTTAAAAGAGAATCATCTTGCTGAGTTGAAATGGCTGCTTTAAGGAAAGTCAAAACCGTTCCTTGTTCTGAGCCTGGAAGCACCTGCTCCATCAGAAGAGATAATCCATGAGAAAACGAGCCAGTTTCTTCTATATGCCGAAAACGTGACTCGACTGCAACGAACGCTCTACGGTATTCATCTCGTGTAAAAGACTCTGTTTCAGCCAAAGCGCGAGCTGTTTTCGCTCCGGGTAGCTTCGGCGCCGCACGTTCATTTCCCACAACAATTGTTACTTTCTCAGGAAATGCCATTGCCGTGAATTCAGGCCGATTTGCTACCAAATCGGAATATTCCGATAAAAGCGTTGGATTGCGCAGAAGCTCACCTAAACCAACCTGTTGTTCAAACGATAGCTTATCGGTTTTACCAGCCTTGAGCTCATCTGCGAAACGAGCAACTAAAGGACCTATTCGCACGCCTTTATTCCAATCAGCCGGCAAGAGACCCTGCATTCTGAGTCGAGCCGTGAATTTCATAAAGTCGTCTAAAGAGGCACATTTTGTTGCCGCTTGAACTAGACAATCTACCTTTACTTCATGCGCTTCTTGTGATTTAGCAAACAATTCCAACAACCGCATCACTTGAGCGTAATTATTTGGCTCAACCAACTTCAAAACATCTTCAAACGAACAAGCTTTATCAACCTCTGCAATCAATCTATCTACCAGGTCTTTGTCGACCAAATTCCCTCCCGCAAGTTCTACTGGCTCTTTACGATCGATTCCCATCCGTTGACGTTGGTCTAAAACCATTTTATATCCTTCAACGATTTTTGCTCTTGTCTTGAATACTTTAGCGAATAAAGCAATCTTCTTAGCCAACTCAGGATACTCCTGGAATAGAGTGTGCTCGTCAAGAAATTTTTTCTCGATCAAGAATAGAACCAAACTACTCGTCGGATCTGTAGAGCTAATACTATCGTACAATTGTTGAAAAACTTTTTCTGGTTCAGAGTCGGCGAAGAGCAGTCGGCATGCTCCATCTACGAACCTGCCGACCTCTTTCAAAGTCAATCGCTCAAGGTCATTGAATCTTTTACTGAGCTCTCTCATTTTTCGCAAACGCGCATCTCTATCCCGATTCGTCGCTAAGGCATTCGTCTCCCCAAACTCACCCGCAGACGGGTGAGAGAATAGCCTCTCATGCAAAGCAACAATTTTCGGATTATCAACATAACCACTTTTTTCATTCGCGCTGACATCGGGAAGAGAATCCTGAGGGAAGCTCAAACGAACGGCCCATGAAAAGAACAAATGACTCAAGGTCTTAGGAACGTCTGCTCGCTCCTCCGAGTGTATAGTAGATTCATTCGCTTGATCGAGAAAATAAGGTATTTCTCGCACAGCCGTACGAGCCATTGGAACAGCCAGCTTCCACCATGTATCGACCTCTTCTGAATTGTTAGGTGTATTTGGAACACGTGCTTCAAGCCAATGAACATAGGTATCTACCAGCTGCGAATCTCTAGAGACAATCATTCCCTTCTCGACACCGGCATCGTCATATAAACAAGTCTCTGCTGCCGTTAAAAAGCTAGACAAACCACCATGAACCAAACTTGTATACTCCAACTCACCACGGATATAGCTCCATAACCCAACGGTCAGCCTGGAAGGGAGAAGCGTATTCTCGACGTACATAGCCGAGACAGCCATAGCGGCTGCAAATGGATTTTCGCGTACTTTATCAGCTGGCAACAAAGAATTCGCCAATCGTTTGCCAAGTCCGACAATCGGCGGGAGGTAATAAGCATGAAAAGATCTTCCTCTTTTTTCAATAATGGCATGAATATCTTTCCCGCCAAGCTCGGACCACAAACCTTTCAACGCAGCCGGAATGAGACACTGAGGGATACGTTCCACTTCTGCCAACTGCTCTTCCATCAGCTCTTTCGCTGCAGCTGGTTTCAATCCATACATTGGTTCATGCAAAGCCGGAAATCCATGAGTACCTTTTTCTTCTACCGCCCAAGAAGCGACACGAGTATCCAGCGGAGTTAACGGCTTGTCCGTGCTAGGCAAGTGGATCGTCGCGAGCAACTCGGTTACGTTTAAAACTCGTTCCTGTGTCGCTCCATGAACGATACCTCCACCGCGCTTACCTTCTTTCTGAGCCAATTTCTCTAAAAAGGCCTTATAACCTAAAGGATTCTTACCTAATTTATCCAATTCGACAACTGCACCTTGAATATCCGCGATATACTCATGCATGCGTCCTGCGCTTATCCCTTCGATAACGCTCGTAGCACGCTGTCGCATAGTGTCTTGCTGTGCGTGGGCTTTATCATAGCGTATTTTCGAATGCTCATTTGTGTAGTGTCTCCATTCATGTAAAAGAACTCCTAAAATCGATTCTTCCGACTCTGCACCGACAATCAATTTAGGTGTAATAAAAAATGTTCCGTCAGCGAAGGCGCAAGCATTCTCTGAATCATCGAACGGAGTGACGCAAACCCTACAATTCTGCAACTGCGGCAATTGCTTTGCCAGCTCTGCTATGTAAGCTTGTAGTGGATGATCTGAATCACAATAACCAGCATCAAAGACAGCTTCTCTTCTTGCTAGCAGTACTTCTCTTCCAAAGTGCGTTTGGAAAAGTTCTCTATCCTTTTCCCACCAAAGTGGATCATCAAATCGCTGAACCGGTCGTTCGCGTTTTTCGACCAAAGAACCAGGAGAGAACTCTTTTTGCTTCATGAGAACATGATACACCAAACGCGAAATCCTCTCATCATTTGGCGCTAATTAACAATTGCCTTATGCACTTCAAAATCTTTCATCACCAACTGCACCTCTTTCCGTCCATTCCATTCATTCATGCTGACATGATACACGAGATCGATATGTGAACCGATAGTGAGTTCATTCGCGCGTTTCCCTAGTTTAAACCCGATCACCTTCCGAATCGCCCCTTTATCCGCCACCACCAATCGAAGATGAGCCCCGGTCGAGCCGATCGTATCAACCTTCGTTACCAGCACATTCTCTGATCGAAATAACGGCTTCGCATTCCCTTCTCCAAATGGCTCCAACAGCTTCACTTCGTTCACAAATGATTCGGTAATCCCAGCCAGCGGAAGATCAGCATCGAGCAGTAACGTTGGGATTGGGCGAGACTCCTCAAAGACCTGTGCCGCATCGGCATGCAAATCTTGTTCGATCAATGGCAAATAGTCTGGATTCATCAACGCGAAGCCACACGCCTGCACATGCCCACCGATACGCGTCAGCCGTCCTTCACCGGCTTTCTGCATCGCTTTCGTAATATCATACGCAGCCGTTGAACGCCCTGAACCGATCCAGGTCCCTTCATGCGAACCGACAACGACGGTCGGTCGTGCGAACTTCTCTTGGAAGCGACCGGCAACCAACCCTACTAACGCCGGTGACCAGCGTTCATCCCACAAAAACAAGGCCGACTTTTCCGGTTGATCGAGTTCCTTCATGGTGTAGCGTTCCATGAGTTGTTTCTCGGCCTGCTCCATCATCCTCTTGGTCGCCTCCTGACGCTCTCGGTTGCAACGTTCCAGTTCTTTCGCGAGTTCCTGCGCTTCTTCTTGGGTTTCAGATAACAACAATCGCAACGCCAAACTGGCATGGTCCATCCGCCCCGCCGCATTGATCCGCGGCCCGATTGCGAAACCGATCGATTCGGTATCGATTGATCCTGGGACAAGGCTCGCCGCATCGATGAGCGCGATCAGCCCCGGGCGGCGTGTCTTATTTAAGACACGTAAACCATACGTTTCCAATACTCGATTCTCGCCAATCAACGGAACAACATCCGTAATCGTCGCAATCGCTACCAAATCAAGCAACCATTTCTCCCAACCGGTTTGAATCTCGAGACCACGTGATCGTGCTTCTTTTAATAACGCGGTTGCAAACTTAAAAGCTACACCTACGGCAGCTAGTTTTTTGAAAGGATACGTCTCCTCAGGCAATCCCGGGTGAATCAACCAGCCATCGGGCAAGACGTCGCCGAACTGGTGATGATCAACCACAATCACATCCATCCCGGCTTCGCGCGCCTGAGCAATCTCGGGCACGCATGAAATCCCACAGTCGACTGTGATCAGAACTTTCGTTCCACGGTCTTTCAAGGTGGTGATGGTCGCCTTATGGATGCCGTAGCCTTCTTTATCACGATGCGGAATGTAGTAATCAACCACACTGTCTTTCGTTCCACGTCCGGTCAAGCGCTTTTCAATTTCACGAAGTGTCGTAATTAAAACCGTTGAACCAGTGATTCCGTCGGCATCATAGTCTCCATGCACCGTGATCTTGTCAGCATTTTCCAACGCCGAGAACACCCGCGCTAACGCCGGCAACAAATGTCGAAACTGCGCCGGATCATGCGTATGCAAATCCCACGACGGCTCAAGAAACATCTCCGCCTCCTCGAAAGACCGCACCCCACGCTGCCACAAGAGTGTCGCGACCAAAGGCGAAACACGCGGCTGCCAGGCTTCAATCTCAGACGCCTCAGGTACAGGGCGAAGGGACCAGGAATACTCGGACATGGGAGAAAGTGTGACGCTTGCGCGAAGCACGAGCAAGAAATAGCTTTATTTCGCTCAACCAAGCCAAATACTTGACAAAAGTTGGTTTTTGTATTTAAATATCGCCACGTAACTTGCCTTTTAGGCCAACGAACGGAAGGAGGACCATGCACAAACGCGTGGTCATAGATCTTGAAGAAGTGCGCTTGGGACTCGTTGTCCCAACGTTGACTCTCCAATTGCTCGCGACCATCGCGGGCGCCCACATCGTGAGCAGCCGACCCGGCTTCCTCTCGATCGCTCTTCCTCATCCCCTCTCCGAGTTGACCATCACACTGGTCGACATCCGGGTCCGCGTCGTCTCCGTTGATGACGCAGCCCGCAAGGCCTACGAACAACTGGGACTCGATGTTCCGGCTTACCTCCTGTCTGAAGCGCGCGTCGACGAATAACCCTCTTCTCCGACGCCCACGAGCGACGTTCCCACCCAGTGGAACGTCGCTCGTCGTGTTTTAGCGACTAAAGCTTCTTTTTCTCACGTGCTGCTCTCAAACGTGTGAGCGTACCTTCGTCCGGTGATGACAATGATTCTTCATCTAAGAAAACCTTCGCAAAGCCCGTCTTCGGATCTGGGAAGACTTTCAAGAAAAGTTCTTTGGCTGCCTTAATACTCGTAAAATCTTCTTTTTGATCTGCTGGTAAGAAGCCAAGCCGTTTCAACAGCGGAGCTTTCAACATTTTCTCTAAAACTCCAGGTGTTGGCGGCCAATCCGGGCGGGCTTCTTTTTTCGCCGCGCGCTCCGCCGATTTTCTTGCCTCTTCTTTGGCGGCTAAATCTGCGACTCGTCTAGCTTCTGTTTGTGCTTCAAGCTCAACTAATTTGTTACGCTTCGCCGCCTCAATAGCCTCACGTACTGCCTGAGCTGCTTCAATATCGCGTTGGCGAGCTTCCGCTGCTCTTCGCTCACGCGCTTCTCGCTCTTCTCGTTCGCGAAGCTCAGTCGCTAGACGCTCCGCTTTCGATTGAGCAGCCAGCTGAGCTGCACGCTCCTCGATCAAACGTTCTTCCGCTGCGCGTCTCGCACGTGCCTGCGCGCTGAACTCATTGAACTCCGCCTCGCGTTTCAAAAACAGTTCACGTTCCGCGCGACAACGCTCCTCAGTCAACCCAAGTAAGGTAACTAATCTTTTTGACTGCGCCGCATCCAATGACTGCAAGATCGGCTCAAAGACCGTCTTTTTATCATTCAAAGAGGTTGGCTCATCTTCACGACGACGACCGGTGGCTTCGAAGACATCTTTTACCTCCTCTGCCCGTAAAACCACGAGTTTCGTAGTCGTACCTTCCAACGTCGCGCGGCGGTACGCTAATTCATCAGTTTGCTGCGCCAAGGTCGCGCTACTTACACGTCCTTGATAGGTCTTTACCTGCAGGTCAACGCGCGCCCCAAATGTGAGCGTCAAATCAACAGAACCTTCATTGATATTCAAATCCTGACGTGGTGTTCCATGGGCAACTGAAACGATATGTCCGGTATCCGCTGTCTGAATCAATCGACGAAGCAAATAGATCTCTTCCAATTCAAAACGCTTCCCAACCTCTTCTCGCGGCAAGTCTCGGATCACTTCCAATAACTGACGGTTGAGTTCAAGTAATTTAGCTCTCCGTTCTTCTGGATCGGCTAATCGCTCTGCTCGACGCACCTCGAGATCATTGATCAATACTGTGATATCAGAGCGCTTTAAGGTGATATTCGAAGACAGCGGGATCTCTGCCTCGGCTCCAGATGCTAAGAAGGCTTGATACGCCTTCATTGCCTGAGTCTCTGATTCCAACAACGTGTCTTTCAGATCAAACGCGGCGAATTCTTTTGCCACATCTTCACGCGTAAGCTTCTCTGGCGCTTTTACATTTCCTTTTCCTGCAGCTGGTTGGTGGACCAAGGCCGCTTGCCAAGGAGCATCGTGAACCAGGTTGGCTTTTTCATGTGCCTCGACGCCCCGGCAAAACTGCAACACCGCTTCAAATTTCTTTGATTTATCTTCAAAAGCGCGAAGCGCTGGATCACTGAGGGCGCTTTTCAATCCGACCTGAAGCTCAGCCACTTTTCGTTTATCGTAAATAAAAGCCCGTGCCATGCGGTTGACCGTTTCAGCATAACGACGAGATTCCGCAGAGGCTGCCTCGGGGAAGTGCTCAACGTGAGGAAATTGCCGGGCACCGATGAAGTCATGGGCCATAGAACGAAAAGAAAAGAACGAACGAATGCGCCGGCCCCTCTTTAAAACATCGAATACGCCGCCAGCAACGGAAGAACCAACAACACGATCATGGCGATCGCCACGACTTTCATCCAAAAGTTCAACTTTTCGCGCTTCATAGATGCTCTTAGGATAGAAGATTAGTTGCCGCGACGCAACACTTTGATGAACGTGTCCGGTGGAATCTCGACGCCACCAACCCCCATCGACAGCATGCGCTCTTTTCCTTTCTTTTGTTTCTGCAGCAGCTTGGATTTACGTGTGTAGTCTCCACCTGACATCTTGGCGAGCACGTCTTTGCGGAATGGGTTAATACGGTCAGAAGCGAGGATCTTCGCGCCAATCAACGCCTGAAGCTTGATCGCGAACTGGGCGCGTGGCAGTTCATCTTTGAGCGTAGCAATGATTTCACGACCCCGACGGTCCGCCTCTGTTTCATGCAACAGTGTCGCGAGCGCTTCGACCGGCTCTTCTGCGACATGAATATCCAAGCGCACAACCTCCGAAGCGCGGAAATCAGAAAAGTCGTAGTTCAAGGACGCATAGCCGGCAGTGGCGCTCTTGAGCTTGTCGTAGAAATCAACGATAACCGAAGCGAGAGGCATCGAATAATGCAAAATAGCACGCTGCAAGTCGAGATATTCCGTGTTTTTGTATTCACCACGACGATCCTGAACCAATGCCATCACGTTTCCGATATATTCTTTTGGACACACGATATCGACGGTCGCCCAGGGTTCACGGGTTTCGCCAATCCGGGATGGATCTGGGAAATCAGCCGGCGACTTCACGAATTTCTCTTCGCCATTTGTAAGCGTGACTTCATATCCGACGGATGGAGTCGTGATCACGATATCCATGTCGAACTCGCGGATCAAACGCTGCTGCAAAATCTCCAAGTGCAACATGCCCAGCAATCCACAGCGGAAACCGAAGCCCAGAGCGGTTGAATGCTCTGGATCGAAGGTGAGCGCAGCATCGCTCAGCTTGAGTTTCAAAATCGCGTCACGCAGACGTTCGTACTCGGAGCCATCGGAAGGAAAGACGCCGGCGTAGACCATCGGACGCACTTCACGATACCCCGGGAGCTGTTCGACGTTCGGATCGCCGGTTAGCGAGACCGTGTCACCGACACGCACGGCCTGAATATCCTTTAAACCTGTCACAAGATATCCGATCTCCCCTGTCTCGAGATGACCGGACTTGGTGTGCTCTGGTTTCAAATACCCAACCTCAAGCGCTTCGCTAGTAGTCGCTGTCGCAAGGAATCGAACTTTACTGCGCTCCTTCAATGTTCCGTCCATACACCGAATGTAGGCGATGACACCCTGATAGTCGTCGTACTTGGAATCAAAAATAATCGCGCGACCCTGAGCGTTCGGATCCCCTTTCGGTGGAGGGACGTCTTGAACGACGCGCTCGAGGATCTCCGGTACGCCAATTCCCGTCTTTCCGGACGCATGCAAAATATCTTCGCGCTTACAGCCGATCAATTGCATCAGTTCATTGCCACGACGTTCAACATCTGAGTTTGGTAAATCGACTTTATTCAAAACCGGAATAATCGTGAGATTCTGCTCGATTGCCAAGTACAGGTTCGCGATGGTCTGCGCCTGCACGCCCTGTGTCGAGTCGACCAAGAGAATCGCGCCTTCCACAGCCGCTAGCGAACGAGAGACTTCATACGTGAAGTCAACGTGACCAGGCGTATCGATCAAGTTCAGCTCGTATTCGATCCCATCCTTGGCTGTATAACTCATGCGAGCCGGCTGCAGCTTGATGGTGATCCCACGTTCGCGCTCAAGTTCCATCGTATCGAGGAGCTGCTCCTTCATGCGGCGTTTTTCGACCGTGCCGGTCAACTCAAGCAAACGATCGGCCAAGGTCGATTTTCCGTGGTCGATATGCGCGATAATGCAGAAATTTCGGATGCGGGATTGGTCCATGTGAGTGCCAGGAGCATGCCCGAAAAACCGTTAAACGGCAAGGTTTTTTAAATACAGAGGCGATCAATCGCTTTGTAGAACAAGTTACGCATTTCAAGCGTTGTCACCGTATCGAGCCCTTCGACCGCAATCGTCGATTCTGCTTTAAACAACCGGCCCCAAGCTCGCAACACCAAGATCTCATAATACAAGCCGATTCCAGCGAGAATGCGCTGGCGCTCCGTATACGTCACGAACCGATTTTTCGATTTCGCGAGTGCAAACAGCTCCTTCAGTTCATCGATCGACGGTGCCGGTGAGCGGCTAGTGATCTTTGGCAGAAACGGATCAATGAACTCAAGCCGCCACCTACTCGATCCATCAGGCAGAGTATCCCGTACAAAGCTGAGATTATTGTCTCCGACCAAATCCAAGCCCGTGCGCGTTTTTTGGACATAGTTATCAAGCGATTCTAGTAAGCGCTTGATCTGAGCCATTTCTTCCGGCTTCCCAATCAGTCGTTGTTGGAAACGGACGATATCTGGAAAAAGGGTAGCGAGCAACCGTTCTGCGATCTTTTCCGTTGGCAGACCATGCATTAGAACGCCGTCCACCTCTTCTGCGATCGCTGGCAAATTCTGCACATCCGTTCGCGACCAAATAGCTGCAAAACCAAGCTCTGCTCGATCCTCTTTTGGAAGAGCAAGATTCGCCATGCGCTGCTGCATGACAATGACAGGCAATCTCGTCTCTTCATCCGAGCCTGGAAAATTTCGGTCCCTATGCAAGGGGCTTAGCTCCCATGCCTCCCTCAGTACTTCTTTCGAGATAGGTAATTCGTATGTTGAAAAATGATACGAAGGAATGACCGCCTCGGGGAATCGTCTCTGCAATCGGTGCCAGGTACCCCGCAAACGGTTACACTCGAAGCGCGTCGCCTCACTCGCCTCTTTCAAACTCGTCGCCTCATCGCCGATTCGCTTATTGGACTCATCAAACGCAATGAGACCATATCGATAATTCACTTTAAACACCACCTTCCGGCGATGCTGTTGGTCGACAGATGTAAACACAAGGCTCTCACTTCCCCAGCTCACTAATCGAAGTTGCGTCAATCCGTTTAAGACCAGGAACTTCTCAACAGCGCTCACCAAAAAAGGTTGGAGCCGCTTCATTTTCTGTTCCCCCCTTAATCCTTCTGCATCTGCCAAAAAGGCAGGAGAGAGTTCACTTGTCGGTTTTGTGAAGGGAAATGGAATTTCGGGGCTGCCTTTGAACATAAGTGAACGATCTACGATCAGTATACTCGATCCATAAACAACAAGCCTAGCGGTATACGTAATGGTACAACTCATTTGTCGTTAGAATGTTGCTACTCCCACTAAACAAAAACACCTCACAGGAGGTGTTTTTGTTTTTAATCGTCAGGTCTAGACCTTTCCAAGCGCTACCTTCAACACATCGTGCGCAGTCTTCATCGAGGCTTTGAAAGTCGTCATCGCCTGATCGGCCGCCGTCTTACGATTGTTGCGGGCTGTTTCCATTGAAGTCTTGTACTGAGTCTCTGCTGTTTTCACCGATGCTTTGTACGTATCATTTGCCGATTTCATCGCTGCACGGAACGTTACGTTTGCCGCCTCTTTCTGCTCAGCCGTTCCAGAGCAACGCTGCTGCCAGGTAGTGAAGGCCGATTCGATGGCGGTCTTACGAACCGCAGCGGCTGCATCAACCGCCGCGCGACGAGCGTTTAAGGCTGTTGTTTGAGCGGAGACGAAGGTCTTGGTCGACGCATCGACGGATAGCTGACGTGTCTTAACGGCGGCGTCGACAGACGTACGGTAGGTAACAATTGCTTGTTTCTGAGCATCCGTCAGGTTTTTCTTGGCGAATTTTACGTCCTGATCAGCTTCGCGCTTTTCACGGCGTGCATCTTGCTCAGCACGTGTATTATCCAAACGCTTTGAACGTTCAGCCAGGGTGTGTTCCCATTTCTGTGACTGTTCTTCACGTGTATTTGAGAGCTTGAGCGAACGTTCCGCTGCACGATTATCCAAGAGCAGCTGCAACTGAGACGTTCCGGCTTCACAGCGAAGACTCAGGTCGGCCGAAAGATGAGCGTTCTTCTCATTGTGGGCAGCAAACGAAGCAACCGGTGCGCCAAGCAAGAGCGACATCGCGGTAAACGAGGCAAAGAGTTGTTTTTTCATACAAGTTCAAGAGGGTGAATAACAAAAGGAAAGGAAGAAGCGAGCTCCTTCACCTCTATTATACAAACGACACACTCTTTCGTTACAGCCGCCTAAATTCGCACAAATAGCTTATTTTTGAGCTTTGTGAGGAGCTCCGCTTCTGGTAGTCTGCAGCCGTAAACAACACAGGTGAAGGCAATGCCTCCGCCGAGAGCAGCCAGTCCACCCTGCACGAGTGTCGACAACATCCCGATCGAGAAGGAGAGCAGCTCCTGGAGGCCTGATGAGATAGCGAGCGTCACCACGAACTGGGCAAGTGCAGCCAGCAACAAGCTTCCGGTGAAACGTAGAAATGAGGCAGACCATACCCGCACTACCACTCGTCTCTGCAACAAAAGAAACAATATTGTGATATTCACCAGCGAGCCGGCAACAACCGCCCAAGCCAGACCACTGACCCCGAACGATCGATAGGTCAACCAGGCAACCAGAATCGTCACCCCTTCGGAAAAACAAGCCGCGATGAAGGGTGTCCAAGCCGACTGAAAGGCGTAGAAGGCGCGGGCGAAGAGCTGAGTTAACGCTTGTGCCGGCAAAGCAAGTGTCAACAATAGAAATACTTCTACTGTGGCATTTCTAGCCTGTGGATCGAACTGCCCACCGCCCAAGACCACGTGCACGATCTGCGAACCAAGCACCAAGAACACAACGCAGAGCGGTAAAATGAAAAACAAGATCCGACGTATGGCGTTGAGCAGTGTTTGTTGGAATACGTCGATCCGTTTTCCGCCAACGGCCTCAGCCAGGACTGGAAAAGCGGCTACCGCAAACGAGATCCCGATCAAGCCTAGCGGAAAGCTTTGCAAGTTCCCTGCTAAATTGAAAATCGATACCGAACCTTCACTGAGCGACGAAGCGAAGAATAGAATAATGACCAAGTTCACCTGAGCAACCGCGAGCCCGGCTGTACGCGGGATCATCAAACGCAACATCCGACGAATCGGCTCGGGCGAGAGTGAGGGCCAAGGCAAACTGAGACGGCCGATTGGGCGAACCGCAAAGTACTGAACCAATCCGTGAGTAAACGCTCCCAATACCACTCCCCAAGCGAGCCCAGCCAATCCAAGCCAAGGCGCCAGGAAAACGATCCCAACGATGATGCCGAGATTGTAACAAATTGGGGCGAAAGCGAAGGCGAAGAAGCGTTTCGTCGACTGCAAGACTCCGCCCATGATTGCCGAGATCCCCAGGAAGAGCGGCGACAAGAACATGATCCGCGTCAGCGTCGCTGTGAGGACCTGCTTGTCCGCATCGAAGCCTGGCGCGAGCCACGGGACCAAGGCGGGTGCGGCCACAATCCCAACCACACACGCAACCAGAAGACAGCTTCCGATCAGAGATAAGGCCTGACCCGTGAACTTCAACGCCTCGTGTAGGCTCTTTCGTTCGCGCAACTCGGTGAAGAGTGGGATGAAGCCTGCGCTCAACGCACCTAAAATCAAAAGATTGTAGAGAAAGTCCGGTAAACGGAAGGCGGCATAGTAGGCATCGAGCTCTAACCCGGCACCAAAACCAGTGGCAAGCAGTCGGTCGCGGACGATGCCGAGCAACCGCGAAGCGAACGACGCAATACTGATCAAAGCAGCCGCTGTCGCCACCCCTTCGGTTTCGCCGTTCCAGAGACGGCGGAGCAAAGACCAGATACGCATGTTAGAAATCAAAATCGTCCCCGGTTGGACGGAACAGGCAATAATAAATTCCATTTTCCTCAAACAGCTCGATCGGTGCAAGGCGTGTTCCTTCTGGCGCCTGACCTTCGATCGCTTCGCCGGTACATGGCGAAAATTCTGCCTCGTGCCAACGACAACACAACACTGCCTTCCCTTGCTTCTCCTTCAGCTCAACCGGGCCGCCCATGTGCGTGCAACGATTCACGTACGCCTTAAGGGTACCATTATCATTAAAGACAATGGCGGCTTGCGGACCGAAGCGAAATGCCTTCGTCCGTCCAACTGCGATCTCTCCCTGTTTAGCCACTTCGATTTTTCGCTCCATAGCGTCTAGCGTTCTAGTTTTTTCACGACCTCTTCTCCCTTAGACGTTGGTTTTTCTTCAAACTTTCCGAACTCGTAGGTAAAAGGAATTGTACGGAAAGGGCCACGTACTAAAATCGCTGCCTCGCTCCACACGAACTTCGCAGCGGTCCGCACCATCCCCTCTTTCCGATAACGACGCGGCGAAATCGCGATCTTGTGACTGCGTAAAATACCGGCATGATAGCCTGCCTTATCCGCCCGACGGGCGTAGTCATGATCTTCCGCGAAAACGACCGTTTCATCGAAACCACCGAGCGCTTCGTGAACCGAACGACGTGCGAAAATACAGCTTCCAACCGCGTGAGGCAGCATCGGCTGAACGGCGTAGGTGTATTGGTTGTAAGCGCTATGAAACGCACGATCAAGCAGCGTTCCACTCTGGACGGTTAAGGCACAGGTCGCGACATCCAACTCACGTGCCGCGAATTCAAACAAACAATCTTGAAGAAAGTTCGGATGGGGTAAAACGACATCCGCGTCGAAGAAACAGATGATATCGCCGGTGGAAGCAGCAGCTCCTCGGTTCCGTCCCGGTCCAGGCATCCCGCCCGCCACGACACGCGCTCCAGCTGCCTTGGCTAGTTCACACGTTTTATCGGTTGAGCCCGCGTCTGCCACAACGATTTCAAAGTCCTGATAGGTCTGGCCACGCAAACACGCCAGGAGGAGTGGCAGGTAGTGTTCTTCGTTTTTGGTCGGCACCACAATACTCACGCGCATGCCGTATAGCCTAGCAGAAGCCAGGGCTCTTCGCTATGCAGTTTCCATTCCTACAGGCTTATTTTGGCTTAAATAAGCGTCTAGGGACGAAGGGGTTGCGGGAGCACGCAACCCCTCGCATTGAAGAAGGTGGGTTTACTCAGGCGGAACGAGACGAGCGGGATGGTACACCGGATTGACACGGATGAAGGCGGTGCCGACATCCTCTGGCGGGAAATCGAGGTGGAGGTGAAATACCCCTTGTCGATTACGCGTGGCACGCGTCATGAGGATCGCCTGCTGCACATCAGGCGTTACAGGAGCGCCTGAATAGATCTGAACTGAGTGGATCCTTGATCCATGGATCTCCAGGTCGAACCGAGCTCCATACGGATAAGGTCCTGGCGCGAGCAGAAGCGGCGCTGTACACCATTGCCGGCCACGCAGCTCGAGCTGCCCAACCGGTGGCCGAACCTGCTCATTACCCGTATTAAACAAGACTAGCCTGATGTCATCCGGATAGTCGTTGCCCGATACAGCGACACACACAACCAGGTCGCGTGCCGAGATAGGCTCAGTTGCTCGCTGCTCGCAGCTGGCAACACAGCAAAAAGCCACGAAGACCATCAACAGCACCAATCCCGTGAATCGAAGAAGATACATGTACCCCACTCCCTGCGAACATGTCGCCTACATCCAATCCACCCACTGGATCGGAGTGGGATAATCACACACGTCTTTTATTATTTCGTCAATCTCTCCTCTTATTTCTGGAGGATCTTCCAACTCGCAATTGCCGTTGCAATCGTCACATTCAACGACTCCTTCATCCCCTGCTGCGGGATATAAATAGAGGCAACACACTGTTCAATTAAAGAAGGTGGGATACCGGTTGTCTCCGTTCCTAATAATAAAGCCATCTCTTGAGGTGGTTGGAATTCGGACAAATTAATGGCTTCTGGGACCAACTCTAGGGCGTAAACAGGGATTTTAGCTTTAGCTAGTTTCTTCAGCACCGATTCGATATCGGGAAACGCTTCAAACGGCACCGCTGCTTCGGCTCCCAGAGCAACTTTTGAGATTTTGGCGTCTGGTGGAACCGGCGTATACCCCGACAACCAAAGCTTCGCGATCCCCAAAGAATCCGCCGTTCGGAAGAGCGAACCGACGTTTTCGCGGGAGCGGATGTTATGAGCGATCAGGTGAAGTTTACGCGACATACGCCTCAGCCTACCCAACCTTCGACAATCAAGCCAATTTCGGCTAAGCTCCGGCCATGAAATTCGGCGAACTTCTCCAAGGAACCGTCACCCGTGTCGACGACAAAGGGCGTGGCGTATTCGAATACACCCTCCAGGATGGCGGCATTCGACAGGTTGCCGTCCCCTTCACGGCGATCGGCGACACCGTAGAAGCCCGTTTCGCCAAGCGCGAAGGCGGCATGTGGTTCGCGAAACTTGAGAATATCGTTAGCGCTTCGGCTGATCGTGTGGACGCTCCTTGTCCGCATGCGGGCAAATGCGGTGGCTGTCTTTGGCAACACATGGCGTATGACGCGCAACGGAAGTTGAAACAACACTTGATCAACCACGCCTTTGAAAAAGCTGGACATGAAGAACGGGTAGACCTCGTCGAACCATCACCCGACACCTTCTACTATCGCAACCGCATGGATTACGCCTTCGGTTGGAAAGGTGAGCTTGGATTGAAGGAGCACGGTTCTTGGAATCGTTACCTCGACCTTTCGACCTGCATGTTGCTCGACGAAGAAACGCCAAACATCTTACAGTTCTTTCATCGCTTCCGCGAAACCTTCAAGCTCGCCCCTTGGGATGCGAAGACGCATGAAGGTCTCTTGCGCTACGTCGTCATTCGCTTAGGCAAAGAAACCGGTGAGCGCATGATTATTCTGGTTGTGAAAGACGCGAAACAGATCACCGAACCGATGCGGACCTATTTGAAACAAGGGTTGCAAGAAAAGGCAACGACATTGCTCGTTGGGGAGAATGCACTCATCTCCGATCTTTCGTATGCGCAGACCTTTGAGACCTTGATCGGTAATCAAAACCTGACAGAAGAAGTGAACGGTATTCGCTACGAGATCCATCCGAACTCCTTCTTTCAGACGAACACGCGCATGGCGGCCAAGCTCCAAACGACGGTACTCGATTGGATCCAACCAAAACCTGGGATGACAGTGCTCGATCTGTACTGCGGTCTTGGGTTCTTTGGTATCGCCTGCGCGAAACGTGGCGCGGCCGTCTTCGGCCACGAACTCGACGCCCAAGCGATTGAACTCGCCAAAGAGAATGCAACGCAGAACGGCGTCGGTGAACTTTGTACCTTCACAGCTGGCCCAGCTGAAGATCAAACCTGGAAGGATATTCCCTGCGACGTTTTGATCCTTGATCCTCCACGCGCCGGTCTCCATCCGAAGTCACTCGAAGCAGTCATGGAGAAACTTCCAAAAACGATCGTCTACATTTCGTGCAACTTTCATCGTTTGGTGGAAGATTTGAAAACATTAAAAACCGTGTACAACGTCGAACATCTAAAAGCACTCGATCTGTTCCCACAAACACCACACGTTGAAACGGTTGTGAGACTGACTCTAAAGAAGTAAGATCCCCCCATGTCCTCCCCAAAAAAATCTGGCTTCGTTGTACTCGCCGGCCGCTCAAACGTGGGTAAATCTACCCTCTTGAACGCTCTTGTCGGCAGCAAAGTCGCCATCATGAGCCCAAAGCCCCAAACCACCCGTCACCCAGTACGTGGCATTTTGAACGATGGCCGTGGCCAGATCGTCTTCGTTGATACGCCGGGTGTGTTTTTGGGCAAGAAAGATGCCGTCTCGAAACGTTTGAACGAATTCGTGAAAGAACAATTGGAAGGGATTGAAGCGATCGTCTACGTGACCGATCCAACCCGTGCCCTTGGCCCAGAAGAAACGATGATCCAAGACTTGCTTCGCCAAACGCACTTGCCGATCATTCTCGCGATCAACAAGTCGGACCTGCCGTCGCTTCGCAAACCATCACTCGACCTCATGCGTAGCATCGACGTCGGTCAAAAGATGACCGTTGAATGTTCCGCCATGAAAGAACAAGGCTTAACCGCCTTAGTTGCCGCTTTGTTTGAGATTCTGCCTGAAGGCGAACCCTACTACCCGGAATTCCAGCTCACGGACTCTGATCAAAAAACCTGGGTGGCTGAATTGATTCGTGAAAAAGTCTTCAACCATCTCGAAGAAGAATTGCCATACGCCATCATGGTTCAAGTCGAAGAGGACGATCTTCAGGAAAATGGCGTGCGTAAAATCGAGGCTACGATCTACTCGAGCGAAGAACGCTACAAGGGTATGATCATCGGCGCCAAAGCCAGCATGTTGAAGAAAATCGGCAGCGACGTACGCCAGGAACTTGAACTCGCTTCAGGTCAAAAGGTCTACTTATCACTCACCGTTAAAGTCGATCCGAAGTGGCAGACGCGATTCGCACGATAGCCGCACCTTGGGTATCCTAGGGGCATATGGAATCCCCCTCCTACATAACCGAGACTCCGCTCGAGCATTTTGAATTAATCGAAGACGTCGTGGCGCACATTAAAGCAAAACTTCCCGCCGAATCTGGATCCAATTCTTGGAAGAACGTCTGTGAAGATGTGTTGCACTGTCAATTACCCCTGGTTGAACCGCTGCTTCTTCAAGAATTAGCCGCAAACACAGGCAATACAGATGAACAGGAGAAGATTCGTGGCCTGCTGCGCGCGGTGAGCTGGTATAAACATCCGCCTAAGTCAGTAGAAGACCTGGGGAAGATTCTGAATCACCTCCGCCCAACTCATCCAGACAACGAGGATCAAGCGGACCTGAACCTCATCCAAAGCGCATTTGAACAGCAATTGGAAGGTGAAAACGCGTTACCCGCCGCCGATGCCGTCGATCGTTTGTTTGTAAAACCTCAACCGGAAGAACAGAAGAACTTGCTCCGTCAGGTTCGTGATCAAGTCTATTATCAAGCGCTCTACCCTCATTGGTTCGACGTGGTAAAACGCTGGGCCGCAACCAAGACCACCTAAAAACTATGCAAAAACCGCTCGTCGTTGGCGATACACTGCCCGATGTCGCGTTGATCGACCAAACTGGAGCGAGCTGGTCGAAAGACAAGATCTTGCAACAAGGTTCTGCCTTCCTGGTCTTTTATCCTGGCGATCTCACCCCAGGCTGTACTGTTCAGCTCTGTACGCTTCGTGATGATTGGACCTCGTTCCAAAAGAACGGCATCGGGATCTTCGGCGTGAATCCCGGTGGGCAGAAAGGGCACAAGCTCTTCGCCTCGCTCTATCACCTCCCCTTCCCGCTGCTCGTCGATGAAGATAAACAACTTTCCCACCAATTCGGGATCGTGAATAAGAAACTCGGCTTTGAGTTCCTCAAACGTACGGTAATTGGCATCGACAAGAGCGGGATAATTCGCTATATCAAAGACGGGATGCCAAAGCCTGCCGAGCTCTTAAAAGAAGCGGCCAAATGGAAATCCACTTAACCTTATTTTATGTCCAACGAAGTCAAACCACTCGCCTACTCTGCCCTCGAAGGGATCTCCGAAAAGACGCTGACGGTCCACCACGACAAACTTTACGCCGGCTACGTTGCAAAGAAGAAAGAAATCGAAGACAAGCTCAGCACCCTCGCTCATGGAGGCGATGTCTCGAGCGCCAACCAGAGCTACTCCGAGCTCCGCGCATTGAACGATGGCGAGACGTTTGCAACGAATGGTGTCTACCTCCACGAATGGTACTTCGACACGCTTGGCGGCAACGGCACCGCTACCGGTGCCCTCGCTGATGCGATCACCAAGGAATACGGTTCACTCGAAAACTTCATGAACTACTTCTCCGCTTGCGGCATGGCTGCCCGCGGCTGGGTCGTGCTCTGCTGGGACCTCCACGAAGGCGCGCTCCGCACCTACACGGCTGACGCTCACAACCAAGGCGGGATCTGGGGCTGTTTGCCGGTGCTCGTCCTCGATGTCTACGAACATGCCTACTTCATCGACTACGGATCAGACCGCAAGGCCTACATCGCAAGCTGGTGGAAGAACTTGAACTGGGAGAAAGCGAATGAGCTCTACGCGAAGGCGCAGGCGATGGCGCAAGCGAAATAACTTCTTCAGAGAATAAAAAACAAACACCCCAGCTCATAACTGGGGTGTTTGTTTAGTGGCGCAAAAGTCCGTCGCGCCAAGCGGGTGAAAGGTTACGAACGCGGTTGAAGGAGCCCCTGACGAACGAGGCACGCACGCAGGTAGCCAATGGTAGTAGAACCCCACATTG
The DNA here is from genome assembly GCA_964598725.1 of uncultured Gammaproteobacteria bacterium. GTDB lineage: Bacteria > Patescibacteriota > Patescibacteriia > 2-12-FULL-60-25 > 2-12-FULL-60-25 > JAGOTP01. Next base: position 511,821 of record CAZRCW010000001.1, on the reverse strand, counting down.
GAAGCTCCTTGAGTTCAGGTGGCTCAGCATACCGCCAGGCCACACGATCCACGAGATCGCCGAGTGTATTGAAGCCCGCTTCGCGGAGGACCTCGATACAGGTTCGACCGATTCCATCGTCCTCTGCCAGGACCTCGACTGGACGAGCGCGCGGGTCAGATGCGAGCAGCTGATTGAGGCACGTGACGAGTACATGCACCTGCTCATCATCCAACCCAGCGATGTTCAGGAACGCCGGAACGGATACATCGGCTCGCTGGAGCCTTTCCCAAACCATCTGGATCATTCTTGGTGAGACCATTGGACATCTACCTCCGTAAGTCTATCTTTGTTTATTTCTTCGCTCTTTGTCAAAACTCAGACCAAGACAAAAACAAAACCACCGATATTTCGGTGGTTTTGTTTTCTCAGACATTCGATCGTTTGATCGAATCATCAATCGAGGGTGGAGCGCGCTGCATGAAGTGAATCACGTGTGCGGCCCCAGTCCTCTGGCTGTTTGGGAGTTCTAAAACAGACAGGCAGGGGGAAAGTGCGGAAAGGATCAGTCGCTGCTCTTACCCGGCACAGCCCAGATAGAAGTTGCTGGTGCTCTTGCCATGATAGCGGATCGGCGTGAGCGGGCAGAGCAGTCGGATGATGTTCGCCCACGCGGAATCGGTAACGAGCACGAGACCGAGGTCGGGCGGAATGAGCGGCTTACGCTTCCCATCCATGTCCGTGTAGTAGCCGCCGGGCTCGCAGGCGCCCATCGTCCAGTCAACGACATCGATCTCCCCGCCACCCCACAACAGCGTGTTGCAGGCAAAGGCAACGAGGCACTCGTCACTGGGGAAGTCTGCTTCGACGTCCATGGTCGTCAGCAACTTGCAGCGACACTCGATGAGGCTCAGCGTGTCGCAGCGGAAGGAATCCTCGTCCGCTTCTGCGGCATCAGCCGTACCCAGCGCGAGCCGATCGACGGCAATGCCGGAGATGAGGACATCGTCGAACGCCCCGTGAAGGCACAGCGTGCAAGCGATGCCGTTGACCTGGCTGACCGACTCGATCCGCACTGAGGGGAAGTTTCGAGGGTCGTATCCCTGCTCCTCCCTCTCCGGAGAGTAGTCCGGACCGTAGAGCGCGATACCCCGCACCGCGAGAACGCAGTTGCGGATGAAGAGCGAGAAGAAACCACCCGCATCGTCGAAAAGGTTGAGCTTCACCAACCCGTCTGCCTCCTGATCCTCATCCAAGTAGGTCAGTTGGCAGTTCTCGATGATCACCTGCATCGCGTCCGGCTTAGCCGCGCGGGCGCGCTCGATGGCGGCGGTGAGACTGATCGTCTCAAGGATCACGTCTTGCGATTTTTTCGGGGTCTTTGGCTTCACTGAAAAGCTCCTTCGTCTGATCTCTAGGCGAGATCGTGGGTTGAGGGCACGAGTACGGCTTGTATTAGAATATTTACCGTGGGCAAACAATAGCTTATTTTAGCTGTTTTGTCAATCAAAGAGAAACAAAAAAGAGCTCAACGGAGCTCTTTTTATTACTCTTTTTGTTTTTTACGCCGCCATCGCCAATGGCTGCCCCGTCTGCCCAGCCTTTCTCTTAAGCTTGGTATTAATCGTTTCTTCCAACGCTGCCTTGTTCCAACCAACGATAATCTTCCCGTCGATATCAACGACAGGGACGCCCATTTGGCCAGACAGCTTTACCATATCCTGAACAGCATGATGATCCGACGTGACGTCGATCTCTTCGAAGGCGAGGCTCTTTTCCTTCAGGTAATCTTTGACCAAACGGCAGTAAGGGCAGGTTGGAGTTGTATAGAGACGAATCGTCATAGAAAGGACAAATGTTGACTTGGACAAAGTATACCATGCGTCTACAGCCGTTCGAGCTTTGACCTGTAGATATCTTAGCTAACCCGGCGCAGGAACTTGATCTAGAGCCCGTAATCGCTTCGTTAAAGGCTCAGCAACGTCTTTCGGGAAAAGATCCGACCATGGGATCTCATGGAACAAGAAGGCATCCGGACGAGCACCGATCGCCTCGGGATTCGTACGATAGGCGGTCACGACGCTCTTCCGCTCCCACACAACCGGCATCCCCGTCTGACGGGCTTTGAGATATAAAGTCTGCTCTGGGTTAAACAGGATGGGATATTCTACCTGTTTCAGGATCGGCCAGTCGCTCAGCGTATCCCCGATCGCGATCGAACCATCACGCAGAGCGCCGTTCTTCAAAAGACCTCTGGTCAACTCAAACTTCTCCCCCTCCATCCGCTTCGCCTTCGACTGATCATGCGCGAAGACGCGGCGCTGATCCAAGACATAGTCCGCACCAAACCACTCATCGAACTTCCAGTCTTTCGACAGCTCCTGAACAATCAACTTCGGCGAACCTCCGAAAGCAACGAGATGATAGCCCCGCTCTTTCAGAACCGTGACGAGCTCACGGGTAAAAATATACGTACGATTTTTATGCTTGCGCAGAACTTCGTGAGAGGCTAATACCAATTCATTATCTGTTAAACCAGTAATCGCCCGCTCTTCCCATTGATGAATATACTGTGACAAATAGGCATCATCATGAATCGCTCGCTCTTCCCAATTCCTGCGCTGTGCCTGAGAAGCCAAGAAATACGCCGGGAGCGCCTTCTGAAAGCGCATCAATTGCTCGATCAACTCAACATACAACGACCAGCGATAGAGCGTGCCGTCGAGATCAATAAACGCTAAGCGCTGAGGATCGGACATTAGCGGAGCAAGACAGCCAGACCACCCAAGAAGAGCACGCTCATAATAGCCATCGTAATGAGCATCCAACGAAGTTCACGCGCCCGCTCTTCTGGCTGATCCGTTACAGGACGGTCGAAGAAAGCGGCGAGCATCAAGACTACCGAAGCACCAGCTGACAACAAACACCACAAACAGAACGCCCCGATTTCACGCCATTGGATGAAGAACAACGCCACCGATTCAATCACACCGACGGCCACCATCAGCTGCATCAAGCGCCAAGCCAACGAGGCGCGGGAACGAAGCGCTACACGAAGCAGCAACAAGAGAATAACCACCCCGTAGAAAAGAACCCCTAAGAACGGACGTGGAATGATTCCAAAAACATAGGCGTATTTAGAAAGACGCACGATCTCGCACCCGCTCGAAGCGCCACACACGACTGGTCGGTTCGCGACATACGCATACAACAAGTAACTCGAGGCGAACAACCCAACAAAGGCCGCTTTCAAAGAAGCGAGACGAGCAATCGCTGGACGAGAGAGGTTGAGGATCATAGGAGATATCTAGAGACTAACTGGTTTTAAAGCGTTCAGCCACCCCTTCCAAGGCAACGATCCAAGACAAGCCGAGCGGATGGTTCAAGTAGGGCGTCGAAATATGAACGGCCGCCAGGGCAACGATCGAGAGAGTCAAAACTTGTTTCTGATCACGCGATAGCGCGCTTCGTTGAATACGCCAGATCAAGCGTCCAAGGATAAGAAGTAGCAATGGAATCCCTAAGACGCCGAGCTTGATCCAATGCTCCAACCAACCCCACTCGAAGGCATACGTCGTATAGACCCCGCCCGTCGCTTGGACAACGCGTGGATCATGACTCGTGTAGGTCACGGTCGCGCCAAAACCAGAGCCCAGGATCGGGTGCTCTTTGATTTTGCCCCACATGGCAGGCAGCAACTTCCAACGGCTCGCGGATGCGTCATCCGTCGTCTGAATGCGTGATTGCCAAGCATCCAGCAGAGACGAGGATGAACGTGGGAATGGAAAGAAGCAGACAACAGCAATCAACATGCCGGACAAAGCCAAGGTTCCGATGAAACGACCGCCTAGCCCAATAACACCCTTGAGTTTCTCATTCCGCCAAGCGAAGACACAGGCACCCAAACCCGCGATCACGAGGCCCAAGAAGAAGCTTCGCGAGAGTGAGATTAAGGTTTGCGCCAAGAACAAAACAGAAAAGCCCGTTAGGACCAATGCGATGCGACTTCGCTTGAAGCGCTGAACCAATAAGAAGCCTGGCAAAAGGAGCAACGCATAGATATGCGACTGCAAGAATACACGGAAGACGTTGCCACCGGCACGGGTGATCTCCCCTACCCCCGTCCGACGTACCCAGGTATAGATCGGCTCCAGAAACCAGGCTGGAAACGAATGGCTGAAAAGATAGAACAGGATGAAGGTCTTCGCGACTAACCAGAGCAAGGCGGCAGCGATCCAAGTCATTAAGACCATTAGTTGTTGCTTGGTTGCGGTCCGTGCCAAATCGATCATCGGAATCAGGAGCAAGAAGAAGCCCCACGCGTTAGCATCGGCAAAAACGAACGGATTGTGACGAAGTACTCCCTGTACCAGTGCAATGATCAATACCAGCGCGAGAACGATGTACTCTTTTCTTGTCTGCAACACTGTCTTCCAGCTACGCCACCGACCCGTTCGCAACCAGTTGAAACACCAACCGGCGAAGAACGCACAGAATAACACAATACGTACCGATATTCCCCCATTATTTCGTTCATCGCCAAAGGCATTGAACAAAGCGCCTTTCGATCCGATCAGATACTCGATCAACAAAACTGTCAGCGCCTGGGTTGGTCGAAGCAGGGCGAGTATGAACATGGCCACACCCAAAGCCAGACAGGCAGTCGTGTTGGCGAGCGGATGCAGGACTACCAAGAAAGACAGCAACTCAACGCCGATGATCGCGAGAAGTGGGGCGAGGATCGTTGCAAAATACAACGGCAGCGCTTCATTCTTCGGCGCCTTGCTCGCCTCTAGACTATGCTTTTTGCGAATAATCTCTTCTGCCGTCTGATACTTTCGGATCACCTTCGGTGCCCAGCCGAGTTTTTTCCAAGGTAAACGATACAAAAATGATGGGACCCATTGGCTGTAGCCGGTCGCTCGTGGCTCGAGTTTGAAGAGTACATCCGGTAAGCCAAGCGCTTTCGATCCACGCTCGACCATCGTGAGCCAGAGATCCCAATCTTGAAACTTCTTCAATGATTCATCGAAGCCTGGAAATACCTTACGACGCAGTAAAGAGTTCATGTGAATGAAGTTCCCCTGCTTCAAGCGCTCGGCATCGAACGGCACCAATGAAAACTGCCAATCAAAATCATACGCGCTATACACAATGTCAATCTCAGGCTGTGTTTCAAGCGTCCGCTCGAACTTCTCCAGCATGTCCGAACGTAAATCCGTATCCGCGTCTAAAAAGATGAGATACTCACCGGTCGTTACGCGCGCTCCCTCATTTCGCGCCGCCGGTGCGCCCTTGTTGTGTTCAAAACGAATGAATTTCAACGGAACCACATACGACGTCAGGAGCGACTGGATCTTGTCTTTCAACCCATCGCTCGAACCATCGTCAACCACAACCACTTCATCTGGAAGACGGGTTTGCTTCGCCAGTGACTCCAAACAACGCAGACATGCCTCAGCATGCTCATAGACCGGAATGACAACAGAAAGACGTGGCATACGATTAGGAGAGATGAGACAAGGTATCCCAGCGATCAGACCAACGATTCTGTTTGAGCACTCGTTCACGACCACGCTCTCCCATCCGACGACGAAGCGTTGGATTGTCGACCAGTCGCTGGATAGCAGCTCGCAGTTCTTCAGACTTTTCTGCTTGAACAACCAAGCCAGTCTCCTCTGGAACAACCGTTTCAGGCGCACCGCCATTTGTTCCTGTGATCACCGGTAAACCCGCTCCGGCAGCCTCCAAACAGACAATGCCGTACCCTTCGAGATCGTCCCCTTCCTTCCGGACCGGGAACACGAAGATATCCGCTGCGGCATACCAAAGATCTTTGGTCGTATGATCAACGGCCCCTAAAAACGTGATTCTGGCCTTGTTCGCCGAGGCGAGTCCTTCTAAGCGCTCACGATCGACTCCATCGCCAATACTCACCGCACGCACGTTCATGGGTAGATCAGGTAGAACTTCGATCAACCTATCCAAGCCTTTCCTTGGCACCAAGCGTGTCACGTTCAATAAAATAATCTCATCTGGTTCCAAACCTAGTTGCTCGCGTGCCTCATCACGACTTCGGAGAGTCGCTGGAATATAGCCTGGTGTCAGCAGCACCGGCATCACCCATGGGAATAATTCTTTACATTCACGGGCAACGAACGCCGAGTTCACGCAGATATGCTGGGCATGACGTACGATGTGTCGGGTCAGAAATCGCTTAATGCCTGACCTCTGCGACAGATGGAGATCCAACCCATGAAATAATATAGTATACTTCGGCCCTCCAACGAACGAAGCGATCCAAGCGGCGGTCCCGATCGGTAAAACGTGGCTGATAAACAACTGAGTATTCGTATCTTTGCTCAGCGAACGCATCAACCCAACCAACGGCCACCAACTGATCGGACCGCTTCGAAAGAAACGTCGTCGCTCTACCTTCTCGCCTGGCTCACCATGTTCAGTTGGAATAATGACCCGAATCTTCCCTTTTGAAGCTTGAACCAAATCCGACAGATAACGCGCAACACCTCCATTCAGCGGAGGGTAGTCATGCGTGATCAGAATCCAGTTCGTAGCCATAGCGAGATTTGTAGAGGGGAGAATTGCTAGGAACCCGCTTCCTCGGTTGCATCCGGCGGAGGTGTTGCTCGACGGCGTAAGAAGCCAACAATCGACATGAGATCATCTACTGTACACAAACGTAAGACGAACAAAATAACGAGTGAAACGGCACCCGTAAAGAGCAGCTGCGCGATCAACGGAAAGCCCATTGCAATGAAGTGCACCATCGACCAAATGATCGCAGCGGCGGCCAACCCACGAATGAAAAACGAGATAAACCAAGCTTTCTCCGGTAATTGATCGCGAGCGAACCAGAAGCCGAGCGCCATCAACACCCAAAAGGAGACCACGCCCGAGTAGGCGGCTCCAACCGGACCGAACTTCGGCACCAGGAAGAAGTTCAAGACAACGTTCAAGACCATCGTAATCCCCATCGAGGTCGTCTTCAGCGACGAACGACGCGTCGCATTCAACAACGAACCGATCGGGAAATCCAAGAAGATCGGGATCAAAACCCATGGCAAGACCATCAACGGTGCGATCGCTCCGGCATACGGACGACCATAGAAGGTCAGGATGATCGGACCAGCCAGCGCGGACAACAATGCAGATAATGGCACACTTACAAGCATCATAAGTCGCAGGCCATTTTTCAACGATGTCTTTAATCCTTCATGATTCCCTGCCGCGAAATCTGAGCTCATAGCTGGGTAGAGCGCGGCTACAAAGGTAAGCGGCAAAAATTGAAGGGCGTAGGTTAGCTTATAAGCAACCGCGTACTGCCCAACCGTTTCGTGACCAAAATATTGACGCAGTAACAGCGAGTCCGCATACGAATAGACTTTGACAAATAATCCGGCTAACCCAAACGGCAACGCTGCAAAAAATATCGTCTTTAGTGAAACCAGCTTGGCCTGCGCCGGGGCAATCTTCCGTTTCAATGCATGCGTAATACTCCATCCTACGTTCCACAGACTTCCAAGTAAGAGCGCCACCACTAGCCCTCTCACTCCTCCACCCAGCTTCAAAATGAGTACCGACGCAATCGCTGTCGTAACCTGACAGATCAGCATCCCGATCGCCTCGAAACGAAGATCTCGCTTTCCACGTAAAGCCCCATAGAATAACAGAGATACCGCATCCGCCATCAAGACAAAACAAGCGATCACAACCGCTGCGAAGACGTCCGGCTCTGCTTTGACGATAAAAGCGTAGACTAATGAAGCAATGACCGCGAGCGGCAATAAAAACATCTTTAACTGTAAGGCTTTAGCTAAGAAAGCCCGTCCTTTGATGTCATTCGCCGCTAATTCGCGAATAACAACCGGTGTTAAGCCGAAATCGGCTAAAATCACGAAAACTGAGGTAATCGAGACAGCATAGAAATACTTCCCCGTCACCGTCGGCCCAACTAAACGGGCAATGATATAAAAGGCAAGGAAGGAAACGACTTTTTGGCCGAGGGTAGCCGCCATAAGCCAGGCGGTGTTCCGGGCAACAGTAGATGACATAAACCCACGATATCAGAGTCGGTGCGCGTTCACAAAGAACCAAATCGCAGCTAAGAAAAAGATCCCTAGGGCAGCCCAACGCAGGAGAAACTCGACGCTCATATGGGGAGCACCAGTATACCCGTATGGAAAGAGCCGTTCAAGAAAGCGAAGCTTATTCCCCGAGAGCGACGGCAAAGCGCCCTCAGTTGCCGTCCTGGTCTGAACTACCATTACCCGCCCCAATGGGGCACCCCCGCGATCTTTCGACCGTGACCGCCCCAGAAGGCGTAATCGAATTCATTCGAGGGCTTCAGGAAGTGAGCGGCGGACGATCCCCGCTCGAGTGAGGAAGGCACTCCAGTACCCCATGTACCGAAGCTATCGAGGACAACGCGAAGAGACCGCGCTCTCCCACGACGCATCCATCATCCTTGGCGGTCACTAGCGGGTCAACTGGCAGCCTCTGGATAAAATCTCGTTAAAGACTCTGTTCTGTTTTGACGTAACCAAGAACACGCACAACTGCCCACTGGAAAGGCTCTGTCGGAGCTTTATTGAACAGCTTCTTGAAGGTTACGATCCCCCGCTGTTCCGCCTTTAAGTCACGTGGGAAACGGATACGATACATAAGCGTGTTCCAGGCCAGGTCTTGTTCGTAGACTTTGAAATCTGGCAGATGGCCATACATCGTGAGGAAGGTCTGACGGACGCGTGGCAGCTGAGCGATCTCGGCTGCTTTATTGCGATATTTCGCTTTGAAGCCACGAGCGAGCAACTCGAGATCGGTTGGCGAAATGTTGGCCGTCTTCATCGTCTCCATCGCATCTCGAACCAGCGCCCGACGCTCACCAGAACCGAGTGTACGTGTCCTCTCTGAAATACCGTAGGTCACGAAGTTCGCAAGAATCAATTCCTGCTCGTCTGTGATCGAAACCTTAAACTGTTTTGCATCCTGAAGCACCAATCGTCCATTTTTCGCCTCTGAAGCGAAGTCACGTGTGCCATTCGTTGCTTCTACCAAAGAGAGGATATTGGTCGGGTTCAAGATCTGCACGACTTCTTGGCCAGGCTGGACGATTGGGAGTGGAATCGGTTCGGTCGAAGGCGTATCGACCGGCGGTGCGACCACGATTACTGGTGGTAGTGGCGCCGGTGCCGATACCGGTGGTGGCGTTGGATTTGAAACAATATTCGCAATTGGCTGAACCGAACCCCCACCACTGCCGCCGCCCGAGGCAGCTCCACCACCTGGGTTATCAGTATCCTGAAGTGAACCCTCCAAGGAGGAAATCACCAGATCCGAGAGGTACCCAATACCCGTCGATGAGGCAGCATGACTAATCACTCCCGATTGTGTTGGCTGGAATAAGGTGTCGTTGACGACTGAAATCGTCACAACCTGCGGCACATTCCAAGTACTAGACGTAAATGTCACGATCGACGAAGACAGGCTTAAACGGGCGTTGTTGGACGTCAGCAGAATTTCCACCGTCGTCGTTGGTGCGCGCGTTAAAACAATGGTGTAACTATCCGTTGCCCCAGCCTCAACCACCGCAAAGGAACTTTTCGAAATACTGACACCCGCCGAATCGTTATCGGTAACCGTGACATTGATCACCGGCACGGACAACCCGCTGTACCCATACGCGGTCGATGAGATAACCGTGGTGACACTAGCGCTTGCCGTCCCTTCAGCGATCACATCATCGATTGCCGTGACCGTTACATCGATCGGCACGTCCCAGTTAGCGCTGGTGAAAGCAATCGTCGAGGTTGAAAGCGCGACACCGTTCGTTGTTGTAACGAACGACACAGATACTGTCGACGTTGGCTGCGATGTGAGTCTGACCGTAAAATCATCGGTGACCGAGCCCTCTGTTACCGCTAAGGTACTCGTACCAGCAAACCACACCCCTGGAGAGTCGTTATCCCCGATGGTCGCCGTCACGGAAGTGATTGAGGGCGGCGTCACTGAATACCCATACGCAAAACCTGTCGGAACCGCCATCGAATGCGTGATCAGACTGGTGTGCGGACCTTCGTTTACCGCATCATTGGTAGCGGTTACAGTAATCGATTGCGGAACATTCCACGTATCTGTCGTGAAATCAATCGTCGAAGTTGAGAGCGTAACGCCGTAGGTTGACGTTGAAAAAAGAATCTGTACGGTTGATGTTGGCTGAGAGGTGAGCACGAGCGTATAACTATCTGTCGCTCCACCTTCAGCAACGTTCACGGTACTCGTAGACAGCGTCACACCGGCTACATCATCATCAACAATCGTGTAAGCAAACGTTGTACTTGCCCCCAACGAAGCAAATACTGGTGCAGATAATGTGAGGACGACCGTTTCGTCTCCTTCATCGATCGCATCATTAATGATCGTCAACGGCAGAGTGGTCGATGTCTGACCAGCAATGATCGTCGCTGTACCAGTCGCGAGCGTATAATCGACACCACCGGAACTAGCACTACCACCCGTAATATCATAATTCACTGTAACCGTTTCAAAATGGGTGGTGTTCAAGAGAATCTTGACACTCGTGGCCGTCACCGATTCAAGATCCGAGGCCGAAGTTTGTTCAAACTGAACGGTGCGCACGGCGGTATCCACGATGAACGCAACTGATCCACCATTCGCGATCGTGTACGATGACTCGACGGCGGAGGCATCTATTGCCTTCACGCGCCAGTAGTATGAACCGCTTGTCAGTGTCTGGCTGGCTGAACCAACCGTATACGAGCCACTACCTGCAGCTTGACCGACCTGAAACGTACGAACACCCTGAGCAGCTAGGGCGGACGTATAATCAACAACTGGCGAAGCGAAGTCAGCTGAATCGTCGATCTGAATCCGAAAGCGACTCGTGTCAGAAATATCCGGATCAGACAGAGTAAAGCGAAAGGTTGGCGTATCCGTACTGGTGGTCGATCCGTCTACCAATGAGGCTTGTCCAAGAGATACCGGTAGATCCGGACTACTATTGGTTTGGAACGTATAAATCGTTCCAACCGATCCGCTACCAGCTGAAGCAGATCCACTTCTCAGACCACCCGTCGAGGTCACGTTCGTCGTTGAAAAACTAAACCCGGACAACTGGCTGTAGAGAACGGCGATTCTTCCTCCACCGCCACCACCCGCCTCGACACCACCGACTCCTCCATTCGCTATAATCGTTCCCGTTCCCGCCAATACCCCCGTATAGATATAAATTGACCCTCCGGATCCACCCCCACCATAGGTCGCGTTCAGCGCATTTCCTCCGATCGCCTTAACAGACCCATTTAGCGTCAGCGTACCCGTGACCGTCAGACGGATAAGGCCTCCCCCCGTCCCTCCAGCTGATTGACCGGTCGCGGTCCCACCGCCTGACCCAAGCAGACTTGGGCTCGTACTGGAACCATAGGTCACCCCTCCAGAGACACCATAGATACTCCCACCACCTGCCCCTCCGTGACCGGCACCGCCACGATCGTTTGGACCATAGCCGGTAGTAGACACCGTACAGACTCCAGTAGATGCATTCGGACCAGAAGCAAGTACGCCCAAATTGGCCGGAGCGCAGCCTCGCCCATCCGCACTAATACTCGAATTTGAATCGATCGATAAGTCCGTAAAGGTGCTTACAATATTTGTAGCCAAAGTCGAGCTTACCAGCGAAAGCGACAGGCTGGCCGGCAATACAAGACCCGTTGTTCCGTTTAGCGCCGAAGCTGCCCCATAAAAGTAAAAACGAGTAAATGTTGTTGTCTGTGGAATTTGAAATTCTGTCTGTGAGCCTATCTTGGTGACGCTCACCGTAGAAGATGTATTTTGCCACGAGGAGGTTGCCGCAAATGTCGCTTGCTGGGTATTTGAAAGAGTGATGACGCTACTCGTTGAGTTGATCCCTTGCGCACCCACAAACAAAGCGTTCGTGACGCTTCCTGTAAAAGATAGATTTGAACCCGACAGCCAGAGGACGCCGGTCGAAGACACCACCAAGCTCGTTAAGGTACTCGCACACGAGATCGTTGCTCCATTCAAATTGACGGTGGCCGCTTGAATCGTCAACGAACCGGGTGCGTTACAAGTGAACTGCGCCCCCGACGCTGCGACAATGGATGTACGGCTATAGTCTCCACCTGAGACAAAGTCTAATCCGCTAGTAATAAAGAGACTTCCTGCTCCATCATCGGTCGTACGATCCAACATAAAGGTGCTTCCGTTCTGCCCTGAACCAGCTCCTCCCGTAGCGCCCGTTCGAATGCCTCCCGTAGCCGTAATCGAACTCAGATTGAAGGTCGTCAGCGTATTATAGAAAACAGCGATCCTTCCTCCACCTCCACCGCCCGCTTCATTACCTGCCACACCTCCATTTGCAGTAATCGTACCGGCACCTGCCAACGTGCTTGCGTTCACATAAACCGATCCACCGGAACCACCACCGCCATAGGATGCCACGCCGGCTCCTCCATTCGCCGCAATGGTTCCGCTAATCGTCAACGTCCCACTCACCACCAACCGAACAAGCCCACCACCCGCTCCACCCAGCTGACTACTTCCCACACCTCCACCTCCTGACCCAAGTAAGATCGGATTCGTGCTCGAACCATATGTTGTTCCTCCAGGGATGCCATAGACACTTCCACCACCTGCTCCTCCATGACCAGCACCTCCACGATCGTTCATCCCATAGCCTGAAGTCCCAGAAGTACAGGTACCGGTGGTAACGTCAGGTCCAAAAGCGGTTCCTGAGGAGTTTGCAACGCACCCCTTCGCATTTGTATCGATCGTCCCAATGATCGTGACCGTCGGCGCTGTGATCCGAACACCGGTTGCGTCACTCGCAGCATGCGTTACGGTCGCACCGCTCGCCACAGTGACCGAGCTACCCGCATCCCCTAAAACCAGCGCCCCACTAAACACAACCGTTCCGCTGTTAACGGAAACGGCAACCGCTCGACCGGTGTCGATCGTCCCACTCCAGGTGATTGTCGGGGTTCCCGTGAGCGTAATTGCGTCGCAACTATTCGTCTCGACGTAGGCCGCATCAATCGTTGTATTAGTCGAAAGCGCACATGTCGCCGCCGCAACTGAATGCATCCAGAGCAGGCTTCCCATGAAAACGGTCGCCAGACAAAAAAGAGATCGGAGCAAAGAGCGATTCATGTTGCGAGTATACCAAACATATTCGCTTGTTAACAATGATACCATAAGATACTTCTCCACACCCCGCCCGCACTCTAGACCCATTCTTGATACTCGCACGACAAATCCAGCCTCATCACGCGAACCTCCCTACCCTAATCGAAAAAGCTTCGACGAAGCACACGGATACCACAAAGAGCATCCTCGGGGCGCTCTTTGTTTTCATACAAAACACCAGGCCATTGGCCTGGTGTTTTGTATGGGTCGTTCACGATTAACGCTTGGACCACTGAGGGGCGCGACGCGCTTTCTTGAGACCGAACTTCTTACGTTCCTTGGCACGTGGATCACGTGTGAGGTTACCCAATTTCTTGAGCGTCTTGCGCCAGACTGGGTTGAGTTCGATGAGCGCACGGGAGAGTCCGAGACGAACCGATTCCGCTTGGCCACGAACGCCACCACCCTGCGCATCAGCCGAGATGTCGACCGCTCCTTCCAAACCGACGTCTTTCAACGTGTTGGTAATGAGGTTGCGGAGTTCAAGTGGGCCGAAGTAGTCGTTCAACGCGCGGCCGTTAACCGTGATCTGACCGGTGCCCTTTTTGAAGAGGCGAACCTTGGCGATCGAGGTCTTGCGGCGACCGAGAGCGTAGATGTACTCGCCGGTTGGGGCGACGATCTCCGACTTGGGAGCCTTCTCTGCCACATCTTTGGCAGGCGCTTTCTTCGCACGTGGGGCGCGAGGAGCTTTTGGTTTGACTTCTGTCGTTTCCATAGATTATTTGACGATAATGAGACGAACCATGCGGTCAGCCTGGGTGCGGTTCTTAGGCAACATGTACTTCACCGCGTGGCGGAGAATCTCACCTGGTTTGTCGATCTGGAGCTTGGCGACCTTCAAGCGCTTGATACCGCTTGGGCGGTTCGAGGAGCGGAAGAGCACTTTGTCCTGCATTTTCTTACCCGTGTATTCGAGCTTGTCGGCATTCAAAATACGAACGGTTGCACCGGTGTCGATGTGTGGGGTGTAGTCTGGCTTGTGCTTGCCCATGAGCAAGTGAGCGACTTCACACGCTAAGCGACCGACCACGCGGCCAGCAGCATCGATCGTGATCACATCACGCACAAACTTCTTGGCCACAGGGGCTTTTTTGGTAATGGTAGGCATAGACTAGACAACAAGTTGGATCTGGGCCATTTCCGCACCATCCCCCTTGCGGACGCCGAGCTTAATAATGCGCGTGTAGCCTCCCTGACGGGTTGCATAACGGGGCCCTAGCTCTTCGAGGACCTTATCAACGGCTGTTTCGGTCATGAGGACCTTCAGCAGCTGACGGCGGCTCATAAGAGACTTCACGCGGCCGCGGGTAATGATCTTTTCGACCATTGGACGAACAGCCTTCGCTTTGGCAAGCGTGGTGTTGACGTGTTCGTAGATCAGCACAGACGTGGCCAAGTTGCGCAACAGGGCGCGACGAGGACCGGCTTTGCGATCGAGGGTTGAACCTGAGTGACGATGTCGCATAATAGAATAGAGTTGAGGGGGGGGCTCCTAGGCAGCGTCGGTGTACGACAACTCCTTTAGAACGTTCACGTAATCATTGAGAATTCCGACGCCCTGGTTGACCGCGTCAACTGGGTCGAGGCTGCCGTCTGTTTCTACCTTCAAGACCAATTTGTCGTAGTCTGTTTTATCACCCACGCGAGTCGCTTCGACTTTGTACGAAACGTTGACGATTGGGCTGTAGAGCGCGTCGACCGCGATCGTGCCGAGCTCGAGCTTCTCTTTCAAGCGCTCTTCGGTTGGGCGGTAGCCACGACCTTTGCCGATCCAGACTTCCATGTCGAAGTTGGCAGACGCTTCGGTCAAGGTGGCGATGTGCAATTCTGGGTTGACGATCTCGACCAAGGCATCCTTGGAAAAATCGGCGGCCGTCACAGCGCGATTACCTTTGACGGAGAGGGACAATTTGACTGGTTCATCCGAGAAGACTTTGGCGCGAAGCAACTTGAGGTTCAAGATGATTTCGAGAATATCTTCTTTGACGTGTGGAGCGGTTGAGAACTCGTGATCGACACCCTTGATACGAACAGCGATCACAGCCGCACCGGAGAGTGAAGAAAGGAGCACACGGCGAAGGGCGTTACCAAGCGTCGTTCCGTAGCCTTGCGCACAAGGTTCAACAATCAACACCCCCTCATGTGGGCGGTCACCACGCATGAATTGAATTTTGTTGGGCAGCAAAAGGGGTTCCAACATAGATGGGGATGATGAGGATTAGTGACGCGAGTAGAATTCAACGATGAGCTTGACGTCGAATGGCTGCTGCAAATCCTGACCAGCTGGAACAGCGGTAACCTGCGCGGCGTATTCAGTTGGACGGACGGCGACCCAAGAAGAAGATTCGCGCTTTGCCAAGACTTCTTCGATCCCCTTCCACAATCCCTTCTGACGCTTGTTTTCACGCAAAGAGATTGTATCACCAACGCGGACGCGGTACGAAGCCACGTTCACCTTTTTGCCGTTCACATTGAAGTGCGCGTGAGAAACAGCCTGACGAGCGGCAGCGCGAGTCTTCGCGAAACCGGCACGGTAGACCAAGTTATCCAAACGACGTTCGAGAAGCGAGATCAAGGTCTGACCGGAGTCACCACGCTTGGACACGGCTTCGTCAAACAAGTTGCGGAACTGGCGTTCGCTGAGCGAGTAGATACGCTTGGCTTTCTGCTTTTCGCGGAGCTGCTTTCCGTAGTCCGTGAGACGGGTACGGCCCGTTGGTCCGTGAACACCTGGAGCGTATGGGCGACGTGCCAAGGCTTTGGTGTGGGCGGTGCGGTCCGAAAGAGGGATTCCTTCGCGGCGAGAGTGTTTCGCCAAGATTTTTAACGTCTTCATAAAATAAGATCAGGGTGACGTTAGACACGGCGAGCACGCGGTGGGCGGCATCCGTTATGAGGAACTGGGGTGATGTCTTTGATCGTCAATACGTTCAAGCCGTTGGCGTTGAGCGCACGAAGAGCCCCTTCACGACCCTGACCTGGGCCGGTGATGTAGACGTTCACATCCTTCAGTCCGACGTCTTTAATCTTTTCGGTCAAATCACGCACGATAATCGAAGCGGCGTACGGCGTGGACTTCTTAGGACCACGGAAACCCGCGACACCGGCGCTGCACCAGCCGAGAACGTTGCCGTTCATGTCGGTCGCGCTGACGATCGTGTTGTTGTAGGTAGCCTGAATGTAAATCTTTCCCTGAGAGATCTGAGGGCGAGCCTTCTTGCTCGTAGTCTTTTTGGACTTGGACTTAACGGTCTTGTCTGCCTTAGCAGCTTTTGCTGCAGGCTCAGTAGAGGACGTCAAGTTCTTGGCTTCATCGGACATAAACTGTCGTGAGGTCTAGAATATGGGATTATGTCTTCTCGAGTTTGCGCTTACCAGAGCCCATCGTCTTACGGACGTTACCGCGAACGGTACGGGAATTGGTGACGGTGCGCTGACCGCGAACCGGGAGGCCCTTGATGTGGCGCGAGCCACGGTAGGAACCGATTTCCTTCAAACGCTTGATGTGAGAAAGGACTTCACGCTTGAGGTCACCCTCGACACGGTAGTTCTTTTCAACCTCATCACGGAGCGTGTTCGCCTGGGCTTCGGTCAAATCTTTGACACGGATGTCAGGAGAGACCTTGGTCGTGGCGAGGATTTTCTTCACTGTTGTCGGACCAATTCCGTAGATATAGGTCAGAGCAATTTCAACGCGTTTCGCGCTTGGGAGGGTGACGCCTGCAATACGAGCCATAGTTTAATTAGCCTTGGCGCTGCTTATGTTTAGGATTCTTCGGACAGATAACATGCACCCGCCCTTTTCGGCGGATGACCTGACAATCTCGGCACATGGATTTCACAGAGGACCGTACCTTCATAAAAGATGTAATTCGTGGGCTATAATCTATAGGTGATTCGACCTTTTGTCAAATCGTAAGGCGTCATTTCGACTTGGACTTCATCGCCTGGCGTGAGGCGGATGCGGTTCATACGCATTTTGCCTGACAGGTGGCACAGGATAACCTGGCCGTTTTCGAGTTTTACGCGGAAGCTGGTAGCTGGAAGGTTTTCAATGACCGTCCCCTTCACAACAACGAAATCTCTATTCGCAGCTGTTGGGTGTGCGGCCATAGGAAAAACGAGATAACATGAGAGAGAATAAGAAAGCTAAAATGTAAAATTTACGCTAAAAATACAGGGTTCGTGCCGGTTTGTCAAAGGGCGACTGGGGATGGTTCTTCGGGGACACGCTCAATGTCTTTTTTCCGAATAGGAAGGAAAAACAGCACAACCAAGCACAAAATAGCACATAGGACGTATACGTACTTCGGATTCTGTAGGACGAGAGCGCCCGACAAGAAGAGAAGCGGAATGTCGATAAACGCCTTCAGGATGTAGAGGTTAGACAAAGTCGTTGCTCGACTTCGGGATTGGATCCGCTGATTCATCGCATGCGAAAAGACTGGCTCACGAGCGCTGGTCGCAATAATTGCGACCAAAGAACCGACAAAAATCGGAGCGGGATGATGGGAAACGATTGCTACCAGCATTCCGGCCAAGGCAATTATTACCGTTGACCACAGCAAGCGGACGGGTCCGAAGAGGGCCTCTAATCGACCAATAAACCAGTTTGAAGAGAAAACCGTAATATGGAAGACAAAATAGAAGACCGAGAACCAACGCGCATCGATACTGTACCCGCCCAAGACGATCTGATAGGCGCGCCAAAGAAGGAAGCTGGCAACGAAGATCAGGATCTTGTTGAGCGACGCTCGAAGCAGGAATGGCTCTTTTCGGATCGTCTGCCAACTCTCTTTGAAGATCCCCTCCTCTTTCTTCAAGACTTCCCGGGCATGCTTCGGCTCGATCAACTTAAATAAGAGGAAAAGCGCCACAAGCTGCGCAACAACATCCATTCCGATCACAATCCCGAACTGCCACTCCAGCAGGTCTTTGGCGATCCATGCACCGAGCGGTGCAAAGACAAACTTCATGATCTGACGCGCCGACTGAAGACGCCCGTTTTGCTTTGTCATTCCTTTTTCATCCCCTAGCTCTTTAAGGCCATCGTACAGTACCGCCTCTTCTGTTCCTGAGAAGCACGAGAAGCCAAGCGACATCAACAAGAACTGGATCGCGAACTGCCAAAAACCATGCGCGTAAAACGCGAGGACCGATGACAAGATCGTAATCCCTGCCCCAAGGATCATCGTGCGCTTACGACCAAAACGATCGGCGAGGTAACCTGTGGGAATTTCAAACAGCAGCGTACCGATCGACCAGACGATGCTGAGGTAAAAAATCTGATCAACGCCAACGTTTCGATGGAGATAAAATAAAGTGACAATGGCATTCATTGCCTTAAACTCCATGAATGCCCGTGCCCAAAACAAGAGACGCGGATTGCGCTTGAGTCGCGCGATGCGGTCCATACTTACACTTTTGGACCCGTCACCACTGCTTTGATGCGTCGTACTCCGGCTGAGACCGCTTCTTCTTTTTGGATCTTGAATGAACCGAGCTCACCTGTGTGCTCGACGTGTGGGCCGCCGCAGATCTCTTTGCTGAAATAGCCACGCGCTTCGTCACCAACTGAGTAGACTTTGATCTTGCCACCGACCTGGGCGTATTTGTCTTCGAAGTAGCCTAGGGCACCGGTTGCTTTCGCTTCTTCGGTCGTGTGCTCGGCACAGCTAACAGTAAAATCCTTTTCGATCGCTTCGTTCACCTGACGTTCGACTTCAGCGAGTTCGGCTTCCGTCATCTTCTGAGCGTGAGAGAAATCAAAACGGAGACGCTCAGCGGTGATGTTCGACCCTTTCTGCTGAACGTGATCACCAAGAACGTTCTTCAAGGCACGGTGAAGCAAATGTGTTGCTGTGTGAAGACGGGTTGTTTCGGCGGATTGGTCAGCGAGGCCACCCTTGAAGGCACCCGCGGAAGCGGTGCGGGAGAGTTCTTGATGTTTCTTGAATTCAGATTCGAAGGCGGCACGATCGACGGTCATCCCCTTCTCACGGACAAACTCTTCGGTGAGCTCCCAAGGGAAACCGTAGCTCGAGAAGAGCAGGAAGGCTTGCTCGCCGGATAGCGGACCACCTTGAAGCATGCGCTCAGCTTCACGGAGGCCTTTTTCAATTGTTTTCGAGAATTTTTCTTCTTCTTTGGCAATCTCAGACAAAATGAACTCACGCTTTTCAGCGAGTTCGGTGTAGTGGGCGGAAAAGGTATCGATCACGATCGCGGAGACGGTCGCAGCAAAGCTCGTGACACCTAAACGACGACCTTCACGGATGGCGCGACGAAGCAAGCGACGAACAACGTAGCCCTGACCAACGTTCGATGGCACGACGCCACGCGGATCACCGATGATAAAGGTTGCGGCTCGGATATGATCAGCCACGATCCGGAAAGCACGCGTGGTCGCTGGATCAGCGTCGTACGACTTCCCTGAGAAGGCTTCTAGCTTCGCAATAATCTGACCGAGCGCATCCGTTCGGAAGACATCCGGGTCATTATTCAAAGCGGCCAAGACACGTTCCAAGCCTCCACCGAAGTCGACGTTCGGCTGAGGCAACTTTTCAAAACCATTCGCCGTCTTCTGGTATTGCATGAAGACGTTGTTGCCGATTTCGAGGAACCGACCGCAATCACAGTTCACGTGACAGGGTTCGTTCGCCCATTCTGATTGTTCGTGGAGCTTACGTTCCGCACCGAAGTCCCAGAACATCTCTGTATCTGGTCCACCAGGCTCACCGACCGGCATATTCGAAGGAACACCCGAGCGTGACCACCAGTTCTTTTTTTCAGGATAATAGAATATTTTCCCGCCCTGCATCCCATCACGATCGGAGAAGTCGACCGCTTTGGCTTCAATCCCCTTCTTCGCGAAGCAGTCTTGCCAGAGCTTCACTGCCTCTTCGTCGCGCGGAATGCCCAGCGCTTCGTTCCCACGAAATACCGTCACGTAAAATTTGGATGGATCAAGCTTCAACTTGTCGAACAAGAATTCGAACATCCACTGAATCTGCTCCTGCTTGAAATAATCTCCCAGCGACCAGTTGCCGAGCATCTCAAAGAACGTCGTGTGACGGTTGTCTCCAACTTCTTCGATGTCCTGGGCGCGGAAACACTTCTGCGAGTCCACCAGGCGACGACCCTGAGGGTGTGGCTGTCCAAGGAGATACGGAACCATCGGCTGCATACCCGAGCCGGTGAAGAGCGTCGTCGGGTCATTCTCTGGCAAGAGAGACGCCGAAGGCAGAACCGCATGGGCGCGATCCTTGAAGAACTCTAGGTAGGCTGAACGCAGCTCAGACAGGGTCATAGATGCGTACGAGCGTACTGGGTTTTCGGCTTGAAATCAAGCTTCTTTTTTCGCTGGTAGCTGAGCCACAAACGTCCGCTGACCGAGCGATTCGGCCTGGTTTGCAAAAACTTTCAGCAGCGATGGATCGAGTTCCGGCAAAGCCCCCTCCTTCCAGGCAAAAATCAGGAAGGCTTTACATTCGTCGTTCATGTCCGATGGAACCACGAGCAAGTCACGACCTTGAGCGTTCCGAATAAAGGCATGAGACACATTCTGTTCGGTCACGGCACGCAGATCTTTATTGGCTACAACGATCGCCGGCGCATTCGAGAGGGTATGCGAAAATTCATGTGCAGTTCGCAAATGAGAGGTTTCAACAAAACGTAACAGGATCGCTTCGGCATCGGCAGCGGCAGCAGCATGAGAGATAAGCGCTCCAAACAACTCACGCACAACCTTCTTCTCCCCCAAACCGATCGAGGCATCGTTAGCCACACGTTTCAGGAGCTCAAGCTTGCGATTCATCGAGCCGATATACGCGTAAGATTCAATCAACTCTGATTTTACACGAACGTACTCGTCCTGGACCTGTTCCTGTTCACGTTCGCGACCTTCCATCACCCGTTCATAATTCGTAAAGACCACTAACCCAGCCAAACCGAACAGAAAAATGGTCAATTCTTCGAGTGATGTTTCCGACAGCCCGAAGTAGCCTCGTGTATAAATGGATGGCGACAGAACAGCCAGCGCGAAAAAAACGAGATACACGAGATAAATCCATTCCAAACGGAGCGGTCGAGACGTCATAAGGAAAACCGATTATTCGGACAAAGGGTCAAGCAAGATTCCTCCACCAAGACATTCAGACCCTTGATACAACACGGCTGATTGTCCGGGGGCCAAGGCCCACACGGGCTGAGCAAAGCGTAACGTGAGAGTCCCGTCATCGACAAGCGTCAAAAGCGCCTGTTCTGGAGTCTGGCGGTAGCGGATTGCTACCTCTACTTCACACGACTGGCCCAGTTCTACAGGAATCTTTCCGGTCCAATGCAGATCACCGACTTTCGCCTCGTGCGTGAGGAGGTGTGGATCGTTTCGATCGGAAACAACCAAAAGCTGATTTTTGGAACGATTTTTCCCTGCCACATACCAGGTCGCCTGACCATGAGACAGATTCATCCCGTGGCGCTGGCCGATCGTATAGGCATCCAGTCCGTCATGCTGCCCCAACACCTCACCCTCAAAGGTCACGATCTCACCCGGGGTTGAAGGGATACGTTTACGTAGGAATTCGTGAAAATTCAGCTTTCCAACAAAACAAATTCCCTGACTGTCCGGCTTGGTCGCTGTCGGCAGCTCATGCTTGGCGGCCAATTCGCGTACCTCTGGCTTGCGAAGATGTCCTACTGGAAAATAGGTCTTCTGGAGCGCGGCCTGAGACACGCGGTACAAGAAATAAGATTGATCTTTATTTTCGTCCAGGCCTTTTAAGAGATGCGCCGATCCATCTGCATCGTGCCGGACCTGGGCATAATGGCCTGTCGCAACCGCATCAAAGCCAAGCTTCATTGCTTGTTCAAAGAAGAGGCCGAACTTGATTTCTTCGTTACACAGCACGTCTGGATTCGGTGTCTCCCCTTGTTCGTAGCCTTTAAACAGACGATCAAGCACCCGAGCGCGGTACTGCTCTTCAAAATCAAACGTCAGCAGAGGAATACCGAGCTTAGCTGCAACACGCAGCGCATCGCGACGCTCTCCCCGCCACTGACACTCCCCTGTCCAAAGGTCTTTTGAATCAGACCAGTTCTTGATGAAGCCTCCAACCACCTCAAAACCTTGTTCAACTAAAAGCGCCGCGGAGAGGCTTGAATCCACTCCGCCGGACATACCGACGAGTACTTTTTGTTTCTGAGATTCAGTCATGGGTGATTCGCCGGAAGGCAAAGCTCCTCACTTGCGAGAAAACTTGCGCTTGTGACTCCAGTACTCAGAATCATTGTGTCGGATCTTCGCACTGGGCCAGATTTGCGTCATTCACTTCGTTCATTAAAGCTCACACGCTTCTCGCCGCGTTCAGAACTCTGCCTTCCGGCGAATCCGGCCTGTAGAGCCAAGGGTGGCTTAGACAGTTTTGCGAGCGGCTGCCTTGGCTTCTTTTCCAATACGCACTGCAGCCAAGCCTTGGGATAAATCTCCGTTCGCCGCTTCTTGAACAGCCAACTGACCACAAGCGGCTTCGATGTCTTCACCGAATGTAATGCGATGCGTCGCTGGAATATGGAGATCGTGCAAATAGCGGATGAACAGGTTGCGATCGCCGCGTGACGTACCCTGGAAGGCTTCTGTTTCGTGGTACTTGATAAGGTTCACGTGGAACAGGCGACAATCTTGTCCCAACCACTTCGCCAACGCTTCTGCGTCCTGCTCACGATCGTTAATACCTTTAAGCAGGAGGTACTCGAACATGATCTTGCGATTTGTCTTCTCCATGTAGACCTCAAGCGCGGCGCGGAGCTTAGCGAGCGGATAGGCTTTGTTGACCGGCATAATACGTGAACGGATCTCATCGGTAGCCGAGTGAAGCGAGATCGCGAGGTTCACCTGGTACGGTTCGTCCGCCAAGCGAAGAATGCCTGGAACGACACCGCAGGTGGAGATACTGATGCGACGGGCACCGATGTGGAGCCCCTCTTCGCTATTCATGATCTTAATCGAACGCATCACCTCATCGTAGTTATGCATCGGCTCCCCCATCCCCATGAAGACGACGTTGCTGACGCGAGAATCGTGCTTCTTCAACCAGCGCTGAACCTGGACCACCTGTTCGACAATCTCTTCGGCGGTCAGGTTGCGCTTCAACCCCATCGTGCCGGTCGCACAGAAGGTGCAGGCCATCGCGCAGCCGACTTGAGACGAAATGCAGACCGTATCGCGTTCGTCTTCATGACGCATCAAAACCGTTTCGATCTTCTTCCCATCCTGACAGGCAAACAGCGTTTTTACTGTGTCCCCTTGTGGACTCTCTTGAACCTGAACAATTGTCAGCTCATTCCAAGGAAATTCCTTCGCAGCCTCTTCGCGTAAGTTCTTTGGGAAGGTTGTCACCTCATCCCACGACGAAGCCAGCGTATGAAAATACGCTTCTTTGACTTGTTTCAAACGGAAAGCCGGTTGCTTACGTTCGCTGAGCCAATCTGCAAATCGGTTAAAATTCATGTTCTTGCCAAGCCCACTGCGCCAAACGCTTAGCGGTTTGGAATTGCGCGTCCTTGGTTGGTGCTCCAAATACCACGATTATGAGGTCCTTGCCAAGCTCTGGGGTTCCATCGGCTTGCTCTGGACGGAAGCGTCCGACAAAGTTGTACATCGATTCTTCAAGGTAACCTGTCTTCCCTCCCATGACCCAAATCCCCGTATTTGGAGCCAATAATGGGTTGGTATTCTTAATCGTTCGGACCGTTCCAGCGGAAGCAATTCGGACCGGATAACTCTCAACCGTGGCCGCCCGACGGATCTCTGGGGTATTGAAAGCCGCTTCAGCGATCAGCGCCATATCGCGAGCTGTCGTCATGTTCCTCGGATTCATGCCGGAAGCGTCGTAGAAAACCGAATGTGTCGCGCCCGTCGCCTTGGCGACCTGGTTCATTTTGGCCAAAAAGCCCTTCATGCTAAGACCACTGACACGGGCTAAAGCCATCGCTGCGTTGTTAGCACTAGCCGTGATGCTTGAGTAGAACAGATCACGAAGCGGAATTTTCGTGCCAGGATTGACTCGGAGACGACCGCCGCCGACCTCATCGGCCTTACTGAGCGTCACCAAACGCTCCCAAGGACCAGGGTTTTTTAAAAAGGCCATCGCTCCTGCCAACTTTGTAAGACTCGCTGCTGTATGCAATTTATCTGGTTTGAAAGAGTAGAGCACCTGATGTGTCCCTGGGACCATCACGATCGCCGCCGCGAACTCATTGACGTGCGGGGTAAACGGCTCCCAGTTCAGAACTTGCGTTGCAGCAAAAACTTTTCCCGGGAGCACAAGCCCCGAGACAAGCAAAGCTGCTGCCAAGAAAGAACGGAAACGCATAAGCGCGTGTTAACGCGCTACAATTGTAACCGGCGTACCGATCGGCGTCCATTCGTAGACTTCTTTGGCATCACCGACGCCCATACGAACACAGCCGTGACTCGCCTTCTTCCCCAAGTGCGAAGCACCTTCTTTGCGCCCACCCGGCCACTCTGGCAGTTCATGGAATCCATGGCCACGTCCACTGAAGTGCATCCAGTACGGCATCCAGAGCTTGGCGGCGCTCGACCAAGCACGTGGATTCTTTTGCAAAATCTTGAACGTTCCAATCGGTGTTGGGGTCGCTGGCAAGCCACTTGAGACGATATGCGTCTTGATTGGGATCCCCATCACGTTCTGGGACATCTCTTGTTTCGCGATGTTCACGAACAAGGATTTCTGCAATACGATCCGTTCGCTCGAAGTTGGTGAAAAAGCCTCGGTTACTTCTTTTCCGTCCTTGAAGGTGTCGCCATCCGTATCTGGATTCAGCGGATCGGTTCCAAAGGCTAGCTCTAGCCGGTCGCTTAAGCCATCCGCGTCGCTATCTTTTTCAATCAAGACCCCTTTTGTAATTGGGCTAAATGCTTTTTGAATCTCAACACGATCGTTGAATCCGTCACCATCTGTATCTGCCTTAAGTGGATCTGTTTGAAAGACCTGAGTCTCCCAAACATCCAAGAGCCCATCTCCATCGCTATCAAGCGGGATACTCGCGGTGACCTGCGCTGACACAGCCGTCACCCTTCCTAAGATCGCGAGACTAACGCAGAAGCAACACAACCACCACGAGCGCGAGCGCCAGACGGTAGACCACGAAAGGCGTGAAGCGCCGGTGAGAGACATAGGAAAGAAGGAAGCGAATAGCGAAGACACCGGCGAGCAAGGCAGCTAAGAAACCGACGATGAGGTACACCGGTGCGGTCGCTGCCGAGTCTGTTCCTTGGGTTATCCATTTGAGCAAGCCGTATCCTCCGGCAGCAGCTGTTACTGGAATACTTAAGAGAAACGAAAACCGAGCGGCTGCAGAACGCGAGAGCCCCATGAAGAGGCCGGCCGTCATCGTGATCCCGGACCGCGAGGAGCCTGGTAAGAGCGCAATCGGTTGAGCGATCGCCATAACGAGCGCTTGCGACCAGCGAATATTCGGCAACGCATTCGGAGCAGAAGTAGAGACTTCTTTTGTCTGCTCTTTTGAAAAGCGATCCGCCTGCCACAAGACCAACGCCCAGAAGGCGAGATCGAGCGCAACCAACCACGCATGACGACTCACTTTCTCGATCCAATCATTCAAAATAAAGCCTAACACTAATGCCGGCAACGAACAGACAATCAACTGAATGATAAGCGTCCGAGCCGCTGCCGCACGTACCTTTTCTTTGGAAAAAACGTCTTTTACGAGTTGAATCAGTGATGAGCGGAAGAACCACAGGACGGCCAGCAACGTCCCCAAATGCAAGACCGTGTCATATGATAAGCCTTGATCTGCCCAACCAAACAAGGTCGGAACGAGAATCAAATGCCCACTCGAAGAGACCGGCAAAAATTCCGTCAGACCTTGGACCGCTCCCAGAACAACCGCTTGGATGATGAACATAGGAGTAGTCTAGTCGAAGTGGACACGCTGTCCAGGTGGAACCGGCTGAGCGGCCGCCTGACTTGAATCAGGCTGGGAGTTGCTATCCGATCGGCCAAACTGAACATCCGGGAAGGCAACAATTTCCGGTTCAGACAGTGGACGCAGCGGAGGCGGGACAGGTGGTGCCGATGGAGGTGTGTTTGGTTTTGACGTCTGGGATTGCGAAGGATACGTCGGGGCCGATGACGACATCGGGGCGCTTCCTGGTTGACCGGAACGAGCTGCCGCCTGCGCCTCTGCTTCGCGTACCTTCTTTCCCCCACGCTTGCGGCGACGACGCTTCTTTTCTTCGGTCTCCCCTTCTGAACCTTGTCGCTGATCCATCGAACGAGGCGCAACCGACACCGGGGCTGACGGGGCCGTCTGGCTCGTTTCTGGACGCAGCATAGCAGCCAACGACAGGTCGTCAGAGCCAGCATTCGTCTCCGCATGGACGATCTTCACCGTTCCACGTTCTGGACGCTCTTCACGCTCCGGTGGCGGTGTTGTTCTCAGAACTTTTTTGATAACAGACGATGACTGCTTTCGCTCCTCGCGAACGATCGGCATACAGTCCGGGCAATACATTGGACGCGACGTATCGAGCTGAATTGGCAGATCCCACGTCTTTCCACAGCGGCTACAGGTATGGGTGAACTTCGGCTTATCTTTCTTCGGCTGCTTGCCGGTTGATTTCGCCACCGCAGCCGTAATCGCTGCCAGACGGTCTGGACGAATCACCAAATAATCTTGAGCCGGAGCAACATAGGCATCATCGATACTCAGTCCGGTCGGATCTTTTTCTTTTGGCGCCGCTGCTTCCGCTTCACGCTCTTCATCCGTCATGATCTTTGGATATTGGATCGCTCCAAGACTCGTATCCATTGATGGATTTTCTGCTTCGGCTTTCGCTTCGGCAGCCGCTGTAGCCGCCGCACCTGTTCCTGCCGCCACGAGCCCATTCTGTCCCTTTACCTGACCAAGACCAGCAGCCAATTCCATACCGCTCCAGTTCAAGACCTTCTCTTCGATGACCGCTCGTGGCTCAGTGTAGCGTTCACGACTTACAAATATCACTTTCTCCTGGCTGTTCATGTGCTTCGCGATCGGCGGCAAGGAGCTCGCTGAGAACGGACGTGTCGCGACACCATCAACCATCAACTTCAAGTAAAATTGGAACTTCGCCAAGTTCACCAAATCTTCCGGAATGAAGACTGGTGCAAATTCGGTTTCCATCGACGCAGCGTCCTCTCCACCGACACGCATTGCGATGATCGTTCCGACGTTTCCAAAAATAGCTGCTTTCACTTTCTCATCCAATTGTTCAATATACTGGTGCGCCACCATCAAATTCAAACGGTATTTGCGCGCTTCAGACAAAATAGACGCGAACGATTCGTTCGCAAAGTTCTGAAACTCGTCCACATACAAATAGAAGTCACGACGATCAAGTTCGGATGGAATACTCTGACGCTCTTGGGCAGCGAGCTGGATTTTCGTGATCAACATTCCACCCAGCAAACGCATGTTATCTTCACCAACACGACCCTTTGAAAGGTTCACGATCAGAATCTTTCCATCATCCATGATGCGACGCAGGTTGAGCGTCGACTTCACCTGCGCAACGATGTTACGAATGACCGATGAGGACAAGAACTGACCAACCTTGTTTTGCACCGGCGCAATGGCTTCCGTAGCGTATTTTTCAGACCAGGAAGTGAATTCCGCGACCCAGAAAGTTTTGACGATCGGATCACGCAAATGCGCGACCACGCGCGCGCGATATTCTTTGTCGACCAAAATACGGTTGATACCGAGCAGCGTCGCACCCGGCATGTCGAGGAGGGCCAAGACACAGTTCATCAAAATATACTCCATGCGCGGACTCCAAACGTCCGGCCAGATCTTCTTGAAGACCCCCATCAAACCAGATGCGACGAGTGGCTTCTGCTCATCCGATTCAGTCTCCAAGATGTTGAAGCCCATCGGATACTCAATGTCGGCCGGGTTGAAGTACACGACATCGTTGATGCGATGCGACGGGATGAAGTCGACTAATTTTTCAGCCGTATCGCCGTGCGGATCGATATAACAACAGCCATGACCTTTGTTGATATCGGAAACGATGAAGTTTTCGAGCAAGGTCGTCTTACCCATACCCGTCTTACCGATCACGTAAACGTGACGACGACGATCATCCGTCTTAATCCCAAACTTCCGCTTCTGGTTGCGGAAGTTGGTTTCAGCGAAGAGGGTTATCTCTTGCTCGTGTTCATGGCCGTAATCAATGGGCATAGGAAAAGATCACACTACTCTAACTCAGCATCCGGGACTTCAAATGGCAGGTTGTACGGCGCCGTCGACTTCTTGGCGGTGATCTGACGCAAGCTTGGAGCCTTAACCTGCATAAGAATTGGGAAGTGCCAAAGCGTCGCCAACTCTTCTGCTGACAGGAAGAACCGTTTTTGACCCGCTCCGTCACGGGACCGATAGTACTCGAGCAAACGACTCTTACGGCGATCGTTACGGCGATCTTTAAAGAACCAGATCGCGGAGCTCATACCCGTCTTCTTAAAGTCCGGCTTGATGGCCATCATGTGGAAGGTGTTCGTCTGCTTGATCGCACCGATGAAACCTTGAGCGATACGCGCCTTACTGAAGACCGTTTTCTTGGCGAGGTAAATGAAACGAATCTTACATTCAAATCCGATCTTCGAAGCCTTGCGTTCCGTCGCTTCCAAAATGTCACGCTCCATCGGGCTGAGACGCATCAATTTCGGTGGCTCGTCCTTCTTATCGCCCTTTGCGGGAGCGGCGAAAATATTAATACCGAAGACGGAGAGAATCCCTTTGAAGATATCAAACGGGAACTGCATGATATCCGCCAATAAACTCTTTTTCTCTTCAATCTTTTCACCACGCAGTTTTTTGATAACCAACCCTGCACGCTTACGGAAATCATTCTGGTCAGTCGGCAAGATCGAAATCTGGAACCAGCAGTGCTCACCTGGGCCCAAACGAGACAAGACCTCAAGGTAGGCGGCAACTGGATCTTTAAATTCACCCGACACCTTATCTTCAAATTCGCTATAGACCTTCAACGAGTACGCGTCGGCGTCATGCGCAGGGTTCGCCGGAATAAATTCACAGCCCCAGGCATTCCACTCTGGATCAGGAAAGCGTGGGTGCTCAGGACCCGCGTGACGCGAGTAATCTTCGACCATCTCGATTTCCGCATCCGGATACTGCGCGTAGACAGCCGCCTCAACCAAATCACGGCTCCCTTTCAAACAACGAATATAATAACTTGTCTGACCTTCGGTGCAGACCACTTCCATACTGATCGCCGCCTGGAAGGCACCATCACGCCAGACTTCCGCCCAAGAGATACTGGAGTGAGCACCGGCCAACTGCGCGAACATGTTTTCAGTCGCTTTTGGTGTTTGTTCGGACGTCGATGGAACGGTGATGCGGAGCAACACCCATTGCAACGTTTTTGCGAAGGCTGTTTCGCGGGCATCTTTGTACACCTCGAGACCAACCAAGATCGCAACACGGCCAATCAAAATCCACAGGATGATACTCACCCAGCCGGATGCAAACAGGAGATAGCCCATTGCTTTGAACGGGTCGTCTCCGGCGATATTGAGGAACGCTTCGAAGGAAGCGATGAAAGATGCGAACAGGTCGTCCATGCGTTGGTAGAATACCACATTCTCCGTGAGTCAGAAAAACACCGCCCTGTGTAGAGCGGTGCCTTTCGATATTTTTCTCTACTTTAGGCCTTCTTCCCTTTGCCGCGCGCCCAGGTATCCCAGGTCACGAGCAGCGGTGCAGCTACGAAGATCGACGAGTAGGTACCAACTGCGATCCCGATAATCAGTGCCAAGGTGAACTCGTGCAACGACGAACCACCGAAGAAGAAAATCGCGAACAGGGTCAGAAGCGTTGCTACTGATGTATTGAACGAGCGCATAGCTGTCTGACGAATCGAGAGATCAACGATCGAGGCAAAGTTCCCCGACGTCTTCTGAAGATTTTCGCGCAAACGGTCCATGACAACGATCGTATCGGTAATCGAGTAGCCCATGATGGTCAAAATGGCGGCGATGAATGGCGTACCAATTTCAAAGCCGTGGAAGTGACCAAGGAAGGCAAAGACACCGAGCGGAACAATGACGTCGTGGAAAGCCGCGATCAGCGTCACAACTCCGTATTTCCACGACTTAATTGGGAACGAGACTTTACGGAAGGCGTAAGCGACGTAGGCCAAGATCGCAAGCAGAATCACGATCAACCCCTGAACCGACTTCTTACGCAATTCATCACCTAGAACCGGACCAATCGCGTCGAAGCGCAGCTCCGTTGAGTTGGCGTACGACGTTTTCAAGTGATCAACGACTGCACGGGATTCCTCACCGCCTAAACTACGGAGACGGAACTGAAGATCCGTATCCCCGACCGGCTGAGCCACCACGGTTCCGACATCGACGTTTGGTGTCTTCTGAATTTCAGCCGCCGCATCAGCTGGAGCTGGGCGGTTTTCGAAACGCATGACGAGCAACGACCCACCGGTAAACTCAATCCCTTGGTGCAGACCCCAGACCGCCAACGCCGCGATCGACGCAGCGATGACAATAGCCGAAATGGTGAACCAAACGGCACGCAACGAGACAACAGAGAAATTTTTCATAACGGGTTAGGCGATATCACGAGGCTTGAGGAACGCTCGAGTGAAACGATTGAGCGGCGTACGGGCCAAGAAACGCAAGATCGTACGAGTCGATACAACCGCAGTGAACAGCGAGAGCAATGTACCGATGATCAAGGTAAGAGCGAAACCACGGATCGCTGAAGATGAGAATCCGTAGAGCACCGCACTCGAGATCAAGACGGTGACGTGTCCATCGCGAATCGATGGCCAAGCACGACGGAACGACTCTTCAAGCGCATCCACCATGCTCTTACCGGAGCGCCACTCTTCTTTCAGTCGCTCAAACACGAGCACGTTCGCATCAACGGCGATACCCATCGATAAGATGAAGCCAGCGATTCCAGCTAATGTCAGAGTCACAGGAATCAGTTTGAAGATGGCAGCCGACATAGCAGCGTACAACCCCAATGCCACGATCGAAACCACACCCGGAATACGGTAGAGCAAGATCATGAACAAGGCGACGAGGGCGAAACCAGCCAAACCAGCATGCAGCGATTTCGTCACCGAATCAGCACCGAGCGTTGGACCAACGGTCTGCTGAGCAATCAACTTGATCGGCACTGGCAACGCGCCAGCCTGCAAACGACGGGCCAGCAATTTTGCTTCGTTAATCGTGTAGGAACCGGTGATAACCGCGCGGCCACCCAAAATTTCGTTCTGCACAGTCGGCTCTGACAAGGATTCCCCATCCAAGAAGATGGCAACCGGCTTACCGATATTGCGCTTGGTGATGTCAGCGAACAGTTTCGAGCCTTCATCGTCGAACTGCAACGCAACCTGGGTCGCGCGCGTCTGCTGGTCAAACTCCAACTTAGCGGACTGCAACTGCTTTCCAGTCAACTTAGTGTCCTTCCACTGGGTCTGTGGAGGAATGATGTCATCTTTCACCAACTTCTTGTTTTCAATCACGCGAACATGGACGTCGTTCTGTGCGCGCTCGCCTTCTTTGAGAATCAAATGGAACCCAAGCGGTGATTCAACCACATCCGAGATGGTACCAGTCGCTTGCGCGAATAGAGCGGTCTCAAATGCGGGGAAGGTTTCACCGGTTGTGACCCAGCCCAATTCACCACCCGTTTTAGAGGCGTTTGGTTCTTGAGAATTCTTCGCGGCTAAATCGGCGAAGTTGGCGATGGTCGCTTGCTTCTTCAAGTCGTCGATTTTGGCGCGCGCTTCTTCTTTGGTCAGCGTCGAGAGACCGGCAACTTCCGCATCTTTGTAGCCGATCAGAATATGACGGGCTTTCACCTCGGTCTTTCCGGTTGGCTTGGATTCTTCGACTTTCACCGCGATGTACGAATGCGTACGCTCGATAACGGTCGGGTGGACCGTCCCGGCCGGTGTGTCATTCACTTCACGAGCTACGTCAGCATAGTCCGGATTCTTGCTCAAGAAGCCAAGATCACCATGTGTAGAAGATACGGCGGCGATATTGGATTGATCAGCTAAGCTCGCGAAGTTTGCACCTGGCTTCTGCGCCTCAGTCAACAACGACTGGGTCAGATCGAAGGCTTGCTGATTCTGATTGACGATCTGCGTCTCTTCTTCTTTGGTCAATTCACGAGCGGCTTCGGTGTTCTGTTCTTTGAACTCCAAGATCGGTGTCTCACCAATCAACTTGATCGCCTGAGAAATATCCTTAATACCAGCCAACTCAACGACGATGCGCCAAGCCGAACCAGCCTGAATGGTCTGAATAACTGGCTCAGACACACCGATCGAGTTCACACGACGTTCAATAACATCGCGTGCACCGTTCAAAGATTCGCGTCGATCCGCCTGATCGACCTTTGAGACATCTGCCTCGTACTCCAAACGAGTACCTCCTTCCAAATCAAGGCCCAACACGAACGGCAAGTTCAAGGTTGGAATGGAGCTTCCAACCAACGAGCTGACTTTTCCGATCGCCCAGTTCAGAGGACGTGGATAGGCGAGCAAGGCGGCAACGATGAATAAAGCTAGCAACCAACCGGCACGGCGCTTGGCCGTCTGTGGGGAGATACGACGAGTTTCGCTCATAAATAAAGGAATTTTACGATTGCGCAGAGTCTAGCGGTGGCGTTCCATCACGTCCAGAGAGCTGTGGCACGATGCGTGGGGGTAACCGGCGAAGCAAAATCGCCTGCTGGGCAACGGTGAGCAAGCTCATCGTGAGCCAGTAAAGCGTCAAACCACCCGGCAATGAGAAGCCAATCACAGCGGTCACGATCGGCATGAGGTACAACATCTGCTTGTTCATCATGGCCGCCATCCCTTCATCTTTAGCCCCTGGAGATTTCTGAACCTCAACCGGTGGCGACGAGATCGTCGCTGCTGGTGGCTTCATCAACTGTCTCCCCTGCCAGAACTGAACGGCCGCCGCCAAGATCGCAAGCACTGGAGCTGGCTTCGCCAAATCAATCAAGCCAAAGAGCATCGTGTTGACGGTTCCTGGGTTCGGGACAAACGAATACAAGAGCGCAAAACCGGCTCCACCCGCCAAACCGACCGACAACGCACGGTAGAGCGCAATGAAGACCGGCAACTGGACGATGAGTGGCAAACACGAGGCGGCTGGATTCACTTTTTCCTTGGCGTACAAGGCCATCAGCTCTTTTGCCTGCGCTTCTTTATTATCCTTCAAACGAGCCCGGATCTCTTCGATCCGTGGCTGGATATCCTGCATGGCACGCTGCTGTTTGATCTGCTTGGCCGTGAATGGGTAGAGGATCAACTTGATGAGGAAGGTCAACAAGATGATTGAGATCCCGAATTCATGGCCGGGAATCACCGAATACAACCAGATCAAGAGGTTCAAGATCGGTTGTAGAAAAATGACAGTAAAAAGATGCGTAATCATAGATCAGAAGGGCGCAAGTACACTTAAGCCGCTTCTTGAGTTGAGGAATTGAGTTCGGTATCAGTTACGTCGGCTTCGGCGGCGGTTTCTGGAACATCTTCATCAACGACAGGTGTCGTTTCAACTTCAGCGCCCTGTTTGGCTGCTGGAGTTTCTCCTTCTTCTGTTGGAGCGACGACCACATCACCAATTTCACCGACGGTGGAATCAGCAACCACTTTTCCGCCCTGTTCAACGATCGTAATCTTCCAGTTGGTCAGCTTGGCTGCGAGACGGACGTTCTGTCCGCCCTTACCGATCGCGAGCGAGAGCTGATCTGGCTTCACCTGAACGATGGCGAGATGTTCTTCATCACGCAATTCAACGCTTTCGACCTTCGCTGGCGATAAGGCAGCCGCGATGAATTTGGCTGCATCCTCGTGCCATTCGATGATGTCGACTTTTTCGGCACCGAGTTCACGAATGATCGTCTGGATACGCGTTCCACGCTGACCGATACACGAACCGATCGGATCGATCGCATCATCACTCGTCGTGACAGCAACCTTCGTACGGCTGCCGGCTTCACGAGCAATCTCTTTCATTTCCACCGTCCCGTTGGCGATTTCAGGAATTTCCTGGGCAAACAACGCACCAACCAAGGCTGGCGCAGCACGGGTAAGACGGATTTCTGGACCACGGGTCGA
Source organism: uncultured Gammaproteobacteria bacterium (assembly GCA_964598725.1). Classification (GTDB taxonomy): domain Bacteria; phylum Patescibacteriota; class Patescibacteriia; order 2-12-FULL-60-25; family 2-12-FULL-60-25; genus JAGOTP01. The sequence goes on along the minus strand of CAZRCW010000001.1, from coordinate 477,386 downwards.
CATCGAAACTTCACGCAGCAATGCCTTGATGCGTGTTCCTGGGAAGTAACGCTCGCTCTCGATCTGATCTTCTGGCAACAAGACACCCGTCGCACGACCGAGGTCGATCAAGACGACGCGCCCTTCCCGACGCTGAACGGTCACGTTCATAAGCTCCCCTTCACGACCTTTAAAATCGTTGAAGATGACGCCGCGCTCGGCTTCACGCAATTTCTGCAAGATGACCTGCTTTGCGGTCTGAGCTGCCATGCGACCGAAGGCAGCCGGCACCGTCAACTCAACACGCAGCTCTTCGCCAACGCGAGCATCGGTCTTGATGTCGCGCGCGTCGGACAACATGACCATCGTCTTCGGATTGAATTTGAACTCATCGCCGGTGACTTCGTCGACCGGTGCTGCAACAACCTCTGGTTCTGGAGCACGGTCACGACCGCGTTCTTCACGCTCCTTCTTTTTTGGCGCATGCGCCGCATCAAAGCGTTCAAAATAGCCTTCATCCAACTTCATGTCCTCCACCACCTGCTTTACATCAAAGACACGAATTCCACCCGTCATGCCATCGTACTTTTCTGGATCGAACTCAACGTGAATGTTCTGGTTCTTGTTACCGAAATCTTTACGATAGGCAGCGGACAACGCGGTCGCGACGGTCTCGAGGACCGACTCATACGGAATGTTCTTCTCATCCGCGATCTGACGCATTGCTTGTGAAATAGGACTGGCCATAGATATAGATTGTAGAATCTCGTTAAATTGTAGGCTTAGGACCTGTAAAAAAGTAACCCGCTTCCCAACCGGAAAACGAGTCAACTCGCCCCGTAGTATGGCTTTTTGCCCTGGAAAAGTCAATCTACTCCCATTAAAAATCTCTGAAATTAACCAGGGCTCGCCCACGAACGATGTCGCAGACGAGCCCAGGGAGTTGGAGAAGCGTAGCCGAGGCTACGCGTGCACGGCGCCGGTGGCGCCGATGGTGTCGCGGCGGATGCTGCCGCAGCCGCCGCCGGGGGCGGCGCAGGTCATCACCTCGTGCCAGAGCTTGGGGGCCGGCGCGCCGAAGGTCTGCGCGTAGAGCGCGACCGTGTGGTCGAAGCTCGCGGTGTCGGGCTCCTCGCCGTCGCAGACGTCGTGGTCGAGGAAGTAGCCGAAGTAGGCGCTGCAGTCCGCGCGGTAGCGGGCCGTGTCCTCGATGTGGGTGTGCCAGATCACGTCGACGTCGGGCGGGGCCGAGATCTTCGTGCTGGGGTTGCCGTGGCAGAGCTGCATGAAGCGGCGGTACTCCTCGACGGCGGCGTCGAGACGCTCCGGGCTCCAGCCGGCGGTGAGGGGGCCCTTCAGGGCACGACGAGCAACCGAGGCAAGATCGACGTTGAACGGCTGGCGCTGCATGATGGACTGCGCTCCTTTGCGCGGTTGGTCGGAATCGACCTCAGCGAGCGTACGTCGCTTCACATGGAGAAACAGTCATTTTTCTCTCGAGAGAAAATAAAACACGGCTCGTCATAAATACACTTCCGAGTTAGTATGATCGGAATCTAACTGTATGACCGACTGGAACGCCTACTACCAAAAAACAAAAGATCTGCCTCCTTCTCCCCTTCTGCTGGAAGCGCTTCCTTATGTCGCCCATCGAGGAAAAGCTATCGATATTGGAAGCGGTGCGCTAAAAGACACTCGCTACTTGCTAGAGCAAGGCTTTGAAGTGACGTCGATCGATAAAGAATCCTCACTGCGTGAAATGGCGACGTTCGTTCAACATGATCGGTTACAGGTGGTTGTAGCACCATTCGCCGACTACACCTTCCCTGAGGGCGTCTTCGATCTCGCGTCAGCTATGTTTGCGCTCCCTTTCAATCCTCCGGAAACATTTGATCGAGTTTTTACAAACATCAAACTGTCTATTAGGCAGAACGGCATCTTCTGCGGACAATTATTCGGTACGCGTGACGAATGGATTTGGAGTAAACACATGACCTTTCATACGAAAGAGCAAGTTGAACAGACTCTGTCCGATTTAGAGATCATTAAACTGGACGAGCGGGAATATGATGGCGTAATCGCCTCCGGGGAGAAAAAGCATTGGCACGTGTTCCATATCATCGCCAAAAGAGCCTAGCTGCCCCGCCTTCGTCAACCTGTGCCAATTCTGGTCATAGACATTTTAGAAGAATTTTAGGTCAAAAACGCTTGAGGTCACGTGGACTTCCCAATCCACTTTTTGTGCTAGAAACCGCTTACCGTACGAGTGGAATGGACATAGACCTCTCATTCCCCCTAAAAATGGCTAGCTATAGCGTTTTTACATAAAAAGACAATTGAACATAATTTGACAAAACTCCCGATATTTGATACTATTAGCTGTTCTGTGGTACTTTTGAGATGCAAGCGAGCTGTGTGCGTTAAGCCGCACCCTCGTAGCATCTTCGGGAGTACAACTCTACGAAGAAGAAGTCTCTCAACGCCTTCTGTTCCACAACCCAATCCCCGCGCCCCCGTAAGGCGCCACCCCGAGAGGAGTGTCCATTCATGAAGAGCTTTTTGCTCGCCCTCATCGCGGCGGCCCTCATGGTCGCCTGCGGAAGCCCGAACCCGGGCTCGAACGACACGTCGGTGACGGGACGCAGCGATGCCTCCCAGTCCGACACTTCCACTCCGGTGGATGCGGCCGTCGTCGACAACGACACGCCCGCCACCGAGGACCGCCCCATCGTGACGAACGACACGGGCGAGACCGAGAACTGCTGGGCTCAGGCCTGCGGTTCGCAAGACGTGTACAGCATGGACGGCTCGCACCGTGATGGCATCTCGCTCTCGTGCGACATGGCCTCACAGCGCATCAGCCTGTCGCCTGCTGGCCTCGCCTGCATCGCGAACGGCAATGGTGACACGTTCGAGTGCATGCTCGACGACACCGATGGCATCTCCGTGCGCGGAGAGAACATCCGGGAGAACGGACACTGCGGCCCCACGTCGCGGCTCACCTACTTCCGGAACGGTCAGCAGATGACGCTCACCTCCGGGATCGAGCGCCTCGTCCGTCGGACGACTCGCTGAACAAGCGACGTCACGACAAAGAACAGAAGGCCAGACCCCCGAACGCAATTCATGCGAACGGGGGTTTAGCTTTAAAAAACGCGCTAGGTCGCCAATTTAGCAAAAAGAAAAAGCCCACGGATATGTGGGCTTTTTCTTTTTACCTATCGCTTCTTAGAGTAATACTGCCTTGATATACGGTCCATGGTCTTCGTAATTGAGACTCTGAACTTGGTAGACCAGGATTACATTCATTGATGAATTCACTTCTGATTGCTCCAGATGTGTTATCTCTAATCGTCTGTGACGATCCTTGTGGGGTAGCCGCATAACAGCCTCCATAAGGATGCAGTGCAGTTGGTGTTGTACCTGCTCGGTTATCGGCAGGCGCTCCTCCGCTATCCGTCGTTGTTCGACATTCACCGTTACACCAGCCCCAGTTGTCTTGGATCATCACTTTTGGAGTGAAGCGGCAGACTTGGACCTGGTCGTCCCAACAGCCACCGGCTGGAGCCATGTTGGCGATACAGCGATCACCAGGGGCACAGCTGCTTGAATTAGTGAGGCTGCAGCGACGGTTTGGATCGCGCTCACAACGGTAGACCGTTGTCGAAGGCGTGGCGGCAGGCGCGGTTGCGCGTGGGGTTGAAGCGGAGACAAGGACGATACCCAGCGTTGGCGCATTCACTGTTGTTGCACGCTCACTTCCAGCCAATCCCAGAGCAGAGTTGTAGCGTGTAATACATTCCGTCAGACCAAGCGTTGGACGTGGGCGACCTGGAACCACGCTCAGCACTTCTGCATCACGTGTTCCGAAGTAACAGGCACCGACTGCGATGTCCGGTGGCGGCAACAAGGTCGAAACCGTGTTTGCACCCGGCGCGACGCCGTACCCAGCCGTGCTACAGCTTGGAAGGCTGTCTGGACCGTTACAGGTGTACAAGTGGTTGAACTCGAAGAAGTTTTCTTCACACGCTTCACCCGAGTTACCGAACAGGGTTCTGATCTGACAGGTATCCTTGTCTTGATCGCTGTTGCGACACTGGCTATCAGACGAACACATCACACTTGGCTTCTCACGACAGGTTCCGATCGACTGACAGGTGCCAGCACCAACCGGACAATCGTTGTTCGTGTTACACGTCAGACCAGTCGACGAGATCTTCTCGTTTGGCAGAGATGTACTGCGCGATACCGTCACACATTCTTTACGGACTCCACAGAACGGCTTGTGGTTCTTGATCTTGGCATCATCAATCTTTTCGGTTCCGCCATCACCCCAATCGATCATGAGAGAACGGAGCGGCATCTGTTCATGCGAGGCCCAGGCGTAGAAGCGGAGGGTGCCCTTCGCTTGTGCGCTGACGGCCGTCACATTGCCTTCGGTTGAACCATTCAAGGAGAGCTTGTTCAGGGCCTGTACCGCACACTTACCAGGCGAAGGACAACTTGTGATATCCGGGGCCGCAATTGTTGGCGGCCGTGGGATATAGGTTGCGCTGTAGCCGTCCGATGCTCCCGGTGTGTTCAAGAGGTAGGACAGATCATGCAAGCCAAGGGTCACGTCCGTTGGTAATAAGGCGCGAGGCGCACCGGTTGATGGACGTGGATTCACGGATGTATCCGCTTTACGAACGTTGTAGGCGATCAATCCACAGAACTCATCGTTCGGGTTAGGACAGATGTCTGGACGTGGCACATAGCCACGTTCGTGTGTACAGATGTTGTCATCGTTGTTGAGGTTTACACCCGTATCACCCGCCTGGCGCGGAACCGCGTTTGGCATTTGGCAGGCTGCGTTTGGAACATAGACCGTTGAACCCACTGGTCGAGTCGAAACCGCCTGACAGATGCTGTCCGCTCTATTTTGCACCGCTGGGATAGGAGCACAGACGCTATTATCTCCAACGTTACATAACGTTCCATCGTTGCGTCCTCCGTTACACATACCGAGCGTCGCTACTCGAGCAGATTCCGTTTCAGGCACCACACAGGCACCGACGAGATAGGTAGAATAGGTCTTCTTGATCGACGAGTGGTAATCCAACCCAATCCATCCGCTATAGTCGCGTCCCACGCCAACGGCTGTTCCTAAGCCGTACAAAGCAAGACGCTGAGGTGTCTCACGCGCCGCCAAGCTCGGCTGACCACTCGCATTGCGAATATACATGTGATTACTCCCCTCACCCGCCTCTACCAAGCCACGGCACTGGCCGGGTGTAGGAGCTACGGCGCCGGTTGGAGGATGTGCCCAATCGTTCTCACTATTCGAGTCCGTGTCGGAACAGGCGATGGCGAGGTAGTCGCTCGAATCCGTCATCGTATCCGGATCAACAGAAGCAGCGGTGATCGATCTCGAGCTTCCATAACTTTCATTTGGTAATGACGGTGGTGGATTCTGAAGATAGAAGTTGTTGTTCGTGAAGGAACAATCTTCGTTGCTCCAACAGCTGCCATATTTATAACCACTGTTTGGATCAACCACGAACTCATTCATCGTAAGCGTGTGGCCATTCGCTGCTGTCAACGTATAAGCAGGAACATTGATACGGCAACGACCTGGACGAGCACCAGACGCGCCTTCACAAACCGCCGTCATCCGACGTGTTGAACCTGCCGCTGCAACACTTCTCAAGTCCGCCAACGGCACACCTGCTGCCGGCGCGACTTCAAGGTTATTGTAGATACGTTCAGGACATTCTACGCTGCCGGTCATTTGAGACCCATCCTGATCGGTCGGGGCACTACAGGTACTCCCTAGGATACTCCCTCCCCAAGCCAAGCCACCGTCTGCCTTCCAATCACTCGATCCTTCAACGTAGGCGCGGCGCAAGGATGCTGGCGAATTCGGGCACCGGAAGGCGCCACGCTGGGCCGCCACCTCCTGCGTGACTTCACTGCCATCGACGTAGAGCCACTTCCCATCTGACGCACGCTTTGTCCAGAACGGCTGTGTCACACACGGCAATAGTCGTCTCACTTGAGCGTTATTTTCACCCAATTGAATCGGGGCCTCGTGACACGCTTGCGCTTGATCACCCGATAAACACGTGATTCCTGCGTTGATACCCGATAATGCATTACACCGAGCACTGCCGAAGTTGGTTGTTCCAGAGGCCACCAAACGTGCATGGCTACAGATACCGTTCGAACTACAATCTGGACTCGTCCCATCTGTACCAGCCACACACTTCTTCCCCTTATTCGACCCCGCCATACACGCGAAATCTCCATTGTTTACCGCCGTATCATAGTAGCGATAGATCCGATAGACACGAGCGAAGACATTGGTCAGGTAGGCCCACTTATCGTTCACGTTTTGATCGGACGTGTAGTACGTGCGATATCCAGCCGCGAGGAACGTCGGTGCGTTGAGCGGCGAATACCCAGCGATTTCTTGACCCGTCTGGAAGAGTGGGTCCACGCCCGGCGTACGCGTATTCAAGGCACTTGAGAACGGTGCGTAACGCGCGTTGTAGCTGATCCCAAGGACTGGAATGGTGAAGTTTCCATCTTTCCACACACGATCGGTAAACGCCGCATCTTGCTTGGAGTCCTTACTCACAACTTCCGCCAATTCGGTACACACATCTCCGTATTCCACACGTGGGTACATGTAGATGTAGTGTTCATCCGTCGATTCCGATCCGCCACACGCCGCCACCCAGTACCCAGCCAAACTCCAGTTCGCGGACCGAGACTCGATCTCTGTTCTCGGAATAGCGGTACGTCCACCATCAGCATCCGTAATCTTCGTCTGGAAGACCGCACGAATCGAGAAGTAAGGCTTTCCGCTCTCGCACTTGCCGTAGAACGGTGTAGTACGCAACGTCTGGAAGTCGCTTACAGCCGTCGTCCCGTCGTTAATCGTGCCATCTTCATCCGATCGGGCGGACAAGGCGACGAACTTACGCTTACCGTCCCCTTCCTCTGTTCGGTAATCCGTTTGCCAGGTCTTGAAGAAACAGCGCTTGCTTTGGAAAGAAGTGACTGTATCCACACAAGGACCAACGAATGCCGTCAACGTTGATGGATCTGTGACACTACTAGCTGGTTCAGACGAAACGATTTGCTCCGAAGAACGGGTCAACACCCCCTTGAAGTCCGTGTTGAACTGATTCTGCCAACTGACATCGGTGCCACGCACAGATGCGATGTTTTCGTAATCTGGCGCGCTCAAGTTATCAACCCAGTCTTGGTTGTAACCACAAGACAAACGCGCGGTCTCGTTCGGCGTACGGATAGCCGTGAAGCCGAGATAGCCGATGACTGTATCCGAGATCGAATAGAGCACCTTCGTTTCGTCCGCCTCTGATCGACCCCAATAGCCTCGGGCAAATGGAGATGGAACGATTTTGAAGAACGATTCCGTGTACTGACGATTCTTATTACGACCCGTGTTTACGATACGTAAGGCCTTGGTATCGTACTGGAAGTCACCTCCCGCATCCTGGTCATCATCCGTCGCTTCACACTGGTGAGAAACGTTTGACCCCGATGGCAGACCACCGTCGATACGTGAGCCCTCTTCTTGACCACTCGATGCGACATCCGAGTCATCGGACACGTAAGCGTCATCGTACGTCAGTTTCTTGATCGAACCTGTATACGGTACCGAATCGCTTCCATCGAAGAAGTCTTTTGACATGTCGAGCGAGATTGGTTTCCGCGCATTCGAGAGACAGTAATACTGACCGGAGTTCTGTGGCGGCATATAGCCCGCTTCACGACTGTAATGATACGGGTCTTTTTCTCCTTTCAATAACGCATTTGGATTCCAGGTCAAACAAGGAGCGATACTTGAACCAATCGTACGCGCCGTGTCACGTTCCAAACAATTGCCGAAGACACCTTGAACCACCGTGTACGCCTTAGCCGGCATACACTGACCGCCCATATCTGGAGGACCACACAATTGTTCAGCGTTCGCGTCCAAGATGGCATTCGTAAGACCACCCGAAGTACCTGCCGAATCACGGGCGAGGGCACCCGAGTTGAAAATCTTCCCAGGAATACAGCCTTGACCATCTCGTGGACCACCAACACAAATGCCCGGTGGCGTGACACTTGAGTATTGGTTGTAGAACTTACTGATCGGGTTATTCTCGTAGTCGACACGCTTGTACGTACAGCTACAATCTTCCCCAAATTCACAAGTATTCGCTGCGGCGAAGCCCGACAAACGACGTACCGGTTTGGCTGGATTGCGCGTTGTGTCCCATTCGGTCGTAAAGGACGCTGGGAATGGTGAGTCCTGCTCTGGCTGCGCGCGACATTCCGCCGGCGGGAAGGCTTGCGACAAGAAGGCGTTCGCTTTTGGATCAGCCAGCGCGAACTTCTCGGCCATATTCTGGAAGTCGAGCAAATCCGAGTTCGAATGGACTGGAAGGTAACAATTGGCCGATTTTCCAGGGACAACCTCAACCGGAACGAAGTAACCGATACGACCTGAGCCAATGTGTTGGCACAAAGATAAGCCGGGGTTCGTAACCAATAAACCATCAGCGGAAGACGTGCTGTTCAAGGCGCCCAAGATACGCGCCTGGTTCTTGGTAGGCGGGACCCGATGCTCGTAAGGACCAGTAGTTCTTGCAAGGGTAGGCGGCATCGGCACCGCCGCTGTCAAACGATAATCCTGAGACAGGCGGAATTGAGCATCCGACACATTCTTAGCTCCATCAACAGCGACACGGACACTTTCCAAATCCATCGCCTGGAAGGCGTTCGGAATGGCGTAACCCGAGTAGTCCTTTTGGCCAAGTCCGAGACTGCGGCTCGCGTAGAGTTTCGCATCCAAAACCGAGCCTTGGGCCAAGATTGGCTCAGTACTGGTTGTACGGCGATCCACATAGTTCGCACAGAATGGATCGTTGTTCTGACCGGTTGCTTTATCACACAAGGCGGTTGAACTACAGATTTCGCGGTACTGACCGGTGGCGGGATCGAGCACCGTTTCAGAGCTGCGACAGCCAAGCCACTGTGAACACTCACGATCGACAGATACCTTGAGCAGAATGTTCGAGTCATTGCGCTGCTCAGGAGGAATAATCTTACAGGTTCCGGAACGCTGGAAGAAACGAGGCGTACCCGCAATGGAACCGCTTGCATTCAAGCTGGCACAGTCGGTATCCGCCGTACACTGAGTCGTCGTCAATGTATCAACCGAACTCACCAAGAGACCCGAGCCACCTGGTCCAGGTGCGTAGATTCTTTCTTGGACGTTACAGAAGTTCGCTTGTCGACAGAACGGATTATCTGGATTATTGCGACAGTCGACGGGCGTGACTGGCTTGTAACCCTGGCTCTTGTAGCGATCGTAGGTGGCTTGCGCGTTGTAATTCAACGCACCGCTGCTCATGTCGCGGAACAAGACACAACCGGTCCCTGGATCAGCTGTCCCATTACAACTCGAGGTATCGAGACGATCGTTCTTGATGTAGTAGTACGATTTCGCTCCTTGAGCACCACTATTGCTGACATTGCTAATATCTCGTAGCTCTGTACACTCACCTGCTGCCCGTTCACACAACCCAACATACCCCTTATAGGTCGCGTCACCACTACGGGCTAATCCGTAGCTATTTCCGCCTTCCAAAATGGTCGGGTAACAAGCCGTATTCGCCGAGCCTTTCACATACCAACCCGCCAAGTGCGTTTCTGAAACACCTGTATCTCCCGAGATGATTTCTTCTTTGCGATATTCACAGACGCTATTTCCCGGATCGCGGAAGTATTCTTTGGCGGTTCCGAACTTATATTCAGCGCAGAAGGCCTCGGATGGCTTACACAGCGCGCTCCCGTAACGGGTTACATCGTTCTTGAAATAGACCGTTTCGTACGGCTTTTCTGGATCAAGTGTCTGACGGTCTGGTGACAAGTTCGGCTTCCCGAAAGCGGTACAGCTCATGTTCTGCGAGCTACAGCGCTTGGTTGGATCATCGATCAAGTAGAGATTGCGATCCGCTTTCAATTGCACGCGGGATACCGGATAGCGAAGTGGATCGACCGGGTTCGGTTGAACGATCGTGCGGCCGTAGCTTTCATCGGTATTACGGGTATCAACGAACGCCGTACAACCGATTGCCGTTTCGCGACACAAGCGCGTAAAGCGACGTGCGTTCACGGTTTGGTTAGCGCGATTTGCATACGCTTTACAGTTCAACATGGCTTGCGCTTCTGGAGCGCCATCCGTGCCCTGATCACACTGCGCTGGCGTCGTCCAGGTGTTCTTACGAACGTAGACGACGTCTTGCACACGTACCACCGAGACTTCGTCCAAGTAGAAACCATAGTCCGCGCCGATCAACAATGGACCGCTGAACGACAAGAGCGTCGTCGAAGCGTTCGGAGCACCTTCAAACAGACCGACCGTGAAACGCTGCCAATCTGGAGTGAGACGTACCGCACCGATCACCGCTTCGCCACTTCCATCCGGAGCTGAGGTGCGAACAGTGACAGTCGTTGAAGTTGCTGGAACCTTGGCCCAGAAGGTTGCTCGATACAAGAAGGTCTCTTGCGAAGCGAAACCGGCACGCGCACGGGCGACGCTGACACCACGTGGAGCACCAACCCGCAGCGATTTATCCCCGACCAACAAGGCTTCAGCTGATTGCGTCACGCCGTCCGTATCAAACGGAGCGATCGTATCGCGGAACGACTGCGTCAAGACGGTCTGAGTATTCCCGGAATTCGCGCCGGTATACATACGACAGCTGGTCGCCTGTGCCGAACAGGTTCGGCTCTCTGGCAAGAAGGCGCCGTACGTACATTCGTTACGTTCGTTGAAGCGGCCACCGGTGCGTTCACAATCGGCCTGACTGCTACCGGTCAAACGCAAGTTCGTACACTCCGCTGACGACAGAATCGTCTGAGAGAAGTAGCGGTAGTAGATGCGACCACTGGCATCGTAGAACTGCCGACAGTCCGGATCAGCAGCTGTCCGCCAGCTGGCTTCGTTACAGGTTGCAGGCTCCTTGAAGCTGATCTGATCAGCTTGCATCTTCACGATGGCGCGTGGACCCAGGTTCAATTCACTTGTATCGCGCTTCAAGCTCCAGGTACGTAACTGATACCCAACCGTATCCGCGCCTTCCCACGTGAAGTAGGTCTCCGAATCGGCCCCTGGTTTTTCACAAGCGCGAATGTAGTTAAAGTTGGCCGTTGAACCATCGGTAGTACCAGCGTCATCGAGCACGGTGAAGCTCTCACAGCCAACATCCTGCTGCGTACACTGACCAGCTGTGCGTGGGATGAAGTAGGTTGAGGTTGACTCAACTGGATCGCTGAAGCGTGGATCAACGTCTTGCACCAAGTCGAACGAAGACGGTGCTTTGCGATATTCGGCGTACCCGACACACATCGCCGGACACAGGTCGTTCTCCGACAAAATCGCCGGCACTTCTTGACCACCATCTTTATCCGTATAGCCCTGACAACCAGCGTCTTGCTGGTTACATGTCTGTGCAAACGCATTACACAACGGGGAACGGGTCGTATCGGTGAGCGGCTTCGTACATTGCAATTCATCCGGTGCGACTTTCATGAAGACCGCTGACAAACCGGAGGTAAAGGTTTCAACGAACGGAGTTGCGTATTCCCCTTCTTCCAACTGTAAGCCATCCACCAAGGCCTGCGAACCACGCATGAAGAGGTGGAGCCCCTGGGTGCTGCTTGGAACAACGAACGTGTAATCAAACCGCTGCCAAGCTTGAGACAGTTCAGCATTCAGCGTCTTCGTTAGGAATCCACCGCTCACCGAACGCGGGCCCACTGTTAACGTGCTGTGATACAAGCGGTCCAATTCCGCACCAGTAAAGCCGATCGCCGAACCAACAGCCGTCGAAGAGGTGGATGGATACAGTTCAAAGGTAAGTGACGCCGCACCCGCATCCGAGCGAGCGTAGAACGAGAACGCATACGATCTTCCACCAACCACCGCCATCGATTGCAGCAAATTTCCAGCTGATCCTGCAGATAATCGTCTTGCTTTAGAACCAAGATAGGCCGTATCCACCAAGGCGGAGGAAGGTAGTGCGGGAGCGCTTCCAAACACGGTCGGTACCGACGTGACGCTGTTATCTGAACGCCAGGCCAAAGCATCGGTTGATGTGGTCGGGTCAGAGCCCTCAAACGAACCGTTGATCACCAAGTTTAATGTCGCCTTGCCTGGGGTGTATGGGTACAAGCGCGTACAGCCCTCATCTCCTGCCGGACAAGAGTCGAACCCCTTCGTCGCCGAAGTCTGGCCGGCGCTTGCCGCCTTGAAATAGACCCGATCCCCGGTCGACGTATTCGCCGTCCAAGCAGTCGATGTTGGCGTTCCTAATTCACGGGTCGTGGAATACCAGAGACAGCCCGCATTCGAGGCATCACACGCCGCACGATCAATCGTATTCCGGAGATACCCGACCGTTTGGTTCGCGGAATCTGTATAAATACGACAACTCGCCGCTTGTGCCGGACACACGTCAGCAGCAAAACGGTACACCGGGCGCTCGGACAAACAATAGCCGTAGCCACCGACACACTCCCCCTTATCGTTACGCGACAAACAGGTTTGAATATCCTGACATTCTTCTTTACGAATCGGCAGCTTGCTCGAAACCAGCGTATCCGTGTAACCCTTCAACGTACACTGCTGTGAAAAGGACGTCACAACCCAGTTCGGATCGATCAAGTGACACCATGGGTGCGCGTCATCCAACTGACCGTCGGCGTTACAGTTCGAAAAGTTCTTTGCCACTTCATCCAAGGTAATACAGCCTTCCGCTGAATCGCAACGGCGCTGGTTCACCGGGCTATTCGCTGCGAATTCAAAGCCGATCGGCAAGATACGCATCAAACGCATCTTTTGCAGATTACCCGCACAATAAGCCTGCGTATAACACTGAGGATCTTGGTTCTCTTTAAGACGCGTTTCCGGAATCAAGCGCCACTCCTTATGCAAGAAGCCACGCTCCAACGCTTCGCGAACCGTGACACCTCCCTGACTCGTCTTAGAACGTACAGCCTGCACTAATGATTGATCTAAGACACAGTTCCAGGTTCCGCGCTGGGCTGGCAAACAGGTCTGCATCTGTGACACGACATCGTAGTCCGCCGTCTGCTGAGCCGGTGGATCTTTCAAATCGATATTCGCGTTGCGGGCATCAGTTTTTCCGTAGATTGCGACTGAATCTGGACCTGAGAAGTCGATCGCGGCCGATGGGGTAAATGAGCCACCAAGACCCTCCTGGAAAATACGCTGTAAGAATTTCGACGCCAACGTGTTCAAGAAGATCGAACCTGTGTAGATCGCCAACTGAATCGGACCCGCATCCCAAGCGTTCGACAAAATGTTTTGCACCGCTTGCGATTGATCAGTCCCTGGCTTACGCACAACCTGCTCGTTCGTTGCTTCCTGAATAACCGAGGCAGGCGTGCGGACGCTCCCCGAGATAATTCCTTCGAGTGGGCGGAAGCCATTCCCTTCTTGGCGCTGGGCAGCGGCATTCGTCACCTGACGCTGCGTATCCGTCAAAAAGCGGTTATACACGTTCGTCAACGAACCGAGCTGACTGGTCCCTGGATCAAAGCTTTGCTCTAAGTTACTGATCACATCCCCGTCGCTCATCGTGCGGTAGAGTGTGTCGTAGTTATCTAAAACGGTCTGGAAGTCACAGCGTGGACGAGGACGGTTGTACTGACTGGTTGCAAGTCCACCGATCGCGCTACTGGCTTGACCCGCTGCACCGTTGAGTGCGGCTGAGGGATCTGGGAACAAATCCCGGCCTAAATCTCCCAAAGACACCTGCAGACGCAACAAGGTCGTAGGGTCGCGTGGCTGACAGACGTTAAACCCGATACCACGGAAGAAGCTTGAATCGCTCAAGCCCGCCATGAATTCACCGGCTGCATCCCCTCCTACGTTTGAGAGATACTCTCCGACTTTCCCTTCAAAGAACAATTTCCCCTGTCCTTTGCCACCGGTTGCGATGTATTCAGCCGTATCGTAGGCCATCTGTCCCAAAAACAGCTGAGCGGCGTTCGTAAGAGCCAAGACGCCAGCTCGCGTCAACTCCGAATAGATGTTCTTATACGTCTGGTTGGCCGCTTCAGGCGCATTGGCAGTGATCGACACCGGAAAGCTCGCCGCAAGGACCGGGACCGGTAAGTTTGGCGACTGTGCCAAAGCCGGCTGCAGAGGGCCTAACAAAAGCGCTAACCCCGTCACGAGTGTGACGAGGATAAACGCTCCGCGAGAGAAAGGACGCTTGAGTACCATAGAGCACTAGGGAGTGGGGGTTGAGGGGGAAGGAGAGATCGGAGCGGACGTCGTTGCGGAACCGCCACCTGCGACGGCAGCGCGCGCCGCTTGAATGCGCAAGGCTTCTTGATACGACATCTGGTACGCCTGGAGCAACGCTTCATCCGACAGGTTCACCAGCTGATCTTCCGGCAACAAACTCTGCTGGCGGATATAGGCGCGTGTCTGCTCCGCATTCATACTTTCTGGCGGTTTTGGATTGGCGATGAATCCTTCCACGCCTGTCTGAGTAGCCGCGTTCGCCTTCGCTTGGGTGGCTGCAAGACTTGCATCCGCCGCCGTAACAAAGGTTGAAGTAGCTGTCTGAGCAACCGCCGATTGAACATCAAGACAATCTTTACCCTTCGGACAGTTCGGATCTTCGTTGTTGGCGATCTCTTCAGCGTCTGACAAACCATCGGAATCGCTATCAGCAAGATACGAAGACGTTCGGTAGACGTACTGCTCATCGTAATCGGAGATACCGTCGCGATCAGTATCTTTCAACTTCAATTCTTGTACCTGCTTTTCGGTGCTCTCAAAGTTCTGTGTACGAATCTGAATCGCTTGAGCCAACTTCTGACGCGACACTAAGAAAGGTTTACGTACATTCGATCGCAGCTGCGAGATCCCGCCAATTAACAAAAAAGCACAGCAAATACTGAGCGCCGTGACCGCCATCTTCTGCCCTGAGTTCAGCTCCGACCAACGTTCGCGCAAAAGGTTCGCCATACATGGTACGAGGTCGGACGTAGTATATCAGGTTAAGCGCAGACAACCAACGGTTGAACGTGTGGATGAGCTGCTGTTCGTCGTGCTATAATTCTGCTATATGGCGCTCGCCTCTTTCTTTTCCCCTCCGCAAGAACCCGTCGTTGATCAGTGGCAGGAGTTAAGTGAACAAGAAGGCGAACTCGGCGTCGACATTTTTCGTCAGGGCGACCTCCTATTTATTCGCTCCACTCTCGCCGGAGTTGAGCCAGAAGATCTTGATGTCGCGATTGATGGCGATTTGCTGACCATTCGTGGAAAACGACAGATGAACCACGAAGTCCGGGAAGAAGACTGGTTCCACCAAGAGTGCTATTGGGGATCTTTCAGCCGTTCGATCGTTCTGCCGCTCGATGTCTATCCCGAACGGGCCGAAGCCAGTCTGCATCAAGGCGTTCTTACTCTGCGTCTCCCGATCCGGATGCACCATAGACGCTTAGAAATTAAACCCATGGATGAAATGCGAGTTACGTAGTAGGCTCGTGGAGATATGAAACAACCGCTCGCCTGTTCCGTTGTTGCGATCGAAGATCAGCTGGTACGCCTCCGCACACCGGACGGACAGACGATCAGTCTTCCCTTGAGTAGCATCCATGGAACACCCGTTCCCGAAGGCACCATCCGATTGATGGGCGTCGTACCTGAAGGGGGTCGCGTGGATGAAAGCGTATTTGCCAAAACTCTTTTAAATGAGCTGCTCGCTCCACCTCGACCATGACCCTTCCCTCCAAAATCCAACCAGCTCTCTTGATCACTTCGGTCATCGTGGGCTGCCTATGCGCGCTTCTGATCGGCGGCTTCGTCTGGGGAGCGCATATCGGCCAGACCTATGATCAGAAGGTCTTGCCAAATATATCCGTCGCCGGAATCGCTCTGGGCGGCTTAAGCGAAGACAAGGCAAACCAAACTCTTCGTAGTGAGCTTGGACAAACAAAGGTCACAACCGTGCCCGTCCAGATCAAAGATCAGGTCTATACGCTCAAAGCCGACGCTGAAACGGAGGGCAACTCGTTCATCGAGCCTTCAACCACCCTTGCCCATAAAGCCTATTTGATCGGTCGTAGCACCAATCCCTTTCGTAATACGTTCGACCGTGTCCGTTTGTCGTTGGGCGGAAAAAGTGAGGTACCATTGTCTGTCGATGTTGATGCAGAACGTTTAGAAAAGAGTCTTCGCCCAAAAATCAGTACACTCCTCGCACCGGCAACGAATGCCACGCTTACTATCGATCCAAGCAGTCATGCCGTCAGCGTTACCCCTGAAAAGGGGGGTGTTTCGATCGACTGGACCGCGGCCGCTAAGCTTGTCCGCGAACATATCAACCGCCGTGAAACCAAGCCCGTATTGATCCCGCTGAGCGAAGCGATCCCCGACCTGACCGCAAACGATCTTAACGATGTTCGAGCGCAAGCCGAAAGCTGGATTGCAAAACCGCCTGTCACACTCATCGCAAGCTCGACCTTCAAAGGCACTTGGGCCGTCACGAGCAGTACGCTCGCCAATTGGATCACCGTTACTTCGAATGAACCACACACCGCTCAGCTCACCTTCGATCAAACCCGTGTACAGAACACCCTTCAAGGCTGGCTTGGAACCAGTGCCCGCGTTGCTCAGAACGGTCTCTTAGAGCTCGACGACCAAGGAAAGTTGAAAAACTTTATCGCTCCAAAAGAAGGCTTGGGTCCAGATACCTCAAAAACCCTCCAAAATCTCTTAAATGCCTGGGATCAGCAAGCAACCTCAACCGAGTTCGCTGTTCAGATTCAAAAACCAACGATCGGCGGTGATGCTGAACGACTTGGTATTCGTGAATTGTTAGGTGTAGGCACCTCAGAGTTCTCTGGCTCCCCCAGCAATCGCCGCAAGAACATTAAACTCGGCATGGAACGTGTCCACGGCACGATCCTGCCGCCAGGGGGTGAATTCTCCATGCTCAAAACATTGGGTGAGATCGATGGCGCCCACGGTTGGCTGCCAGAACTTGTCATCAAAGGCAATCAGACACTGCCCGAATTTGGCGGAGGCCTGTGCCAGATTGGTACCACCGCCTTCCGCGGCGCCATGAACACCGGTCTTGAAATCACTGAGCGCCGGAACCACAGCTATCGTGTGCGCTACTACGAACCAGCTGGAACCGACGCCACCATCTACGATCCAGCGCCCGACTTTAAATTCAAGAACGACACCGCCAACTCCCTCCTGATTACCGGTGAAATTCGTGGTGATATCGTAGAATTTGCCTTCTGGGGCACGAATGATGGCCGCAAAGGCACCATCGGCCCGTCTCGTATCTCAAAAATCGTCGCTCCTCCCCCCACCAAAATCGTCGAAACAACAGATTTGGCACCAGGCGTGAAGAAGTGCACTGAAACGGCTCATGCTGGGGCAACCGCCCAGGTTGACTACACCGTTCAATACGCTGATGGACAGAGTAAAGTCGTGACCTTTAACAGCGTTTATCGCCCTTGGCAGGCCGTTTGCTTAGTCGGCGTAGCCGCCCTGACGCCGCCGGACGTAGCCGCCGCGGCTGATGTCGATCAAACAGGGATCAACAATTTGAACTAGAAATCGGGGTAAAAGCCTAGAAAAGGCCTAAGGCTTGACAAAAAAAGGCCTTTCGTGTATCCTTCTTAGTTACACGAGGTCTTTAGCAATCCGCATCCACGACAAGCATGGAATCTTATTTTTAGGTGCGTGTGGGCTCCGGCTCGGACCATCCTATTGCAAGATTTCTTGGGTGCGGATTGTTTAATACCTGGTGCAGCGATTAAGCCCCGTTTGAACCACTGTCCTTGAGACACGTTCCAGCGGGGTTTTTGTTTGGAGCACTCTACGAATAACAAAAATGAGCCTCGGATAAGGCTCATTTTTGAAAATAGAGACGTTAGCTCTTTTCCGCGATCCGTTCGACAGCCAACGCGAAGGCGGCCACACGATCCGAACACCCCAAACGTTTCGCCCGTTCACGTACCGCTTTGGCATTCGTTTCCATCTTCTCATTCATCTTTTGATAGACATCCGCCTCCGTCCACTTCTCATTGTGCATGTTCTGGTACCACTCGAAGTAGGACACCGTCACGCCTCCTGCATTCGCGAGAATATCTGGCGCAACCACGATCCCCTTTGATTGGAGTGCTTCGTCCCCTTCTGGAGTCGTTGGACCGTTGGCGAGCTCAAGAACAAGCGTCGCCTGCACACGCTTGGCTACGTCCCCTGTGAGTTGGTTCTCGAGGGCGGATGGAGCCAAGACATCGCACTTTGTCGTCAGCAGCTCATCTTGAGAGATCGTTTTCGAACCGGCGAAACCAACAACACTTCCTGTTGCTTCCTTGAATTTTGAAAGCGCATCGATATCGAGCCCCTGCTCGTTGACAATCGCCCCTTTCGAATCGGAGACAGCGATCACCATCTGGCCAGCTTCGTGGAATAAACGAGCGATGTGCTGACCCGCATTCCCAAAGCCTTGCACAACAACGCGCCAGACATGATCAGCAGGCAGCAAATCACGGTAGACCTTCCAGGTCGCAAACGCCCCACGAGCGGTCGCTTCGGCACGCCCAGCGGAACCGCCGTGTTCAATACTCTTGCCGGTCACAACCGCTGGGGATGCCTTACCAACCAGTTTTCCGTACTCTTCGGCAAATACATCCATCAAACGAGAATTTGTGTTTACGTCTGGCGCTGGCACATCCTTTTCAGGCCCCACAACCTCCACCATACGGCGCACAAAGCCGCGCATGACTTCTTCCCGTTCTTCCTGAGTAAGAGCCTTAGGATCGACTGATACGCCGCCCTTGCCTCCGCCATAAGGAAGATCGAGTACCGCACACTTCATCGTCATCCAGAAGGCCAATGCTTGGACCTCATCCAGGTCGACCTGAGGATGGAAGCGGATGCCGCCTTTATACGGACCTCGCTGATTATTCCACTGCACACGGTAGCCAGAAAAATAACGCGTGACATCGCCCTGCTTCAACGGAACGGTGACATGCACCATCCGATCCGCATGACGTAGACGCTCAATAACCGCGGCGTGTTCAGGAACGAGCGTCGCAACACGGTCAAGTTGCTTCATCGCATTCGAGAGTACAGACATATTGAAAAAAATAGTGAATAGCGCTTCGACTGGATGAGCTCCTCGTCACGAAATAACTCGCACTTTAGATAACAAGCCTTCGCTACTCGCTTCGCTCATGTGTGCTCGAACAGATTTCGTTTCCTCAGAACTCATCCAGTCTCCGCTTTTATGTACGTATTTTTTAGGCGTGGTTAGGGAGGTCTTGAAGAAATTTCTCCGCATCCAGTGCCGCCATACATCCGGAGCCAGCAGCCGTGATCGCTTGTCGGTAGCGAGAATCCTGGACGTCCCCACAAGCAAACAAGCCTTCGATATTGGTCTTCGAAGTCCCTGCGATCGTTTTGATGTAGCCTTTTTCATCGAGATCAACGATACCCTTCACAAGGTCGACGTTCGGTTCGTGACCAATCGCCGCGAAGACACCGTCGATTGCCTGCTCTTTGATTTCTCCCGTATTTGTATCGCGCAAGACAACACCGACTACCTTACCGACATCAACACCCTTGATCTCGGTGATTTCGCTATTCCAAAGTACGGAGATCTTTGGGTTGTTCAGCGTACGATCTTGCATAATCTTCGAAGCACGGAACGAGTCACGGCGATGTACGATCGTCACCGTCGTCGCAAAGCGCGTGAGAAAATTTGCCTCTTCCATCGCGCTGTCTCCCCCACCAACGATCATGACGTTCTTGTTCTTGAAGAAGAAGCCGTCACAGGTCGCACAAGCAGAGACACCTTTGCCGTAGAGAGCCCGCTCTGACTCCAAACCCAAACGACGCGCGGTCGCTCCTGTTGAGAGAATGACTGTACGTGCGTGATAGGCTTTATCACCAACCTGCAATTCGAAGCCTCCTTCGATCTGCTTTAAGCTATCGACCCGTTCTGAGATCACTTCCGTCGCAAAGCGTTTTGCCTGCGTGCGCATGAGCTCCATCAGCTCTGGACCCATGACACCCGTTGGAAACCCAGGAAAGTTTTCAACATCCGTTGTGGTCATCAACTGACCGCCTGGTTCAATGCCTTCAAATAGAATCGGCGACAAGTTGGCACGAGCGGCGTAAACCGCGGCCGTCCAACCAGCCGGACCTGATCCGATGATGGCTACGTTCCGCCAGTCCATAGTTTAGATATGCTTCGACAAGTGCTCCATGAAAGCCGCTTTTGGCATGCTCCCCATGAACCGGTCGACCAATTGACCACCTTTGAAGATCAAAAAGGTTGGGATCGAAGCCACTTCGTATTTCTCTGGAATCTGTGGGTTCTGGTCGGCGTTCATTTTACCGATTTTCAACTTATCACCTGCAATTTCATGCGAAATCTCCTCAATCATTGGACTCATTGCGCGGCATGGACCGCACCATTCAGCCCAAATATCGACCAACACCGGGACCTCTGATTTCAAGACTTCTTGTTCAAAATTTGCGTCAGTAAAGATGTGCTCCATAGTTCAGTCATCATAGGACGAGGGAAGATCTCGGGCAAGCGGACTTGACGATCCTCCAAAAGAGGCCAACAATGAGCGCTCTTTGCTTGGGCGATGGTCGCCAAGGCGAGGTAAGTTGGCCATAGAAACAGCGAACGTTCGTGGAGGGACTCAATGGGTCATATGATCGCTCATCTACCCGGGCTGCAGCTCGATGGGCTCAGCGAATGGGTACAAGATGGCAATTCGCTCCGAAAAGTTGCCTTCCTGGAGTCAGGTACTGGCAGAAGTCGGAGTTGCATCGTGAACTGCCTGGATTGCCGCACCGTCATCTACGACGAGGCGCGTGACCAGCTGGAGGAAGGGATTGGGTGCTACATGGTCGGTGGGGAGAACATCCTCCACGACCGCCTCAACCGCCTCTCCATCTCAGGGGGCGCTGCGCGCCTATCCAAGGCGCTCTTCCCAGACAAGTACCGCGTCTTCCGCGACGAGCTCTTGTTCGCCGCCGAACACCAGTTCAAAGGCCAAGATGATCCTCGCCCGTGCGGTGTCATCCTCCTGAGCCATGTGAACTGTGGCCGTGTCGCGCAAGCACACCCAGGGATCTCCTTCGAGGAGGTCATCCGAGAAACGTTCATCGCCGGTCAGGAGATCGCCGATGAACTCGACGTGCTTCAGCGCGGAGCAAATGTAGTTGTTGTCGCCGACGGACTCATCGGGGACAATCTGACCAAGCGTTATCGCCCCTGTGGCGTCATCCTCTCACAGAGTCGTCCGTCACTGCCGCCTGGCGTCGTGAGAGACGATGCCATGAAGCAACTCAACCCATAGACTAGAACCGGGGATCCTCCCCCGCTCGGACCCTCTCCGAGCCGGTCGCGCGTCACTTGCGCAGACCAGTCTAGTCTCCCAACAAAAACACCCGGTCAATGCCGGGTGTTTTTGAATTCGTACACGCTTAGCGGGTGAATTCGATCTTACGTGTCTTTGATTCTTCCATGTAGGCCTCAAAGCGATCACCGAGTTCAAGCTTGGTTTTGCCTTTGAAAGCGGTGCCACCTTCCTGACCTGCGCCAAGCTCTTTCGTGGCCGACTTACCCGACTGAAGCGTTTCGAGCACCCCTTCACCGATTGGATCTTCGCCACGCCAGACACGTACCTTACATCCCGTGACCAATTTCCCTTCTTTGACACGAACACCTGCAACCATGCGACCCGGTTCCGTACGGAAGATCCCAGCGACCTCGGCCTGACCGAGCGGAACGATGATCGTTTCCTGTGGCAACAAGGCGTTCAAACGAGCCAAGATATCATCGAACAATTCGTAAATAATGTTGTACTTTTTAACGTCTACTCCTTTTTCACGCGCCGAGACACCCACGGGAGCAGGGATCAAGACGTTGAAGCCATAGACCACCGATGGCATGGAGTTGGCGGCACGTTCAATGTCGACTTCTGTGACATTGCCCAAGCCTTTCTGAATCACTTCAACGCCGACCAAATCATGCGTGACTTTTTCGATCATACCGAGCAAGGCTTCGAGCGATCCAAGCACGTCCGTCTTGAGAATCACGTTCAACATGATCTTCTTCTTAGACTCGTCACCCTGTACCGGCATCGCTTTCGTAGCCGTGAAGGCATCCGCTACCTGACGAGTTGGTCTGGTCATCTTCTGTTCGAGGTCGCTTGGGTTCTCTGGAACTTCGATTACGTCTCCAACCACTGGAGGAACTTTGAAGCCGAGAATTTTGACCGGCGTACCTGGAGGAGCCTCCTTCAACTGCTGACCGTTCCAATCACGCATCGCACGGACACGGCCGTAGGCGGCACCTGCAATACCGATGCTATCGTTGATACGCAAGGTTCCATCTTGAACGATAATCGTTGCAACTGGTCCTTCACCTTTGTTGACGTGCGCTTCGATGACGCTGCCAGCCGCACGGGCGCTTGGGCGGGCCATGATGCGCTCTGGTTCGATGTCGGCGACCAAGAGGATCGTATCGAGCAAGGCATCGATCCCGACACCCGTTTTCGCAGAGATCTTCGCGAGTGGCACCGTTCCACCCCATTCCTCAACAGTGATCCCGATTTCGGCCAACTGACCTAACACACGGTTGGCATCAGCGTCTGGCTTATCGATCTTGTTCAAAGCGACGACGAACGGCAATTTAGCCGCACGAATAATCTCTGCCGCTTCTTTGGTTTGTGGCTGAACACCATCATCAGCAGCAACAACAAGAACGGCGACGTCCGCTACCTTTGCACCACGCGAACGCATGACCGTAAACGCTTCGTGACCTGGTGTATCGATGAAGGTAATGCGACGATCATTCTTTTCAACCTGATAGGCACCGATGTGCTGCGTAATCCCACCCGATTCGCCTTCCATGACATTCGTTTTGCGAATCGCGTCGAGGGTGCGGGTTTTTCCGTGGTCGACATGACCCATGATGACAACAACTGGTGGACGGGTAACCAAGCCTTCGGTTGCGCCCTTCAAGCGTTCCTTGATGATGTCTTTTTCTTCCAGAGCCTCTTTCCATTCTTCTTGTTTGTTGTTTTCTTGGACTGGCTTGAACCCAAGCTCTTCAGCGATAATCGCAGCAGTTGTGAAGTCGATACGTTCGTTCTGAGACGCCAAGATACCGGCCTTCATAAGCTGCTGAATAACCTTCGTGACCGGCAAGCGGAGCAATCCGGCAAAGTCGCGAACAGCCAAAACAGCCGGCAAGACGATCTCGACTTTCTGGCGATTATCCATTACTGGCGCTGCCTGCTGAGCGGCGATCTGGTTGCGGAGACGTTCGCGACGGACGCTTTCCATCCATTTCTGGATGATCTGCTCGGCCACCCGGTCGTCGACCTTAATGGCACGCGCTCCAATATCAAACCCGAGCTCAGGCAATTTGGTGAGCATTTCATGCGGGGTGACGCGGAGACGACGGGCGAGTTCAGAGACGTTCATGGGCTTATTTTAGACAAAAATGAATAGGCGTAGGGTAGGCCGTTTTCATGTTCGCGTCAAGCGAAAACGGCTCTATTTTGTCTTATTTTAGAGCAAATACATAACGACTTAGTCTTATTCTCTTAGAATTCCTTATCAATCACCTAAAACAAGAAGCTTCTCCTAGACATGGCGCAGTCTATCCCCCATCCTATACACACATGCTTCAGCGTTTTTTAGACAAATACGCCGGTGAACTCTTGCGCGTGTTTGTAACCAGCCTCGCCGCCCTCAGTGTAGACATAGGGGTCCTCATCTTCCTCAAAGAACTCGTTAAATTCCCCTATCTGCTAAGTTCCGGCTTGAGCTTTTTGGCTGGCTTGCTGACAAACTACGAACTGAGCACCCGTTGGGCATTCAAGACGCGCCCAGTCACTAACCGTAAGAAGGAATTCCTCTTGTTCGCCTTGATTGGCATCATTGGCCTGATACTGAATCAATCGATCCTCTGGGCACTGACTCAACATGCTTCTTTCTATTATTTGGCCTCGAAAGCGGTCGCCGTAATAGTCGTGTTCTTTTGGAATTACCTGGCTCGGAGATATATGCTATTCTCGACCGGTTCCAACTAAAATAATCCATTTTCCATGTCACATTCACAAAAACGGGCCATTATTATTGGCGCAGGACCAGCTGGGCTCACCGCAGCTTATGAACTACTCACACGAACGGACATTAAACCAATCATCCTAGAAACGAGCGAGCGTTACGTGGGAGGCATCTCAAAAACGGTTGAATACCATGGGAACCGCATTGACATCGGTGGGCACCGCTTCTTTTCAAAATCTGACCGTGTAATGCGTTGGTGGCTCAACATTCTGCCAGTAGAAAAAGGCAAGGATACTGAGGATCTCGTACTTGGATATCAGAACCAGCAAACAACGGTTCGACCAACAACCGCAGACAGTCGAGATCCTGCCGTTACAGATGAGGTCATGCTTGTCCGCAACCGTGTCTCTCGTATCTACTTCAATAAAACGTTTTTTCCGTATCCCATCGCCCTAAGCTGGGACACGATGAAGAAGCTGGGATTCATGCGCATGCTTCGAATCCTAGCCACCTACTTCCATCGCGCCTTGCTCCCGATCAAACCAGAAAAAAGTCTTGAGGATTTTTACATCAATCGTTTTGGCGATGAACTCTACAAAACTTTTTTTAAATCCTACACTCACAAAGTCTGGGGCGTTCCTTGCTCTGAGATCAGTCCAGATTGGGGGGCTCAACGCGTAAAAGGATTATCCATCACGAAAGCGGCGATCCATTTTCTCAAGAAACTTCTTCCACAGCGTACGCGTCCCGGCCAAAAAGGCGTTGAGACCTCATTGATCGAGAAATTTCTTTACCCGAAACTTGGCCCCGGCCTCATGTGGGAGATGGTCGCCAAAGAAGTCGCAGAACGTGGTGGAGAGATCCATATGGGGGAACGAGTGACAGCTATTAAAGCAGAAGGTGAGAAAATCCTTTCAGTCACTACCACCTCCATCGATGGTACAAACAAGCTCTACGAAGGCGACCTCTTCATCTCAACCATGCCGATCAGAGAACTGGTACGAAGCCTTACGAATGTGACCGTACCTGCAGACATTCAAGAGATTAGCGATGGCCTTCTGTATCGTGATTTCATGACTGTTGGTCTACTTACCAAAGAGCTTCGCTTACGTGATCCAGAACAGCCAGACGGTCGAATCACGGATAACTGGATTTATGTTCACGACCCAAACGTCCAAGTTGGTCGTATTCAGGTGTTTAACAATTGGAGTGAGTATTTGGTGAAAGACCCAACAACAACCTGGATAGGCTTAGAGTACTTCTGCAATGAAGGCGATGTGCTCTGGACCATGGCCGATAAGGATCTGATCGAGCTCGGCAAGCAAGAAATGGAGCGAATTGGTGTTCTGAATGCAGACCAAGTGATTGACGGGACGATTCTACGTGAGAAAAAAACCTACCCCGCCTACTTTGGTACCTACAAACGATTCCCCGAGCTACGTGGATTTACAGACAGCTTCTCAAACCTCTTCTTATTAGGACGAAATGGGATGCACCGTTACAACAACCAAGATCACTCCATGCTAACTGCAATGGTGATGGTGGATAATATCATCGCTGGCATAGTGGATAAGAGCGCCATCTGGGAAGTGAATACCGAGCAGGAATATCACGAAAAGAAATAGTTCGCCCGACGATAGGAGTAAGCTCCGCTAGTATATGATCAACTTCATTCAGTTTTTACGTCGTCAGACAAAGCTGCAAGCTTTGATCGTATCGCTTATCTGCTTATTGATAGCGGGCTCCTTTGTCTACTGGTGGCTTGGCACGTTTAACCATGACGAATTTGAGGCGATGCATACGGGATGGAAGCTACTTCAAGGTGAGCGGATATTTATTGATTTCTTTCAGCATCATAACCCGTTTTTCTATTATCTCTTGGCGCCGATTATTTGGATTTTCGGGGAGAACATACGGGCCTTATATGCAGCCAAGTTTCTCATTTTCGCGTTTTTCCTGGCGGATATTTTTCTGATATATCGCATCACATTCACTCTCTCAAAGAATAGAACTCAGAGCTTGATTGCCGCCCTCTTGCTACTCGCATCACCCTTCTTTTATAGACCAATGCTGGACATTCGACCAGACACACTTCAGATCCTGCTGAGCCTAATCTCCGTCAACTTCCTTGTCCGCTATCAAGAACAGCGGAAAGCACAAAGTTTAGCGCTCCTCTCCCTAAGCGCTGGACTAAGTTTCCTAGTGCTTCAGAAAGGGTTATTTTTCCTTGTGAGTCTAAGTACAGTGCTCGGCTATCTTTGGTGGAAAGATCGGCGCAATATTCAGTACCTGTTCATATTCACCATCCTCACCTGCCTTCCGATATCCATCTATTTGCTTTATCTCTTCTCAACACATGCGCTCCAGACCTATTTTACGTTCGCTTGGCGATTAAATACACAATTCCTGAATACGTTTTCGATCGTACAGCCGTTGAAAAATTTCTTTTTGTTTACACCCCTACTCTGGCTATTCAGTCTGGTGGGCTGTCTTCGTTCACGAGATACCGCTTATACACCGATCGTGATTCTCTTATTCGGTCTGCTGGGTTCGCTCATATTTGTACGATCACCCTATCTTCAATACTTCTCACCTATCCTCCCGTTTGTTGCGATTATCGCATCTTATGGAATGGTTAAACAAATCGGTTATCGACAGAAATTTCTCGCTGCAACTCTGTGCCTCAGCTGTGTATTTCCGCTTGTAGACACTCTTCGTAACTCGCTCAATAACCGAGGAGTACAAGCAGCACAGATACAAAAAATCGAGTATGTATTGAAAAAAACCGAGCCTGGCGATCGAGTGTATGATGGAAATAGCGACTTCAACCTCTATCGACACGATATCGAGTACTTTTGGTTCTCCGTTGGTGAGCGACGAGGCCTCGAGACCTATCAAACCATGACAACGTATCCCTACGACATATATCAAGCGATTAAAAACAAACAACCCAGCCTCATTTCAACCTACGACATCGATCAACTCAAGACTCCGATGATTCGTGAGAATTATACTCCTTCTGAAGACTATTCCGATCTCCTCATTCGCAAAGCACAACCCCCTAAAACAACTCCCCTATAGGAGCTTCCAGCCTGTTGGGATTAAACCGCTCGTATCAAGCTGTGGTAGGTTGAGCCACTGCTTTGGCGCAAACACAATCTGATCTTTCCCCTCATGCAACCAAGCCGCCCACCAACTGAAGGTGCTGTTCGCGATCACGTGATGATCGCATTGACGCATAAAGTCGAACTCCTGCTCGTCGGTGAGCCCATGACCGTCGCTTACATAGATCGTTGGGAGATCAAAGACCAGCTCTTGCTTCACCCACTCGATGTCGTTTGAAAACACAAAAATCTGCACGTTCGGGCGTAGGGCGGCGATCGCTTGGACCGCTTCTTGATAATACTCTTTCGACGGCAATGGATAGATCGACTTATTCGTTACGTAGTCACCGCGACGAATATGCACAGCGATTGTTTCCATCTGCCCTCGCTGAACAAGTAACGGATGCTCTTTCGCTAGTTGAAACTGTGGCTTCAACACGATCTCGTGTACCAACCGTTCACGTAGAGGTTGAACATAATCAACGTTCTGCCAATAGCCTGTGTAGTAGACCGAATCGGTCTTCACCTGAAGCATCTCTGGCACCGATCGATAGCACTGAAGGAAGGGCTCCTCGCGATAGGTGCGGTACGGCAATGGTTTGACGCGATCGACCCAATGACGCCATGAACGCGGATTTTTGTAAGTTGCGAATGTCGCTGCCATCTCTTCCGACAATACCTCCGCCTGAATCTCAAACCGGTCCAAGAGATACGACCGCTGATAGCCCTTGAAAGCGGTTACATCAAGAAACAACGGCTGATGCGTATGTTCGGCAACCCGTGCTCCGAAGGCATATTGGAAAAGCTGATTCCCTAAGCCTCCCAAAATCTTCGTAACGATCATGTGAGCGTTATTTCTAACTAGCGGCCGAAGAGCGAGCGTAGTTTGCCCGCGATTCTTTGGATGAGCAGTGTGTGGAACGGCTTAGTCTTGAAATGCAGAATTGGTACAAGCTTGTGGTCACCCTCGAAGGCGACAGCCGAACGAACCGGGCAAAGCAATTCGGTCTTTGAGTACATCGGGACACGAGTCGCTGCGAGTCCGCCGCCGTAGGATGAAATGACGTACGTCAGGTTCTCATATTGAAACAGCTCTTCTAGCGTCGGGATTACGTCCAGTTGAAGTTTTGGAAGCTCCTCATCTTTCACGAAGAAACAATTGGTCGTTGTCAGCGCGATCAACGTATAGCCTTTCTTTTTTCCGATATCAACCAGCGCTTTCGCCGATGTTCCACAATACTCCCCTTCTTTTTGCATGAGACTCATGTGCGGTGGGATCGTCGGGTTGTATTCGATGATCGCAACGCGCGGCAGATAGGTCTGAAGCTTCTCAAAGATCAACCCGTCATCACTGTCGATATCGATCGACATCAAATCGATGGCTTGCGTTCCAACCAATGCCGGCAACATCGCATCAAGCGACTGCGGACCTTCCGCTTTGACGAAGGCGACGTGGGGAATCACCTTTGGATAACCTGCCAGATCTAGCCTCAAACGATCGACGCGGCTCTGCAGCGATTCGATCAAAACCGCTGCCCACCCCTCCTCGTGCCAGAGCTTCCAGGTGTTACTGCAGTGCTTCCCATCCCAGGCTCCAAACTCGACACAGAGCTTGCTGGTTGTACCGATACGCTTAAAAAGCTCCGCAATGATCCCATCCTCCCCGAATTGAGACGTCACGTTCTTGGTATAGGCGGCGAAAGGATTCATAGCAAGACAAAAAGAAAGATGGCTAGAGTGTAGGGGTTGGAGCGAAATCTCACAACTGCCCTTAGAAAGTCGAATATGTTAACGTAGGCCCATCCTATGTGTGGCATTCTTGGCATCAACCGCATCCTTAAGGAGAAGGAATTCTCGCGTGCCGCCAGCAGTTTTAGCTACCGCGGGCCGGACGCCTACGCTGAGAATGAGCGAGACGGGGTTACGCTCGGCCATCATCGCCTCTCGATCCTTGATCTCGACCCGCGCTCGAACCAGCCGATGCACTCAAATGACGGCACTCTCAGCATCGTATTCAACGGCGAAATCTATAACTTCCAAGAGCTAAAAGACGCGCTGGCAGCTGGTTACGATTTTCGGACGACCTCGGATACGGAAGTTCTTCTCGCCGCCTACCAACGTTATGGACGGGACCTCACCAAACACCTGCGCGGCATGTACGCCTTTGCGATCCAGGACCGTGCACAGGGAACCGTGTCACTGTTTCGAGATCCAGTTGGTATCAAACCGGTCTACTTCTTTCAGAAACAGAATCTCTTCTGCTTCGCCTCTGAAGCGAAAGGCGTCATCAAGCTCCTTGAGACACAGAACATCCAGCCCAAACTCCATGAGCCAGCTTGGGATCTGTTTTGGACGTTCGGCTACATTCCAAGTCCACTTACACTTGTACAGGATCTCTTCAAGCTTGAGCGTGGACAGGGCGTGTGTTTCGATTTGAAAACGCATCAACTAGAGCGTTTTACCTGTGCTGCGCGCGTAGAAGAACAACCACCGATTAGCCTACAAACGTTGCGTGAACTTACCGAACAGAGCGTGCTCGACCATTTGATCGCCGATACACCGGTTGGACTTTTCTTCTCGGGTGGAACGGACTCGAGCCTGATCGCCTCCATTCTCCATAAGCATGACATCAACCTCAAGACCTTTAGTCTTGTCATGCCTGGCAACGAAACGGACCGAAACTATCTAACAAAGATTCGCTCAACACTCGGCCTCCAGGGCGAGCTGGTTGAATTTGGATCTGATGAACTCCAAACATCACTTGAACGCGTCACAGCTCAGATCGACGAACCAACCTCCGACTCCTCCATCTTCCCCACCTACTGGATCAGCCAAGCCGCCAAAGGCTCAGTAAAAGTCATTCTCTCTGGCGAAGGCGGTGACGAACTCTTCTTGGGCTATCATCGCCAACTCGGCCTTGCCAAGATTCACGGACCGAAGAATCCAGCGCTCTCAGCCCTTCTCGATCACACTCGTAAAATCACTTGGAACACCGCGTTTCACCAAGCGCAGGCGAAAAGTTATCTTTTCGCTCAAGATGCTGCTGGGTTCTATCTGAGCCAGATGTCGTTGCTGCGTGAAGCAACGCCGAGCACTCAATGGACGATTGGCCGCAATTTCCTTGAGCAGCTGACTTGCCAAGCTTACGAGATCGACAAAGAGCTCGCCCTTGAGAATGACTTGCTCCGCAAGATCGACCTAGCCACGTCCTACGCCTCGCTTGAAGGCCGCGTTCCACTACTTGATCCACGATTGATTCAATACGCAAAGCGCATTCCAGCAGAACAACATCTACACGATGGGATGCTCAAGCATGAACTCAAAGCCCTCCTCGCTTCCTATCTCCCTCCTGAGCTCGTCTACCGACCAAAATCTGGATTCGGCATGCAAGGATCTCTCTTAAAAACGCATACGAGGTTCCACGAGCTGGCACAAACGGCTTGGAACAAGCTGCAAGAAACTCATCCCTTCCCAACCCACCTCAAACACGCGATCGAAACACGGCTCCACCAGGCGTCCGTAGGCACAGCCGTCATCACCCTTCTCTCAGCACTTCGGCAGCTCAACCTCGTGAACGAATAAGCTGTTTGATCCAGTATTTCGCGAAGAACCACGCATCCTTCCAAGGAGCTGAGGAAAGCTCCGCACGAGCCGCTGGATGCACCACAAGAAAGGCATTTTTGATTGCAAAGCTAAGCTTAACTCGTTTTAAGATCCGTACGAGCGACAGCCGTTCATTCAAATACGCGTCGATAAACAATTTTTCCTGTTCTGCACTCAACGAAAAAAATGTCTTGATATTTTCTACGGGAATCTTCGCGGACCGAAGATAATCTTCACGCAATTTATTTTTCGTGAGTGATGTTCCGTGTTGGCGATAAGAAAGCAGCGGCTCAGGCAGATTCGCTGCGCGCACACCGGAGACGAACAGTATACGACTCCAGAGCTCAAAATCCTGACTGCGCCGATAGGCCTCGTTATAGAGATGCGTTTTAAATACTTCTGCACGCGCCATTACCGATGGATGAACGAACGGATTCGCAAAGCACGCACGGAACAGAATCGCTTCCGACGAAACGGGCGTCCGATAGATGTGAGATTGTCGCTTTCCCGCACCATCGATACGCACCGCCCATGTCCCGATCAATCCAATCTGCGGATGCGTCTCTAGATAGCCCACCTGCTTCTCGATACGCTCTGGAAAAGCAACGTCATCCGCATCCATTCGCGCGAGGTAGCTACCGGTAGCGAGCTTAATCGCTTCGTTTAGACTGGCCGGCAACCCTTTCGATGTTTCGTGCTGAAGACTGACGATCCGCGCATCCGAATAGCCTTGAATAATCTCTTCCGTCCCATCTTGTGATCCATCGTTGATGATAATCAATTCAAGATGCTGATGGGTCTGCGCCAGGATGCTATCGATAGCTTCCGCGAGATATTTCTCCCCGTCTTTAACCGGAAGCAGCACGCTTACCTTTTGTCCCGACGAGTTCATA
This sequence comes from uncultured Gammaproteobacteria bacterium, assembly GCA_964598725.1. GTDB lineage: Bacteria > Patescibacteriota > Patescibacteriia > 2-12-FULL-60-25 > 2-12-FULL-60-25 > JAGOTP01. The sequence continues at coordinate 445,641 of CAZRCW010000001.1, read as the reverse complement.
GCAAACGCCTACGCCTTCGGTTCAGCGATAATGGCATCGTCTTCCACGTACACGCGGTAGTCTGGCTTCAATGTCGTAATTTGATCCGTGATCGCTTTGATCGTTGGATAATCATGCGTTCCATCAAAGCAACGTGAATCGTCGATGATCAAAATATGACGCTGCGGACTTGAGAGAATTGCTTGAATTTCTTCTACAACAGGCGTCTCAAGATCAGCCATACCCGTGATCCCGCCAGAATAGTGCGCATCTAACCAGAACAGGGCTGGACTCGTCAGCTGCGGAACCAACTCTTTCAAGCAGACAGCCGAATCGCCTTGAAGCAACGTCACATTGGGTTGCGCTGCGAACTGCTTTTTTGCTCGCTCATACAGATCTTGTGCGAACTCAATCGAGTAGATTCGCTCAAAGTGCCCCTTCATCGCCTCGACCATGATTCCCAAATACGTTCCGGTCTCAACTAAGGTCTTGAGCTGGTATTTCGTCTGAAAATCGCGCAAACGATATTGTTTTTTGAGATGGGGAGTTGGTCCAGCCGGTCGGCCTTTCAAGAGCCAGCGGTAATAGATCCTGTATTGAACCAGTCGCTCTACGAAGGCCGAGCGTCGAACGGACTTTAGGATTTTTTTGATAGCGCTTGGCTGCTCTGAGGTTCGGGAGTCTGAGGTTTTATCCATACGTAGTAGGATGATATAGCCAAATTCATGCCTTGCGCAACCACTTTGGCGATAATGGCTCCAGCAAGACCGAAAATTGGAATGAAGACGCTCGAACTAACGATGACCGTAATACAGGAAAAGATCGTAAAGCGCGCAATCCGCGACTGATGCTTATGCGCAAACAACAAACTAATTGGAATCTGATACACCGAAAAGACCATCGTGAGTGCATACACACGAGTGTAGAAAACAGATGCTTGATAGGCCGGAAACAGCCAACGAAACACGAACGGAGCGATCAAGATGTAAGCAATCGCCGCCAGCAACATCAATCCGGCTAATTTGAATGAGTTCTTTAACGCCTGACGTCGTGATTCCGGCGTTTCATTCACGGCGAACTTGGGCAGAGCGAGCTGACTCAAGATCTTCACGAAGCCCTTCAGTTGATCCGGAACGATCGTTGCAAAGCTTAAGATCGACACGCTCGCCGCCCCCAACAAATTGAACATCAGAAAGGTGTCGAATTGCGTCACAATCGTCGAAATCGCTGTGAGAATCGATAACCCTGTGCTGAATTGACCCAACCCGTCATCCAGTTGCTTATTCGGTTGATATTTTCGCAATGTCCAGAAGAACGCTAAAACTTGTACCAGGGCTGTAGTACCGATGTTCGCGATCACGAGCAGAACCACATTCGCATGCAAGAATAAGGTTGCCGCCACCGAACCAAAGATCGCGACACTCGTCAGCAAGCTGATGATACTGAACGCTTTGAACTCCTTCTTTCCCTGAAGGAACCCTCCATAGGTATTCGCAATATTCGCGATCGGCGCCAAGAGCGATAATGTCAATAATGATAGGGCAAAAACGTAATTTCCTTGAGCCAAGTAGTAACCACCGATCGCAATAAACGCGACACAAAAGACAACGTTCCACTTTAGCTGAAGCGGAATTGACTGCAATAACGCCCCTTCTTTTCCTTTCGCGACCGCCTGCGTAACGGCTACGTTAATCCCGGTCAAGGAGAATGCATTGAGTGCAGTGAAGATTGAGAAAATATACCGATACTGACCATATTGGTCTGGTGACAACAGGTTGGCGTAGAGGTACGACGTCACCAAACCGATCACTGCTGTGAGCGCCGTATTCACAAACAGCCAAGAACCATGCTTCACCAAATACACCAGATCCGTCTGGAAGAAACGCTCTGCAAAACGGAGGTGGCGATGGATAAAAGATCGAATCATATTAGGAAAGCAGTTCACTCAATCGCTGGATCTGCGCCCTCGTCGTGTGACGCGTCTCAGCCGCCGTCCGGATCGCTCGCTGCAACTGTATGTAGTCAGTCGCCGACAGACTGAGGAGTCGCTCAACTACTACTCGCAACTCCGCTTCCGTTCGCCAATGCAGCCAAACAGCCTCCGTTGGCAACCACTCAAGCATTGCGCTGGTCGTAGCCAACGGAATTACTCCGGAAAGCGCGCCTTCGATGATCGTTTTATCCAAGCTCCCATCCGTTGCATTCAGAATAACTGGATACTCTGAAAGCAGGGCGGGTAAATCGCTATAGGGCACGTTCTGTTTTTTCCATTCGATCCTCGCGTCTTGCCGCACCAACATATCTAATCGCTGTTCATAGGCTGAGTCATTCGCACGCCCAATCAATTGAAGCCTACAGGGCAATCCTGTCCCCACTTCTTGGAAGGCATGTAGAAGCACATCAACCGACTTGCTGCGGTCCATCCGACCGAACACCAACAGCTTCCAGTCCGACGGAAGTAGTCGCTCGACGAAAGGGAATCGCGTCACCTCAATCCCCTGACCAATGATCCGAAGACGCGGCAGCCCAACGGCCGCCGCCTGACTCGAACTCACCGTCAGGTGTGCCAAACGGGCTGCCAGACGAGCTAGGCGACTCACACGATAATGCGCGAACCAAAACACAACACGCTTCCCGAGCAAACGCCACAACCAACCAGCGAGAATCACATAAATAGAATCCCCTCGTACGAACACTCCATCGTATGTCTTGCGACGCTGCCAACTCTCTCGCCAGAGCATCCGCACGATGGACAACTTGGAGGCGCCCGGTTCACGCAGACGGATGACCGTTACATTCTCAGGAAGATCAAAACGACCGACACGTAATGCTAAGACAGTGATCTGGCCGAACTGCTTGGCCGCTTCCTCTAACCAGGAAACGAAAAATCCAAAGAGTGGATCATCCAGATCAACCGCTTGTACACAAATTAACAGCCGGGACATAGAGTTCAGTTTTTTGAGAAACTCGTGCGCAGCTCATGTGCGTAGATCTGAGCAACCGTCGAGAACGGCTTAGGAGCAATCGGCTCGAACGTTGGTAGGAGCTTGACTAACGCCGCTACCCAAGCCGCTTGATCCGCGTACGGCAAAATTCGGATTCGTTCAGGATAGAGATCTCCCGCCTCCGGATTTCCGCCTTGATCACTCAGGTAACAAGGCAAGCCATGACAGGCCGCCTCGATCGCTACATGTGGGAACCCTTCGTACAGTGAGGGCAATAAAAAGGCATCTGCAGCTCGTGCCCAGCGCTGAACCTCTCGATACGAGACCCGGCCAATAAAACGGACCCGCTCACCCAAACCCAGTTTGTCGGCGTAGTCTTTCCAGCGCTTTACTTCCGGACCTTCGCCGATATGCACGAGCTGATAGGTTGCCGGTAACTCCTTCAGAACCTCTAACAAAAAATCGATCCGTTTCCACGGTGCGCCGCGTGCGTTCGATAAGAGGATTGTTCGATCGGAGGAAAGGCCTAATGTAGCCCGTAGCTCAGCACGCGACGGAAAAACCGTCTCAAGCTCAACCGTATTATAGATCACACACTGTCGCTTACTTGGCACGCCCCAGGCACTTGAGACAAGCTTAAGATAACGACTTGGCGTAATAACCCGTTTCGCACGACGCGCGACCCAGGATTCGATCGCAAACACCAAACGCCACTTGAGTGGTTTCGTTGACTTCAGAAATGATTCCAACGACAAGACCATCGAAGGCCGTTCACGCTGCATCCCCTCCCAAGCGAAATCCCCAGGAACTCGCAGAACCGTTGGACGACGAGCAAGCATTGCCCCGATCGTTCCGGCCAGACCTTCTGAAAACGCTCCTTGCAAAAAAACGACGTCCGCTGTCCGGGCTGCTCGATACACGGCCAGCGCATAGCGCAGATAGCGGAACAAAACGCCGCCAGTGCGCGGCACGACTTCAACATTCCACGTTGATGAACGATCGGTTCGCTCATCTCCGTAGGTCACAACGGTCACCTCCATCCCCTGAGCCTGCCAATCAGCTGCCAACGCTGGCACAAAGGTAGCAGGGCCTCCCGTTTCGGGTGGATAGATACCGGTCGCAAGAACAACGCGCATAAGAAGAGAAAAAGCCCGTCGTCGGCATCAGATATGTCCATTTTTAGCAAAATTCGCTAAGCTCTGAATATCCCGTCGACCTGGGGCCTATACCGGCCTACTATAGTTGACCCGTGTATGCCTGTCACCCCTCAACCTCATCTTGTCCTCGCCGTCACCCTAGCCCGCCCGGGAGGTACGACCAGCTTCGTATTTGAATACGCAAAATGGCTTAAACACAGAGGTTTTCGGGTTACTTTGCTCGCCGGTGAGGGTGACTGGCTGTTTGATCAAGCGAAACAAGCCGACCTCCCCTGTCTTCGCGTCCCCTGGATGCAGCGGGAAATTCGCCCTTGGTACGACCTACTGGCCGTCTTTTCCCTGGCTCGTCTTTTGCGCAAGCTCAAACCCGACGTCGTTCAGCTCAACAGCAGCAAAATGGGAGTAATCGGTAGTTTCTCGGCCCGTCTCGCACACGTTCCTCGAGTTATCTATTTCATCGGCGGCTGGGCCTTCTTGGAATCGATCGCTCCCTGGAAGAAGCGCTTCTATGTGGTCGCCGAGCGGCTAACTGCCGGCTTAAAAGACGCCATTGTCTGTCTGCATCCGGGTGACAAGCGGATCGCCGAGATCGAACGCATCCGACCAAAACACGATCTGCTCGTGATTCCAAACGGTGTCGATTTGGCCGCCCTCGATCGAAGTCGCCTTAGCCGCATCGACGCGCGACAAGCGCTCAACATTCCACAAGATCGATTCGTTTTCGGTACGATCGCGAATTTCTACCCTGCGAAGCATCTGCCTGCCTATATTCGCTTCATCGCCCCGGTTCTCAAACAGAATCCAGCAGCTAGTATCGTCTTGATCGGTGAAGGCCCAGAACGAGCTCTGATTGAACGCGCCATCCAAGAAACGAGTCTAAACGACCAGGTAACACTTGCTGGTTCACATGATCAAGCGCACCGCTTCTTAGCTGCGTTCGATGTGTTCGTTCTGCCATCCACAAAAGAAGGCATGCCCTTCTCGCTGCTCGAAGCGATGGCAGCACGCCTCCCCTGCATCGTGACTCAGGTCGGTGCTCACGAATGGATGCTAGAAGAAACCGGCTCTGTTCTCATTCCAGCCAACAACCAAGAGGCCCTGCAAGCCGCCTTCCAACAAGTCCTACAAAATCGGGCCCGCCTAAGTGATCTAGGAGAAGCGAATCGTACGGCGGTAGAACGGCGCTTTCCACTTGAAAAGACCTTTGAAGCCCATCTCGCCGTCTGTTTAGACCGAGAATAGATCGCTGATAGAAAAACTCCGCTCACGGGTCCGTGAGCGGAGTTTTTGTTGAACACTACCTAACGCTGACTGGCGGTTGCGACGACCGGCGCCGTCTCGACCGTCACTGGCGCGACGTCGATCCCGTTCGTTGTAGATGTGATAGCACCTGCCTGATCGCGGACACGGCCAACGATTTCAACCGGTAGCTGACGGTAGAGATCTTCGCGTAGGTCCTGGTACTCCGGCGTCGATAAGCGCTGCGCAAGCTGGGTGTAGAAGGCGATGTAATCGCTGGTTGTACCAGCTTGAGCGTAACGATCGATCAGGAGTTTCATCGCCGCCTTATCTTTAACCAAGAAAGCTGCTTCGGCGATTGCAGGAAGCTCAGAAATGCCCGCGGTATATGGGAAAGCGACTGTTTGTGACAACAGAATTTCTTTTGGACCGTTCACTTCATCCTTGGTACGGAAGAGCAATGAGATACCGTAGGCCAAATGAGCCTGTCCCAGCTCTGGATCTTCTTCCATCGCCTTCTTTTCGTACTTCATCGCCTCATCTGGATTCCCCTGACCGTAGTTGAAGTCCGCCAAGGCGAAGAATAACTGCTGACGACGAGGGCTTGTCGCGACCGCTTGCTGATAGAGATCGTTCGCGGTTTTCGCATCAGCTGGGTAGAACTTCGCCATCTCTTGGTAGAAGCGCGCTACGAGGAACAACATGTTTGTGGAACGTGGATGACGGGCAAGCTCTTCTTGCGCTACACGCTTGGTCATCGTCACCAATTCCTCTCGCTTCGGACTGCTCTTGAAAGCTGGATCGGTCGCAATATCTGTCAGGTTCTTTGCCATCAAATAAGCCTGTTCATCCAAATACGGCGTTGGGATCGCATTCGCCTGTTTGAACAGTTCCAAACCTGCATCATATCGTACGGGACGTACCTGGAAAGCGCTGTTCGCCTGAATCATCAGGCGCGACGACTTGAACGGCAACACCGAGTAACGCCAGACAATGCCAAGCGCAATCAATTGAACCACCACGAACGAGATCACTGGGAAATTATGCGACTTCCCGTGTATCGGGGCGGACAATTCCTTTGGCTCTGCTCCTGGAACATGGAAGCCGTGCGAAGAAACACCGACTACCAGCGCGAACAACAAGTAGCTCATCGTAAACGCCGCCGGATGATCGAACACGAACAAGTTTTGAACGAAGTAGGCCACCGGCAAGCCTGTCAGCAAGGCGAATGAGACCGCGTCGAGGCGTCCGTCACGATAAGCGCGGTAGAGCGACCAGAAGAGCGCTACATAGACCGCTGCGAAGGCGATGAATCCAATTCCACCGGTCATCGCAAGCACATCCATGATCGTGTTGTGCGAGCGATCGAACCAGGTTTCGTACTGACTGTAACGCAACGAGGCTGGGTTGTACTTCAAGTTAAACAGAATGTGGTAGCTGTCGAAACCCCAGCCAGTCAGTGGACGTTCCTTGAACCCATCCCAAGCGATCTTCCAAGCGATGAAGCGTGGCTCTGGAATATTCGTAAATCCAGTCGTGATACGTTCAAACGGCGAATTCTGAATTGTCGGGGTATTCCGCAGAGCGAAAATGATCCCATAGACCACGAAGACCGCTGCCACGGCCGTCAGCACTCCGCGTTTGATGCGCTTTTCTTTCAAAGTAAGCGCCACAACCACACCGACGACAATTAAACCGATTGCCAATCCCACCAACCCTCCACGGGACTGCGTCAAAAAGAAGGCAATCAGCTGGAATACGATGGCGCAGGCATAGATCCCCTTTGTTGTTTTAGAGGGCGATTTAGCCAACAACCAGAGCGCGAAGAAGATGTTGAAGATCTGGTACGACGCCATGTAAATCGGGTTGTCGAGCAGACCACCGATACGCGCACTCACCGGAAACAGCAATAACTTTGGGAATGGGATCTGCAGAATACTCACGCAGGCCATAATGACCGATAAGACCAACTCGAAGTTCAGTAAGCGCTTCCACTGTGACCAAGTTTTTACCAACCCAATCGTCATCAAGAACCAGGCCAGGAAGTGCAGAAGTGTAAACAACCCGTTCATGCGCTCCTGATTTCCCCACCACGAACGGAGTGGATCCACCCCAAAAATCATGGATAAGGCAATCGTTAAGAAGTAGAAACCAATCGCACCGACCAAGACATGCTTATTCGGACGCACGCTCGGCTCCATCCAAGCCAAGGCTAAATAAGCCGGGAAGGTCAGACCGATCAAAATCTGCAAGAAAATAAGCTTCGAGAAAACGAACGGGAAAATGACCACCGGAATGAACACGAGCGGCATCAAAAGTCCGGCATAGACTCCAAGGAACGCGATGGCGCGAAGCCAGAAAACGATGGTTTTTCTATTCATAGATAGGGCAAACGGTAACACACCGGGCTAAAAACAAAAACTCCCCCGAAGGGGAGTTTTTGCTCTTCGTCAGTTTTTAGGCCGACGAGGAAAGGTCAACTAGCGAACTAGTTGTTGCGCGACACCTGGTTCGACGTGGTGATGTCCTGCAAGTACAGGTCATCGGTCCAGTCACCCGAGATGTTGCTGCTACCACCCGCGGCGGACGAATCCGACCAAACGAATGTACCAGCGGCGACACCGGCGGCATCCAACGTACCAGACAAGTTTGGAGCTGGAAGCTGGGTGGTACCCGTGAGAGTCGTCGTAGCTGACGTCAAGAAGCCGGTGAAGACCGTGCCTGTCGACTGAGCGACGAACGATGTGCTCACAACGTCACCAACCTGGGTGGCGAGAACGTTCTCGACACGCAAGGCGTACTGGTTGTTTGTGTCAGCTTTCACTGATTCTGGGTTCGTGAAGACGATCGAGACGTACGTCGTTGTAGGCGCAGTCACCGTACCGTTCTTCAAGGAAACACCCGTGAAGGCCTGAACAACATCGTAGGAGTTGGTGTCCATCAACCCAGAGAACTGAGGAGATGTCTTCAACACGCGGAAGTTGGACAAGGTGAAACCAGGAGCTGAGTTCGAGGACGTCGAAGCAGAAAGACGGAAGGTGATCTTTTTCAAGTTCACATCGCCGAGCTTATCAGCCGAAACGTTGAAGCGATACAACTCTGGAGTGCTGCCGTTGGCCAAGTTCTGGGTTACTGCGACACGGCTAATCGTTGGCTTGGAAGCGCGGACGACGAACGTGTTGCCGAAGAGACCATTGCTTGTACCGACAGCTGTCGTGCTAGCGGCGTAGACACGCTCGCCAGACGCCTGACCTGTGACACGAACGTTGAACTTCTCGATGTAGTTAGTGTCGTACTCTGTATCAGAGACATTGCTGGCTGCGATACCGAGACGGACCGTCTGACCACTGCGAGCAGCGTTGACGTCAGCGCCGACCGAGGAACTAGCCACGATTGGAGCGAGACGTGCAACCAACTGGATCGTCTTGTTGCCATCTTTAGGAACAGTGATTGGAGCGGTCAACTGAACATCCTTGAAGGTGTTCATGCCTCCTGAGAGACGACCGGATCCGCGCAATGAACCGTCAACCCAGACGCCGACTTCATCGTACATGAGACCAAGACCGGATGATGTGACCATCACGCGATCAATGACCATGTCCTCGTACTGTGCAGTTGCACGGTACTGAGCGAGGGTCTGCCAGCTGGTGTTAGCTGAACCTGGCGTACCTGCCAACAAGATTGTGGCCTGTGGCATGCTGTCAGAGTTCAATGTGACCAGACCAGCGCTCTGAACGGTCATGATGACCGAGGAAGGCGCGACCGTGCCACTGATGCCGTTACCAGCATTGTTTGTGACAGACACCGTGTTGGCGTCCTGATCCTGAGCCGTAATCGCGGTGACACCGACACCGAACATGTCGCTGCTACCATCGATCACTGAGTCAGCCGTACACTTGACCGTCAAGATACCTGTCGTACCACGAGTCACGTTCCAGTTAAGGTTCGAGAAGCTCATGACACCGTTGGAATCTGGGACGCGTGACTGACCGACCCGTGTCTGAACACCGCCTTCTGTCTTGTAGAGAGAACAGGTTGTGACGACGTTCTGGAATTTTGTAACGTTCCAAGACGTGTCGTTACCTGTACCAACCAAGGTAAGAGCTGTGATCAACGAGTCGCTCTGACCACCGGCCGTGAAGTTCAAGCCAAGGGCTGGAATATCAGACTGGCGCTTCACCACGTTGGTGGAAGCTGGGGTACCAGCGAGGGAAACCGTGAGGTTACCGGCCTGAACCGTCATTTCGTTACCGTTGATCGTCGCGTTTGGCACGATGTCAGTGGTAGCGACCTGTTCATTCGTATCGACGACGCGAACGTCACCAGACACGAATGGGTTCAACGTAGCGCGGTATTTCTTACCAACGAAGTCGCTGTTGTCTGTGTTGTACATGTCAGCAATGACTTCGAAGTTGCGTGTTTCACCAGCGTTGAGGTAGATCGAGTTGTTGAAGATGAAGCTCGAGGTTGCAGCACCTGCCGTGTATCCGTTAGCGCCCGAAGCGGACGTTGGACCCTGGAGGACCTGACCTGTCGCCATATCGCGAACGCGGACGTTGCGGATGTAATCCGTGAAGCTCGATGTGCCTGTAGCGACGAGACCACCGTTCGTGGAACCGACCGAAAGACGCATGTTGCGGATTTCGAGGTTTGCACTCTGGGAGCTCAAGGCGAAGCGCATGAACACAACGTTATTCTGACCCTTCGCAACGTTTGTCGTACCAGGACCGTTGTAGGCAACCGTCAACTGACCACCCTGGGTGGTAAGTGTGATGAAGTTGGAACCGGTACCGTCGAATGTGCCGTTGCTCGAGGAACAACCACTTGTCGAAGTACCGTTACAGACAAGCACGCCGGATCCGTAGACCTTGTCGAGTGCCATGACGTCTGCTGAGTATTCAACGTAGGTTTTGATGGTGTTGCTGGAACGGCCAGTAACATCAGCCTTCAAAGAGAAGACGCGCGTCACTCCGTTTGGAATGAGGTAGCCTTCACCTGAGAAGTTCAACACGATCTGGTTGTTCGAACTCACTACCGAAGCGGTCGCAACAAGCGACGCACCCTGGTAGAGGTTGAAGTTCTTAAGATCGGTGTTTGGCATGTTTCCAGCTTGGTAGAGGGTAATGCGGCGGACGAGAACGTCGTTCGTATTAGCCGTCAACTTGAAGTTGGAAATTTCCGACTGCATCGATCCAACGTTTGGGTTGGAAGGCTGCGAACCCTTCTGGATGTCCAAGCGAGCAGCGCTCGTTGTACCGATCACGAAGGAGTTACCGCGGACTGGGAATGAACCACCAATCGTGACAGGCGTTGTCGAAGCAGTGTTGCCAGCGACGACGACTGAAGCAGCGTCTGGGAGTTCGAAGGTGTGTTCACCACCGGAAGTGATGGAACCCTTCACATCACCGACCAAGACCAATGACCAGGTCTGACCCGCTGGAACTGTCCAGTTCAAACCGTTGAAATCAACAGTCTGGGTGACCGAGTTGACGGAGCGACCCGTCGTGAGACGTGTGCCGTTCGCATCGTAAAGGTAAAGGTTGGAGAAGTCGGAAGTTGCACCGACGCCAGAGCGCTTCACGCGGAGACCTGTGACGCGGACGTCACCGGAGCCGGCTGTGAAGTTGAACTTGGCGAGCTGGCTGCCGGAGCTACCCTGAGGAAGCGTGGCGCGAGCTGGAGTGTCGGAAGCCAACGAAACTTTCAATTCGCTGGTAGCAACTGGACCGCTGACGCGATAAATCGCATCGGAGATCATCGCTTCGCGACCCGTGACATCGCTGCCATTTGGGTACGAGATCGTCGTCTGGATCACGTTCGCAGCGTTGAACCCGTTAGCCGCGAAAGCGGAGTCTGGGACAAACTTGCGCTTCATGCCATCCATGACGATGTAGCGAGATGAATCACCCTGGTACGAGATAAGCGTGCCATTTGGGTGAACTGCTGTAGCGAGCGAAGCACCAGTTGTGTAGTTCGTGAAGAACGCATCTGGAACGTCGACAACGCGGCGGGCCCAAGCTGAGCCGTAAAGCGAAGTAGCGACTGATTCAGATTCGACCCAGCGAAGCACACCGCCGGCTGAAACCGCGTAGACCTTTGGATCGGTCGTGATCTTCACAAGCTTGGTGCCTGGGCGGATCACGAGGTTTCCACCAATGGAGATAGCGGCGAGTTCATCACCCGTAATGGTCTTAACGGACGAGAAATCTGGGAACCACGAGAAGAATGTGGTTTCGTTTGGGAACACGTAGCGCTTCATGTCGGACGCGTAGTAATACACGGCTGGACCGGAAGCTTTGATGAGGTCACCCGGGACAAGCGTGGCAGCTGACGCGCCGTGTGGCAACGCGAGCATACCTGCGCTCACCGTCGAGAGAACCGTCGTCAACGAGACGAAGCTCGAGAGGATTCTTTTTGCAAGACTCATATGACCTGTAGGTCTTCGAGAGACCGGTTTTTCTTTGGAGAAAGAAAAACGCGGTAAAAGAAATGTCTGAGTAAGGTGCGTGGAACCTCTAACAAACGCTAGAGATCGACCTTTATGAACCACGCGTGAATGAAAAGGTGACAGGCCGGGTTAGGGATTGAGCCCTGCACCCGCTCCGATACGCATCAGCTGATGTGGACCGGAGCGGATGGAGATCGGTGATCTCTCGGCCGCTTTACTTTGTTATTTCTTTTGCTGGGTAGTAGACGGAGGCGTCATTGGCGTCGTAGAGGCGGGAGGCGTTGCTGGAGATGTTGTTGTCACGATCGTGACAGCTGAAGTTGTTGTTGTTGTACCCGATGGAGTTGTTGTTGTAACAGCCGGCGTCGTGGTTGCGGTCGGGATGGTGGTTGACGTAGATGAGGAGGCCGCTTCAACTGTCTTCTCTGCATTGGAGGCTGACTTGGAAGCTTCAATCAATTTGTCCCCGACCTCACTCAAACGATCTTCTAACAATAGCTGACGCGCCTGAGCCAACGAAGCATTGGCACTGAGCAGATCCGCTACCGATGATGTAGAGACTCCCAGACTCACTGTACTCGTCGCAGGTAATACGACAGCCGTTCCCGAAGCGGATAAGATACCAGCGCTCGTCAACTGCTGAGTAGCACTTGTGATATGATCTGAGACTCCTTCGACTTTTTGATTGATTGACTCGAGCAACTCTTCTTTTGACACAACTTTCTTCGCATCTTCATCATTGATCTGGGAGTCGATGATGACATTGACTGCTTTGACCGAGGCATTGACCGCAGCGACTTCAACCTCTGTTACCTGTGGCCGTGATTCGACCGGTAAAGCCGCCTTCGCTTCCTTCAAGCCGGCAGCAGCATCAGTACTCGCTTTGTCGATTAGACGAGCGACTTCGACGCGCTCACTTGGCTTCTCACTTGAAACATCCGATAACTGATTACGTACGGTATCTAAATCACGGCGTAGAATTTCAGTCGCCTCTTTTAAGCGCTCTGGCTTTTTCTCTACGTCGGTTTGAGCGATCTTTTTGATCTCGTCGACACGGCGGTTCACGAACTCGCCCTTCAAGCGCACCTTCTCGCGCTTATCGGTTGCGAGCGCCATCCGTGTCTGTTCGGAAACCAATTTAACCGGGAAGAGTAGATCTCCCGGCACTGATTGCTCCGCTGCGGACACGCTTGCCATCGAACCACCAACGATCAAGGCGAGGCCGGACAAGACAGCGGCAATTGGACCACGCAAGACCGAACGAGCTGGGGTTGGAATAAACGAACCAACCACCATACGGACACGCTCAACGAACGAAACATGGACCACTTCTGCTCCACCGATCTTCTCCAACAATTGCGCACGGGTTTCACTCACCCACGCCGAATCCGCCTGCACTGAGCGAAGCTCGGTGAGCATGTGGCGGAGACGTGGAGTACGTGAGTCGCGCATAATGGTGGATTATTCGATGAAGGTCTTAAGGAGAGTAACAGCTCGATGGTAGATCACTCGAACATTGGCATGCGTCTTGTCGAGCGCCTGGGCGATCTCTGGGAACGAGAGATCTTCGACCAAGCGGAGCAACAATACGTCTTGATAGTCTTCTTTCAATTTTTTCACATGGCGGAGGAGCAGGGCGGCGTCGGCCTGGATAACCGCTCGTTCAGAGCCCTTTCCTCGATCTGAGATGTGCTTCTCATTACTAGAAGTCGCCGGACCCCCATCGTCTGTTACACTCTCGTCCTCCAAAGACTCGGTTGGTCGACGTTTATTGCGACGGTAGGTATCAATGATCTTATGGCGTGCAATCTTATAAAGAAGGCCTCGTAGGCTCTTGATCTCCTCCGTTCGCAGAGACAAAATGCGCCACAAATCGAGAAATACCTCCGAAACCAAGTCTTCCGCTACCTCACGATGCGAAACTTTCGCGTAAATAAAACGATAGAGCGACTGGACATGCCGATCGTAGAGACGGGCAAAGGCGTTCCGGTCACCATCACTTCGGATCTGGAAGACTAAATACGCATCGATCAATGAGGACATGCAATGTGAAATAAAACGCTACATTGAGCGAAAAATTCCTTCATGCGGGGTGAACAATCCAAAATACATAATCGATAGAGATTAGACGGTAATGTAGCAAAAATCTGGCAAAAAGCCAACCCCTAGGCGAATACCTAGGGGTTGGGGTGAAAAAACAATTTTTGGCTAATTGTACACCTTATGCAGCCAATGGCTGACTGACGAGCTCGGTTGGACGACCGCATAGTTCACGGTAGAAGCGATCGAGATCGTCAATACGATCCACCGGATGGAAGGCGCGCTCTACATGAGCCCGTGTCGCCTCACCCATTACCTGACGGCGTTCCGGAGATAAGGAGACCATTTCGAGCAAGCCGCGCGCTAAGTCATCAACATCATTTACTCGTACACGGATCACATCCGTTCCGAGCGCTTCTCGGTTCTGAGGTAAGGCGGTCGCGATCGCCGGACGTGCAAAGGCGCCGGCTTCCAACATCGCAAAGGATAAACCTTCGGTCAGCGTTGGAAAGACATGGGCCATGGCGTGCGCCTGCAGGGCGGCGAGCTCGATACCACAGCGTTCGCCAAGTAACTTCACGTTCGGGACAGTCGAAGCAAGCTTAGACAGCCAAGAGACGTAGGAATCGGTCCAAACACCGCCTCCAACGATCACGAGCGGGATATTAGCGAACAATTCCGCGTGCGTTTCACGCACCTTCGCATAGGCTTGAATTAACAAGTGAATATGCTTATTTGGGACCAGGCGACCAGCGGAAATCAAGTAATGATCTTTCACTAAACCGAACTGAGCCAACGGTGCGGTCGGGACGGGGTTCTTATCGATATCGAAGGGATGCGAGATATATACCGCCTGTGTTGAGAAACGCTTCAAACAATCGCGTAAAAGCGTTTGTGAGACAACAATTGTTTTATCTGGAACATAGCAGGAAATCCATTCACCAAGGCGCAAAATCTTTTTGGCCAACCAGTTCCATTTTGCATGACCTGCATCGATACAATGGAACGTCACGACCAATTTAGCCCGTGGATGAAAGAGGCGAGCAATGGGAGCGAGTAAGGCGACGCTCGATCCTTGCAGATGAATAACGTCTGGTTTTACACGACGCGCATCCCAGAGCGCCGTTAACGAATGTGTAATCGCATCCAGGTGCTTGCTGCGGATTCCGGAACTAAAACGCTGCTCGACCCCGGCTGGGGCCTGACCATTACCGACATACCAACGACGACCATACACAACAACTCGATAGCCACGCTGAACCAAGCCAGTTGCCACCGACGACACGTGACGCTCAATCCCACCCGAACGGGCAGGTAAGCCTTTTTGGCCAATCATAACGATGGTCAATGGTCGTTTCATAACCTCACAGTTAAGCACTTTTTTCGTGTTTTGTCAATCAAAATAGGTGGTTTTTTGGCTCAACTGAGCGATTTTTGCTTAACCAATTTCAACGTTTTCAATCCATTCGATAGCCGGTTCTTGAGTTATCCACAGGATTGAGATCACATCCGCCTGATAGTGAGCCGAAGTGAGGCTGTGTTGCTGTAGCCAAAATTCGATGGCTCGGAACCAGCGCTGACGCTTGGAGAAGCTGACCGACTCTTCAGGAAAGCCGAACGTCGTGGTACGTCGGGTTTTGACCTCAACAAAGCGGATCACCTGATCCCGTTCGACGATCAGATCTATCTCGCCTGCCCGGCAATGCCAGTTTCGTTCAATGATCGAAAAGCCTTTTGACTGCAAAAAATCGGCCGCCAGATCTTCGCCTTGGCGGCCGACTTGTCCACGCCCGTTCGGACGCGTTATTTTTTTGGCTTTGGCAGCCATTTTTCGTAAGAAGCTTTATTCATTGCGTCCTGCTCTAGAGCTGGGATACTGGTGTACCATTCCTTGATCGGGCGGTAGAACAACCAACCGAAGAAAATCGCACCGACCGGCAACCAGAGACGCATGCCAAGTACCGGAACGCCCAGGACGGTCATCAGAAGCCAGAAGAGGCCACAGATACCGGCCCAAAGGAACGTGTGACCTGCACGACCCAGCGCCTGCTTACGAACCTTAGACGCCGCCTGACGACGAAATACGAAGAGCGTCAGCAACCCAGCACCGACGAAGAGCACGAAGATAGCCGCAAAAGCGATCTGCATCGAGCGGAGAAGAGCTGGCGGGAAGAAAGAAAACCAGTAGGAGAAAGACAGGATTCCAGACATAGATATGCGTGTAATGCCACACGTGCAGCGAAGTCGTCAATTCGTCGAAGGGAGCGCGATGTGCCCAACTGTCACGAGCGGCTCTCCAATTAAGCGTTCATACATAAGGGCGTAATGGAACTCCCCCGCTTCGAAGGCCTCAATAGGAGCCCAACCCTGACGGCGCCAGAGACGATCCGCTTCTACATCAGAGAGGCGACGATCATCCGCTGGTCCAAGAATCGTCCTCCCTGGCATCCATTCAATACACACGAGGCGTCCGCCTGGTTTTGTCACCCGCCAAGCTTCTTGAACAAGACCATCACGATTGTCTGCAAGGTACAGATTGTCTACAACCAACGTGACATCGAGCGACGCATCAGGAATGCGTGCCGCACCAACTACCTCGATATCGGACCAGATCGTTTCGACATTCAAGAAATGTTCATGACGTGCCGCTTTCTCGATCGCCTGCAGCGCGACTTTGCGAATGTCGACCGCAAACACTCTTCCGTCCGCCCCCACCATCTGCGCCAGCGGAAACACGAAGTGCCCGGTACTTCCACACCCTAGATCCGCGACCCAAGCTCCCCGACGCAAACCAATCCGCTCAAGCACTTTGAACGGATTCAGGACATCGGTCGAACTCATCGCTTGCCGGATCATGGGCGTTTACGTGGCTGGAAAGATCGACCCAAGCGTCGCATTCAAGAAGGCATCCCACATGTCGGTCGCAACGATGAGACCGATGACGATAAGAAGAATGCCCAACAGCTTATAGAACAAACGCGAACCGCCCAGGTGACGCTCGGCCCAATCGAAACTCCCAAAGAATCCAAGGACCATCTCGGTTTTGATGACGAAGAATCCACCCACCGCAACGATCACGACTCCGATCAAGATTTGAAGGGCAAGGCTCATAGATGAAGTTAGTATACCATGTTCGATTGACTCAATCGCATAGCTTCGATGGCGTCCGCGTAGATCGTATCAAGATCGGCTAGATGTTTTGTCCAGGTGCGTGTTTCGAGAATTTTTGCACGTGCAGCTAAACCACGACGTGCGCGCTCCTCGTCTGGCGTAGCTAAGAAGTCACGCAAGACATTGATCCAATCCTCGACATCTCCCGGCTTTACAAGCCAACCATCTTTTCCATCTTCAATGAGCTCTGGCGTTCCCCCAATACGCGTACCAATACAAGGGATGCCATCACCCATCGCCTCCAACACAGACGTTGATGCGTTCTCATACCAGATGGATGACATGATGAGTGCATCGGCTTTCGCTCGGATCACGCTCAGCGCATCCGGTGACTGAAAGCCAAGGAACTCGATGTTTTTCGCATTGGCGTCACGCACGATCTTCTGAAGTTTTTCCTCCTCGGGACCACGACCCGCGATCTTGACGTTGAGTTCTGGAATTTGCACGGCCGCCTTCAAGAATGAATCGATCCCTTTCTCAATCGACAAGCGACCAGCTAATAGAACATAGCCGCCGCCTCGTTCGGCGGGTGCGTCGGATACGGTTACCGGATTGGGTGCGTAGATTAATTTACTGGCCGGCTCTCCCCAATCTTCCATCTTCTGCTTCATAAACTTCGAGGGACAGATGAAGGCCTGCATCGTCTTCTCGTACATCTGGAATTGCTTCGTGAAACCCATCTCGAAGGCGACCAACAAATTTCCTGGAACGGACGCGAAGACACAGTTATTTTTGACCGCATTCAAATATTTTCCGCCTTTGCAGCGCTCACACGGAGCGCCTTGCGTAAACATACTGTAGCTCGGACAGGCGAGCTTGTAGTCGTGAAGCGTTTGCACGCAAGGAATACGAAACTGACGGATCGGCCGTAGAACGGATGCCGACAAGTGATGATAAATATTGTGAACATGCACGACATCTGGTCGAATCTCTTTCAGCATCTTACGCATCGCGAGTTCGGCTTCACGGTTCCAGATAAATTGGAGTGCTTTCTTCGCATCTTTTACCGGTCCTTCCCACTTATTCAAGGTATTTCGAGTAACAAAATTCTTCTCGTCATCCGACGGCAAGTTCTTTTCAGAAAGGGTTGAGAACGAATGAACTTCGTGGCCCGCATCACGCTGGGCTTTTGTTAAGCGATGGGCGTAGATTTCGGCGCCCCCGTGAAGATCGAAGAATTTATTGACTTGGAGGATGCGCATAGGAGTTCAGCCAGCGTTGGTAAAGGTGAGCGTAGGCATCGGCCATTATCTCACGAGTGCCACGTTCGAGCACGATCTTGCGAGCGGTGGCGGCGCGCTTGATCGCGTCCGCTGGCTGCTGCAGCACTCCTTGTAAGGCCTTAGCCCATAGATCAACATCATCAACCTTGGCGAAACAAGCGGACGCATCACTAAACCATTCACGGAAGACCGGGAGATCACTGAGAAGCATCGGCGTTGCGCTGGCAGCCGCTTCGAGACAAGCTATCCCCTGCCCTTCCCAACGCGAAGGAAAACAAAAGACATCCGCTTCGGCGAGACGACGCTTCACGTCTGTAACGACGCCGAGGAACTTCACGCGTGGCAAAAGACCGAGTGATTCTGTAAGGCGTTCGAGTTTCAAACGATTTGGTCCATCCCCACAGATGTCTAAGCGCCAGGGCTGCTTTACTTGGGCAAGTGCCTTCAATAATGTGTCGTGACCTTTTTGATCAACTAAGCGGCCAACCGTCAACAACTTTGGAATATCTTGAAACGGCCGTGGCGGACGCACCTGAATCGGCATGAGATCGATACCGTTTGGAATAACGGAGAGCTTGTGAAGCGGCGCCCCGAATTGTGTGTGAACGTAGGCCTTTACTCCGTGAGAGATGCATGCGATGTGATCGACTCGTTTAGCCGCGTACGAGCGCAGTTGAGTACGCAACCAGGGATCATCATGGTCTTCATTATGAATCGTCGAGATCCAAGGATGGATACGCTGCCAATTCGCTACCAACCCCGCCCAGACATCACCACCGAGATGCGTGTGAATTAGGTCCGGACGATGCGTACGAAACTCATTTCCCATGAATTGCAGAAGACCGAGTTTGCTCAAATTGTTAGGCGCGACAACAATATCGATACCCAGTGACTGAAATTCTTTCTCCATCTCTCCACCGCCACCGGCCGCGACCAATCGAAAGTCAAAACGATCTTTAAGACAGCTGATCAAATCAAAGACGACGCGCTCGGCACCGGCACGATTCAAGGCCCAGAGAACCTGGGTTATGCGAGGCTTAGGCGTCATGTGTCAATAAGAAATCCGGATCCTGGGCACGTTCACGTGATAAGAGAATGCGTGCCCCAGCAAACAAGATACCCACCGGTAACCACAATTTTGCCGACCAGTAGGTCGTATTAAAGATCTGATACGAGAAGGCTCCAACCGTCGCGACAACCAGACAGGCGAAGGCACGACGCTCCACTGAATCAACTTTGAAGGCATTCCACATCCGCCAACACCAACGACCGAGTACGACCAACAGAATACCGAAGGCCGCTAAGCCAACCAAACCCGTCTCCGCGATCAATTTTTGCAAGATGCCATGTGAATCCAAGGGAGCACCAAATTCGTAGGCGAAGATCCAGGTCGCGCCAACACGCTCTACAAATGTCCCAGCGCCGGCGCCTACCAATGGATTATTCGTAAACAGGCTCCAAGCAATCCCAGCCAACATTTTTCTAGCATCGGTTGAGCCTTGAATCTCGGTACGGCTAGAAAACGCCACCATGTAAACAGCGAGCGGCGACACGAGGACAACCGCTGTAATCAAGCTTCGGAGATGACGCTTGAGCTCACGGCGGTAGTTGAAGTAGATCAAACAAGCTACTTGGATGACGAGTGTGATCCAAGCAGAACGGGCGAAGGTAAGCAGCGCGATCAACGTAATGAATCCCGCGATGCCGTACATGATCCTCCTGGCACGTTTATCCTCGATCAGTTGCGCAGCGCACAGCGCGATTGGCGCGACAAACACCAACCATTCAGCCAAGACATTATGGTTCGTCCCAATTGGTGAGATCCCAAAAATCGGCAACGGACGCGCTCGATGCAGCGCATCATCGAAAACGAACAACGACCGCAGTCCATCCAATGCGAAGATGAAGCCGGAGGAGATGATTATGCCAAGCGTCGTCAGGAAGCGACGACGTGAACGTAAAAAGTTCGCTGGGAGCAACACCCACGCCATGTAGGAAAATAGGACTGGTCGAAGCGAATACTTGATGACAACTAACGGATTCGGTTCTGCTAACGAGAAGACCGATAAGAGATGGGCAGCGACGAGCAAACCAAACGAGACACCCAATGGGAGCCAAGGTTTCCAATCGTTTTGTTTTCGTTTATGCCAAACGAAGAGTAATCGAAAGGCCCATGCCGCAAGCGCGATCAAAGCGATTAAATCCGCCATCGGCACATCGATCGATCCGCCGAAGACACGCTCCCCTATTTCAACCGTTCCTGTAGACAGAGAAACCACCCAACCAATGAACGGCGCGACGAAGATCGCTGTGTAGAACACCGCGTACGGAGCGCGCCAGGTAATGAGAAGGATGATAATCGCGATCAGTGCCGTCCAAACACTCAAGCCAAATCCCAGTGCGACGAACGACGCCCCGACCAAGACACACAAAAACAGACCCCAGCCGATACGTGGCCAAATGGAGCGGGTGGCGTTCAGATGATCGAACATCGTCTCGATCCCAAATTGTCGAGGAGCAGCCGACGACATGGCGGTAGGATATCACATGCGTTCGGTTGAGATAAAAAATAACCTCACATGTCTGTGAGGTTATTTTTCGCTGCCGGTTTTCTTTCCTCTCAAAGGCTCGATCATTGGATCAAGCGTTTAGTTGAGGCGAGGAGCGCGTAGATGTACGCGCTCCTCGGAGGGGATTCCCTCAGATGGAACGAAGGTGGGAGACCCGCGAACAGCCGGTGAAGGCGTTCGAGCAAGTCTGTGGGGTGGGAAGGTTCAGGGGATGCAGGCGGCGCCCGTGATGTACACGAAGTGGTTGCCCATCCGGATGGCCTGGGCCGCCACGTCCTGCTCGCCGCTCGCGCCCGGGACGTTGATCCACAGGTGTCCGCCCGCCGCGGCGAAGTTCGCGAACGGCACCCAGGTGCCGAACGAGTCGTAGACGGTCGCGGCGATCACCCCCGTCCGGCTGCCGCAGCGGCCGGAGAAGTGGAGCGGGGTTCCGGGCGTCCAGACCGAGCTGTCGTCGATCTCGAGCGGCAGCGGGGCGAGGGGCGCCCCGACGAGCGGGAGGGGGCCGGCGTAGATCGGGGTGAACCCGTCGGGGCCGGTCTCCTTGGTCGTGCCGGGGTGCAGCGCGATGAGCTCCGAGATGTACTGGCCCCAGAGGATGGGCTGCCCCGAGCTGCCCGAGCCGCAGCCGGCCGGGATGGTCGGGGGCAGTTCGATGCGCATCGTGCGGGCCCGGAGGCCGGGGCCGCAGCTGATGGGCGCCGTCATGACGTCGGACATCGGGCCGGCGTCGGTCACGCCCGAGTCGGGGGTACCGGCATCGGCGATCCCGGCGTCGGATGTGCCGCTGTCGGGCGTTCCGGCGTCGACGGGGGTGACCACGACGCAGTTGCCGGCGGAGCAGGTCGTGCCCGCGCCGCAGACCCGGCCGCAGAGGCCGCAGTTCGCGTTCGTGTTGAGCATGGTCTCGCAGCCGTCGGTAGCGTTCGCGTTGCAGTCGCCGAAGCCGGCGGAGCAGATCATGAAGCCGCACGACCCGCCGAGGCAGGTGGTGCCGTTCGCGTTCGCCCGCACCGGGCAGACCGTGCCGCACGACCCGCAGTTGCTGGGGTCGGTCGACGTCGTGCGGCAGGTGCTGCCGCAGAGGGTCTGGCCCGAGGGGCATGGAAGGACGCAGGCGCCGGCCGAGCAGCTCTGGCCCGAGGGGCAGGAGCGGCCGCAGGCGCCGCAGTTGGTCGCGTCGCTCAGCACGTCGCGGCAGACGTTGCCGCAGGCGAGCTGACCGGACGGGCAGGCACGGCAGTTGCCGCTCGCGCAGGTCTCGTCGGAGTAGCACCACCAGCCGCAGCCGCCGCAGTTCTCGTGGTCGTTGGCCAGGTTGAGGCAGATCGGCCGGTTGGTCGACCCGCAGTTGGACTGGCCCGCCGGGCAGGCCGGGTTGATCGGCCCGACGCAGGCGCCGGCCGAGCAGCTCTGGCCCGAGGGGCAGGAGCGGCCGCAGGCGCCGCAGTTCTGGGTGCTGGTGTGGACGTCGGTCTCGCAGCCGTCGAACGCGAAGGCGTTGCAGTCGCCGAAGCCCGCGTTGCAGGTGAAGCCGCACGAACTCGAGACGCAGGACGCCGCGGCGTTCGCGCGCACGGGGCAGGCGTTGCCGCAGCGGCCGCAGTTCTCGGGGTCGGTGACGAGCTCGCGCTCGCAGCCGTTCGCGACGACGTTGTCGCAGTCGCCGAAGCCCGCGTTGCAGGCGTTGCCGCAGCGGCCGTCGGTGCAGGTCGCGTGGGCCTGGATGTTGGCGTTGCAGACGCGGCCGCAGGCGCCGCAGTTCGCGAGGTTGTTCACGAGCGAGATGCAGGTCGCGCCGCCGGGGCAGCTCACGAGCGAGAGGCCGCCGTCCCCCTGCGAGCAGGTGAACTGGCAGCTCCCGTTGGAGCAGACCTGGCCGACGCCGCAGGCGGTGCCGCAGCGGCCGCAAGCGCCCTCGTTGTCGCGGGTGTTGATCTCGCAGCCGTCGTTCGGATCACCGTTGCAGTCGGCGTAGCCCGTGAGGCAGGTGAAGCCGCAGGCGCCCGCCGAGCAGGTCGCCGTGGCGTTGTTGCGCGTCGGGCAGGCCGTGCCGCAGGTGCCGCAGCTCGTGAGGCTCGACCGGGTGTCGGTCTCGCAGCCGTCGCTCGCGGTACCGTTGCAGTTCTGGAAGCCCGCGGTGCACGCGAGGTCGCAGCGGCCGCCGAGGCAGACCGCAGCGCCGTTCGCGCGCGCCGGGCAGACGTTGCCGCACGACCCGCAGTTGGCGACCTCGCTCCGCGTGTTGACCTCGCAGCCGTTGCCCTGGTTCTCGTCGCAGCTCGCCGTGCCCGGGGGGCAGGTGAACGGCGCGTCGACCGGGACGTCGACCACGACGGGCACGTCGGACGTGGGGGTGCCGGCGTCGGGTACGCCGCACTGGCAGGGGCCGTAGGCCGAGCGGTCGACGAGGCACGTCTGGGCGCCCTGAACACCGCCGGGGCAGGCGCACGACAGCGTCTGGTTGACGTTGCAGGCGTAGGTCGGGCCGGCGTCGGGTGTGACGTCGACGCAGCTCCAGCCCGCCGAGGCGAGGAGCAAGCAGCTTTCGCCGCCGATGCAGGCGCGGGGGCAGTTCGAGACGCACACGCTGTTCGTGCACGTCTGGTTGAACTGGCAGCCCGGGTTGCAGCCGGTCGGCTGGACGTCGACCACGACGGGCACGTCGGGGGTGAGGGCGCCGGCATCGATCACCGTCTGGACGTCGGGCGTCGTGCCCGCGTCGCGGTTGATCGTGCACTGGCAGCTGCCCCAGGTTCCGCTCGCGGGCTGGCAGTAGCGCAGCCCGACGGCGGGAACCCCGTTGCAGTCGGCGACGCAACCTTGCGGCTGGTCGATCTCCGGGCTGCAGCCGAGCGGGTTGCCCCGGTCGGTCGAGACGCTGATGTCGCTGGTGTTGGTGTTGCCGGAGTCGGCGTTGTCGCCGAAGTCCGTGGCGCAGCCCGCCATGATGGCGGACAGGCCCAGGCCCATGATGAGACGATGAGACAGACGCATTGCGTCCTCCATTGTGCGATCGCTGCACCGTGCAGACGAATCGCTCTCGAGACATTGGTGGAAGTGAAACTGTCGAACGAGCGATCGTACCAAAAACGGAACGGGGAGAAAAAGCAGGGCTTCGTCTCTCAGTTCCGTCAGGTACGAGCTCCACCCCTCGGGTCCGAAAACCCAAGCGAGGAACGCGGTTTTGTACCATGAACAATAATAAAAGTCAAGTTATCTCAACGTTATGTAGAAAAACCAAAAAAAGCCGCTGGTAAAACGGCTTAAATACAAAGCATCCTAAGCTGTTTAGAGCCTAGGATGCTTTCCCTTGAAAACGATATTACTCGTTGAACCTCAGAAAAGTGACCGCAATGAAACGTCCGATTTTGACGAATTCTTGTAAACAAGAACTTTCGACCGTCGGGTGATAGATAATGCGCCGTAGCGTCTTATCAAAATTCTCCCTAGAAAGGAGGTGATCCATGCGCAGCTTCCGCTACACATGCCTTGTTACGACTTAGTCCCTATCATCGGCTCTACCTTCGTTCCCTCATCAGGACCTTCGGGTATTTCCGACTCTCTTGACTTGACGGGCGGTGAGTACAAGACCCGAGAACGTATTCAACGCACCTTAGATGATGTGCGTTTACTAGCGAATCCAGCTTCATGAGGGCGAGTTGCAGCCCTCAATCCGAACTGAGATTGAGTTTGGTGGGATTAGCTCCATCTTGCGATTTGGCGACCCATTGTCTCAACCATTGTAGCACGTGTGTGGCCCCAGGTGTAAGAGCCATGCTGATCTGGCGTCATCCCTACCTTCCTCCCCGTTATCCGAGGCGGTCTCCCGTGAAAAAGTAACACGGGATAGGGGTTGCGCTCGTTACCCGACTTAACGGTACATCTCACGACACGAGCTGACGACGACCATGCAGCACCTGTGTACCACCCTCGAAGGCGGCCCCTGTTTCCAAGGGCTTGCAGGTACATTTCAAACCTGGGTGAGGTTACTCGGTTACCGTCGAATTAAACCACATGCTCCTCCGCTTGTGCGGGTCCCCGTCTATTCCTTTGAGTTTTAGCCTTGCGGCCGTACTTCCCAGGCGGAATGCTTATTGCGTTAGCTATTTTAACCGACACGGGGAGGGTCGATACTCCCCACATCTAGCATTCATCGTTTAGGGCGTGGACTACAGGGGTATCTAATCCCTTTCGCTACCCACGCTTTCGTCCCTGAGCGTCAGATTCGTTCCAGTAAGCTGCCTTCGCATTTGGTGTTCTTGCCGATATTAACGCATTTTACTACTACACCGGCAATTCCGCTTACCTCTCCCGATCTCTAGCTGTGTCGTATCACGGGCAGTCTTGAAGTTGAGCCTCAAGATTTAACCAATGACGCACACTGCCGCCTGCGGACCCTTTACGCCCAATAAATTCGGATAACGCTTGTGGTCTCTGTATTACCGCTGCTGCTGGCACAGAGTTAGCAACCACTTATTCTCCAGGTACCATCAGATTTTTTCCCTGGCAAAAGCAGTTTACGAGCCGAAGCCCTTCATCCTGCACGCGGCGTCGCTCCCTCAGACTTTCGTCCATTGGGGAATATTCGTGACTGCAGCCACCCGTAGGTGTCTGGACAGTATCTCAGTTCCAGTGAGGGGGGTCGTGCTCTCACACCCCCTACCCGTCATAGCCTTGGTAAGCCGTTACCTTACCAACTAGCTGATGGGCCATAGGCCACTCTCGAAGCGCATTGCTGCTTTACATACAAACTTTACGTTTGGATGACCATCGTGGAATTAGCCAGCCTTTCGGCTGGTTGTGCCCGACTTCGAGGCATGTTACCAATGTGTTACGCACCCGTTTGCCGCTGACCATTTCAAGTATTGCTACAAAAAATAGCCCGCTCGACTTGCATGCCTTAACCACGCCGCCAGCGTTCATCCTGAGCTAGGATCAAACTCTCAGTAAAAATCATACCGACAACAATTGTCGGTAGATTCAACAATTATAGACGTTTCATTATGCGGTCACTCTTCTGTTGTCCAAGGGTCTTCGAGAAGGCTTGTTCCAGAGTCTTTCCGAGTCAATTCCTTATCGATGTGCCGGTAGTTTAGTGGAACTCGTTCTCAGTGTCAAGAACACTGATCCATTATTTATCCCCATCGTCTCCAGACCCCTCCGCTAAGGGCCCTAAGAGCCTCGTCAGAGCCGCCCACTGGTCGACAGACAGAGCCTCCGGACGGACCTCTTTTGTGGCCTGTATAGCCGCCGCCAGCTCTTCTGCTCGTGGACGGAGCCCTAAGGTCGAAAATAATTGTTTACGGGGGTGGCTAAAGCCCAGTTTTGCGAGGCGCATAATTGCCTCTGGATCGACTCCCCAACGCTTGGTCGCTTCTGCGGGTGTAAAGGGCTGTAATAACAAAATAGCAGACTCAACTTTCGGGGCTGGAAAGAAACATCCAGCCGGCACGCGGCGAACGATCGAACCAGAGCTGCAACGCAATGCGACCATCAGCGAAAGAAGGGACGAATGTGAACTATCCTGGGTTCCGCGCAGCAAAGCTAAAGCACGCTCAGCCACTTCTCGTTGTAGCATCACGACAATGCGACTTGCTGGATTCGTTGTCCACAGCGCTTTACGCAAAGCGAGTGATGAGATGGCGTACGGCAAGTTCGAAACCAGTTTCCAGGGCGTATCTTGCGGTAATATTGTATTCCAATCGAGTTCTGCCGCATCGCCCTGGGTCAGCGAGAACCGATCATTCTTGCTCGCAAAGCGTGAAGATACGTAATCAATGAACTTACGATCACGTTCGATGGTTGCTACACGCGCTCCAGTTGCCAACAGATCTTCTGTCAGAACGCCCAAACCCGGACCGATTTCGAGAACGGTATCCTTAGACGTGAGTTCGGCTGCCTGCACAACGGTATCGAGAATCACCTGATCGATCAGGAAGTTCTGGCCGAAGGCTTTTTCAGGCCGAGCGCTCAAGTCTGCCAGGATCGATCGGATCTGTGTCGGGGTGAGAATCATGCAGCTAGAGTCCTCTGTTTAAAGAAATGACGCAAGTTCAACCACCAATAAGCACTACTGGTACATTTTCGCTTGGAGCGTGAAGAGCTCGGCATATCTTCCCTGTTTAGCGAGTAACTCTTCGTGGGTGCCATCTTCAATGATCTTGCCTTGATCCATAACAAGAATGCGTGAAGCGCGACGAAGCGTAGAGAAGCGATGCGAAACAAAGATCAGAGCGCGGGATTGCAAAGAGCCCGGCAAAGAAGAAAAGAAATGTTCTTCTTTTTCCGCGTCGACGGCTGAAGTAGGTTCATCGAACACGTAGATACGCGCATCGCGATAGAGTGTACGAGCGATGGCGAGCAACTGACTCTGTCCACCGGAGAGTTCGATTGGCTCGTCCGCTTCCATCGCATACTGCTTACCGATATGGGTATTCAACCCTCGTGGCAGCTCTGCTGCCACGTCTTTTATCCGACTTGTCTCGATCGCCATGCGTAAACGAGCGGCGTTTTTTGTTTTTTGAATATCTCCATAGAGGATTTGATTTTCGAGCGTATCGTCATACTTTTGGATCGCCTGCGTCAGAACCCCCAACGCCGCGCGCCAAACCGAAGGCTTCAGTCGATCAAGCGGAATCCCATTCACAGAAATCTCGCCGCGCGTCGGCTTATACATACTCATCAATAATTTCAACAACGTTGACTTCCCAGCGCCATTCAAGCCGACGAGCGCGATATGATCTCCTTCTGAAAAGGTTAGATTAATTCCGCACAAAATATCTTGTGCGGTTCCTGGATAGCGGAACCAGACATCTTTGAACGTGACTGATAGACGACCTTTGGGCAAGCCTTGACCACGCTCCTGTTCTTCTGGCACAGCAAAGAACGCTTTGAAGATGGGGAGAATGACCGACTCTGTCCCAAACCAGGTGATATTCCAAGCGAGCGAAGCGATCGTGCGTTGGAATTGAAAGAGCGTTGTCATGAAGACGACGACCACACTAACGGTTCGTTCCCCTTTCAAGACGTCCGACAAAACAATCGCCAAACCCACCATCAAACCGATGAACTGAATCGCATCGCCACCAACGGTTGTCTTGATGTTGGCGTAGGTGAGACGTAGACGTGACTTCAGCAGAACATCGGATGCCTTCTTCCAGCGAGCGAGGAAGGTTTTTCCAAAACCCAACACCTTGGATTCCTGCAGCGTTGGCAGACTCGTCAGTACGGATTGATAGTACTGTACCCGTTTTCCTTCCCGCGTTTCGTTATCGATCACATCCCAACGCCATTTCTCCGCGCGCTTCATCAAGTAGATGCGGACGATCTGAGCCACCAAGAAGATCAAGACCGCCTGCCACGGCAAAAACAGAAAGACGCTCAACAGACCGATACATTCAAAGACGCCACCGATGATCCACATCGAACTCATCCCAACGTTCCAGAACATGTAGGCTTTGCGTTCGAACGTCTGAGCGAGCGACTGAAAGCGCGTATCCTCGAGCACGGCATAGGGCAACGCACTCATATGCTCGAGCCAACGACGGGTGAGACCGATCTGCAACTTATAACGCAAAGCATCGTTCAACATCCCACGCACCGCATCAGCGACGAGTGCAATGAGCGATACAGCGGCCATGATAAACAGCCAACGCCACGCGCGCGGCGCATCCCCGACCGACACCGCATCGGTAAGATTCTTGATCATCAACACAGACAAGACGCTGAGCGGAATTCCCAAGAATTGAATAAACACGACGAGCGATACAAAACGCCGATCCAGCCCAAACATAAAACGCAGCGCCTCAGGCAACGCCTGCAGAATCTCTTTGAGGGACGGCTTCTCGTTCGGTACCTCGATAACAAAGGACGGATCCGACATGCGTTCCATTCTAGCAGATTCTCCAAGTCTTCACTCTTGAAGAAAGAACGTAACAGGCGGATGCTTGAAAGGTATGGATCCAAACACACACGCTTGGAACGTTACCCCCAAAGAAGCGATTGAGATTCAGAAACAGATACGCGACCAAGTCCGTATCGAACCATTAGACAAAGAAGTGAAACTCATCGCCGGCTGTGACATTAGCATGAGTCTCTATTCGACCACTTTTTACGGCGGATTTGTTGTCTTGAGCTATCCAGAGCTTGAACTGGTGGATGATGCGTTCGTAAAAGAAACGGTTACATTCCCCTATATTCCAGGATTACTCTCCTTCCGAGAAATTCCTTCGCTCTTAAAAGCCTGGGACAAACTTAAAACGAAACCGGACTTAATCGCCGTCGACGGAGTAGGAATTGCGCACCCACGTCGGATCGGGATCGCCTCGCATTTAGGGGTGCTCTTGGATATTCCAACGATCGGTTGCGCCAAAAGCGTTCTGACTGGTGTTTACGAAGAACCGAGCCAAGAAGCGGGCTCTTTCAACTATTTGCGGGATCGCGCCCACCCAAAAGAGATCTTAGGAGCGGCAGTGCGTACAAAGAAAAACGTGAAACCGATGTTCATCTCGCCAGGTCACAAGATTACTGTCGATGAATCAATTACCTTAATTCAAACATGCATCAAGAAGCATCGCATGCCGGAACCGACTCGTTACGCCCACAATGTGATGAATGACTATCGAAAAAAAGATCTGCTCTAGCAGATCTTTTTTGTCTTCTTATTCTTTGTTCAGCTCAGCCGCTCGATCGATCCCCTTCGCTTGCCAGCGAAGATAGGCTTCGACGAATTGGTCGAGGTCGCCGTTCAGAACCGCCTCGGGATCGGAGGTTTCGGATTCTGTGCGGTGATCCTTCACCATCTTATATGGATGCAACACATACGAACGGATCTGATTCCCCCACTCTGCGCTATGGAATTCGCCACGTAGCTGCTGTTTTTCTTTCGCTAATGCCTCTTCTTTCAACAAAACGAGCTTCGCTTTCAAGATCTTCATCGCCATCTCGCGGTTCTGAGTCTGCGAACGCTCGTTCTGACACGAGATCGTGATTTTAGTCGGTAAGTGGACGATACGCACCGCAGAATAGGTCGTGTTCACCGATTGACCACCCTTGCCGCCACTCATGAAGGTATCAATCCGAAGATCTTCGGGACGAATATCGACATCCACCTCTTCATCAATTTCAGGAATGACTTCAACAAGAGCGAACGATGTTTGGCGGAGCGCATCGGAATTGAACGGCGATTGCCGCACCAAACGATGGACACCTGCCTCGCTCTTCAGATTTCCATAGACGTAGCGTCCTTCGATAATCATGGTCGCCGACTTGATACCAGCCTCTCCCCCACGCGATTCATCAAGCAAGCGCACCGTCCAGCCTTTGCGTTCGGCATGACGTGCGAACATCCGCATAAGCATTTCCGCCCAATCCTGCGCATCCGTTCCACCCGCTCCAGCATGGATCGAGAGAATTGCTGACTTCGCATCGTGCGCCCCTGAGAATAGCAACTCGAATTCGCGGGTGTGATACTCCTCGTCCAACTTTTTCAAACGAAGCATCAACTCCTCCTCCATCGTCTCATCTTTTTCGTGGGCGATCATTTCAGCCAATTCTTCACACTCTAGCAGCGCTATACGCAAGCCATTCCAGCCATCGAAGGAACGCTTGAGCTCTGCCAGCTGCTGACCTTCTTTGCGGGCACGCTCCTGATCGGTCCAAAAATCCGGTGACATAGTCGCTGCTTCAAGCGCCTCCATCTCACGCTTAACCGCATCCAAGCCAAGTAAGACCCAGGCCTCGTCGACCTTGGTACGTAAAACCGCGATATGTTCCTGCAGATCTTGGATCATGGCGAGGAGCATACCGCGGCTTCGATTGTTTTTGTAGGGGTGGACCGTTTAGATCTTCTCGAGGTTGATCTTCTTGCGGTACTGACCGATGACTGGGATCTCCCAGAATTCGCCCATCAAACACTTGACCAAGGCGATAATGTTGACGATCAAGACGATGAGACCAAGGATCTGTCCAAGAACCGGGATCCAATAGACGAACATCCCAACGATGTGGACGATAAGCAAAATAACGCCCTGTTTAGCATGCTCTTGAGTAAAGGGTGACTTGCGGGCCAAGAACAATGGGACAAAGACTAAAATACCGAGGTACGACAAGGCGGCCATCAATTTATTGTCCTGAATATCTTTCGCATCGAAAGCAGGTGACGCACCGCTCGGGATGCCGTGGACGACCTGTGGCTCTGGTGGCTTCTGCTCTGACGAGGTTTGATTGGTATCCATATACTGCTATCCTAATCCAAATCACGGCTTTTTCCTATCCATGCTCTGAATATGCTCTCCGTTACGACCTTTTCCGAACTTGAGGCAAGATTCCTCCAACCATTGATTACCGAACGGACCATACAGACCGAAGAACGACCATTAGATGGGATGCAGCGTTGGAGCTTGGCCGATGGCAAACTTTCAAGCGCTTTCTTTGACGTGACAGGCATGCATGTCTCACTTGAACCAAAAACAGCATTCGCTCCACCCCACGAATGGGATCAGCCGATCTACCATCAAAAATCTGGACGACTCGCTCTCTTTATCGATGAGAACAAACACGTCCTGATCCAAGCCCTCTTCGAACCAGGCAACGTTGGCCGTGGCTATCAGAAGAGCGGGCTGATTCTTGTGAACGGCTGCAAGTTCTCGCCTGAGAATCTTGAGACACAGCGTGCACTCGGACGAATTCCTCCACTCTCAGATCTGATGGATCATCCTGAAGCCAAGCAACGCTTTTTCCATGAAGCGCCGGGTGATGGTGGACGGGCGGATAAATTGAATAAACATTATTTAATCGAACTTCCTCGAACCGTTTTGGAAGAGGCGGTTGATAAGTTGCCAGAGACTCAGAGCGCGTTCTACGCACTCGTTCCTCTATCCGTTCTCAAAGAGTGTTACAAAAACGCATTGGCGAACGAACATTTACGTGACTTGGCTTCACTACTCTTGTTTTTAGAATAGTATTTTATTCTTTCATCTACGCACACCGCTTTCGTGACCCAGCCTCCCTCTTAGATAAGACAGAAGATCGGTGACGAGGATCTGTGGGACGGAGTCGAGCGGAGAACCGCTGCCGCGCTATTCCCAGATCCAAGTGTGCCAACAAAGAGCACATAGCGGAGCCTAAAGCTCGAACGCTACCGTCCTCCGTATTTCAACGGAGCGAATTCAGTCATATGCACGCTACTCGTCGAAAGAGTAGAGCGCGATCGGCTGACCGAGCTCGAGCGCGCGAGCAAGGGACTGATCGATCATCTCCCGGATCACTCCAGAGAGGTAATCGACGCACGCCAGCTTTTCAGCGACATACTGATCACGCCGCGCGACCAACTCGGGCGGGCAGGGCGGCGCAGGCGGATACGGGTATGCGTACCCACCGAAACCGTCATCACCCGGGAGCGGAGGAAGCGTCGCGACCTCGATCGCATCATTCAGGTCCGCTACGCGCTTGAAGTAGCAGGCATCGACCTGCCGCTGCACACATTGCCGGACGAGCTCCGGGTCGGCGAGCAACTGCTGACCGAGCGCCGCGACCGTTCCCCAAAAGCTCGCATCGCGGCAGGCGCGGTTGTAGCCGATAACGAACGAAGCGAGGAGGAAGCGGTTTCGCAGGACCGCGAAGACCCGCCGTCCGCTAGCCCACTGGATATGCCCCTCGCGCACGCCCTTGTGGTAGTGCTCGAGATCGGCAGAGAAGGCACCGGTCCAACCCAGCCACTCGAGCAGCAACCGGGCCTTGGCCCAGGCACCACCGATGAGCAACTCGATCACCATCTCCTGCTCAGGCGTTGCGCTGATGATCACACCGGGGTAGGCGGTGAGATCCTCAGAGAATCGTAGGATCGGTTCGGGCACCCGATGGAAGACGCCCGACGGCGGACGCTCCGGGTTGAAGCCTGAGAACTCCTTCGGCGCCTCCTCTCCATGCCGGAGTGCCTCCCAGAGCTTACGCGCCATCAGGTAGCGCGTTGACATCTCACGCCGCACGCGGCGTGACTGCGTGAGCTGCGGCGCCTCGGGATCGAGATCCCGCCCCTCCGGCACCTCCGAGTAGCCGTAGTTGATCGCGGAGCTGTCCTCACGGATACTCAGCGGCTCACGCAAGTCGAGCGCGATCAACGCCCTGGCTTGACGAGCTGCGGCGACCCCGTAGGCAGGCTCGAGCGAACCGTGGACAGCGTCCGGGAGTGACCACAGCGCGGCCCGCACGCCGAGATCGAGCGATTCGCTCTTCCCCGACACGCGGTCGAACTGGATCATCGCCAACACCGAATCGCGAACGCCGATCGCTTCCGGAGAACCACCCGGAGCACGCATGACGATGGGCACCTCCCGCCAAAGACGAAAGTCGAATGCCCCCGTCCAGCCGAAAACGCGGATGAGCTCCTCGACAAGGCCGATGCGACCTTCGCGCAGCAGCCCATGCACATCGCGGCTCAACCAGCGACTGGCGTCGTAGTTCTGCCGCCGACTGATGAGCAGCAGACCGTTCAGCTCGATGAGCAAACCGGTCAGCAGCGCCTGGTATCCCCGCTCATCGCGCTGCTGAAGATTAGACCCCAGCGCAGCGACGAAGCGCTGCCAGGTAGCGCGGAACACAGCCTCGAAGACCCGACTCGCCAACGGGATGAATCGCTCATCCTTGGCCGCCAGTTCGAGGAACACGTCGCGCACGACGTTGAGCATGAGTGGATCCCGAAGGGTCACCACCCGCGAGCCGTCGCTCACCGGAACCGTGAAGTTCTGCTCCGTCAGGACGGAGACGAACCACTCGGCGAGCGCGAGAGGATCCGCCACGAGGCCGAACAGGCCACGCAACAGCGCCCCCGACTCGACTCGCCGGTCCTCCGTCTTGTTCTGTCCGTGGATCTTCGGCCAGTCGTCCGGATAGGGCAACGCGACCTCGATCCCGAAGAGCCGATCGAACAAGAATGCATTGAACGTTTGAGAGAACATCAGAGCACCTCCAACAAGTTTTGACACAACCAGACACGCGACCGAACTAATACTTGCCGCGCCACTGGTGGCATCAGTTAGCCAGATATATTTTATTACGTCAATACAAAAAAGACGCCCCCGAAGGAGGCGTCTTTTTTATTCTTTTCTTACTCTAGAACCCCATTCCCCCGCCCATCCCACCGTGTCCGTGACCATCACCACCCGCAGCCGTTTCTTCTTTCTTTGGCTTTTCGGTGATCACGCATTCGGTGATGAGAAGCAAGGCAGCGACACTCGTCGCGTTCTGAAGCGCAGAGCGCGTGACTTTAGTTGGGTCGATGATCCCAGCTTTCACCATGTCTTCGTAACGATCTGCTTCGGCGTTGTAGCCCATCGTACCAGTGAGCTTCTTCACTTCTTCGACGATGACTGAGCCATCCTTGCCTGCGTTCGAAGCGATCGTCTTGAGCGGCTCTTCGACGGCGCGACGGACGATGCGAACACCGATCATCTCTTCGCCTTCGGCTTGGAGTGTCTCAAGCACCTTCACGGCACGGAGCAGCGCGACACCTCCTCCAGGAACGATACCTTCTTCAACGGCGGCCTTCGTAGCAGCGATCGCGTCTTCGATGCGATGTTTCTTTTCTTT
This sequence comes from uncultured Gammaproteobacteria bacterium, assembly GCA_964598725.1. GTDB lineage: Bacteria > Patescibacteriota > Patescibacteriia > 2-12-FULL-60-25 > 2-12-FULL-60-25 > JAGOTP01. The sequence continues at coordinate 411,279 of CAZRCW010000001.1, read as the reverse complement.
CATTTCAACTTCCGTCGCGGCACCGACCTTGATCACACCAACACCACCGGACAATTTCGCCATGCGTTCCTGAAGCTTTTCACGATCGAAGGTGGATTCGGTGTTTTCAAGAACAGCCTTGATGGAGGCAGCACGGGCTTCGATGTCAGCCTTGTTGCCTTTACCATCAACAAACGTCGTGTGCTCTTTGGTCGAGGTGACTTTGCGAGCGCTACCGAGATCGGTCAGCTCAACCGTGTCGAGCTTGCGACCGAGATCTTCCGTAATCAATGTCGCACCGGTCATGATCGCGATGTCTTGTAACATCTCCTTGCGACGGTCACCGAAACCTGGAGCCTTGATCGCAAGCGCATTGAAGACGCCGCGGAGCTTGTTCACGACGAGGGTCGTGAGCGCTTCGCCATCCAAGTCTTCTGCAACAATCACGAGCTCTTTCTTACCGGCCTTCAACACCTTCTCAAGGATTGGTACCAATTCCTGCACCGACGAGATCTTCTTGTCGGTCACGAGGATCATTGGGTCGCTGTAATCCGCTTCCATGCGATCTTGGTTCGTCACCATGTAAGGCGAGAGGTATCCACGATCGATGCGCATACCGGTCACGATGTCTTTATCAACACCGAAGCTCTGCGATTCTTCGACGGTGATGACGCCCTGGGTACCGATACCGGTCTTTTCATCCATCATCTCAGCAATAATCTTCCCGATTTCGCGATCGTTGGCGCTGATCGAAGCGACGTTCTCGATCATGTCACCCGACACTGGACGAGAGACGTTCTCCTGGAGTTCTTTGACCATCGCTTCCAAAGCCTTTTCCATGCCACGGCGCACCGCGAGTGGATTGGCACCGGCCGTGATGTTCTTCAAACCTTCGGCAACCATCGCCTGGGCGAGAACGGTAGCGGTCGTTGTTCCATCACCAGCGACATCGGCTGTTTTGGACGCAACTTCTTTTACGAGTTCGGCGCCGAGGTTCATTTGCTTGTCATCAAGCTGAACTTCTTTCGCGACGGTCACACCATCCTTCGTGATGGTTGGAGAACCGTAGCCGTGATCGATCACGACCGTGCGGCCCTTTGGGCCAAGCGTGACTTTGACCGCGTTCGCAAGCGCGTCAACTCCCTGCTTCAGCAAGCGGCGAGCTTCTTCTCCGTAGACAATAACTTTTGCCATAGCTGTAAGAAAATAACAATTTATTATTCAACAATCGCCATCAAATCGGATTCGGCTACAACGAGGAAGGTTTCACCGTCCATCTTCACCTCATCTGGAGCATACTTTTTGAACATGACGAGATCGCCGACTTTGACGCTCATTTCGAGACGGGTGCCATCTTCACGGAATTTGCCTGGACCAACGGCCACGACTTTTCCTTGTTCTGGGCGCTCTTTGTCGGCGGTGTCTGGAAGGATAATCCCACCTTTGGTGACTTCTTCTTTAGCGAGGGGCGCGAGGATGACGCGATCACCCAATGGACGGAGCTTCATACGCGTTTGTGGAGAAAGAAAAACAGTTAAGGACAGAGACGAACAGACACAGATTAGCACTCAACCAGTGAGAATGCTAATCGTGCCGATGAGCCAAGAGTGCCAAGGAGCAGAGGGGGTGTCAAGCCGGATCCTTATGTATGAAAAATCTCCTTAGAAATGCGAAAGGCGCTGCCTCGACGTTCATAGGTCCGCAGATTGCGGGAACGGAGACAGCGCCCTAGTTGTGACGGGAGAGATCAGGCGTCCAGCTCGTCGAGGTAGTCGAAGAGCGCAGCGAGCGCCGACTTCGTCATCCCGCTCCGGGTCTTGGTGGCCCGATCGTAGCGGTGGAAGCGCCAGCCGGCCCACACGGGACGATCGGCCGCCTCCACTTCATCGGACTCCACGATCACGTCCCGGAGCCGGTAGGTGGTGTCGGGGTCCGTCGGATCAACCGCCTCGACCTCGTTGGGCTGGAAGCGGAACCCAGCGGGCTTCTGCCCCGCGCCCTCGTGGAGCTTCGAGACGTCCCAGTAGGTGTTGGTGGGAACGATGCCGCCACCGGCGAGCAGGGTGAGGCGCCTCTTGCAAACGCCGTCCTTGGTACCGACGAGCCCGTGCAGCACGTTGCAAGCCGCTTCCTTGATCGCCTCCTCGGCTTCCTCGAGCGAGGAGCCCGTGAGGAAGGAGCGCGGGAGATCGAGCTGCTGCTGGTTGGCGAGCGGGCGGCGCGGCGAATCCGAGACCGCCACGTACAGCCGACGCCGCAGCTTGCCGTCACCCGGCAGGACGAAGAACGGGGCGAAGATGAAGCCACCCCCATCCCGAGCCGTCGAGTCGGTCGGATGGCTGAGCTCGGTGATCGTCGGCTGGTCCCAGGCGGGACGCGAGTCCCCCGATTCGACTATGCCGTAGGAAAGGCAGACGCCGCGCGAGCGGTGAACGAGCGCGACCTGCGTCACGCCGCTCAACTCGTGGAGCACACCCTCGCGGTCCCGCACCGCGACGATGTAGCTCGGCTTGTCGCCGGGCACAATGGGTCGTGGCGTCATCTTGGCGAGAAACGCCTCGAGGCGAGTGAGATCGGCCCCTTCCAGCAGCTTCGTCGTAACAGGCGAATCCTTCATGGAACACTTCCCTTACCGCATTGGTTGTGACCTGAAATCCAGATCAGCGGCAGCCTTATGCAACCAGAGAAAGGACGGACCGTCAAATAAAATATGATGAGCCAGCTTCAAGTCTTATCCGCTTTCACAGCTATCCAGCCAAAGAGTAGAAACAATATTTTTCCGCTCCAATATGACCAAAGATAATGATCCAGAACCAAGATTGGGACAAGCGTGAAGCAAAGGGCTAGATTCGCTATCTTTTCAGAAAACGCGAGTTGTTGGAATCTCAATTTAAACAGCTTCGCCGACAAGAGTAGGATGGCCATCAAAATCCCCGTCCCTACTAATCCAAGTTCCGCAACTCCTAAGAGCGGCACCATATGGGGAGGAACTGGAATAATTGCCGGTTTCTGCTCAGCTCGGTCCAAACGCTGGACAACCAACGCACTTGCCCCCAACCCAGAACCCGTCAGTGGACGTTCTCGCAGAATCCGAAGCGCATTCTCAATTCCCTGCTTTCGCTCAGAGACCGACTTCTGTTCTAAACGCGTAGTCGTCTGTGCGCGAGACATGACCAGATTGGGGCGAAGGAAAAACACCGAACCGAAACTTACGAGTATAAGGACAAAAGCTAGAGCTAGTCGCTTCCAATTCCGCTGGAATGATTCCTTTGAGAAACCGATGCAAGAAATACCCATCGTTATACACCCAACAACAAGAGCAATCCACGCCGAACGCGAATAGGTACAAGCTAATGCTAGTGAGAAAAGCGTGACGAACGCGAAGATCACATACTTCTGCCAAATTTTTATCATTCTCTCTTTCAAAAGCATCACCAACGAAATGATCCCTATCACCAACCAGCCACCAAAGATGTTCGGATGTGGAAAGCCGCCGTAGGCACGCAACCAGCGCACACCAATCACTTCAATCACAGCGACCCCAGGTGTACGCGGATCCTGTGAGGCCATTCCCAGCAACGAATAACCAACCACCGATTGATCGATCGATTGCCAAAGACCGAGTAGTGCGTGTGGCACAAGCGATAGCGCGAACCACCAGGAGAAATCACGAAGAGTCACACGCGAGAAGACGGCCCGAACGAATAAGATCAAAACAACCACTTCTAGCCACCATTCAAAAGTTGAACGGAGAGAGGCCGTCGTGATGAAGGTGAAGGCAACAAACAGCGCGGTCAATCCGCAGATCCAGGTACTTTTTATAGCTGGCCGATGCTCTTTCTTTCGCAGGACAAGATCTAACACAGCAACGAATAACAGCAAGAACCACGAAGCGTAGATCGAAATCCTCCCCTGCTCCCACGGATAGCCCGCAATCGTCGGGCCCTCCTGGAACCAACGCGTTTGCCAAGGCAAAACTAAAACCGCAAGACGCCAAGCCCAAGGAAAGAACTGTGCCGACCAACGTTCAAGACGCTCACGGAGTGACGCCATACTGTCTGCATACGTCTGCGTAACTTCTTTGTAATTCTTCTCGCCCATCATCGACGTGGAACTTCAGGCGCTCGTCAGAGATCATCACATGCGTATCTTTGTTGGCTTTCTCGCGTAACGTGCGAGGGAAATACTTCCATTGAAAAGAACGAGCGAGGCGTTCAAGTGACGCTAATGTGGGAATACGAAGCGTAGGCCGCTCAACCAATAAATCAGGCGAAGCAATCCATTCTTCGGCGAGTGGATGGCGTGCGCACAACCGCTTGTTTACAGTCCAGAATTCATGACCCACACCGTCATCAACTAACGGTAACAACCCTAAAAACCAATGGCGCAAATACATGTCGTCTGGCTGTAGGGCGCATGGGGAAAGATCTAAGGCACGATCGGACAAGAAAAAAGACAAACAGACAACGTCACGCTCATCCGCTTTCGTGCCTGGGCGATCGCCTAGTAAGACAAAAGGTAAACCAGCTAACGCTCGTGTCTGCCAGATCGATCCATGACGAACGATCACGAAGAAATCGAGATCGCCTTCATCGCGCGGCAAGCCGAACGCGGTTCGATTACACAGATATACTGCTCGCACACCTCCAAGTCGCACCAACCAACGAGCGATTTTGCGGGCTTTACGCAATTTACGTGGCATCCATTCTTCTCCAGCGAACACCTGCTCAATCGTCGCCTGTAAAGATGCGGGAAAATAGCGACCACGTTTGGTAACAAGCTGTTTTTGTTGAACAAGTTGTTCAACGCTTTCCTGAAGCTGTATTAACGAAGGCATTTCTTGCTCATCCCCTCGATCATAGTGCTGTGCAACTTCAGACAAGGTTGGTGGTGCGCCTAAAACAGCCAAGCCTGAGACGGTTCGCAGAACGCCCTGTTCAATCGGCGTCATACACTTGGTACCGCCGAAGGAACGCCAAGGCCCACTTGAATGGCCGTGTCCTTTACCGTAATGGCCGTATCCGTCCAAGCGATCACATCCACCCAGTGGATAAGGAGCGTGTCGTTTACGAGCCCACGCACCAAACCTGCGGGCCGCACTTCAAGCTGCACAATACAGCCACGCTCTGTATCCAAAATGAATCCAGAAACTCGCCCCACATCTTGGCCGGACTGGGTTTGGACAGGCATCCCCTTTGCCTGGGACGTGGTGCACAGAGCCATATACAAGCTATTCTACTACGTTTCCCCCAAAGGCTTTCAAGATATTCGAGACCATGTCGGACTTACGCTGGCCTTCGGCCGTTTCTTCGCCAACAGTCCCCGCTAACTGGAATGGCTGTCCAAAGACGGTCTTGAAAGCTTCTTCAACGACTTTACGATGACGCCCATCGGTTACGATTTTGTCGTAGTGGAACGGATACTGGAAACGAACGGTAATAACACTCCCCTCGACCGCTTCTGGGCGGCTAATCTTTAAGATGAACGGTAATGAATGATTCTGTTCGTCCACCGTCGCAATCACCGTGTTCCATTTAGCGCGAACATGATCGAGCGTGATGTCCGAACCATCACCCGTAGAGACAGGTGCGGCGGATACGGGAGCGGCAGCTGGGGAAGGAACGGGAATCTCAACCGTGACCTGTGATTCCGAAACATCGATCGTCACGGCTGGAATTGGTGCAATCGCCTCTGGCTGTGATGGTGGCTGAGGTGGTTGCGGAACTGGAGCAGGAACGGGCGGAGCTGAGACAGGTGGCATCACCACGGGCGCCTGAGACCGCGCTGCTGGAGGCGGAGCTATCGGAGCGGGAACCTGTGTCTGTGCAATTAATGGCTCTCCACTTCGTCCAAACAAACGATGACAAGCAACCGTACTCGTCAGCTCAAGCAAAAACAACGGATCGATGCCGAAACGGATATCACGCCGACGCTCCATCAAGCACAGGGCAAGATCATGGAGCTCAGCAGACGTCCAACGCCCAACCAATGGGATGAAGACACGATGTTCATTCGCTTCCCACACCTTAGCTTCAGCTGGGAGCGCACCCGCGACTAATAACAAACGTACGGCTAGTAGCAGATCATCAAACAATGGCCCTAGAGGAATTCCCGTATCAAACAGCTCACGTGCATACGTCAGCGACGTTGCGAGATCACGCTCTGTCCAATGGGTGAATAGCTGAGCAGCGATCGGCAAACGGCTTGGCGGAACAATCAGATGCGCGAGCTCAAGCGTCAGCTGATCTTCGCCTAAAGCAGCGAGCTGCCCAAGCAACGTCTCCGCATCACGCAGACACCCCTCGGATCGCGAGACAATCAAACGAATCACCTCTTCATCAATTTTCCAACCTTCTTGCACAGCAATCGCTTGAATGCGCTCGGATAGTTCCTTATCCGGAATACGACGAAAATCGAAGCGCTGACAACGCGAGACGATCGTCGCCGGCACTTTATGCGATTCGGTGGTTGCAAATATGAAATACGCATGCGCTGGCGGTTCTTCGAGCGTCTTCAAGAGTGCATTCCACGACGAAGTCGACAACATGTGCGCTTCATCCAAAATATAAACCTTACGCTTGCCCATCATCGGCACAAAGCGCGCATGCTCGATAATCGCTTCACGGACAAGCTCGACACCGGTGTGCGTAGCCGCATCCAATTCAATCACATCGACCAACGTTCCCGCCTGGAAGGCTAAACACGCCTCACATGCCCCACACGGCTCACCGTCTTTGAGCGCCTGACAGACCAAGGCCTGTGACAGGATACGAGCCGTTGTTGTTTTCCCTACACCACGTGGCCCGGACAACAAAAACGCGTGCGCAATATGATCACTCGCCAGCGCTCGTCGTAACGGCTCGGTAATGTGCGATTGCCCCGTGACATCCGCAAACGAATGGGGTCGATGACGCTGGCTCAAAGAAGGCATACGCGAGCCATCATGCCGAGTCCGCAGAGAGACCGCAAACCCATTGCTTTCCCTGGAGTTTCCGTTAGTAGGCTAAACCGCGTCCAATCAATCGAAGCTCTTCTTCACTAAAGGAGGCGAATTCCCTTTCAATCTCTTCAATCGAAAGTCCGGTCGCCTGGATCGCATGAATGTACCGACTCAATAGATCGGCATTTTGTACTCTTTCCGCCGAATGAGCTGGACTAGTCAGTAGAGCGCGTGTCCGCCGAGTATCCGCATATGCCATCAACGCCGCAACCAGAGCATTCGCACGATCATGCGACCAGTCTTCCGCAGCACGAAAGCGATCGCGAAGTTGGGCGATCTTTGCTTCTATTCTAGCCGCTTTACGCGCCTCTCTTTCTTCAGCAAACGAATCACTTTCTAGCGACGGCGTTCCTGACTTTTCACCAGAGAACATAGAGCAGTAATGATCGCTTCTTAAACGACCGCCTCTTCTTCCGTCGCAACGATCTCCTCATCCGTCTCCGTGTGCTTGATGATATTCTCAACTGCCGCCCAGGATGAAGGCGTTTCGCGTGGTACCAAAATCACTGCATCATCCCCCTGTTCCCCATGGTAGTAGGTCACCGAAGCTGTTAGAACGCGGTACTTGTTGCCGTTGGCTGCCACGTACCAGTGATCCGTCTGCTCATCGTGAACCAGCATACCAATCATACGCTGACGTTCGTTTGGACCCTTCTGTTTGAAAATAAAGCGGCCGCCATCGGTGATCGTAAGACGCAGCATGTCGCCTTCCACCAGCTTTGATTTGGAAGCGTAGTTGGGTGGAACGAGGTACTGTTTTCCGTCTTCACCAACCATGTGCTCGCCATCAAAGACGCCGTCGACAACGCGATAGGCGCTCGGTGGCGCAAAAGCCTCTCCACCCGTTGAGCTACGGACGCGACGCACAATGCCATCCATATCCACCGAAGCATGCTCACCGATTGCCGCCGGTTGCCCCATCAAGCGCTCCAATTGATCGATCCGATCACGCAAGTCTTCAAATAAGCGACGAATCGTCCGTGAGGACGAGGATTCCTGATCTACTTGTGGACGAAGAACATCGGCATCTTCCTCACTCGAAAAAGACGAAAAGTCGTTTTGCATAATTGATAAGTAATTTATTTTGGACGCGTAAAGAACGGAACGCGTTACCTTCAGCCTAACACATCTAGAAGAACGAATCCATCGGCTTATTGGCGGCAGCAACCTTCATGACCGAGTTCTGACGCTCCTGTAATTCTGCCTCGATAATTTCACGACGACGGCCGTACTTGTAGCGTGACAACTCGTGAATCATCTTGCTCAACTCCTTCGTTGGTGGACGATGCGCTTGTAATGGCTTGAAGTTGAACGGTCGTGAAGCCTGACCATCAATGCGCAATTTAGCATTGAAGGTGTAAGACTCAATGTTGACCAAATCGTATTCAGTGAAGACTGGGGCAAACTCCTTCGCTATAAATTCTGCATCCTCAACGCCAATACGATTGATGAACATACTTCCCACGTTACCAAAGATAGCATCCTTAATCTTCTTGTTGACCTCATTCCCATCCAACTGCCCCAAGAATTGGTGTGCAATGATCAAATCAAGGGCATACTTACGCGCTTCGGACAAAATCGTGGACACCGAGTCTGTCAGGAAGTTTTGGAACTCGTCGATATACAGGTAGAAGTCTTTACGCAAACTCTTATCCATATCCTGGCGACCGAAGGCAGCCATCGTAATCTTTCCGACCAGAACCATGCCTAAGAGATAGGCGTTCAGCTCACCGATCGTACCCTTCGGCAGTTTCAAGATCAGAATCTTCTGTGAATCCATCGCTTCACGCACGTTGAACGAACTCTTCTGCTGACCGATGATCGGCCGCATGTAGTCGTTATAAATGAACGGGGTCAGCTTGGATGTGATATACGGCACCATGTTCGCCAAACTCGCTTCTCCACCCGCCTTCAAGGCTTCTTTCTGCCAGAAGTCCTTTACCTGTTGCGACTTACACTTCGAGAGTTTGTAGTTGCGGTAATCATCATCGGCTAAGACTTTTGGAATATCCATCAAGGTTGAACCAGATTCGACATCCTCCATCATGAGCAAAATCGCATTGCGCATGTACAGTTCGAACATTGGACCACCTGTCGACTTGAGATCGTATAACTTATCGAAAATCTTCAAGATTTCGTTGATCACGAAGGTCTTCTGCTCTGGATGAGCAGGATCGAATTCCAACATGTTCAGGCCCAACGGACGTTCATAATCTCCTGGATCAAAGAAAATCACGTCATCCGCACGACTCTTTGGCACGAAGTCGAGCGCATCATCGGCGAAGTCACCGTTCGGATCGATAATACAGATACCCTTCCCGTTTTCGATATCTTGCTGCGCCATGGCCTTCATCATCTCCGTTTTACCGGTACCAGATTTACCGATGATATACATGTGTACACGACGATCTTCATCCTTGATACGAACTGGATACTTCTGACCACGATACTCAGCATTTCCAAGCAAAATACCCTCCTTCGGCAGATTGGATGGTGGTAGCGCCTTACGACTGAGCAGCCAATTGATCTTCGGAGTTTCTGTTGATGCCAATGGGAAGTGGTAAACAGTTGCCATCTCTTCCGCGCCGAGCGCCATTTTGTACTTCTCGTCGAAGTGACGGTAGATAAAGTGACGGACGAGCGGCGTCTGGAAACGTGGCATGTTCTTCACAAAGCTGTTGCCATATTCGTAGATATTGAACTGGCCGTAAGCGGCAAGAACGTCATTCAAATAGCGCTGCGCTCGATCCGGCGTCTTTGAGGACGCAATAATACGCATATTCACCTCAAGACCCGCTTTGGAAGCCTTCTCTTCGATCCCCTTCACCATCTCCTGTTCGAGCGGCGACAAGTGATAGGCTTCTTTCTCTTTGTTGTCTTTGTTCGGTGACTGCATCATCTTGCTCAAATCTTTTCCGACGGACGACAATAAATCCGGCTGTTTCTCAACGGCGGACAATTTCTTCCCCTGCTGCATCGCGCGGGCGATGCGCAACCCTTCTTTGTTCCAATAGCTTGGCGCAGGACGAATCAAATACTGAATTGTGACCCCTTCGCCTGGCTCAACACGAGACAAGGCATTCGTCAGACCGTTCATCGAGTCGGATTCCATTTTACGATACGTTTTGACAGGAAAATGACTCGGCCGGCGCAACGTCACATAGCTGCCCAAGGTCACGCTGGTTGGGGCAAATAAGTTGTAATCCGGCACCTCATCGATCTGCGCATTCGGATACTGAGCGTGGATCTGTTGCTCAACAAATGACGAATACTGATTCGGCGCAACGACGTAAAACGAAATCTTGTCGCGATGGGCCACAATTTCGAATCCAAAAACATCTGTACGCCCGGAGAGCCACGTCGAGAACCCTTTCTGCGCTTTTACCCCACCAATCGTTGAGAACAATGTCTCCATGACACCGATCGCTTCTTGAATCTGCTGTTGGGTTTTGTCCCCTCGGTTATCATCTTGCCGGAGCTCTTTCGGAACACGGATCAACAGGATTTTCTTATCAAACGCATCTCGATAGCGGCCGCGACGTAACAAAAAGAAGCGGAGCACGTTCAACGCGATCATGATAAACAATACGCCAGCGACAATCGCGAGCAATACGATCACGAGCGGTTCCGACAACAGGTCTTGAAACGAACTCAAGAGCGACCCGTCGATGAAGCTCGCGTCGCTGGTCGTCTGGAGTGGGATTTGAAGGAGCATGGAGAGGATCATGGTCTTAGGCCGGCACCGCTTCGTGGCGCACACGTTCAAGTTCGAGAATCCGATCGGTTTTGATTTTGGCTTCTTTTTCGAGGAAGAACCGACTTACCCCTGGAATCGTCGTGAGCCAATCTTTTAAGAGCGTAAATACCCGCTTTACTTCAACTTTATAGCGACGGACCATATCGGCCACGATCGTTCCGATCTCTTTGCCTTTCTGAAGAAATCGGAGTTTCGCTGCCTCTGGCATGGCAACAATCGCTTCGTCCAATCCCTCTTCCAAGATCTGTTGAACCTTTGATACCACTTCGTCCACTGGGGCAACAATCGCCGGTGGAGCCGGGGTCGCCGCCAATTGCGCATCCGTTACTGGCTCAGCAGCTACAACTACGGCCGGTGCCTGAACCTGAACCGCTTCAGATTCAAGCTTCGCCTCATTGAAGTGAGGCTGCTCGACCGGCGAAAGAGCTACCTGCGGCGCGAGCTCCGGGACAACCTCTACTTGGGGCTGTTCAACCGGTTTTGGCGCTTCAGATGAAGATAAAAAGCCACTATCCATGGCCACAAGATACCATACAGACACGAAGACGGGTACGGACAAACGCCCGTACCCGCCTGTGCACAAACTTGTAGATTACGATAAACGATGGATCCGTCCCCCATCACCGCCATCTTCCACCATCCAACCTTGATTCTTGAGCTCATCGCGCAGACGATCTGACTCGGCCCAGTTCTTTTCGGAGCGCGCCAGTTGACGAGCGGCGTGAAGCGCGAGGATCTCGTCTGGAATTTCATCGATCTCTTCTTGCCAACCAGCAATACCCAGGCCAAGAACACGGTCGAATTCGACGAGCGTTGCGTAGATAACAAGCGGTGACTTTTCGGCGTCGTGGATCAGCTCATGGACTAAGGCGAGCACCTTTGAGGTATTCATGTCCTCCTCCAGAGCCGCACGGAAGGCAGTCATCGATGTCTCGTCTGCCGCACCCGAGACATCCATGACCGTTTTCTTATACTCGATCACCCAGCGCTTGATCTTTTGAAGAGCGTTTTGAGCCCCTTGAAGTGCTTCCCAGGTGAAATTAATCTTCGAGCGATAGTGTCCACCCAAACAGAAATATCGATACGCGATCGGATCAAAGCCCTTATCTACGAGATCGGCGATGGTGTAGCCGTTCCCAAGCGATTTCCCCATACGCTGGCCATCGACGGTGATGAATTCATTGTGCAACCAGAAACGTGCGAGCTGCTTACCGTAGGCGGCCTCCGATTGAGCGATTTCGTTCTCATGGTGGACTGGAATATGGTCAATGCCGCCACAATGGATGTCGAATGGCTGACCAAGATACTTTTCTGCCATAGCCGAACATTCGATATGCCAACCTGGGCAGCCGATCCCCCATGGGCTCTCCCATTCCATCTGACGCTTCGAATCGACGGGCGAGAACTTCCAGAGAGCAAAGTCTGAGGGGTTACGCTTGCCTTCCGCTTGTTCGACACGTGCGCCCGCTTCTTTCTCTTCTAACTTTTGACCGCCGAACGATCCATAGCTTGGAAACTTGCTCGTATCGAAATACATCCCATCGGCGGCACGATAGACAAAGCCTTTCTCTTCTAGCTTTTGAACGAGCGTGATCTGTTCAGGGATATGTTCGGTTGCGCGACAGACAACGGTCGGACGCTCAAGGTTTAAGTCGGCACAGTCTTGAAAAAATGATTGTTCATAGAACTTCGCGATATCCCAAGCCGATTTTCCAACCCGTTTCGCCTCGCGTTCAACCTTATCCTCTCCTTCGTCACCATCACCGACCAAGTGGCCAACATCCGTAATATTGAGCACACGTTTCACGTCATACCCTTCAAACTGAAGCGTACGTACAAGGACATCTTCAAAGATGTAGCTGCGCATATTTCCGATCGTCGGGAAGTAATAGACGGTCGGGCCACACGTATACATCCCCACTTTTCCAGGGTGGATCGGTTCAAACGGTTCGAGCTTGCGATGAAGCGTATTCCAGAGCTGTAACATGCGCTCAGCGTACCCAATTGAGCCTCCTTAGGCAAAAATCTCCTGTCCCGATCGTTCTTCGTTCAGAAAAACGCTCAGGACAAGCGGCGTCAGCGCGGAGCAGCGTCGACGCCTCGTCCTCCTTGATGAAGGAACAGTTTAGTTGACCCGGACGCCCGCCAATGCGAGGGCGGCAATCGTGCGGGCGTCGAAGATGCGGCGCTCACGGATGAGCTTGCGGATCTCCTCCTCGGTGTACCAGAGAAGCCTCTTCGGCATCTCCGTCGGGTCGAGCTTCTGGTAACCAGCCTTCACGTACCTCGTCACCGCGACCGAATCCGCGTGCATGAACCAGGCCGTATTCGGATTGAGGGCGTCGACCAGGACATCGACAACCTCGACTTCGAGACCCGTCTCCTCGCCTGACTCGCGCTTAGCCGCGTTCTTGAGCGCGTAGAGGTAACGCTCTTCGTACACCTGTTCGAAGCCGGCGACGAAGTTGACCCCGATGTCGACGACAGCGACGAAGCCTGCGAAGTCATTGATGTCGACATTGCCGGCCGGCAACTCAATAGAGAGCTTGGGCGTGCCCCGCAGGAGTTCGCGGACCCCCTTCTCCTTGATGAGCCGAGCGACGTATCCCAGGCCTTCCATTGGCCTGAGGAATTGGGACGGCCGCGGACGGTGCGTGCGCATCGTCTCTATGAAACCGATGCGGCTCTGGTCGTCCTTGGTGACCACGATCACGCTCGGGTCGATCACGAATTGCGGCCGATCGTAGCTGGATTTGCCCGGCGGCGTGACCGCCAGCCAGAGAATCATCCAACCACCCTTCGGGTTCGCGATCGTCCGCAGCAGCCCGGGAACAGCCTCCCAACCGCGCTTGGCGAGCTTACCGAACAACCCACGTGTGAGCAGTCGGTACACGCCGTCTTCACCCTTTTCTTCACTTGCCCTGGCAACCATCAGTCACCTCTCCTTCGTCCACGCTGGTCTGGAAACGTGAACCGCGTTTTACGCGCCCAGAGGATACCTGAATTGTAATAAAATGTCAACGCTGTCGCGCTGTATTTTGCTGAGTATTAAAACGCCTCTCCTGAAGTCGCTTTAGGAGACCCTGACGTACTTTGTCCAACCGATCGCGTTGAATAGATCGTTCCGTCTGCTTAGGCAATTGCCCTTGCTGCTTTTGATCCGTCGTCGCCTTCTTCGCTTCACGTTCAGCCTTCTGTTTATTATTAGCAGCTTCCTGCTTCTCCTTGAGACGTAGTTGCTTCTGTTCTAGCTTCTCTTGTTTTTGCTCCTCTTTCTTCTGCTTTTGCTCCGCTTGTTGCCGTTCTTTCTTCTCAATGCGCTCCTGAATCGCTCGCGTCGTTGTCGCATTCGCCGCCTTTACATACTTCTCAAGTTTCACCGGAACGATTCGCTTGAGCTCCGTCAGTTTCTGCACTTCTTTCACGCGACGCTCTTCGATTTTCTGTTGGACTTTTTCTTTTTGAACCGGTGTCACCGCGAGCGTCACTTGAACTTCTTCGACCACCTGACGGATTGGATATAAGACCGTATCCGGCAAAACCGCATCCGATGCGTACGCATACGAACTCACACTCACCGATACAACGAGTACCACGACCGCTGCCAACGCGAACGAACGTCCAAACGACCAAACGAGGTGCTGCTTTTTAAAAACTCCTTGCTTACGTAAATACGCCTCCATCGCTCCCCGCTCGTTTGAGCGTGGAGTCGCTTGGCGCCGTATGCGGCGAAGGGAGAGCCAAAGGCGGAACATACTAAAATGGGTACTTGAGGAAAGACTGTAGACGTTTCAGGGAACGCATCGCTTGAATGCGAAGGGCTCCAGCCGTTTTACCACCAGACTTTGCTAGATCTTCAAAACTCCAGCCTTCTAAATACTTGTGACGAATCAGATCGGCTTCGGCCTCAGGCAACTTGGCAAGCGCTTCGAAGATGAGTCGCGTGTCTTCGTTGTGCTGCACATGATCCGTCTGACTTCCTCGCAGCAAGTGGTGGTTTTCCGCATCTTCTAACGAAGTGGTGTCTTTCTGTGCGGCATAGGCGTTGTACACGTGGTTGCGTGCGATCGTGAAAATCCAGGCACGCGCTCCCCGCTCAGGCTCGTAGCGTTCAAAGGCTTCGTAGGCTTTGAGAAAAATCTCTTGCGTCAGATCCTTCGCCCGTTCACGATCCTGTGCCACGCGAAACAACACAAAACGAAACACATGGTCCACATGCGTGTGATAGAAGGCCTCGAAGTGCCGACGATCCATGCTGTTTCCCTACTAGATACAGGTCAGGCCGTCAAACCGTTACATTAGCTGACCTCGTCCAAAGATAAGGTATCGCCCGATGGACGACCCAAGGCCGCCAACCCGACAATCGGAGCAATAAACCAGATAGAACGAGCGACATCATGCAAAAAGACCAGTTGAAACGCCCGAGGGAGCGATTCACTCCACTCCGAAGGCAGAAGGAACAAGAGCGCGCTCGCCAGGAAGCCGATCTCAAGTACGCCAAAGATCCCCGAATGGACCCAATGCCCGCGATCACGCGCCATGCTTTTCAGAGCGGTCGAACGCCAAAGAATCAAAAACAAGATGACAAATAGCCCCAAGAACCAGCCCACCCGTAAGGCCGGTACCCGACCAAACCCCAATGCCTGACTGATCCGCGAGATCACGGGCGCGTTCGTCACGACACAAAAGGAAACGTACAGCGACAGCAACACCAAAACCGCGCGATCACGACCGATCACGAAGCCGTAGCCAAACCCCAAAATAGCCGCGACAACTAAAAACAGAATGTCGGCGGGAACCGGCCAGCTTCCAATCATGAGAGGACTGGAGAAAGGAGCGAACATTACACCTAGTATAAAACGAAACGGGCATTTTCACTACCAGACGTTCGTCACCTTCTCGCCTGAACGCGAACGCACAAAATAATTCATCAGACGTTCTTTGTACCGCTCTTTGATGGTCTCGGATGCGAGCATCGACTCGATTAGCTCATGCAGCTTCTTCTCTGCTTCATCTTCAAGCTTATACAGCAAACTTTGAATGTACATCGCCGGCGTTGGACGGTCATCCAAAAACATCCCGTCCTGACCTCGCAAATAGCCGACGGAATTGACTAAACTGATAAGCGCCGGCATGCGCTGTATAACGGTCTCAGCGCCAAGCGTCTGAATATCCGTTTTCGCTTTCTCGCATTCACGCATCACCAATGCAAAGAAGGACTGCGCGAGCAGCAGGTATTCAGATGAAGCATGGATCACCTCTAATTCTTCCTTCAGCTCACTCGACGCACCTTCTAACTCATAAGGAACCTCCGTCTGACCAAAACGGGTTGCCACCATTCGGTACCAATTGAAATCGGAAGCCTTAGATCGATCAGAGAAGAGCGGAGGAAACATACAAGA
Source organism: uncultured Gammaproteobacteria bacterium (assembly GCA_964598725.1). Classification (GTDB taxonomy): domain Bacteria; phylum Patescibacteriota; class Patescibacteriia; order 2-12-FULL-60-25; family 2-12-FULL-60-25; genus JAGOTP01. Next base: position 395,141 of record CAZRCW010000001.1, on the reverse strand, counting down.
CAAGAATAAATGGATTAAAGATCCGTTTCTTTCAATTTTTGCAACGCGTCTTTTTGTTCGCGCGTGAGCTTCTTTGGAACCTGTGGGAAGACGTGAATGATGTGGTTCCCTTTACCGGAGGAGCGAAGGAACGGAATTCCTTGACCACGTAACGTGAATTGCGTCCCCGGCTGTGTCCCTTCTGAAATCTTTACCATCGACTTGCCCTGCAACGTTTCAACTTCAATCTCACCACCTAAGACCAGCAAGCTGTACGGAACCTCCTGACGCGCATGGACATCATTTCCCTCGCGTTGGAAGCGTGGATCCTCTTGAACATGGACGCGGACGTATAAATCACCGGAACGTCCACCATGAGGAGCCGCCTCACCTTCGCCAGCCACCTTTAAGATCTCACCAGAAGCGATGCCGGCGGGAATATCGAGCTGTAACTGTTGTTCACGACGCTCAATCCCTGCACCTTTACAGACCTTACAATCCTCGCTCCATGTCTGACCGCGACCGAGACATTTTGGACAGGTAACACTCGTCTGGATCGTGCCAAACATCGTGCGTTGCGCCTGGCGGACCTGACCTTCACCTTTACATTCTTTACACTTCTCGGCTTTCGCTGAGGCTGGATGTCCTTCACCCTTACATTCGTGACACGTGGAAGGTTTATAGAGCTTTACGGTGCGACGAGCACCGAAGGCGGCTTCTTTAAATTCAATTCGAACGTCAACTTCAATATCTTTCCCACGCGCCTGGCGAGGACCACCGCCCCCGGAACGAAATCCAAACATCTCGCCGAGGACATCACCAAGATCTCCCAAGTCCTGACCTTGGAAACCACTGAAATCGAATCCTCCAAATCCACCGAAGCCACCAGCGCCCGGACCAGGACCCGCACCGCCTTGTTCAAAGGCAGCCGATCCAAACTGATCGTAGGTTTGACGTTTCTTCGCATCGCCCAAGACCTGATAGGCCTCGTTCACCTCTTTGAAACGCGTATCATCACCACCGCTTTTGTCGGGGTGATGTTGATGCGCGAGTTTGCGATAGGCTTTCTTGATTTCGTCGTCAGACGCGCCTTTCGCGACGCCTAATACGGAATAGTAATCTTTGGCCATGGGAGAAAAGGTTAGCTACCAGCGAGCAGCTTTGGTTCGTCGGCTTCCTGGATGGAGCCGTGATGTTTTTCGTAGAGCGTGACGTTCTCAGCGAGGGCGCGGAGAATGCGCTTCATGTGACGAGGGCTCACAACTAATCGTGACACGAGCTCACCAGCGGGAGGAAAGGCGCAGATAAAATCCAAGACGAACTCCTCAGGCGTGTGAGCGACCTGCATTTGGTTGGCGTATTTGCCGGAGAGTGTGCCTTCGGGTGCTTGGATGTTCATAGATGGATGATACTACGCAGAAAGACAGAGCTCCTTCCTCCCTGCGCAACTCGCGCTGAAGACTCTAGCGAAGAGAATCGTTGCTTCGGGGATCTCTTCGCTAGGCCTTGTTCGCGTCATTCGCGTTGCTCATTGAGGCTCGAACAGGTGCTCGGTCGGTCGAAGCTCTGTCTTTCGCTTCGTATCAACTATTATTTGGTTTCAGGGGTGTCGGAGGCGGAGGAATCAGGGGAAGCGTCAGACGAAGGTTCAGTGGAAGAAGCTTGATCAGACGGAGCTTCGCTCGTCGTATTCTGAGCAGAGGCGTCGCCGGACTGTTGGTACATGGCGGCGCCGATCTTTTGGGCGGCGTCGGCCAATTCATCGGAAGCCTTCTTGATCGCTTCCAAGTCGTCACCGTCCTTTACCTTCTTCAAGGCTTCAAGTTTTTCTTCAACGACTTTCTTATCGTCAGCGGAAGCCTTGTCACCAGCTTCTTTCACCATCTTTTCGGTCGTGTAGATCATGGTTTCGGCCATGTTCTTGGTTTCGATCGATTCGCGGCGCTTCTTGTCTTCATCAGCGTGAGCTTCGGCTTCTTTCCGCATCTTTTCAATTTCGTCTTTGCTCAAGTTGGTTGAAGCGGCGATCGTAACTGTCTGTTCTTTGTTGGTCGCCTTGTCCTTCGCTTTCACCGAGAGAATACCGTTCGCATCCAAGTCGAAAGTGACTTCCACCTGTGGGACACCACGCGGAGCGGTTGGGATGCCAGACAAGGTGAATTTTCCGAGTGAACGGTTGTCACCGGCCAATTCACGCTCACCTTGCAAGACATGGACCTCCACCGAGGTCTGACCATCCGCAGCGGTCGAGAAAATCTGTGACTTCGAGGTAGGAATCGTCGTGTTGCGATCGATAAGCTTCGTCATGACACCGCCCAAGGTTTCGAGACCGAGAGAAAGTGGCGTGACGTCGAGCAGCAACAGTTCGCCCTTGATATCGCCCTGCAAGTTACCTGCCTGAATGGCGGCACCGATCGCGACCACTTCATCTGGGTTAACCGAAGCGTTTGGCTTCTTCCCGAAGAACTTTTCAACGGTTTGGATAACAAGCGGCATGCGGGTCATCCCACCAACCAACACGACCTCGTCGATCTGGCCGACCGACAATTTCGCATCAGCCAATGCCTTGCGACATGGCTCAAGCGTCTTCTCAACCAAATCTCCAACGAGCTTCTCCAAATCGAGACGCTTCATCTTGATCAGCAAGTGCTTTGGACCGGTCGCATCGCTTGTGATGAACGGCTGGTTAATTTCGGTTTCGAGCGCCGTTGAGAGCTCAATCTTGGCACGTTCAGCCGCATCCTTAATACGCTGCAAGGCGAGCGTGTCTTTGCTCAAATCAATGCCTTCGGTCTTTTTGAATTCGTCGACGATCCACTGAATGATGCGCTGATCGAAGTCATCACCACCGAGGTGGGTATCACCGTTGGTTGCACGCACTTCAATCGTGTTTTGGTCGGCGGACGCATCGTAGGCAACTTCAAGGACAGATACATCGAACGTTCCACCACCAAGGTCGTAGACGACGATCTTTTCATCCTTCTTGTTATCAAAACCGTAGGCAAGCGCAGCGGCCGTTGGCTCGTTGATGATACGACGAACGTTCAAGCCCGCGATTTCACCAGCTACCTTCGTTGCTTGGCGCTGTGAGTCATCGAAGTAAGCAGGAACCGTAATCACAGCTTCGGTGATCTTCTCGCCGGTCTTCGCTTCGGCATCCGCCTTCAATTTCTGAAGCACCATGGCAGCAACTTCTTCTGGAGCATAGTCCTTATCTCCCATCTTGATGCGCACACCTTCACCCTTCTGGGACAAGGCATACGGCAACCATTTCAAGTCACGCTGGACTTCTTCGTCGGCCCAAGGGCGACCGATCAAACGCTTCGCCGAGAAAACGGTGTTTACTGGGTTCACAACGGCCTGACGCTTAGCGAGCTGACCAACCAAACGCTCACCCGTCTTGGTGATGGCAGCCATGGATGGCGTGGTGCGCGCTCCTTCGGCGTTTTCTAAGACTTTTGGCTGACCACCCTCAACAACCGCCATACATGAGTTGGTGGTACCGAGGTCGATTCCGAGAATTTTAGGCATATATGTGTAGAGAAATGTGACTTGTTAGGAATGATCTTTGATCTGAACCTTCACGGCCCCGCCTTCCGCTTGAGCCTTTGGGATCGAGAGCTTCAGGATTCCCTGCTCGTAGGTGGCTTCGGTTTTATCGGCGAGGACTTTAGCCGGGAGAACGATTTGGCGGAAGACCGATCCGTAACGCACTTCTTTGCGATAATAATTCTTTTCATCGACTTCCGTTTTCCGTTCATTCGTTCCTTTGACGGAGAGAATGCCATTGTCGATGGAGATGTCGAGCTTCTTCGCATCGATTCCTGGCATCGGCATTTCGACCACCACCGCTTCATCCGTTTCGTACATGTCGACTGGTGGAATCAGTCCGTTCGCGCCAGACGTGGTTGAGAGCGCATTTCCGGTTCCACGCATCTCATCTAAGAAGTTTTCCATCGCTTCGAAAGGTTGTTGGTCAAAAAACGGTGACATGGGAGACCATTTAATGAGGGTCATAGGCTAAGGGTTAATTCGACTGATCGGCATCGGCGACAATCACTTGCGCTGGACGAAGGACGCGGCCATTGAGCTTCCAGCCATCCTGTACAACACGGAGAATGTGTTCAGCTGGAACATCCGCAGAAGCTTCACGCCCGACCGCTTCATGCTGTGTTGGATCGAAGGCACCTTGCGAGACAATGCGCTCTAACCCGGCTCCCTGTGCCGCCTGTTCCCAAAGGGATTGAACCGCCTTCACACCGACGAGCCACGATTCCCACTTCTTTCGGGACTCCTCCGGGAGCGAAGCTGTATCCGGAATGAAACGAAGCGCGGTGGCGAAGTGTTCGATCGCTGGAAGTAAGGATTGAAGGAGCGAGGTGTTGGCGAACTTCACGTAGTCTGCCCGGTCACGTTCTTTTTCTCTCAGAACGTTCGCGTAATCAGCTTGAGCTCGCTTCCAGCCGGCAAGATATTCCTCGGCCTGTGCTTTGAGCTGTGTTAGATCCGCTTGATCGAGCTCGTCGGAAGAAGGAACGGGTGGATTGATGTCGTCGACCATAGAGTTGATATTTATGAGAGAGAAATGATGTCACGTACACCGAGCATGAACCGATAGATGGTTTGGTATTCCATGCGGATGGGACCGAGTACGCCGATCATCGAAGAGCCGACGCTGAGCAGAACCGTTCCACAGGCTTGACCGAAGGGACAGTCCGTCCCGAGCAGGATCCGTGGCTCATCGAGACGTACGGCGCGCGTTTTGAGCAGCGCTTCGTCCATCCGATCAAGAACCTCGGTTAGCGATACAACTCGTTGCCAGTCGCGAAACTCCGGTTGAGAGAAGAGCGCTGAGAGACCTGTGTAATAGGTATCCGCTTCGCCGATCGCGGCGACGACCGCCAGTTCCGATGTTTCCGCCAGCATCTTGGCGAGAGCTTTGAGTTGGCGTTCCGGATCCGTCTCGGAGGTATAGGCGCGTTCAAAGGCATCTCGTTCGCGTTTCGGACAGGGTTTTGGGACCACGAACCGGGTGACGTAGGTCTGAAAGCCCTGTTCCGTCGGGATACGACCGCCGGAGGTGTGAGGCTGCATCAGCAACCCTTCTTCCTCAAGCTCCGCACACCAGTTACGGACCGTCGCCGGGCTCACATCGAGCTGATAGCGCGATACCAAAGACTGCGATCCAACGGGTTCCGCGCTGGCGATATACTCTTCTACAATTGCTTGGAGAAGGTGGGCTCGTCGATCATCCATGGTCTTAAGAGTGACATTAGCACTCTCACAATTTGAGTGCTAATGCAGTATAAAAATCTTTGCGGTCGACTGTCAAGAATCGTTGTCTTTTTGAGCTCCATCCTCTACCCTAGTTTCATGTTGTAATTTTCTTCATACGGCAACCCAACTTAGATCTTTCTCTATTCGCTTTTCTTTTTATCCGTATGAACATTCTTTCCCAAATCGATCCCCAATTGGCCGGTTTTATTCAAGAAGAAAAAGAACGTCAGCAGCACGAACTTGAGCTCATCGCCTCCGAAAACTACGTCTCTGAAGCCGTCTTGGAGGCTGTTGGTTCGATTTTGACCAATAAATACTCGGAAGGGTACCCAACCCGTCGTTACTACGGCGGTAACCACGTCATCGATAAGGTTGAAACCCTGGCCATCGATCGTGCCAAGCAACTCTTCCAAGCAGAACATGCCAACGTTCAGCCACACGCCGGAGCGCAAGCCAACTTCGCGACCTACCTAGCCCTTTGCAAACCAGGTGACACGATCCTCGCTATGAACTTGGCGCATGGAGGGCATCTCACCCACGGCTCCCCTGTCAGCTTCAGCGGAAAATGGTTCAACGTTGTTCCGTATGGCGTTCGCCAAGATACGCAGCGCGTCGATATGGATGAAGTGCGCGCGCTCGCTAAGCAACACAAGCCACGCATGATTATCGCGGGTTTCTCGGCCTATCCGCGTCACTTGGATTTCCCTGAGTTCCGTAAGATCGCCGATGAAGTTGGCGCGTATTTGATGGTCGACATGGCGCATATTGCTGGACTCGTCGCGACCAAACTCGCCCCTGACCCGGTCCCCTACGCCGACGTCGTTACGACTACGACGCACAAAACCCTTCGCGGACCACGCGGAGCTATGATTCTGTGTAAAATTCAAGATCGCTTGGATCCAGACGGAAAGCGTACACTCGCCCAGAAAATCGATAGCGCCGTCTTCCCAGGTGCGCAGGGTGGACCGCTCGAACATGTGATCGCTGGAAAAGCGGTCGCCTTCCACGAAGCGTTACAGCCATCGTTCATGCAATATCAGGAACGCGTTCTCGCGAATGCGATGGCCATGTCACGCGCCTTCCAAAAAGAAGGTGGGAAGCTCGTGTCGGGTGGAACCGATAATCATTTATTATTACTCGATGTCACGCCTTGGGGCGTCGGTGGCAAGGACGCGGAGATCATTCTTGAGAAGGTTGGTATCTCTGTGAATAAAAACATGCTGCCATTCGATCCACGGAGCCCAATGGATCCGTCCGGGATCCGTATCGGAACGCCAGCAATTACGACGCGTGGCTTTGACGAGATTCATACGGAAGAAGTTGCACGTTTAATTGCAGAGGCATTGAAGAACGCTAGCAGCTCTACCGTCCAAGAACGGGTCGCGAAGCGCGTAAGAGAACTCGCCGAACTCCATCCGATCTACCCTACCTAACGTATGAACATCGTGGTTACGGGAGCGAGCCGTGGAATGGGTCGTGCGATCATTGAACGACTGCATACAAAGCATACTTGTATCGGATTAGCTCGCCCGTCGAAAGAACTAAGGTCCTTAAAAACGGACTTCAACTGTACGGTCTATGAATGCAATGTAACGGATGCGTCTGCTGTTGAAGCTACCTTTGAGCGTATTATCCAAAATCACGGGACGATCGATGCCCTGATCAATTCCGCCGGCATCTGGATCGAAGGATCGCTCGAAACAAATACAGCTGAAGTGATTGAGAGGGCTGTCACAACCAACATCCTCGGCACGATCTACCCTATCCGTGCAGCTCTCCCAACAATGAAGAAACAACGCGCGGGACTCATCGTCAATATTGGGTCACAAGCCGGTCTGCGGGTAAAAAGTGACCGCAGCGTGTACACCGCAACCAAATGGGCGATTACCGGCTTGACGCGTTCGTTAAACGAAGAGCTCGGCCCACAGAATATCCGTGTGACCGCACTCTACCCCGGCACCACCGATACCGAGTTCTTTGTGAGAGCGGGTGTTACAAAAGACGTTTCGCAGGGATTGAAACCCGAAGATATCGCGGAGACCGTAGAATGGTTACTCAGCTTACCCCCATCCGTAACCATTTCGGATCTTGGGATCAAAGCAACCATCAGAGGCTGATCAACCGAGCGCCACCCGCGCTCGGTTGCCTTTTTCCTCCAAAGTCGCTACTCTTCTGATCACAATTCAACCTTAGGGGCGTCGTATAATGGTAGTACAAAGGTCTCCAAAACCTTTAGCGTGGGTTCGATTCCCCCCGCCCCTGCCACAAAATTACCGCTTAAATGAGCGGTAATTTTTGTTCAGGAGAAAAAGAGATGATATAGTTGTTGCACTATGAATGAAAAAGTTCAGAGCGCTATCATCGCTTTCCTTGCGGTCTGTTTGGTCCTTATAGGTATCACCGTCTACGCCCAGAATAAACAACTCGTCTCGCAAGGGGTAAAGATTGACCATTTGATAGATACAGTCACAGGACAACCAGAACAAATGATCCCAACGAATCAACAGTCTGCACCAGTCACACAAACCCCTTCCACAACATCAGAATTCGCAACAACCACCGATGACGTCGGGAGTGATGCAGGAGCAACTATTGTATACGGTGACTTCGCCGCTTGGTTGCCACTTGATTGGGAAGCGCGCGCCACAGCCGCGAACAGATGGGAAATAACAAACGATCGTAATCAAACGGTCGCCGTCGCTTCATGCCCCTCACCCGAAACTGGTTATGAGGCATGGGACTTTACAACGGTGAACCGCTCGTACACACATAACGGTAAAACACTCTACGCCGGCAAGTGGATCGGAAAGCCATCACTTGGCTCAGAGAATCTAGGCTGGCTGGCGCTCGTCTGGGGAGGATCGCCTGATAAAATCACTTGGGGAGGCAGCGGCTGCCAAATCATGTTCGACGTATCATCCCCACCAACCCGTGATCAGCTGGGTCGCATTGAAACCATCTATCAAATGATTCGTTAATACAAGTGACAAAGGTAAATAGCCCAGGGCTCGAACTCGCAAGTCTGCTCTTGCTACAAAAATATCCGCTCTTTTAAGCGGGTATTTTTTTGTTCGGGGGAGGAAGGAATAGAACTTCTGATGCTTATCGGAAGCTCCCATAGTGGAAGACTATATAAACACGCACGCGGCCTTTCGCAATGGGCTCAAAATAAAACCCACCCCCGTAGCGATTCCAATCTGGGTTGAAAATTGTCCGGTAATGATCGCCTTCCGGACCCTCGTCGACCATGGATGTGAGTACCTGATCGAGACCCGCTTCAAGGCTTTCCTGTGAAGCATCTGCGTAGGCACGGCCAATGTTTTCGGTAAACTGATTTCGATACCCGTTACCAGCTCCCTGAGCCATAAACGGAAGGTTGTAAGCTTTAATCCATTCGCTCACCTTTTCCCCATTCGGACGATCATGACTCAGCACGCCAGTCGTTCCCATATGATCCGCCCAGATCTTTGCGGTGTGCGCTAAACGAGCATCAAAGACGATCGGCTCAAGGGCTTTTTGTTCGCGTAACGCATTTACTCTGGAGAGCCAATGCGCATTCATCCGCTCTTCGTCAGAAGCACCCTCTACCATCTCTAAATCCGTCGATGTGGTCGAAGATGTAGGTACTACAATCGCGACAGGCTTCTGAGCACTAAGTGGTGGGTCGGCCTTATTCTGAAGAGATACATCTACCGGCTGCCTATTACTGAAATGTGCATACAGCGACCATCCCAAAGCAATAACTATAATTAAGCCACCAATGGCTATCGCAACGCAGATCAGTTTCTTATTCATGATTCCACTATAGCGCCTATAGACTTTCGACGATACATAAAAGCTGAACAATTTTGAAGAAATTCTAAAGAGATATTTTTCTCCTATAAGAAGCTTTGCTAGGATAGGTCTATATGATCTCAAAAAACACTATCTGCCTCATGTACGATAAAGACGCCCAGGCTGCAGCGAGCTTTTACGCAGCTACGTTTCCTGACAGTGAAGTCACCGCTACCCACCATGCGCCCAGCGATTTTCCGAGTGGCAAAGAAGGCGATGTATTGACGGTCGAATTCACGGTCTGTGGAATTCCTTGTGTGGGCGTAAATGGCGGTCCAGCATTCGAACGCACTCAGGCGTTTTCCTTTCAGATCGCGACAGACAGCCAGGAAGAAACCGATCGTTATTGGAACGCCATCGTCGTGAATGGGGGCAAAGAAAGTCAGTGTGGTTGGTGCCAGGATCGCTGGGGGATCTCTTGGCAGATCACGCCACGTACCATGACCGAAGCTCTTGCAGTCGGTGGCGCCCAAGCAAAACGCGCCTTCGAAGCGATGATGACCATGAAGAAAATTGACGTTGCAGCGATCGATGCAGCGCGACGAGGCTGAATAAACACATCCGCTTGTTCAAGCGGATGTGTTTATTGCGGCTATTCTCCTCTTTTCTGTAAACGGGGATCTTCCGCGTTCTTCTTTCGCTGCTCTATCTTATCGAGAACTGCTTAAAGCTCCAAAAGACGAGTGGAGTTGGTTGGACTTAACGAGTACTATTCTTGTATGAAAAACCAACCCGAAAAAATGAAAGATCCCGAGTCACCACCCGAAATAACCGTAGACTGGATAAAGCACGTGCTCAGGAATGAGCATTCGGTGGGTAGAATAACCTCCGTACAGATAGATGAAGATTTTAGTCCTATCAGCCTGCTAGGAAAAGCGGTCCGGGTGAAGATTCTGTATGCCGATGAAAGCAGCGAACCAAGATCCGTTATCGTAAAATTTCAGGTAAGCACAGATAAACCAAAAAGAGAGGGCGAGGTATACCGTCTCTTATCCGAAGCGGGTGTAAATTATATCCCTCAGCTGTATGCAACCTTTGGGAATGGGCATTTAGTTTTAGAGGACCTATCCCCTAGCCACTTTGTTCTAAAGAATAGTGAAGAGATTACCCCACGTCAGATTCATCAGGTTGTTGCAAAACTCGCAGATATCAATAGTCGATTTTGGGGTGATGATCGCGTCCCTAGAGAAGATGGGAGCCTGTTCATCAATGTCATTAACATCAACATGAGCGAGAGCTGGGAGATTTTTAAAAGCAGATACAAGACACAGCTAAGCGAAGAAGGGACCAAGGCTTTTGAATGGATGTGGAGTAATGCCGAAACTATTTCAAGCTTCTATAACTCTGGTCCTGGAGCATTGACACATGGCGACGTAAATCAAGGAAATCTTCTCTTCCCTAACGATGGGGGTGACGAACCAATATTTATTGACTGGCAGCTGTCCGCTCGAATGGTCCCCGCTTTCGACCTCTCGTGTTTCCTTGTCCAAAAACTAAGCACTGAACAAAGACGAGAACACGAAGAAAAGCTTCTAAGAGAATATTACGAGCTCCTTCCGAATATTGTTCGAGTAGGTTATACGTATGGACACTTCCGATTGGAGTACCGAGCATGCGTAGCAAGATCTATGATAAGTGCTGTGACACATGTTGGACCACGATTCAGCCATTTTCCTGATCAATTTGAACGTGCAGATACCTTAGCCGCGCGTGTTATCACTGCCATACAAGACCTAAAGCCCGTCGAAGCAATTCACGAGCTACAAGAAAGAGGTTTCCTGGATGGAAAATAGATATCTATCCTCTCACTACCTGTCTAACAACAATCCATCTCTCACTTCAATTGAGCGTATGTTTGACTGCGCGTCATGCGCATCTTCTCGTTCAAAGAAAACGGTGAACGGTTCCTTTATTGACCAGTGCCGCGCTTTCCATGCTTCAAGAAAACGGCGGGTCGTTGGCACGATATCCTTTCCAAGCACTTCATCGATCGGCACCCATTCAACTTCACCAACGTAGATACCATCATGCGGTTCTGGTTTTGGAATTTCAGATTTCGAATAAGGGGCAAAGAAATAAAAGATCACCCCTTTTCCATTAATAATGATTCGGCTGAATTCTTTCGGATCGATCTCCTCAATTCCCATTTCTTCGTTCCACTCTCGGAGGGCGCCGGCGGCTTGGCTTTCGTCGATCTTCTCTAGACTTCCACCGGTACCGGTATATTGATTCGGAAAACGCTTTTGGTTTGGACCACGTTTCATCATACCAATCTTCGTCGGCTGATCTGGGTCATCCACTAGAAATATCGCTGTATAGGCGACTTCAAAACGCTCCCAGACCCGCTCTGGTCTCATTTCGTTTGAGCCCAAAACCGAATCCTGATTTTCTGACATACTACCGAGCATTCATATATACCACCAGCTTCTCAGCGAATCGTGCGCGCCAGCTGTCGACGAACGCCGGGAGCTTTCGTGTATCTTCCGGAACTGTAGAAAAGTAACGGACGACATCCCCATCGATCACCGCTGCCCAGACTCTGGTTGGTGATTCAACTGCGATGAGACCCTCCATCATCGTATACAATCCGGGAACAGCTCCTTCGTAAACACGAATCGATCCACTCGTTATCGCATCTGGACGCGAGATGGTCACAAACCGCTCAGTAAACTGCTGCGCATACTCAGGACCGACAAGTTGCGTGAAGGCATACAATTCTTCTTTGGTCGTAAATGGATAGATATCCGCTCCTTCAGTAGAAGTTGGCTGAACGACAAGAATTCCTTTGTCATCTAACGAGGCCTCCAGTGGAGAAGCGGCAGTCGTTGTTGAAACGGTAGGAATGGACGCTGATCGTACACAGCCTGATCCAAGCAACGCGACCACTCCGATCAAGCAAATAATTCGTTTCATAGAGCAATAAGGCAGTATAGCTACGAGTACCATAGCATAGACGAACTTGATTGATGAGCTTTTAGAAGAGTGTTACGCTTTTTATCTATGGCAAAACATATTCTCAATATCTCAAAACTTGAGTTCAAACCCTCGCCCGCTCCCATGCCGGATGCAGTGAAAGAAAAGTACGAAGGAGCGACCATGGGGTTCGTTGGTCCTCTCATCGGAGCTCAAAAACTCGGCTACAACGTCACGGTCGTTCCCCCGGGGAAACGCGCTTTTCCTTTTCACAACCATCAAGTAAACGAAGAGATGTTCTTTATTCTCGAAGGTTCCGGTGAAGTTCGGATCGGTGACGAACGCTATGCGATTGAAAAAGGCGACTTCATCGCCTGTCCAACGGGCGGACCAGAACTCGCACACCAAATCATCAATACGTCGTCGGAAGAACTGCGTTATCTCGCCGTGAGCACAAAACAAACGCCTGAAATTGCCGAATACCCTGACTCAAATAAATTTGGAATTCTTACTGAAAAAATGCGTTTTATTGGAAGAGTTGAGGAATCGCTGGGCTACTGGGATGGGGAGTAGCCTTTTGTTCGTTTTATCGCGGGTTTTCGTAAGTCCACAACACTACGTCTGTGGCCTTTGGGTTACGAAATTTGAAGAAAGAGTTTTCTATATTTACAATAGCGGTCTTTTCTGATAATAACCAATTATGTTCAACGTCGACTGACGTAGAACGTTCCCACAACAACCGCCGAGGAGCCGTCCATGCTGCTGCACCTTCACGACGATGAAGAGGGCAATTCCCTCCACGCAACGATCCGAAACATCAGCTACCTGTATCAGGCGGAGCAGTGGGTCATCGACACGCACAACGATCCAGATGCTGCCAAGGTCATCCGCTGGGAGCTCTACGCCTTTGAGGGAGGCGAGAAGCTGCTCGTCTGGGAACGACCGGTCGGGAGCACCGCGATGCCCGAGGTCATCTTCGGCGACAAGGCGAAGGTCCCCAACTTCACCGAGCACGCAGCGCTCGCCGCAACGATCCTTGCGTCACTCACGCCTGATCGGACCGACTTCGACTGAAGTCTCCACGCCCACCCACAACAGAAGGCCCGCCACACCTGTGGCGTCGAGCCACTGATGTGCGGTGGGCTTTCTGTTTATGCCTAAAGAAAAGGAGTATACTCACCTCACTAATCCCCTTTCTCCTCTATGAACCTCAACTGGTCCGCCATTTTCCTTGCAACGGTTCTTCAGTTCGCGTTCGGCTTTGTCTGGTACACACCCATCTTCGGCAAGCTCTGGGGAAAGATTCATGGCTTCGATCAGCTCTCCAAGGAAAAGCAGTCGGAGATGATGAGAAAGATGGGACCATTGTTCGCCGTTCAGATTCTTGGGACGATTATCACCAGCGCTGTTTTGTCGCTCTTCTTGAATAACTTCGTTGCAGGTTGGCACGCCTTTGGCATTGCCGGCTTCGCTTGGCTCGGCTTCATTCTTCCAACCCAAGTGAGCGCCGTCATCTTCGGCGGAACACCACCAAAGTGGGTCGCAACCAAGATCGCTATCATGGCTTTCGGCGCCCTCGGCTGTATGATGATCGCCGCTGCAGTGTTTTACTTCATGGCCTAAAAAAGGCGCCGCAACTACGCATTCCACTTAGCATTTTTCATAAACACCTCCCGTTTGGGAGGTGTTTATGAAATAGACAAATATTACAATATCTGGTATAGAGCTTCTGCTCCTACCGAACAACCGAAGGGAAAGGCATGCCACCCAAAAAGCGTCCAATCGAGCTTCTGATCATCGTCGGTCCACCTGGCGTCGGGAAATCAACGGTCGCCAAGGCGGTCAAGCAGCGCGTCATCGATGCGACGGGACGCCTCGTTCCCTGCATCGAGATCGACGCGCTCTGCGACTTTCTGAGCAAGTCAGGGCCACGCAACCACAACGCGGAAGAGCCGCTCTGGTACGCCATGCTACACGGTATGGTCTCTGCCGCCCACCAAGACACCAATCCGCCACTGATCGTGGTGGAAGGTCTCTTCTACAATCGCCACCTAGCGCTCGCGCTCGGCAGCGACACGGGACTGAACAGCCGCATCGTGCACCTCAGCGCTCCACTCGAGATCTGCCTTGCTCGAAATGCAGGGCGAGAAGGCCCAAAACGTCTCCCTAATGCTGAGATCATGCGGCTCTGGAAGGTCCGTGGACCCCAGCAGGCTAGCCGCCTCCAGCACTCAGACAGCACCTCGCTCGCCCACACGGTCGAGAAGATCCTCGCACTCATCGGCCGGTAGATACATCAACGCAACAACTGCAGAAAGGAGGTGAAGACGATCTGCTCAGATCGTCTTTATCTTTTGAAGAGCTTTTCACCCCCTAGGTTGTCTACGAACCGAACCCGCGTTACAGTAGAAGTCTATGAGCACAACCCCAAACCTCAACGAAAAAGCCTTGGAAGAAGAGGAAGCAAAATTTGGCGATCAGCGTGATGTGATTCAAGACGTCCCTGGCATGGACGGTAACGAACAGGTTATGCCAACCAACGAACAACTCCCAGAAGGCATGGAAAATGCCGTTCGCGGCCAAGACGGCGATACCATGGAAGTCGACGGAGAGGACGAAGAAACCGGCGAAGACGAGGAAACGGTCTAAGTCGATTCGTCGATCGGCTTGATCTGCATCACTTGAAAACCAAACTCAGCGACCTTGTCCGGCGTCCAAGCGGGCATGTCTTTGGTTTTTAGAATGTATTCAATCTCAAAGGTGAACGTACGTCCCGAACAAGCTTGTCGCTCAGGGTCCCATTCTTCCAGGACCATTCGATCCCCAACATTTGCCTCAAAATCAGCTAGCCGAACTTCAAAGCGTTTCTTTCCCGTTCGTACATCTTCAAATAATGTGGGTAGACACTTCTTGTGATGAATCATACAAATAAGAGTATCCTGAGAGGTATATGAATACCACACCACAACAAGCCGTTTTAGCCGGTGGTTGCTTCTGGGGCATGGAGGAGCTCTTCCGTTCGCAACC
The DNA here is from genome assembly GCA_964598725.1 of uncultured Gammaproteobacteria bacterium. GTDB lineage: Bacteria > Patescibacteriota > Patescibacteriia > 2-12-FULL-60-25 > 2-12-FULL-60-25 > JAGOTP01. The sequence continues at coordinate 380,111 of CAZRCW010000001.1, read as the reverse complement.
AGGCGTCATTGATACGGAAAGCGGGTATACGGGTGGCGAGAACGACCATCCAACCTATCGAAATCATCCCGGTCACGCGGAAGCCCTTCGCATCGACTTCGATCCAACGAAAACAACTTTTCGCGAGCTACTTGATTTCTTTTTTCGGATTCACAATCCAACAACCCTCAACCAGCAAGGGAATGACATGGGATCGTCCTATCGTTCGGCGATCTTCTACACTTCAGCCGAACAGAAAATGGAAGCGGAAGCCTTTATCGATCTCGTGAACAAATCTAAACGCTGGCCTGATCCGGTCGTAACGACTATTGAACCATTAAAAACGTTTACCGCTGCTGAGCCTGAACATCAGGATTATCTTCAACGGAATCCGGATGGGTACACCTGCCACTTCGTACGCGGACCGAGCTATACGTCGTAGACAGACGGATATCCTCTTCCCATCAAAAGTACAGCTCGCTAAGCTTCTTTTAGTTGTGATTATTCAATTTTACCTATGACAAAAGGTCGCATACACGAAAGCTTCGACTGGCGAAAGACTGAATCTGACGAAGACGAATTAACCGAACGAGAGCCAAAAGCTGGGTCCCTCGATAAGCGCGTGAAAAGCGCCTTTGCTTGGAAGTACACGGAACCTACTGAAGTCATAGTCACTTTTATACAGAAGGATTTGCCCCCTATTCTCGAAGAACTTGGTTTCCCTTCATACGTAGATATTGATGCGCTCCTCGAACAGACGCCACAAGCGATTCAGAATCTGAGCTGGCATCAAAAGACAAATGAACGGATTTTCCATGCGACTGATACAGAAGTGACAGACATGCATGATGAATATCAACCAGCGGAATTAGTACTCGCGATTTGGATACAATCGATCGACAGCCGACATCAATTCGACTTTTACAGTGTAAACTTTGGCGAGCAAGATGTGATCGCCTCTAAAGGACGCATCCGTATTTTGAATGGAAAGCTGGGCGGAAAAGAAGAACGTGCCCTAATCGAACGATTATACGGTGTTAACCAAGGGACGCTTGAAACTCATTACAATAAGCAGTTACCCAAGAAAAGCGATTCATGAGATGAGCGCTGAAAATAGCACAGCCCTATTTCCCCGCCTCGATTCGCTTGATCTCCATCGGGATCTCTTCAGGTCGCTCTACGATTCGACACGGCTTCCCCTGCTCCAATGTCTCCTTGGAATGATAGCCCCATGTCACCCCAATCGATCGGACACCACATTCCGACGCTTCTTTGATATCGCCTAACGTATCGGTAATGAAAACCGTTTCCATTGGCTTGACCGCGTAGCGTTCAAGTACGGATTGGATTTTCTTCACCTTGCTCTTTTCGACATCATTTCCAAGGATCTCAGCAAAACAGCCTCTCAAACCAATCACTTCCAAATATTGAGCAATCGACGGACTAATCGTTGATGAGATGATAATCAACGTATGATCTTTCGCGAGTTCCTGAATGACGGTTTTTATTTCTTTATTCGGCTGACAATTCAATAATTCGGTCAAATACTGGCCTTGGAAATCAAACGGTTTCGCGTTTGGGTCCTGCGGGGTCTTTTTGGGAGCGGCGTTGATATTCCCTTCGAAGCGGGCCCGGTACTCGGACTCAGACAGCGAATCACGCGAATCGATAATCCGATAACAAAAAGAGAACGTATCAACAATTACCCCGTCAAAATCGAAAAGGATGATTTTCATACCAAGTACTAGTGTTACATAAAAACCATCGTCCTTGTATCAGCCATAGGAAACTCGTATCATCCCCTTATTCTCTATGTCCTCCAACATCCTCCGCAGCATCGGTTCGGTGATCGCAGGCTTTCTTATCGTCGTTGTTCTTTCAACGGTCACCGATCTTATTCTTGAGAAGCTCGGGATCTTTCCTCCGGCTACCGGCGGGCTCTTTATCACTTGGATGTTGGGACTCGCCCTTGTCTATCGGACGGTCTACACCATTCTCGGTGGCTATGTCACCGCAAAGCTCGCGCCAACGAACCCAAAGAAGCATGTGTTGATTCTCGGTATCATTGGAACGATCGCTGGCATCGGAGGCGTTGTCGCTGGCTGGAATCTGTCCGCGCATTGGTATCCAATCGCGCTAGCCATCCTCGCCTTCCCATCGGTCTGGCTCGGTGGAACACTCAACAAACGCTAACATGAAACCGGTCACGATCGTCTCGCTCAGTTTAGGCATCTCGGCGCTGCTACATTTCACGACTGCGCCAGAGCGCTTTCAGAATGCGTCTGATGCTATGGGTATTGCGTACATCCTGCTTGGGATTTTTCAAGCTGTTCTCGCACTTGGCTGTTTCCGTTCAAAGAACAAGATCCCTTGGGCGAAAGTGGTGATTGGTTCATCGCTGACGTTACTCGTGCTCTTCCTCGTCAATCAACTCCTCAGTGGTCACGTACAGCTCTTCATCAAAGAACCGTATTCGCTCTCAACGATCCTTCGGAAATATTTTGAGATTATGGCCCTACTGGGATCGATTCTCTTGATTCGTGAACAACGACAAAAGAAAGTGTAACTTACGCCGCGTCCAAGTTCAGATCCAACGGAGGGAGTGGATCCTCATCGGTTGAGACGAAGCGAATCGTCCAGATATACAACCCTTCAACCTTCTTGCGGGCCCAGCCGACTTTCCGCAGGAACTTCAAACTCGAGGAAATACTCGGATCCACCTGAAAACAGTTGATATTGATGCGCTCGGCCAAGCCGTCCCAACCGTAATGATCCACGAGGAATTCGAGAATCATCTGAAGGGTCTTCCCGTGGAGCGGGTCTTTAGGAGCAATAGCCATAGAGGTTCTAGCCGAAGATGGAAAAGACTGTAGCATGAAACAGCCGTCTGAACAGCTATTTGCTTGTTCGCTGGGATTTCTTGGGCCGAATTGCTAGGATTCTCGTATCTATGGAGAGCTCAAACGAAACGCTCAAAGGACTCGTCTATGAAGGAACGGTTCTCCAAGGCCACGCTTTCGAGAACTGCGCCTTTCAAAACTGTCGTTTTGAGAAGACCAACCTCGCTCGCGTAGAGTTCTCCGATTGCTCGTTCGATCATTGTGAATTCAATCTTGCAAGCGTAGCTGATACGAGTTTGAAAGGTGTCTCATTCAGTGGATGTAAATTGCTGGGCGTAGATTTCAGTAAATGCGCGAGCGGGTTCCTCGACCTCGGCTTTGAGCAGTGCTTGATTGAAAGTTGCAACTTTTCCAGACTAAAGCTCAAAGGAACAGGCTTCGTTCGCTGCATGCTACGAGAATCCAGCTTCATTGAAACCATCCTGACCGAAGCAAGTTTTGAACACAGCGACTTAGAAAAGACACTGTTCCATCAATGCGATCTTGAAAAAGCCAACTTCGCCCATGCACGCAACTACTCAATCGATCCGCTCGTGAACAAACTGAAAGGCGCGCTGTTTTCTTTGCCCGAGGCGGTCTCTTTACTGAGTCATTTAGGAATTAACCTCATCTAGACATTTCTATGGACCAAGATAACTCACAAAAAGAAACCTATTTCGTCGCGGTGAAAATCTTTCTTGAACAGAATGGAAAGCTACTCATTTTGAAAGACAATTTCGGTGATTGGGACTTACCTGGAGGCAGGATCAAGAAAGATGAGTTCTACGCTCCATTAGAACAAGTTATTCAACGAAAACTGTTGGAAGAGTTGGGACCGGATCTGCGCTGCGACATCGATGAGAAACCGACCGTTTTCATGCGTCATGAACGGGTTGAAGCATCCCCCGGGAATCCAACGGTGCGTATTTTCGCTTTGGGCTATGGCGCACGTGTCACGAACGGTGACATTCGCTTATCCGCCCGACATACAGAGCACCTTTGGGTTGATCCAAGTTCGTTTGAGCCTGAGAAGTATTTCACAGGTGGATGGTTAACCGGGGTTCGAGAATATCTATCATTAAAGAAATAACTCTTCCTATGTTCGACCATCTCACCGTGCGCGTAGCAGATCTCGCGGCCAGCAGAGCCTTTTATGAGAAAGCTCTCGCGCCCCTCGATTACAAAGTTATCTTCGATGAAGATGGAACCTATTTAGGCTTTGGTGACACGCGACCCGCTTTTTGGATCGCTCAAGCGGATGTAGACTACCCACCGACTGCCTATATGCATTTCGCCTTCGAAGCCAAGAGTCGCGAAATTGTAGATGCCTTTTACCTGGCAGCTATCGCTGCCGGAGGGAAAGATAACGGCGCACCAGGGGTACGCGCGAACTATCACGAGGGCTACTACGGAGCGTTCGTGATTGATCCAGATGGAAACAACATCGAAGCGGTGTTTGGAAATACATGAAAGCTGATCTATACCAGCAAGATTCTACGCGCCCAATTAACCGCACGAGTCATCGGACAAGCGGTCCAGAAAGAGCCCATCGTCATCGATTGCGTGAAGGAGCGGAAAGCACACTATACGAGTCCAACGGAATACACCTATGAAGAATCTTTTGAAAGTCTTTGCCTTCGAATCGTCCAAACGAAAGAGCTGCTCGAAGCTGATCCACATACAAATATACTCATCGTGAGTCATGCGCTGTTCATCAGAGCGTTTGCCGCGTATCTAACCTTTGAACAGCAGCTTACCGAAGCGTTATTAGAACGCTTCGACGATAGGTTCCTTGTTGGAAATGGCTCTATTACCACCTTCGAATATACCCCGGAAAAAAGCGCTGGCGCGTAGAGTCATGGAATGAACCCATTTACTAACAGACGTGCTCTGTTTTTTCACCTTCAACAATCAGTACCTCTCCATCTCGGAGCGTCTTGAACGGAATTTCTTCTTTCTCGAGCCAATCCGCAACATCATCAATCAAAGCGGACTCGGGATGATCAGATTTGTGATGCGGCAATATGACATATGGCAGCACACCTAACCCCTCCCAGATCAGCTCCTGCTTCAAGACATCTGTAACATCGGACGTGGGGTCAACCAGATCACAACCGCGTAAGGTCGACGCTAAAACGACCGCCGCCGCGCTATAGCCGGCATAGACCAAGCTATCCCGCTCAAGCAACTCTTTGATGACTTCGTCGAAACCCGAATCAAACATCGCTCGGCGTAATACGAACACGTTCCCGCCTAAGATCCAAACGGCGCCGTAGCCGGTGAGAGCGAGTTTAAGTTCATCTCGTTTTCCAACATACCGTCTCAAATCCAATTCTTCTCCTTCAAGATCGATCGCTTTGAGCTCGATTATTTCCGTCTGAACTCGGTCGTGCCGACGCTGTTCATCCGGAAATGCATCGCGTGCATTCGCGATGACGGCAACCCGTGTTTTTTGGCCAGTAAGTTGAGTAAAACGCTCGGGGTGATTTCCCAACTTGAAAGAAGACAGATAGAGACGCATAGTTTATCTGAATACTAGCATGAGATCTCATTCAAGAACTGCGTTCACGCTTCTAGCTGTTCTTAGCCTGCTTACTGCTGATTTATTCTTGCAGGCAGACATCACTCTGGCCTGCGATCCACTTGGTTGCTTAGTCACACAGAAAGATCAGGATCTGTTAGCACTTGTGCGTATTACTGGCGTAAACGACAAAGAAGCAAGCGCAACTGTAGAACACGTGCATTCAACTCAGTTTCTGCTAAAACCGAAACAGGTGCGAATCCTGCTCCAACCGGAGCTCGACTGGGGACTCATCTCCCCTGCTATCGGCGATCACTATTTCGTCTCACTCGTCTGCCCGGAAAATGTCTGTCGCATCCAATGGGGAGCTTGGCAAACGGATAGCGGTAATTACAAGACCACAAAATTACTGAACATTCACTCTCCAGATCATGCGGCCGTCCAATGGCTCATGAACGGTCGTGGCTCATCTTTTTATGGTTCTAAAAATCGGATGATCGCCGTCACGGCTGAAGGTGAATGTGAGATCTATCCTCGAAACCTTTGTTCACTTTCAGCCCATAGCGAAAAACGACCCACTTCATCCCGCGCAAAACGCTCGACCGCTTTCAGTCTTGTTCTCGCAACCCTGATTACACGATTCATCTTCTAAAAACAAAGAGCGCACCGACGGACACGCTCCCTGGAACGATTGAACGTTCGGGTGCGTGATCACGCAGGCGCGCTAGAAGAAGGCGGCGGGACGTAGCCACGCCGAGCAACGGGGTCCTTGAGGATACTCCTCGGGTAGACCTCGAAGACGCGTGGACTGTGAAGAAGCTGTTCGTCATGCAGCACGACCACGGCGAGAGTCGCGAAGTCGCGCGTCTCCATTCGTTGCACGCGCCGATCGATCTCGCGCAGCCAGAAGGCCGTGATCGTGTGGTGGTAGCCCGTCGTGTCCGTGTTCTGATCACCGATGGACTCGTTGAAGGCCATGATGGCCAGACGGAGGTGCGTCAGCGCGGTCTCCGGATCGCGGTACTCGAGCAGATACCAGAGCCCGATCACGAGGTGCGCTTCATGGGTCCACTCCGCACGAAGGAGCCTACCCGTCTGAAACCGCTTGAGGATGTCCAACCAATCTCTCACAATTACCTCCATCGTCGCGTTGGGGAAACCCGCTTTGAGGGCGAGGAGAAAGCCTACGTGAGAAGATCTTTTTCAGCAAGTGAATGGCTTAATCAAGCGAAAAACCAGCTCATTGGTTATTTGGAACGGGCGTGAGAGAATTCTATTAAAGGTATGTATAAGCTCCTCGAACGCTATCCTTTTTCCGACCACAGAATTCAATTAATCGAAGGCTTTGCCACATATGATGGCGCTCTTGGCGACATGCCGGATACGCCCCATAAAGGGATAGATTATATTTTGAATCTCAATAGCACGTACCATTCGTTCGATGTCTATGCGATGCATCCCGGTACAGCGTTTCGAGGCGTAAGTAAGTCGTGGGGAAACTTCGTTATCATACATCGAGCGTTTGAAGATAGACGTTACAGCACTGTGTATGCTCATCTCGAAACCATCGATCCAGCCATTACTCCTCTCCCCGACGAGGGCGAAATAGACGACGGTACCAAGCCAGCTGGAACACCGCTTGTCACAGGACATAAGCTTGGGGTTATTGGAATCAGTGGTTGGACACATGGAATTCCGCAACTTCACCTTGAGCTACATGAGAAAGATCTGAAAACAAATGCGACTCAAAAACTTGATCCCTACGGACTCAACGATCGCGCATCGTCAGGCAAGTACCCACAGCCAGGGAAATCGCTACACGCATTAGACCATGCCTGGATCAGCGATCTGCCTTTACTTCAGTAAGCTCTTTTAACCCCGTCCTGTATGACATCCGCAACAGAATTTACTCCCCCTCTCTACTCTGAAGACCTCGGCCTCAGTCTCCGTACGCGTATTCTGATCTTTGTAACACCCATCGTCATCTTCTGCGTCTGTGTCTTGATCGGAGCGGAAACGATGCATGGCCCCCTATTCCGCATTACAGAAAAGCTTGGTACTTACAGCTTGATCGTCTTTGTCTTCCTCCTCCTATTTGGCCTGACGAATATACTCTACTCAGGAAAAATCGAGGTTTTTCCAGCTTTCGTACGCCTCACGACGCAGAGCTTTTATCTCCAAAAGAAAGATGTCTACGAATATCCAAAGTCAACGATCCTGGATAGCGGTCTCGCAAAGATACGAGAAGGTCGTCGTTCTGTCGGAGCGATCACTGATCACATACTTACAGGCGTCAGCACCGATAGCCCAATCGTCGAGCTCCGCCCTTGGGTAAAATTTGGACCAGGCACAATGAGCGGTGATGGAGTTATTCTTTCCATTCAGAATGAAAAACGTCCGATTCTCATTCTTTCTCGGAAGCCAGAGGAACTGTTAAAAAGCATAAAATCAAAGGGGTGAATAGCCTTTTACCCTAAATAGTGCTAGCCTCATTTTGTGAAAAAAGACCTCTCGATCGAATACGCTCATATCTATACAAACGCCCGAATCAGTGAAGAACATACAACGTCACTGCGAATCTTAAGTGAGGTGAAGAAAGAATGCGAAGGAGAGGGTAGAACTTCGGCTTTGATGGTTCTGGTCGATGACTACTCCTTCCCCGATCCATCGTTTGACTACACGTTGTTTGTAGGATGGCTAAGCGCAACCGGACATACACCAGACCTTGTCTTGCGCGAATCGCAACTCATCCCGCTCTGTGATGAGACGCTGCGACTGGCGCAGGATCAAAAACTCGTTGAACAAATCAGCGATTACACTCGATCCAAAAAGTACCCTTGCTCTTTATTTATCGCTACTTGGTACTTGCTTCGCCTTGGCTATCTCAAATCCCCTATCTTTAAGCCAGACCTGGTCGCTGATCGCTTGATCAACATTCTGCCGGTGAGCTTTCAACCCTTCGAAGAGAAGGGCTTAGAGATCATTCGCGCAACGAGCTTTGCGCAAGCTAGCGATCAAATCGATTATCGTTACCTAGAAGGACGTTTGATCGCCTAAATATGCCTCCACGCTTCCGTACCACCATCCTATCTTTGATCATTGTCGCAATTCTCACCTGTGTCTTGCTCATTCGGTTTACTCGACCGACGCACAAGCCAGAGGAGCAAGTCTCTAACTATACTAAGCTAATTCAACCAGTCACCTTCAAGAAACTGGAAACTTCTTCTGATCCAAACGAACGATTTGGCTTTATTCAGTCCATTCAATCAGCAAGTTCGACGTTTATTATATTCGACCAAGCAGAATTTATTTCAAATGCTACGCCAGCGACGACAACTTCGCGATTAGCCGACGAAGCCATGATTGAAGACGGCTTGTGTACAAAGCATGTCCTGGATACGGATGGCACCTGCGCTCCGAACGGCTTCTATATTCGCAACAACAGTACCTCGACCATGCTTCTAGAGGTTGATCCGGCTGCGACCGTAGAAGTCCTCTCTCAATCCGAACTTCAGCCCGTCCAGCTCTCTTTGGATGCATTCAAAAAAGAGTTCTTGTATTCACAACAGCATCATACCGTCTACGACAAGCGGGAATACTTCGCACTCATTGAAGATCCTTACATTGTTGAACTACGGAATGGAAAAGTCGTAAAACTGACAAGCCGGTACATTCCGTAAGCATCACACGAATCGGGTGGACCGATCCGATCATTCCTCTTATGATCGGGATATCTCTGTATGTCCCACCAAAATCAGCTGGATTTCGATCGGATCAGCCGTGCGATCACCTATCTCCAACAGAACTTCAGAAACCAACCAAGTTTGAAAGATATTGCGCATGAAGTTGATTTAAGTCCATCTCATTTCCAAAAACTCTTCACCGACTGGGCTGGAACAAGTCCCAAGCAGTTTTTGCAGTACATCAGCATCGAGCAGGCAAAGAAACTTCTCGGACAGCACCAAACATCCTTACTAAAAACCTCCACACGCGTAGGCCTCTCAAGCTCCGGTCGCCTGCATGATCTCTTCATCAAAATCGAAGGCATGACGCCGGGTGAATACAAAAACAGGGGTGCGAGTCTCACGATCAACTACGCCTACGAACGCACACCATTCGGTGAAGCGCTCGTCGCTTCTACCACGAAAGGCGTGTGTTTTATTGCGTTCGTCGTAACAAGCCGCGAAGCAGCCCGAGAGGAATTATACACACGCTTCCCGAATGCTCACTTCAAACAACAATCGGATGCCGTGCAAAAATCCGCTCTGCGCATTTTCGAACCCCACCAGACCTCACTTCCAGAGATCAAGCTCCACCTCAAAGGCACGCCATTTCAATTAAAGGTGTGGGAAGCGCTACTGCGTATTCCTTCCGGACAACTTTCGACCTATGGGACTATCGCCTCGCAGATTGGTAGCCCAAAGGCCTTCCGAGCTGTCGGAACAGCCGTCGGCCACAATCCCGTCTCGTTTCTTATTCCCTGTCATCGCGTGATTCAATCTTCAGGAATCCTCGGAAATTACCACTGGGGACCGGCCCGCAAAACCGCGATGATCGGCTGGGAAGGGGCGCGGGCCAAACGAGCGTCACTTTGATTACGTGTTACCTTTTCCTCCCCCGTCCGTAGTACGCTAGTGGAGGACCTCTCACGCGTGATCACACTCCCCATGACGTATACCGATGAACAACTTGTCGCCGCTAGCCGAACCGGACGAGCGGACGCCTTTGGGCAACTCTACGATCGCTACACCGACCGCATCTACAAGTACCACTATTACCGCACGTTTCATCGTGAAACCGCCGAAGACCTGACCAGCCAAACGTTTATTCGAACACTGGAGCAATTGGATAAGTATACGGAAGACAAAGGCAACTTCTCTGGCTGGATCTATCGTATCGCTCGAAACCTTTTGATCGATCAAGTACGGAAGACACGGCCCACGACCGATCTTGAAGACGTCTCAGCCATTCTACGCGATTCAAGCGATCTTGTTCGCAGTCTCGAACAGAAAGAACAGCTCGACCAGATCCAAGCTTCTCTGAACATCCTGACTCCAGAGCAACGCGAGATCCTCCTTCTCCGCATCTGGGACGAACGCTCCTACAGTGAAATCGCGACCATCCTTGAGAAAAGTGAAGCGAGCTGCAAGATGACCGTTTCACGTGCTCTGGTACAGATACGAAACGTCGTTCCGGCAGCCGCCTTCGCCCTCCTGCTTCATCTTCTTACCCATCATTCCTATGTCTAACCTCGATCCTCGCTCGCGCGCCATTCTGGACGATCTCTACAGCCAAGATCCAGAGTTACGCACAAAAGAATCGGAGCTCATCCCTTTGGTCGACAAGCTCCTCAAGCTGCGTCCAAACGAAGAACCAAGTACTCACTTTCGCCAGCAACTTCGCCAAGACCTGCTAGCCGCCCATGCGAAGCAGTATTCCACCCCTCATTCATCTTCGTCTTTCTTCGAACGTATGACTTCTCGTTTCTCATTCAAATACTTAGCGATTCCAATCGGCGCTGTCGCTGTGGTTGCACTCGTTCTTACAAATCTACCGAACATGCAACGCCAGACCGCTGGTACATCGCTCGCGCTCAACACAAACGTTGGAACCATCACGCGGGTCGCCGGAGCTAACGCCTTTGGCCCCCTTGCTCCTGCCTTCGACTCCACACCCCGACAAGGCGCCGGGGGCGGAACAGCCATGAACTCCGCGGTTGTGAATCCCGCCTACGCTGTCACAGACAAACGGATAGCAACCAGCCTGTTGCCGTTTCAAACCTACAAATACACCTACACGGGTGAACTTCCAACTTGGAACAACCAGCTTGATGTCTACAAGCGCGTGAAAGGCATGGCTCAGAACAACTCCCTCATCCAGTCACTCGCTCAAAGCACACATGGCTTGATCGATTTGGGGAAGTTAAACGGACTTCAGCTTCAGTCCTTCACTCTCAATCAAGCGATAAAGTACGGCTACAGCGTCTCAGTCGATTTGGTGGAAGCCGTCGTGAACATCAACCAGAACTACCAGCAGTGGCCACATCCAGAAGCTAGCTGTACCGATGATGCCTGTTTCCAACAGTATCGCTTGAAAGAAGCTGATGTCCCTGCTGATAGCGAACTCATTCAAATTGCCAACGACTTCTTGAAGGCGAATGGTATCTCGACCGAGAAGTACGGCCAACCCATCGTGAATAGCGATTGGCGAACTGTCTACGCCGCGACTGCTGACAAAACCAACTTCTACATCTCCGACAGCATGACGGTGATCTATCCAACCATGATCAACGGCCAAGTCGCCTACGATGAAGGTGGACAGCCAAACGGTCTCATGGTCAACGTGAACGTCCGTGAGAAGCGTGTCGATAACGTCTCGAACCTGACCACCAACAATTTCGAAAGCTCTTCCTACACCGCCGAAACCGATAAGAGCCGTATCTTGTCCGTCATGGAACGGGGTGGCCTCTACGGCTTCGTCGCGCCAGATGCAGAAAAAGTAACCGAGGTTGAGCTCCAGAATCCAGAAATCGTTCTTCAGCGCGTCTGGCTCCCAATCAACAATGGTCAATCATCGGACGAACTCCTCATCCCATCGCTTCGCTTCGAAGTAAAATCGCAGCCAAAAGATAGCTACCTCTCGAAGTACGTCTTCGTCCCCCTCGTCAAAGACGTTCTTGATTCGCAGCGTCCAGGGAACGTACGCATCCTGTACTAACCCCTACAAGACATTAAAAACCACCCCCTATCGATAAGATAGGGGGTGGTTTTTTTAGAGATGAACCCCTACCTCACCACTTAACGCATCCGTACTATACTGAGCATATGCCGACGCTCTCCGCATTTGGAAACAGTATTACGTACTCACCTGAACGTGGCGGCATCGTGACCTCGTTACGCTTTCAAGAACACGAACTCCTGTATCTAGATGAAGCAACCTTCCGGAACCTTGAAACGAACGTCCGAGGCGGAATTCCCATTCTCTTCCCAAACGCCGGGGCGATCGACAGCTCTCACTTCCCTAATCTCAAACAACACGGTTACGCTCGGCTCCACTCCGATTGGAAGGTTGAGCAGGCATCGACTCCGAACAGCTTTAGCGAAACACTGACCAGCTCGGCCAAAACACAAGCCGTCTACCCCTATCAAAATCGTTTACGTTTTTCTGGTGTAATCGAAAATGCGCATTCCGTCTGTTTTATACAAACCGTTGAGAACCTCGAAGCAACTCAGGCCATCCCAATCGCGATGGGTTTGCACCCCTATTTCAAGGTTCCGCATGCTCAAAAGCAAACTATTCGGTTTGAATGCCTCGGAAGTGATCTTATTCAAACTGGTTTCGCTATCTGGTCTAATGGCGGAACGACCTCATTCGCAAACCCAAAACTTCTTGATCCTGCCGCTACCATTCGCGTCACCCTTCCAGAGCTAGGGACCCTCATCCTGGAACCATCGGTTGAATATGAACGGATCTGGATCTGGTCATTACCCGAAAAAGATTTTATCTGCATCGAGCCCGTCCTGCGGGACGTTGGTGGATTGATAGACGATCCTTATCTGCTCGAGCCTGGTAAACGAGTTTCTGCTACTTTCTATATCCGAAAAGAATCCGTCTAAGCGAGACAATAACCCACTTTGTTTGCTGAAGTAAGTATTTCTACCCTGTGTCCCAATAGACTCTATCAATCCGTCTTACCGGTCTGAGCAACTCTAGTCATCACTCTCACAAAACCAAGCAAGTCTCGTGCTGATGATCCTTTGAACAGTGGCTTGATCGCATCCCGAAGCGAACGCTCAATAACGGGAATGAGCTTCTTCCCTTGGAGTGAGATATGCACGATTTTGCTACGTGAGTCTCGTTCGGAAGTCCAGCGCTCTAAGAATCCTTTTTTAAGCAGTGATTGTGTACGCAACGTGATGAGCGGGAGAGTCACATCTAGTTTCTCGGCTAAGTCCGATAAGCCCATTCCTCGTTCCGTCTCAAACAACGATCCCAAGATCGCCCAATCAATCGATGTGAGATCATGCCGTTTCAAATGCCGGGCAGTAGCTGTTTTTAGAATGCGATAACTCTTGGACTGTAAGATGCCCAGACCGTATGTCGTGGGCGAGAGATCTTTAGGCAAAAAATGCTGGGCGATTTCGGAGAGCATACACAGGTCAAATAGATCTGAATCTAGATTGACACATTTTCACGCAAGTCGATATACTTAATGAGGTTAAGCATCTTACTTAACGCTATTTCTCTTTTGTATGAATATCAAACACGCTATCCCACTCGCTTTCGTCGCTCTTGCGTTAGCCGGCGCCGGCTGTGGACAAGCCTCCACCTCAAATGACACCAGTATGAACGCCAGCGGCACTGGTATGATGCAGAATGATCAAGGTGTTATGGTCGGTGGAGCGATGATGATGCCTTCGCGTGACATCGTTGAGAATGCCATGCTGGCAAACAACGTCACGACACTGGTTGCGGCTGTCAAAGCAGCTGGCTTGGTTGATACCTTGAAGGGCCCAGGTCCATTCACCGTTTTCGCCCCAACTAACGATGCCTTCAATGCATTGCCAGCCGGAACGGTTGATACGCTTTTGAAACCGGAGAACAAAGCGAAGCTGACAAGCATTTTAACCTACCATGTTGTACCCGCCGCCTTGCGTACAGCCGATCTGAGAGACGGCGACACGCTCACCACGGTTAATGGCGCTCAGCTTAAAGTGACGATGCGCGATGGAAAAACGTACATTAACGACGTCATGATCGACACCGCCGATGTCATCTCAAAGAATGGAGTCACGCATGTTATCGGGAAGGTTTTGATGCCACCTACCAAATAACTCCGTTGAGTCAAAAAACACCCTGTACCAGATAGTCCAGGGTGTTTTTGATTGATTTTATCTGGAAGAATAGGAAAAATGCCACATTTTTGGTAAGGTTTACCCCAGTCATCCGTCTTCTATGCGCCTCTTGATCGCAACTCCGCTCTACCCACCAGATCTTGAGGCTTTGGCGATCTATACCAAAGAGCTCGCTACCCGACTCGCTCAAGACCACACGGTACGCCTCGTAACCTACGGAACCATCCCAGAGACAATTCGAAACGTTGAAATCACCGCCGTTTCCAAACAACTCCCCATTGCGGTTCGCTTAGTAAAATACACACTCGAACTCTGGAAACAAAGCGCCGACCTGGATTTTCTGTACGTAGCCGATGGGGCCTCGGTCGGCCTACCCGCTCTCCTGATCGGTAAACTTCGGAGCATCCCCGTTATTCGTTTTTTCTTGGATGATGAAGCGCGCGTTCGAGCTGAACGCGATTTATACGTCGGTATCCCCGAAGAAACCTTCGCCGCGTTGCGTGAGTTAGATCTCAAAACCCGTTCGATTCGTCGGTTACAGAACTGGATCATTGGACGAGCCGCAAAGACCCTCGTTCCTTCAAGCTACCTAAAGGCTATTTTAACGAATGCCTATCGTCTTCCCGCCCATAAACTGATCGTGAGCGCGTTTCCCGTTGAAAAAGCACACATGCTTTCATTTTCAGAAGAGCGTCGATCCAAACAAATCTTCGTTCAGACACCGTTGAACTTCTTTAGCGGCGTCGAAGATGCCTTACAAGCGATCGACCGTCTTCGGGCTCAACATCCAGACATCCAATTAATCATTGCCGACACAGGCGCCGAGCTCCCCCAGCTCAAAGAGCGGGTGAAGGAACTTGGATTAGAAGCCCATGTCCAGTTCATCGGACGTATTTCGCGAGCGGAATTCTGGTTCTTACTCCAAACGTCCACCATCTACCTTCAGCCCCGAACATCAGCGAATACAGCGGAAGATATTTATCAGGCCTATTCTGCACAGATCCCGGTTGTCGCTTCGGCGATCGATTGTCACGCAGAAGCGCTCCAGAGTGGAAAGAGCGGCATTCTCGTCCCACCGGGAGACAATCAAAAACTGACAGACGTTTTAAATACCCTTCTGACACATGAAGACGAACGACAGGCGTTCGTTCAAGGTGGAGAACAAGCGCTACAAATGCGTGGCGGCTGGGAAGAACACGCGAAACAGATCATCTCCATCCTATGAGTACACCACTCGGAGCAACCGCCTGGGAGGCCTATCGAGAACAAGAACTTGCATTGATCACGCCGATCTTGGCACGTTTGGGATTCGAATTGGAAGATGTTCAAGTACATATCGGCGGTGAACGAGCGATTATTAGCGGGAATAAGCTTGTCCTGCTCGGACGGCGTCTAACAGACGGAGCGCGCGTCATTATCAAAGCCAGCAGCCATCCAGCCGGAAAAAAAGAACTGCTTCACGCCCGCACCTGTCAGTCACTCTTGAACGACATTCACTTCGCGCACAAAATCTTTCTCTCACCAACAGAACTGCTTTGGCACGAAGAAGCCAATGCCATCATCGCAATTACCGAGTTCATCGAACAGACACAGCCATTCTTGGATCGAAGCCTTGAAGAACAATTCTTTTTGGCGCTCAAAACCTTTGAAATGCAAGAGAGCGCCCATGCTGCAACCTACGAGCATGAGCGCATGATTCGTGGGACTTTTGGACTCTGGACAACGGACACCTACTTGAAGGCGTTTCACGGCTACTATGAAGCCGTGAACAAGCTCCCCCCCGAATTTTCTGAAGTGAAAGCTGCTATACAGGAAGCAGAAATGGTCCTCCAAGCTCACTGGCAACGGATTGAACAATACTTAGGCTTCCTCACCCACACTGATTTCGTCCCGCACAATATTCGAACCGTCGGTCGTGATATCTATCTTCTCGACCATTCCGCTTTGCGTTTCGGCAATAAATACGACGGTTGGGCCCGTTTTTTGAACTTCATGCTGCTCTACCATCGTAAACTGGAGCAAGCACTTGTAACGTATGTTCGAGACAATCGAAGCCCCGAAGAGTCAGAGACATTGCGTTTGATGCGTATTTTCCGGTTAGGTGAGTTGATCGCATACTACGTCAATCGCCTTCCAAAAACGGCCGGTCATCTCCACGAACTTGATAAAGCGCGCGTGTTTTTTTGGACGGAAGCCTTACAAGCCTTGTTGAAAAATGAAGACCTTTCCCAGGAACGTATCAAAGCCTATCAAAACGAGCGTGATCAGCTTCGCAGCGAAGAAGAAAAACGGCGTCAGCAAGGACTTCACTAGTTCAGTTCATCCATCTTCTTCACCCAGGCAGCGTACTCATCAACCAGCGGATGCGACCAACTGTTTTGAATCGCAGCGAGCAAGCTGTGTTCAAACCAAGCTTTTGATTCTCTACCACGATTAAATACACTCCAGATTGCCGAACCTTGAGCCGCATGCGCGGCACACAAACTCTGTAAGTTATGGATCTTGTCAGAAATCGAAACAGCTTTAGCCGCTTCTGATCCTTGACAAATCTGCTGAATATAGACTTCTTTTCGTTTTTCCCAGACCAGCGTCTTATCTTCGCTCACCGTTCGAACGATGTCGGTGATCTCATCTCCCAGGATCTCTCGTAACTGCGCTTCATTTACAGGTGTATCCTCAAGCACATCATGGACTAGTGTGGCAGCGACAACCGTATCGGAAAAACCATGACGGGTCAGATTTAGGGCCGCCATAAACGGATGGATCACGTACGGCGAACCACTATCTTTCCGCGTTTGCCCCGCATGCGCGACGTAGGCAATCTGCATCGCCGTTTCAATCAACGAACGCTTGGCATTTCCGAACAACAAGGCAGACGTTTCAATCGCCATACGATTAGATACGTCCTCGAATGCGTTCGAGGAGTGCTTTAGGTAAACGAATATTCCAGTTCTTTAAAACGGCATTGATCCCACGCGCTAAGCGGATGAAACGAAGTGTGAGAGCGCTTTCAACACGCAGACGCTGTGGATGCGGATAAGCGTCCAAACGAGCGAGCGATGAGACACGTAGCCCTTTTCCAACAAGATGGTACGTACCCATGTGCAGCGCCTGTAGAATCGACCGTTGATCTTGTTTTTCAACCTCGACCTCGAGCATCGGACCTGGCACATGCGACCAGCGATGAAAATCGGCACCGGCGGTTACAAACAGTGACGGGCAGCGCCGGGTAAGCGCATCACGATACGCCCAAGCAGCCGGTCGCGGAACGCGCTTGCCGTCGTACTGCCCATTCCAAATCTCAATCCCCTGCAGATACGGCTCAATCCCTGCGGGAGCCTGGAACTTGCTCCGATGCGGATGCGCGAAGACAACAAATGCACCTTGCTCTGAACCCTGTTTTACGAGCTCTGTTGGATCCAGGCGCGGGTCGATGTCCCTACCTAAGCCAGCTAGGATGATATGTGCATCCGGAAACGATACTTCCAATCCTGGAATCAATTGAATCTGCTCATCGGACAACTGCTGGCATTCGTCAAAGAACGCTTGGTATTTTTCTTTAGTCAACCAATCCGTATGTTCGGTGATACACACGAACTGAACCCCCTGAGCGAACATCCCTTTTTTCAAATCCACTAAACTCACCTTTCCATCGTAAGAATAGGTCGAGTGAACATGGAGGTAGCCCTTGAGTTGCATACGCCGGATAGTAGCCCAGTCTCTAGCCCCGAGCAACGACATCGATCACTTCCCACAGCGCCGGCAGCGGATCACTCCAAGAAAAGACATCGTCTTTCAAGCGGTAGTTCTTCGACGGCAAACACAGACTCAAGGCCCGCTTCGCCTCAGCAAAACGACCAAGACGCAGACAGGTCAAAAAGCACTTCACGACGGCGAGACCATGTGTGGCCCGCACCCTCTTAAGAGACTTCTCGTCACCCGTTGGAACAGCTTGCCCCGTCGACACTAGATACCACCACCAAGCCATGGGATACCCCGAAGCGAGCGGCAGCGGCAATGATCCCCACCAACGTCCATTGATCTCCATCAACCGATAGACATTCGTAGATTCGTCATATTTCCATTCGACCATCGCCGGACCACTCCAACCGAGCTTCGAGAGAAGTTGCGTAGATTGCTCAACCAGCTCTGGCGGAGGCATGAGCGCTTCACGGATACTGCTCGCGCCTCCGTTTGGATGAATCCCCAGCAAACGCTTATGCGCGAACCAATCGATCGCTCGCCCTTCCGCACAAACCGTGAACAGGCCGACCTCGTGACCGACAATGCAGGCTTGAATTAGAGGTGCCTCGCCCATCTCCTTAGTGAATTGAGTAACTATCGCTAGCGCTTCTTCTTTCGACCGAGCACGCTTTGCCGTCGCACGAACCGCCTCGCCGTGCGATGGCCAGACGCACGAATGGCGTGGTTTGATGATGACCGGATAGGTGATATCCGCTTGTTCTAGAGATAGTTCCGTTGGAACTGGGAGTGAGACTTGCTTCGCGACCGCCAGCGTTTGCGCCTTATCAAAAACCGCTTCTATTACTTCTGCGGATGAGAACCTCCAAGCGAAGGCGGCGCGTAGCGCCTCTGAAGCACGGGCGATCGGTAAAAACGTGTCATCGCTAAAGAAATACGGAACCACCAAGCTCCCCGTTCTTTCCGCCTCTATCTTCGCTATCTCATGTACTCGCTGCAAGTATCCAAGAAGATTTTTCTTTGGATCTGGGTAGATAAACGTTTTATCTGCCGCATTCGAGTGCAAGGCGAGGGCCGTCTTACGAGGCGCCCCAACGATCACGTGAATTCCTCGCTTGCGTAAATCACGAACGACCGCAAGCGCACTCGCTAAATGACCATCCAACACCAAAGCGCTTGCGGACATAGAGCGTATTATTTCTGAAATTGAGCAGAGAGTGTGCCCATCGAAACCGTTTCTAATTTCCCAGCTATTCGTTGTTCTTTGGCATATTTAAATATTTCTTCTAATCCATGAAGAAGGTTGTCCGGATCCGAGGCTAAGTTGAACGGATGAAACCACAGATGAAACACCTGGTCTTTCTTGATCGCAGCGCGAATCCCCGCTTTAGCCTTTGCGATGCGCATGCCGATCGGGACGTATTTCGCCCAGCCACGCGCATGACCGTAGAACCAGCTCCCTGGAATGTTCACGAGACCCGCTTCAAGCTGTGGCGTAATCGCCGGTGCAGTTGGAATAAGATAATCGTCGATCATATGTGCGATCTTTTTAAAAAGATGCGGAAACGTACGATACCAATTCTCATCGCTTCCGCGATAACAAGTAAATCCTTGCTCTTTGAGCACATCCAAGTGATTCACACGGTTTTGCGGAAAGACATACGAGACCGGCTTAACACTTGCCATTGCTGAAACACGGACCGCCTCAGCCGTGTCAGATAAGAAGCTTTCACGTGAACAAGCATCCGCGTAAAAATGCGAGAATGAGTGACTACCGATTTCTTGAGGACAAGCGCAGGCCTGAATCTGCGCCACAACATCATCGCCGTACCAAATCGGATCCTGAGCGCGCGATGTTCCAGGATCCATTGAAAACCAATCGTTTTCCCCCGTCCAGCCGGCTGGACGGATCACTTGTGGATGAAGGCGTCCGAACTCGTCTCGAGAACATTCAGATAAGAAAAGATGCCCAACCACTGCCCATGTCGCAGGAATCTCATACTTCGCAAGCAGCGTCAGTAAACGTCCAATCACTTCGCGTGTTCGTTCGTAATCCGTTTTATAGAAAACATCGCCACGCGTTCCCCAAGCGAGCTCGGTATCGATGGATAGGACAAAACTAGGTTTCATAGTGAAAAGCGTGTTTCCAAATACGCACCTGTTCAATCGCTACTTGGTCAGCGTCCAGAACATTCTTCAGAGGCGTAGGTGTTTGATCGAATGCTGCAAGAATCAATTGAGCGATATCTTCTGACTTCGCCGTCTCCGCGATCCGAGCCGCTCCTTGTTCGGCTAACCAGCGCGCTGCTCCCGTGTCCGACATCACTACTGGTACGCCAACCAACGCCGCCTCAACCGCCGCCACTCCCCAGCCTTCGTGTGAAGACAGCAACACGAACACGTCCGCTTGAGGAATGTACTTTGCTGCAGGCTGGGTACCGACGAGCTGAACCGCTTTCTCAAGACCCAATTCCTGAATACGGGTTTCAATCGTAGCGCGCTCTGGCCCATCACCGACTAGAATCAATGTCGCGTCTGGTCGCTGTTTCATGACTTCTGCGAACGCTTCGATCAATAATAGATGTCTCTTCACCGATACGAGACGCGCAACACAGACCACGCAACCGGGCACCGTCTGACGCGTCAACGAACGGAACTCCTGTCCCGGCACGATTGGTAGCCAATACGCCGTACCCATCGTATGCGCCTTTAACCACTCCGTGCTCTGCGGGCTCACCGAGCGAATCAGATTCGCTTCACGAACAAGTCGCTTCGCTAACCAAAAACGGAAATTCCAAAATGGCTCATCAATGTCCGTCGACCCGTCGAACCAGGACCCATGGTCCTGAAGCTCATAGGCGGTCGAGAGACGCTTTGCAAGACGCGAAGCTACCCAGCCAATCTCCGCGGGATCCTGTGCCGTGATGAGATCTGGGGTCGTTTGTGGCGTTCGGCACAGCGCCTTCCATAAGCGATGGAAGATCGTTTTTCCGCCTGTTCCGCTTACATGTAGCGATCCATCAGACCAGTCTGTTATTTCAGCCGATAAGATCCAGACCTCTAATTCAATTCCCTGTTCCGCGAGCCGCTTCCAACGTATTGCTGTAACTGAATTCCGATCGAGCCCAGATCGATCGCGGCTCAGCATCAAGACTCGCAGGGCTCGGGCTTGTTCCATGGTTATTTTTTCCAAAGCGGCTCAAATACTTCTTCCTTCATTTCTTTCGCAATCGTATCCCAGTTGTACGAACGAAGAATCATCGCACGCGCTTCGTCGGTTACGCGTTTGGTCTTTTCTGGATCTGCCAAAATCTCTTGAACCGCCTGCGCGATTTGCTCTGGCTGGTCTTTATCAACCGCCCACGCCGTTGTTGGCTTATCCGGATTACGCTTGGCATCGAAGATGAAGTCCGCAAGACCTCCTTCTTGCGTCGCAATAATTGGCAAACGCGATGCCATTGCCGACAAAAACGCCAGCCCCAATCCTTCAGAGCGACTAGCGCAGACAAAAATATCCGCGTTCTTGCGATAGGCTGTGACCTGAGAGCGGTCGACTTGACCGGTCAGAAGTACACGGTGCGCAACGTCCAATTCCTTGGCTAGAGCCTTCACAGACTCTTCTTCCGCCCCACCACCGACCAATACCAAACGCACATTCTCGGGCAAGAATTTCAAGGCACGCACGGAAATATCTGGCGCTTTTTGCGTTTCGATGCGGGCCGTATTCATCAGAATCACTTCACCTGGCTGCTTGTTCAGCGCCTTGCGAGCAGCTTCAACTTCAACTGGATCGATCTGCTCGTTCACATCCTTCGGATTTGCTCCGTTATGAATGATCTTGAGCAGACCGGTGAAGTTGCGGCGACGAGCCCAGTCGCCCAAGAAACTCGAGATCGCTTGTACTACGCTCGCTTTCGTAAAGGCGCGGCTGAATAATGGCCAGAGCGGACGCATCGTCCGTTCAATCTGCTGCGGCGGATCACCTTCTTGGAGCGTCAAAACAAACGGGACCTCATTATGGAACAGATTGAAAATAGCTGCCGGCACGCCAGCCGAGTGCGCCATCATCGCCCAAATCGCATCGTATTTATACTTACGATGAAGCTGAAGCCCTTTCCAGGCGGCAAGGAACTGATAGAGCGGCTTATTCAAATGGAGCGGCATCTTTCCCAAGTCTGATCGCTCCGGCTTGGTGGTCTGAGTAATCCCAATGCGATGAACCAGAACATTTCCTAACTGCTCAAGCGCTGGCCAACCGGTGTAGTAACGCGTTGTCACCAAATGAAACTCAATCTCGGATGGATCAATCCGATCCGTGATCTCTTTCAACGATGCCTCTGCTCCACTCGGATAAACCGGGTAATACGCTAATGAAAAGATAAGAACACGTTTTTTCATAGCTTAGCTTGAAAAATCGTTCGAAGCTTTCACGCCTTTAATATATTCTTCTAAGGTCTTCAGCTGCTTCCAGCCAAGCGCTTGAATTTTTGAAGAGTCGATAACGGACTGTTCGCGCGTTGTCGCCGTCGGCGGTAGCATCTCAATTTCGCCACCGAACATATTTGCCACATCCAAGAGCGTGTAGTCATCGGTCGACGCGATTCCATAGCCGTCCCCCTGTCCCTGCTCGCTCGCAAGCACGATTCCGTTCACCGTATCTTCAACATGCGTAAAGGCACGGCGCTGTGTCCCAGGCGAACGCACCGTCAACGGTTGCTTGGCTAAATACTTCTGACGGAACGTCTCAATCAGCGTGCCGTGCTGTTCGACCGGTCGTTCACGCGGACCATAGACGTTATAAAAATAGACGATCACGTGCGACAAGTCGTACCAGCGCGCGTAGTTATTGATCAGGTCGCACATCGCCGCCTTAGCCCAGGTATACATTGCAAGATCACGACCCGGCGTGCCATCGGCACGTGGGCCAACCGCCTTGGTAGAAGATCCCGAGTACAACAGACGGCACTTATGCTTGCGCCAAAACTCAAGCACGCCGAATGTGCCATCCATATTCAGATCCCAAACGACCGCCGGCTCTTCAAGACTCTTCGCAACACGAGCATATTCACCTAGGTGGTAAATGATATCTGGACGTTCTGGAATCAGCTGATCTATGTCTTTCGTATGACCAACCCGATACTCAACGCCGGCGACATGGTTGTCTTTTGAACCCGAAAAATAGTTGTCTAGCGAAACAACGTGATACCCCTCTTTGACTAACCGCTCACACAAATGCGATCCGATGAAGCCGGCGCCCCCTAAGACAAGAGCGAATTTTTGGCTAGAATTATGCATGAATCAAGGATAACCGCTGCCCGACGAATGGTCAAAGACGGGTCAAATTCCACCGACTTCGATCCAGACGAACTTTGCCGCCGTCTCCGCCTGTACTTTCAGGCTTGATTCGTCCGTTATTCTCGCCTGATCCCCTTTAGAAAAGACTACTCCATTGATTTGCAAGCCCCCTTCATAGACATAGCAGAAGACCCCTCGTCCGGTAGGAAGGGTATACGTCGCTTCTTTTCCTGCCTCAAATTCCCCCAAAAACAGCTTAGCGTCGGCTGCCAACGTGAGCGCAGTTTCCGTTACTTCACTCGACCCAATGAGGGTCAGCACATTCTTCTCGAGATACGAGAAATCCTTTTGTTCATACTGCGGTTCCAAATCATCCGCGATCGGTAGAAACCACAGCTGAAAAAGATGGACTGGCTCATCGCCTAAGTTTTTCTCTGCGTGAATCACGCCCGTTCCCGCCGACATACGTTGCACTTCCCCCGCTTTGATCGTTTCGGTATTCCCCATGCTGTCACGGTGTGTCAGTGTCCCGTCCAACATAATCGTCACAATCTCCATGTTGTCATGCCCATGATCATCAAAACCCGAATAGGCGTTGATCGTGTCATCGTTGAAGACCCGTAAGTTCCCGAAGTTGAGGTTGGTCGGATCAAAATAATTCGCGAACGAAAACAGATAGTAGCTCTGTAGCCATTCGTACTTTGCGCCACGACGTTTTTTCGCTTCAATGCGGGTGATCATAAGAGGAATGTTTAGACGACCTGATTCAACTGTCGTCGCTTGCGCCAGGCACGATACACAATCAATCCGAGAATCAACAAACTCGCCCCCACCAAGTTCATTAAGAGATCATTCGCCGTATCCGGACCATCACCTAAGCGATGTGTATGATAGATCACGTCTTCTGAGTACTCCTCGATCTCGTACAGAACGGCCAAGATCACATTCACGCCTAGCGCCAACCCATACGTCACCGCTCGCGGGCAGTTCCAGGCAAAATACTTCGCCAAGCGCTCAAATGCAAGAAGTAAACACAGCGTCAGCATCGGGCCGCTAATAAAATGGACCACCTGATCGTAATGCTCCCAACGACCGTAGAACCCGAATACGTCTCCGATAAAATCGAACAACAACAAGATCGCCATCACGACCCAAATTTTGGACGATAAAGGCTTACCTGTCTTCCGACGAAATAATTCATCGATCAAACGGAGCGCACCAAAAACAGTCAAGGTACTGAGAATGCGACCGAACCAAGTGTAATCCACGTGAAAATGCAGAACGCCAAAATAGTTGAGAAATTCAAAGAAGAAGATCGCACAAAACACGATGTAGAGCGTACGTCGGATCGGAATGGTCCAATTTGAGTTCGCATTTGTTGCTGAGATAACGGGCATAGTTTTTTTTGCACACATTGATTAGCCGCTTCTTCTTATTACAACTCTGCTTCGTCTTTTTTACAAGGCCGCCACCGTCTTGCTTGACATGACCTCCAAAACACCAGAAGCTTGTGCTATGAACGTCTTTTCTCGTGTCTTCGTCATCGCTGGCCTCAGTTTGTGGCTTATTCCAACGGTAGCTCACGCCAAAACGCTCAGCGAAAGCTTAGCGGGACGTATTTTATTACAAGTTCAAAGCCATGGCGAAGCTTGGTACGTTGATCCCGTGACCCATCAACGTTTCTATCTCGGTCGTGCCGAAGACGCCTATGCGCTGATGCGTGCCAAAGGCCTCGGTATCCGTCATGCCGAATTAGCTCGTTACCTTACTGGACGGTTTCCGCTTCGGCTCTCTGGTCGAATTGTGCTCGATGTAGAAACGCACGGTGAAGCCTATTACGTATCGCCGCTCACCTTGCAAGGTGCCTACCTGGGAACAGCAGCTGACGCCTACGCCCTTATGCGACGCGTCGGTCTCGGCATTAGCACCAAAGATCTGAGTAGTATTCCTGTGGCCGCTGGACAAATCGATCCATCGGTCCCCGTCTTGCCGGTTCAGACGCCGGTCGTATCTCCTTATAAAACACTTGAACAAGATGCCTTCAATCGCATCAACGCATACCGCCAATCAAAAGGCTTGAGCGCACTCACCTGGAACGACGAGATCGCTAAAATCGCCCGTCAGCATAGCGTTGAAATGGCAAACGGTACTGTCGCGTTTGGGCACGCGGGGTTCTCAGATCGTGCCAAAGTTCTTCAGGCGATCATGCCGCTTCATGGCTTAGCCGAAAATGTGGCCTATAATGATTATCCAGATCCAGCCTACACCTCTGTAAACGGCTGGATTGAAAGCGATGGACATCGAGCGAATATCGAGAATCCTGTCTACGCATTGTCTGGGATGGGTGTCTCAAAAAGCAGCGATGGCGCCTATTACTTCACGCAACTATTCGTGACACCATAAGCGCTCGCTTCACACTTTCTTCATCGCTTATTTGCTAGGATCTCTTCATGCGCCTCCTCGTTGTCGAAGATGAACCAAAACTCAACAAGGCCTTGGTTCAAGGCCTCCAACAACGCGGCTATGCAGTTGATTTTGCGCTCGATGGTGAAGCGGGTGAACGCATGGCCCGTTTGAATAGCTATGACGCTATCGTACTTGATATCATGCTGCCTAAGCAGGATGGATTAACGGTCTGCAGACATTTACGCGAACAAAAGATCATCACCCCGGTGATTTTCTTAACAGCGAAAGATCAAATACAAGACAAAGTAGACGGCTTGGATATGGGTGCCGACGACTACTTAGTAAAACCGTTTTCCTTCGACGAGCTCAACGCGCGCTTACGTAGCCTCCTTCGTCGACCCGCACTCAAGCACGCGGACGTACTTGAATTCAATGGCTTAACACTCGATACAAGCGCACAAAAAGTCAGCGTCAACGATCAAGAGATCGAACTAACGCTCCGTGAATATGGATTATTAGAATATTTTTTGCGCAATGTCGGGAAAGTCATCACTCGCCAGGATATTTTGGATCATGTCTGGGACCAATTTTTCGATTCATTCAGTAACGTGGTCGATGTCCATATAAAGAACCTTCGCAAGAAACTCCCTTCCGCTTATGCCAACCGTCTTAAAACCATTTGGGGCAAAGGTTACCGACTCGCCTAGAGATCGCTTTCTCAGCGCCCGCGCGCAGCTCACGCTCACCTATACCGCTATTCTTGCGGTCATTTTGTTTATTTCGAGTAGCATCATCTATTCCGCTTTCTCGAATCGTCTTGCGCAACGTTTTGAGCGCTTTCCTCCACGTCAACAGATGGTGCTGCCTGAAGGAGTTATCCCCCCTCGCGCCGAAGATGTCTTAACCGATCTCACGTATGCGCTCCTGCTTGTAAACGGCTTGCTACTTGTTCTAGCCGCAGTTTTGAGTTACTGGTTGGCCGGAATAACGCTCGAGCCAATTCGCGAAACCTATGAACGCCAACGACGTTTCTTAAGCGATGCCTCGCATGAGCTACGGACACCGCTCGCCATTCTCCAAGCCGACCTTGAAAACGCCCGGAGCGAACCCAGTGTAACCCAAAAAACCCTGGAGCAAACGGAAAGCTACCTCGAGGAAGTGGAGCGAATGAGTACAATCGTGCGCGACCTTCTTTTTTTATCCCGCTTGGATGAAACGGTCTCCGCCGAAGAACCGCTAACCAAGGTGAATCTGAATAGCCTCCTCAGGGCAACGGTCGATCGCTTCACGAATCTGGCAAAAAAACATCACGTGTTTTTAGACTACACGTCATCGCAAACCGATCTAGTCTTTCAAACACGTGCCTCACTTCTCGCGCATGCCATCGACAACCTGTTAAAAAACGCCATTCTCTACAACGTAAATGAAGGGAAAGTGCATGTACATCTAGAGAAAGATGCTTCTCAGGCACGCATTCGGATCGAAGATACAGGAATCGGGATTTCCCCAGAGCATGTGGATAAGATCTTCGAACGGTTCTATCGTGTAGACAAAAGTCGGTCACGTCAGACCGGGGGAAGTGGCCTCGGACTTGCCATTACCCGCTCCGTCATAGAGCAGCTTCATGGCTCATTACAGCTAAAAAGTGAGCTTGGAAAAGGTACGCAAATCACCATCCTCCTACCCCTGTCCTGAGCTTCACGTTTGCTTCACAAGTGCTTTGGTAGCGTAGAGGAGTGCTGATCACACACTCACTTACTTCACTACTCCTATGAACTTCAAAACAATCAGAGCTCTTGCCGTCACATCTGCCGTCGCTGTCGGTGCGGTCACCATCGGCGCCACCGCCATTCATGCCGCCTCGAACCCAACAACGACAACTCGTCAAAATCCAATGACGTCACTCGTCACGGCCATCTCTCAGAAATTCAACCTGAGCCAGACCGATGTCCAGAAGGTCTTCGACGACCAACAGACACAGATGCGCCAGGAGATGGATGCGAAGCGTGCGGAAGAACAAAAAACTCGTCTCGCCGCTGCGGTCACGGCTGGCAAGCTGACGCGGGCCCAGTCGGATCTCATCACCGCTAAGCAGACAGAAATGAAGACGTTCATGGACAGCTTGAAAGACAAGACCGAAACAGAACGTCAGACGGCCATGAAAACCAAAATGGATGAACTGAAAGCTTGGGCAACGACCAACAACATTCCAGAACAGTATGCACTCGGTTTTGGTGGTCACATGGGCGGTCCAGCCGGTGAGCATGGTGGTCGCGGTGGATTTGGAGGCCCAGGCGGACAAGGTGGTCGCGGTATGCGTGGTGGTTTCAACGGCCAAGCCGGACAACCAGCTCCAAGAGCAACGACTCAGACCAACCAATAAACTTGAACTCAAAAAAACCTAAAATAACAACACACCCATCGAATAAAGTCGATGGGTGTGTTTTACTACCTGTCTATGACCAAAACCTATAACGGAAGTTGTCACTGCCAAGCGGTTCGCTTCACGGCCGAGCTAGAACTAAAAGACGTCATGAGCTGTAACTGCTCGATCTGTTCGCGAGCTGGCTGGCTTCTCAGTTTCACTCCCGCGACCAACTTCAAACTTCTCTCCGGTAAAGATCAGCTAACCGACTATCAATTTGGTAAAAAGGATCTCCATCATCCGTTTTGTAAACACTGTGGAATGCATCCTTTTTCGCATGGAGTAGGCCCAGATGGTACCGAGACCTATGCCGTCAACGCCCGCTGTCTCGAAGACGTTGATCTGAAACCTCTCAACGTCACCGAGTATGATGGGAAAAGCCGCTAATAAGAAATGAGCCCTAGGGCTCATTTCTTTTATACTTCCGGTTCAGACGGATTCTTCTTGTGGCTATGTTGACCACCCAAGCGCCCAATCTCACTCATATGCTTACGATCCTGACTGACTTTCAGTCCTCCCGCACTCGCAACGCGGGCTCGAGTCTGTGGATCAGCGGCAGCGAGTCCACGACCACGCGTTTGTTCCTGAGGTTCAAGGGTCTGGGTTGGGTTGAACTCTAACGGCTGTTGCAGGTGCAAATTGTTCATATAGTTTGGCAGCTTTAAGAGTGAAGAGCGCTCGATCAGCGCTCGGAATAACTCAAAGACGCTTCTCTAAAGAGCTATTCTCAGAGCTGATGTAAGGTATTTTTCTTCGGTTGATTTAGTATTTCGTCCCAACTAAATAAGCGTAACCCTGATCCGCTGGAGCGTCAATACATCTGTACACACGCGACATGTGACGAGCAGTTTTTCTTCCTGCATACTGCAACCCATATGCGCGTTACGATCCTCCGAGGCATCTCTGGTTCAGGCAAAAGTACCTGGGCAAAATTGCAGGCCAAAGATGCAATCGTCATCTCTACGGATGCGTATTTCATTCAACCAGATGGAAGCTACTTGTTTGAAGCTGCCAAATTACAGGCCTATCACCAACGAGCCTTCAAAGCCTTCATCGAAGCACTTGAACAAAAAGTACCTTGGATCGTAATCGATAATACAAACATTCGTGCCTGGGAATTCTCCCCTTACGTAGCTGCCGCTGAAGCCTTTGGATACACGACCGAACTACTTACCTTCGATTGCCCGCTCGAGACCGCGCTCAGCCGAAAACAATTGCTCACCGAACGGAAAATGGAACAAAAATTCAAAGATCTGACGTATGAAACCGCTCATCTACCGAGACATTTTGCTGAAATCAACCGCCTGGTTCCGTGCGACTTTCCATTAACCTAAGGCGCACTGTCTTATTTTATTATATTGACGCCATTAGGTTCACAGACTAAGGTCTTTATCGCCTGAACAAGGCCACAACCTGAAAGGAACACCCCATGGATGAAGCTGCCGTCCGTCAACAGATCCGTCTCATCGCCGAAGCTGTCGTTTTGAGCCTCGGTGGAATCCAGCATCTGCAGGCGAGCTCGATCCTCGTGGTCTGGGCCTGCCATGAGAAACCGATTTATGCGCAGGTCGGTCTGCTGACCGGTGAAACCCTCGAAGAAATCGCTACCCTCAACCCGCACCGCGAGAGCAAGCAGCTCATCGCTTACGCGCCCGCGACTCAAGACCCGAACCAGCTGAAACGCTTCTTCGTGGCAGCGACTATCGCGGCGGAGCTCTTCCACCTCGCTTCGCCTTTGCGGCGGCAGATAGCGCGAGGAACAGACCCACCGCCTTCGATCCCACCGCTCGCCATCGAACCCAGCATGGAAGCAACCTTCCAGACCGCTGCGCCAACTGCAGCCACGCGCCTGGTGCGAGCAACTCCCGCGCACGAAGAAGTGGCACCGAGCGAACGTATTCCGTACGTTCCGAAAGGCGGAGCCATCACTCGCTACGTGGATGCAAACACTCCCGACGAGAAGCGTGAGGCCAGAATAAACCTCGTCAAGACGCTTACGTCTTTGGTAGCGATCGCGATTGCTGCCGCCTACCTCTTCAGCTACCTGCTCACCAGGTGCTGATACCACCCGTCGTGGTCCTCACGCGCATCCTCGCGACCTGGACCACGGCGGGTGTATGCGTTTTAGGCCGCAGACTAATTCCAACGTTCCAGAACCAAACCCAATACAATCGAAACGGTGACCGCAAACGTAATCAGTCCCCCATTCATGAGCAATCGACGACGAATACGCATACCTGACAGAAAGGCTAACGTTGCCGACACGGCTAAGATCAATCCTCCAGAAACAACGATCGAGGGAAGCGCGCTCTGCGCACCAAACAAAAACGGCAAGATCGGTACAGCCGCCCCAATCAAATAGGTCACTCCAACCGTAATCGAGGCCTTCAATGGCGAAGCTAACGAATGCGCTTCTGCCTCTTCTCTTTGAATACTCAATGCTTGGCGACGCAACTTATCGAGCGCTACAACTTCATGTTCAGCGCTTGTCGCCATGAACGCACCAACCGCCATTGAGAGTGCGCCCGCGACAGCGACCGTCAGCCCGGCGATTAATACATGTTTCGTATCAGAAAATGCAAAAGCAAACCCGCTGACCGCGCCCAAGATTTCAACCGACCCATCATTGAAGCCTAGGAATGCATTTCTAACCCCCTCTGGTCGCACGCTACGACCAGCGACAACCGTGATCATGTTGTCTTCATGCTCCAACTCGTCCTTGAGAATCAAGGTAATATCTGCTCGAACCAGCGCATCTTCATTGGCTTTCCACAGGTCTAAATACTTACGGATCCCATGAACTTCAATCGCCTCCAAAACTAATAGTGTTCCCGACACGCCAAACAGTCGCCCGAAGAAACTTAACGCTGACACTTTTAGAGAGCGACCGACATCGAGGGTCTGCATTGCACTTGGTGCCTTCTTTCGCCAAAACGCGACATGCTTTTTCTCTTCTCTGATCAAACGATCGAAGAGCCTCTCAAGCTCCGGCAGACCGATCGTCTGACGGAAGTTCTGGTAAAGCGTCAAATCTGCCAGCTCATCCAAGACGAGTGTTTCTGGGGAAAAAGACTTCATACAGTCTTCTCAGTATACCAGACCTCGTCTCACTCTCTATGTAAAGCTTGCTTGACACTCACCTTTCGTGTTGAGATAGACCCATGCCTGAGATTACGCATAATCGCGTTGCCTCGCTTCGCCAACAAGCGGATGTGACTCAACAAGCACTGGCTGATGCGCTACACGTAAGTCGCCAAACCGTGATTGCGATTGAAAAAGGAAATTATACCCCCTCCGTTTCGCTCGCTATGAAAATCGCAGGCTTCTTTAAGAAATCTGTGGAAGATGTCTTTTTCCTCACGTATGAAAAATAATCCTTTTCGTTCTGAAGTTGTTTTATCCATTGTCCTGCTCGTCCTAACAGTCGCCTTCCTCAATCCTCTTCAGCGACTGTGGATGCCGACAATGTTCATGAGCTTACTGCTGCTCGGCTTCATTATAGTCTTCTTATTGCTAGCAGGTATCGTGTGGAAAGAACGAGCCGGCGATGAACGCGAGCTCCAGCATCGACAAACCGCTGGCAGAATCAGTTTTCTGATCGGTACCGGCGTTCTGGTGGTGGGTATTATCACTCAAACACTTCAGCATCGGCTTGATTCTTGGTTGTTGATCGCGCTCTGTGCCATGGTCATCACTAAACTGATCGCTCGTATCTATCAGGAGCAGATGAATTAAATCGATGTGCGTGGCTGAATCGAATGTAAAGTAGACTTTACATTCGATTTTTGATTGTCTATACTGAACGTAATCCTTTAGCCATCCATCTATGCTACTTCTTCTCGTTTCGTTCTTATCCGGTGCATTGACCGTTCTCGCCCCATGCATCTTACCCGTTCTACCGATCATTATCGGTGGTTCAGTCCAAGGCGGGAAAAAACGCAATCCTTACGTGATCGTTGGTTCGTTAGCGGTTGCGATCGTCGCCTTCACCCTCCTCCTGAAATTCAGCACCGCCTTCATTAACGTACCGCAACAGGTCTGGAGCGGAATCTCTGGCGGCATCTTGGTCATCTTTGGCTTGATCAGCTTATTCCCACGCGCCTGGGATGCAATCAACGTTAAACTCGGTTTAGGGAATCGTTCAGAGAAATTGCTTG
The DNA here is from genome assembly GCA_964598725.1 of uncultured Gammaproteobacteria bacterium. Classification (GTDB taxonomy): domain Bacteria; phylum Patescibacteriota; class Patescibacteriia; order 2-12-FULL-60-25; family 2-12-FULL-60-25; genus JAGOTP01. Next base: position 347,892 of record CAZRCW010000001.1, on the reverse strand, counting down.
AAACTTCACGTGATAAGAAAACAACGCTCGGTGATATCTTGATCGGCTTATCGCTCGGTCCCGTATTTTCCAGCTGCTCTCCAACCTACTTCTTGATCTTAGCGACCGTTCTTCCAAAAAGCTTTGCGGCCGGGATCGCTTATTTGATCGCCTATGCGCTTGGACTCGCGCTCGTCCTTTTATTGATCAGCTTGCTTGGACAGCGCTTTATTCAAAAAGCCCGCTGGGCAGCGAATCCAAATGGCTGGTTTAAGCGCGGTCTTGGGATTCTATTTATACTGGTTGGGATCTTCATCCTGACCGGCGCTGATAAACGTGTTCAGGCTGCCCTGCTCGCAAGTGGATTCAACATCACGAACGTCGAACAATCGATCCTTCAGTCAACCGATAAAACCAATGAGATGCTGCCGATGGACACAACCAAAGGGGCTGAGAACACGTTCCCGCAGTATCGAGAAATCGCCAATCCATCCGGCTTCGTGAATACCTCAAGCGTTACACTCGGTGAACTCGTGGGAAAGAAGGTTATCTTGGTCGACTTCATGACCTACAGCTGTATCAATTGTATCCGCACGTTCCCCTACCTCAACGCTTGGTACGACAAATACCAAGCTCAAGGTCTCGAGATCGTTGGGATCCATACGCCTGAGTTCGCTTTCGAAAAGAACTTGGACAACGTGAAGCAAGCGATGCAAAAGTACGGCATCAAATTCCCAATCGTCTTAGACAATGATTACGGTACTTGGAACGCTTATACCAACAATTACTGGCCCCGCAAGTACTTGATCGATATCAACGGAAAAGTCGTTTACGATCACATCGGCGAAGGCGGCTACGCGGAAACCGAAGAAAAGATCCAAGAGTTGCTCCGTGAAAAGATGGCCCACGACAACCAATCCGTGAGCCAAGTACCGAGTGGAACCGTTCAACCAGAAAACGTCGTCGCGCCGACGCGTGGCCAAAGCCCTGAAACATATTTCGGCTCCGATCGGAATCAAACATTGGCAAATGGTCGGAGTGGCCAGCCAGGCGAGCAAACACTAAAGCTTCCAACGAAGCTACAAGAAGATACCCTGTATCTCGGTGGAACCTGGAACTTTGAACATGAGTTCACGGAAGCCCGACAGGCCGGTGCGCAGATCAGCTATCGCTACACAGCTGAGAACGTGTACTTCGTCGCGAGTGCTAACAACTCTCTCAAAGTCGAGATCTTGCGCGATGGCCTCCCCCTCACCACAGACATCGCTGGAGATGACGTTCAATTCGAACAAGGAAAAAGCTATCTCCTCATTAAAGAAGAACGTCTCTACCATCTATTGAAGAATCAAGGTGGGAATGCTCACCTCCTTGAATTGAAGGCCGCCGCCACCGGTCTCAAAGCCTATACCTTCACTTTCGGCTAGACGAGCGTAAACGAAGCTGCCACGATAGCGACCATATGACTGGTCGCTATCTTGTTTTTGAAGGCGTCGTCGGAACAGGGAAAACTACCCAATCCAAACGTCTGGTTGAAGAGTTGAAGCAACGTTTTCCAGACAAAGAAGTGATCTGGACGCGTGAACCAGGTGGGAGCGAAATCGCCGAGGCGATCCGGACCCTCGTTCAAGCTACCCCTTTTAATGAACCGATGGAGCCGATGTGTGAAGCGTATCTCTATGCGGCAGCACGCGCTCAATCGCTCCGTGTCGTCGTGCTCCCCGTGCTCGCTAGAGGCGGCATCGTCGTTTCTGATCGCAGCTTCTGCACAAGCATCGCCTGGCAGGGGTTCGGCCGTGGACTTGGATTCGAAACCATTCTAGAGGTGAATAAGACATCCGTAAAAGACATCTTACCTGACGCGATTATCGAGATGGATCTCGATCCTGAGATCGGTTTAAAGCGCACCTTCGATGCGCGTGGCGATAAATTCGAAACCATGCCGATCGAGTTCTTCCGTTCATGTGTGGAAGGCTATCGCGCCCTCGCCGATCACGAAATGCTAAAGAGCCGTTGGAAGCGCGTGGATGGACAAGGGACACAAGATGAAGTGTTTGCCCGTGTACTTGAAACGGCTCTGCCCTTTATAACAAATTAAAAACACTTGACGCTCGATTTGGAGCATGGAATGATATATCCATGAAGTCGCTCAACCTGTTCGGTGCCGCACAGCATCGTATTCGCCCTCTCTGATGAGAGCGGACTTTGTTGATCGTCATCCTTGTTGATGAACAAAACCCCCTCTCATCAGAGGGGGTTTTGTTTTTGACACCACACGAAGGACAACAAACATCATGAAGAAGGGCTCGCCCGGCGCCATCGCCTATCTCCAGTTCCTCCGGCTGCGGCACGCAGCGAACGACACTTCTGGTTGGACACCGCTCATCGCTCAGTTTGAGTATCGCCTGATTGATGAGGGCGGCGGTGAGCACCTTCTCCAGCTGCGCGACGCTCTCGTCGACACGGGTGATGAGCACTTCCTCGCCGTCACCGTCTGTTCGGTGGAGGGCGTCCGGATCGCTTGTGCCACGATCGAGCGTCACAGCCTGAGCTTCAACGGCCGCCTGGCCGAAATCGTGCTGACGCACACGACTATCGACGAGTTGCCGCAACGGGCAACCGACAACGAGCTGATCGCCCTCAGCATCTGGAGCCACCGCGTTCCCGCCATCCTCCAGATGGCTGGCGAGCGCGAATCGGACCCGATGATCGGCCGGTAACTCGGTCACCAACTCTTAACTACCGCGCTGGCAAGTACTCACTTGGCAGCGTGGTTCCTATTATTATTTCTGCTGTAAAAAGACTATACTTACCTCATGAAACCCCTTACCCGTTACACCGGGATTGCTGCTTTAGTGACATTGTTCATCGTTGTCAGTATTGGCATCGACATTCATCACAATCAAATAGAAAAACAAGCTGAGAGAGCCACTCCTGAGAACTCCCTTACTCAGCCGTCACTCGCTTATGCGAGCTATAGCGAGGAGGACTGGAAAAAGGTTCTTACACCGGAGCAATATCACATCCTTCGCGAAGCTGGAACCGAAACACCGTTCACAAGCCCTCTGCTCGATGAACATCGTCCTGGGACCTTCGTGACCGCTGATTGTGGGGAACCGGTCTTTCGATCGGAGCAGAAGTTCGATTCCGGGACCGGCTGGCCAAGTTTTTGGGCCCCGATCAACGCCGACGCAGTCGTCACAAGCACTGACTCCAGTCTCTTCATGGACCGAACGGAGGTTCGTTCAAAGTGCGGAGGGCATCTTGGCCATGTTTTCAACGATGGACCGGTGCCCACTGGACTTCGTTACTGTATGAACGGGGCCGCGTTGAAATTCATCCCGGATGAGCCAAATTCTGAGTCAAAACCCGCCAAATAAGCCTTGATTCATCCAAAATCTCATAACCAAGCCTAAAATTAGCCAAAATAAGCGATTACAGGTACACTCAGCCGGTATGCCAACTACTTCATCTACCGGATTCCATGGCCTTGGAATCGCCCCTGCGTTGCTCGAGATTCTCGGCAAGCTTGGGATGCAGGAACCTACCCCTATTCAGCGCCAGGCCATTCCGGTTGCGATGGAAGGTAACGACATCGTCGGAATCGCGCAGACGGGTACGGGAAAGACCTTAGCCTTCGGCTTACCAATGCTTCAGCGCTTGGCTCAACACAAAGGTCGCGGCCTCGTTTTACTCCCAACCCGTGAACTCGCGATCCAGGTCGACGAGTCGCTTAAAAAGATTGGTGCCTCGATTGGACTCCGTACCGCCGTATTGATCGGTGGCGTCCCGATGGGAGGCCAGCTGCACGCACTCCGCAATGCGCCGCACGTCATCATCGCGACCCCAGGCCGCTTGATTGATCACATGACGCAAGGCTCCGTTCGCTTGAACGACCTCAAAATCTTGGTTCTCGACGAAGCTGATCGTATGCTTGATATGGGCTTCGCTCCTCAGCTCAAGCGCATTTTTGAATCCATCCCTTCGGAACGTCAGACCATGCTCTTCTCGGCCACCATGCCAGCGGATATCGTTCAGATCGCTCGCAAGTACATGAAGCAGCCAACCCAGGTCGAGATCGCTCGCCAAGGGACAACGGCTGACACGATTACCCAAGAAGCGTACATCGTCCGCAAGGAAGAAAAGATGCGTCTTATTTCTAAAATCCTTCAAGAACGTCGTGGCTCAACGCTTGTCTTCTGTCGCACCAAGCACGGCGCTCGCAAGCTCACCCGTGCCATGCGCGCCCTCGGCAACACCGCGGCTGAAATCCACTCAGATCGCACACAGGCTCAGCGCCAGGCCGCCCTTCAAGGTTTCCGCACCGGCAGCTACCGCGTCTTAATCGCAACCGATATCGCTGCCCGTGGTATCGACGTGAAAGGCGTCGAACTCGTTATCAACTACGATCTTCCAGACCAGGCTGAAGACTACGTCCACCGCATTGGCCGTACCGGTCGTGCTGGCGCCATTGGTACCGCTATTTCGTTCGCCACTCCAGATCAGCTCCGCGACATCAAAATGATCGAGCGCTTGATTCGTTTGCCGCTCCCTGTGAGCCCGCTCCCAACCCTGCCTGAACTTCCTCCAATGGCCTTGATGGAGCCAGAAATGGAAGATCGCCCACAGCGCTCGTATGGCGGTCGTAGCGGAAGCAGCTCCGGACGTTCCTACGGCTCGTCTTCTCGCTCGTCCTCCCCTTCCCGCCCAAGCTCTTCACGTTACGGGGGAAATGGTCGCCGTAGCACCGGCAGCAGCAGCGGAGGCTATAGCAGCGGTCGTCGTTCGACGGGTCGTAGCTCCAGTTTCTAAAAACAAAAAACAATTCACCTCGAAGCATATTGAAGCACGTCATTCCGTGCTATACTTCGTGTATCTATGGATGAACGTCGTAAGAAGCTGCTCTTTGTTGTTCTCTTCATCGTCGCGGTTATTGGAATCGCGGTGGTGTTGTACTTTTTGTTCTTCCGCTCACTGACGCCGAACGGAACGGCAGACAACGGACAAACACCTGGAACCGGGAATTCACTGCCTCGGGCACAAGATGGCTCGCCGGGTACGATCGGCAGTCAAAATCCTGGCTCTCTGCCCGGTGCGCAAGACGTCGGGAACGTTGGAATCGGCGAGATCCCAACGCTACCGGGGACCACCCTTCTCCCTGATGGACCACGGACCGTCATCCTCGCCGACAATGTCCGTCTCCCGGTTGCCACTTCCAAGAATGGTGGGAATTCTGTTCGTTTCTACGATCCTGCCGATGGACGTTTTTACTCGATCTTGGACGATGGAACCAAATCCGCCCTGTCCGACACCGTTTTCCCGAACGTCCAGAAAGTCACTTGGGGCAACAAGAGCGAGAAAGCCGTTCTCGGCTTCCCGGATGGCAACCAAATCATCTACGATTTCGATAACGAAAAGCAAACGACTGTGCCTCAGATCTGGCAGGATCTTCAGTTCTCACCGGATGATGACCAAATCGCAGCAAAGAGCGTCGGGAACAACCCAACCAACCGTTTTTTGATCGTTGCTGACAGCGATGGCTCTGATCCGCGTCCTATCGAAGAACTTGGCAATAACCAAGACAAGGTCATGGTGAGCTGGTCACCGAACAATCAAAGTGTCGCCTTCTCGCAAACTGGTGAAGCGCTTGGCGCCAACCGTCAGCAAATTCTGTTGATCGGAAAGAACCATGAGAACTTCAAAGGTTTGGTCGTGGAAGGGCGCGGCTTCATTCCAAGTTGGTCACCAGATGGTTCGCAGCTGCTCTACAGCGTCTGGAATAGCAATGAAGGATATATTCCAACTCTCTGGCTGAGTGGTGCCGAAGGTGATCAAGTGAATGCCAATCGTCGTCGCATGAACATTCAAACCTGGGCCGACAAGTGCGCCTGGGCCAGCGCAACCGCCGTGATCTGTGGTGTACCGAAGCAGATCACGCCCGGCGCCGGCCTTCAACGCTCACTGTTTGACGTCGGTCCAGACGCTCTCTACAAGCTTGATCTCGCGAACGGACAGGTCCTGCCAGTCGGCGACATCGGCACAAACGCCCTCGTTAGCTCGATCAGTATTTCAAACGATGGTCAGACCGCCTTCGTGAACGATGGAAATAGCGGACAATTGTTGAAAGTGCGTTTGTAATCTTATGCTTTTACGTCGGCTGACCCGTTTCGCCCTCCTAACGCTCTGCCTTGGCATTCTCAGCCTCAAAGCAGCGCCAGTCTTTGCCGATGTTGGAACGGCCGCCCCTCCAGTTACGACCGTCACGAGTCCAGCGGATGCTCCCGCACCCACGCCTGCAACGGAAGCGGTAGATACAACGCCAGCCGAGCGTCCGTTCCGGCCAATCACCCCTAATCCGAGCGTCCCGATTCCAGGCGTCACATTCACCAACGCCAGCCGGGAAAACGGGATCATCTCCATTCCCTATCTTTCGCAGTACATCTCCGGCATCTATCGCCTATCGGTCGGCTTAGGGGCGATTTTAGCCGCGGTCATGATCGTATTCGGAGGTTTTAAATACCTACTGGCTGCAACCGTTCCTGACGTAAAGGACGGCAAGAGCATCATTCAAGATGCCGTGATTGGCTTAGTGGTACTCTTATCGAGTTTTTTGATTCTTAAAACCATCAATCCAAAATTGGTTGAAACGGGTCCGGTTCGCATTCAACAGATAACCGCCGTTCAGCCATCGGATGATAGCGTCTTCGACAGCTTGGCGATGAGCGCAGATCCAGACAGTCCAGCTGAAGGCGTGAATATCAGCTCAAACGGGGCCGGTCCAGCCCGTTTCTGCCGACAGAACCTGGCCGCCAACCCACGCCCCGGCAACAGCACCGTTTGGTGCGCCGCCTGCTCAACCACCGTCTCTTGCGGCACCAGAATCGTTGGTGGCGCGGACCCTGCTTGTCCAGCGCTCATCGGAAGTTGTGGTGGCTCCTACGGCAAGTTTTTAGCCGCTATGACTGGGAACTGCGTCGGAAAAACCTTCCGCTCACTTGAAGGGTTAGATGGTGGCACCTACGGCATCATGGGCTACATGCAACAGAACCTGCCTGGGCTGATGCAAAAACTTCAACAAAAGGACCCGGGCGTATACACCCAGGTCATGACAGCGGGCAACAATCCAGACATCACACCCACGGGCCTGTGTCGATCCAATCAATCCGATCGCGGCTTCATTTGTAATGCCAATTATCGTCGTCTTCTGGAAACAGCGCTTCCAACTCGCGCGTTTGCTTTGGCGCAGCTAGAAGATTCTTACAACAAATACCGGCAACGCGTGACTGCCGCCGCCGCTCACGGCTTCCGTTCGTCCTTTGGACAAGCCATGTGGGCAACTGTCGCCAACAACCCAGGCAGCTGCGGTGCCGGCTTTCAAAACGTTCTCGATGCATGCCGTGACCGCGCCGGTGCAAGTGAAAGCGAACGTATCGATTGCTTCTTGCAGAAGTACGTAGAACTCGGCTGTCGTGGAGGCGTTCCCGGCGCGACGCGACGCGCAGCTTCGATTCGCCAAGAACTCAGCAGCTTGTCGCGTACCGACAGCGTCGCTCCACCCACTCTTCAGCAGCTGGAAGCCTGTATCCCCAATTACTAAGTTGCTTAGGTAAAAATAAACGCTTTCAAACGCTGACCGAAGGTCAGATATGGCCAGCAGAGTTTGTAGATATTCTTATCCGTATCCGAATACTGGGAGAATGAACGCTTGAAGACCTTACGATTGAACATATAGACCGACGCAAAACGTTCTGGCAGCGTCTGGGCGAGCGACAAGTAAAATTTCTCCGCCTGATAGGTTGTATCGAAAAGTGGTTGACTGTAACGCAACACAAAGTTCGTGAAGGCCTCCTGATCTACGCATTCAAGCAAATGCAATAGGAATGCCGTGTCATTGAAGGGGTATTTTCCAAACCGAACGACTTTTTCCAACAAGCGCTGAGCATGCGGAGGCTCAATAAAAAAACTTTGTAACGCTTCAAAAAAAGCCGAATTGAAGATCGAGGCGTGCTTAAAATCGATCCGTTCCAACAACTGAATACGTAATGGATTGAGATCCCCCTGCCCTTTGCGGCGTGAGACTTCATACAGCAACGAACTGTACGTCGTGAGGTCTAAGTTCCCGAAGTTCGTATCATCGATAATTCGGGTCAACAGTCGCTTGATATCAAGCGACCTGTCCCCATCTGACGTACGATCAAGAATCGAAGACAAAGAGCTAATAATATTTCGATAGAGCGAGAAAGAACGCTGTGAATCAACCAGCTCTTCCAATGGTAATTTGGCGTTGTAGAGCAGCTCAATTACGACTTTTTTTGACCAATCTTCCTGACGACGCTGACGCTCCACCAACTGAATAAAGGCGGGAAGTTCAGCCGATGACAGTTCTTTTGCGAGCGAGCCGAAGGCCTCATCGATCGTGAGTGAGCTCAGTCTCGACTGTTCTAAGAGCTTACTTAGTGCTTCAATCCGTTGATTCGGATAGACCCGGAAGATCCAATCCATGAGACGTGCTCGCTGTGAAACAATGCGACCTAGGAGCGGTAACACTTGGAATAACACTTCATTTGCCGTTCCTAGCTCAGCCGCTGTTCGTAGAAACTGATCCAAATCTAGCTCGGTTTGCACATCCTCTAAGGCGAGCAGAACCCGACCAATCCACTGCGGCGATTGACGGAGAATCGCTATCAAGAGCTTTGATACTTTATCGCCAGCCGAATAGGTGCTCGTCGATTGAACCAATTGACGTAGCAATCCTTGGTAGAACTCCAGATCGGCTGTATCTTCAAGCGCAACATGCTGCAATACCGCTGGGTTATCGACCGAGCCTGGATACCAAGCCAAGATCTTTCGACTCACATCCGGATCCGTTGCATGGTCTAGCAACAAATTAACCAAGTAGGTTGCCGTTGCCGCCGAAGTATGCCCAACCCGCAATCCCGATAAATGATCAACGATCAAGTTTGCGATCTCTGCACCTCCACGTTTCATTGCGTCTCCAAAAAAGACTTCCGCATCACGTGTCAGTAATACCCCTCGGCTCAAGGCCTGCTCAGACGCCTGAAACGGTGTAAGTGATCCTGTCGACAAGCCATCGATCAAGCCACGAAGATCATCTGGTGTTAACGACGAAGGTGCGGCGGACAGAGAGGTGTCCATAGATAGTCCTATCATAAGCTATCGAAGAGACTCTGCCAAAAGCCGATGCAAACTCATCACTTTCCCGCCTGATATTTTCTCCAAAAGCGATAGCCGAAGTAAAGCGCGATCAAACCAGCCAAACCGGCGAGCACCGGCCAAAAATGGGCGTAGGGTGCCATCGGACGAATAAAGCGACGAACTGCTTCCCACCCAAAATAGCCGATCAGAAGATAGAACCAATTTCGCAGAAACGATCCTGCAAACGCCGTCCAGAGAAACGTTCGAATATTGAGCTTAATCAAGCCGCAAGCGACCGAAACGGGACTACTCGGCACCGCCGGAATCAAGCGTAGAAGGAATAGCGCAACATCATCCGCCCAGCCCTTTCCTAGGCGCTTTCCAACGCGTTCAAGTTGTTCATGTGTGATCCCAAAATACTTCCCAAACCGCGGCATGATCTTATCTTCGATCTTGTCGGCAAAGAAGTAATAGATGTAACAGCCGAGCGTCTTACCGAATGCACCTGTCAACGCCATGAAGAACAGCATCCATTGTCCAGCGTGCGCACTCCGAGCCAACGATCCGGCAAACAGCATAATCCCCTGACTCGGCAGAGGTGAGATGATTTCCTCAATCAGAGATCCGGCTGCCGTAAAAACGGGCAGTGGCACTTGTTGTCCGAGGGCGAGCAACGACTGCATGAATGTAACAAGCATGCGATTAGGAGTGTGGGAAAACGACGAGAACGTTTGGTACCGTGAGATAACTATCGATCGTTTCTGGCTGATCAACAGAACGGAAAGCAAAACCGGTTGATGGCCCTCCATCCAGATTCAATACAGACTCCCAACGAATCGGCAGACGTGCCAATGCCTGACTCAACTCATACAAAGAAATACCCGTATACGGCACAACTCCGACATACAGATACGCCTGCGCTGTATCAATGCCTACGAACGTGCGCCGAGCAACCTTTCCCGAGTCCTCTTTCACCAACGCCTTTCCCTCTCCGATCAAGAGCGGGAAGCTCTGTGCCGCATTACGCGCCGCTTCTTTCGCTGTTTTTTGTGTGCTCGCTACCGTCACGATTCGCGGCTTCGGGCCTAGCACAAGCAGGCCGCTCTTATCGGCATCAAACGAACGAGATCCAATTGTCTTTCCTTCCGCTTTCAACCAACCGCTCGGCAACTGATCCTCATGGAAATACACCCCGTTCGCCACAAACAGCGCCTCCGGTAGATGCGCGCTCCACTCAGAGACGGCAGCAGCTGAGGTAGAATGTCGAAACGCAAAAGCATGATCAGCCAATGAAAAACGATAGATCACCATCTGGCTTGCCGTAGAAGTTGAAAACGAGACTTCGGCTCGATCGATCCCTGTACCGCGCGGGCTCCAACCGATTACCTGCCCAGGAACAGCCATCGGCGTATCCATAGTCGTAGTCGCCGCTGGAGTCATGTCCGGAACCGTTGCCGCTAACTGTTCAGCACAACCAGCTCCAAACAACACGAGACAACTCGCAAGCATCAGCCCAGTAAACAACGATCGACGCATAGATCTTGAGTATAGCAAGCTCGTGTACACTTAGCGCTCCGGCTGGCATTTCGGACAGACGTGCGTTCCACGCTGAACCAAGCGCGACTTCTTGATCGGCGTTTTGCACTTCCGACACGGCTCTCCCTCGCGACCGTATACACGCAGGAAAGACAAAAAGCCCCCTTTTGAGCCGGTTGTATCCATATAGTTATGAGCACTTGTTCCGCGCTGATCAAGAGATTCCTGCAACACCGCCTTGATCGCCTTGGCGAGTGCTAGGCGCTCTTTATCGGTCAGTGCTCCTAAGCGACGATTCGGATGGATACCAACCCGATGGCAGGCTTCATCAGCATAGATATTCCCAATCCCGGCGATACATGCTTGATCAAGCAATGCCGCCTTCAACAAACGTGTCTTGGGACTGAGCAAGCGGTCGGCTAACTCTTTTGGGGCTGTCTCCAGCGGCTCTGGGCCATATTCCATCAGCTTCGCCTGCGTTTGTTCAGCACTTGCAACCTCCATGAATCCAAACCGCCGCATATCATTCCAAATCAACAAGAATTCCTGCCCTTTGGCGCTTATACAAGTAAAACGAATTGCATCGTGCTTTGTGAGCTCATAGGCATCATCCACAAACAAAAAACGACCCGTCATTTTCAGATGCGCCAAAACCGAGCGACCATCCGCTAAACGCCAGATGAGCAGTTTCGCCCGACGATCGACGGACAGAATCTTTTGACCGGTCAAGGCTTTAATAAAAGCTTTTCCTGCCGGCCGCTCTCGACCAGTACGCAAAAGTTCGACTCGCTTGATCATTGCGCCTCGTAAGCCTTTGTCTAACTGTCGACGAACGGTCTCGACTTCAGGCAGTTCTGGCATACGGTATTATTTACACGTCGGGCCAAGGTGTTACCAACTCGTAACCCGTCTTGGTCACAACAATACTCAATTCGAAGTGCGCTGCTGGCTTATTATCCGCTGTCACAATCGTCCAGCCATCACGCTTCGTTCGCACCTGCCACGTCCCAAGCGTCACCATTGGCTCGATCGCGAGAACCATCCCCTCTTGCAATTTCACACGTGGCGCAAAACGATCGCGAAAATGCGGAATCTGTGGGTCTTCATGAACCGCATGTCCAACCCCATGCCCGACCAAGTCACGCACGATTCCATACCCCTTCGGCGTCAGATAATCATCGATCGCATTTCCAATATCGTGGACCCATTTTCCGGCCTTCACGACGGATAGCGCCGTCTCAAGCGCAGCCCTCGTCTCTTTAACCAACGCACGTACCGGCTCCGGAACCTCTCCTACGATCACCGTCGTCGCCATATCGGTCGCAAGTCCATCGCGCCACATCCCAATATCCAAACCAACGATATCCCCATTTTTGATCGTTCGTGACGGCTTTGGGAGACCGTGGACGACTTCTTCATTGATCGAGATACACAGAGTCCCCGGGAACGGACTCATGCCACGAGCCGCCTTATACCCTAGAAAAGACGGCTTCCCGTTGTGCTCGATCATCCGCTTTTCCGCCAAGGCGTCCAAGTCAGCCGTTTCTGCACCGGCTACGCACAGCATCTTTACCTCACGCAAAATAGCCGACAGGATCGCTCCACCGGCTTTTAGCTGTTCGATTTCTTGAGGAGTTTTGAGAAGAGACATGGCCTCCAGACTACTAGAATTAGCTCCCTGGCACAAATCCCAGTTTGGTCAGTTTTTTGACCAGTTCTTGAAAGAGAAATGGGATCGGCTGGTCAGCGTTCACCGAAAGCAACACCCCCTGCTGACGATAATAGGTAACCAGCGGCTCCGTCATAAAATGATAGGCCAAGAGCCGATCGCGCACCGAACCGTCTTCTGCATCGTCTGCCCGTCGCTTCACCGTTCCACCGCAGATGGTACACACGTTATTCTTCAAAACCGGTACGTATTTTTCATGATACACCGCGTGACACTGCTCACAGAACAATCGACCGAGCATGCGCGACTCCGCAACCGCATCCGATACTTTCAGATGGATGGCTAAATTGATCTTGGCGTACTTCCCCAGATCTTCAGCTTGTTCTACATTTCTTGGAAAGCCATCTAAGAAGAAGCCCTGCTTCGAGTCCATGTCTTGCATGAGGCGTTTACGCATAATGGCGTTCACCACCTCGTCTGGGGCCAAGACCCCATGTTCGAGATAACGCTTTACTAGTTGCCCGAGCGCTGTCCCCTCTTCTAATTCACCACGCAACAACTGACCAGCCCCAAGCAAGGCTGTCCCAAACCATTCGGCCAACAATAAGGCTTGCGTGGTTTTCCCCGCTCCTTGAGGGCCGAAAAAAACGGCACGTACACGTTTCCGAGGCATACCTTAGACAACCGGTGGCGGCAGAAGATCTTCGAGCGGAAGATCCGAGGCGACGGACGTAGCAACCGAGGGTGTCGGCGTCTTAGGCAACTCGACACGCGCCCCACGAGACAGGCTGTAGTGTGCGCGCGTAAATTCAATCACCGCCTCGGCATTGGATTGTTTCGTCGGCACAACATCTAACGTCCGCGCCGAAAAGGGAGCAGTCGTCTGCCCATCAACTGACATCTTGAGATAGAAATCCCGTGTACCTAAGTTGATCAGGTCCTGCGCCTCGACCAATGGCATGAACTCTTTCGCGATCCGTTCCGCGTCGGTTCCGCCCAGACGAAATGCGATTAACGTCGACACGTTTCCAAAGATCGCTTCCAAAAGAGAAGTTGGAATCTGCCCTAAATATTGGTTCGCGATCGTAATATTGATCGCGTATTTGCGTGATTCAGAGAAGAGCGATGCAAACGATTGCGTGGCCGCATTCTGAAACTCATCCACATACAAGTAGAACTCACGACGCCTCGCTTCTTCCACGTTCGAACGTGACATCGCAACTTGATTGATCTTCGTCAAAAAGAACGCTCCTAACAATGCACTATTATCCTCGCCTAACAACCCTTTTGAGGCATTCACGATGAGAATCTTTCCTTGATTCATGATCGCTTCGATATCGATCTTGTTCTCCTTCTGCGTGAAAATCGAACGCAGCAATGGATCAGCAAAAAACTGCCCCAAGCGGTTCGTAAGCGGCGTGATCGCTTCATGGTCGTATTTCTGGCTAAAACCAGCGAACTCAACCGCAAAAAACCGCTTCACAATATCGTCGGTCAAGTGCGAAATCACTTGTTGGCGTACCTGTGCATCCGTCAGCAACCGCAGCAGTTCGTAGAGCGTCCCATCCGGCTGCTCCAGGATAGCCAGCGTCGCAAAGCGGAACAAATGCTCCATGCGTGGCGTCCAGCTACTGGCGAATTGTTTCTTGAAAATTTCAACCAAACCTTGGGCAACGTTCTGACGCTCCGTCGCATCAACCCGCGCGAACGGATTGAAGGCAATGGGATGTTCCGCATCCGCTGGATCGACATACACTACGTCTTGAATGCGGGACTTTGGGATAAAGTCCAAAAGCGTACGGGCGAGATCTCCGTGCGGATCGATCACGCCTACACCTTCGTTTGCCGCAATATCATAACGAATGAGCTGCTCGAGCAAACGGGTCTTCCCCATGCCGCTCTTACCGATCAGATAGATATGCCGGCGACGATCGGCGCGCTTAATTCCAAAGACCGTCCGTGATCGATAAAGCCCGCTGACGAAGTTCGTATGCCCAAAATATGAGACCGTCTTCAACGCTGAATCAGTGTATTGCGGAAGATGTGCCGGTGGCGGCAGAAGTTTAAACAGGGATCCATCTTCACGCGGCATATACCCGGAAGAATAGCGAAGTTGGGCCCATCCGACAACGTACGAGCAGCACCCCCTTCAAACGAAAAACGACCCCATCCCAAGGGACGAGGTCGTTTCTCTTTTTTTGTTCTAGTAGCTGTCGTACTCGCGCATCGTCGATTGGGACTGAATCTGTTTGACGGATTCGATCACGACCGAGACGACGATCAGCATCGAGGTGCCACCGATCGCCAAGGTTCTGGTACCCGTGAACGCCTGTGCCATGATTGGCAAGACGGCAATGATGCCCAAGAAAATAGCACCGGCGATGGTCATGCGACCAACGATGCCCTGCAAGTAGTTGGCGGTTGGAGCCCCTGGACGGATCCCTGGGATGAAGGCGCCTTGCTTCTGGAGATTCTCCGCCACCCGTTCTGGATGGAAGACAACTGCCGTGTAGAAGTAGGTGAAACCGACAACCAAGATGAGGTACAAGATGCCGTAGATCGTTTGATTTTGGACGATCGACAGAATCCAAGCCGCGGCCTGACGCAGGTTCGGGTTGCTCGCTTGCGAGAACAATTGAGCCAACATCGTTGGGAACGTGAGGAAGGAAATACCGAAGATAATCGGCATCACACCCACCATGTTCACGCGGAGCGGCAAACTCGAAGCGGCACCACCCATCGAAGCACCCTGACCACGTACGCTCCGCGCATGCTGAATCGGAATATTGCGCTGACCTTCCGTCACGAAGACGACACCGGCCACCATCAAGATTGCGATCACCGCATACACGGCGACGATCATCCATTGGGACGAGTCGAAGGTCGTGATGAACTGTCCAAGCGAGCTTGGCAAATCCGCCAAGATACCGGCGAAAATGAGAAGCGAAACGCCGTTTCCGACTTTCTTTTCGCTAATCAATTCACCAATCCACATGAGGAACAACGTACCCGCTGTCACCGCGATCAAAATAGCCGCGATGTGAATCGGATCCGTTTGAGTCAGAATCGGCACCTGAGACTGACGCATCAAGGACAAGAGCCCAACACCCTGAACGAGTGCGAGCGGGACCGTGAGCAAACGCGTCCACTGGTTGATCTTGCGCTGACCGCTCTCCCCTTCTTTCTGAAGTTCTTCCAGCGGAGGGATGATGACGGCGAGGAGCTGCAAGATGATCGACGCCGTAATGTACGGCGCGACACCCAACGCTACAATGCTGAACGTACGGATCGTGCCGCCCGAGAACAGGTTCAGGACACCCAACGCCTGGTTCGAGTCGAAGTATTGCTGCAAAGCAACAACATCAACACCCGGCAATGGGATGTGAGCCACCACTCGGAAGATCACCATCATGGCGATCACGAAGAGCAACCCATGTCGAACCTCTTTGACTTGCCATGCACGAAGGAGTTTCTCCCACATAGAGGAATCTTCCCTCAGCGTCGAGGGAGAGAGACGGAATTAAGAACGCTTTTTCTTCTTGCGATCACCGGCGACAACGGATCCGCCAGCTTTCTCAACCTGCTCTTTTGCAGCACCGGTCATACGCAAACCGACGATCGTCAATTTACGGGTTGGAACGGTTCCACCGATAATTTTGGCGGTTGTTTCATCACGGTGCAAGAGACCGGCTCCCTGCAAAGCTTTCACATCGATCTTTGTTCCTTCTGGGAACACATCCAAGCGCTGAACTGGAATCGAAGTGAGCTTACCTGCAAGGCTGCGGAAACCACGATTTTTTGGGAAGGACAAAAGCATCTGCTTCATCCCTCGCATCTTCAAGCCGCCTTTGCCGCCCGAACGAGACTTCTGACCCTTCGTTCCCTTACCAGCCGTTTTACCACGACCGGAGCCGTGACCACGACCAATACGAAAGGAAGTTTCGCGAGAGCCTTTGTTTGGAGCGATTGTATGGAGATTCAATGACATAGGAGATTAGGCCTTAGGCGTTTCTTCCTTTGGCTGTTTATCATCCGTTTTGACTGGCAGGCGGAGCATACGGAGAGCGGCGAAAGTCGCACGGACAACGTTCACTTTGTTCGAAGATCCGAGGAGCTTAGAAACAACGTTTGGAACGCCGGCGATTTCGAGCACGGCACGGGTTGCACCACCAGCTTTGATACCGGCACCTTTTGGCGCTGGCTTCAAAAGCACAACGGCAGCACCAGCCTTTGCCTTCACCATGTGAGGGATCGTTTCGTTGATGAGCGGAACGGTCAGCAACGCTTTGCGAGCTTTGGTCGCAGCCTTCGTCGAAGCGGCGGCAACGTCCAAGCCCTTGGCCAAACCGTAACCGACACGGCCCTTGTGATTACCGATCACACTCAAAACACGGAAGCGCATGCGCTTTCCACCTTGGGTCACACGTGTAACACGGGAGACTTCCAAGTTCTTTTCGTCGTAGTCGGCTTCGGCTGGAACATCTCCAGACTGACCATCACGACGTCCGCCACGACCACCAGGGCCGCCTGGACCACGGCTGCCTGGACGACCACCTTGTTGGCCAGGGCGACCACCAGGACCACGGCTTCCGCCACGGAAACCACCGCCTGGACCACGAGCACCACCGCCGTATGGGCGAGCAGCGACAGGTGCGGCTGCGGCGACTGGAGCAGCCGGAGCGGCCGCTGGAGCGTCCGTCGCAGGGACGACCGGCTGTTCAGCCGGGGTCTGGGTTGGTTGCTGTTCTTCGTTGGTCATAGATTAGAATGTGAGACCCGCTTCGCGCGCGCCCTCAGCGAGAGCACGGACACGACCGTGGTATTTCTTATCGCGGCGATCAAAAACGACCGCTTTTACGCCCTTCTCAAGCGCACGCTTGCCAAGAAGCATTCCGACCGCCTGAGCGATCTCAAGCTTCTTCTTGCCTTTGCGTTCTGCGTCTGAAAGTTCGACGTCGCGGACAGCGGCCAAGGTCTTGCCAGAAGTATCATCAATCACCTGCGCAGAGATGTGCGCGAGGCTGCGGAACACAGCGAGACGTGGACGTTCGGCTGTGCCGGAAATGGTCGCGCGAACACGTGCGATACGGCGCGCCTTTTGTTGGTTTGCAAGTAAGATCTTCATAGATTAGCCAGCTGATTTAGCTGTCTTACCAGCCTTACGACGAATAACTTCGTCGACATACTTCACACCCTTGCCCTTATAAGGCTCTGGTGGACGATTGCGGCGGATACGAGCGGCTGTTTCTCCAACCAAGGCTTTGTCGATGCCGGAGAGTGTCAAAATTTGCTTATCGACTTTGCCATCGATGCCTTCTGGAAGTTCAAAGGGAACACGATGTGAGAACCCGAGGTCCATCATGAGTTTGCGACCTTCGAGAGCCACTTTGAAACCAACGCCGACGAATTCGAGCGCTTTTTCAAATGGTTTCTGAACTCCGTCGACGGCGTTCGAGAGCAACTGGCGAACAAGTCCCCAGATCGCACGGTCGTCGACATGCTCAGGACGGGCAACCGTCACGAGCAAAGCGCGAGGATCGGCTTGCATCTCAATCTTAGCCGCAGCTGGCAAGCCAACATGCAGCGTCCCTTTCGGTCCTTTGATCGTCACCTGCTTGGCTTCGATGGTGGCATCGACGCCGGCAGGGAGAAGGACTGGTTTTTTTCCAATACGTGACATAAGCGGAGGTTAGGAGATTTCACACAAGACTTCTCCCCCGAGCTTGCGAGCGCGAGCTTCGCGATCGGTCATGAGACCAACCGAGGTGGAGATAATCGCCATACCTTGACCAGACAAGATACGTGGCAATTCGTCATTCTTGCGGTACACGCGGCGACCAGGCTTCGAGATACGGGTGAGCTGGTGAATCGCTGGGAGTTTTCCGGTGTACTTCAAACGAATCGAGATCGTGCGCTTAGCGCCTTCGGTCTTTTCTTCGACGGATTCGATATAGCCTTCACGCTGAAGGATATCGGCAATCGCACGCTTGATGCGAGAGCTTGGGGCGGTCACCACGTCGTGGCGCACGAGATGTGCGTTGCGGATGCGGGTGAGGAAGTCGCTGATTGGGTCAGTAAACATAACGTGGGGTATTACCAGCTGGATTTGGTGACACCAGGGATTTCACCGCGGTTCGCCATCTCACGGAAACAGATGCGGCAGAGTCCGAAGATACGGATGAACCCGTGGGTGCGTCCGCAGCGCCAGCAGCGTCGGACCGTGCGCGAAGAGAACTTCGGCTTGCGCTTGGACTTGGCAATTTGAGCTTCAGTAGCCATAGGATGGTTGGATTAGTTCTGGAAAGGGAAACCAAGGCCTTTAAGCAATGCCAGACCGCGGTCTTTGGCTCCGGCCGTCGTCGTGATCGTGATCTGAAGACCATGGACACGCTCGACTTCGTCTGGGCGGATTTCTGGGAACGCAAGGTTCTCTTTGAATCCGATCGAAGCGTTTCCTTGCGCATCGATACACTTCGCACTAATACCACGGAAGTCGCGGATACGTGGGAAGGTCACACGGGTAAGCTTCGTGAGGAAGTCCCACATGCGTGGACCACGGAGGGTGACCATCATACCGACGATCATCCCTTCACGAATTTTGAAACTCGCGATGGACTTCTTCGCTTTCGTCTTGACCGGCTTCTGACCCGTGATGCGGGTGAGCGTCTGCTCAACCATTTCCATCACTTTTGGATCCTTGATGGCCTGAGACAAGCCAACAGAAATCACGACCTTCGTGACTTTTGGAAGGGCCATGACACTCTTGATGCCAAATTGTTCGCGGAGAGCCGGAACGACTTGGGCCTGATATTGTTCCTTCAGTGTGGTCATAGGTTAGGTCTTTGCCTTACGGGTCGTCGCCTTCTTGGCTGGAGCCTTCTTCTCCGGAGCCGTCACTTCAGCTGTGCCTTCGGCGGCAGCGGCTGTGGTTGCGCGTACGTTTGAAAGATGGATTGGCATTGGGAACGGAACGATCTGTCCCTTGTCCCCTGCGCGTCGGCTACGCATGTGACGCTTCATGAGGTTGATACCCTGCACGGAAACGCGCCCCAAGCGAGGAAACACTTGCAGCACCTTCCCAGTTTTCCCGCGATATTTTCCCGCGATCACCTCAACGGTGTCGCCGGTCTTTACTGGAGTCGCCATAGATTAGAGGACTTCTGGAGCTAAAGACACGATCTTCGAGTAGCCGCGACCGCGTAATTCGCGAGCGACTGGGCCAAAGATACGGGTGCCTTTTGGATCAAGTGATTTCGGGTCGATAATCGCCGCCGCGTTTTCATCAAAACGGATGTAGGTACCATCTGGACGGCGTGTTTCCTTGCGGATACGCACGAGTACCGCGTGAACGATATCGGATTTCTTCACCATGCCGCGAGGAGCTGCCTCCTTCACGACACAAGTCACCACGTCGCCAAGACGCGCGTAGCGCTTCTTGTAGCCACCTGGTACGTGGATACACTGGAGCAACTTGGCTCCGGTGTTGTCCGCGACGGCGAGCATCGAACGGTGTTGAATCATAAGGGTTGGTTAGGCAGCCTTCTTCAAGGTTGCGATATAGCGCCAGCGCTTGTCGCGGCTAATTGGGCGGCATTCCTCGAACTGAACGATGTCGCCGAGATCAAGCGTCACCCCTGGGGAGTGAATCTTGAAACGACTCGACACAGTGAAGTACTTCCCATACTTCGGGTGAGCCACACGACGATCGACACGCACAACAGTCGTCGCTTGCATCTTGTTGGATACAACGACTCCCTGCAGACGGCGATGTGGGTTGGTTGGAGTTGGGTTCATCATACGGTGGTGGAACGCTTCTGCTGAGCGATGGCCGTCTTGAGACGGGCGACCTCACGGCGAATCGTGACGGATTCAGCAGTCTTCGTGTAGGTGCGCAAGGCTAGCTTACGGCGGAGATCCTGTTCCTTACGCTCCGTTTCCGCGAGCATACGGGCCAATTCTTCCGACGTCTGATTGAGTAATTCTTTCATGTCCATAATTATTTGGCGATGTACTTACAGACACTGGAGATCTTGAAGGCGGCCTTTTCCAGAGCTTCCTTGGCGACTTCTGGAGCAACACCGTCCATTTCGAACAGGATCGTACCTGGGCGAATGACCGCAATGTAGTGGTCAACCGCGCCCTTACCGGATCCCATCGGAACTTCGTTTCCCTTTTTCGTCACAGGATGATCAGGGAAAATACGGATCCAGACTTTTCCACCCTTTTTGATGTAACGCGTGAGCACGCGGCGGGCTGCTTCGATCTGCTGGCTCGAGATCCAGGATGGAGTGATCGCCTTGAGACCATGTGATCCGAAAGCGATTTCGATCTTGTCAGAAGCGGTGCGGATGTTGCGCGCGCGGCCTTTGTGCCACTTGCGGTGTTTGACTTTGCTAGGAATCAACATAATTCGTGGGTTCGATTAGGCCGCCTGGACTTCAGGCGCATCAGCGACTGGAGCCTGAGATGGCTGAGAACGTGGACCACTTGGACGGCGTCCCCCATCGCGACGATCGGATGAACGATCCGAGCGGCCGCCACGGGCTGGCGTGTTTGGCTGATACTGCGACAAACGGTCCTGAGCGAAGATATCCCCACGGTAGATCCAGACCTTCACACCAATCGCACCAGCGATGGTATGTGCGGTTGTGGCTGCGTAGTCGATATCCGCACGCAAGTTGGTCAAAGGGATTTTGCCCCAACCGAGTTTCTCAGTGCGGGCGATTTCAGCGCCGTTCAAACGACCTGAGACACAGACACGAGCACCGAGCGCGCCGGCTTTGCGGACACGTTCAAGTGTGGTCTTCAAGACGCGGCGGAACGCCATACGACGTTCGAGGTCTTGGACAACACCTTGAGCAACGAGCTGAGCTTCGATCCCTGGACGAGCGACTTCTTGGACAGCGATGTTAAATAACACCTTGCCGCGCTGCATTGGGAAGAAACGCTTGGTCGCCTTCTTGCGAAGCTCGTCGATCCCGGCGCCGGAGCGACCGATCACAACGCCTGGCTTGGCTGTGTGAAGCGTGACGTTGATGTTGCCGCGTGAGCGTTCAATGTCGACGCGGTTGAGCGCGGCGTCTTTGAGCTGCTTCACGAAGTAATAACGAATGTCATGGTCTTGGTGCAACTGTTGACCGAAGACTTCTTTACGCGCGAACCAGCGGGATGGCCACTGGGTCGTGGTTCCGAGACGGAAGACGAATGGATGAACTTTATGTGCCATAGAGCTTAGGCCTTCGCAGGGGAAGACTTCTTAGGGCGAACGACTTTCTTGGCAGGAGCAGCAGCTTTGTGAGCGGCTTTCTTGGCAGCTTTCTTATCAACCATTTCGGAACGGTCCGCCAAGACAATCGACAAGTGCGTTGTGCGCTTGCGAATCGGCGCCCCACGACCGAAGGCGCGAGGACGTGAACGCTTAAGCGTTGGACCACCGTCAGCGGTGATCGACTTCACGAACAACGAGTCAGCATCCAATTTGAAGTTGTGCTCTGCGTTGGCAACAGCCGAACGCAAGAGCTTGAGCACTGGCAAAGCAGCGCCCTTGTTCAGGAGAGACAAGCGGATATCCGCTTCCTTCACTGATTTTCCACGAACCGTATCGATCACCAAGCGCACTTTGCGTGGAGAGATGCGGAGGGAACGGAGAAATGCGTGAACGTCCATAGATTATTTCTTGGCTGGAGCCGCAGCAGCTGGTTTCGCAGCTGGCGCCGGTTCCTTAGCGAGTTTTCCACCATGACGGACGAACTTGCGCGTTGGTGAGAACTCACCGAGCTTGTGCCCGACCATGTTCTCAACAATAACCACCGCAATGTGCAATTTGCCATTGTGAACAGCCATCGTCTTACCAACCATCTCAGGCGTAATCGTCGAAGCACGAGACCACGTCTTGATTGGGGTTTTGTCCCCGGCTTTCTGGGCGATGACCTTAGCAAGAAGCTTTGGATCGGTGAAAGCACCTTTCTTAAGACTACGTGACATAGGAGATTAGAGCGTATTCCCGCGACGGCGAGTAAGAATGTGACGATCCGAGGAGCGGTGAGCACGACGGGTTTTGACACCAAGGGCATGCTTACCCCACTTCGTCTTAGCGAACTTCATACCGATTGGATGCTTACCTTCACCACCACCGTGTGGGTGATCAACCGGGTTCATGACCTTACCGCGAACGGTTGGCTTGATTCCACGATGGCGCATGCGTCCAGCTTTTCCCCAGCGCACCAAGTGCCAGTCTGGGTTCGAGACGGTACCGATGGTTGCCGAGCAAGATTTTGGAACCTTGCGGACTTCACCGGATGGCATCTTCAAAATGGCAGTGTCGCCTTCGATCGCCATGAAGCTCACGAGCACACCGGCAGCACGGGCCATCTTGGCACCCTGCTCTGGGTTAAGCTCAACGGCGTGAACCTGTGTACCGACTGGAATCTTTTCCAATGGCAAACGGTTTCCAACCGAGATTTCGGCTTCCGTGCGAGAAGACACAACCGTATCCCCTACCTTTGAACCGAATGGGAGAAGAATGTAGCTCTTCACACCATCAGCGTAGTGAATCAATCCGATACGTGCACCACGGCTTGGGTCGTATTCGATCGTCACAATCTTGGCAGGGATGTCGTAGCGAGAACGAACGAAGTCGATTTCACGCGTGTAACGCTTCTCACCACCACCTTGGTGGCGTACCGTGATTTTTCCATTCGAACGACCAGCTCGGCTCTTGCGAAACGAGATGAGCGATTTCTCTGGCTCGTTGGTCGTAATGTCGGAGAAATCTTGGACCGAGGAGAATCGGCGGCCTTTGGTAACAGGCTTGTATTGCTTAATAGGCATAACAATTACGCGGTGAGGTCAATCGATGAACCTGGCTTCAATTCAACCAGCGCTTTCTTCCAGGCATTGCGGCGGCCTTCAATACGTCCACGGCGGACGACTTTGCCTGGACCACGTACCGTGCGGACCGCAACGACTTTGACGCCATAACGGGCTTCAATCGCTTTGCGGATCGCCACCTTCTCAGCCGAAATCGGCACGTTGAAAGTGTAGGTGTTGGTTTCAGTCACGAGACGTGACGCCTTTTCACTGACGCGTGGCGCACCGACGATCGTGTACATCCAGGTTGGAAGTTCGGTCGACTGTGGCTTGGTCGTCAATTCAGTTTCGGACTTCTGCTTTTTAGCGGAAGTCTTCTTTGTCTTTGGAGCAGCCTCCTTGGCGGCTGTGTCAGCCGGCTGCTTGCGGATTCGGTCGATAATTCCCATAGGAGAATATTAGGCGTAGATCTGTTCCAACGCCGAGATAGCGTCCTTCAAGAAGACCACGGATCGGTAGGTTAGAAGGTCGAGCATATTCAAGCTGTTTGCGGTCACGACCTTCACGGATGGGAGGTTGCGTGCCATGCGTACAGCGACTGGATCCGAGCCACCCAAAACGATCAACGTTGTGCGATCCACTGGCAACTTCTGGATCATCGCAGCAAACGTCTTCGTCTTCACCGGCTCTTTGGCCACCGCTTCAAGTACGATGAGCTTTTCGCGCATCAACTTGTCGGTGAGGACCATCGACAAAGCCTTACGCTTCGCCTTACGGTTCATCTTAAGTGAGAAGTTGCGTTCGGAACTTGGACCGAACACGACACCTCCACCCTTCCATTGCGGGGAGCGGATCGAACCCTGACGGGCGCGGCCGGTACCCTTTTGCTTCCATGGCTTCTTTCCACCTCCATGCACCAAACCCTTGGTCTTAGTCGAGGCGATGGCCTGACGGGCGTTGGCGCGCTGAGCGATGACAGCTTCGTGAACCAAAGCTGGATCTGGCTTCACAGCGAACAAACGGTCCGGAAGTTCCATCTGGCCGACGGACTGACCCTGGTAGTTGTAGATCGATGTCTGAGCCATATTAGGAAGCGGAAACGATTTCAATCAAAGAATGACGAGCACCAGGAACGGCTCCTTTCAGAGCCAAGATCCCACCTTCACGCACTTCAATCACGACTAAGTTCTTGACCGTGACGGACGCATCACCCATGTGACCAGCCATACGGCGGCCCTTCAAGACGTGCTGCACACCACCGGCACCGATCGAACCTGGCATACGCTCCTGGTCTTTGTGACCGTGGCTCGTTGGATGACCATGGAAGTGATGACGACGCACCACACCTTGGAATCCCTTACCTTTGGACGTTCCGCGAACGTTCACCTTGTCGCCTGGCTGGAAGACGGCAGCCTCAATCGTGTCACCACGCTTGAAAGCAGACACATCTTCGAGACGGAATTCGGACAAGTGAGGCGCTTGAGGAAGATCCTTCAAGTGACCAGCTTCTGGACGCGACAAGTTACGTGATGTGCCAAGACCAACCTGCACAGCCACGTACCCGTCTGACTCTGTCGTTTTAACCTGCGTTACCACACATGGACCTGCCTGCACCAACGTCACCGGAATCAGATTTCCATCTGCTCCGTAGATTTGCGACATCTCGAGTTTTTTACCGAGGATGAATTTCATATGCGATCGGATTGGTCGCGAATGGATAAAAACAAAACCGGGGGTCTGCAGACAATCGTTTGTCTCCAAACTCCCGGTCTTAGCTTTAAGGCTAATCCGATGTTTCGGAACTTCACGATTCACTGCAGGGAGGTTATGTCACAATCGAGTGAAACTCGACTGTTTTGAAGAAACCTTCAGACAACTTTCTCCTTGGGAACCACTCACCAAGCGAAGCTTGGCAAGCTCTTACATTTTGATCTCTACATCGACACCTGCTGGCAAGTTGAGCGACGTGAGCGAGTCGATCGTCTTTGGAGTTGGGTCCAAGATATCAACGATTCGCTTGTGGATACGCATCTCAAACTGTTCACGAGCGTTCTTGTAGATGAAGGTGGAACGGTTAACGGTCCACTTCTTCTTTTCGGTTGGCAACGGAATTGGGCCAACCACTTTCCCACCCGTCCGTTCAGCTGTTTCGATGATCATGCGTGTCGCCTGGTCGATGATCTTGTGATCATAGGCACGAATCTTGATTCGTACGCGATGGCTTCCTGCTGTTTTCACCGCTGGAGCTGCCTTGGTCTTAGTGTCGGACATGTGCAATGGAGGGGAGGTATCCCCATCTCGTCGAACATCCGAAGATATTCTCTACGAGACGGGGACACCTCCCCGGTAAGCTTATTTGATGATTTTCGTAACAACACCAGCACCGACGGTCTTTCCACCTTCACGGATGGAGAAACGCATCTTGTCTTCGATAGCGACTGGAGTGATGAGTTTAACGATGATCTTGACCGTGTCACCTGGCTGAACCATTGCGACGTCGGCTGGCAATTGCACTTCACCCGTCACGTCAGTCGTACGGATGTAGAACTGAGGCTTGTAGCCTGTAACGAATGGCTTGTGGCGACCACCTTCTTCCTTGGTCAATGCGTACACCTCAGCTTCGAATTCAGCGTGTGGCTTGATCGAACCTGGCTTACACAAAACCATACCGCGCTCGATTTCTTCCTTTTTCACACCGCGGAGCAAAAGCCCAGCGTTGTCACCGGCCAAACCGGATTCAAGCGACTTGTTGAACATTTCGATACCCGTGACGACGCTCTTGCGTGTTTCGCCGAGACCGACGATTTCGATTTCTTCACCGACCTTGATCTGACCACGCTCGATACGACCAGTCACAACGGTTCCGCGACCTTCGATCGAGAACACGTCTTCGACTGGCATGAGCATTGGCTTGTCGAGCTCGCGGACAGGTTCTGGAATCCATTCATCACAAGCTTTGATG
The DNA here is from genome assembly GCA_964598725.1 of uncultured Gammaproteobacteria bacterium. Taxonomy (GTDB): domain Bacteria; phylum Patescibacteriota; class Patescibacteriia; order 2-12-FULL-60-25; family 2-12-FULL-60-25; genus JAGOTP01. The sequence continues at coordinate 321,784 of CAZRCW010000001.1, read as the reverse complement.
AGGTCCAAAATTGGCTTGGAAGCGACCTCGTCCAATGGAGCCTGAAGGGCCTTCAAAGCGGAACCACGGATAATTGGGGTCTTTTCACCATCGTATTCGTACTTGCTGAGGAGGTCGCGGATTTCTTGTTCGACGAGGTCGATCAATTCAGCATCCTCAACCATGTCAACCTTGTTCAAGAAGACAACCATCGAAGGCACACCAACTTGGCGAGCCAAGAGAATGTGTTCGCGGGTCTGAGGCATCGGACCGTCTGTCGCGGACACGACCAAGATTGCACCGTCCATCTGGGCGGCACCCGTGATCATGTTCTTGATGTAGTCAGCGTGACCTGGACAGTCAACGTGCGCGTAGTGACGCTTGTCGGATTCGTACTCCGTGTGAGCGGTCGCGATGGTAATACCACGGGACTTGGACTCAGGAGCCTTATCAAGATCATCAATACCCTTTTTCTGGGCGGTCATTCCGTGAGCGCCGAGAACGGTCAAAATAGCCGCGGTTGTGGTGGTTTTGCCGTGGTCAACGTGGCCGATTGTACCAATGTTGACGTGGGGCTTCGCACGGTTGAAAGCTTCAGCCATAGGAGCAGGTCAAATAAGACTAAAAATACGTAATTATGAGTGGCATGATGATACCAAAGGTGTTGATTTCAGGCAAGTGTTTACTGGCTTTCGTCAAGGCCTCCCAATCCAGATGGATTTTTTTTGCTAGATTTAGGCAAAATACGCACATCTAGACCATCAAAGGCAAACCGGTCCTCCATCGCCTCGACTTGGGGGAAAATTGGGGAAAGGGCTTGTTTTGGAAGCGGATCAGGTGTTTGCCGCAGTAACTCCTGGAGTTGAAGGCTAGGATTCGGCTCTTGAGGCGTCTTTGCCCCGACAGAAGGGATCGGGCCTAGCATCGCGCTCAGAAGACTCGGCTCTGACACCGGCTGAATGAACGAGGCCAAATCCATTCCCAGATTAGACCCTCCATCCCCTACCCCCTCACTTAGCTTCTCCTCTATTCGATCCGTTCGATCGGAGATCGTTCCGGTTAACTGTTCATAGACACTGAGCGGCACCAAAACGCACGGCTCAGTTGAGTCAGAGGGCTGTACGATCAGCGGGAGCTGCGTTCGTTGCACAAGTTCAAGGAGGCGTGCCAGTGGATTCATAGAGATGAACCTCAGCCTAGCGCATGCGTCGTGAACCGAAAACCCAGCCGCGGCAGAAGCCAGCGGCTGGGTTTCGTTGCGATCGAACGAAGCGCTTATTTTTTGGCGCGACCTTCGATAATCGTCTTCGAGATGTTGTTTGGAACTTCTTCGTACTGGCCGAATTCCATGGTAGAGCTGGCGCGACCCTGAGTCATCGAACGGAGGGAGGTCGAGTAGCCGAACATTTCAGCGAGTGGGACGAGGGCGCGAATCACTTTCACGCCTGAACGGTCAGCCACGTCTTCGATCTGTCCGCGCTTGGCGTTCAAGTCACCGATGACATCACCCATGAAGGCTTCTGGGGTAACAACTTCGATTTTCATGACTGGCTCAAGAATCACGACACCACCTTTGCGACAACCGTCTTGGAAAGCGAGCGAACCGGCCACTTTGAAGGCGGCTTCGGACGAGTCAACGTCGTGGTAGCTTCCGTCGGTCAATGTGACTTTGAGGTCAAGCATTGGGTAACCGGCCAAGACACCGCGCTGCATCGCTTCCTGAATACCCTTGTTGATTGGCTGGATGAATTCGCGAGGAATCACACCACCCTTGATGCTATCGATGAATTCGTAGCCCTTGCCGCGTTCGTTTGGTTCAACTGTGATGACACAGTGACCGTACTGACCACGACCACCCGACTGACGAATGTACTTTCCTTCACCTTCCGCTGTCCCCTTCAACGCTTCGCGGTAGGCAACCTGTGGGTTACCGATGTTGGCTTCGACTTTGTATTCGCGCTTCATGCGATCAACGATGATTTCGAGGTGAAGTTCACCCATACCGCTGATGATCGTCTGGAGCGTTTCTTCGTCGGTGCGCACGCGGAACGAAGGATCTTCTTCACCGAGTTTCTGCAACGCGACACCCATCTTTTCTTGGTCAGCCTTGGTCTTTGGTTCAACCGCGAGCGAAATAACCGGTTCTGGAATCACGATCGATTCGAGTTTGAGCGGACGCTTCTCATCGTAGAGCGTGTCACCCGTGAGCGTTCCCTTCAAACCGACGGCAGCGGCGATGTCACCGGAGTAGACCTCCGTCACCTCTTCGCGCTCGTTGGCATGCATACGGACGATACGACCGATACGTTCACGGTCACCCGTGCGTGCGTTCATAACGTAGGAACCAGCGGCCAAGACACCGGAGTAGACGCGGAAGAAAATCAGTTTTCCGACGAATGGGTCAGCCATGACTTTGAAGGCCAAGGCGGCGAATGGCTCGTTGTCCTGTGGAGTGATGGCAATGGTTGCGTCCGCGTCATCGATCTCGTGCGCTTTGGTTGGAGGAATGTCGAGTGGCGATGGAAGGTAGTCTACGATCGCGTCGAGCAAGAACTGGACACCTTTGTTCTTCAACGCGGAACCACACAAAATTGGGTTGATCTGGTTGGCGATGGTCGCGCGGCGGATGGCAGCTTTGATTTCATCGGTCGTGAACTCTTCGCCAGCGAGGTAGCGGTTCATCATCGTTTCGTCTGTTTCGGAAATCGCTTCGATCAGCTTGGCACGGTATTCCTTGGCTTGGTCCAACATCTCGGCAGGGATTTCGACTTCTTCGATCTTCTGTCCCATTTCATCGCGGTACATTTCAGCCTTCATGTGGATGAGGTCGATGATACCGAGGAAGTTTTCTTCCGCACCGATTGGCAACTGAATTGGGTAGGCGTTCTTCGTGAGACGATCGTGAATCGACTTCACGTCGTTGTAAAAGTTGGCACCCATGCGGTCGAGTTTGTTGATGAAACAAATACGAGGCACGTTGTGCTTGTCAGCCTGGCGCCACACCGTTTCGGACTGGGATTCAACACCAGCAACACCGTCGAAGACCGTGACCGCACCGTCGAGCACGCGCAGCGAGCGCTGTACTTCAATCGTGAAGTCGATGTGTCCTGGGGTGTCGATCAAGTTCATGCGGCAGCCTTTCCAGTAACAGGTCGTAGCGGCAGCCGTAATCGTGATACCACGCTCTTGCTCCTGAGCCATCCAGTCCATCGTCGCTTCACCCTCGTGCACTTCACCGATCTTGTGCTTGCGACCAGTATAAAACAATACACGTTCCGAGGTCGTGGTCTTACCAGCGTCGATGTGGGCGATGATCCCGAAGTTACGGGTATCTTTCAGAGAATATTCACGAGGCATACGAGAGATGAGTGATGAAGATGAGAGAAGGCTTAAGAGCAAAAGTAGCTAGTAGTTTGTAGCGTTTTGTGATGGCTACTCGCTACCAGCTACTGGGCATCGTCTAAATAATCTACTATTTGGCGAAGTGAGCGAAGGCGCGGTTGGCTTCGGCCATGCGCTGCACGTCCGACTTCTTACGTACCGCTTCTCCCTGGTTCTGAGCTGCGTCGATGAATTCGGTCGCGAGCTTTTCCATCATCGGCTTGCCCTTGCGGGAGCGAGCGGCGGTGATCATCCAGCGGAGCGCGAGCTGTACGCGGCGATCAGCACGGACCTGGAGAGGAACCTGATAGTTCGCGCCACCGACACGACGAGATTTGACCTCGAGGGTTGGTGAGACGTTCTTCATGGCTTCTTCGAAGACTTCCGCACCTGGCTTCTGGAGCTTCTCTTCGGCGATGGCCAAAGCTCCGTACACGATCTTCTGAGCGAGCTGACGCTTGCCACCGATCATGAGGTAGTTGATGCACTTCGTGATGACTTGGTTGTTGTACTTCGGGTCGGCCGCGATCTTGCGGCGGGGAGCTTGTTTACCACGCATAGGATATCAATAGGAGATTATTTCTTGTCTTCCTTTGGACGGCGAGCACCGTACAACGAACGGCTGCCACGGCGACCTTGAACACCTTGTGTATCGTAGACACCACGGACGATGTGATAGCGCACACCTGGCAAGTCCTTTACGCGACCACCACGGATCAAAACGATCGAGTGCTCCTGAAGGTTGTGTCCTTCTCCAGGAATATAGGCCGTGACTTCCTGACCGTTCGACAAGCGCACACGGGCGATTTTACGAATAGCGGAGTTTGGCTTTTTTGGCGTCATCGTGGTCACTTTGACACAGACACCACGCTTCAAACCGGATCCACGTTTGTATTCCGTGCGTACGCGGTGAAGCGTATCCATCTTGAACTGGAGCGCTGGGCTCTTTGATTTGACGGCCAATGGCTTGCGAGCGCGTCGAACCAACTGGTTAATAGTAGGCATGGGGAAGTAAGTTGATGGGCGCTAATCTATCAGCTTTTTTCGGCCCGCGTCAAGAGGAAGGATGTATGGCGAGTAAGAGAAACGTAATAATAATGAAGGCCGTTTGCCAACCGACGATTTTTCGCTCATCCCAGCGCCCGTTGCCGAGGAGGGGTAAAAGAGCCACTACGGCGCAGGGTAATGCAATCCACCACAGCACCGTCCAACCGGAGAGCAGCGGGACCAGCACATAGCCCAAAGCTAGGGCGATCGGAATCAGCAATCTTGGAGAAAGACGCAGATGCGTCGCGAGCCAACCGAGCAGATTTGGCGACCAGCGCAGCGCCTTTGGGAAGGCCTGAAATAGGTAAAACAAGGCTACCGTTAGCCAAATTGAGACCGGCAGCACTGGAACAGCCGCCGTTCTTAAGGCAAAGAAGACGCCCGATGCAACAACCAGAACCAGCGAGAGAGCAAGCAGAAGTCCGCCAAACGACCGCTCCTTCCAACGCAAACCCGGTAAGTGCAATCCTTCTTGAATCAGGAGGAATCCCAGCAAGGGTAAAAGGACTGGCCAACCCAATAGCCATCCGCTCACCAAAGCAATGACCGCCAGCGCTTTTCCCAACCAGGCGAAGGATTCGAATGATAATTCACCGCTGACAAGGGGGCGATCCATCCGCTGCGCTTCCCTATCTCCACCGACATCATGGACATCATTCCGCCACACACTCACTCCCCAAACCGCAAGCAAAGTCAGAAAGAACAAGAGGAAGGCGACCAGATCCACCGCTCGGGTGAACACCCGTCCTCCAAACGCTTGACCGATACACAGCCCAAAGATCGCCGCTCCTAAGAACGAGACGGCCCGAATCGATTTCAACCAACCCAAAACCTGCTTCAGACCCCCTTGTAGCTGACGGAAAAACCAGACACATCCAAGAATAACGGCTGCCAACCAAGCCAACGATAGGAGAAGCAAACGTACAGAAGCCTCCGCTTCCCCCTCTAGCATTCCTGGAAAACGCTCCACGATCGATCGCCACCAATACCCTTCTTGAGATAAGGCAACCCAGGCTCGCGCCAAGACATTCGGACCCGCGTTCAAGGGCGAAACACTGTTTGAAACAACCACCCACGAGAAGATGGAGGGAAGGAAGAGAAGTCCAAACGAACCAGCCAGCCAGAAAATAATTGCTAGAACGATCTGCTTGATAGGCTGCTTAGTCTGCCAAGCCTGAGCGGCTAGACTGATTACCCAAACGATCAGGAAGACGAGTACGCCCGGTGAAGCCAAGAGTCGCGGCAGCCAACCAAAGGTCAACACCGACACTGGGACCTCGAGTACATTCACGAAGGCCGGCACGGTCGATTCAAGGCCCAACCAAGCAACCAAGGCGTTAATCAGTGGAATAATCAACACAAGCGGCGCCAGCCGAAGCGTTCGTTCGATCGCCTCGGGCCAGGTCGCCTTAAACAAGCGTCGTACCCCCCAGGCCGCCCAGACCCCGAAGACAATCAACCAAAAAGGACGCTCAATCAAAACCCCGGTAAGATCAATCAGGCGACTACGCCCGCCTACTCCGGCTACTGATTCAATCAAAGTCGAGACCGCCGCCAAAATAAGCGCCGTCCCAAGAATCCTTCCAAACGAAGTGACGAATTTAGCGGTGAGAGGGTTTTTCCACATACATTGGGGATAACTTAGCCAAGGGTTGCTACAAAACGGACCATCACCTGAGACAGCGTACCGACCCACGAGAAGAATCCGACATGTAAAACCGTATCGAGCACCATAAGCCCGAGAAGCAACATCGGCCCGTAGTGCTCAAGCGCTTGGCGAACCGGGCGCTGAGATTCTGAAGACAAAATGGCTAACAGTGCCTTCGAGCCATCAAGCGGGGGCAATGGGATCAAGTTAAAGAGCAAGAGTAAGAAGTTCAACGAACCGATGTAATACAGGGCAATAATCAACAGATTCGAGCTTCCCCACCCGAAGATTCGGCCAAGAGCCGTCATAAGCAAAATCGAGACCGTCCCGAACAATAGGTTCGAGATCGGTCCAGCAAATGCCACAAAGGTCGGACCCCACTTTTGGTACTTAAGATTGTAAGGATTGAATGGAACCGGCTTCCCCCAACCGAACCCAACGGTAACTAAGGCCAAAAAACCCAAGATATCCACATGGGCCACCGGATTCAGGGTCAAACGCCCTTCCCGCTCAGCGGTGCGGTCACCCAACAGATGGCTCACCCAAGCATGCGAGAACTCATGCAGCGCGAGCGTCAGCAGAAACGCGATGACGAACACTAAGAACAACCAGGGCTGCTGAAAGAGCGCGGAGATATTCATACCTACAGGATACCGTTTCTGTTGCCGTGTCGACCAGTAGCTTGCCAAATATCCTCATTTCGCCTATCCTACGCCCATTCTTTGCGACTAACGCCCCCACCTCCTATGTCACGTATCTGTCAGCTGAGCGGAAAAAGTGCTGTTTTCGGCAACTCCCGCAGCCACTCCAACATCGCCACGCGTCGTCGTCAGAACGTCAACCTTCAGGTTGTCCGCATCAACGGCAAGCGCATGCGCATCGCCGCCCGCACACTCCGCACGCTCAAGAAGTACGTAACTGCTCAGCACGGAACCGCCGTCAAAGCCTAAATTCAACGCTGGAAACACAAACGCCGAGCTAAGCTCGGCGTTTGTGTTTCGCTCCTCCGTTAAAGAGTGGTCTATGCCATCTCACTCTTCCAACTTGCGACGATTTCGTACGCTTCTTCAGCCGAATCAACAAGCTGCATGAGGTCGATATCTTGTTTGTCGATGAAGAGGTTTTCGTCCCACATTTCCGTGCGAATCCAATCGAACATCGGCGTCCAGAATTTTTTGCCAACCAGAATGATCGGCACCTTGTTCGCAATCTTTCCTGTTTGGATCAAGGTCACGATTTCGAACAGTTCATCGAGCGTGCCGAAGCCACCCGGGAAATAGACATAAGCTTGAGCTGCCGCCGACAACATCACCTTACGTGTAAAAAAATGTTGGAAGGCGATACTTTCCTTCACGTACTGATTCTTCCGCTCTTCGTGAGGGAGCTGAATATTCAAACCAACAGATGGCGCGCCGGCCTCGTACGCTCCCCAATTCCCCGCCTCCATCACACCCGGGGCGCCACCGGTAATAATCGTGAATCCATCTTTTCCAAGAAGGTATCCCAATTTCTTAGCCTGCTGATAGCCGTAACTTGCGAATGAACAACGTGCGCTTCCAAAGAACGTCACCGTCTTTGTGTGCTTCGATAAGAAATCAAACCCTTCAACGAATTCAGATAAAATACGGAAGATACGCCAGCTCATACTGCCATCAATTCCTTCGAAGATAGAGGCAGTTGTCGGAGCATGTGGCCGAGTAAGCCACTGCTTGATGCGCTGATCAGGACTATGGATCTCACAGGTTTGTCCTCCGAGAATAATTTTTTCAGCCGCTGAGCGCTTAACGAGCGGTTTTGATGAAGCGACAGGACGAGAAGGAGCAACGGAACGTTTCTTGGACATGGCCTGAGTATATAACAAAAGGAGATGGTTTCCCATCTCCTTTTGCAGCGAAATAACCTATTACAAGATGGCTTCCTTGGCGACCTTGGCGATGCGGAACTTCACGACCTTCTTAGCTGGGATCTTGATCGATTCGCCCGTGGCTGGGTTGCGGCCCATGCGCGCTTTGCGATCGAGCTTCACGAGCTTGCCGAAGCCCGGGAGAACGAATTCACCGTTCTTTTTGACCTGGGTGTATGCGATCTTGACGAGCTGTTCCATCAAAGAAACAACATCTTTCTTCTGAAGGTCGGTCTTGGCCGACAATTCCTTCATGAGCTGCGATTTTGTCATTTTCATAAGAGGTACGTAGAAAAATGCGAAAAGAATAAGTAAATGCAAGGGAATTATACGAACACCACACCGGAAACACAAGAAAACATGGGGATAACGTAAAAAAGCAAAGAGCGCACCCGGGGCGACTGAACGAGTACGTTCTTCGCCGCGCGGGTGCGCCGTAACGACTAGCCAGTTCGTCTAGTCGTCGAGGTACAGCTCGTCGTCATCCTCCCCAGACCGATCAGGATCATCCTCATCATAGTCCCCAGGAAAATCCCTCCGGTTCTCCCTGTCGATCTCCTGCTCGAGCTCGGTCATCCCGATGACGAGTCGCACGCGGGGATCCCGGCATTCGACCCAGGCACCGTTCTCGAGCTTCTCGAAACGGTGATGGAACTTGATCCACCCGTCCTCGATCTGGGATGAACCTAGATCGTCGGCGCCGAAGATCTGACTAGGTGGATGCAGTTCACTCAGCTCACGTGTGCTCTCACCCGACCAGACTTCGCCTTCCGTCACTTCGGGCGGGTCCTGGAAGCTATTCGTGGTGATACGGAGCACTCGGTACAATAAGCCCATCTCGAAAACCTCCATCAAGCGCACCGGTTTTCCCTGCCGTAGGGGTCAATTTTGACGTATTAAAATATCACAAAAGATGGTTTTTGTCAACCACCAAGCAGAGTTCCTTGCTTTGTTTATTCCTTCCTTTAAAACGACGAACCCCACGGACGTGAGAGTCGTCCGTGGGGTCTTGCGGCAGGAATTCCTGCCTAGCAGTTCTTGAAGTCGTATAGCTCAGGCGGTGATGAATCGAACCTTCTTATCCGCCAGATCGATGATGCAAGCCTCGCCCCTCTTAAGTGACTTCGGCTGCATCAGAACACCGAGCTCGGCAAGAAGGAGGGGCGGAAGATCATGGGCGATCTCGTCATGAGTCACAGCGACCAAGAGTCCTTTCGGAATCTCGTCACCGATCCGCTTGAGAATCGCGAGTGCCGCTTGCAGAACCAGCGTCTCTCGGTCCGAATAAAGCTGCCTGAAAGAGCGAACGTGCTCCAGGCCCAGCCCGCCCGCAAGCATCATCGCACTGTCGAGCGCGCGGAACGACGATGAACTGATGACGTCAATTCCACTACGCGTGCGTCGGCACTCTCGAGCGGTCGGCTCAAACCGATCCGCGAGCTTCTGCATATCCGCGACACCAGCCGGGTTTATGCGCCCGGTCCGCTCATCGTACGACGCGTGCCGCACGAGCCCTAAATACCTCATGAAACGCCCTCCGTTAGCCTTAACCAGACTCACGCGACTCGCCCAATCGCTGGGGCCATCTTTCTGAGACGACTCCCCCATTGTCCCGAAAACTGCTCTCTTGTCAACCAAAAACATCGCCTGTTTAGCGATGTTTTTGGTTGGTCGGGATAACAGGACTTGAACCTGCGGCCTCCTGCACCCCATGCAGGCGCTCTAGCCAACTGAGCTATACCCCGTCTTTATGGCCTTTTCGAACCCGTACGAGAATAACCTACCGACAAAAGCCGAACAAGCAAATGAATACACAGAAAAGAGTGTTTTCCCCTTGCCAAACCTCATTTTTCGTGTATACTGTGCAACAAACGGCCCGAAAAGGGCTTTTTAAAGATCTAGCCCCTCTATGACCTTCCCAGACCGCGTTCGCAATTACTTCCGTGCTTCGAAAGAAGAACTCTTCGCCGTCACCTGGCCAACCCGTCAGGACATCATGCGTTATACCGGTCTCGTCATCGCGACCGTGATCGTCTTCGGCCTCTTTTTCACTGCCCTCGACTTCGTGGTGAACAAAGGCATCCAAGCGATTCTGTCGAGCAAGACCGCTCAGACCGTCGCTCCAGAGACAGCGACTTCCACTCTCCCAATCGATGTTGCCCCAGTCCAGGTAGAAGCAACTGATGGGAACGGAGGTGCTGCCGATGTCAAAGTTGAACAGGTTCCAATCACTCCAGCCAGCGGTTCCCAAGCTCAGCCATAAATCCGCTTCACTCATTCATTCTTTGAACGCTTATGCCTAAGCAAACCGCCGAGTACGGACGTCGTTGGTACGCGATCAACACCTACTCTGGATACGAGGAGAACGTCATGAACAACCTCAAGCAGCGCATCGAGGCTCTGGGCATGCAGGAAAAGATCTTCAGCGTGATCGTTCCAAAAGAAAAGAAGATCAAAATCAAAAATGGGAAGCGCCGTGTGGTTGAGGAGAAGATTTTGCCAGGTTACGTGCTCGTTGAGATGACGGTCACTGACGACTCCTGGTACGTTGTTCGCAACACGCCAAACGTCACGCAGTTCATCGGCATGGGTACGACCCCGAGCCCACTCGCAACCGAAGAGGTGAATGCCATCTTGAAGCGCATGGGCACCACCCAAGACCCAGAAATCTCGATCGATTTGGCCGAAGGCATGGCCGTTCGCATCGGCGAAGGTCCGTTCAAAGGGTTCGAAGGTAAGGTCATCGGCATCGACGGCTCACGTGGCAAAGTGAAGGTGTTGGTCAGCATGTTCGGCCGTGAAACCCCGCTCGAGCTTGACTTCACCCAGGTAAAAAAGATTTAATCTCCGCAAATCAAGACGATTTGGATGTGGGAGGCCACTTCTGCCGGGCACGCTTCTCGCCTTCATCCAACCCTCACGCGGCATCGTGAGACCAGACGAATAGACTCTTACTTCTCACTACTTCCTTCTCGTATGGCCAAGAAAGTCAAAGCACTGATCAAGGTCCAGGTCATGGGTGGCAAAGCAACTCCAGCCCCACCGCTCGGTCCGGCCCTCGGTCAGCACGGTATGAACATCGCTGAATTCTGTCAGAAGATCAACGCGGCAACGCAAGATCGTCTCGGCGAAGTCGTCCCAGCGATCATCACCCTTTACGAAGACCGCACCTACACCTTCATCTTGAAGACTCCTCCGGTTTCGGAGCTCATCAAGAAGGCCGCCAAGATTCCAAAGGGATCAGCCAAGCCATTGACGGAAAAAGTCGGCAAGATCAACAAGGCACAGGTTCGCGAAATCGCGGAAAAGAAAATGCCTGACTTGAACTGCTCGAGCATTGAATCCGCCATGCGCCAGGTCGAAGGTACGGCCCGCAACATGGGCGTCGACGTGGTCTAAGCATCAGATACAAAAGCAGGAACGACCGATGAACTCAGGTTCATCGGTCGTTTTGTATACCTCTTTTATTCTTAGCTATGACGCGGCCCTCGGGGAATGAGAGCAGGGCGCCATCATTCCAGCCGAGGGCCGGAGAAGTCTGAAGTTGTTCTGAGCTGAGAGCTTCAGTCGAAGCGATCAATCAGGCCGAACTGCATCGCCACGAACAGGGTGAGACCGGTGAAGAGCAGCGCGTCGACTCGGTCGAGGATGCCACCGTGCCCGGGGAGCAGAGCACCCGAGTCCTTGGCACCGGTGGCACGCTTCACCACCGACTCACACAGATCACCAACCTGTCCGGCGGCGCCCGCGAAGAGCGCGAACCCGATCCCCTGCCAGAACGACCACACCGGGCAATGAAAACCGGTGAGCGAGATCAAATGGAGCGCACAGTAGAGCGCGAGCGCTCCCAGCGCGGATCCGACCAAGCCACCGAAAGCACCCCACCAGGTCTTGCTCGGCGAGACGGCCGGGTAGAGCTTCGCTCCGCCCAACTTGCTACCGAAGAGCATCGCCATCGCATCGCTCGCCCAGGCGGAAGACAACGCGAGCAGCGTCAGCGCTGCCCCCGCTCCCGCAGAACCGAAGTTTCGCAGGAGGAAGAGAAACGCCATGAGACCGCCTACGTAGAGCGGGCCGAAGAGCCAGCCAAACGCCCGAAGACGATCATGCGTCACACTCTGAGGATCCGCCAAACAGCAGACCAGCAGCGTAGCCACGAGGAAGATCGGCATCCCGAGGAGCCCCTGCAGGGGAAGCCCGAGACCGCTTGCAGAGCTGAAACCGTAGATCGTCGCGCCGAAGACGGCGAGCGACAGACCGACCATCGGGAGATGCCTGGAAGAAAGTTCCGTCTCATGATCCCAGATCATCCGCGACAACTCGTACGCTCCCAAGATCACTGGGATGACGCCGAAGAGCTGCCAGGCCAATGACGGGAGAAGATACAAGCACGCCAGCAGAGGCGGAATCCCCTTCCCAGCGGTCTTGAACCGCGATCGCATGTTTTGACTGAGCGCCATCACCCCAACCTCCTCGCTCACTTCCATCATGAGCATCCCTCAGACGAACCATCCGTCCAAGTTGGGGCTATTAGACCGGAGACCCGATGGACGGTCAACTTTTGACATTTTTCGCTTAAACAGCTAATCTTGGCCCATTAAATCTTTAGATTGTGGGACTCCGCTACCACGGAGGTTTGACCACTTCTCCGTATGGCTAACGTGACACACGGCAAGCGCTACGCTGCGCTCGCTCAGATGGTTGATAAAAAGAAGCTTTACAGCGCTCAGGAAGCCCTTGAGCTCGTCAAAAAGACCTCGAACACCAAGTTCGATTCGAGCGTTGAAATCCACTTGAACCTCGGGATCGACGTCAAAAAGGGTGATCAGCAGGTTCGTGCCACCTTCGTCTTCCCTCACTCGATCGGAAAGTCGAAGAAGGTTGTCGCCTTCGTTCCAGCAGACCGTGAAAAAGAAGCGAAAGATGCCGGTGCCGACCAGGTCGGTGGCGAAGAATTGATCGCTGAAATCGTAAAGAACGGCAAAATCGACTGTGACATCACGGTTGCAACGCCAGACATGATGCCTAAGCTCGCCAAGCTTGCGAAGATCCTTGGTCCTGCTGGTCTCATGCCAAACCCAAAGACCGATACGGTTGGTACGAACGTCAAAAAGATGGTCGAAGAAATCAAGAAGGGTAAGGTCTCGTTCAAGAACGATACGACCGGCAACATTCACCAGGCGATCGGAAAGGCTTCGATGGATGTGAACGCCTTGCTCGCGAACCTCACGATGTTGGTCGACGCAATCCGCAAAGCCAAGCCAGCTTCTTCAAAGGGTGTGTTCATCAAGTCGATGACCGTCACTTCGACGATGGGTCCAGGCGTCAAAATCGACGGCGGTTCGATCGCCCTCTAAACAGAACATCGAATAACAAAAACCTCCGGTTAACCGGAGGTTTTGTTTTTCCTGCTTATTCCACTTTCAAGTCGATGCGTTCCTGCATGCTTGGGATCTTGCGGAGCCAACCTGGGGAGGTTGTGATCTCAACGGATTCAACGCCATCAACGTGTTCAAGCGTGTCGATCAGTTCTTGTTTGGACTTTCCAACCATATTTTCTTTCTTCAGGGCATCACTGGTTGGCGTGAGACGAGACGTTGCATCGGTCTGAACACGGACGGTAGCTGTTTCAGCGCGTGGATCAACTGATTCGATCTGATAGCGGATGGACTTGCCGTCGAACGGAACGATTTCACGATCGGCTGGGACCTTCTCACGTAACTTGCTGCGAACCAAGACCAACATGTCATCCTTTGGATAGTAGACCGCCGTCACGTCCGCCTGGATGAAGACGACGAACGATTGTGGCGTCGAACCTGGCAAAATCTCTTTGCGAACTTTGGTGAAGTAGACTCCTTCCAATGAGGCGGATTCAGTTACTTCAGAAGCCAACTGACGCTTTGCTCGCTCTAAGGTCTCATCGATCGCCTGACGTTCAGCAGTATCCGTCTCTTCTTGGGTTGGTGTCAGTGCACCTGTTCGAGTTGGAGTCGTTGTTTTTGGAGGGGTCGTGGACGTGGTTGTGCGGGGCGCAGTTGGAGTAACCGTTTCAAGCTTGAAGCTGCTGCTGGATTCGGCATAGATCGAAGCCTGGAGATCAACGAACAAGCCTGGAATGGTGAACTTGGTTGGACCAATTTCGAAGGCGGGACCTGGTTTGTCGGCGTAGATCGCCACTTCGACCGAACCACCAGCTGGAACGTTCACCGCCTTGTCGATGCGATAAAGCTTGCCATCGGCCGTGAGCAGACGTGTCGTACGAACGAGTGGCTGGGCACGGGAATAGTTATTGATGATTTTTACGGTTCCACGCGCGACCGCATTTGGAGGAATGACCGGCGTCGCGGTTGCGGTTGTCACGACAGACGTTGAAGATGGAATCAATGTCACCGGTGTCGAACTCGTATCCCCACCTGCCGCTCGAATCGGGAACTCTTTGCGGTTTTCAAATGTCCCCTGGGCTACACGCCCCATCAGCTGGCCTGCTTTTGGTGTTTTTGCGAGTTCAACCACCGTATCGATGTTCACGGGATCTTTTTTCACTTGAACCACAATCTCCGCTTTCACGGATGAGAGCCAAAGAATGGCCCCGACCAAAATCACGGTGAGACCAATAAAACCAAAGGCAATTTTGCGATACAAATACGAACGTGGGGGTGTTGAAAACGAAGGAGCAGTGATGGGCACTACGTTAGGGCGACGACTTCCGCGGATAGGCATACAAAAAGAGAAAGAACATTCGCTATCATAGCACAGATTTGATATCCACAGTGGATATTACTTTACAACTCCATGTCCGGTCGCAAGTGAATCATCGGTTAGATCGGTGGTGAGCGCCGGTTTTACTCGCAATATCGGGGCATTTAGCTGTTTATCCTGAGCTTCAAACGTTGTCTCACCCAAGAGTGGCGCGAAGCGCCCGGCATCTGCGCGCTCAGGTGTTAGTTGAAGATCGAATGAAGCGGAGACCAGCGAGGTATCGAGTGGTACGAACGGAATCGTCCAACGGACTTCACGTGTCTTCTCGTCGTAGGCGATGATGCCACGACCAACATCAGCCGACTTGATCCAGGTCACAATCGCCGGCAGCTTGGCACGTACCGTCACTGTACCGAGCTCATGCACTTTCTTCGTAAGGCGCCAAACAACACGATACCCCGTGGTCTTCCCTACTTCTGGCGGTAACGGTCCAAAACCGATCGGCGCTCCTTCTTCGGTTGCGTACTGCGCGAACGCACGAATATCCGCATCCGATTTGTACTTCAAGTTCAACGGAGTGAGTCGGACGTCACGCGTCCCTGATGTTGCGCCGACGCGTTCAACACGCGCCGAAGCGACAATCTGAATAACGCCATCCTTCGTCCCCGTCGGAGCCGAGTTCAGGGGTAAAATCCAATCGAATGAGCCTTTCGCGCCGGCCGCAACCGTCCCGAGACTAGGTAATTGCGCAGATGATAGCTTCAAGGTCTGCGTCTGCCCCTTTGTACTCGACGCCGCGCGTTGCACATCCTGGAGCGCGCTCCAGTTAATCAAACCTGCGGTACCCGTCTGACGCTTTCCATTAATGGATGACTCGGTTGAAAGCGTGAGACTCACCCCTTTCAACTCTTCTCCACTAGTATTTTCGTAGCCAAGGGTAATACGAAGCGGTGCACCTGGGTCGATCGGTGTTTCGGTTGGACTGCCGTTCACGATGAGCCGCAGCGCCAAATCCCCCGCCAGCACGACCGAACGCGCTTCAGATTGGGCTAAGGATACAAACGCTCCACGCACATCCGCGCGACCGACTGCCGCCTGAATGAGCGCATCACCCGGATGTCCGGCCAGCATCGCACCACTCACCTGAAGGGTCGTGACTGAACCCGATGGCAACTTCGCGATCGGAAATGCGATCAGCTGACCATCTTGATTGAATCCCGGCGAAGACGACGCCGAGACAACGAAACCGTCTGGCAAGGTAAAACGAGCGATCAGTGGTCCAAGAACTTGATCTGAGCGGTTCGTGACTTGATAGCGAAGCGTTACCTGATCACCCGGCAACATGCGCTCAGGGACCGCGAGCGTTCCATCAACCGTCGACGTGACGTAGGCCAGTTTTACCGTTTCCGCCAATTGACGTTCGCGGTCGATCGAATCATGTTTATAGGTAGCAAGGGCCTGAATCGTCGCCTGACGATCGGTTGCGCCGTAAAAAACACCTCGGAGCGTGATCACTCCTTTTTGCTGCGGCGGAAGGAGCCCTAATGACCAATCAGTCGAGGACGCACTTGTTGGAACTGGATCTGACTTCTGAAGAACGAAATCCGTCGGCAGAAACACCCGAATATCCGCTTCACGCACCGGACGCATATCCGTGTTCTCCCAATGAATCAGAATCGATTCCTCTTTGCCTGGGCTAATCTCCGTCGGAGCCTCGATCCGAAGAGCGATCGCTGGTGGTCCATCCGCCCGCCAGGGACGCCAGGCGATGAATCCGACCCAAGCGACAACACTCACGAGACACACCAATGCCACCGCCCAAACGGTTGTACGGAGCCACCAAAACTGACGCTTACGATCGAATTGATTGAAATCTGGCAACTCCCCCTGATCATCTCGGTAAATACTCGACAATCGATCTTCGACCGACTCTTTTTTTCGGCCCTCGCCTTCTTCGAGCGTTTCAAACTCAACCAACTCGTAGGTTGATGGCTTCGCCACCGCCTTCTTGCGAGACCCCGGCGCTTTATTGACCTTCTTGTCGGATGCCGGTTTGTTCATAGGAAGCAGGGAGCGAAAAGGACAGCGCAAACACTTCGTCTTGGGCTAATGGACCCGCCCAACTGAATGAACCCGTTTTTTGTGCCAGATCCGCGCGATTTGACCAGCGGATGTTCCAGGTCTCTGGATACTTCACCTGAAGATTGAAGTGACGGTCGGTTTTTCCTGATTGACTCGTTAGGTAGAGCGTATACGCTCCCCCACTTCCAGAAGCCGTACCGCTCTCGTTCGTCATGGCGCGTTCAGACAATTCTTGAACAGTGAATGGTAGACGATACCGGAAAGTTGTCCGTGAAGTCTCACCTGGTCGTAGCTGAACCCAGACGCCAAAGGCCGTACGACCGAATTCCTGAGTAATATCGGTTCCACCTGGACCAACTTGCGCCAAATTCACGTAGTTCTCGAGATCTTTATCCGGGAGATCTTCCGGCAAGGTGCCTTTATACGCCGTAGTTGTTGGCGGACGCACCCCTTCAACCGACAGCAATTCGGATCCCAATGGAACATACAAACGCACGTATTCAACGTTATTCGCCCCACGGAAGAGCTCGCCTTGCTTTCCATCATGCGTGCGATCAAGCGTCACGGTCGTTTCGATATGTCCATCCGGCAAAATCTGAACCTGCTGATCCACATCTTCGCGAATTACCGCGTCTGTCTTCTGCCCACCAATGTTCGCCTCGATCACACTGAGCGCGTCCCCAGTCGTTGGCTTGATTCGGCCAGCCCAACCGAACTGCTCTCCATAGGCCTGCAGCAGCGGATCACGGAACCACATTTGTACGTCTTTCTTACGCAGCGCTTCATCCAAAATAGAGACTAACTTCAACATGTCCTCCGGCGGTGCCTTCTGCAAACGCTCAAGCAAGACCGGGAACAGATCACCGATGATCTTTTTCGGCTTGTTTTCATCTTTATCGTACTCAAGTTCTACCGACTTCTGAAGTTCAAACTGGATCGTATCCGCTGTGAAGGTCTTTCCGTACTCTGGTAGCGTTACCGGACCAGTGAAGCGCAGGAGCGGTTCCAGTAAGGATGCGTTGACCGAAATCACGCCATCCAATGTCGATTGCCCACCATCACTCCAAAACCAACCAATCTTTTGCGCGGTTGCAGCAAAATCCGGGAACCAGTTTGCATCCTGGAACTCCCAACGCGGATTTACGAGGTGAAGTGGCTGCGGAGCTACTACGCGACTCTTTAACTGGCTGCGAAGGTCGTACGGACCACCCCCTGGTACGAACACTTGATCGATATTTCCCCGATCGATCATGAGTTCGGCTACCGAACCCATGAACCCACCGGATGGACGCAGTTCGGCCTGGTTCTGGAACACCAACAAATAGGTTTGTTCGCGTGATTCACCCATCAATAAACGTGCGAAGCGAAGGGTTGAGGAGATATCTTCTAGCGCTTGCGATCCACCTTCGATCGCGGTTCGCGCCTGTGCTACACGATCGCGTTCTGCGGTTGGCAATACCTCATCCTTCACTTCCGTCATACGCTGTCTCGCCTTCTGCAATGTTGGAATCGCTGCATCGATGTAGGTCTGTAGGGTCGTGATACGTTCGATTGGATAGCGTACCTGCATCGACAATGCCTCTTGCACACCCTCCGTTACCAAACGACCGGCTTTTGTCGCCTGCGTTCCGGCATCAAGCAAAGCAACACTACTCCGGTAAGCGTCACGTGTCTGAGGCAATGAGCTCACGATCAAACTCGTCAGACCGTTGACCTGACGTAGCCCATCTTCTGCTACCCGAAAGCGCTCTGAGGCCGCCGCTAACGCCGATGGCGCTGTAGCGATTGGATTCGACGAATCCGCAACCTTAGCAACTTCCGCCACGGCTGAGCGACTCTGGCTTAAGCTCTCATCGATGGTCCCTTTAAACGAACGTGACAATGAAACGGCACCGGCAGGCAAACTCGCGACCAAAAGCAAGGCAGCCAAGCCTCCGAAAATCTTCACAAAGTCCAAACGCGGCACAAGCACCGGTACACCCCAGGCTTGTTCGGTTTGCGTAATCAAGGTCTGCTCCTTTTCTTCGAATTCATTGACGAAGTCTTCAGCTCGCTCCGTTTCACGCGAGAAAAGTGAAGACAGACGATGACGAAGAAGTGCTAAACGATAACTCAGCGACTCCCCTTTCTTGATCTCATTCTGGGTCCACTGTTCGGTAAAATCCGTCGGAAGAATTTCTTCATTCGGTTCAACCTGACGAACGATCTTTACCCGAACCGGTTCATTTGCACGCCGTTCGGCTCGCTGAACTTCCCACCGCAAGAATGGAGCCTGCAACCGTACCCAAAAGCCGTATACTTGCGCATGCGCGACATCGGCGTCACCTGGCGTAAACTGCTGATGAAAAATGAAGGGATCGACGTGCGGAATATGCAAATCAATCGCCGCTGCCAATAACACATCAGAAGATACCGCCACTCCCGCCGGCATGTTCCATTCGTGAATAGACCGTTCACGCGGAGCACGCGTCTCTTCCTCGATCGGCTGGACCAAGCCTTGAACGCTGACCACGAATGGACTCTGCGTATGAGGACGACGCTGAATAGGAATGCGGACCGGTCCTTTCTGTGTAACACGCAAGCGAATCGGGGCTGCTTCTTGTTCTTGCGCTATGAGAGATGGTTCGATCGACGATGCGACTTCAACGCTCTGGGTACGCGAACCACTCCGTCGAAGTTTTCGCCTCGTTCGACGTTTACCTGGCTGTGCGGGAACCGGCCCACCCACTTGAGACAACAATTCGTTCAAGAATGCTTGTTCATCTCCAGCGAATGCGTCCGGTTCCTCCCCCGCTCTGAAGGTAGAATCTCGCATGAAATGTCCCGAAGGATCATCAATCGATCGAAGAAACAAAGAACCTCTTCAATCGCTCGGATTGTATCATTTTTAACACCGTTTCAAAAGGAGCGTGGAATGAGGATAACCGCTCTCGACCAAGAACTTGGCAAGTTCTGCATTTCCCGCTACTATCCTCGCACATTGTGCTGAAGGTCGGGGCGTAGCTCAGTTGGCTAGAGCGCCTGCTTTGGGAGCAGGAGGCCGCAGGTTCAAGTCCTGTCACCCCGACCATCCGCACAATGCTTTGTTTTAAGCCAAAACCGGTTCCAAAATGGGACTGGGGGTACGTTCGATCCGACAGACCTCTTCCAAGGACCAGTTCAGCGACTCGGTACAAAAACGCAATCGGAAGGCTTGAGACCCATCTGTCACCGAGAAAAAGTAGACTCGACGCTGCCCGACTCGTTCGGCGTGCATAAAGAGCACTTTCTTGATCTGATGAAACCGATCATTCCACTTGAAGACCATCGGTTCTGGATGACCATCTCGAAAACACATCATCACATCAATCGGGGCCTGCACTTTTCGATAGATCATAGAGGAAGAAATAAACGAGGGTACAAAAAGACGAGTCCGGGCTGAGCTCGGGAGAGTAAGAAGTACAACGATTGAGTTTAATGACTAAATGAACGAATCACACCTTTCACCACTCCTTGAATCAACGGGTCATAGCAGAAAATCGGTTTCATCGTTTTGTTGGCTGGCTGGAGTCGGATGCGACCACGTTCTCGGTAGAACTTCTTCAGTGTGGCATAGGCATTATCGAGCAGCGCGACGACGACATCTCCATTGCGCGGCGAAGGATTCCGTTCAACCACTACGTAGTCTCCATCCAAGATCCCCTCCTCGATCATCGACTCCCCTTTCACTTTGAGGATGTAGCTGTTTGAGGGATCAGCCGCCAGTTCAGCCGGTACCGCTAACGTCTCACGTCCGCCCTCAATCGCTTCAATCGGCTGACCGGCGGTAATGAGTCCGACCAGCGGCAGAACCACGCTTCGCCCCCAGCGCACTGCTTGATCAGTCGGTTCAAGTTCGCGGTTCCCTGAATCTCCATCCGAATCCCGCAGATACCCACGCTGACGCAGCGCTTGAACGTGTACGTGCACGGTCGAAGGTGAGGCAAGCTCAAGACCGGTCGCGATTTCACGATACGAAGGCGCGAAGCCACGATCGTGGATGTACTGAACGATGAAGTCCAGAACCTCTTTCTGCTTCGGTGTGACTGGGTTCGCCATATAGAACAAAATTAGAACAGAAACAGAACACCGTCAAGGTGCCCTTTATTCCATTATTTTCGTGCTTATCCACAAGCATACGTCTTTACTGTGGATTTCTTTTTGAATGAATGAAAAGAAAAATGACCATTCAAACGCCTCACCTCCTTCCAAAGAAACTGTAAGGCGTTTAGTAAACCGCTCCACCTTTTCCGAATGAAACACTGAGCAGACAATTCATTTCAACTGTTACGTGTATTTTTAACATCCAGATTAGGCTGTACATCACTTTCATCCTTCATCGACAGCCTTTCCACAGCGTTCAGAAATCGCGTGCCATGATGGATAAGGAGGCCTGAGAACAACGACGCTTCGCCCGATCCGTCGGCGGATCAGTTGCCCCACAACATGCTTCACCCCACATCACGGGGACGAGTTTTTCTCTCGTCTCTCCTGGTTTGGTGTACCTTACTCACTTCTCTGTCTTTTCCTCTTCACACCGCTTCGGCGGCAGAACCACCATCATCGATTCTCATCGGCGAAGTGCAATGGTCTGGCTCATCCCGTTCTACGGCGGATGAATGGCTCGAGCTCTGGAACACCGGCACCGAACCGGTCTCGCTAGCCGGTTGGTCATTGGTCGGCGCGAGTGAGAAACCCTTGTTCTTTTCCGCGACGGATACCTTGCTTCCTCAGCAAACATTCTTGATTGCGAATTATCCAGCGAGTTCTGACAAGACCGTTCTGACGACAAAGACGGTTGGGATGGCGACAAGTAGCCTCTCACTCTCGAACGATCATCTCCTGCTCGAGTTGCGCGATCCGCAAGGAACGCTCAAAGACAGCGCCGGAACAGGAGCGAAACCACCCGCTGGCGCTTCGACACCTGTGAATACCAGCATGATTCGCACCGCTTCCAGCACCGGCTGGGCCTGGAGATCGGCAACGAGCACGTTCGATCTTGTTTCACCTGACCTGGGAACACCTGGCATGTGCGATGAATGTCAGCCCGTCACCTTCCCTCTCGTACCTTCTCCTGTGGTTCAGCCACCGTCTAATCCCGTTGTTATACCCGAAACACCCACATCCTCTCCTGTAGTAACTGAAGAGCCCATCTTCGATGAAGATGTCCCCCTTCTCGATCCAGATGAGGCGGCGCTCTACGGTGTCACGCTCGAAGATCTGCTCGAAGAATTGTCCGATGTTCCCCTTTCGTATGAAACCCCTCTCTCCCCAACAAGCAC
Source organism: uncultured Gammaproteobacteria bacterium (assembly GCA_964598725.1). Classification (GTDB taxonomy): domain Bacteria; phylum Patescibacteriota; class Patescibacteriia; order 2-12-FULL-60-25; family 2-12-FULL-60-25; genus JAGOTP01. The sequence continues at coordinate 299,745 of CAZRCW010000001.1, read as the reverse complement.
TGAACCTGCAGCAGAGATACCGCAAACTCCCGATCTTCCCGAGAATCCTGTTGCCACGAGTAGCTCTGAAGTTGTCACGGTCGATGACAGCACAGCGACTACAACCGTCGCCACTCCAACTTCAACTACCGCTGTAGCAACGAGCACTGCTGTCACGAGTACAATTGAACAAGTTACGTCTACAACAACGAATCCTGTCCTAGTGAGTGAACCAACCCCTATTGTTCCGGCACCGGTCGTCACTCAACCGATTGTTTCTCCGGTAGTACCGACCGATTCCGCCTCGTTCGATCCCATTATTACAGAAATCCTCGCAGCGGCACCGACGAATGGCGAGGAATGGATCGAGCTCCGCTTACCCGACAACGCCAGCCCGCTTCGCTACTTGAACTGGAAACTCGAAGCGGATAGCAAAGTCATCTACACCTTTACGACCGCCGCGCTCCAAGCCCTGATCCCCCAAGGCAATTACATTGCCCCCGCTTGGAAAACGGCGAAGCTGAAAAATGCCGGTGCGACCGTTCGTTTGAAACGAGCGGATGGAACCATCGCGCAAGAAGTGAAATATGGAAATAGTCCTAAAGGCACAAGCTGGATCAGAGATGATGTCTCAACCAGCTGGCAGCTGACCCAACGTCCAACGAAGGCAGCGGCAAACGTTCTCGAAGCTGCGGTACCCATTCCAGCAGCAACGACGAAAGTAGCAGCACCTAAGAAGACTGCTGTCCCGAAAGCAACATCATCAACAGCTAAAGCAAAGACCACGACTCCGCCTCCAAGCACAGGTGAAGTTAAAAGCTTAGCTACAGCAGCGAAGAAGGCGCCAACAAAGTCCTCAGCGACGAGCACGAAGAAAACGGCTGAGAAAAAGACAGCGGTAAAAGCCACAACGAAGGCACCTACTAAGAAGTCGACGGCTAAGACAACGACGAAGAAAGCGTCGACCAAGAAATCACTTGTTATCCCTACTATCGTGACTCATTTCGAGCAGACTCCCGCCGAACAACTCGCGCCCAAGGTCCGCGTACGCCTGCAAGGCCTCGTTGGCTCCACAGCTGGCGTCTTCGGCAAACAAAAATTCGTTCTTTTGGCCCCAGATGGTCGTGGGCTGCTCGTGAAGACCACGACACAACTCCCAAGCCCCGCACTCGGCGACACGATCGAGATCACTGGTCTCTTATTCGCAAACGATGAAGGCGTCCAGCTCCAGATGGAGACGGGTGATACCTGGAAGTCGGTCTCTCCTCCTACGACTTCCACTCCCCGCATCGTCGATTGGAACGCTCCCGGCCTCGAAGATCAGTGGAGCTTCACTCGCCTCGAAGGCACGGTGACGGACAGCCGTTCTACCGTCATCACCCTCGAAGCACAGATCGGTGAAGTCAGTATCCCGATCAAAGCCATCCTTGGTTACCGCGCTCAACGCGTAAAACCTGGTGACACGATCGAAGTCAGCGGCATCTTCGATGGCCGCAACGGCACCTGGAAGATCCAACCCGCCAAGGCTTCGGATATTGTGATCGTCAGACACCCTGAACCAAGCGCCCAGACGGCCGGTAGCAGTCCAAGCAATACCAAGCTCCCTTGGAATGCGATCGGCATCGCTGTGGGCAGTATCGGTGCGATCGAAGGGATTCGCCGTTGGCTCGAGAAGCGGAAAGCAGGAAAGTTGGCTCCAAACGACACAATTCCGGTGGCGGCCTAAACGGCCTTGCAAGGCCCGACAGCCCCTGGTACTATCCTGGGCGCGTAAATAGCGCCCAAGCGGGTATCGTATAGCGGCTATTATGCTACCTTGCCAAGGTAGAGATGGGGGTTCGACTCCCCCTACCCGCTCCAACAAGAACACTTCCAGCGATGGAGGTGTTTTTGTTTATCTTGCAGTCTTTATTTGATCACCACTACGCCCGAAGCACGCTTTAGCTTCTTAAACAGAACATACTTATCCCCCACTTTAATTCGGACAAATCCATTTTCAAGAATCAGCTTCGGAGGAATCGCTTCGATTCGAGTATAGAGCTTCTTCAAATTCTCACCTTGTACAACAATGTCCTCTTCTTCAGCTAAAACCAATCTATCTAGTTCGTTTAGTTGGATTTTCTCTTTTCTTCCATTGATCTCAAAGGATGTTAGAACCTTACGTGTATCTCGTATCTTCGCCTCTTTTTGGACGAGCTTCATCCCTTCACGCTCTTTTACGTCTAACAATGCCAGCAGATCTTCTCCCGCTACCTTCTCCTCCGATTCGATCTCAACATCATCCATCTTCTCTAGAACGATTAAGCGCGAATTATAGCGAGTACCCGAAGAGACTTCACCGCAGAACTCATCTACCGCTTTGAAACCCAACTTGGACAACGCGGAGTGGAAACCAGCGTTATCTTTGAAATCTACGCTGTAGATCATACTCATGACGGCTTTTCCACCAACTTTTAATACTCTATTCAATTCTTTCAAAACTTCTATACGCTCGGTTTTTCCTTTACTTGGAATGAAACTAGCCTGGTCGATAGCGAGTGATAAGTTCACGTAGTTGAAGCTGCGAGCCTCAAACGGTAATGCCGTCCAACTCCCAACAACACGCTGCTCTGATTCACCCTCCATAAAGTGATAAGGGTTGATATCTACGCTCGTGATCTTATCCTGATAGCGCTCATCGATGTGTCGCTTCAGCATCTCTGGACCAGAAGCCACATCCAATATCTTGATCTCCTCTAGCTGCGGGCGGCCTCCTCGGATCATTTGGTGCATCACTGTACCAGAAACACGGTTGGCATTCGCCTGGTAGCTTCTGACGCCTAATTCGCTATAGCCTCTCGCATATTCTTTCCCATGAGTCTCAACGAAGCTACGGAAGTTCTCTTCTCCAAGTTCCTTGGTATGCCCAAAGAACTGCATCATGCGGTCCCAATTAGAGAAGTAGTAAGCTGCTAAATCCGCATTTACTTCCAAACCTGAATCATCACGCTTCTCATCTTCCTGGAGGAGCTGCTGCTCAAGCTGGCTAAGAGGGATACCTCGTACAAGCTTTTCAACGGCACGGTACTTCTGAAGAATGTATTCATACATCCCCTCTTCGATCGTACCCTTCGTGATATAGGTTCGAGCATGTAGGGGTTGGGCTAATCCCGGTCTATACGCTCTTCCAAGCTCTTGGAGCTTTCGATACTTGGTCCATGGCTCGTTATAGTGGAACACCTCCTCAGCAGCCGAATAATCGACACCAACATCAGCCGTTTGACCACTGACGATCAAGAAGATCTTTTGAGGATTCGTACGATCCTGGAACTCTGCTTGGATAGCATTTCTTTCCTCCGTACTAATGCCGCCATGCACAACTCTAACGACAACATCCGGAGGGAGGTTAAACTCCTGCATGATCGTATGCTCGCCACGAATGACGTTTTCGACGAAGTCATCAACGAACAGTAATACACGATTTTTTGTTTCAAACGCATTTCGAATATCTTCTCCCACACGCTCAATTTTCGCCCCCTTAAAACCTGGCGTAGACTCAGTTGTCCACGGAGAAAGCGTAAATTGGCGCAGCAGACTAAGCTTCTCAGTGGACGCTAGCTCATCATCTTCTAAGAATACTCCGTAGATCTCTTTCTCAAGTTCCCCTGCTTCAATTTCAATCAGTTCTTCCGTAAGTGGCGGCATTTCAACCGCATCGCGCAAACTCTTCATTTGAAGACGTGGAAGAAGAAGGCTGCGAAGATTCAAGACGTCTCCCTTGAGGATTTGTAGCACCAACTGAGAATCATCTGTCTTTCCAAAGCGTTCCGGATACAGAAGCTTCAACGAAATTGCAATATCCTGAACCTTGTTTGGAACTGGTGTTCCCGAAAGCAGAGCGAGGTACTTCTCAGACTCTTCACTAGCAGCCTCACCCTCCTTCGGCTCTTGTTTATCTATCTTCTGAGCAAGTCGCAACAACTTCTCAGAACGTACGCCTTTCAGCGATTTCAACTTATGATACTCATCAACGATCAACATGTCATACGGAATCTCAAGTAGGCCATCCGCATATCGATCCGTTAATCGCTCGTGGGAAATAAGCACATAATCATAGCCAGCTTCCTGTACACCTTGAAGCTGTTCGACGCTCTCAACAACCAGTATCTTTGGCGCCTGACCTGGCTTAAAATAGCCCCCTTCCTTCACATCTGAGAGATAATTCTTCCAAGTTTGCACAACGTTACTCGGAACAACAACCAAAGCGCACTTAAGACCCAGATGCTCTTTAGCCATGATGACCGAAGCACTTTTTCCAACACCCATTTCATCAGCAATTACCAAGCGCTTCTTATCTTCTAATTCCTTGATATTGATGCGTTGGTTGATATCTGGGAACTCACGGCCAGCTTTAAGAGCATCGACGAATTGAGGGGGTTTGTCGTAGCTTTTCCAAAGATCGGTATAGTATTTGATAACTCGATCAACGATCTCATTAAATACGACATTATCAGTGGCACCCGATCGCGATCGTAAATGATTCTTATACTCAGCTGTTGCCCCTAAACGATCCTTTAATGGATCAGCCCTCTGTTGATTGAGTAAATAATGATAACAATCGTCCTTTATTGCCTCATACAAGCCTTCTCGAAGATCTGGGTTAGAAAGCTGTTCGACAACCAGTAAGATATTTTTTCTATCTGGCGGAACTCCACAGCTAATATTCAGACAATCTCCAAGGTACTCCGAAATTAGGCCCTTAACGTAATCATGTTTTAAGACTTTATATTCCGGACGAAACTGAAAAAGTACATCTACACAACGAGACGATCCAAACACCTTAATGAGCTCACGGAAGTTTTTAGACAGCTCTGAAATATTCTCAGATATCTCTTTTAGAAAGAGCTTGAGCTCCTCTTGAGTTCGAGATTCGATTTTTTTTCCATCTCTTTGGGCTTTATATTCGTTGTAATCTTCTTTTACTCTTTCTATCAAATCAGGATGATAATGCTCAGTTTCAGTTGCTAAAAAGAAAGACCAGTACATTTTAAACCATTCGGGATGATCGGCTCTATACTTCTCTCCAATTTTAGAAACTGTGCCATCAAACCCATGCCATTCAGCTGCTATCGCCTTAGGCGTTCGCCAACCGACCGGTGCGACAGGTGCAGATTCTTTTTTTGCTTTTCTCTTTTCCATATCTAAATCCTTCTCTATCCGACCTATGAGTTCTGGATGAAAGTATTCCGTTCGACTTCCTAGTCTTTTTGACCAATAACTTCCGAACCATTCTGGGTGGTCTTCCCGGTATTTCTCAGCCGTCGCAGCAATAACAGAGGGCTTGCTAATACCCTTCCATTGAGCTGTAATCGCACTAGCTGTTTTCCAATCTTCCGGAGCTTTTCCTGATGCTTCGCGCTCAGTAAGCCTTGCAATCAACTCAGGACTATTTTCAAGCAGTTTTACCAATGTAGGATGATAGTGTTCGACCAAAGGACCAAATTTTTTTACTTGATAGACATCAAACCATTCTGGATGACCTTCACGATGAGGATTCGCCAATTTAGTGAAGAAATCTCTGTGCGTATTATGCTGGCCAAATAACCACTCTGGTGTCCTCCAACCCACAGGCGCAAGCTTACCGATATCCTCTCTTGAAAATTTCTCCTTAATTTTTAAGTCTTCTTCCAAATTTTTGATGAGATCCGGATGATAGTGTTCTGTATTTGATTTAAGTACAGTAGACCAGTACTGACCAAACCATTCCGGATGATCTGCACGGTATTTCTCTGTCGCATTGGAAATGGTAGAAGTGCCCAAAACCCAGTCTGCGGCAATAGCGCCTTCCGTTCTCCACCCTTTCGGAGCCTTTGTTGCTAGCTCACGTGTTTTTATTATTTCCTCAATTCCTAAATCAATTTTCAACTTGTTAATCAAATCTGGGTGAAGAAACTCTGTACTATCCCCCAACTGACCTGACCAGTAAATATGAAACCACTCTGGATGATCTTCTCTATACTTATCAGCCGCAGCTAATATATCTTTTTTCTTTTTAAACCAAGGGGCTTGCAGTGCTTTGGGCGTTCTCCACCCATTTGGGGGTTTTTCAGCATCTTTGCGAAGCAAGATCTTATCTGAAACCTTTAAATCCGCCCCAAGCTGAACAACTAGGTCTGGATGATAGTGAATCATTCCTGCATTTGAACGTGGAGATGCATATTCCTTAAACCACTCGGGGTGACTCTCTTTATACTTCTCGGCAGCTGCAGCGACGGTTTCGTGGTGATGCCCCCATGAGTTAGCTAATGAGTGGTCTGTTCTCCATTCTTTTGGAGCACTCCCAAGTCTCTCATGTACTAAAAGCTTTTCTTTTACTCCAAGATCTATTTCCAGTTTAGCAATTAATTCAGGAGCATAATATTCTACATTTTCAGATTTAATAGTAGACCAGTACAGACCGAACCATTCTGGGTGATCAGATCGATACTTTTCAGCCGCTCTCGTAATAGCATTCGCACCATTCTTAAAAGCACTCTTGAGTGCTATTGCTGTTTTCCAATTCTGCGGTGGGTAAACAGCGGTCTCAAGTTTTTCGTTTTTTGATTTTATATCTAAATCCTCTTCTATCTTCTTTATTAAGTCAGGATGATAGTACTCTATCTCAGTTTTAAGTCTGGTAGACCAGTGCTTCGCAAACCACTCTGGATGATCTTGTCGATATTTTTCAGCCGTTACAGAAACAGTCGTAACTCTTTTTCCCATTTTAATTCTTAAAGATTCCGGAGACTTCCATCCTAAGGGTGGCTTCCTTATTTCGATGAGCCCGCCTTGATCAGCCTCCCCAGAATCTATATTAGCGATATTCTGACCTTTCGCCTCTAAGATAGGATCTACTGCATTTTGTTTTTGACCAAACAACATCTCAAAGAACTTCATAGATACCAAAATGATAGCAAGCGTACGCTCCGTACAACAGACTTTCCTACAAATACGACATCACCCCCGCTAAAACCAGCTAGACGAGGGGCGTCGTGGTTTCTGCGAGGGTGTTAGCACCTCCTTCCTTGAATTGTTCACGCTTCACAGAAACCTGCTACGTCTACGCCGTGATCTTCTCGCAGACAAGGCCGCTGTCGGTCGGCTTGGCGATCGCAATCGTCCGCTGCGTCGGATCCTTCGCATAGACGAGCCCCAACGCCTTGGAGACTTTACCGGGACCGTCCACCACCTTCCCGTCGATACGCGCCGCCTGGACGAGGACGCAGCCACCCGGCTCGCTCCCGTCCTTGGTCGCGATCAGGATGAGCGTGTGACCCATCGAGGGGTGCAGGTGCACTGACCCCGACGGGAGACCTACGACGCCCGTGTAGCCCTTGAGGTTGCTCGCGCGATCGAACCCTTTGGCCTTGAGAACCGTGATAACCGTCCCGTTGAGGAGCGTCAGCCGCTGCCCCACGATAGCCGCGGCAATGGCCGCGAAGCCCTGATCGAAAAATGCTCTGTCCATCGGCTTCTCCTGTGTGGATGGGCACACGCCCATTGCAACCAGCAGCACTTTCTTACAGGAAAAATATTAAAATGTCAATATTTAAGCCATTTTGGAACGAAAAGAACTCACAATGTGAGTTCTTTAGCCCCCTCATCTGTTAACGACATGTTGTCGTTCTTAAGTGAATTCAGATTTTTATTGATCAAATTGAGCACACAATTATTTTGATCTACCCCCTCCAACAAGAACACTTCCAGTGATGGAGGTGTTTTTGTATTTTCTTTTGTATACAAAACAGACAACGCACCCGGGACAGGTTCGCGAGAGGATGCGTGCTGTCCCTGCGGGTGCGCAGAGGAAGTGTGTGATTGTTCTCGCAATGAAGTCCCAGCGGACTACGGAAGAATCGGGAGATGTCGTCGAGCATCGCTGCCCTGCATCTCCGGATGTTCCCTCCAGAAGAGGTCCCGCGGATGGCAGCCGCCATCGAACCCTTCGGTCACGGGACGAAGTCGCTCCCAGAGGGTCGCGAGCGACGTCTCCCGGATGTTGCCGAGCCGCTCTGATTCCCCCGGGCAGTCGAAGGCGTCTCCGCGAATCTTCACGTAGAGCCCGAGTCCGCGGATGGTGCAGGGTGTCCCGCCGGCGTACGGGAAGTGTGCGCGATGCACGAGACTGAACTCCTGCTCGTCGATCCTCCGCAGCTCGTCGAAGAGGGCGAATTGCTGCGTGCGGGTGAGAGCCCCATGCAGCGGGTCCGTACTCCTCCCGGAGGGAAGATAGTTCACGAACAGGATGAAGATGTTGTTGCGTCGCCCGTAGCGATGCAGATCGGCGATCTCCGCCCTGTTCTCGTCACAGACGATCGTGTCGAAGGCGAGACGGGTGGGCGTATCGCGGTTGAAGCCGGCCGCGATCAGATTCCGTAGAGCCACGGCTCGCTCCTGGAAGTAGTTCTTCCCAGGCGACCGCTTCCTCCCCACAGGACCCGCGACGATGGCGTTCTGGTAGTCCTCGTTCCGGAGCGAGTTGACCTTGAGCACGACCGTCGCACCGACCTCGTAGAGACGATCCACGAAGCGGCGATCCGTCAGCTTGAGGGCTCCCTCCGTGTAGATGATCGGCGTGATGCCGAGCACTGCCATGTGTTCCACGATCTCCCAGAAGTACGGGTCGATCGTCGGCTCACCGGCACCGATGAAGTTGACGCTCTCCGCGCCGAGCAGACGCGCCTCGCTGAGAAGGTGGAGGCGCTCTTCGAGCGCCATCTCTCCCACCAGCCGGCGCTTCACACCCTCGCTGTTGTCAGGATCCTCCGTGAAGCAGAACCCACAGTTCCACGGACAGATGTTCGTTCCCAGCTCGAAGGCCGGGTTCAGCATCCGGTGATCCCGGATCGCTGCAGCGACGTGTGCACGGGTGAAGTCCCACCCGCGCATGGTATAGCCATTCCGCAGAAGATCGAACTCCGGCGGAAGATCTTCTTCCCTGGTCATCCTTGGACGCTCCTTGATTGAACACCCATCGTGTCCTGATGGTACGTAAGATTAGGCTTACATTATTAGAAAAGTCAATCATTACAACCCAAAAGAGCCTCTCCTTCAGAGGCTCTTTTGGTTCATTCAGCTGACTGGTTTTATTTTATTTCCCAAAACGGAAAAGAATGGTTCGCACTTCGCGTACATCGAAGTCATTCTCCCCTGTTAGTCGTACAACCATCGTAATGTCTTTTCCTCGTGTTGATTCTGGAAAATCCAGATTTTTTATAAACGTTTGTTCAGCGGTTTGAGTCACAGGCGAGTCAAAACTGAGCCCATATCCATATCCGTCCGTATTGATGTTCACATGTCCCGCGATCTGTTCGATCCCTTTTTCAGAAAGGCTCATGCGATAGGTAGACCGATAAGGAAGTGTTGCCACGGTTCCACTCGCGAGCGTGAGGAGATCCACATCCCCTAATATAAGATGCGTTAAATGCGTCTCGTCAGCGTAGCGATAAACGCCCCATGCCGATTCATTTCTTCGGAAAAAAGTATCTGTATAGTCCCTGAATGCTTGCTGCTGCTTCTCCGGAGTCGTCTCCACGGCGATTGAATCTTGGTTTACATCAGCAATTACTTTCCAGAATCCGTTCTCACGCACGAACAACAAAGACTGGATGTTTATCCTTGAAGTTCCATACCCCCGAACAACGTAGTGATAGGCTGCTTGATCCCCATTCATCGCAAAACCAACCAGCTCATTTTGTGAGATATCAGGATAGGCCGAGTCTCTTTCATCTTGACGCCAACTCGCATCCTGCCACTCGTCAATAAGATTCTGCTTGTCTTGGTCCTTTGGATCCTGATACCGAACCAAGGAGAGATAGAGATTTGGCGTCGTTTGATCAAACGAAGCTCGGATCTTCTGGTAGAAAGCAAGCGCATCACGGGCGGTACCGATGACACGTGGATTTTGCATCTTCTCCATCAAAGGAGCGGTAGTTGCAGCTTCTGGGACGGCTTTTTCATTTCTTGATGGAGAGCTACAACCCCCACCAAATAGAACGAGTACGAGAGAAAGAGCAGGCAAGAGCGCCGCTCGACGAGAAAGAACAGACATGAAAAAACAAGAGATAGAGGATAAATTCTTGTAACCTCTCTCATTCTATCATGAAACGATCCGTACGCTTCTTCTCCCAACGCCTGTTCTGAGAGAAGTGAAAGACGTACACTGACCTCCGTACTATGAAAGATCGCTCCTTCTACGAAGAGCTCCCCGCCTACACAGGTACGCTCGAATCCCTGCTTTCTAATTCACTCGACTCCTTCCAAGATCTCCCCGGTTCCTGGCACATCGTGGTCGCGGATATCAAAGGCTCCACCAAAGCCGTCATGAGCGGCCGCTTCGAAGACGTGAACACGATCGCCGCGAGCTGTGTTATCGCCTGTTTGAATATCGCTCGGCGCGAGAAGACCGAGATCCCCTTCTTCTACGGCGGTGATGGAGCGACGATCCTCGTCCCAGACTCGCTCGTAAAAGAAACGATCTCCGCCCTCTCAACCCTCCAAACCAACGTGAAGACCGCCTACGATCTTCGTTTACGCGTCGGTTCGGTCAGCGCGAGTTTGATTCATAAAACCAAGTCCCAACTCAAGATCGCTAAATGGGCGGTTTCAAAGGGGTATCGGCAAGCGATCATTCTTGGGAACGGTCTCGTCGAAGCGGAGAAATACATTAAAACCAAGTTCAATGATGAATCCAGCGATGCAGGTGATTTCGCCTATCCGGTCGATTTGAACGGTCTCACCTGCCGTTGGAAAGAGATTCAACCGAAAACCTCGGAGAAAGAGATCGTTTGTTTAGTCGTGCAAGTGATCAAAGAAAAAGACCAAGCCTCGATCTACAGCTCCATTTTAAAACAGCTGACGGAACTCTACGGTGAACGTGAATCACGCCATCCCGTTCATCCTTCCTCGCTTGTTTCAGGCGTCCCCTTTCGCCGCTTACGCATGAAGTCTTTGCTCGCAACCGGCTCGCCTTCGATCACCGAACTCCTGAGTGAAACGATCAAAGCCATCGGCAGCGCCGGTGTTTTCTTGCTGCGACGTAAACTCTTCTGGTTTGATCCAAAGAAATACATTCGGGAACTCATCGCCTCAACCAACACGATCGGTCTCACGGGCACGCTCTACACGATTATCAGTGGCACGAATAAGCAACGACAAGCGCTCGATGTTTTTCTGTCAGAACTGGAAGCCAAAGGAAAAATCCACTACGGACTCGCCATCTGCTCGTCGACGATCATGACCTGTTACGTCCAAGATCTACGAACGAAGCATCTTCACTTCGTTGACGGCACAAGTGGCGGCTATACCCAAGCAGCGACCCAAATCAAAGACAAGCTACGCAAAAAGGTAGAAAAAGAGGTAGACTAATCTGTATATGAAAAAGCTCCTCTTGCTTTCAAGTATTCTGTTCTTAGCTTTGGCTGGTGCCGGTTGCTCAAAAACTGCTTCACCCAGCGCTCCTGCAAAAGTTCCCGACCCGACCAATGGTCATCTGATTAAAGGGACGTCTTACACAACCGTCTATTACCTCGGCTCAGATGGCAAACGCTACGTCTTTCCAAACGATAAGACCTACCTTTCTTGGTTCAACACCTTCTCATACGTGAAGCAAATCGCGGATGCGGAACTCATGAAGACCTCTCTTGGGGGCAACGTGACCTACAAACCAGGCGTACGCTTGATCAAGATCGATACCGATCCCAAAGTCTACGTCATCACACGTGGTGGCGTTCTCCGCTGGTTGAAGACCGAAGAGGTCGCCGAACAGCTCTACGGCAAAGACTGGCGTACGCAGGTGGATGACATGCCTGACGCGTTCTTCACCAACTACAAAGAAGGCCAACCCATCGTGACTTTCAACGACTTCTCGCTAAACAATGAACGGCAGAATACGACGAGTATCGATCAAGATAAGGGACTGATGGCAACTGCGAGCTCAACCAATCCCTAACCAACAAGCATTCACCCCACTCATTTCGAGTGGGGTGAATTGCTTTTCTTAGGTCGCTTGGAGATGATCTAGGCCTTGCACGTACGTTGGACAATCTGTGGTGCGTAATTCGAATGGCCGTTTGAGTTCACCGATCGTAGGCTGTGTTTCGGAAGTTGTCGTTGCTGGCTCATGCGGATACGAGTCTGAGGTGTAGTACCGCTCAGGAAGGAGGTAATAACAGGCCGCATCACGCGTCCAGGTCTGTGCATCCCGTGAGAAGAAGCGCATAAGAATCCCCTCGCCGCTACCCGCTCCACGATCATCCGCCACATCAGCTACATATCCCTGTCGTTTTTCATCAAACCCAAGACCAACAACGTTCAGCCGGACAGGGCTCTCCCCTGCTTGTAGAGTTGAGGTAGGGAGAGGAAGTGACACTTTCCAGGTATCACCTTCGTCGAACGAAGCGATCAAGCCAACAAACGATGCAGGGCCTTGATAGAGTGACCCATCTTCATTCGTGAACATTAAACCAGTATTTCCTTGTTGCACCACACCGAATAAAACATTGAACTTCAATCGATAGGCCGTTCGGAATTGAGCCGCATCCACCCCCGCCGGCAAAGACCACTCAAACGAGCGACCGATGAGCTGAGGAAGCATCCCTCCTTTCGCATTGAACTCAACCCGTTCGCGATCTTCTTGCGTGAAGGAGGAGAGCGGAACGGCCGTCGTTGAAGAAGGGGTTATGTGTACAGCTTCGCTTGGAGGTGCTGGGATTTGTCGTGAGTGACGCAACCAAAGAGCTGCAGCGATCACAAGAATCACTGCACAGAACCCAAACGCCAAGCGTACCTTTTGAGAAGACTGAGACTTCATACGACGAATATTCATGAGTTATAACCACTTATCGCGTGGCGCAACATCCGGTAGCGGCTCCGACGGATTCCGTTTGTACGATCTATACCCTTTGAACGCAGCACGCACGATCATAAGCGGCCACTGCAAAACGTACCAAAGGAAATAGCCCACGAAAAAGAGAACGGCGAGCGTCTGTAGACCCGTTGCCGGGCTACCCGAATTCGCATGGAATGAAAAGCTTGTGACAGCCGGACCTGAAGACGGCCAGAAAGCATAAACCAAGAAACTGATTCCCAGTAGCCAAGGCAGGGCAATCTTTGCCCCGAACATACTCCAATCCAGCAAGGTGGTACGCCCTTTCGCTAGATAGAGCCCAAGCAAGCAGAAACCCAAGAGCGCATGCGGGATAGCGATAACGCGGAACACGTTTCTCGTAAACGCTTGGTAGGGATCGTTTTCAAGAATAAGTTGCGTGGATGATGTGTCGAGATACGAGACGAAGACCGCCTCACCTTCCGGAAGCAGTTTCTGGCTGGCCGAAGACGGAAGCGTTACATCTTGTACCCGTCCTTGCTGATCGCTGAACGTGAGTACGGGAGAAAACACGAGCCCGTGCGCCGTTGAGCTGGTGACGTACTTCGTCACCATCGCTTGCGTTCGTACATGATGCGCCGTTGGCCGGTCTTGGTAGACGATAGGCGGCAAGAACAAAAACACAGCCGCAAGAATGAGGTATCCACCACCCGGTGGAATGCGTGGGCGTTCCTTCGACCGATCGGCAAGGAGAGGGTTGGGCATAGCTTAGTGTTCTAAATCAAGTCCACGAACAGGCGTCAGAACCGCAAGTGGATCTGTCTTCCAGGCATCCGACACATCCGCGTAGAGCTCCAATTCATTTCCATCTGGATCAAGCACGTAGATGCTATGCGTCACCCCGTGATCCCCCGTTCCAACGATCGGCACCCCCTTGTCTTCCAATTCTTTGTAGGCAACTTTTGCTTCTTCCGTAGAATCACCGATCTTGAAACCGATGTGATACAAGCCTGGCGTTGGATAGCGTTTCGGCTGTGGTTCGCCACCGATCTCGATCAACAACAATTCATGATGGGTTCGTCCGGATGAGAACAAGGCCATCCCAGGACGGCGGGCGATCTCGCGAAACCCAAGCGTATCGCGATAGAAGTTCGCCGAACGCTCCAGTTGGCTTACGTACAACACAACATGTCCGAGTTCTTTGATTTGCATAAAATTGGAAAGTGATCATCCGCATTCTAGCGCTTAACTAGGCTTTTTTCTAGGCTTTAACCGGTTGCTCGTTTTGACGAAACCGCTAGTAACTATACCCTTGGATGTTCCATGCAACTTGAATAATGGTACTAGTTCAGACGAAGTTATACGATACGGACACCTTTATGAACTCGCTTTCGTTTCGAGATCAAGCTCCGCACTACCAAGGACCATTGCTCACCGTCTATCAATGGCAACAACCCTTAGCTTCTGGCGATACGGTCACCTTCGAGCGTTGTATCCGTCCAGACACGGTCGCCGTTTTAGCCTTCAGCTCTCCAACGAGCCTATTCCTCGTGCGTGAACAGCAACTCGGACGAATGGATGCGTTTACCGATGCTCCCGGTGGACGCGTTGATCCAGGCGAAGAGCCGGAAGACGCCGCTCGGCGTGAACTCCGAGAAGAAATCGGCTACGAAGCAGGTCGACTCTTTCTTTGGGATACGCAAACCTATGGCGGATTGATCACGTTCAATAGCTTTATCTACCTTGCGGCCGATCTTGTCCCAAGTACCAATATCACAACACATGACGCAACCGAACACATCGAGATTATTGAAACGCCTCTCGAAGAAGCCTACCGGCTCAGCCTCACAAATGGCCTACGTCGTTCGGAAGTCATGCTGACCCTGCTCCGTCTCCAACACGATCCTGTCGCTCAGGCGCGCTTGCACGTTTTCCTCGCCGGAACCTAATGCATACACAGTTGCTCCATTTCTTCTTTTGATCGCTTCGACTAGAATGATGCCTATGCGTCGGTCTCTCGCGATTCTTGTTTGGATCTTACTCGGTGCCTTAGCCGCCAGTCTCGGCATCGGGAGTGTGTTGCTAAATGCCAAACACGATCGCGAAGCACTCGAACAAAAACTGGCCGCCGAAGAATCACGCGTCACAAATCTCCAGCAACAACACGATCAGTTCATCGCGGAGGCAAATCGAACGGTCGAAGCGGCTGTCAGAAACGCTTCAGCTACACGCGATCTGTTGAACACCATCACCCAAGAACAAGACACGCTTGACCGAGCAACCCCACTCATCACCTCCGCGCAAGCCAAACGCTGGTCTCAGACGATTTCGTTTCCGCTTGGCATTTCGATCCGAACCCCAAGTTTTGCCATCACAACCAGTACCGACACGTTGATCCAATCAACCACCTTCGTAGACGGTGCAACCGCTGCCTGGCTTTCGATTACGCGTTACGATCAGACCCGTGCCGATGATCTGACCCGCTACTTGAGCTCCACCGAAGCGATCAACTACCGCTTGAATCAAACGCTCATTACCGGAACCCGTGGCACCGCTTCTGACGGTTCAAGCGTGCTCGTCCTGCGTACCCAACGTCGCGGCACCCCAACCCACTTGATCTGGATTAAACTCACCGGCCAGATGACCCAAGCACGCGTCCTGGACAGCCTGTCGACCTTGTTGTTTGCTGCTGAGTAATGTCCCCTGCCCAAACCCTACTCGCTTGGTACAAAACAAACGGACGAGATCTCCCATGGCGTCACACGCGAGATGCGTATGCGATTCTTGTAAGTGAGGTCATGCTGCAGCAAACACAAGTCTTGCGCGTCATTGGGTACTACGAACGCTGGCTGAAACAATTCCCGAATTGGCAAACACTCTCCAAAGCAAAAACGGATGAGGTCATCCACGCCTGGTCCGGACTTGGCTATAACCGCCGTGGTCTTATGCTCCGTTCGATCGCGCAACACGTTGCGACCCATGGCGAACCAAAAAATGAAACAGAATGGCTTGCATTGAAAGGGATCGGGCCGTATACCGCCGCTGCCCTGGCTGCTTTTTCTTTAAAACAACGAACGCTGCCGATCGATACCAACATCCGTCGCGTGCTCGGCCGCGTCTTTCTCGGTATCCCCTTCCCGCAACTCACGGACGATAAACCTATTCGTGAGGCCGCAAAAGATTTTCTACCCACGACAGGGAACTTTTATGATCTCCCACAAGCTATCTTTGATCTTGCGACAAGGATCTGTACCAAGTCTCCGCAATGCGCGATCTGTCCGCTCCGCACTGAATGCAAAAGTGCCAAACTCTTTTTAGAAAACACCGTCGAAGTCCCGAAACGTACGATCAAACAAGCGAACGAGAAGATCCATGCTGGAAAAAAGTACCCAGATCGCATTTACCGCGGACGTATTTTGAAAGCGATCAAAGATTCAAAAGCCGGTTTAGATTTCGCTACGATTGCAAAGCGAATTGATGCTGATTTTGATGCGACTAAGGACACGGATTGGCTCCTCGCCATGCTTGGCCGACTCACAAAAGACGGATTTTTACAGACTTCTGCCAACACCCAAAAATGGCAGCTTTTCGTTGACACACAGGGGTAAATACTGTATTACCAGTTCGCGCTCAGCCTTCTTTTCGAGCGTACCTCTGGAAGGAGTTTCCGTTGACAACTGAAGCCGTCCACCCCGCCCCTACCCCTGGCGCCATCACCCAGGATGCGATCGACGACGCCAAGCGCCACATGCGCGACGGGCGCAGCCCCATCCCGATCACCGACGAGAACGCCTGGCTGGTGGCCTCCGGCTTCGCCAAGAGTGGCGGCCGGAGCGCCCTCACGAGCGACCCACGCAACACCCCGTGGGGTGATACCGTGCGGGCACGCACGACGGGCATGAAGCGTCGCCTGACCTTCATCGGCCGAAGTGACGCGTACACGTACTTCGTAGAAGGACGTGGCGTGCCCACGTTCAACCAGATGCTCGGCGACTTCAAGATCGGCCGCGACAGCATCTCGGTCGCCAACGACCCGCAGGGCCTCTGGCGCGCGATCTTCGGTGCGGAGAAGTTCTTCTCCGAGGGCACCCTGCCCGACGTGATCGCGATGGCCGGACCCCTGCCCATCCGCAACCTGGCGAATGGCGGTCGCTCGGAGCCGACGGACTGCACCGCCGAACTGCTGGCCCTCGCCAAGGCCTGGAACATCCCGTTCATCGTCCTGCCTTACCCGGGCTGATCGACATCACCATCAACCCCCAACCAGAGAGGAGACTACACAAGCCCCGGAGCGCCGCTCGCTCGGGGCTTTGGGATTTTTAAGACGATTACACTTCGTTTAAGCGCGTAAATAAACGATAGGCATTCTCCGTTGTGATCTGCGCCAGCTCATCTAGAGCGATTCCGCGTTTTTCTGCCACATACTTGGCCGTATCTTCCACCCAAGCCGGCTCATTTCGCTGACCGCGATGTGGCACCGGTGCCAAAAATGGCGCATCCGTTTCGAGCAACAAGCGATCTAACGGAATAGCTATGATCGTCCGATCCAGGGAGCGTGCAGGATCAGCTGTTTTTTTAGGCGGAAACGTCGCAATGCCATTTAGTGCGATATAACACCCCAGCTTCAATAAACGTTCTGCTTCTTCCCAGGTTCCGGTAAACGAATGAACAACGCCAGCGAATACGTGACCGGTTTTCAAACGGTCTTCGATCATTTCAGCTAATCGTCCAAGCGCTTCACGGCAATGAATCACCACCGGAACGCCCAGCTTCTCCGCAACGTTCATATGAACAACAAACGATTCTTCTTGGAGCCGCTGCGCTTCTTCGCGTGAGCGATCTTCATCAATGCGATACAAATCGATACCCGTTTCTCCGATCGCGACAACTTTGGGCGACGAAAAAGCGATGCGTTCTAAGCGTGCTACATCCAATTCATGTTCCGTCTCCCCTTCCTCCTCATCGTGAAAGCTGGAGGACAAATGCTCCGGGTGCAAGCCTACACTCGCCCAGACTCCTTCGTGTTGTTCGGCAAACTGAATTGCTCGCTCGCTCCCTGCGAGGCTCGTACCAATCGTAATGCCATAGATCCGTTTTTCGCGGAGACGTTCAAGCACCGCCGCTTGGTCATCGGCGTAGTTTCCGAAATCCAAATGACAGTGGGTATCGATCAACCAGGGTTTTGCTAAAGCCATGGCCGAAGCGTAGCAAACAGGATGTTTTGAGACCAACGGACAATAAACGAAGCATCGAAATAACCTGTGACAACCGGATCAATGCGGGACGTTGTGAGCAGATAGGCTAAACCACCAATGAAAGCGATCCCTACCACGATCCCGAGCACTGCACCCGCGATCTTATTCGCTGTTTCCAAGAACGGAATGATCGTGAGGATCTTGAAAGCAGAGTTGATCAACCCAGCGATTGCCAGCACGATCCGAGCGACGATGAAGAAGATGAGGATTGCCGCGAGGACGTAGAACCAGCCGCGTGGGATTCCCCAAGTTGAGAGCGTCGACAAGCGAGCGGCCAACACCGGCGACCAATAACGAGCGCTCAAAACGCCCGCCAAGATCCCGATCAAGTGACCAGCGGTTAGAATGAATCCCCGTCGAAAGCCGTTGACGAGGAAGCCTACCAAAAAAATGATCGCAACGAGGTCTGCGAGGCTGAACGCCATATGCGACTAGTCTACGCTGTTTCGACAACTGGCTCCAGTCTTGGGAATAAAGGTGTCGGCTCACCAAGCATAGCGCCCGGCTGTAAGCCGCCCCAAATTAACGCCGCGTCCCAGCCTTTCGCTAATTCTTCTTCAGCGTTCAAGCCAAGCTGTGCGAAGATCTTCTTCGCGGTCTCTGGCATGACCGGTGACACGAACCAGGCATACCAACGACAGGCCTCAAGTAATGAGTACAAGATGTTCGCGACTGCATCGGGATCGGTTTTCACCAATTTAAACGGCTGGGTTTCTTCGATGAATTTGTTGGCTTGGAACAAACCGGATGTCGCTCCCCCGTTCACGCCGTTCCAGATCGTTTCGAGAACTTCATGATAACGATGGAATTCGTAGCCTTCTTCGACCAGTTTTTTGATCTCTTCTAATCCGCCTTTCGCTTTCCACGTCGCGGAATCAAAGGAAGCCGCCTTGCTCACATCGATCTTTGGAACGCATCCTTCAAAGTATTTCTTGCTCATAGCGATCGCACGGTTCACTAAGTTTCCAAAGGTGTTTCCAAGATCAGCTGTGTAGCGTTCTTTCAAACGTTCGTACGAGAAGTCTCCATCATCACCGAACGGAATCTCACGTAACAAGAAGTAGCGGATCAATTCCGATCCGTATTCCGCCGACAGCTTGATCGGATCGATCACGTTGCCGATCGACTTGCTCATCTTCTGACCATTGACCGTGATGAAGCCGTTTACGTAGATGCGCTTTGAATTCGGTAAACCTGCAGACATCAACATCCCCTGCCACATCGCCGATTGCTGGCGCAAATTATCTTTGCCACACACCTGCTCCCCCGGCCAGCACTTGTTGAAGTTGGCCTCATCCGTTGGCCAACCGAGCGTCGAGATATAGTTCACAAGCGCATCGAACCAGACATACATGACGTGATCCGGGTCATTTGGAACGGGCACGCCCCAAGGCATCTTCGCTTTCAAGCGCGAGATACTAAAGTCTTGCAAACCACCGGCAACGAAGTTCGTGATCTCCTTCAAACGAAAAGCCGGTTGCACGAACTGAGGATCCTTGGCGTATAAATCCAAGAGCGGCTGCTGATACTTGGACCAGCGGAAGAAATAGTTCTCTTCGTCGATCAACTCAAGTTTATAGGTTGGGTGAATTGGACATTGTCCATCGACCAATTCTGATTCTGTTTTCTCAAGCTCACAACCAACACAATATTTTACTTGATACTGCTTTTTATATATATCACCGTTGTTCAAACAACGCGTCCAAAATTCTTGCGCAGCCGCTTTGTGATGCGCGTCCGTCGTTCGAATAAAATTCGTATACGACAAGTTCAACGCATCCTTCAACAAGTGAAACTTAGATGCGTACTCATCAACGTAGGCTTGCGTGTCCATCCCCTTCTCCTGCGCCTTCTGGAACAATTTCATTCCGTGTTCATCCGTACCCGTGTTGAACACCACGTCATAGCCTTTCAAGGCGTGGAAGCGAGCGGTCGCATCCGCTTCGATAATTTCTAACGCGAACCCGATGTGTGGCTCAGCGTTCACATAAGGGAGAGTGGTTGTAATGTAGAACGTAGGTTTGCTCATAGCTTGGAGGGGGCGGTAATAACGACAAATTCACCACGAGTATCGGTTGCTTGCAAGGCGGTCAGGACTTCCGTCAGCGTTCCACGAT
Organism: uncultured Gammaproteobacteria bacterium; assembly: GCA_964598725.1. Lineage (GTDB taxonomy): Bacteria > Patescibacteriota > Patescibacteriia > 2-12-FULL-60-25 > 2-12-FULL-60-25 > JAGOTP01. The sequence continues at coordinate 279,550 of CAZRCW010000001.1, read as the reverse complement.
AGAGGGTCTCGAACTTCTTGGTCAGTTCGCGACCGACGAAGATCATCCGTTCCTCTCCGTAGCTCAACTTGAGTTGCTCAAGCGTTTTAATGATGCGGTGGGTGGATTCAAAAAACAAACTGGGCTGTGGATCTTCCGCAATAGCTCGTAAGAGCGATTGTTTTCCGTTCTTATGCGGAATGAACCCAACGTAGCGGAACCGTTCCATCGGAAAACCACAGACCGACATCGCCGCTGTCAGAGCGGATGGCCCAGGAATCACTTCGACCGCACACCCCGCCTCAAGCACATGTGCGACCAGCTTTCCGCCTGGATCATTCACCCCAGGCGTCCCTGCGTCCGAGACGTACGCGACTCGCTCCCCGGCTCGGATCCGTTCACAGATCTGATCCAAGACTTTATCCGTCGAGTGTTGGTGGACCGCGAGAAACGACTTCTCGATGTCGTAATGCTTCATCAGCTGTCCGGTAACGCGTGTATCCTCACAGGCCACCACGCTCGCTTCTTTGAGAATCCGAAGCGCTCGAAGCGTGATATCTTCGAGGTTTCCGATCGGAGTGGCGACTACAGAGAGGATGCCGGCCATAGGCGTAAAGCCTACCGGTTTTGCCCGGTAAATGCCATGCTCTACCGCTTCTGGCTCCGCTTTGGCACAATAGGCGTATTCGTTATGCTCTTTTCTCGTCGTTTCGCCCTCCTTGGACTGCTTGGCGTCCTTACGTTGACCGGCTTCGGGTGTAAAAAGATCGATTACTCTCAGCCGAACCGCACGGCGTCGTTGGCTAGTGGTCAGGTAAAGCTCCCAACCATTTCGGTCGATACAAAGACCAAGGGTCAACAACAACCGGTCGTAGACATGAAACCGGGCAAAGCACCGAACCCAGAAGTTTTGAAGCTCCGCGATATCATGGCGAGCTTCCAGAAAAGTCAGTCCTACCGGGCATTGATTACGATCGGCGGCGCAACGGGCATCAAAGGTGATCTAGCCTTCAGCCAGGAAAATGGCATGTACGGAAAACTGACCTTGAACAACGGACAAACAACCGAGATCGCCGTGAAAGATACACGTGTCGCCGTTCGCAGCAGCAGCTCAACCTGGCAAGAAGTCACCGGCCAGCCTGAAGCCGAGCAAATTACCACCCTGTTCAAAGCCGTTGCGAACCGCACCACAACCAAGCCGATCTACCCACTCGTCAACGCCGAATACAAGTCAGGCGTCGATGATCCCGTGCGTGGCTGTAAGATGCACTCGATGACTCAGTTCATGGGCAATCAAGGCTACCAGCCCATGCAACTCTGCATCGCAAGCGGTCTCCCAACTTACCTTTCCATCCCTTCCCAAGATGGCTTGATTGAAATCGAGTATCGCGACATCGATAAAGTCGTCCCCGTCTACTTCCCGATTCCCTAACCCTAAGAAAAATAAAAACACTCCCCGTTCTTTGGCGGGGAGTGTTTTTATCGTGCGCCTTATTCAGGCTTCACCCGAAGTGCGTCGCTTTCAGCCATCTCCTGCTTGATGATAGACGCTCGTTCCGCCTCTGTCTCAGGAGCGGGCACCGTCAGCGCGCCTCCACGTGGGTAGATGCGCCAAACACCATCCAGTTGATGGAAACGCGTCACAGCAATACTCAAGTTCGCCGTATCTTCCAAGTCCGACAAGAAATAATAACCCGCCCATTCCCCCTCCTGCTTGAAGTCTACGAACGGAGCGGTAGCCAAATCTGGCATTGCGAAAATCTTCAAGGCTTTCTTCGTGTCCGCTTCAGACCAATGGGACTTAAACGCATCAATCTTCGTCTGGTCGTGCGTAATTTCTTCAACCAGCTTGAAGTAGGTATCCGGCGTAGCCTCGTCGACCGATGCACGGGCTTTGGCATTCAGGTCTAAGGCGCTTTCACGGCTAAAGCTCGAGCTTGGCATAGCGGATGGGGTTGTTGTGGCAACAGTAGGATTAGAGGGTAATGGTGAAACCATCATCGAACCATCGGTCTTTCCACAGCCCGTTAAGAGAAGGCCGCTTGAAAGAACAACCGAGAGTGCGAGAATAGAAGAGCGTGGGGAAGTCATGCGATCTATAGTAGCGCTCTTTCTTCAAATTGACACCTCTTTCAGTTCATCGTAGTCTATTAGCAGTCTCTAGACGAGAGTGCTAAATCTTCTTCAGACCTATGCTTCCCCAGAACTTCACCAATAAAAGCCAAGAGGCGCTTCAACACGCCCAACAGATCGCCTTTCAATCCGGCCAGCAAACCCTGGAAACGCTGCATGTGTTTGCGGCTCTCATCGAACAAGCGGACGGTGCAATTCCGGCGGTCTTGAAGAAACTGTCTGTCTCGATCCCCGATCTCCGTGGCGAAGTTGAGGACTTGATTCAGCGTCTCCCGAAAGTTAGCACCAGCGAGCTCAACCCAACGAACTTGTACCTGACCCCGCAGGTTGTTCAAGTGCTGGAAGAAGCTCAAAACATTTCGAAGCAATTCAAAGACAACTACATTTCTACCGAGCATATTTTGCTCGCGCTCATACATGGCAAGAGCGATATCAGCCAACTTCTCGAGCGACATGGTGCCGATCAAGGCAAGATTTTGACTGCTCTGAAAGAAGTCCGGGGCAATGTCACGGTCGACTCCCCCGAGCCAGAGAGCTCATTTCAGGCCCTTGAAAAATACAGTCGAAATCTGACTGCGCTCGCCCGCGAAGACAAGCTTGACCCGGTCATCGGGCGTGACGAAGAGATTCGACGGGTGATGCAAATCTTGTTGCGTCGCACGAAGAACAACCCAGTCTTGATCGGTGAAGCCGGTACCGGAAAAACCGCGATCGTCGAAGGGCTTGCCCAACGCATCATCGCAGGCGACGTACCTGAATCGCTCAAAGAAAAAGAGGTGCTCGCGTTAGACGTAGGCTCACTCGTCGCCGGTACAAAGTTCCGTGGAGAATTCGAGGAACGCCTGAAAGCCGTGATCAAAGAAATTGAGAAATCCGCTGGGAAAGTCATCTTGTTCATCGATGAGCTACACACGCTTGTTGGCGCGGGTGGCGGCGGTGAAGGCGGAACATTGGATGCGTCGAACATGTTGAAGCCGGCTCTGGCTCGCGGCGAACTCCGCGCGATCGGAGCCACAACGCTTCAGGAATATCAAAAGCACATCGAAAAAGACGCGGCTCTTGCTCGTCGCTTTCAGCCGGTCTTTGTCGATGAACCAAGCGAAGAAGATGCGATCGCGATCTTGCGTGGCATCAAAGATAAATACGAACTGCATAACGGCGTCCGTATCACCGATGGCGCAATTGTCGCCGCTGTAAAATTCTCAACCCGTTACATCACCGATCGGTTCCTTCCAGATAAAGCCGTCGACCTCATCGACGAAGCCGCCTCCGGCCTCCGCATGCAGATCGATTCGCTCCCGGAAGAGCTCGATCGCTTGAAGCGTGAATCGATGCGTCTCGACATCGAGAAGCGTGCCCTCTTGAAGGAAGACGATGACGTCTCCAAAGAGCGCCTGAAAGAGATCGAAAGCCACATGGCGGAAGTCAGCGAAAAGACCCATGGCTTAGAGATTAGCTGGAAAGCCGAGAAAGACATCATCGGTCAGATTCGCGATGCCAAGGCGGCCCTTGAGAAGTTCAAAACGGATGCTGACGTCGCTGAACGCCAAGGCGATCTCGAGAAAGTCGCTCGTATCCGTTATGGTCAAATGCCGCAGAAAGAGAAGGAGAAGGACCAACTCGAGATGAAGCTCAAAACCTTCCAAGGCAAACGTGGCCTGCTCAAAGATGCCGTCACCGAAGAAGAGATCGCGACTGTTGTGGCTCGTTGGACGGGTATCCCCGTGCAACGCATGCTCGAATCGGAAGCGCAGAAACTTACCAAGCTTGAAGAAGCCCTGCACACGCACGTCGTTGGCCAGGATGAGGCTGTCAAAGCGGTTGCGAACGCCCTCCGTCGCTCACGTGCCGGCATCAACGAAGAACGGAAACCGATCGGTTCGTTCCTATTCCTTGGTCCAACCGGTGTTGGAAAAACCGAGCTCGCACGTGCGCTGGCAGATATTCTCTTCGACGACGAAGAAGCCATGGTCCGTGTCGACATGTCCGAGTACATGGAAAAGCATGCTATCTCTCGGATGATCGGTTCCCCTCCTGGCTACGTCGGCTACGATGAGGGCGGTCAGTTGACGGAAAAAATCCGTCGTCGTCCGTACTCCGTCATCTTGCTCGACGAAGTTGAGAAGGCACACCCGGATGTCTTCAATCTTTTGCTCCAAGTTCTGGACGATGGAAAACTGACCGACGGCAAAGGTCGTACGGTGAACTTCAAAAACACGATCGTCATCATGACCTCGAACATCGGTTCGGATATGATTCTCGATGCAGGCAAGAAGCGCGCTGAAATCGGCTTCTCGAGCCCAGGCAAAGACGACGATAAGAAGAACCAATCGATGCGTACACGCTTGATGGATCTTCTCCGCGAACAGTTCCGTCCGGAGTTCCTCAACCGTATCGATGAAATCGTCATCTTCCAGTCGCTGGGTAAAGAGGATTTAGCGAAGATCGTCGATCTGCAGCTCCGTATCGTCATGAAGCGTCTCCAGAACAAGCGCATCACGCTCACCTTCACCGACAAGGCCAAAGCGCTGATCGCTGAAAAGGGCCACGACCCGGCCTATGGAGCGCGTCCGCTCAAGCGCGCCATTCAAGAGCTCGTTCTCGACGAACTGGCCATGCAGCTCCTCGAGCACAAAGTCGAAGAAGGCAACAGTGTCACGATCGACGTCGCGCGCGATAAGATCATCTTCAAGAAAACAAACTAACTGTGAATACAAAATCCCCACCGTCGTTATGGTGGGGATTTTGATCTCTCAGAGGCTCGATCGTGGGATCGAGCGATCAGTTGAGTGGGAACGCTGCGCGAGAATGTCGCGTGTGCGTGCCCGGACTCAGGAAGGTGGGAAGGATCAGGGGGTCGGCGTGGGAGCGGAGGCGGGCATCGTCCCCCGGAGGATGCAGCGGCCGCCAGGGGCCTGCCGGTGGGTGAACTGGACCGGCAGACGGTCGGGGCCGTAGAGCACGACCCTGGGGAAGAAGCTGTCGCAGGCCGAGATCGCGAGCTTCTCGCGGTTGGCCTGCGTGACGACCGTTGCGACCTCGATGTCGAAGTCGCCGGGCGGGAGACGGACGACGTTGCGCGTCGTCACGTACCCTTCGTACCGCTCACCCGGCAAGTCCACCTCCGAGGTGGGCTCGCCCTCGACCGTCACGGTGAGGTGAACAGCGTCGAGGTCGCTCGTGATCGTGGTACGAACTTCGAGGATGGAGGTGGGGATCTCTGCGGGAACTTCGCCCGCGCAGCCGAAGATGAACGAGGCGAGCGCGAGGAGAGCGGACAGAGCGATCTTCTTCAATGTGACCTCTTCTGAGTAGGAGTGAACGGGTGTTCGGATGCCTGCCATGGACCGTCATGGACAGAGCTCTTTTGGTGGAAACCATCAGAGCCATGCCCACGATGATCCTGTTGCTTATATTCGGCTTTTTCACTCACGAAGAGTGTATTTCAATACATGTACTATAATACAAATACCAGTTTTTGTCAAGTGAAGGTATACAAAAGAACGAGCCATTAAGAGGCTCGTTCTTTTCGTCTAAAAACGCTTATTTCCCCGCTTTGTCCATGTGACCCTGGATGTCCTTCCAGCGACCGAGCAAGTACTTGCGGACGGCTGGCGCTTCTTTGACGGCCACATCCTTGCTCTTCTGATAGAACTCAACGACCTGTTCGACGACCTCAGCATACTTCTCCTTTGTCATCTCGCTCACACCGTCCAGCTTCTTCATGACCTGCTTCTGAAGCATCTTCGCCTTCGCTTCCGCTTCCTTGGTCAATTCCTTGCCCTTGCGGGACTGAAGGAATAAACCAGCGGCGAGACCAAGAACCGCACCGGCGGCCAAGCCTGCACCGAGATGAGATGACGACGTGGATTTCTTTTTGAGTGTAAGTGCCATAAAAATAACAGTAAAATGAATGGAGCTTTCAAACTATACACTATTTTCAAGGGATTCGGCAGATGATGCGGATAAGTCGGGATAACTCCCCGTCGACACCCCCGAGACGACCGAGTACCCTCGAGACGTATGCCGAATCACATCATCGGTTTGGTTGGTCAGTCGGGCTGCGGCAAAGGGACCGTCGCCGATATTCTGACCCAGCAGTATGGAGCGTCTTATTCACGTTTTAGTGCGATTCTCTCGGATATCTTAACCCGTTTGCACATTGATCATTCACGCGATCATTTCATCGCGTTGTCGACGGCTCTCCGTAACAGCTTTGGTGAAGACGTCCTCTCCTACGCGATTGAGCGTGACGCGGTTCTCTCCTCAAGTCCGCTCGTCGTCATCGATGGAATTCGTCGCCCAGAAGATATCGTCGCTCTCGAACCACTCCCCTTCTTCAAGTTGGTCTCGGTCGATGTCGCTGGTGAACTCCGTTACGAACGCATGAAGAAACGTGGAGAGAAAGCCGGCGAACAACACATGACCTGGCAAGAGTTTGTCGCGCAAGACAACGCTCCAACCGAAGTCACGATTCCGCTCGTCATGAGCCGTGCTTGGAAAAAGCTCGATAACAGCACGACCCAAGAAAACCTTGAGATCCAAGTGAAAGCGATGATGAAAGAACTCGGGTACGAAGCGCATCAGGCAGCGATCCCGAACGTGTAAACATCAGATTATTTGTAGCGGCCTAAGACCTCCATCCCCTCTATGATTCCCGACCCACGCATTTTCGTCATTGACGATCAGAACCCAGAAGATATCGCCATGATGCAGGCGCTCTATTCACGCAGCTCCGCCAGTGTCACTGAACACTTGGAGAAAGTGAAAAAGGCCGGCTCTGGTAGGTTCATGGAATCGTTCTATGTGGGCTATGGTCACGAAAGTATCGGAGATTGTGGTTCAACCACGATCTTCATCGAAGGCGTAAGCATGTTGGCCGATAAAGCGATTCAGGACTGGCCGCTCTACTCTGGCCAAGAAACCAGTACGCGCTATATCGACATGTCGAAGCAAGCGATCGAAGATCCGGTTGGTACGCTAGAGAGCAAAGCAATTCTTGATCGTTGGATGGCTTTTTATTTGGATAAACAGGACGCGGTCGCTGCACATATCAAGGAGCTGTATCCTCGCAAACCAGAGGAAGACGAGAAGGTCTATGAGAAAGCCGTAAAGGCACGCGTCTTTGATACGCTGCGTGGCTTCTTACCAGCCGGTATCACAACCCAGCTCGCTTGGCATACCAACCTTCGCCAAGCCGCTCGCAAACTCGCGCTCCTCCGTCATCATCCAGACACAGCTATCCGTGCCGTTGGCGAAAAGATTCTGGGACAGCTGAAAGAGCGCTATCCAAACAGCTTCAGCCATAAGCTCTACGAGTCTCAGGAAGCGTATCGTGCTGCCATGGCGAAGGAATACACCTATTTTGATCCAGCGACCTGCCCAGAAAAAGCGGTTCTCAAGACCGCGATTACCGCAGCCGATCTCGCGGAATACAAAGATGCATTCGAACAACGCCCAGCGAAATCTGAGCTCCCTATCTTCTTACTCGATCTTGGCCTTGTCACCTTCGAGTTCTTAATGGACTTCGGCTCGTTCCGCGATATTCAGCGTCATCGCAATGGCGTCTGTCGCATGCCGCTGCTCAGTACCCGCTTTGGCTTTGAATCATGGTACTTGAATCAGCTCCCAGAAAATCTTCGCAAAGAAGCGGATCAACTCATTGCTGAACAAACCAAGGCGATCGAGACAATAAGCCCAGATCCACTCGTGCGCCAGTACTACACTGGCATGGGCTTCCGTGTTCCCTGTCGCGTCTCATACGGCCTCCCAGCCGCGCTTTACACGATCGAACTCCGTGCAGGAAAAACCGTTCACCCAAGCTTGCGCATCATCGCGCAAGACATGGCCCGTGCTCTGCAAGAAAAGTTCCCAAGCTTACCAATGCACATCGACTACAGCTCCGACGATTGGGATGTGCGCCGCGGAAAGCAAGACATCACGAGTAAAGCCTAAAGAATGTCCATCTCCCTCATCGCTGCCGTTTCCAAAAACGGTTGTATTGGCAAAGCTGGCGGAATTCCTTGGCACATTCCTGGTGAGCAGCTTCTCTTCAAGCAACTCACACTCAATAAAATCGTGCTCATGGGACGAAAAACCTGGGAATCGATTCCGGAGAAATACCGCCCGTTGTCCGAGCGCCTGAACATCGTCATCACCAGACAGACGGACTACCCCCTCCCACCCGGCGTCGAGCGGTTTTCCAATATCGAATCCGCTCTCGCGAGCCATGCATCAGATGATATCTGCATCATCGGCGGAGCCGATATCTACCGCGCCACGATCGACAAAGCGGATAAACTCGAGCTCACCCGAATCGATCAAGAGATCGAAGGCGATACCTTCTTCCCACTAATTGATGCGAACGACTGGCAACTCATCGAAGAAAAAGCCTATGAGGACTTTTCCCTCACCACCTACCATCGAAAAGCGAAATAAGCTATCCTACAGCCATCTATGACCTCTCTTATCTCTATTTCAGATTTGATTCACGAGTCGTGGGTGTTCTTCAAAAGCGATTGGAAATCGATCGTAAAGCGCAACGCCTGGTTCATCCCAGCGATCATCGTGTTCTATGCCTTCTACCTCGGTGGCATTTTCGCGAAGAACCCAGCGATGGTTATCATCAGCGCTCTGTTATTTGTCGTGTGTAGCATACTCATCAGCATACACGCGATGCGTTACATCATCGCGAAAGATGGTGGCGCCGTACAGGCGACGAGCAGTCGTTCGCTTCTCCAATTGTTTGGCCCAGCGCTCCTGATCGGTCTCTTGACCGGTTTCGCCGTGCTCGGTGGGTACATCTTGCTCATCTTGCCTGGAATCTGGTTTGCCGTCGCCTCAAGCATGGCTATCTCCGCCTTCCTTGAAGAAGGTGTAACCGGAACCACTGCCATCGCTCGTTCGATGGAACTCGTGAAAGGTCGCTGGTGGAAAACGCTCTGGCGCATGATCCTCCCTTCCTTCGTCTTCCAGCTCATCATTGGCTTGATCAGCACGGTCGTCTACATCATCCCAATTGTCCTGGCCGTAGTCGGTGGAGCCGCAGCTGCCATGAGCTTCTCCGAAGGCGCCTCCTCCGGCATGTCGGCCGCCAGCATTCCAGTTCTCATCATCGCCGGTGTCTTGTTTATCGCCGCTACCGTCGTCAACCTACTCCTCATGCTCGTTTCGAGCGGTCTGAGCCAGGTCGTCCACGCCAAACTCTTCCACTCGCTCAAAGCCAGCCGCTAAGCATTGGTCGAACTCAAAAACCCTGCCCATTCCGGTGCAGGGTTTTTGGTTCTTATGGTACACTTGAGCCATTATGGCCCAGCCGCTCATTTCTCCCTCCGAAGTCTTCACCCGCACCTGGCACGAAACAAAAAACGCCCTCAGCCGAGACATTAAAGAGTCGATGGGCTTCGTCGCCCTTGCCCTTGCCTCCTTCTTGCTCGCGATTACCTCCTTCTACATTCCGGAGAGTTTGCGACTCGCCCTTCGTATCTTCGATATCGTTTTCCTTCAAATCATCGGCAGCTCTTGGATCAGCTTACGGTTGACCTCCCAGATCCTCGCGGAACGCCAAGGCAAGAAATTCAAAGCCCCTCCTCTCATGCTGTTGGGTTCGTTCTTACTCGTCAGTATTTTAAGTGGTCTTGCCGCCCTCGGTGGTGGTCTCGTATTCGTCATTCCGGGTATTTGGCTGACGATCGCTTTCGGTTTTTCAACCTACGTCTTGATCGATGAAGGCCGTAAGGGTCGTCAAGCACTCGCCCGCTCAGCCGAGCTTGTGAAAGGTCGCTGGTGGGCTACTGTTGCCCGCTTACTCCCAGCCGGATTACTCGTACTGATTTTGAGCATGGTTGTCGGTTCAATTATTGAAGGCCTCATTGGGCTTATCGCCGGCTATCGTCCATCAGCACTCGTAAGCCAAGTCGGCTTCTTGAATTGGACGGTCCTTGGTCCTGCCTCTACTCAGATCGCTTCGGGGGCACTTCAGGTGATCAATTCCCTTCCGCTCCTCATTTCCATCCCGTTCTTGACCCACTTGATGGTCACGGTCTACCTCGAACTCAAACGTACCCGTTAGCTCACTTGGTAGGTCGTTCACGAACGACCTACCTCGACAATCTAGCCGCTCACGGGTTACTCTGAGACCCATATGTCCCAGGCGTTTTTACCGATCATTGGCCTCGAAATTCATGCCCGTTTGAAGACCAAAACCAAGCTGTTTTGCAACTGCCCGTCGGTTGATGAAACCGCCGTTCCGAACAGCGCCAGCTGTGTGATCTGTTTAGGTCATCCGGGTGTTTTGCCGATGCTGAACGAAGAAGCCGTTCGCCGCGCCCTACGTGTTGGCTTGGCTTTGAATGCTACGATCCCGGACGTCTGCTATTTCGATCGCAAACACTACTTCTACCCGGACCTCCCAAAGGGCTACCAGATCACCCAGTACAAACACCCGGTCGTCGAACACGGCACTTTCACGATTGAAGTTCCCGGCAACCCCCCTTCCCGCCAAACGCTCGCGATCCACATCGAACGCGCCCATATGGAAGAAGATGCCGCCAAGAACGTCCACCAAGGCGCATCCAACGCGACCTACGTCGATTACAACCGTGCCGGAACACCTCTCCTCGAGATCGTTAGCGGTCCCGATCTCCGTTCGCCACAAGAAGCGAAGATCTTCCTCCAGGAGCTCCAGGAGCTGCTTCGTGCCATCGGCGCGTCTGATGCCGACATGGAAAAAGGCATGATGCGCTGTGACGCCAACATCTCGTTGCTCGCTGTAGACGACCTTGAGGCAGCACTGGCAGATAAATCACCCCTTAACCTGAAGAAACTCAACCCAAAGACCGAGATCAAGAACTTGAACTCGTTCCGTTCGGTTGAGCGCGCTCTTCAGTTCGAAATCGAACGCCAGACGAAGCTTATCGAAGCCGGAACGATCCCTCACACAACAACCCGCGGTTGGAACGACCAGACGAATGAAACCGTCGAACAGCGCGTCAAAGAATCCGAAGCCGACTACCGCTACTTCCCAGAACCAGACCTCCCTCCCCTCCCGCTCAGTGACTGGCGCGAAGAAGAACGGGCCCGCATGCCAGAGATTCCATCCAATACACGCCGTCGTCTGCGTACAGAGTTTGGGATCAGCGAACAAGATGCCCAGGTGCTCGTTACCAACCATTGGACCAGCTTCTTTGAAGACACTCTGGGTGAACTCGGAACTTGGCTCGAGGCAACGGACACAACCGGAAAAGATGCTTCGACCTTGCTCGAAGAACGGCGTAGTCGGATCAGTAAACTTGCCGGCAGCTGGATCACAAACAAGCTCGCCGCCCTCCTTACGGAACGCAATCTCACTACGCCACGCGGCGCGATCGATCCGGAGAATATGGCTGAATTCTTGCACTTGCTTGAGAAAGGCATTATTACCTCATCCAACGCTTACAAGCTTCTTGGACTGATGCTCGATACCAAACAGGATCCATCCAACTTGATTGAAGTCTATGGCCTGGCCCAGGTCCAAGACAGCGCTTTCCTAGAAAAAATCGTGAACGATGTGATCGCCCAGAACCCGGACCAAACCGCTCAAGTAAAAGCGGGTAAACTTCCTGTACTCAAATGGTTCGTCGGACAGGTCATGAAAGCATCTGCAGGCAAAACAAATCCAGCGAGCGCCGAAGAAGAATTAAAAAAGCAGCTGGGCGTTTAAAACAGCGATCCCCCAGCGATGGAGCAATCGCCGGGGGCCTAACTGGCGGCTTGAGTAGCCTGCCGGACCTCTTCTTGCGCGCGGTCTTTCAGCCACGCATGCATGTCATGCCAGATCTCGAGGAGCTGAGCATTCGAATCGAGCATCTCCGTTCGCGGGTACAGTTTGACCCGGATCGTAAGCTGCCGACCGAAGAGCCCCATGATCTGAGGCAACGTTCGGATATTGAATCCGTCCTCCCCGCCATCCCAATGCATGGTAATGGCGAGCGTATGTGCCTTCGGCATCTCTGTCTGAAGGATCGTGTAGCCGCCGAAGTGAGGAGGCAACAGGCGATCGAACCCCGAGTCCGGTCTGACTCGTTCCTTGGTGTAGCGCTCCCCTTCGGGATAAGCCACAACGGTCGCTCCGTAGCGCTGGGCTGCTTGCCCCGTGCGCTGAACTCGCTCCATATCACCCGGGGTCCCATTACGACCTAAGAGTGCACCGTGGGTCTCCTCGCAGGCATCGCCATACCAGGTATCCTTGAGGATGAGTTTGAGGAGCCAAAACAGCTTCCACAAACCCAATCGCTCAAGAACCGCATAGGTGATGAGGATATCCAGAGTACTGAGATGGTTCGATACTACGATCAGCGGCCCGGACAGCGCGCTACGCGGCACCTCACCGTCGTCGATCTCGACCTTCACCTTGAAGGCAGCGCACAACGCCCAGAAGAGACGTGACGCGCACTCCGTCTGTGCCTTCGTGAAATCTTCAAGGTACCCAGCGCCACCGTAGGTGCCACTTCGTCGATGACGACGCTGGATATTCGGCAACTTCCATTTGAAAAGCAGAAGGTGCCAGTAGATGAGCGCACAGAGGGCGCGGATCAAGGCGATGAGCTTCATGGTTGTCGCAAACCTCCAGGCGTGGGTTGAGTGAAAAAGGGGCCGGGCAAGGGTAACTGAGAATAATAAAAGGCACAAGTTTTGTTACAATGAACAAAAAAAATAAACCCTGAGCTATGCTCAGGGTTTATTTTCTCGATAAGCGACTACATAAGCCAAAATAAGACCGAATCACCTCTTTTCGCTGCATCAGCAAAAATCAGTTTGAGCTTGATAAAGTACCAAAATGTGTAGTCGTAGATCTCTTTTGGCGTCTCGCTCGCCGAAAAAGGATAGATCTCTTTCTCAATGAGCGCAGGCTGTAATGATGTACAGCGTGCGAGGAATTCCTCATCTGAGATCTTCTCCAGGTCATCTGAAATATGCTTTACTTCCTGCATCGAGATCAAAAGCGCTGGCCCATATCCAAAGTCCTTTTCTAAATAAACTGGTTTTTTCGCACCTAAGAATGTCCCTGAAGACACAGCATCCGATTCTCCGTTTTGGACTAAGAAATCAATACCGGCCCAGGTCTTGTCTAACGTTTGGCACGTACCCTGCTTCTCGTCATCTGCCTTGCACTGATACAGTTCTGGCGTCTCTCCTCGCCCTTGCCTGAGCTGACTCGCCAATGCTGAATCAATTCGTTTGATTGTACCAATCATGGACATAAAAACGCATCAAAAAGAATAACACCCTAATAGTAGCAAGTTCGTGAAGCACAAAACACCCCTGCACATTGCAGTGCAGGGGTGTTTTTAGCTTTTGTAATCTTGCGATTACATGCTCATGGACTGATCTTGGCGAGGTCCGCGATCTTCGCGGCCACCACGATCTTCCATAGGGCGAGCCTTGTTGACGACGATGCGGCGACCGCCCATCTCGGTGTCGTGGAACATCGAGATAGCTTTGTCAGCTGCGGCATCATCAACCATTTCTACGAAGGCGAATCCGCGTGGACGGCGGGTTTCACGATCGAGAGGGATGTAGACGGAGAGAACCTGACCGGCCTGGGAGAAGTGAGCGGAAAGCTCTTCTTCGCTGGTGCGGTAAGGGATTCCTCCGACGAACAACTTTGTTGGCATGGGATCCTGAGTTTAGGGAACAATGGGATACTCGTCTGCGCCTGACCCCATCCCCCGACCTCGGGCGGATCTTCGCACGTACTATCCATATCTACTGTCCCACCTCCTTTAGAGGCTGTCAATGGTCTTAAATCAACCCAATTGACGAGCAAATAGGCACTATGCCAGGCTCATGGTAGACAACCCACCCCTTCACCCAAGAAAGGAGCTCAGCATGACCACTTTGACCGTAAAACGGTTCGAAGAAATGATCAGGCCCCTCCGTCTCGGACGTGAATCGGGTCTTGTCATTCTACCTCTCGCCCAGAGTGTAGATGCGCTACATAAAGGTCTCTACCACCTCAAGGATGATTCCCCGATCCGTGGCGATCGAGCGCTCAAGCGAGAGACACTGTCTCGTGACACCGGACTCTACGCCCGGCTCGCTTGCTCGTTCGCAGAAGAACGCTGGAAGAAGCGTGGGCCGACTGCCCAGCAACCAGCTTGGGTTCGAGGCGTTTCGCACGCACTCGCTCAAGAAATTGGACGACAGCGATTCCTCGACACCACGGGGATGGAGAGGCCGGCGCACTTTCCGCTGGGTGGGTTCGACTACGTCGTCCTCCCCAAGCGGAACAGTTTGGTCCATCAGGTCGAACGCGCCTTCAAGAGCGATCGCCTTTGGAACATCGCCCAGTGGGGCTATCTTGAACCGATCGCGATACATGACGAGTTCCGTGAGACAACCCTGCGCTACCGGTCCCCACACGTGCGACAGATGCACATGCGTGATGCCTACACGCTCATGCAACTCATCACCCGCAAGAACCGATTGCCAGGCTGGATACGCATCGTGCTCGCCGTCGCAGCGCTCACGCATGATGTCTTCACCATCGCAGGCGGTGACAGCATGAAGTGGTGCGATCCAAAACATCTCCACGAGGAACGGCTCTATGCGGAACTCCTCCACACCACCGGTTGGGATGAGATCGTAAAGCGCTTTCGCTTACCCAAGCGACGAGCGACAAAACTTCTCATTGATACCGTACAAGGGCGAGGTCCTTACCGAGAGCTGCTCAAGCTTGTTGATTGGACTGCCTACCTCGGGCGCGACATCGCTGTCTACGCGCGCATGGTACGCGGAACGCCGGCAGCGCGTGACAAGCAAGCTGCGTTCGCGGATTTCATCCGATCACACCCGAAGATCTGCGCGCTCTGGGAAACGATCGGCGTCGACAACGAACGCATCTTCCTGCGAGACGCGAAGGTCTACGCCGACTTCGCCCGGGCACGGATGCACATGTACCACCAGGTCTATCTGCATCCCGAACTGCGCTATCGCGAATTCCTGATCGCTGCGGTGATCGGACGCGCGCTCTACGAAGACGGTGTACTCACCAAGGAACGTCTCTTGAACTCAACGGATCATGATCTTGACCAGATCTTCTGCGAGTTCCTTGAGATCAATCACATCGGTCAGCTGCACGAGAAGATCGGACGTCCAACGCTCGAAACGTTCGCCTCACGAGAAGATGCGCTTCGACGAGAAGCCGAGCTCATCGCCGAAGGCGTACCGATCGTGATGTTGGAAGATCTTTCTGACTACTGCATAAAGCCAGGTGTCGACTACCTGGTCCAAACAGCCGATGGCCTAAAGACGTTCGAAGAAGTCGATCCTGAGACAGCGGTATGGCTAAAGTTGCACTCCAAGCTGACTGAGCCAATTCGCATCTACTACGTGCGCAATGCGCGGCTCACACCGACGCTCGACGAAGCGCTTCGCCGCTTCTACCAACGCCGCAAGGCAACAACTTCAACCCCCTAACCGGTCCAACGCTTCAAAAGGAGCTCGCGTTGGACCGTTTCATTTTGAAATTGAAAATCCCCCGAGCATTTCTACTCAGGGGATCTCCTCCGTATGAAAGGACTATTTGCGGCGCTTCGCGGCGGACTTCTTAGCGGCTGGGCGCTTAGCTGCCTTACGGACAACTTTCTTCGCAGCTTTCTTAGCTGGACGCTTCACAGCTTTCTTAGCTGGGGATTTTTTCTTCATGGCCATAGTGATTCACCATCCTTTCTATAAGTTCGTTCATCTTAAGGATGAATCGAAGTCCGTGGTGATGACTCAGTCATGAAGATGAACTTCGAGAAAGAGCATCGTACGAACGCGAGTGTAGTATAGCACGTTTATGCACACGTCAATAGTCAAACGAGAGAAATATTTCATTCTCTCGTTTGAAAACGTCTATTCAATTATTCAGAAGTGTTACTTGAGCTCAAATGACGCGCGTACAATCGATGTCACCTTTTTTTGTTGCGCCGCGGTATCGTACGCTCCGTAGTCGGAGATTTCGGTTGAGTTCACAGCTGTCACTTGGAAGACACCAACACTCGCCGACTGAAGTTCACCGATCGATGCGCCCGTTCCAGCGAGAATTTTCTCGGCTCGTTCCTTTGCGTTCTTCGTCGCATCGGAGAGCAATTGCATTTTCACCTGATTCAAATCGCGAATGTAGTATTCGACGCCAGCACTCGTCAGAACAACACCTCGTTCCGCCAAAACAGCGAACGCCGACTGAGACAACGACGTCAGTTTATCGACTTCAGTCGTCTCAATAACCATTGGCTGCTGCAATGTATATCCCAATAAGCGCGAACTGGCACAGGTCTGGTTCCCAGAGCGATCATAAGAGATCGATCCCTGTTCACAAAGGGGCGTTACCGACGGTGGCTGAAGTGTAATTGCTTCTTTCTGGATACCATTCGTCTGAAGATACTCAGAAACCGCTTTTCCGTCCGCCGCGAGCTGTGTCGCCGCATCTTTTAAGTTGGCTGCATCTGCCTGACGCGAAACCGAAAGCGACCACTTAGCCACATCGGACGCAACAACCTTCTCAGCTGAACCAGAAATATCGATCGTACGCGCTTCCTTACGTACCTCACGATACGAGAAACTGAAGACCAACGTCGCAATCACCAACCCAACGGCCAAGATGCTGGCCGGAACCACAAACGAACGAGAGGATGTATCCATATGTTTGCAAGATGCGACCTGGCTCATCAATTGTCAACGTAGCGCTCAATCTTTCTTCCAGGTGTAGTCTTGCAAACGCTTGCGACGAATAGCGTAGTCTGGAAGGAAGCGTGCGACCTGATTCCAAAAACGAAAGGAGTGATTCAGTTCGTACAGATGACAGACCTCGTGGATGATGATGTATTCTGCCAACTCTGATGGCAATAGGACAATACGGTAATTAAAATTCAATGTTCCCTGTCTTGAACAACTCCCCCAACGCGTACGATGATTTTTGATACGCACGACGTGTTTCGGTACTGTTTCCCGCTCGACGAGCGTGGCGAGGTACTTGGTTACAAACTCGGCTGCTGCCTTACGACAGCGCTTGTAGGAAACCAGATCGTCCATCGCCGGCAACTGCTGCACAATCTTCGCTCGCATCTTCTTCTGATGGTGCAAAATCCAATCCGTATGCGCACGAATCAATGGCTCGATCCGTTCAAGCGAAAGACGAAGCGGAACAGTAACTTTCAACGTTCCATCGAGCTGCATCGATAACCGAAAACGACGCGCCCGCGGAGACTGTTTTAGCTCATACTCAACCCACGTATCGCCTAAAATGATCCGTTGGGTCATGGATTCAGAATCGACTGATGAACATCTTCCCAGGTTGGACAGTGGTGCACATTGAGATCTTCGCGTCCCGTCGTTTCCTGACCGATGATGTAGATCGTTCCTTCGTAGTCTTTCGGCATGTGCTTCGGCAGGTTCGCATCATCATCCACAATCCCCTGCACGGTGGGATAGAGCTCCATTAAGACACTCGCTTTCCAACGATAGGTATCTTCGTACGGAACATCCAACGGACGAGCGATAACATCCACTTGCGGATAGCCATGCTTCGCAAGCCAGGCATGCGTGATGTCGAGCATCTCAACCGAACGCGCCGTCAGATAAAAATGAATCGGTAGCTTTTCTTGAATGCGATAAATGGCTTCATGTGAGCCATGCATGCGTTCTAACTGTTCATAGTAATCCCCGCCTCGACGACTGGCATCCATCCACTCACAAGCTTCCGGCGTTTGCCAATACGGGACGTTCTCGCAGCGCTTATATTTTTCACGCACCTCTTCCCAGGTGAGATTCTCTGGATTCCCAAAACGACTCAGCATCTCTTGACCCCAATAGGCCCAAGTCTGAGATAAGGTGTCATCGATATCAAGCGCTAAACCAGGCTGGGCATTCGTTAGTCGCTCTTTCAATGCTTGAAGATACTTCATAGGCTATTGTTAGGTCGCGTCAGGTAAACAATCCTGAATAGGCTCATCCTTCAAACGATCATAGACCTGATGAAGGCACTCTTCCATGTCATGAACCAGCGGAAGGGCGAACGCCTCATCAAGCGTAACCCAGACATACTCGACATGCTCGCCCGGATTCAAGCGAACTTCGGGCTGGGTATCGAATAAGACGCGATGCAAATGATAGACTAGGTCTTTCTGATGGTCTGTTCTAACAAAAAATGACTGGGCTAATGTGATTGGTTGTGAGCCATCCAGAATAATGCCCGTCTCTTCTTGAAGTTCGCGGACAACGGCTTGCTTCGGTGATTCACCGGCATCGATTTTTCCACCTGGCGCTCCCCACTTCCCACCTTCGGATTTTTCCTGAGGACGTTTCAGCAGAAGTAACTTGCCTGCGTATTCACACAGACAACCGGCCACTTCAAACCAAGGCTTGAAGTCTGCTGGTCGCTCAAAAGCAATCATATGCAGATAGTAGAAACTACCCGCTCGCGTTTGTCGACCAATACAGTCTCCATTTAAACCAACTGGATATGAGCAAAACCCTCTGCCAACGCTGGGCGTTCATAAACCTCTGCCATACGACGTATGAGTTCAGCCGTGATCGTACGACGAACTCCAACAACCGCCGTCATCTCCCAACGAGCAATACAAAGAGTTGGGTCACGCTCAAGAACTATAGCAACATACTTAGCCTCGATATGAGGATCAAAAAAGGCTCTCGATAACGGCTGAAGATGCGTTCCGTCGATGATGATATGCGCTGCCTCCGTGTCACGGATCTGGCGTTGCACACGTTGAACATACTCCTGCGTCAAAGCATCGTTGAACGCGTTTGCTTCGAGCATGGAGGCGAGACGCGAAACCGGCCGTAGAATAGATTTCGCCATCAGGCGCAGTCGCTCCCGCGTCTCCTCTTCCCGATTGATCTGCTCCAAGAAAGCGTCACGCTCGATGATAAGACAGTTGCCTTTCAACGATTGTTTCAATTCTTGGACATAGGTTGTCTTTCCAGAGAACGGGAGGCCACACAACACGTAGATCTGCTTAGTAGCAGTCGCCATACCCACAGAAAGCGGAAGCGAGCGTCGTCTGCTTCGCAAAATCTTGTGTCATCCGTTCAACATCTTTTTTGACATCTTGTGTGACCTTCTCTGAAAAGAACCCATCCGAACGCTGACCTGTGTAGGCCATCATGCGAAACGTATATGCAACTGGCTGCCAGAGTCCACGTTCGCGAGCAATAATAACCACTGCCAGTGGCTGATTTTCGGCATACTCAGTCGTATTCTCATTCTCGATCGCTTGTAACTTCTTAGGAAAGAAGGTGTAGGTTCTCACTGGAACAGGAACCGATTTATTCTGCGTTTCATCGTATTCCTCGGCCGTATTTCCACTCAGCTCTGCTCCAACAATGATTCGATCGCAGATATCTGGGCCAGCTTCATCTGGAAAGATGTTTTCAAGATAAGCCGCGACTTGTCGTAAACGATCAGAATACTTCGGACCCGCGCAATGCTCAGAATAGTATTGTTCGCTGCTCGCGTTCAGCTGCCGATCTTCCGTAATCGAGATCCCTGGCGCAAGCTTCACGTTTGCAGTCACGGTCGGCATCAAACGCAACTCCCAAGTTGATTGATAGTCATTTCGCTCACTTCCGTCGACCCAATAGAATTCATGCTCCGGATACTTGTTCCAAATACTTGTCGCAATCGAAAACTGTTTAACAAAATATCTTGATTGAAATGGACTGACCTGGATGAATGAACCGACGCGCTTGGTGTAGGTCGCGAACAGACGCTCCTGAATAACCTCTCTCAAGGCAGAAATTCCCTCCATGGAGAACTCTCCTTCCCCCGGATAAAGATACGTAGGAACCGAATCCGAGAGCTGCCTCACGCGATTTTCCAAGACGGTAAGACGACTCTCACCTGCCATGCTCGCTGCTGAAGTTCCCAGTCCTCGCTCCACCGACAGGGTACGCGCTTCTAAGGCGCTCAGCGCCTTCGCCTGACTTTCAAATCGGACGTAGATGACCGCTGCAACACCGATAATGGCTGCTAACAACACAAAACACACTAGTCCGAACACAACCTTGTACATGATAGGCGTAGCGCGTGACTTAGCGGACGAGGAGGCTGACATAGAGGAGGATAAGAGAAGTGTAACACGCCCCTTAACTCTCAATGGGTCAAATTATGACAGAGCTTCTTTTCTCTTCCTCTTGATCTTCATTTTTTTGGATGCGTGTCCGATGCAAAAGAAGTGATTCCTCGTTCGCGCAGCATCTGTTTTATTCGCGCAACCAGCTCCTCTATTTTTACGAGATCCCAGGCGGCTATTCCCAATACCCAACGGACATCTGTTCCTTCTTTTCGTGTAAACAACAGTTCAAAGAAATATCCACCCCGTTCTTGAGATGCAACATAATCCACATCAACAATCTCGCCTAAGCGAACCTCTTTCGCTGCGATACGCTTTCGCCAAGTAAGTTTATCCTGTGTCAACAGGAGAGCGGTATAAAAGTAGTGAGACAGAGAGCGAATCAGTGCGAGCGCAGCGATAAGAACCAAAGCTCCAAAGAATACCAGCTCTTGGAATATCCTTGGATCAGACATCCCCTGAACTTGGCTACTCCACGTTTTCCAAGTCTGAAAAGAGAGCCAGCTGGTTATCGCCAAAGATACCGATATCACAAGTACTTCTATAACCCCTTCTTTCTTTGCTGGCTTGACCGAAAATTCATTCATGCGCTGAGTGTACTCTGCAGGGCTTTCGAAAAGCAAACGTCTTCTAAACGAAAACATCACACGTATATGTGTGATGTTTTCTGTGGTGTGGCTTTACAACGCAGTTCGTACCTATTTCCAGTCCCAAACCTGACCTAAAAGGAGGGGTATGGGGAGGTCTTCCGCCCCATTCCATAGAGCATCCTGCTAGTTGAACGGCTAGTTGAATCAGAGTTCAACTAGCAGGCGGCCAAAACAACTCTAAAATTAGCCAAAGTCTAAAACCAAAAATCACCGACTACTATGTGACAACACAATCAACTGAACGACAAAGTATATATACATACTACTACTTAAAACATGAATAATCCTTAATGAATTTTATCATTTCTTTATCTTTTACTCTTTACAAATAATTGTTTCTTAATTTAGATACCAACTGACTGACCTCTCTGAATCTGAAAGGAAAGGGGCGAAGGAACGGGGGGAAGGGAGGGAGACGGAAAGCTAGGAGCAGGAGGCAAAAACGGACAGGGACAGGAAAGGGAAAGCCGATCAAGCGAACTAAGAACTAGAACGAGCGGTCTCTTAGGAGGCTGCTTTTGGTATCCGGCAATTCAGACAAACCTAATCCTCTCTTCCGCATCAGGGCTATTCATTCTAGCACCAGCTTTTCCTTTCTCAAGGTAGTACTCCTTCGTCGTCTCCACCTGTGACAAAGGCAAGCTATCAGGCGCTTCTTTCTAGCCCGTCTGATGCGACGTAAGCGGCCAGTCCATCGGATCATTATAAAGGCCGTTTTTTCATTTATATGGAAAATCTCATTCTCTCAAACTGGAAGGGTTCAGATCGTACCGCTGAATCCGTAAAAAAGCAGATTGTGGCCCGATGGGGTGAGGAAGAAGCAAATCAGTACGATCCGAAATCCAATTGCCTTACTTTCAACCAATGGCACGCCTATGGATATCGGGTGAAGAAGGGAGAGAAAGCCCTTAAATCCATCACGATCATTGAAAAGAAGGATGAGAAAGGTGAAGTAGTCGCAAAGTACGCAAAGACGGTGAACCTCTTCTATACTAAGCAAGTTGAGAAGATGGGCTAAATAAGCCAGAAGAAAGCGACCGGCTTCAGCCGGTCGCTTTTCTCATGAGCCGTATGGCTTAAAGCAGTCTGCAATCTTGCAACTTAATAGTTAATGCATGCTGACTTACTAAATACTTTTTAGCCAGCCTAGGTATATTTGGGATCTGCTTAATATCTCTCTTAATAAACGCCGTAGGAATGAGAAGCTCAGCAGCAAAAATATGCGCTTCACGTTCTTCATGTGTATTTTCACCGCTGCAACCAGCATGCTCCATGAGCATATGGCCCAGTTCGTGCCCAAGCGTAAAACGACGGCGGCACCAAGGATCATCTGCGTTCACGCTAATAAAAGTTGATGCATCTTCAAGCTCCCCAATTTTTACCATTACCCCCGAAATCTTACCAGGAATTTTATCAATAATAACGGTAAGTTTTCTGTCTTTCTTAGCGCACATGATAATCTCTCGTAGCGAAACAGGCGCATCGGTAATACCTGCTGCTTTAAGAAGTTTTTGAGCCATTAGAATAGCGAACTTCTTACGAGGCCCGAGGTCAATATTACCCTCTTCCATCTCCATGTTGACGTTTTGCATTTTCAATGAATTTAGCGATGTAATCCTTCTCAGCCTGTCCCAAATCCTTATCCGCCCGAAGTGCAACTATCACATCCACTTGGTCCGGTTTCTGGCCTAGCAAAGTTTTGATATCAACTTTCAAAGCCTTGGCGATAAGTGTCAGCATTTCAGCCGCGATACCACGAGTACCGCTCTCGATTAATGAAATGGCTGTTGCGGATTCAAAACCTACTTCTTGAGCAAGTTCTAACTGAGATTTTTTCTGACGCTCTCTTTCTTCGCGTATTCGTGAACCAATTGAGGCGTTCTTATTTTCTGCATTTATCATATAGATATATAACCATTTTCGATATGATTTGACAAGCTGTTTATTGAAGTGATAAATTTGATTCAACGTACTGAAACTTCGGTACTTAATTCCTTTGTATTTTTCACTATGTATACCTATTTAATCTCATACGATCTCCGCGCACCTGGAAAGAACTACTCCGACCTTCATAACCATTTGAAAAGCTACTATTCGTGGGCAAAGCCTCTTGAATCATTTTGGCTTATTCGTACTACTGAATCGAAACCCGCTGAAGTACGTAACGCCATTCGTAAACACATGGACACAAACGATCACGTTTTCGTAGTAGATGTCACGGGCCAGAACGCAGCTTGGTATGGAATGTCAGATAAAGTAACCGAATGGATTAAAGAGAATCTTTAATCCAAACTTATGTCAAACCAACATATTGTGAGACGCGGTTCCGATTGGGCCATACGCAAGGAAGGAGCGGAACGAGACACTCAACGTTTCGATACCCAAGCTCAGGCGATCAAAGCAGGACAGAAGATTGCCGAAAATCAAGGCAGCGAGCTCTTCATTCATGGCCGTAATGGAAAATTCCGTGAACGGAATAGTCACGGACATGATCCATTCCCTCCAAAAGGGTAAGTTACAGAATAGCAAATCCAAAATTTTCTTCTGAAAATTGATGAGGATATTCCTCATCAATTTTAATATACAGAAGGTGCATAAGTTAGCATATTAAGCCATATTTCGCATTTTAAAGCGGCTATGCTAGATTGTTCGTGTTGGTACAAAGCCTAAACCACGGAGCGATCCGGAGGCATGGCATACATAAATCCTATAACGAACAAAGACGGTCTCCTGACCGGCGCTTGTTTCGTTATAGGTTCATGTCCGAAAGGATGTGAGGCGTAGCCGAAAGGTTACGTCGCTGGCTCGGGGGGCCTTTTGTGTTCCCTAGAGAGCCAGCGCCTAATTCTTCAAGTGCTTGGCGTATGGTTCGTACCATCGAGGATCAAAAGCAAGTTGACCTAATGGCCCGAATTTCAGAACTTGAATCTGAAATTAAGAAATTAAAAGAACGAAAGAAGTACGGCTTAGTATGGGATGACAAACCCGAAGAGGTCGTTCTACAGTGCAAGGAAAATGTTCCTGTTTTAAGAGAGGTCAAAAATAGAAGAATCAAGTCGAATAACGACGCTCCGACCAATTTTTTAATCGAAGGTGACAATTATCATGCTCTTTCCGTTTTAAACTATACACACAATTCCGCTGTAGATTTGATATACATTGATCCCCCCTACAATACTCGTGCCAAAGACTGGAAATATAATAACGATTACGTTGATAAAGACGATCCTTGGAAGCACAGTAAATGGGTTTCTTGGATGTATAAGAGACTGACTTTAAGCAAACGCTTATTGAAGACGGATGGAACGCTGATTGTTGCTATTGATGACTACGAGGTCAATTCTCTGGGTTTACTTCTGGAAGAGCTCTTTCCTGGATATGATAGAGACCTTGTCATTGTCGAACATCATCCTCAAGGAGCAGGCTCGAACACGATCTCTCGAACCCATGAATACGCATATGTCTGCATTCCTAAAGGCGTCGGAATAAAAGGAAGGAGTGCTGTCGAGACAGACGACAACTGGTCGCTTAAAAGATCGGGGCAAGGAGAAAATAATTGGCGAACGCATCGTCCAAAACAGTTTTTCGCTTTGTTCATAGATGAATCCAAGAGAAAAGTGGTTGATGTAGGGCCTGAATTAGGCAAGGAAGAAAGTTATCCGTCCGGAAGGACCAAAGAAGGCTATATAAGGATGTACCCACTAGATAAAGAAAGAAACGAGCGTGTTTGGCGGTACAACCGCAAAACCATGAAGGATTTAATTGAACGAGGATTAATTGAATACTCGAAATCAGGGGCTTTATCCGTTAAAAAAGCTGGAGAAAAACAATCTCCTATTTTTAGCGTATGGAAAGATGCCCGATACAACGCGGGAACCAGCGGAAGTAATCTGCTTTCAGAAATATTAGGTAGTTCAGCGAAATTCCCCTATCCAAAATCTCTTTATACCGTGATGGATATGGTGGGAATGATCGTTAAGCATAATCAGAAAGCCCTAGTTTTAGATTTCTTTGCTGGCTCAGGAACTACCGGCCACGCGGTTCTCGAACTCAATAGAGAGGACGGCGGCAATCGTCGCTTTATCCTTTGCACAAATAATGAGAATAAGATTTGTGAGGAAGTGACTTATGAACGCTTAAAGCAGGTTATCAAAGGTTACAAGACTAAAAAGGGCGAAGAGAAAGATGGTCTCACCTGTAACCTTTCTTACTATAAAACCGATCTCGTTAATATTGAAAAGCTTCACCGCGTTTCTGATGATATGAAGCTGAAAATTACCTATCAAGCCGGGGAAATGATCGCCATTCGTGAAGATACGCCAATTGAAATTGAGAAAAATGATTGGTGGCAAGTCTTTGAAGGAAGTTCAAAAACGACGGCTATCTACTTCAAAGAAGACAAGGCGAAACTTAGCGAGTTCGTGAAATACCTGCAAAAGCGCAACTCTTCAACGATCCTCTACGTCTTCAGCTGGGGGAAAAACGAATACAGAAATGAGTATGACGCAAAAGATGTGAGAATCGAGGATATTCCTGACCCAATTCTTGAGGTCTACAAAGAGATTAATCGCTTCTAAGTATGTTCTCACTTAAACCTTTTCAAGAAACCGCCATTGCCCGGATTAAAGACCAATTCCTCTCGCTTTGGAAATCGCCCCACGAAAACATCCCACTTGTTTTCAAGTCTCCAACAGGTTCAGGAAAAACAATCATGCTCGCTCAGTTCTTGCGAGATATCATTGGCGATCCTCGTTTTCAAGGTAACGATATTGCATTCATCTGGTTTTCTTTCAGTGAGGATTCTTACCTTCAGAGTAAACAAAAGTTGTTTGAATATTACGGTGGGGCTTCTGAGTTAGATCTAATTGACCTGAATGATTTGACTCAGGGACGTTTAAAAAAGAATAATGTCTTCTTCATCAATTGGCAGAAGATTAAAGGCAAGTCAAAAGACACCCGAAAACTTCGGCGTGAGAACGAATGGGGCTTAACGTTTGATGATTTTATCCATAGAACTCATGAAGACGGGCGAAAGCTTGTCGTGATTATTGACGAAGAACACATCGGTTCAGATACAGACCTAGCTTTTGAAGTGATTCACGATCTTATCAAACCAAAAATTGTTCTCCGAGTTTCAGCTACTCCTAAATACATTCCAAACGCCGAAGAGATAGCAGATAAAAAAGGCGGTTACGTACAAGTAAAACGAGATGAGGTCATTGATGCTGGTCTTATCAAAGAAAAGATCGTTTTCCAAACAGAGGAAGATCTGAAGAAAAAAGAATTTGAAAATGCCGATCAAGATGACATCTTGCTTGAATTAGCCTTCCAAAAACGACTCGAACTCATCACACTCTACAAGGAGCTTCACCTTGATATTAACCCCTTGGCTCTAGTCCAGCTTCCAAATGACGATCAAAGCACTAAAGATATAAGTGCTATTAATAAGCAAAAGCTTATTTTCGATTTCCTTATTGCAAAGGGCGTTCCGGAGAGCGAGATTGCCGTTTGGCTTTCAAACGAAAAGATAAACCTTGATGATATTACTAAAAACAACTCACCTATTTCATTTCTACTCTTCAAACAAGCAGCGGCTACTGGTTGGGACTGTCCTCGCGCAAGTGTTCTTGTCATGTTCCGTGAGATCAAGAACCCAACATTTGCCATTCAAACCGTCGGACGCATTCTTCGCATGCCATACGGCACTCATTTTCCTCAACCTAAGTTAAATATCGGTTATCTTTATACCAACTATAAACGAAGTGAGGTTCTTGCAGAGTATGCCAAATCAACAACTGATAATCGTCCCGCTGTCTATACGAGCCATTGTAAGCCGGGCATTGAACCTATCAGGCTTGAATCGGTCTTCATGAGCCGCACAGATTATAATGACTTGGGCGATAGCTTTCAGACTGAATTTAGCCGTATAGCAGATTCTTATTTCGATTTAACTGAAGCAGACACAATACAAACAGCATTAAAGAAAATGGAGGCAAGAGGGCTACAAATGTCGCCTATCCTTACAAACGGCTTGATTGTCGGCGTTGAGATTGATGATTACGACAACTTCACTCAGGAACTCTTGCACGAAGGCAGTAGTCACGATCAAGAAATATCTGGGTACGACCTAGAACGACTCTACAATCTTCTTTGTTTCCGGCTAATTGCAAAACAAGTCGATGAACAAAAGAAATTCGCTCCAGAACGCTCTTGGGGAAAACTGAAGACTGCGCTTAATGTATGGCTTTTGCGAAAAACAGACGCGCCTCGGCAGATAGCATACAAAGTGATCGTAAACGATCTATTAACAAATGCTGGGGTCTTCCCATCTCTAGTCGGCTCAGCGCTCGCCTCTTATCGTCCTATACGCGAACGTGAGGTAAACAGACGGTCTGAACGCTCACGCCGTACTGAAACGCTCTTGATTCCACCGGAAACAGCGTTCTTTACTGACCAGTTTCAAGAAGTGGACGTGAAAAAATGTGCAATGAGACCGTTTTACAATGAGAAAGACTACCACGGCCAAGATAACGAACAAGAATTCATTCAATTCCTTGAGAACCATAAAAGCGTCGTTTGGTGGTATAAGAATGGCGACTTTGGTAGTGAAAACTTCTCGATCCCCTATTACAACTCAGATGAGAACAAAGAAAAACTCTTTTATCCTGACTGGATTGTAAAGACTAGGGATTATATCTGGATTATTGATAGTAAACGCGGAGCTACCGCAGAAATTACCGATACGAAATATAAAGCAGAAGCGCTCCATTCCTGGCTGAAAGGAAGAAAAGGCTACGATGGCGGTATTGCCGTACAAGATGGTCCGAATGGCTGGAAACTGAATAACTATACAGAGTACTCTTATTCACCGGCGTTAAATAATTGGAAAGATTTACGCGATATTCTGTAATTCTCTCTTCACTTATTCGCCCTCAAAAGCCAATAATCATTCTTTAATTGCCTGCTTAATTCGTACGCATTGCCATGAGAGACAAGACCAAGATAAGACTGTAATACTTCATTGGTCGGACGTTTTTTCAGTTTTTTCACCATGCGTTGTCTTGTCTTTGTTCGTGGAATTCGATGATGCGGAAAATGAACCCATCCTAAGAAATCAACTCCTGATGCCAACGTTTGCAAGCTCACTTTGCTTGGATGTAACTGAAGCGCCAAACGCTCTATCAAGAACCCTTGAATCAAAGGAATAAAACTCAGTAGCTCTTCTTTCTTATCGGAAAGAAATACGAAATCATCCGCATATCGAAGATAATGTTTAATCCCTAATCCTTGCTTGATGAATTGGTCAAAAACATCCATATAGATATTCGCGATCAGCTGCGATGTCAGATTCCCTAGCGGAATACCTTTCCCAGGAGAAACGCTGAAACTAGTGACGATACCCTTTAATAATTGGAGCAAATGTTCGTCCTTGATACGTTCTGCGAGCACATGCAACAAAATTGCGTGGTCTATACTTGCAAAAAACTTACGAATGTCGCACTTTAGCACCCAACAGGTGCGGGTGTTGTTCCGGCTCACCTTCCTTGCAATCGTTTGGAAACGGTTAATTGCAACATGGAGCCCCTTCGCTTCCTGGCAAGAAAAGGAGTCATAAATAAAAAGTGGCGCATAAGTCGGATAGAGCTTGCGATGGAGAGCATGATGAAGCAAACGATCCCGGACGGTCGCCTTGTGAATACTCCTTGGTTTTGGATCATTAATGGGAAAGTGAAGGTAGGGGCCGTGTATGTACGTTCCATCCATCAGATCCTGGTGAAGATCAGCTATGTGATCAGAAAGACATAAGGAGAACTCCTGCACGTCCTTCTTGCTTCGTTTACCCAAGATAAATTCACTCCATGCTTCGGCTAAGTTTTCGAGAGACGCGATTTCTTCAAAAGTAACAACACATGATTTCATAGAAAGTATGCTACCCCCCCCCCCGCTCCAACTTATCCACAGCCAATTTGCCGGTTTTGCAAAAGACGCTCGAAGCATACAAGTTGTGGCATGGTTATCACAATAGCTTCCCCCGTCTCTCAAAATTCTCGTTAGGCAGCAAAATAGACACACTATTTAATGATGTTATCGAAAATATTTATCTCGCAGGTTATGCGAGCAGCGAGCATAAGAACGGATTTATTACGCGAGCCGCAGCCAAACTGGATCTCCTGAAGTTCTTTCTGCAAGTCGCTTGGGAAGTGAAGTGTCTAGATAATAAGAAATACTCCGCTATCAGTCTTCCTCTGAACGAAGTAGGGAAAATGATTGGTGGGTGGCGGAAATCTATACAAGATAAAGCCCCGTCACATTAGACGGGGCTTTATCAATTCATAGAAACGAGTCGCGGAACGCGACGAACACCCAATCGGAATCCCAGTCGTTGTCCAGCCAGTTCTGGTTCAGCTTGCGGTTGTCGTCGACGAAGTAGGAGTTCGGCACGTACAGGTTGCCATCGGAATTGCGCCAGCAGCCTACTGTATAGTTGCCGTTTGCCCTCTGAATCACTGCCAATCGAAAATATCTCTTGGCTGAATTTTATGCGTGGTTTTTAAACCAACCAGCAAACGACACCGAGTTGTTTTTATGAGGAAATGAATGTAGATGCTCTATCGTAGGACATGCCTTTCGATAATCTGATCCGACAAACGTCCCAGAGTTCCATCGCTTTAAACCATGGTTTAAAAGCAGTCTCATGTACTATCCGAACGTATTCTACCAGAACTAACTACGCCCCGCACGCGAACCGAGAGAGTATCTCGTGCGTACGGGGCGGTCAGAGGGCCAAGGGCACAAGGGCTTTGTTCAAGCGCCAAGTGCCCAAGGCACCAAGTTCTACAACTCGCGGAAGGCGACGAACACCCAATCGGAACCCCAGCCGAGGTCCAGCCAGAACTGGTCCAGCCCGCGGTAGACGCCGACGAAGTAGGAGCTCGGCACGCACAGGCGGCCATCGGAACCGCGCCAGCAGCCGTTGTCGTCGGGGATGCTCGCGTGGTATCCGGCGGGCTTGCGCTCCTTCACGAAGGCGGTGAACGCGCCGGTGTGGCCGTAGAAGCCGCGCTCCTTGAAGTAGGCGCGCACCTCGTCGGACTTCACGTCGCGCTTCGGCTCCCAGGTGAGGAACTCGAACCGCTTGCCGCGGCCGGAGATGGGCTTGCCGTCCACGCCGCGGTAGAAGTCCCACTTGGCGTAGTCGGAGTCGAGGTACGTCAGGTCGCAGTGCGACTTCGTGAGCGCGGTGAGGTCCACCGCGTCGATGTCCGGCACCTCGATCACGTTCTGCGGGTTGCCGATGGGCGTTCCCCGGAAGGGGTGCCCGCCCACGGCCTCGCTCTGCTGGGGCTTCGGCTGGTCGGCGTGCCAGTGGTCGATCACGACCTGGCCGATCGCGGTCCAGGTGTCGTGCCCCTTGGGGGTCACGAGCCGTTCGAGCGCTTCGAGCGGCACGTCCATGCGCTCGCAGGTCTGCATGAACGCATCCTGCAACCCGCGAATCAGACCGAGGCCCCTCTTCAGAAACTTCATCGTGTTCGTCATCGTCGTCTCTCCCGCCGGTTGGCTTATCCCTCACTCCCCGCCCTAATGCGGAGAATCCCGGACTTGCCGTTGTAGAATCTTGGTAGTTTAAGGAACATCCTAGACTACCACAATTTTAATAAAATGTCAATAATAAAAGGCTCAATGGAGCTAAAATTAGCCATATTTTCTAAAAGTATCTATTTTTAGCAGGATATTCAAAAATTCATCTTTTTGGCTATACTAACCTATATTTCAAATATCTAATTTTTTTGCAGGAAACAAAAAAGATCTCTGGTGAGGCACCGAACCCCAGCGAGGCACGAAAGGCCAAAGCTCTTTACCAGCGATCTCCTTTTAAATACTACCATTCCTACCTTCGGGAGGAAAGTGTCTTATACATCTGTATACTCCTGATGCCCGCATCGGCAAGCCGTTCCGTCGTTTGTTGTCATGCTGAAATACTTCTCCTTAGATACAATGATGTAATCTTCAAAGAAAGGTTTAAAGGAAAGAACATGAGAATCCGCTTGTAAGGCGCGCATAAGCATCCTATCGTCCTCATTAGGCGTAGCATCGGGCGTACCGGGATGGTTGGTAAGCAAAATGAACTTCTTAGCCAGAAAGAGAGAAAAGTAATGCCAGAGAACTTGAGTATTAACATTCTTTGGAGACGTACCGAGGAGAACTTGATGACCAAGAAACAGGTTATTGTCATCCAAATAAACCCCGATCATTTTGGAAACGGTTGCATCTTCCAAATCCTTAAAGAACTTATACAGATCTTCCGGATCATGGACTTGCCCTTGGATCGGCAATTCGACCTCTGTTTCAACAATTTCAAACTTTTTCAGATATCGCTTGCCATCATCGTATTTGTGTTTCACGTTTTCCATAGGCTATTTCATGCAAAATTGAGTACAAATTGCTTGACCTCATGCTCAAGGCTTACCAATAGAGGATAAGGTTTTAGCTAAAGAAGCACAAGTTTAAACAAAAGCATTAAGAATGGTGAACGTTAGGCTACGGATGCAGAAGGCTTATTATCATTCCTGGCATCAATAAGAATAATATTTGGATTTTGCTCTTGTTTCAGCCTTTTTAAGATACCTTTTACCTTGTCTAACTCTTTCTTAGTGAAGTATACAATAACTTTTAGAGACTTTTTCGTGTCATTGGCATCCTGATAGATTTCAACCTGTTTTTGAAGGTTCTGTTCAAGCTTAGTGTTTTTTGCAAGCTTAAACTCAACAAGCGATCTATCTATAGAGCCGCGAGAGATTTTAAAGTCTACAGGTCCCCTGCCGTTATTGACTTCTCTATTCACATCGGAGACTGTCGCGAACCAGGTAAGCCGATAGAGGATCTGTAAATCCTCTTCTCGATGGATAGACTTTTCTTTGCCCGTCTTCTTGTCTTTAACAAAGAATATACGGTAGCCATCTTGCTTTTCTAAAACGTCCTTTAGAAAAAAGACCCGCTTTCGTGCTTCCTCAAGCGTATCAGGAATTACATCATAAAAGCCCGCCATGGAAAGCTTATCCGCAATCTTACGGACGCCTTCAATGAATAATGCCTCTGACTCTAAGACACGTTCAGCGCTTAGGGCTTTCGCCTCCTTTCCATGTTGTTCTTTTATAAGAATATAGTAATCCAATAATGCCGGAAACTCTCTAAGAGTATTAGTGAATGCTTCTCGACGCTGTTTTTCATTTGGTTGTTTCTTTCCAGCAATATCTTTAAGCTTACGCTTAAAGTAGTTATTAATTTCAGCACGCAGTTGTACATCAGAAACGGCATTCGCAATCTCGTCGAGATTGCCCAGAAGATCACTTCGATTAATCCATGTAGCTTCCTTTGTTAGAATGTCTCGCGGTACAAGAACAACATAATCACCGCTGATATAGGGAAGGTCATAGGTAGCAGATCCCCATTTCTGCGTATCGTAGTTGAATAGGGCCTTGTCTACTTTTATCCGCTTGCGCTGATCCTCTCGTAAGTGACTAAGAGCAAACTTTTCGGTATAACGAAGTAAGAAATCTTTAACAAGATTTGTCGTAAAATCGCTAATATTGTCTTTCCCAACGCCATCATCTAACAAGCAGAGCTTTTCAAGATGACTTCCACTAGAAATAGGCTCTTCACCAAACTTAGGGAATACAGCATTAAGATTTCTATTTAGCGCACTAGCAAAATCAATTCCTAAGCCGCTACCAGCATTCCCTATTCGAGAAAATCCAAGCCAGGTTTGTTTTACCTCAGGGAAAGTGAACCACGCTCGCAGCAAGCCAGGATCAATTTGACCTTCAAGCGCTCTGTCTCGCAGAAATTCTACGTAATGAATAATCTCTTCGTGCAATTTTTGGTATTCTGCGTTAGTACTGTTAAACAACAAAAATGGGTCAATGAAAAGTGGTAGATCGTTAACTAATGAAACGTTTAATGCTCCATAGTCATGGAGCGCAGACGGATCAATTTCAAAGTACTCTGAGAAGTAGATTTTTATTTTTGGTTTTGATGCCATATTTAGATGAATAGGAAGATATCTTGGAACATTAAGGATACATGCTCATTAACTTCTCATAGTCGGACACCATTTTCTCCGCATTGGCTTTATCTATCCCTCCTTTACGATAATCTTCAACAATATCGTCAAAGCCTGACAAAAATGCATTACTTATGAGATGCTGATACGAAAGCTTATTCCCAGACGCTTCCTCATACGCCGCCACAATATAGGGAAAATAAGCTGGATAATCTCGAATATATCGAGAAAACTCTTTTGTAATCTCTCCATATTCCGCATCATCATAATCAATAATTCCACTGATACGTGCATCCTGTATCAGGATATTTTCATGATGTGCGTCATTATGAAGGAATTGGAATATTGGACGGTCACGTGTATCCTCAAACACTTTTCTCGCACGCCTTGCAAGGATCTTGAATGTTTCCGGAACGTCTTCACTCATTACCAATTCGGTATACTCCTTCAGAACTTCTGGATGAAGATCCGTAGATTCATTGATCTGAACTCCAAGTTTCTGCGCAAGCTGCTTTGTCACTTTCTGACCCAGCTCCGCATGAAAACGTCCTAGGTTTCGGCAAATATCTATCCTTTGTTCTTCAGACAGGTCCTTCCAAATTCCACGCATCATTTCACCTTCAATATACTCATATCCATACATGCGAGGTTGTTCAGAGACAAATACCACTCGTGGCGTAGGAATAGATAAACCAAGCCGATAAAACTGTTGGGCTACGGAAGCTTCTACAAGGAGATTGTTTTGAATTGAGGCTTCTGCGTCCTCTCGTTCGCGTTTCACAATATATCTTGCACCATCCTGCGTTTCGATATAGTAGGCATAGTTACAAGCTCCTTTGCCTTTCAAAGTAAACTTAGTGATTTCTTTGCCTAAATATCCTTGGATTGTTTCTTTTAGATCTGGCTGTTCTTTAAAAATGTGTTCCATTTATAAAGGATAACATACCGTTTAACTCTCGTTAGGAGGTATTTATAAGGTATAGCAAAAGCTCTAGGTATGATGATTTTGCGCTCCTTTAACAAAATTAGTCTCCCCAATCGCTCAAACTCGTTTGGCTGAACGCATAAGACGGATCAATCGGCTGCCCTCCGCGTGAAAGAGCGAAATGAAGATGTTTCCCCGTCGCCCAGCCCGTAGCTCCCTGGATGCCAACCATATCCCCCATAGCTACCGTATCTCCCATCTTCAGATCAGGCGGGGCAGCTAGATGGCAATATTGCGACCTAAGACCGTCCGCATGTTCGATAATGACTTCGTTCCCACAAGCTATCTGGACATCCGCCGCTTGGGTGACTTCATACCAACAAATCCCGTTCGCGGCTTCATCGCAGAACCTCCATCGCCGCGTCGTATTCCAAAGCATGTTATTCTTCACGGCAACCACCGTTCCGTCCGCGAAGGCGCGGACTTCCGTTGTACGTGGCACCCGATCGGCAATGTCCCAGGCTATATGTCGAAGGCCGACTTTCGCTCCCGTATCCAAAATGACACCTTGCGTTAGCCTGCCGAGTGTCGGAAACATGTAAGGATGGGCGAATTCAAACCATTTTTCGCCGGAAATCGTCTTATAGCTGAAACTCGCAAATTCCGTAAATGGAGCAAGCTGTTCATCCGCCCCATCCGTCACGCCGCTTCCGCCTTGGATAACGGCGAAGACGGTAGCGACGACGAGATAGAGGAAAAAGAAACAACTCCCAAGAACGATAAGCAGCCAAAAGCAGACGCGCTTGATCGTATCCCTATGCTGATAAGCGGTATACGCCGCTTGGATGGCGGAAATGGCCATACGTGCTAGCTCGGCGGCTTCGTGGTACAAACCCGATCCTCTTCCTCGCTGCTTTTGATCGAAAGCGGAATTTTCGAGTCGTTCACAATGAGAAGACCTTTCCCAATTTCTAGCCGCTCCAAGTAAGCCCGTTCCGGTTTATTGATATGTACTTTCTCATTCAGTTTATCGAACGAATCGCTTACTTTGTGTTTCATGACCAACGTAAGCGAAGATTGGTCGAAGAGATCGCTCGCCCGTGGGAAGGCGCTATTGTAGTAATGGTTGATAGATTGAACGATGGTCGTTACGCCGGAGTTGTATTTTCTTCCTCGCAACGCCAACGAAGCGAGCTTTTCGACAATCAGGTTCGATTGGAAAAGCTGGCTTGCCTCGTCCACGATCAGGTTCTTGAATTTCGCTTTGTTCTTCGGATGGTTGATGTAGTTCCAATAGCTTTCCAAGATCACCGCTACTACGAAATCGCGCTTATCAACGTACTTGAGTGCGAAAACAATCAGGTCATCCGTCGCAAAGTCGATATTCTGCTGTTTATTGAAGAGATAATACTGAGGATGCGACGGCTCATGATACGAATTCAAGACCGTGAGCAAGTTCGTAATCGTCTCGTTTTGAGGCAGTTTCTCGATTGCCTTGATGAAGTTCTTCAGTACCGGCTGGGTATGCCATTCCAAGCATTTCTCATAGACAAGCCCGATCGCCTTCTCCAAGTGGGTCAAATCCGTTACGCCGATCTTTTCATGGCCGTACATGCTCTGGAACAATTCGCGGACGAATTCGATCTTTTGCGCCTTATATTCCGGTCCCGAGATATGAAAGGGATTGATGTAATAGATCGACTTCTCGTTAAGTTCGATATACTTGCCCTTAAGATAGTTCGTGACCATCTCAAACTCGTTTTCTACATCCAAAACGAACGACTGATACCCGATCATGCGCGAACGGATAAGATCGAGCTTGATGAAGTACGACTTTCCCGCTCCGGTTGAGGCGATGATCGAACGGTTATAGCTTTCAAGCTCTTTCCGGTCGATTGTCACGAGCGAGCGGTTGATTTCATCAACGCCGTAAAAAATCCCTGTGTTCGAGGAAATCTGAGGCGTGATAAACGGGAACGTAAAAGCGGCAACATCCGTATTGATATCGCGGTGGTTCCTCGTACCTGTTTCGCTTGATCCGGCAATAAACGTCCCTTGCAAGCCCTCAAACTGTTCATAGTGGTAAATGCGCGATTGCATCATCTTCCGGTTCAAGACGCGCTCCAAGTTCATATGAACCATGTTCAATGCCTGGATTGTATCGGAGCGGAAGGTTGCTTCCACCTTCAAATCAATCGGCTTGATCTCGGATCGCAAATACTGCTTTTCGATCCGTTCCGTACTTTCAAGGACGAGATTATCCGCAATATTCTTCGGTTTATGCTGCGACGTTTCATCAAAGATTTTCGCCTCAATCCGGTGGCGCTTCTCGGTAAGCTTCGTCACGGTTTCCGCCGCGTCCTTGCTTGTGAAAGTAAAAAGCAAATCGTTCGCGTACGGGAACATGACAATCTCCTTGAACCAATCAATATAGGCGTGGCTCCCGAGCTCGCTTAAGAACTCTGACCGTAGATAGAGCTTGTTGTTGATATTGAGAAGATCGACGTTCTCTTCTTCGATGTAGTCGGGGCTAACTTTGTTGATGACTGAAAACGGCAAACCGTCTTTGATTGCTTGGCTCCGGTGCTCGTCAATGCGCTCGTAGAACTCGCGGTTATTCAGATACTTCTCTTCATCGAGATACGCCATCATAACTTTGACAACCTCGTTTGTCGTGAGGAACTTGCTTTTGAGATTGATCGCCTGGAACTGGGATTTGAAGGTGGTGAGAATCGCAATCATGCTTTGACGCACTTCCTGGAAAATCTGCTCTTCCGTAATCTCCTTTTTCTTTTTCGCGTCTTTCTCTTCCCGGCTGACGATATCCTTTGAAAGCGTATACTTAAGCTCGCTGAATTCAAGAATCAGATAAAACTTCTTCGTGATAATCTCGTAGTCCTTATTCACTTCCCGGATGAAGTCGGCGTACTTCCGGAACAGATCATACGTGCCGATACTTCGGATGCTATAGGTATGCTCAAGATTATTGATGTAATCCGTCGCATTCGTCTTACGGGTCTGAACGAGAATACGGAGCGGGTACTTCACCTCGATCTCGCGTAAGACCTGCTCAAAGCCGAGTACGGTACGGCGTTTCTCGTCTTCGTCCATCAGGCCGAAGTTCGCCGGAAAGACTTCCAAGCACATGCGGTATGAACCGTTTTTCATGACGATGACCCCATCTCGGATATCCTTAAACTGCCAGAACTTCGAGAGCGTCCGGTAGCGGGGTTTTTGCTTGAAAAGCAGATTACGAATGTAAGACATAGCGGAGATAGAGACCGATACCAATAAGAAGCGCCAACCCAACCGCGATAGCGAGGAAGATCAGGACAAAGAGCTTGGTGTTCTTCTCTTGCTGATAGACCAATTGCTTTGCCTGTACCGCCGCTACGCCGCTTGTCGCGTAGTGGTGATAGATCAAGACCCTAGGTTTGCGCTGATAGTACGAGATAATGAAGAGCACATAGCGATAGAAGTTACGGCCTCGAATCTCGACGATGCCAAGAAGAGCAAGTCCGACCATGAGGAGCATAAGGGACATCGTGAGGAAGTGGCGCAGAACGATGCTGAAAATCGCAAATCCGGTAAAAAGCACCGCGAGGAAGACAAGAATGATCTGAGTAACCGTTAGCCCCCAGAACAAGGTGACTTTGTACCGATCAATCGACTCCGGAATATCCAAGGTGATCTGTTTTTCTTCGCTCATACTTGTTTCAGATAATTACGCAGCTTTAAAACGGTCGTCGTTCCCGACCTCACGCCGTTTCTCACGACCGACCTGAAGCCCGATACTTCCGACGCCGAGGCGATTTGCTGAATCAGGTTGTTGCTATCGGCAACAACCGCCATGCCGACGAGCATGAGGATCAAATTGCCGAGAGATAATCCGTTTGAGCTTAAGAAGACAAAGACGAGAAGCAAGATCAAAAGATCGAAGATAAGGCCGAAACTTGTGACGATAAATTTATTCCAGAAGATCATTCCCATCGTCCGCGTCATGTCGAAAAAGAGCATCGGCGTAAAGATCGGGGCGAGGAGCACCATGACGAGCAAGATGAAATAGCGCTTGGCGTTTTTAAAGAGCAGGAATCCGAAGAGGATGATGTAGACCAGAACGAAGATGGCGAGCGCGACAAACGCGATCGTGAAGCCAGGAAAAGATGTCCAAAGAGCGTCCGTAATGAGAGATTTGAGTGCGACGATCAGACCATTCGCAAGAGAGGTGCTAAACAAGAAGCTTGCGAACGCCTGGGCGGTTTTGAGTACCGCTTCCACCATATAGCGGGAGAGGAAAACGCCCGCGAAACCAAGGATCATCTTTCCAGCGTCCCCGATGAAGTCGCTTGAATAGTCGTTGTCCAACGAAAAGAGAATCGCCTTGAAGTAATGCGTGACGATGAGGATATAGACCCAAGCCAGACCTATGACTTCGCTTAGTTTGAGAAGATTGTCGAAGTTCACGACCTGTTGCAGATCGTCTCCGTCGAAAACCGTTGTCGGCAAGGCAAAGAGGAAGTTAAAATGGAACTTTTCAAGGATTTGCTGCATGACGACTCCCGCCCCTCTTACGAATTTGCTGATAATTGCGGCGATCACGTCATTGATCGTCTTTTTCACGCAGTCGATCGTATCGACAACGACCAGGACGCATTTCGCATCCGGCATACTGATTTGCGTGTCCTTCACGTCGCTGCTCAAAAGGCTTGTGTCGCTTACGCTCCCGTCTTTCGGCAGTTTTTCCGCAATGCTTTCCTCGATATGCGAATAAAAACGGCTCATGTAGACCTGGTGGAAGGCAAAAACGAATGCACCGGACAGAAAGAGCATGACAAGCCCCACCACGACCGTCTGGATCATGAGATTCGACCGAGCAACATCCTCAAACTTGCCGGAATTACGGACGATTCCGGCTATTGCAATGGCGAACAGTCCAACGACAATCGCTAGGACAATGATTGTCGGCAGGTAGTTGGCGAGTACCGCATTAATCAGTGTGTCCATAATGTACTTGAGGAGAAAGACTGATATTCTGGCAACCATCGTAGCCGGAGGCGAAATATAGCTTCGGTTCTTTGTCCCAATGGGTATCAATCCTGCTTAGCGTCAAATTCGCATCCACGCCGTTCTTTTCAAGCAGGGCCGTATCTGACAATACGATCTGGTTTGTGCGTGGATCGCGGAAAATGAGGAATGAGAAAAGTCCGGCCGGTTGATTATCTGGCGTGCGCAGCTTCAGAAGGTCTTTGTCTATCAAGCGCGTTTCGCTTACGTCTAGAATCCGTTCCCTTACGTTGATCTTCCAATCGGGCTTTGTTGCCATAAAGGCGGCAAGCTTTGGCATGGACGCATAGCGCCAATCATAAAGCTCGATGCCGGTCATTTGCTCCGTCCGCTCGTTCAGGTCGCAAACCAGCGTGCCGATCTTCACGAGAGCGGGCGTATCGCTCAAGAAACCCCTGTCCTTCGCATACTGATACCGTGCCCGGCTGATGTTTTCGAGATAGTTGAAGCTTTCCGGAACGATTTGTTCAAGCTCTAAACCCGCTTCTTCGGATATCCCTTGGTTAATGAAGAACATGTCTTCAAACTTCCGCTTGGTGAATTCCTGATCTTGCCTATTCAACCAGCGCCTAAGTTCTCCCGTGAACGATTCAAGGGTTTGATTCGCGATTCTATCCTTATAGGCTGAGCTTTCCCAATACGCATCATCGGCGACAACTGTTTCTTTGTTTTCTTGAACGGGCGGATGGGTCGCAGGCGACGAAATGCGCCAGATCTGGACGAAAAGAGCGATACCGAAAATCAGGCTGAAATAGAGGATCGCCCGCAGATTGAAGTTCGGGATGAGTTTCTTTACCAAGCCGTCGAACCAGTAGAACGGCCCTCTTTTTGGCGCAGGCGCGCCTGTACGCTTTTCTTCGTCCATAGATTGAAGATTAGTTGCCTTTGATACCGACAAGCCCCAAGACGTAGAGGATAAGCCCTATGACGAAGATCGCGCCGAACGTAATGCCGACCCCCATAACGGTTCCTTTCAAGCCGTTCTTCGCCTCTTGGGACTTGATCGGGTCTGAACCGGAAGATTGGAGCTTGATGCCGTACCAGGCGATCATGACGACGGCATAGAGCACGGCGATGCCGAAGATGATACCGATTGTGATATTGGCGAAATCGCGTACCGGCTTCATCTTGTCGGATTGCCAGACGGACATGTCAGGCTTCGGCAATTCTTGGGCAAAGGCGGTTGAAGCAATGACAAAAAATGAAGTAAACGATGCGACAAGGGAGGAAAGAAACTTTTTCATATGAGAGGGTAAAAAATGATAAATGGGTTAATCAGTTGCGTTAGGAGCGTAGACGAGGAAGCTATGCGTTTCGCCTTCCATATCCGTAATTTGAGTACTGCTTTTGATGAGAACTCTGTCGGCTGCTATCCCCTGTTCTTTGATCGAATCAAGATATTTCCGAAAGAGTTCTTCTAGTTTTGCGCTTGAAATGGATTGAACCTTGTTCGTCGGGAAGAGGATGGCTTCGCACTTCTCGCCCGCGCCATCTTCGACATACGGATGAATGGACCAGGTGGGATAGCCGTTCCGTTCGGCAAGCATCATGAGTTCTCGGACATCGCGGCATTCCTTCGGTCTAGTCGTTTCAGTAGGCTCTCTGGCTTGCGGAGCACCGTCATTCCCTATTTGCAACAGTTCGCTTTCAGGGTGAATCTCACGGAGAAAGTGAAGCCAAGGAAGGCTTTGGCCAGCAGGGAGAGCTGTTTGCATATCACGGATGATCTGTTCGAGCCGTTCGGTGTAGATAGTCATAGGAAAGAGAAGAGCTTAGTGCGCTCCGACAGATCGACGCCAAGCGAACCTTGTCTTGTGAGTTTCGCCGTATGTTCTGAGATATAGATCGGTTCCAAGAAATGCTCGTGAGACAAAAGGAGGTTCAAGTTCGTAGAAAGCACGCGCAACTTCTGCAAGAAACCCGCCTGATGAAGAAAGGCATTTCGCCAAAACGCTTGTTCCATCTGTGGGTTTTGGAAGATGAAGCGAAGCGTCGTATGCTCTCTTTCCTTTTGATCGAGATGGAGCAAATACCGCTCGATCTTGCGACCCATGTTTTCAATGGATTTGCTCGTCCGCTCGAACTCGGTATAGATGCGTTTTTCAAGCCCGCCCATACGATAAAAAACGGTATAGTCGGGAGTGAAGACTTCGA
This sequence comes from uncultured Gammaproteobacteria bacterium, assembly GCA_964598725.1. Taxonomy (GTDB): domain Bacteria; phylum Patescibacteriota; class Patescibacteriia; order 2-12-FULL-60-25; family 2-12-FULL-60-25; genus JAGOTP01. The sequence continues at coordinate 238,465 of CAZRCW010000001.1, read as the reverse complement.
TGTTCTTGTCACTGCGTAAATCGTGGGCGACGGAACTTGCTTCGCCTTTGCAGGCAATCGCAAAGCTCTTTGACCCGTTCTTCACTTCCTGGCTCGCAAGCTCGGCGACTTGAATCTCATGTCGGAAGATTCCCCATGAAAAAAGCGCCTTAGCTTGCGGATAGGATTTAAGAAGCATCGGATGGTACTTCCCTTTTTCCGCTAAAAGCTTCAATCCTCGTTTTGAGAGCATGTAATAGACGGGCATACCGGCACGAGATCCCGTATACACCTTGAAACTCTCAAGGAGTCCCGCCTGCCAAACACGGCGGAGCTTGAGATACAGATACTTGCTCTGGTCCTTATGGCCGAGGAACCGGGCAATCTGCCAAGCGGTCAATACTTTGAACTCGAAGACGAGGCTTAAAATATCCAAGGCCGCTTCATTCAACTGAAGATTATAGGAATCCTCTTCCGTTCTTGGGGTGAGCCTTACTTCCAAAGTGTCTAGATACATAGGTTTAGAAGTCGAAAATGGTTTTTAGCTCTAATTTCGTTTCTTCCTCAATCATCGGCTTTTGGCTGACTGGCTGCGGTTCTTTCTCATCCGTATCCCCTTCCTCAAACGTCGCCGATCTTCCCATCTGCTCAAAGAAAACTTGTTCGCGTTCCGGCGAGTAGTAGATGCTGTTTATCGTCGAACGCTTCTGTTTGATAACTTCAAGCGGCGTTCCGTAGCGCTCCATTGTCTCTTGGATGAACGTATTCTCCATATCCTTGGCGATATCGGTTGGATGCTCGGTCTTCTGTACCTTAATCGACATGGCATCCTGCGGAATCCCATCGACCAACGTTTTCAGATACGCCGTTCCAGTCGGTAGGTTGATGATATCGTCGGCCACGACTTTCCCACCTAAAATCTTTTCTGCGATTTCGGCATCGTCTACCGATTGCGTACGCATGAAGATCTTGGTCGCAATGTTCGATTCAATGGACTTCTGGATCTTCTCGTCGAGCTGTCCCATGAATTGGTTGGATATTACAAGCGCCGTATTGAAGGCGCGGACTTCCGAAAACAGTGTCTCGAATATATCGCTTGCCACCCTTTGGAATTCATCGACAATGAAAACAGCAGGTTTGCGTTCGGCGCTCGGAAGTCTCGCCTGGCCGAAGATCGCTTCCGCGATGTGCGCCGTCAGATAAACGGAATAGTACTTTTTCATCTGCTCGCTGCACGCGCCCAGGTTCGCAATGAAGATCTTTCCCGTCATAATCATGTCCTCGAACGTGATCTTCGTATCCAAACGGTCGGCGATGTTCATGAATTCCGGATAATCCAAGAGCTTCCCTAGCTTGTTATTGGTTGTTGCCAAATACTTCGCCAAATCGTTATTCGTCCGCTTAAGAATCGAATCGGTCCAGAACTTCTGAAGACGAATCGGAAGATATTTCAAGAGATTTTTGATCTGGTTCGGTTCATGCAAAAGCTGATCCAAGCCGGATAGGGATTGTTCCGGCAGGATGTACGCGGTTGCAAACAACTGACGCAAGATGTTTTCAAGCTCCGGCCCCCAGGAATAAGCGGAATCAATCTGGACGAACCGCTTCATGATCGAAATGAGGAATTCAATCCGTTCATCGCTGTTCTTTTCGCCGCTGAACTGCGAAAAGAAGGGAAAGCTAAGCGGACGCTCCTTTTGCCGAGGCGGGTTGAAGTACACGACATCATTTCTTCGGTGTTCCGGAATCATCGTGAGCAAGTCCGTCGCAAAGTCGTTCTTCGGATCGACGATAAGGCAAGCCGTCTGCTCTTCCCCTTCTTTCTGAAGGAGATTGTGAAGGATTGTTTTCAACGTTTCCGATTTTCCCGATCCGGTCCCTCCAAGGATATACAGATGCTTTTTCATGTCGTTCCAGGTCGGAATGCCGATCGCCGTCTCTTCCTGCATGCGGAAGTTAGACTTCCCTAGGCCGATAAAAAGCTCTTCCGGGAATTCGCGCATGTCGCGGCTGGCAGGAAGTTTCTTGAACTTCGTGACTTTGACCGAGGAAACCGTTTCTTCCGTCAGATTCGGCAAATGCCAGAAGGAATAGAGTTCGCTATCGGAGACTACCTGTCCATCATTTTTGTACTTTAAGAAAGGCCAGTACCGGAGCTTTCGCTTCCTCAGTACTGGCCGCATGTTGATAAGGTTCTTGAGATTTCCGTCCGCTGTGAGTTCTTCGACTTGGCGGGTGAATAGGCGTTCATGTTTTAGCGTATTCATGTTCTTCTGGTTGATCTCAGTCAGCACGGCTTGGAGATTGCCAAGCTTGGCTTCCGCCTCCTCCTTACTTGGCGCGATCGTCCAATACGAAACGACGATCTGGAATAACGTCGCTTTCATCTTTTCAAGCATCGCCGCCCCCAAGGACGACATAAGCTCGGATATGTATACGCGGGAGGTGGCTGGGAACTTCTTCTGATCCTCGGGCAAAGCCTGAAGACGCTCTTGTTCTTCGAGCAGAAAGTAAATGATTTGATTGAAAAAATGGGATGCGGGAGAAATCAATACGTTATAAACCATGAACTGTCCTTTCGGTAATCCTTCCATCGTAGACGTGACGGAATCGACCGGATCGCTTGAAACGTCTTTGAGCGTTTTTACGCGATGATAGAACTTCCCTTCGATCGTCGATTGTCCATAGCTTAAATAGCTCTTTTGGAACTTCCCGACTTCCCCGACAAGTGCCGACTGGTCGATTACCGTGATCTCGGCGTTAGCGTAGGCATTAAAGATAGCTTTCTCAATCCGATCGAAATAGGAACGAGGGATAGCTAAGCGGAAAGAAATGTACGGATATTGCGCCCAGATTTGGAGCGTGAAAAATACTTGCCGTCTACGTGAAACCTTCCACAATCGGTATAATTTTTGAAAGAAGTAGAAATATGGCTTGAATCCATGCGGCCCTTCAATTGGATCTTGGTATACGGCGTGAAGGGCTTTTAGGATTTTCTGTTGGACTTGAAACGCCGTTACTTGGGAATTCTTGGGAATCGTGATCTCAAGGTACATGATCTCCTTTATCCCCTGGTCTATATCCTTTTGTCTCAATTTGATCTTCTCGAACGCATGAAAGATGCGTAATTGATTGAGCTTGAAAAGCTGGTACAACACAATGCTGCAAACGATGAGAGCAAAGAAAGAAATTCCGGCCGTTAATTCCCATCGTGGGATCTTACGGATCATGTCGAGCCATAGCTCGAAACCGGTCATGCTGTTCATAGGATGGAATATTTTATTTTCCTTTCCGCCGCAACGCGGCGGAACCCCCTCCCTTCCCCCCGTTCCTTCGCCCCTTTCCTTTCAGATTCAGAGAGGTCAGTCAGTTGGTATCTAAATTAAGAAACAATTATTTGTAAAGAGTAAAAGATAAAGAAATGATAAAATTCATTAAGGATTATTCATGTTTTAAGTAGTAGTATGTATATATACTTTGTCGTTCAGTTGATTGTGTTGTCACATAGTAGTCGGTGATTTTTGGTTTTAGACTTTGGCTAATTTTAGAGTTGTTTTGGCCGCCTGCTAGTTGAACTCTGATTCAACTAGCCGTTCAACTAGCAGGATGCTCTATGGAATGGGGCGGAAGACCTCCCCATACCCCTCCTTTTAGGTCAGGTTTGGGACTGGAAATAGGTACGAACTGCGTTGTAAAGCCACACCACCACAAAACTCAACGGTTTTTCAGAAGCCATCGAGCGGGCCGCACTAAGTGCGGCCCATTGTGTTATATGGGAAGAATCGTCAATGGAATCGGGGCTAAGTGGACTTTGCTCCTGATTTGTTACCACCACTTTTTTCATACTCAGGCGGAGGTTCGAACCGAAGATTTCCCCCACCACCACTTTTTTCTCCCCACCACCACCACTTTTTATCAATTTGGGCAGGTTTTCGGCCTAAATTCAGGAAACCGCCTTAAAGAAAAAACGATTGCAAAATATTTGAGCCGTTGATATGTTGGATGTGCAACCAACTCAATACGCGAGAAGATTTTTTTGATGGCTGTCTCGGACAATCCTTGAGAAATCTTCTCTTTGGGTTGGTTGCACCGGGACAGCCATTTGAATTTCAATAATAAATATATGTCGCAAACCCTTTTTCTCTACGCTCGCAAATCGACGGACGTTGAAGATAAGCAAGTTCTCTCAATTGAAGCACAGCTCGCAGAACTTCGCGCGTTCGCTACGCGCGAAGGTATCACTATTCGTGATGAGCTTATTGAAAAGCAATCTGCTCGCCTTCCTGGCCGTCCTATCTTCGATGAAATGATAAAGCGTATAGAAAAAGGAGAAGCGAATGGCATTTTGTCTTGGCACCCAGATAGATTAGCTCGTAACCCCGTAGACGGGGGACGAGTAATATATCTGGTGGACACAGGCAAAATCCAGGCGCTGAAATTCCCTACGCTTTGGTTTGAGAACACTCCGCAAGGGAAGTTCATGCTGAATATCGCCTTTGGTCAAAGCAAGTATTATATTGATTCTCTTTCCGAGAATGTGAAGCGTGGATTGCGTCAAAAGCTTCGACGCGGCGAGTATCCAGCATGTGCGCCTGTTGGATACTTAAACGACCTACGCGCTAAAACGATTATGGTGGATCGTAAACGATCCGTTGCTATACGACGCGCGTTTGAACTCTATGCAGAAAATGAATCATGCCTTGAAGACGTTGCAAAATTCTTAGAGAAGCAAGGCATTACTTCTTGTTATGGCCTACCCTTAAGGAAAGATCGGATTTCGTACATTCTTTCCAATCCTTTTTATATCGGTCTCTTTCGATATGGAAAAGAATTGTACGAAGGCAAGCATGAACCTATCGTTACCAAGCAAGTCTTTGATCGAGTGCAAGAAGTGTTAAAGGAACGAAGCCGACCCCGTGAACGACCGAAAAATGAGCCAAAGCCTTTATGCGGTCTTCTTCGATGCGGGACCTGCAATATGATGGTTACAGGCGAATGTAGGATTAAGCGACAGCAAAATGGCAATGTGCATACATATATGTACTACCACTGCTCTAAAAGGAATAAGGCGATGACCTGTTTAGAACCTCATATTCGTGACGGGGAGTTAGATAAACAGCTCTCCGCCTTGCTAGAAGGCTTTGTTCTGCCCGTAGAGTGGGCAGATGGGCTAAAAACGATGTTAGAGGCCGATAAGGGCAAAGCGATGAGCGAAGGGACAAAAATCAGGCACGAGACCGAAACCAAACTTAAGGAACTAGAAGCTAAGCTCCAGCGCCTTCTTGATTCTCATTTAAACCAGGATATTGAGCGTGAAGTGTACCTAAAAAAGAAGTCTGAACTTCTGTCTGAAAAGAAGTCGCTGGAAGAAAAAATTGCCCAAATTGAACGGGGACTAATTGCATGGTTCGAACCTCTGCAAAAGTGGATAAAAAAGGCCGAAAACCTGCCCAAATTGATAAAAAGTGGTGGTGGTGGGGAGAAAAAAGTGGTGGTGGGGGAAATCTTCGGTTCGAACCTCCGCCTGAGTATGAAAAAAGTGGTGGTAACAAATCAGGAGCAAAGTCCACTTAGCCCCGATTCCATTGACGATTCTTCCCATATAACACAATGGGCCGCACTTAGTGCGGCCCGCTCGATGGCTTCTGAAAAACCGTTGAGTTTTGTGGTGGTGGGCAGGGAAGGATTCGAACCTTCGAAGGCGTATGCCAGCAGATTTACAGTCTGCCCTGTTTGACCACTTCAGTACCTACCCGTGCTCGGCGCTGTGCTTCGTCTTTCGTTCACCAAGTTGCTCCTTGGTTCACTTCAGACTACGCACCGCCTGCGCTTTGCTTCGCTGCGCTCCGCAAGGGGGAGCAAACAAAGAAGAAAGAGATGTGGACGTCTCTCCTGTGCGGAAAGAAATCCTATGGAGCCGTTGACCAGGATTGAACTGGTGACCTCGTCCTTACCATGGACGTGCTCTACCAACTGAGCTACAACGGCGAATAACGATTACACAGGGTGTAAAAGTGGCTGTATTGTTCCTTTTTTGACCTCGAGAGTCAAGAGCGGTGGTCTAACGCTTTTTCTCTTGGATTTCGAGCTTTTCGACTTTTTCACGCAAAACCTGGAAACGTTGCTGATCTTCGGCGGCTAAACGATAGCGGTCGTACCAATGGCGGGCGCGTGGGATGTTTTTGGCGGCGATGGCCGATTCCAGAGCCAATTCGATATAACGTGCACTTTCTGGTTCTTTTGCAACCGCTTTTTCTGCCGAGGCGAGAGCCTCGATAGGCCGGTTCTGGCGAAGCAAGAACTCGGACAGCTCCGCATGGCGCTGTGGCTGGCGCAAACCGAGCTCGACTGCCTTCTCACGCTGTGTCTCCGCCTTCAGCAGGTCCCCTTCCGCCTCTGAGATCTCAGCCAGGCCTGCATAGACAGCATCGTCGGTCTTCTTGAGCTTGAGCAAGAATTCGAAGGTCTCACGAGCTTGTGGGTAGAGTTTCTGCTTCAGGTAGATCATCCCCAGACCCTTGTAGGCATCAATATGGCGCGTATCAAGCGCCAAAATCTCTAGATAGCGACGCTCCGCATCAGCGAACTTCAAATCACGCGCAAGCGAACGACCTTCAGACAACAACGTCTTGATCCGTTCACGGGTCGTTGGAGCGATGGCAGCGAAAGGATTTTTAACTGAACGATAGGTCGATTCAAAAGCATGAACCCGTTCTTGCAAACGTTTTTGAAACGCTGTAGCACCCAAACCGATCGCACGACCCAAACGACGGAACGGCAACAGCTGTTCTGCCCGGATACGGTCGAAGCGACGATGAATCAATTCTAAGCGCTTACGGCGCTGACGCTCTTCTTTAACCGAATCTGGATCGAGTAAACGAATTTCAGACCAATGTTTTCGGACAATCGAAAAGGCCAAGCCAAGACAAATGATGGCTCCTAGAAACGGCAGAATGGACAAAAGCATGATTACGCAGGAACCGCCGAGCGACACAGGAGACCAAAGGCTCGAGGGTCGAGAGACGCCGATCCAACCAGTACGCCATCAATCTCAGTGGTTGATAGGTATTCTGACACGTTCCGCATATCTACGGAACCTCCGTATAAAATATGGATCTCTTTGGCCCGTTCAGGGAAGATTTTTGTAAGAGTCGTGCGCAGACCTTCATGGACGACACGCGCTTCTTGTGCGGAACAAGCCTTGTTCGTACCGATCGCCCAAATTGGCTCATACGCAAAGGCTGGGAGGATATCCTTCTCGGTCATGTCCCAATCCTTAAGCGCATCCGTAAGCTGTTTGCGAACGACTTTCAACGTCTCCCCTTTTTTCTTTTGCGCATCGGTTTCTCCGATACAGATCACCGGCTGAATCCCCTTCTTGCGCAACGCTTCGGCTTTTTTTGAGACCATGGCGTCGGTTTCTCCTAGATGAATGCGGCGTTCACTGTGGCCAACCAAACAGAATGACAAGGCAAACTCTTTCAACATCTGTGGCGAGGTTTCACCAGTAAAAGCGCCATCATCCGACCAGAAGGAGTTTTGGGCGCCAAGTGTTGGGACGCCGGCACGACCAAGGGACGCGCGTGCGGCTGGCAACGAAACCGCTGGAACAGCGACTCCAATATCTAGCTCTTTTGGGAGGCGTTCCCGACGAAAGGCGCGAATCCAGGCCCCTGCCTTCATTGGGCCATAGTTCATTTTCCAGTTGGCGATGATCCATTTCCGCATAGACCACCCATGCTTACCGTATTCCGGCAAAAAGGGCAATGGGACTGCGCGTAAATGGGCCTACCAAGGAAGCATGGAGCTGATTTGGCTGAAATAAGCGTTTTGCAACGGCTTTGACCTGGGGCAAGGTAACCGCCTCAAGCTCTGCCAAAGCGGCTTCGGGCTCTCTGGGCTTCCCAAAAGTCTGCCACTGACGCAAGTACCAGCTCGTTTGGTTGGAGGTGTCCTCAAAATAGAGCATCATCTTGCCTCGGATATGGTCTTTGGCATGACGGAGCTCTGAGGCCGTAACACCGTCGGTGGCGATCTTTTGAAGCTCTTGCCAGATCACTTGGATCGCTTCTTGGACGCGCTTCGTATCTAAACCAGCGGAAATGATAAAGGCACCCGTATCTTGGAATGAGACATGGCCGGCACTGACCGAATAACAGAGTCCGCGCTTCTCACGAACTTCGACGAACAGACGGGAGGACATCGAGCCACCTAGAATATGGGACAGGAGCTTCATCGCTGGAAGATCTTCCGCGCGTGAGGCGAGACCGTGGAACCCGAGGCCCATCTGAACCTGCTCTGTTTTCTTTGAATGAAATGCGAGCCATTCATTTTTCTTCAGAGCTTTCGGGACGAACGGATCGATCGAATGAGCCGTGTCTTTCTTGGGACGCTTCCACTTGCCAAACGTGGCTTCAATCTTGGCTTCGGCTTCTTTCGAGATTGTTCCAGAAAGAGCGATAGCCGTTCGGAGCGGTGTGTAATGCGCCGCATGGTAGGCCATCAAGGCTTCGCGTGGGACAGTACGAATGACTTCACGTGGACCCGCGATCGTACGACCGAGTTGGTTCCCGGCAAAGACCAGCTCTTCCAGCATATCTTCCATTTTCGAAGCTGGGTTGTCGTCGTACATGTTGATCTCTTCGACAATGACACCACGTTCACGATCAAGCTCTTCGGCATCGAAGGTCGAATGCATTAACATGTCGTTCAACAAATCGATCGCCCGTGGCAACTCGGTCGCGTCGATTTTTACATAATAGGTGGTTGTATCTTTTGATGTGTACGCGTTGTACTCGGCACCGAAGCGGTCTAATTCGCGGCTAATATCAACGCTCGTTGGACGACGCTTTGTTCCCTTGAACATTAAGTGTTCAATAAAATGGGACGCGCCGGCGATCTCCGGAGACTCGTAACGAGACCCAACGTTGATCGAAACCATGATCGTCGCCGACGGAACGTCGGAACGTGGAATCAGAAATAAAGGAATACCATTCGATAATGTGCGATGGTGCAAGGTATGTTTCATGTTTTCTCAACTTACGGATTAACGGACCCAACGCGTTTCCTTTTCGAGCCAAGCGGCGACATCCGCCATCGGCATGCGCTCCTGTTTCATGGTGTCGCGGTGACGAATCGTTACCGCGTTATCTTCTTTCGATGTGTAATCAACGGTAATACACCACGGCGTTCCGATTTCATCCTGGCGGCGGTAGCGCTTGCCGATCGAACCAGAATCATCGTATTCGACCATCAACCCAGTACGGCGAAGTTGCATCGTGAAGTCGTTCGCGAGATCAGCCAACCCATCTTTTTTCTGAAGAGGGAGAACGGCCGCCTTAATCGGAGCGAGACGTGGATCAAACTTCAACACGATACGAGTTTCACCATTTTCAAGCGGCTCTTCGGTATATGCGTCGTGCATAAAAGCAACAAAAGCGCGGCCAAGACCGATGGCGGTTTCTACAATGTGCGGGGTGAACCGTGTGCCGGTTGCTTCATCAAAGTAATCGAGACGTTCACCGGAGAATTTACTGTGCTGCGACAAGTCCCAATCCCCGCGCGCATGGATCCCTTCAAGTTCTTTGAAGCCGCCAAACGCGGTGAAATTATAGAGAATGTCGTACGCATTCTTGGCGTAATGCGCGAGTTTTACATGCTTATACCACTTCAAGTTTTCTTCTTTGATGCCGTATTCAAGCAGCCACTTCCAGCGCGTTTCACGCCACATGTCATACACCTTTTCCGTCATATCCGGGTGGATGAAGTACTGCATTTCCATCTGCTCGAGTTCACGCGTACGGAAAATGAATTGGCGCGCCACGATCTCGTTACGGAAGGCTTTTCCGACCTGCGCAATGCCAAATGGAAGCTTTGGATGGACCGTGTCGATGACGTTTTTGTAGTTCAAGTAAATCCCCTGACAGGTTTCTGCGCGCAAGTAGACCATCGTTTCTTCGGTCAGTTCATCGACCGGTGCGCCCAAGTTGGACTTCACCATCATTGAGAACTGGCGAGCCGGTGTGAGATTGGTTTTGCCGCATTTGTCACAAGCGATCTTCGTCCCCTTCGCGCGCAGCGCGTCCATCTCGGCGTTGATCTGATCGACCGGCATCTTATCGGCATCGATGTCATACTTTTCAAGCAAGTGGTCCGCGCGCATGCGGTTTTTACAGTCGCGGCAATCGATCTGTGGGTCATTGAAGCTATCGACGTGACCGGAAGCTTTCCAGGTCTTTGGATGCATGAAGATCGCGCTGTCCAAGCCAACGATATCCGAACGCTGCTGGATCATGGCACGGCGCCAAGCTTCCGCGATGTTGTTTTTGAGTTCTACGCCGTACGGACCAAAATCATAGACAGCCGAGAAGCCGCCGTAGATTTCGGAAGAGGGATACACAAACCCACGACGCTTACACAGCGCCACGAGCGATTCCATCGTAAGAGGCGTAGACATAGGATTGGTTGTGAGGGCGGACTAGATCGTGAGAATATCTTTTTCTTTTTCAGCGGTCAGCGTGTCGATTTTTGCGTTCCATTCAGCTACCGTTTTATCGAGACGCTCCAACTGACGACGCTTTTCATCCTCCGAGATCGTTTTAGCCTTTTCATCGTTGGCGATCAAGGTCTTCACTTTTTCACGAACGTTACGGACACCAACCCGGGCCAACTCCTCTTTTTGATGAAGAACTTTGACCATGTTCTTGCGGGTTTCTTCGGTCATTGGGGGCATCACCAATCGAATCACCGTTCCAGCCACGTTTGGCTGCATCCCAAGGGAGGCGTTGATAAGGGCTTTTTCAACCTCTTTCACTACCGTCTTGTCCCAGGGTTCGATCTGGATGGTTTTGGCGTCTGGAATCGTGATCGAACAGACCGATTTGAGATCCATCGACTGGCCGTAGACGTCTAAGCGGATATCTTCAACGAGAGCACCGTGTGCCCGGCCAGTACGCAAGCCTTGAAGTTCTTTGTGGAAGTGGTCAAGGGCCCCCTGAAACTCGCTTCGATGATCATCAATGTGGTTAGCCATACAAAAGAAATGTTCCCTTACAATCTCATAGAAGAATCTATGGGTCAACGTGATATTCTTCCCACAATAAGCTGAAGGCGGACCAGTTTATAATCAAAAGCGCCTCCTGAGGAGGCGCTTTTGATTTGGATGGATTGCCCTTATTTCTTCGGCGAGACACCCAAGAGCAAGGCTGGCTGCTCTTCCATGGAGTAGACCATCCAGGCAACGCCACGAGTCGTTGGTAACTTCTTCGAGGACCAGCTCACTCCGCCATCCTTACTCATAACAAGCGCACTAGCCGTCGAATAGACGAGAACCTTTGGATTCTTTGGGTTGACGATAAAAGAACCGATTTCCGTATCCTGGGGAGCTGTTGGCAAGGTCACCGCGCGCCAGCTGGCACCGGCGTCATCGCTCACGAGCAAACCGTACTTGGAGATGTGGTAGATGCGATCACGCGTGCTTGGATCAAGGACCAAGAACTTTGGGGTACGAGCGTATTGGAACTCCTGGAGCTGTTTGCGGATTTCAATCCAGCTCGCTCCCCCGTCGATACTCTTCAAAACGCCGGCGCCATTGGTTGCAGCGTAGATCACACGCGAGTCTCTTGGATCGATCTTGAGGTCATTGATACGCGTGTTGTCGACCCGGTGCATTGGACGCCAGGTAATCGCTCCGTCATCTGAACGAAGGATGTCGCCATCGGTCGTGCCGATATAGAGCGTCTTCGAGTTGTACCAGTCACCGGCGATCGCAGAGATCTGGGTATCAGAACGTGGATGCGACCAAGCCTCCACCCATTCGCGACCACAGGTGGATGTTTTCAAAATCTGGTTTAAACGAGTTGCGTAAACCGTACAGCGATCCTTTGCATCAACAACGATTCCATTGATGCGACCTTTCGTAAGACCATTGGCTAACTGCAAAGACGCACCGTTGTTAAGCGTGTACATCAACCCATTCTCGATCGTTCCAATATAAAACGTGTTCGGATCCTGAGGATCGAGACCGATCGAAGCGGTGCCAAGTTCAACCGTGCTGCCGATCTGGGTATCAAGGTTCAACACCTTCAACTGTTCCCATTTAGTTGCATCATCTCGTGTGCGAAACACACCTCCATCGGCAACGGCCGTCTTACTAGACCCTCCAAAGCCGAAGCAGCCTGCGCCCATAAGCGACAAAGCGAGCAACGGAACAACGAGCAAAGACCGGCGATTCATAGAGAGAAAAGAGAAGACGAATCGAGAGAGCGAGGAATAAAATGTGTGGGGACGAAAGGCAAAGTTCCGTTCCATTCTAGCGCAAAACGCGGAGAAAGGGATCCCCCCACCAATTTCGATGCGTGGATAAGTCCGCGCGCCATCCGAACGGTCTCAAGTGGATGAGACAACCACTCCTTGTCGATCGCTCTTCCGGACTGCTCTAGCAGGCTCTGCCAGGTCTCGGCCGTATTCTCACTTCGCTCCGCTTCGACAACCAATCGATCAATCGCCGCGAGCCGCGTACCTAGGTCTCCATGAAGCAATGATTCCGTGATCGCCCCGGTTCGCTCTTTTGATGACTTCCAATCCGAACGATTATTGAGATAGTCCAACGCCATACCCGGGCAACCACGAGCGGCTTCAGCCAGTGGCTCTGGATCCCGTACGTCATGCTTTGTTTTCAACCAATCGGTAATTGTTCTGCGTGCAATACGCGAAAAAGCCAGTGGCGCGAGACGTGACCGCAGCGTCCCTGGGAGCTTATCCGGTCGCTCAGCTAAGAAGAGGAAGACCAATGCCGATGATGGCTCTTCAACCGTTTTTAACAACGCATTCGCTGATTCTTCATTCAAAGTATCTGATTCTTCAAAGAGTACGACGATTTTCCCTCCGCGTGCAGATGAAAGAGAGACCCGTTGTAATAACTCACGCGCCTGTTTGACCGTAAACTCCTTTGCACCCTCTTCACGCTGAACAAGCAGGAAGTCCGGATGCGCTCGCAATTGATCGATCAAGCGCGATCGATCCAGCATCGTCTGCTCATCTTTCGAGTACAGAAGGGCCGCCGCAAATCGCTCGGCCACCATGCGCTTCCCTACTCCACGTGGACCGTGAAATAAATAGGCTTGCCCCGGGTGTTCAACCACCCGTGACAGCACGTTTCGAATATCGTCGTGACCGATGACATCATCAAACAAAGGCAACATGTCCCAAGCCTAGCAGGTGGCCGGGCTTTGATCGAATGGCAACGAATCAAAGGGATTTTTCAAATGATGCTTGTTGGCCGCCTTTCGCACCAAAACACCGAGACGATACCAACGCGGTGGTACAAACTGGGGATCTGGAAGCTGCAAAGAACGACTGTTGGAACGTAAGCGATAGAGCTGGGAAAGAGATTTCATATATCTACTCCGTTCCATCCCTAGCTGCGACCGTCAAGTGGATAAGCTAGGGCTTTTTATGAAAGGTGTCTTCGTGGCGATCCATTCGATGCGACAACGCCACCAATTCAACCTCTTGCTTCTTATGGAGCTGAACAAAGTGATCGACATGATCCACAATCTTATTCTCTAAGTGTCGTATCCCCTCTCTGAACTCGCTCCGCATCACTGCGTTATCTTTCAGGAATTCAACTGCCTCTTGAACATCACCGATTTCTCTCGTCAATTCATGCTTTAGTTCATCTCGTACGGACAAGATCAACGAAGCGATAGTCGCCAACGTCGGCTTCTTAGGGAGCGAAGAGAGCGTCTTCATATGAAAAATTTAGCATGGATAAGGTGCGCCTACAACTACTCCGTTCCATGAATAAACCGAGGTGTCAAAAAGAGAAATGGTCATTAAAAACACATTGGCCCCCCGACGATCTTTCGATCGAAGGGGGGCCGCCGCTTGGTGGTAGTCACCAGGTGGGAGAACTCTTCGAGATGAGACACGAGAGTTGTTACGGTGGGAAGGATTCACCACTCGTTGTAACGAGCGAGCGGTGAGAGGTGGGAAGAATCAGGTCGCGGGGCGCGTCCGGTCGGCGGCGACGTAGTTGCAGCCCTCGACCCCGTTGGCCGCGGCCTGGGTCATGACCGTCATGTACCCGTTGCGGCGGACCATCAGCGTGCCGTAGGCGGCGAAGCCGGCGCCGGCGCGCGGGATGTTGCAGGCGAAGGTCGCGCGCAGGCCGCTCGAGGCGGGGAACGTGTAGGTCGCGTTGAATTCGACCCAGGCTCCCCGGCTGACGCGGAAGGTGCAGGTGAGCGTCGTGAACGCGCGGCCGGCCCGCTCGGGGTCGCGCGCGTTCGCGATGCAGTGGCCGCCGTTCCAGAAGTCGTCGATCGCGATGGAGTCGACGCTCATGGGCGCGGTGGCGGTCACCTCGTAGGTGTCCTCGGTGCCGCCGATGCACATGCCGTTGGTGCAGGCCTCGCCGTTGTCGCAGCGGTTGCCGCACGCGCCGCAGTTGTTGACGTCGCCCTGGAGGTTGGCTCCGGGGCACGTCGGGGCGGGCGTCGTGCAGGCGCCGGCGACGCAGGTCTGGCCGCCGCCGCAGGCGTGGTTGCACGCGCCGCAGTGGAGGACGTTGTTCTGGACGTCGCGGCAGGCGCCGTCGCAGACGCGGGCCGTGCCGATGCAGACCGGGCCGTTGTCCTGGGGGACGCCGGCGTCGGTCGGCGGGTTCGGGGGGACGCAGCGCGCGAACCAGCAGCTCTCGCCGCTGTTGCAGCGGTTGCCGCAGGCGCCGCAGTTCGCGTTGTCGAACTGCACGTCGGCGCAGACGCTGCCGCAGGTCATGCGGGGCGACTGGCAGGCGGGCGGCGACTGGTGCATGCCGGCGTCGGTGTCGGTGCCGGGACCCTGGAGGTCCGAGGCGCAGCCGACGAGGCCGGAGAAACCGAGGAACGAGGCGAGGACGAGCGTCGAGGTCTTCATGGTGGTGATCGACTTTCCGATCGGCGCATCTAGCAACCGATCTTCGAAGCGTTGGGGACGATGCATGCCTAGAAGTCAGCCAACCTTGCGGAAGGCCATCCGTAGCGAGTAAGAACCGGCTACAAGATGATTCTGACGAGACTGGTGAGCGTTTGACCGCTCGTTCAAGGCCGCCTCGGGAAATACCCTCGGCTATGATGTCCGATCCATGGAACCGCGATCGTTCGATCGCCGAAACTTTCTTCCCACATGTCGAAGGAGCTAGGAAGGTTCGAATCAGTTCACCATGCGTGCATGATGAGCTAGTTCGAACTGGGGTGCGACACTTAAGGTAGTCGCGTCCGGTGCGTGTGCACCCCATGTCGAGAAGGTCGGTCTTATGAGACCGTGCCTATAATGAGCTGTTCACCTCCGTGGTGGTTGAAGAGTTGTGGTTGTGCCGTCAGTGATCCGCGCGACCGGATCTCTGAGGCTTAGAACTGGTAGGTGGCGTTGAAGCCGCCGCCCAGGTAGAAGCCCATCGGGTTGACCGGGCCGCGGTTCGTGATCGCCGCCGTCTGGCCGAAGCCGACGAGGAGATCGACGCCGAGGTTGACCCGCGAGGCCGTCGGGCTCGTCCCCATCGGGATGCTGAGCTCGGGGCTGATCGCGGCCGCGGCGAACCACGACAGGGTGCCGGTGGCCGCCGCGCCGGACATGGAGTCGGCGTCACCGCCGCGGGTGAGGCCGCCGCCGCGCGCGCCGAGCCCGAGGTGGAACCACTGGTTGGCGAACGAGAGGTCGGCCTGCACGGAGCCCGTGAACGCCCACACCGGACCGGCACCGGGAACCAGCGGCTGGAAGCCGTAGCCCGCGAAGCCGCGGACGAGGAGGCCGGCGAGCGAGCTGGTGTGGCGGCGGTGGTGGAAGGAGACCACGAGACCGGGTGCGCCGCTGTCGGACCCGCCGAAGACGTGACCGACGAAGGCGCCGAGGCCGACGTCCATGGTGGTGACCGAGGGGTCGGTGTCGCGGCGCTCGTCGAGCTGGCGCTGGAAGCCGGCGAAGCGCTCGTTGAGCGCCTCTTCGGCGGCCGCGCGGCCCGCGAGGAAGTTACGCATATCCTGCGTGACCACCGGGTCGACCACCGTGTTGGTGATCGTGACGGGGGCAGCGGTCGAGGCGCTGGAGCTGGTGCCGAAGTTGCTGTTCGGGACGGCCGTGAGGCCGTAGACCTCCTGCCGCGCGTGGCGGTTCAGGCGGAGCGTCTGCACCAGGTAGCCGTTGGCGCGGGTCTGGGTGATCCGCACCATCCCGTAGCTGAACCCGCTGGGCAGGCCCGGCTTGGGCTCGCAGCCGTGGGCCGTGGCCTGGAGGCCGAGGTCCGGGTTGCAGGTGATCACGAGCTCGTCGCTCACCCGCACGTGACTGCCGCTGTTGCAGCCGCAGGTGATGGTGAGGACGCGCGTGCCGACGCCGCTGACCACGGGGATGCCGCAGGTCGTGCGCGTCTGGTACGACGCCCGGCAGGTGCCGCGGGTCGCGACGTGCGTCGCGCCGCTGCAGAGCTGGCTCGGGGAGCCGTCGCGGCGGGTCCGGGTGAACTCGCCGGGCGAGAGCGCCTCGCAGTCCTCGTGGGACTCGCGACACTGGATCGCCTCGATCGGCTGCTCGGGAGCGGCGGGGGTCGCCGTCACGGTGAGTGCGGCGTGGGTGGAGGGGGTTGCCGGCTGGGCGCCGGCGGTGAACGCGCTCGACATGAGCGCGAACACGAGTGCCCAGATCGCGATGATCTTCTTCACGGGGGACCTCTTCTTCGTGTGGGGAGTCTCTGTGCCCGAGCGGCGCGTTTGCGTGCTGGGCGGCCTGGTGCGTTTGAAGGCAGAAAGGCAGAGCTCTTTAACTCTTCTCTTCTAAAGCAGTTTTTGAGGCTGCTATGGAGGTGAATTGTCGAAAGAGCTCGAGCGCTGGCCTTTTCTGCCGGCGTTCGGATCGCCCCACCGGAGTGTGGGCTAGACAGAGGAGGAAGCTGTCTAACACACTCTCGACGATGAAACGATCTGAGCGTCGGATGAACCGTTCGGAGTCGATAGCTGCTGTCAGCTCGACGAATTACTATAACATAATACAAAAAAGGTGTCAAGGACCCTTGTACATATGGGTTTAGCAGTTTTAAGTTGTAATTCAATATTTTGCCCTAATAAAGGGAAAAATCGTACTTTGAAGGCTCAAAAAGCTGTTAAGCGAGCCTAGACAAACGGCGAGAACCCGTCAAAAGCCAAGCAATTCCGAGGAAAAGACCGATCCCGAAGCCTAAAACCACGTTTTTTGGGATATTTGGGCGGGCATACCAGCGAGAGTCGAGCGGAGCGTCGATCACCTGGACCCGAATATTTGAGCCAAAGTAGTTCGGCGCCTGAAGAACCAGCTCGCGGGAAGCGGACTCAACCAAGATCTTGGCCTGCGCACGATCTGGGTGGTAGGCACTCACTGTAAGGATACCTGTCCCTGGAGCAACCGCGGCCTCGACTGTCTTCTGCCAAAGTTTGCGCTTGTTGTATTCGTCTTGAGGGAAATAGCCCTGATCGAGATCTTTGGCGTTCTGCAAAATGTTGTTCGCGAAGGTCGAAGAGTACAAAAGCTCCGACAAGCTGCCGGCGATACGTTCGGTGAACTTCAGTGCACTATATGGATCAACCGCGCTCGACGTGGTTTGCGTGATCAACAAACGAACGGTTGAAGCATAACGCAACGGCTGTACCAACGAGAATGCGAGAGCAAGAATTGCACCCAGCAAGCACGTGATCAGCAACGTGCGCCACACGCGCGAGAAGGATCCAAAAGAAAGAACGGACGGCATACGGGCGTAGTATAGCACACCACAAGAACGCGCTGTGCCTTCTTCAGCAAATTATTTAAGCGTCTCACCGGTTGTTGTTGCTTGCAGCGGAATATCAAACTGGAATGCTTTGCCTTGGCGTGTGCCTTGAATCGTTACAACTGTCCCTGGTCGATAGTCGAGCAAGCGTTCACCGATGTCGACAATGCCATCGAAGCTATCACGATCGATCCGCTCAATCACATCGCCTTCTTGCAAGAACTGGGCGGTCGTCGTTGAGAGCACTTGGCGAACTAAGATCCCCTGCTCTGGCCACTCCGGACGCGTGCCTTCAAAGATAAGCGAGGAAAGATCTTGTACACGTAGTCCGAGTGAAGAGCGCTGCAGCGGACGTGAAGCGAGCACTTGAGATAGCGAAGCGGAGATCACCGGTGTTGGAATAACGCGCGTAGTTGTCGTGTCTGAATTCAAGATCAAACCGATCAATCCCCCACCCTGACTCCAAACGGCTGTGCCGGGACGGGCGGCACCGCTCAACGAAAGTTGGAATCGACGATTTAAGCGTTCGCTCGCGACGACATCACGCGAAGCGCGTGCATCCGTCGCCATGATCGTTTCTGGATGAAGACGCTGTGGTTCATTTTCAACCCAGACGCCTAACCCAGGGACAACATCCAGAGGAGAAACGAAGGCTGTCACCGGGAAATTGGTTGCGTCGATTTTTACAAAAACTAAATCGCTGGCTCGATCGCGAATGGCTTGCTTGATCGGAAAGACTTGTGAATGCCAAACGATGCCGAGATCAGCCAACGGGCTTGTAAAACTCGCCGATGACATCACGATCCAACCATCAGACGTTACAGAAACACCGTAACCGAGAACACGGTCTGTCGGGAACTGGATCGGTTCGGTCAGCTTCAAACCCGCTTTGCGGATCAATGGGACGAGCGGCGAAGCGGAACGATTTACAAAGGCTGGCGGATAGGCTGGACGTCGAACCGCTTCTAAGGGGACGATTTGTGTATTATTTGTGTTCGAAGTCGTAGTCGTGGTTGCCGATGACGTTGAAACACGTGACCAAAGCTGAGACAAACGTGAATCCAAACCACCGGCGACCGACTTAGCGGCCACGTATCCGGCGGCACCTCCTGCGAGTCCTCCAACTAGGATTACGAGCAAGGCACGTCCAATCTGAGGGACGATAAGAGACGGCTTGGGAGTTGGCATAAAGGGAATAGCCTCAGTGTAGCCTAGGCCCAGCGGGCTGTCAGCAGGAGCGTTCCAAAAAACAAGACACCACAGATCGTTTCAAACACCGCGATCCGAGAAGAGGGTGATGGCGGAAATGCGTAACGGCGAATGCGTAACGGTGCTGCAAACAAGAAGGCAGCTAGCAAACCCAAGGTCCACACCTCGAGCGGCAACAACAGACTGAACAGAGCGACCTGCAAACCAATGATCCCACCCAAGATACGCCAACGACGACGACTGGCCGCATCCGCAACGGGATGCTCCGTCGTCCAGTAGGCAATCACCCCGAAGCCACCCAAGAGCAAACAGGGAATCCAAAAAGGAATATTCAAGAAAATACGTAAACCCGCGAGACCAGCCATCAGCGTATAGGCGGTCAGTGGCACACTCGCGAGCGCCATGTGCGACAGCGCATTTACGGGATAGCGTTTTGGATCGAACAAGAAATAAAACATCATCTCGAGTGAGACTGTGACCGCCACCACCGCAACGCATGAGAAGAACAGCTGCTGAAGCGGGTTCTCAATCATCAAAAATGCCAATGCAATCGAGAAGAGCAGCGCAAACGGTGGTACGACACGCTCAAAGAAACCGGTAATCGACACCCGCTTCCACAGCATGACAATAGCCGAAGTGAGAAATACCCCTATCGCTACCAAAAACGGGGCTGGATAGAGTAACGGGTCACGCCACTGCATCCATAACGCCAACGCCATCACCGCTCCAGACAACCAGGGCAAGAGACGAAGGAGCAAAAAGAACATAGCGCTAGCGAGTGGTGGAGCTTGTTACGACCGTGGATGAGGCTGTTACCGGTGTTGCAGCTGGTTTTTCGAACTCGGCCCGGGCTGCGGCCAATTTTGCTTTGCCTTCCGGTCGGCTATCACCAAGCGCATTGAATGCGAGGAATAATGCGAGATGGACATCTCGACTTGCACCGGGTACACGCACGGTGAGCATCCGTTCCTTGGCGGCACGCGCATCTCCCGTTTTATCGTAATCTGCCAAGATAGAGGCGATCCCCTGCCGCCAATCCGCCTGTAGCTCGACTGGATCGATCGGTGCGAGCGGAATGGTTGGCGTTGGCTCAACGGGCAGCAAGACCTCATTTGAGGCACCAAAGAATTTCTGACGGATCAATAAAATGGCACACACCAAGACAACGATGCCGATCATGATTAGGCCGAACTTGCTCCGCAGAAAGGACTGGGGTGATTGTGCAGACATGGCGCTAGTGTACCATAGCGCCATGGTCTACGCGGAAAACAAAAAGGCACGTCACGACTACCTCGCCCTTGAGACCTTCGATGGCGGGATTATGCTATCTGGTCAAGAAACCAAAAGCGTCCGTGAGGGGGGTGCTAAGCTCCAGGGAGCTTATTTGGTCATCCGCGGGGGCGAAGTTTGGCTCCTCGGTTGCCACATCGGAGCGTATTCTAAGGCCGGAAAGATTGAGGGCTATGACCCGACCCAAACCCGTAAGATCCTGCTGAAGCGCCAAGAAATCGCTCATTTAGCGGGGAAAACCCAGGAAAAAGGCTTGACACTTGTGCCTTTTTCTCTGTATCCTCGTGGCCATCGCGTGAAGCTTTCCTTTGGTCTCTGTCGTGGGAAAAAAGCCTATGATAAGCGGGAAACGCTGAAAGCGCGTGATTTGGACCGTTCGACCCGTCGCGTTCTGCGTGGCGGAGACGAATAACCCCCATTTTCCCAATGGGGATGACCAAGCTTTGACGGATTCGTTTCTTGAAGACAGCAGGCCGAGCGGGTACCCACAGCTCGTAAATCCGTGGATACATCCGACAACTGCCAACAGCATTGTCACGAAGGCCCGTGCGTTCGTTGCCTCCTTGGTAACGATGCCAACCTTCGCTCCAGCCCTCGCGTAAGCGACTGGCTGAGCCGGTTCCTCCTTGGATGTTCTCCCTGAGGAGTCCAACTGTCACTCGTGAGAACTTCGACCGTGGCCGCGCCTACCACGATCAAAACTACAGGCGCTTGAACCAAGAGACAGATGTTTGCCTCTTTTCTCTCGGTTGACCGCGTCGCCTGACGCAAAATCGGCAAACCAAGCTTGTGGACGATTGTCCTCAAGGACGAGTTCGGACGGGGGTGCGATTCCCCCCATCTCCACCATTCGTGAGATTCTGAGACCGGTAAGCTCGGACACTCACGCTGTGGTCCCATTCATTCTTCTCACTCCACCAGGATTCCCCAATGCGCATCCATCACCGCCGCCGAGGCGGGTATCAAAAAAAGGAAGAACTCGTTTTGTTCAAAGCGAACGAAGCGATTCTTGCGCCAGAGGTCTTCATCATCGATGAAGAAGGTGTGTCGCTCGGCGCTATGCCGACGCCGGCCGCCATGGCCATGGCCGTCGAACGCGGGTTCGACCTGGTGGAAGTTTCGCCAAAAGCGGAACCGCCTGTCTGCCGCTTCCTGAACTTCGGACAGTTCAAGTATCAGAAGGAGAAGGAAATTCGTCAGCAGAAAGCTCATGCCAAGAAGGTCGAGGTCAAAGGCATTCGCCTCTCGGTCAAAATGGGTGAGCATGACATCGAGATCCGCCGCAAACAGGCCGAGGAGTTCCTCTCCGATGGCCAGAAGCTCAAGATCGAGATCAACCTGCGTGGACGCGAGAAAGAACATGGAGATATCGCGAGTAGCCGCATTCAAGACTTCATCGCCGCGCTCAGCAAGACCTATCCGATCGTCGTCGAACAGCCGGTCGCCCGTAACGGTGGCAACGTCTCGACAACCATCGCACGCAAGTCCTAACATCCAGCCCATCATTTATTCCCCCTCTATGAAACTCAAGACTCACAAGTCCGTTACGAAGCGCGTGCGTGTTACGAAGAACGGCAAGGTTATCAAGCGCAAGAACGGTCAGGGCCACTTCAACAGCCGTGAAAGCTCAAACACGACCGTCAGCAAGCGTCGCGATCTCCAGGTGAACCCAACCTACTCGCGCAACATCAAGGCGATGATCCCCAACGTTTAATCTTCTTCCTCCTCATTTTTTCCTGATATGCCACGTGTAAAGCGCGGAACCCACCGCATCAAACGCCGCAAGAATATTTTGGCCCGTACCAAGGGCATGATGTGGGGTCGCAAGAACCGCATTACTCTCGCCAAGATCGCTGCGATCAAAGCCGGATGGAACGCCTACCGCGACCGTAAACTCAAGAAGCGCGACAACCGCGGTCTCATGCAAACCCGCATCGGCGCCGCCGCCAAGATGCTCGGAACGAACTACTCCAAGCTCATGGGCGACCTCCGCAAGCGCAACATTGGTCTCGACCGCAAAGTCTTGTCTCAGCTCGCTGCAACCCATCCAAACGTGTTCGAAAAAATCGTAAAGGGTTAATCCCCTTCTGCAAAAGCCTCCGCATCAATCGATGCGGAGGCTTTTTGTTTCAGTCTGTTTCCTGTAGACTCTGGCCCATATGAATCTCAAAGAGCGCGGCAAAGAGTTCGTCACGTTCATCCGGGAACAAGGCGTTATGGGATTGGCGATCGGATTCATCCTGAGCGGGGCAGTGACTAAAGTCGTTGCTTCTTTGGTGCAGGATATCATCCAGCCGCTCATTGGATTGATATTTGGATCAACACAAGGCTTGAAGGCATTCCATATTGGACCCGTCATGTTGGGAAATTTCTTTGCCATTCTGATCGATTTCTTTATCGTGGCGGCCATCGTGTACTTCATCTTCAAACAATTGAAGCTGGAACGACTGGATAAGAAGAAACAATAAAATACCCCCTGTACCATCAAGGCAGCCGTTTTGATTGACAAAATGGCTGCTTTTTGATTAATTACTCTGTTCCTTGTTTGTCATCTCATCGTTCACAAACGGCTTCAACCTCTTTGGAAGGAGGGCTACATCGAATGAAAGCAGCGATTGCGATTCTGCTCGTGTGGGGTGCTGGCGAGGGCATCTACCGCGCCATGCTCCACCACCACGAGATCCGGGTAAACGGCACAGGCGCACTGTTCCTCGCGCTCCTCATCTGTACAGCCTTGGTGAGTCTGCTCACCGGACTGGCGCGCGTCTTCCGCAAGATCAACCCCGATGTCCCCATCACCCTGCCTCCCACGAAGAGCCTCGGGAACATCGTCCTGCAGACGATGCTGGAGGAGTCCATTCGGTTCGGGGTGTTCGCCAGCGTGTTCGCCATCCTGGCGGAAATCACCTACCGCCTGGGCTACGATTCGATCGAGTTCCACGTCCACTCGTCGATCGATCGTCTCGGCTGGCCCGGCATGTGGGCCGCTTGCGCAGCGAACACGGCGTTCACCGCCCTGCACGCCTACAAGAGCCGGGGCAACACCGTCCGCTCTTCCTTCCTCACAGGCGCGATCTTCACGATCGCGCTCCTGAACTACGGCATCGTGGCCGCAACCGCCCTCCACCTGGTGTACAGCCTGGGAGGGATGCTCTGGACCACGATCGACCACCGGCGTCACAGCCAGCGCCTGAAGACCACGTGAACGAAACGCGCCCATCGAGTACTCCTCGGTGGGCGCGAATCGGTTTTAAACGAGACTTGCACAGAAAATCCCTTGAAGCTCCTCAACCGGCAGCGAAGTATTCATTATTAGCCAAAACAGCTGTTTTGATTGACAAAATAGCTGTTTTGTGATTAGATGCAACGTTCTTTGCTTGTCGTTCATCTCACAACATACTTCGTCAAAACATCGCAACCACCCCTCTCGAAAGGAGAGCTCACCTTGGCAGCAACACTCTTCTCGCTCGCAGGCCTGCTCGCGCTCCAGATCATCTATTGGAGCGCTCGCTACCTGATCGGCATCGAAGATGGAATCGGTCCGCCGTTCCTCCTCGTCCTTGCCACCGTGCTCAGCTTCAACCTCGGTTGGAGCGGACTCTGCCGACTCTTCCGCAAGGAACGTCCGGAGTTCACGCGCAGTTACACCGATCTCGCCCTCGAGCTCGGTGCCGTCGCGATGGGTGAAGAAGGCGCGCGCGCCAGCATCGCCTACCTCGTCTACGGCATCACCTATGCCATCTACACCTGGTTCGACTACGGCACGAACTGCACCGTTCACCCGTGGCTAGATACCTGGGGCTGGCCTGGCGTGATCAGCGTCGCGATCGCCAACGTCGTGTTCGCTATCGGTCACATCGTGTTCAAGCCCAAGCACGGCCTTCGGACGGGCTGGCTGGGCCCACTGCTCGTCGGCGTACTCTTCAGCGTCGGCCTGCTGAGCTGGGGGCCCGTGGGAGCAATCGCTCTCCACGTCGCCTACAACCTGCTCGGCCTAACGCTCCTCTACCGACAGAGCAAGCAGACCAAGCGGCCGCCGGTCGCAGTGATGGCCCTGACGAACGCTCCTTGAAGGAGGTACACAACGCCCGACAGAGATTCCTCTCTGTCGGGCGTTTGTACGTTCTAAGACGTTTTCAATCTTACGGAAGATCGTTACGGATCTGTTCAGCCTGAACCGCGTCAATCTCCTGGTTCAAGTTATTGAACGTTTTTGTCGTATCAGCATCGAGAGCGGCTGATGCTGCTTCAAATTCTTTTGTAGCAGCGTCAACTTCATCAGCGTATGCTTCATGCTTCGCGATGAATTCTGGATCTTTTGGATCAAGCTTCACACCGGCGGCATCAAACGCTTCATCGATGTTATCCTGGAAGGCTTCTTTTAAGGCGTCAACGACATCCGTCGTGAGACCTTCAGCTTCCAAACGGTCTACCAACACTGTCTTTACATCGTCCGACACGGAGGAGCCTTTTACAAACGCGATCAAAGCATCGAGGTTCATAGGAGATCAAAAGGAAATGAGAGTAGGAATACTAGCTCGTGCGCTTAAGCACGCTCACTGATGAGTTTTTCGAGAAGCGCCTTCAAAGCCTCATTGTCGGCCAATGCCTTGTTCAACTTCTCGGTCGAAGCGATTCCGGCGCGTTCCATAGCAGCCAACTTTGTCTTGTTCGACCAATCCTTCAACCCATCCCAAGCCTTCGTTGTACGCTCCCAAGCACGAGTTGCAAGACCACGAGCGCCTTCTGCGATCGATGAACCAGCTTTACGAAGTGCTTCAAATACCCCCATACCGGCCACTGGGAACTTTTCTTTCACCACAGCACGAAGATCTTCTAACATCGCTGGATTCTTCCAAGCGAGCAAAGGACCGGCGACGGCATACGCACCAGCACCGAGGGCTACTCCTACCCCCGTTCCTGCATAACGAAGACCCTTAGCTGTATATTGACCCATCTTCGAGTCGATGGCTGCGCGACCCATAGCCACTGCGCCTTCTTTGGCAGCAGTCGCCTTTTCAACAACAAAGTCACGTGCTGCGCCGGCCTTTTCAGTAACGTAGTCATTTAACTGGTCAGCCTTGTTACCAACATAGCGCATACCCTGCAAAACCTCTGAGCGATTTTCGATATCGTTCGTAAGATGGGCACCCACCTTCTCGGCGACTCCAACTGCTTTATCTTTTCCATGAGCCGCATAGCCCAAGCCAATCAAACCTGCATCGGCACTAAAACCAACAGCCTTGCCCAAACCACTCCAAGCGCCACGCAAACCGGTCTTAAGACTATCAATGGCACGGCTGAAACCTAAGCCGACAACGGCACGGGTACGCGTAGCTGTTTCGCGGGTAAATTTAGCTGCATCAGCGGCGATCTCGGCACCGCGCTGGCGCATGAGCTCGCGCTGACCTTCGGCCTGAATCTTTTTAATCTCTTCCGGGGTCAAGGCTTTAAAAGACTCTGTCGTCTCGTTTGGACCTGCGTGCGCATCTGGACGCTTTGGCATATCTGTTGAAAGTTCAATGAAATAATAAAGGTTATTTACAAGATCTACTGTAACACGTGCGCAGGCAGAGGGAGAATATTCTGATACTTCTTCTCTCAACCCAGCTAATATTTTAGTCTGTGTGAATATACCCACACTTAGCTGCCACCTGTGGACTTCTCTGTGGATAAACAAAAACTCCCGGGAATCGGGAGTTTTTGTGAACCTGTTTTAGGAAGTGGCTACCCCTTCCGTTCTTTCACCATCTCGACCAATTGCGCCATGAACGCTTCTTTCTTCATGGTTTCTTGGTCCGCTTGGCCACGACGACGGATCGTCAGCTCACCAGATTCCATTTCTTTATCCCCGACCACCAACATGACAGGTGCTTTGCTCTTTTCAGCGGTGCGGATCTTTTTCCCGACAGATTCGGCGGAATCGTCGACCTTTGGACGTAAGCCAGCCGCCTCAAGTTCTTTCGCAAGCGCGTAGGCAAAGTCATTGTGACGGTCGGCAACCGGCAAAACTGCGATCTGCACTGGCGACAGCCAAAGTGGGAAGGCGCCTGCGAAGTGCTCGATGATAACGCTCATGAAGCGCTCGATTGAGCCCATAATCGCGCAGTGGATCATGACGATCCCCTCTTTCTCGCCCTGTTCGTTGACACAGGTCAAACCGAAGTTCTTTGGTTGAACGAAGTCGAGCTGGATGGTTGCAACTTGGTGCTTACGCCCAATCGCATCCATGCCCATGAAGTCGATCTTTGGACCGTAGAAGGCGGCTTCGCCCGGGCCATCAATCCATTCAGCACCCTTCTCATCCAAGATCTGACGGAGCGCCGCTTCGGCCGTATCCCAATCTTCCGTGCTGCCCATGTACTTCTCTGGCTTATTCGGATCGCGACGTGACAAACGTGGAGTCAGCTTGAACCCGAAGGCTTTGTAGAACTCGGTGATGATGTTCCAAACAACCTCAGCTTCCTGACGGATTTGAGAGACGCGGCAAAAGACGTGTGCATCATCCTGCGTAATTGAGAGCACGCGTGACAACCCGGACAATTCACCCGACTGTTCGTCGCGGTAGACCATCGTGGTCTCGGCGTAGCGAATCGGAAGTTCGCGGTAGGAGCGCGGTTCGCTGTGATAGATCTGCGCGTGGTGCGGACAGTTCATCGGCTTCATCGCGTAGAGGTGCTCTTCGCGGGTCTGAATCTTGAACAGGTCATCCGCGTACTTGGCCCAGTGACCGGAGGTTTCGTACAAGTCTTTGCGGGTAATGTGAGGGATTGTAACCCGATTGTATCCATGCGGTTTACGCAGGCTCCAGACGAAATCGTTCAAAAGCTCGCGCATGATGGTTCCCTTTGGTGTCCAAAGCGGAAGACCCGGTCCGACTAAGTCTGAGAAGATAAACAGCCCGAGCTCTTTTCCCAACTTTCGGTGATCGCGCTTTTCGGCTTCGGCCATCATCTTCACGAACTCTTCGAGCTCGGCTTTCGTCTCAAACGCATATCCATAGATGCGAGTGAGCTGAGGGTTCTTCTCATTGCCACGCCAATACGAACCGGCGATCTTGGTCAGCTTGAAGGATTTTGGATCAATGTCCGAAATCCCTTCTGAGTGACCGCCACGGCACAAATCCCAGTAGTCGCCGGACTTATAAAAGGTCAGCGTCTGGCCTTGCGAAGAGAACTCATCGATAAGCTCATGCTTAAATTGGTTCCCTGGATACTCCTTCTTCGCATCTTCTGGTGACAACTCAGAACGTTCAAACGACTTCCAAGTTGGAAGAATCTCGCGCATCTTGGCTTCGATCTTTGGGAGATCGGCATCTGAGATCGGTTGTGAGAACTCGAAATCGAAATAGAAGCCGTTGTCGATCGCCGGACCGATGGTGCGCTTGGTATCTGGCCAAAGCTGCATCACGGCGGCGGCAAGCAGGTGTGCAAGCGAGTGGCGACGATGCTCCAACTGTTCTGCGTTCAAGCTCATAGAGCGATAGGAACGCTGGGAGAAAAGAAAATCCCAGCGAATACATGACTTAATATTCGCTGGGACCCAGGCCGAGCAAAGCTCAGCGGGCGGTTCCACCCGGCTTCCCTCCTCTGCGACGAAGAGGTCGTAGGGCGGGCACTTTTGTAATGGATTGTTTTGCGCTGGGTGGTGAAGCCAGAGATAGTTTGATCATCCCAAATCAGACGAGAGTCCGTCAAGCGCTCGCGAACAGAAAATCCTTAAACATTGACAAAAATCAAGAAAAATGGTATAAAGTCCGGTCGATTTGGCCTGCATTCGCATTGGGCGAGTTCTGCAGAAGTCGGTCGACCAGGCAAGTACCTTGAACAGCCAGACGCATCAGTTGGGTACGGTTTCCTTCGGCGGCGACGTGTCGGAGGGTGAGATGCGGCGGGTCAGCGCTTCGAGCGCGGCCAGCCGCTACACCACCTTGCCCGAGCACCGTCGCCCCGACCTCCAGGTCACCCAGGCCTGGCAGCCGAGCAACCGCGACCGCCGCGTCTTCGGCGGTCGACCCAAAGGCGCGCACTGACACCCCGTCAGACGCGCTGACGCCGGGGTGGATCTTTCCCACCCCGGCCTCGAACAGAGTGGACAAACAAGCGTTGTCCCCTGTGTTTGATCCGATCAAAAACAGCAAAAAAGCGCTAGTCACAAAAAACCCACATTTTGCTCTACCCAAGCGCCTTCTCGCTCGCTAAGGTCTGGCCCATATGAAACCGCGTCAGGGTGCGCTCCCCTACCAGCTGATCCGTGAGATGCTTTCCGCTGGCTATATTCAGGGTGGATCGATGGAGAATATCCAACCAGCCTCGATCGATTTAACGATTACGGACAAGATCTACCGCATGAAGGGGTCGTACCTGCCACGCGCAGGTGAATCGATCCGTTCACTCGTTGAACAAGGCTCGCTGTTTCAGCATCACCCAGACCGTCCGCTCGAGCGCGATGGGATCTATTTGATCGAACTCGCGGAACGTCTTGCGTTGCCACCAGGCATTCACGGATTGACCAGCAACAAGAGCTCGTCCGGACGTATCAACTTACGCGGTCGTTTGCTTGCCGACGGTGTCGCTCGTTTTGATGAAGTTCCAGCCGGCTACCAAGGCTCACTCTGGATCGAAGTCGTTCCGAAGTCCTTTCCGATTCAGCTCCATCCAGGCGATCGCATCAACCAAATGCGTTTCTTCTACGGCGATGCCCGTCTCGATACGCTTGAGCACCGCATGATCTATGATCGCTATCATTTGCTCCGCTCAAACGAAGGTGAGCTTTTGCCAGCGACCGATGCGACTGTCGGCAAAGGTGTGACCATGACGATCGACTTGACGTCGGTCGATATTATCGGCTGGAAAGCGAAGCGTGCGGCTTCTGCCATTTTGGATACCGCCCGTTTCGATCATGATCCAGAAGACTTTTTCGATCCCGTCTTCAAACCAACCAACGGCGAGCTCGTCCTCCATCCAGAAGAGTTTTATATCCTTTCAACCAAAGAACGGATCATTGTACCCCCGGAGTACGCCTGCGAAATGGCTCCTTACGATCCAGCTAAAGGTGAGTTCCGCTCCCATTTCGCTGGCTTCTTTGATCCAGGCTGGGGTTGGCACGCCACCGACGAAAAAGATAAAGGCACGATCGGCGTCCTCGAAGTTGAAGCTTATAGCCATGACTTCGTCCTCCGTGATGGCCAGCCGATCTGTCTCATGGTCTACGAACACATGGTAACGCCACCGGAGCGCTTGTATGGAGCGGATCTCAAATCCAACTATACCTCACAGCAGGGTCCAAGGCTGGCAAAGTGGTTTCGCTAAAAATCTCTAAAACAAGCCATTTTATTGACAATACTCTCATTTTATGAGAGTATTGTTGGTTCTATCGTTCCCTGATCCTGTTTGTGGCCGCTTCCCTTGAGAGACGTGATCTCTTAAGGGAAGTGGTCGCACAACCCATCAACCCGCGACCATGACTGGAGACTTCATGATTCGAGAATTTCTCAGGCGCTTCTCTCCGCAGACGATCGGCCAGGCTCTCGCCAACGCCCTGGCGATGGTGACCTCGACCCCTTCTGGCCCCGGCTGGACGCTCGTCGAGCGAACCAAGGAGGAGAACCGCGTTCGGTTGAGCTTCGCCCTGAAGATCAACCAGGCCTGCCTCAACGGCGACTTCGCCCGTTGGGCGATCGACAACGCTGACACGCTCCACGAGCAGAGCAGTGACCAGCAGTGGCAGTCGGTGCTCGCCTTCTGTGAGGTGCCGCCCCACCTGCGCTACTGCGTGCCCGAGGACGCCCACGTCCTACTGGCGCTCGCCCAGTGCATCGCCCCCTGAACTCAGGGTGACACCTCGTCACCCTTCTCCCGCCCCGTGCGGAACAACGACCCTGTCGTCTCGTTCCGTCGGGGCGTTGTTGCATCCAAAGATCAACTGCCACCAACGTGATACACTACGTCTCGTCTATGCTCTTTCGACGAAAACCCGCCTACCAGCTCATCACGATCGGTGACTCTGTCGTCGATGCATTTTTAGAAATCGAAGAAGCCAGCGTGCACTGCTCTCTGAATAAAGAAGATTGTCTTCTCTGCATGAAGTTCGGCGAAAAACTTCCATTAAAATCAATGACGCGCATTCCTGCCGCAGGGAATGCCTCGAATGCAGCGATCGGTGGTCGTCGACTCGGTTGGAATGCGGCGATCGTGAGCATCCTTGGAACAGATTCGCTTGGCCAGGAAATCCTCACACGCTGGAAAGAAGAAGGGGTCGATACACGCTACGTGAGCTATGACGAGAAGCGCCCAACCAACGCCCACACCGTTTTAGATTTCAAAGATGAACGAACGATTCTCGTCTATCATCAGCCGAGAACCTACGTTCTCCCAGATCTCAAATCGACCAGCTGGCTCTACTACACTTCGCTCGCCAAGGGTCATGAGAAGCAGGAAACGCAACTACTTCACTGGCTCGCCCAGCACCCGGAAGCAAAACTCGCTTTTAACCCTGGCACCTTCCAACTTCAACGCGGTTCTAAAAAGCTGTTACCTATTTTTGAACGCTGTCATGTCTTGTTTGTAAACAAACAAGAGGCACAGCGACTTTTGAATACCGATGAGTTAGACACTCGGCTGCTTCTGAATGGATTGCATCGCTATGGACCGGAATACGTCGTGATTACCGACGGCGAACACGGCTCATGGGCAATGCATCAAAAGGAACAACTCTTTTGTAAGCCGTTTCCAGGTAAGGCCATCGAACGGACAGGAGCTGGTGACAGCTACGCCGTTGGCTTCATGTACGGACTGGAGAATACAGGCTCGATGGGAGAAGCCATGCGCTACGGAGGTGCCGTCAGCTCACAAGTCATTCTCAAAGTCGGTCCGCACGCGGGCATTCCAACCGCCAAGAAACTGGCAGAGCTTTTGAACAAACATAAAAAGATTCAACCAAAGAAGGTTTAACTCGCTCTTTTCTCTCTATGCTCATTTCCTCCCAGAAACTCCTCCAAAAAGCTCGCAAAGAAGGCTTTGCCGTCCCCGCCTTCAATATCAATAACCTCGAAATGGTCGAAGCCGTCATGAAAGCGGCGATCGAATTGAAATCGCCGGTCATTCTTCAAACCAGCGAGGGCGCGATCGAATACGCTGGTCTTGGGTATTTGATTGCGATCGCCCGCGTCGCCGCCGAAGCCAAACTTCCGGTTGTGTTGCACGTCGATCACGGAAAGAATCTCGACACGATCAAACAAGCCATCAAACACGGCTACACGAGTGTCATGATCGATGCTTCGCGTATGCCACTTGAAGAGAACATTGCGACGACCAAAAAAGTGGTTGCCTGGGCAAAAGCCAAGAAAATTTCGGTCGAAGCCGAGATCGGTGCCATTCGGGGGATCGAAGATCATGTCTCCGTTACCGACGCACAAGCTTTTTTAACCAATCCCGATGAAGCGGTGCGTTTTGCAAAAGAAACCGGCTGCGACAGCTTGGCGATCTCGATTGGAACCGCACACGGTGCATATAAATTTGAGGGCTTACCTCGTTTGGACTTGGATCGCTTAAAGGAAATCGCAAAACGCGTCCGTATCCCTCTTGTACTGCACGGAGCTTCGGGCGTTCGTGAAGATCTGATCGATCTCGCGGAGCATCATGGGGCCAAGATCGGCGCGGCTCGCGGCGTTTTAGACAAAGATATCGCAGCTGCCATTAAACTCGGCATCACCAAGGTGAACATCGACACCGATCTACGTCTCGCCTTTACCGCCGGGATTCGTGAGGCTATCGATAATCTTCCAAAAGTGATTGATCCACGTAAATTCTTAGGCCCGGCTTCACTCCTGATGACGGAGGTGGCACGTCAGAAAATCCAGCTGTTCGGCAGTGCCGGTAAAGCTTAAGCTATGCGTAGACCAAAAAGACGACCGACCACCCAGCCGACGACCAAAACCAAGTCTCGGCTCCCGGAAGCTCTGGGCTGGATCGGCGTCTTTTTGATTTTGTGCGCCTATGCGGCGAATAGCTTGTCGCTTCTGCCAACAAATAGCGTCACCTATCTCGCTTTGAATATCGTCGGCTCAATTGGCATCCTCATCGAAGCTCAAGAAAAGAAAGATCTTCCTGCTCTGTGGCTGAATATCATCTGGGCCTTGATCGCCCTCATCGGACTTGTCCGTTTTTTCGTTTCATCGTAGGCTAGAAATAGATTCCCTAAAAACGACCATGAAGATTTAAATTTGCGTAAACGAAAAGGACGCCCGAGCAAGTGAATACTCCAGGGCGCCTTGCGTTAGCGGGAGAGGACCTCTCACTAACAGACAACAGACGAACGAACGAGAAGGCACGAGGCACATGCAGAGATGATCCTTACGGAACCTCTCGAAAATTCAGATCAAGCTCTAACGAAGCGTTATCGAATCCCTTGAACCTTGACCATCTCCGACCACCAAACCTGCTCAGCCAACCAGCTCTGAGCTTCCTTCACGGAAGTGCAGAACTTGAAGTTGAAGATGTAGCCATCCGGACCCTGAGGATCACTGGCAAACCTGTGGCCAAACTCTTCACCAACAGACAAATACCGCCGATGCTCAACAGACGCTTCTGAGCACCAATACGATACGAGGTGCCTCTTGCCCGCAATCCGCTGCGTCTTGAACCGGAGATGACCGAAGAGCGTCAGCTCTTGATCCGTCAACGGGACAATTCGCGTCTGCCAGACGGGTAGAAGCTGTGGCTCACACCACAGAACAGACTTCGGACATACGATCACCGCCACGAACCCATTCGAACCAAACTGCGTGTTGTTCATTGAGCGACTCCTTCCCCTCACTTTGAGGGATCTGAGGTTGGAAACCAACATATTATAATACACCTTTTTGCCCGTTTTGTCAACTTAACGCTGCTTTTCTATCCTACCTATATGCAACGACTCACTTTGACCCCTAGAGCCCTCCTCATCGACGTCATTCCGCCCGACATGACCGCCGCAACGGCGGAACGTCGCCTCACCGAGCTCGACTCGCTTACCAAAACGTACGGCGGCATCGTGGTTGTAAAACTGCTTCAAAAACGCGCTGTTCCGAATTACCGTACCTATATTGGTCCTGGAAAAATCGAAGAGCTCATTCAACTCGCCAAACAAGAGAAGTGCGAATTGATCATCGTAAACAACCTGCTCAAACCGAAGCAGATGTTCGAGTTGGGTGAAATTCTTCGCAAAGAGGGCTTGCGTGCCTGGGATCGGGTCGACTTGATTCTCAAGATCTTCGACAAGCATGCCAAAACAGCTGAAGCAAAACTTCAGATCAAGCTCGCCGCCATTCGCCACATGGGTCCACGCATCTTCGGTATGGGTATGGAACTCATGCAGCAGTCCGGTGGAATTGGTGGTCGCGGTGGACAGGGTGAAACCAACACCGAGATCATGAAGCGCCACTTAGCTGGACAGGAGGAACACATCAAGAAAGAACTCGCGAAGCTCGCGATTGGTCGTGCGGGGCATCGCGTACGTCGTGATCGCCTTGGTCTCAAGACCGTTTCGATTGTTGGCTATACCAATGCTGGTAAGTCCTCTCTCCTGAATGCGCTCACCCGTAAAGGCGCCTACGTTGCGAACCAGTTGTTCGCGACGCTTGATACACGCGTTGGAAAACTCTGGATTGAAAAAGAACCGACGGCTCACGGAAAACCACAAGGCGAAGAGATTCTGCTCTCGGATACGATTGGTTTCATCCAAGATCTCCCACCCCAACTCATCCAAGCCTTCCGCTCGACACTCGATGAAACGATTGACGCAGACCTTATTCTGCATGTCATCGACGTCAGCGATGACTATCGTGAAGACAAGATCAAAGAAGTCGAAGCGATCCTCGACGAGCTGGGTGTTCAAGACATTCCAAAGATCTATGCCTTCAATAAGATCGATCTCATGAAGCGTGTCCCAACCAAAACCCTCGAAAAGAAGTACAAAGCCTTCTCCCCTGTCTTCGTGTCCGCCGGTACCAAAGCCGGGCTCGATACACTGATCGCGAAACTCGGGACTTTTGCCAAGGACAGCCGCTAGCTTTACCCTAGGCGGCATGTCCGTCTCGTTACTCGAAAGACTCGCCGAACAGAATCCCCTGCTCGTCGGAGCGATAAACGACTTAGCCAAAGCCGTCGCTAAAGAACCGACCCATCCCGAGCACACCACACCCCCACGCGCCTTGCTTGTTGGGGGCTATGTGCGTGACTTGCTCGTGGGACAAGAACCAAAAGATGCGGACGTCGAAGTCTTCGGCGTTGCACCTGAGCGTTTGTTCGAATTACTTGAGACGCTTTTCCCAGGCCAAGTTCATGATGTTGGTCGCGCGTTCGGGATTCTGAAGGTTCATCTCTCCCACGGAATCGAGTTCGACGTCGCGATCCCACGTACAGAGTCCAAAACGGCCCCAGGACACAAAGGCTTCGCGATAAATAGTAATCCATACCTTTCGCTCAAAGACGCCGCTCAGCGACGCGATTTCACGGTCAACGCGATTTCGCTTGATTCCCTTACCGGTGAATTGATTGATCCTTGGAACGGTCAGGCGGACTTAGAAAAGAAATTGCTGCGAGTCGTCGATCCAAAAACCTTCGTCGAGGATCCGCTGCGCGTCTATCGCGCGGTGCAGTTCTTGGCGCGTTTCGAATTCACCCTAGAAGCGGAATCTCGTCAGCTCATGGAAACGATGGTGCGCGAAGGACAACTAAAAGAACTCTCATCGGAACGCATCACAGATGAGTTCATCAAACTCCTACTCCTCGCTGAGAAACCTTCGATCGGTTTTGAGTTGATGCGTGAACTCGGCATCATCGAACAGTCGTATCCTGAGCTCCAGTCGCTTATTGGAACCCAACAAGAACCGGAGTGGCATCCAGAAGGCGATGTCTGGATTCACACCATGCTCGTTGCCGATCAAGCGGCGAAGATCATTCGTCGCCCAGAGAATGCTGAATTTACCCGCGATGAACGTCTGCAAACTGTCTTAGGTGCAATTTGTCATGACTTCGGCAAACCTCCAACAACCTTCCGTGCCGAAAAGAAAGGCGTGATGCGTTGGACCTCGCCTGGTCACCAAGAAGCGGGCGAAGCGCCGACACTCGCCTTCTGCGCCCGTTTGAAATTCTCTGAATCTGTGGTTCATGCTGCTCGCATGATCGCCCTTCATCACCTTCGTCCAAGCGAGTACTACCTCAAAAAAGAAAAAGGCGAACTCACCGATGCGAGCTACGCCAACGCAATCCGTACGTTGCTAAAAAAGATCAAACCACTGAACTGGCGTGTCATGCATGCCTCGGCCGAAGCCGATTTCCGTGGACGTGGATTCGCCGATGCCGATACCCGCGACTATCCCTACGGCGAACTTTTCAAAGAAACGATTATTCGGGAGAAGCTTGATGAAGAAGCGCTCCATCCCCTCGTGATGGGACATGAACTGATCGAACTGTTTCAGCTTGAGCCAGGACCGTACATTGGTAACCTCATGCGCGCGATCGAGCATGCACGAGACAAAGGCGAGATTAAAACCAAAGATGAGGCGCTCGTGTTCGCGGGAGACTTAGTGAAAAATCGCGGACATCACGGCGCGTAATTACTCTGCCATCAAATGAAAGTGGAGGTAGGCGACGTCCTGATAACCAGGGCCGTTGGTTTTCACGATGTACGTTTTTAAGTGCTCACTTTTGATCAAATCTTGGATGACCGCGTAGGCATCAATCAAATACGCCTGATCTTCCGTGGTCAATTCTCCAATATTTTTGATGTCTTTCTTTGGAATGATGATGTAGTGGACCCGTGCTTCTGGAAACGGATGACGGATGACGAGCGAATACTTGGTCTCGCGCACAACAAGCGGCAACTGCCCTGCCGTGAGCTTTACGCCAACAGCAGCAGCCAACCCGGTGATCTCGTTCAAGCGCAAACACGAGCGATCCTGGCAGGTGTTCCAAGCGAGCAAGGAGCGTGGCTCAAGCGATCGAAAAAACGTCGCTCCTACCAACCCGCCAATCACAAGACCGACAATGAGCCATAGAAGACCCAATGAACGCTTGGCGGCAGGCTCGCGTAGCTCCATATGAATGGTTGATACTAGGCTGAAAAGCGCTATTTTGTCAATAAATATGGACGTTTTCGGCGATTCCAGGCATACTCGTGAACATGTCTTCTATCCGACCGTTCATCACCCTCAAGCCTGGCCGCCATATTCCGGTACGTGCGGGCCATCCTTGGGTCTTCTCTGAGGCCATCGAAACCCATCCAACCAACGCCCAACCGGGTGATTTGGTAGAGATTCGCGACAACCTCGGCAAAGCGCTCGGCCTCGGAACCTGGAACCCAAAAACCTCGATTCGTGTGCGTTTGATTACGCATAAAACAGCGGTAAACATTGACGCCGCTTTCTTTGCGAAGCGCCTCCAAGAGCTGCACGACTGGAAAATGAGCCATCTCCCAGCCCAGACAACTGGTTACCGCTTGGCTCACGCCGAAACGGATGGAGTCGCAGGCTTGATCGTCGATCGCTACGATTCAACGTATGTCTTCCAGCTACACACGCTCGGTATGGATCGTTTGCGTACAGAGATCATCGACGGCTTGAAACAATTCGCCGCGAGCCAATCGAAAGACTTCGCGATCGTGGAACGCTCAGACGTCGAAGCCCGTCGTATTGAAGGACTCACCCCAAAAGAAGTTGAGATCCATCACGGAACGGTTGATGGTCTCGTGCCCTTCTTGGAAGATGGCGTGACGTTCTTCGCTGACGTTTTGAAGGGACAAAAAACCGGGTTCTTCCTCGACCAACGCCCAGCTCGTTTGGCCGTGAAGCGTCTGGCGAAGGGTCGTCGTATGATCAACCTCTTCAGCTACACGGGCGCCTTTGGTGCGCACGCCTTGAAGGGGGGCGCAAGCTTTGTACAAAACGTGGATGCATCAACAATCGCTTTGGAAACGGCTGAAAAGACACTGGAAGTGAACGGCTTTGATCCGAACAATGAATCAATCTGCGAACAAGTCGAAGCGGATATTTTTCCGATGCTCGAAGCCGCCGAACTTCCTGGTGGCCCTTACGATTTAATTATTTGCGATCCGCCAGCGCTCACAAAAGATGGTTCACATGCCGAACAGGCACTCAAGGCGTATACGTTCTTGAATGCGTCGTGCTTGCGCCACCTTCCTGTCGGCGGCATTCTCGTCACGAGCTCGTGTTCTGGCCGCATCACCCCAGAAGATTTCCGTTCGATGTTGCGCATCGCTGCCGGGCGTTCCGGAAAACAAGTCCGTCTAATCGAATGGATCGGCCACGATGTTGACCACGCCGAACTACTCGCCTTCCCAGAAGGACGCTATCTCAAAACGGTGATCCTGCAGGTAACGGGCGAGCTCTAGGAACTCGCCCTTGCGCAGAGATTTTAAATCTGCGAATATAAGCCCACAAATCGACCTGCGGGTATCGTATAATGGCTATTACTCCAGCCTTCCAAGTTGGAGACAGGGGTTCGATTCCCCTTACCCGCTCCATACAGAAGCACCACCGAAAGGTGGTGTTTTTGTTTGCAATCTTCAGCAGTTGTGGCACAGTTCTGCCATATTCTTTTCTCTCTATGGCCTCAGCCAATCCACTCAAAGCACAGATCGAGCAGTTAATTGAAGGGAGCGGGATCGAAATCAACGGCACCCGCCCGTGGGATGTTCGCGTCAAAGATGAGCGCTTTTACGGCCGCGTCTTGTCCGAAGGGACGATGGGTCTCGGCGAGAGCTATATGGACGGCTGGTGGGAATGTGATGCCATCGATCAGTTCATCGATAAGGTTTTGGAACACCGCATCAAAGACAAACTCAAGCCGTCGTTCGGCTTGTTTAAAAATGTTGTTGCTTCCTATCTTCAGAACCGCCAGAACAAAACCCGCGCGCGCAAAGTCGGCGAAGAGCATTACGATCTCGGAAACGACTTGTATGAAGCCATGCTCGACAAGCGTATGGTGTACACCTGTGGCTACTGGAAAGATGCAACCAATCTTGATGAGGCGCAAGAAGCGAAGCTTGATCTCGTCTGTCGCAAGATCGGTTTGAAGAAAGGTGATCGCATTCTCGACATTGGTTGTGGCTGGGGCAGCTTCGCCAAATTCGCTGCTGAGAAGTACGGAGCGAAAGTCGTTGGTGTCACGATCTCAAAAGAACAGGTCGAACTCGCCAAAGAACGTTGCAAAGGATTGGAAGTCGAGATCCGTCTTCAAGATTATCGCGATGTGAACGAGCAGTTCGACCACATCATCTCGCTCGGCATGTTCGAACACGTTGGTTACAAGAACTACCGTGAATATTTTGAAGTTGCGAACCGTTGTTTGAAGGACGGTGGCCTATTCCTGCTCCACACGATCGGCGGCTTGAAGTCCGTCACGACGACCGATCCATGGATCGAAAAATACATTTTCCCAAACTCGATGCTCCCGTCCGTCGCCCAGATCGGCAAAGCGATCGAAGGCTTATTCGTTATGGAAGACTGGCACAACTTCAGCGCTGACTACGATACGACGTTGATGGAATGGTACAAAAATACTGAGGCGCATTGGCCAGAGCTGTCCAAGAAATACGACGAGCGCTTCCACCGCATGTGGAGCTTCTACCTTCTCATTTGTGCCGCTGGGTTCCGCGCGCGTTACAATCAGTTGTGGCAGGTAGTACTGAGCAAGAACGGTGTGCGTGGTGGGTACAAACGCATCAGCTAAGACAATCATTCAAAAAAATGACGACGGCGTCCAGGAGAGTCCCTGGACGCCGTTCGTTGTTCACCCAGAACCAGCACGCTGCTTCCTCCCTCGCGGGAATGAGAGCGATCGCCAGTCGGGTCGACCGAGAGTGATCAGATGCACGCGTGCCTCGAGCAGGCCGGCATCGATCAACTCGATC
The DNA here is from genome assembly GCA_964598725.1 of uncultured Gammaproteobacteria bacterium. Taxonomy (GTDB): domain Bacteria; phylum Patescibacteriota; class Patescibacteriia; order 2-12-FULL-60-25; family 2-12-FULL-60-25; genus JAGOTP01. Next base: position 199,299 of record CAZRCW010000001.1, on the reverse strand, counting down.
AAGAGCTTTTCCACCTTATCCCTGGGAATCGGTGCCAGCATGCGCTGGACGAAGCCGACCGGTCCGTCGAAGCAGCCACTCGGCAAGGTTCCGCGCTTTTCGAGCGCGCTGTAGGCACGGCGCGCCCTCCAAGACACGTCAGACAGCGGCAATGCCCTGACCGGACCAGGACGGACATCGAGCGTTTGATGAGAGCGCTTGGCGAGTGCATTCGATGTCGGCGGAAGACCGACACGCTCCCGCGCATCAGCGAGCACCACGCCAACATCGTGAGACATGGCGAGCAACTGCCCGACCTTGTTCGTCAGATCAAGCGACACGATCGTCGCCTTCTCCGGAACATCGTCGCGACGTGGCAGTAGTCGAATCCCTGACGAACGGGCCGAGGGACGAGCCACGACCAGCGCCGCTTCTGCTAGCTCCTGGGAGGTGAAGAGCGGCTCACCTTCGACACACGCATCGAGGCGGCTCTCGAGCGCCCCACGCTCGATTCCTCGACGAGCAGCGAGAATGCCACTCGTTTGATCAGCGACCGAGCTCCGCCCGCCTTTACGGCCGGGTAGATCTCGGACACCGCCGGAGTCGTCTACGAGCACAACCGTCCCCGAAACCGGAGGGGTATCGGTTACAGTGCGAGCTGTACGCTTCTGCGTGAAACCTCCTCGAAACATCGGCGCCTCCTTCCTTGTCTTCCGATTGTCAACGTCCGCCAGGATCCTACTGGTCTTTTCGCCTTTTTTCAACTCGACGTTTCACATCCCCTCGCCAATCCAGTATCCTACCCTCCATGGACGCCGACCAAGAACAAGCCGAGCTCAAAGCCTTGGGCGAATTCTACGACCAATACGCCGACGAATTCGAAGCGCTCGAACGTGAGCGCGATGCGATTTTAAATGAATATGCCGGTGCGTTAGACAAAGAAACCGTCAGCGAATTACAAGCCCAGATCGCTACCTAACCTATGGATACCCAGCGCGTTGAAGAACTACCTCGTCGTGAAGCTCCGGCTCCTCAGGAGGCGCAACAAGCGGCTCAAGCCGTTGAAAGCCGCGGTCTTGCGCGTAAAGCGTTTGAGAAGATCACGAGTTTAAAGATCTTCGGTGAACAAAAGCAGAATCTCACCGAGTACGTCGACCGTAAAACCAAGGAGGCTATCAGCCAAGGTGCACAACGCTTAGCCAGCTTCGCTGAAGGGCTTCCGCTCTCGCGTGGTGGACAAGAAAAAGTAGCGGCAGCGACCGGAGTTAACGAAAAACTTGCCGCCAATGCCGCTCGTTTTGAGGCTGCTCTAACCGCCTTTAAAGGTCGCATCGAAGACAAGGTAAAAGACAAGCTTGCCACCGGCGCCTCATCTGCAACCGAAACAGCGTCTCCAAAGAAAGCGGAAGCGGTCACGGAGAAACGCGAATCAAAAGCCGAACGTCGTGAAAAAGTCATGGAAGGCGCCCAAGAAAAACGCGCTGGCGTTCTGAAAAGCGCTCTCAACGAGTTGGCGGACCTGATCCCTGTCGCCGGCAGTCTCAAAATGGTCGTCGAAGCTGTCCGCGGTGAAAACGTGATCGGCGAAAAGCTGACCGGCAGCGACCGAATCATCCATGGTGCCATGGGTGCGGCTTGTGTTGTTCTCGATTTAACCGGCATCGGTGAAGTTGCTCGTTTGACCGGAAAAAGCGTTGAACTCGTCGGGAAGCTGGGAGCAAAGCTTGCCGAAAAAGGGGCAGTGCGAGGCGCCCGCGTGATGGCAACAACTGCTGGCTTTATGGCGACCCATCCTAAATTGGTTTTCAAAGGCGAAGAATGGGTAGATAAGCAGATCGTGACCGGGCTAAAAAAAGTCGCCGACTACCGCAAAGGCGAACGTGAAGCTGCTTAATGTCCTATGACCAAACAAGAACTCGAACCATTACTCGATCAACTCATCGCCCTTGGCGAAGAGGCGGACGAGCTGAATTACTGGCGGGATATTTTTGATGATCTGCCAGCCGAAAAACAGGACGAAGTTGGAATGCTCTTCAAAGCCGAGCTCGACGAATTACAAGCCATCAACAAAGAGCCCGAACCGACACCGGCTCCCGCTCCACCTGAAAAGCCACCTCAAATCACGATATAGATCACCGCCCCAAGCTCGTCTAACCGATCCGAAGATCGGAAATAGACGAGCTTTTCTTTTCGCCTCAATTGCTCGAGACAGCGACGCGCCTTGTCTTGTAAAACACCTGCGCCACGACCATGAATCAACTTCACAACAGGCTTTCCCATCTTACGACCATCGATCAAGGCTTGCTGGATATGCCGTACCGGATCAATTTGTAGATAGGCTTCATGTAAATCCAACTCTAGGAAGAGCGATTCATCCATCTCCGCGAGTCGCACCAAGGCTTCTGGGGTCATAGCAACGCATGCCCTCGAACACTCGACGGCGGCAGGAGAATCCCCTGCCCCATCCGCTCCGCCATTCGATCCATATTCCGCACGACTTTGGCCGCGTGTTCCGCGTTCGGCGTGATCTGCGTCCAATGCCAATAGGCTTCCGCATTATTCCAAGCAACGTCCCGCGCCCAACCAATGAGTGTCATCGCGATTTTTTTATCCAACGGATTCACGCGGCTCGATACCATTTTCAGCATTCCACGCGCCATCTCCTGCATCGCTTTGACTTCGACTTCTTCCAGAATCATATTTACACGGATGTAATCGGCTTCTTCTGGCGTTCCACGCTGGGGAACGGTTCCCGTTCTTTCACACGCCTGAACAACGGCCAGTGCGAGATCACGATTGATGTGTGCATTCACTCCGGCTAACGCAAATTGTACCGGTGCGATCTTCGGATGGTAACGGAGCGTAAAAAGTGGCGTCCACGCTCGAGGCATCTCGGGTGACTTCATAAGCCAACACTCAATCGCTTGAAAATACAGCTCGGAGAATCCTACATCCAAATGCACGAGCCAAGCTTGATGCGCCCATTTCCCCGCCTCCCAATCACGCTCAATCGCGATGGTTACATCGCGGTATAACGAGTTGAACCACCAGAGGCCGTCGTCTTTTTCAACCGTTTCACCGATCAGCGTCATCAAAGCAATGACATCAGCGATCGTCTGGAGGCTTCGTTCTCGAACCAATTCCAAGAGACGGGTGTTTTGTAATTCATGTACCAGCTCCTTGGAAGTTGTTGGCATAGCCACAGAGTAGCAGAAGTCCTTCAGGAGGTCTTCTTCTTTTAAATCAAATTCTGCTAATTATAAAGAAAACCATTCTTCGGTCATTTCAAATAATGACTTAATCGAAAATCCGGCTTGTTTTAGACAATTTTGGTACAAAGTTGTTCCATTTTTGATTGACATAAATAACAAAATATGCTATAATTGGAGGTTGCATTGAGATTCATTCGCTGGACGGTCCAGTGAAGCGGTATCTCTCGTAACGGAGTGGTCATGGAAGTTCGACATCTGGTTCCCGTGTGTCGGTTTCATCAGGTGAGCGGCAACCGGAACTTCAATGGTTCGGAGTGGCGAGGCGCCATCCTCTACTACCTCTTCGGGCTTGCGAGTAACGACCGCAAGGTGACGTACCGGCCGAAGATCGACTTCGCTGGCGTGACCCTAGCGCTCGACATGGAGACCAAGAGGTACTACGCCTACGGGCAGTCGACCATCGAGGAGCCCGCCTTCTCGAGTAACCCGGACGAGACGTACACGCTCGCGACCGCGAGCGACGCCTACGTCGAGCAGGCGCTCCTGCGGTTCGTGAAGAACGACACCGTGCGGGACCTCGTCATCTACCTCGGTGACGACCGCTACTTGCGCCTGTCAAAGGGCCAGAGGCGGTCGGAACTCTACATCTATGCGACCCGCATCCCGCGGAGTTCGCTCGAAACCTAACCGGTCGCAACGATCGGTCCGCGCACCCGCGCAGCAGAACGGACTCGTTCTCGCCCAACGGGTGCGTTCTGCTTTTTAATGACTTGTTGTGCCTCAACAGTAAAACTACCGGTTATGCCGGTAGTTTTACTATTACACGAAAGATTAATCTGGCTTACGAGGCGCGATAAATCATTCCATCCAGATTCGGACGGGTCTGGACCTCACCCATCGTCATCAGAAGATCGACGAACGACCCAAGGAAGTTCGGCGCCAAGTCCTCAAAGCGAGCGAATGGCAGCAGACTCATTTTAGCGGCAACTTCTGGAGCGACAGCGAACTTCTCCACGATCACCTGGCGCGCTTCGTCCGGGTGCGCGAGCTCATACGCGCTCGCCTCCTGCACAGCGAGCACCGTTTGCTTGGCGAGTTCTGGATACTGATTCGCAAAGGCCGCCGACATGCCATAGCCACCGATCGGCGATTGATCAAAGGCGCTGGCGTAGATACTGCCAGTGATGCGCTTGTAGTCACTTTGAGCCAATGTCAGGCTCAGCGTTGGCTCAAGCATATGCGCAGCTTGTACGGCACCCGACTGAAGGGCGGCAAGCTGGTTCTGAGGCGGCATCTGTACGAACTCGATCTGCGTAGGATCGATGCCTTGCGACTTCAAATAGGTCTTCAAGAAATTAGTCGCGGTTGTTCCTGGAAACACCGCGACCTTTTTCACTTTTGCATCACGTAACGATTCAATCCCGGAGTCAGATTTCACTACGATACTGTCGAACGTCCCCTGTTTTGAGATCACCGAAGCGCTGACAAGCTTGATCTTGCCTGAATCTTTGCTCTCCGCATTCAAGACCGGGATCATCGAGATAATGCCGAGATCGATATCGTTACGGACCAATGCATCTGTCGCTTGGTTGGATGAAGCGATTGGTACAAGCTCAACCTTTACGCCGTGCTTCGCAAACAGACCCTTCTGCTCGGCTAAGAAGAGTGGAACCGAGCCTAAGTGCTGATTGAAATACCCAATCTTAACCGTACGTTCGATCGGAGCCGGTTTTTGAGTACGTACAAACGCAAACAGAGCGATTACAATCACAACCAACCCAACGATCACCGCAAGAGTCTTCTGACGCATATACAGCATGAGGAGAGAATAATAAAAGGACGGAGGATGTCCTACTCAGGAAACCAGTGAATGCTGATCACCTAGGGAGGATTCCCGTCTTGATCGTGCGATCAGAGACATCCGACGGGTGAGATGGCGAGCCATTTAGGGCTCTAGGAAAGGAACTGAAGAAGGATCGGAGCGTCGGGACGATGAACAAGACGCCCATCAACGAACTGACAGAACTGTGGATCGTAGTTCTCAACCAAAGAACAGTCGAAATCAAGCTCAGTCCGTACCTGGTTAAAGGCATATTGGGCCATGCGTGTCTTCCACTCTTGATACTTTGGAGGCATCAGATAGAGCCTAGACACGCCCATGGACTCTGCGAGCGGCAGCAGCTGCCTGTAGTAGGCGAGATACGAATTCAAGTCGTTCGTGTGTTCCACCCAAAGCGGAACGGTGGCGACATCGAACTGACGATCGATCTGCTCCCAAGTCGTACTGCAGCTATTTTGAGAGACGGGAGACAGATACTCGTGCTTGAACAGCTTCACGTTCATGTACGGGTAAAGGCTCTGCCTATCACGCTTTGCCAGAAACACCGGGACACCAAACGTCGGATCGCGCACATCTTGCAGAAGCACCAGTCCAGTCTTATACGGATAGTTGAGCTGCTTGTACTCGACCACGAGCTCGCGGACTCCGGGTCGACTGTCCGCCGGAAGCGCGAGCTCGAGCACCTGTGCCAGAGTCATTTCATCGACAGCCTTCTTGACTGCCTCGAGCTCTTTCGTAAACCGCTCATAGACCTCCTGCCGCCTACGCGTCGCCTCCCGATCCTGAACGGAGAGCAGATTCAACATCTCAAGCATCTGAGTGCTCATCTTGTGGTCACTTTCTGGGATCCTCAGACCCCACCTACGCTCGGTTGCAACAGAGCGTTCGTGGGATGCAGGATCAATCAGTTGTCTAAAGTTCAGAGCGTGTAACGTTTCCTTATCGACATATAACTATACACTAATTTGACTAATAAATCAATTTTTGGTATATAGTGTATATACAAAATATACATATGAGCCGCACGATCACACAGCAACAAACACAAAAGCTCGTTGAAAACTCCTTAAAGGAATTGGGATTAACTAGTCATGAAATCAACCTGTACTTCCTCTCCTTACGCCTCGGTCCAACTCCAGCTGCCGAGTTGGCAGCAGAACTTAAGATCACTCGGCCGAATATTTACAAAGTCATCGCTGGTTTAGAAAAGCATGGGCTCGCCGCTTTTTCGGATCGCAAAGGTCGTCAAAAGAACTTCAGCGTTGAATCCCCTACTAAAATCGTCGACCGTTTGCGCGAAAAGAAGCAGACGATCGAAACTTTCGATACCAAAATGATGAGCGTAATGCCAGATCTGCTCGCGATGTATCAGCAGGGCGAGCTTCCAACATCGATCCGGATCTTTGAAGGGGCTGATCAATTCCAAAAGCTCTTCTTCCAAACCCTGGATGAAGCAAGGGGTGAAATGCAATTTTTTGGTTCAGCAAAGGACTTTCGTGAGCTTGTCCCTTGGGCGGAGCATAAAATCTGGGTCGAGCGCCGGCAGCGCCGTGGCTTGCGTATCAAGGCGCTCTTTCTCCCAAGTAAAGAAATTGAACAAGTTCAGCAAGATCAGGATCCCCTCCGTGAAACACGCTACCTCACAAATATCGACCCCTTCCAAACAATGTTTCAGCTATACGCCAATAAAATGATCGTTTGGCAACCAAAGGCAACGATCGCCCTTCTCATTGAGGACCAATACATCATCGCGATGATGCGAGCCATGTTCTTTGCACTTTGGAACACCTCTTCCTCTCGTTAACCCCTACAAAAACCCAGAAACACAAAAGAGACCCATCCGGGTCTCTTTTGTATGGTGCCGAGAGCCAGGATCGAACTGGCGACGCAAGGCTCTTCAGGCCTTCGCTCTACCACTGAGCTACCTCGGCAGGTATTCAGGACGGAGAGACGGTACCAGATCCCCTAAGAGTAGACAAGAAATATCTCGGGATTGATGGAAAACAAGGGTCGTGGTAAGAAAAGTGGTCCATTTCGGACACCGTGGCCAATTCAACAAGGCCAGGAAGGACCTTCATCTGTGAGTCGCTACCTCCAGCTTTTAGACACAGGCGGTCGCCCGACCTCGTTCCAGGTAGGAGATGTTATCACCTGGGATGAGCAATGGCAGTCCTTCACATTCAGCCGAAGGGGCACACCCGGCCCCGGACTCACCATCAACGGAGACCTCAAGTTCCGGGTACCTGGTCTCAAAGATCCAACTGCTGTAGTAGAACTGCTTCTGCTCGGACGGAACCTGGTCTACAGTCTGGAATCGAGCATGCAGTACAAGATCTACACACTTACCCTCCTTCAAGCGAGCTCAGACTGAGTTTGCTTCCCCAAGAACCGCACCCCACGACACCCACCTCGGGCTCTCTGTCAGGGGTGCGTGTGTCGTTTTAAAAGAATTTTGGCAAATATAAAGACCGGCGTGAGGAATCGGTTTTAGCTCTCATAATTGAGCTGAGTCCACCTGAGGGGCGGACAACGCATCCCGTTCACGGCTGAACCAGAGAAGACCAGTTCATGCGTCAAAGGGTGTGATATCGCTGCGCGGGATCGTCCATGTGCGGCACCACAGTGCCATCCAGCAATCGGATCCCAAAACCGAGTTTTAGCCCGAAACCTCACGACCGGCCTTTTTTAGCATGCCATAGAACGGATTCATCCGCCAGTTCCTAACCCTGCGCATTATTTCATCAACAAATACATCCCTAAAATGGAAGCGATCGTCATGATGACGACCGTCAAAGATCCAAGCGCATTCGATAAACGGCCGCTCTTGTACTGACGCATGATCGGCGCGTTCCCAAGCCAGATGATGGCGATCAAAAGCGGCGGCGCAACGATCGCATTTCCAATCGCTGAAAGGATCAACAAACGAACCGGACTGTAAGGTAATAGATTGATCAGGAGCCCAAGCAGCGTGAGAACAACGATGATCCCATAAAAGAGCTTGGCTTCACGCCAAGTCTTTGAAAGCCCTTCCGTCCGATCCAACGCTTCACAAATCGCATAAGCCACGACACTCGTCAGAACAGGAACCGCCAACAGTCCCGTCGCTAACGTCCCAAGCGCAAATAACGACGACGCGAACCGTCCGGCGAGCGGTTCAAGCAAACGGGCCGCTTGATCGGCTGTCTCGATCGTTACACCATGATTTGCTCCAAGGACGGTTGCACCAGTCACAATAATGAACCAGGCGACAATGTTCGACAGCGTCATCCCCGAAACTACATCCCAGACCATGTCCTTCAAACGATGTACGAGCGGCAGCGCACGCGTCTCAAGACTCTTCCGTTCTTCGTTCTCTTGATTCGCTTGCCAGAAATAGAGGTATGGGGAGATCGTCGTTCCTAAAAAAGCGATGATGAACAAGAAGAACTCTTTCGTCGGCAAAATCGTTGGGACGAACGTCATGCGCAAAGCCGTTCCCCATGGGATTTTGATAATGAAGGCGACAAGAATGTACGCGAATAATGAGATCGTCAGCCACTTGAGATACTTCGCGTACGTGCGGTAACTGAGGAATATCTGCATGCCAAGCGTCACGGCCGTGATCAAAAACAACCAGCCAACCGTTGGTAAATGTGGCACCACCAAATTAGCTGAGGCAGCCATCATCCCAAGGTCTGCTCCCGCGTTAATCCCGTTCGCGAGCGCGAGCAAAGCGATCAACAACCAGAGGATCGGCCTTGGAACAGACGTTCGGAGGTTTTGAATCAACCCTTTGCGCGTCACGATCGCAACACGGCCACAGATCTCTTGAATAACGACGAGCAACGGTAAGGTCCAAAAGGCTAACCAAAGCGGTGCAAACCCGAACTGTGCCCCGCCTTGAGAGTAGGTTGCGATCCCAGACGGATCATCATCCGACGCTCCCGTAACGAGCCCCGGACCAAGTAATTTGAGGAAACGACGAAAACGATCGAGCATGCGAAAGAGCGAATATCCCCCACAGTGTAACACGTTTTAATTGGTTGGCTTGTGGGCGTTTACGAACAACCCGTAACACAAGAGTTCCTCTGACTTCTTTGTACGCGACTGAAGATATTGCAGTAAGAAGAGACACGGGATCACACACAGCTTGATGATCACGAACAGCAACGGCCCAACCTTCTTCCCGTACCGTTCTGCGATGCGATGCAGGTGACGAAATTCTTGTGCCAAGTAATCAAAGTAGTCGCCACTTGGCGTGACACGGTCTAATTCGAATCCAGTCTTCTTCAAAAAATGCTGATACCAGTATGGACTATACCCACTCACGAAAAAGTAAGGGGCAAAGTGCGTCATCGCACAAAAAGGCGCCGTCAAGATCAGCCTTCCGCCGGGTTTCAACAGACGATTGAACTCGCGCAATGCCTCTTCGGGGTTCGGAATATGCTCAAACACTTCGACGCACAGAATCGTGTCGAAACTCGCATCCGGTGCCGGAATAGCCGCGATATCACAAACATAATCGAGCTTCGTTTGATCCCAGCTCTTGGTCTGCATCCCGACGGCGTCCCCTTTTCCGTCGTATTGTCCGAAATCTTGACTCTTATAACTCAAGTGTTGGCAGAATTTTCGATATTTTGTCTCACCAGCCCCCGCATCCAAAATGCTCGAGCCCTGCGGGAGTGAAGCGAGCTCTTGCTTGAGCCAAGCATCCTTATTGGTCAGGTTGGTATCACCGACCGAAATTTTCCGTTTAAGCCAGCGAATCATAGAAGTAGGCCGACTATAGCATGCTCGTTCCTCGTTCAAAACTACGCCGTACATACAAAACGAATCCCGTTTGGGATTCGTTTTCTGCAATCGACGGATTATTCCTGACCGATGAACCACTTCGGGTCGTACTGCACACGATCGTTGACGTGTTCGTACTTGTGAAGCTCCACATCGTTGAACCAGAGCGGGATCTCGTAGGCTGATTCATCCGTGCTACCTGATGCGTGGATCAAGTTGCGGAGCGGACGATTGTGCTGGTTCGAAAGGGCGTAAGTATCGTGGGAAAAGTCGCCACGGATTGTCCCTGGGGCGGAGGAAGCTGGTTCCGTCGCGCCGACCAGCTTGCGAACCAAGCTGACTGCCTTTTCGCCTTCGAGGACCATAGCCAAAATGGGAGCCGAGACCAAGAAATCGACGAGGCCGCGCTTGATAGCCGTGCCGTAAGCGATGTGATCTGGGTAATCAAACGGCTGACCGTTGGCTTCGTACTTGGCCTTAGCCTTCTCGTAGACGCTGCGCATCCACTCTTCCGTCAGAGCGTAGTGCTTATCCACGTCTTCGCGCACTGGGTGCACCATCTTAAGAGCGATCATCTTCAAACCTACATCTTCGAAACGGCTGAGAATGCGCCCAACGAGTCCGCGCTGGACTCCATCGGGTTTGATGAGTACGAGGGTCTGTTCCATGGCCCGTTTATATCAGACTTTGGCCAAAACTTGCAAATTCTAGGCCTTATTGCTAGGCTGCTGCCATCTCAATTTCCATTCTGTCTCAATTCCTATGAGTCTTCCTGGCCACCGCCGTACCTCCTCCCACAAGCACCGCCGTGCTTCGCATTTCGCTTTGGTTAAGCCAAATATTGTCATCGGTAAGAGTGGCGCTGCCCACCTCGGTCACCGCGTTGCTCCAAACTCGACAGAATACAATGGCATTAAAATCCACGTGAAAGGCTTGGAACGCAAACTTCAGAAAGCGCTCGACAAAACGCGCATGAAGTCGGACAAACAGACCGCTTCCGCCGAAGATCATGACCACGCCGGCCACGATCACTCCGATCACACAGGTCACAACCACGCCTAGTTCCACGACTGTGGTATACTAGTTGGGTCGGGTTCGCTCTTTTGTTCTTTTCTTTTCAGACACTCCGTCTCGTACCTTCTTTATGTCCAATCGCCATCTTGCGCGTGCTGTTGCCCTGCAATCGCTCTACGAATGGGACTTTTACCATGGTGGCCGTGACCCGGTTGAGGTTGCTCAACGTAACTTAGAGGATTTTGCGTCTGAATTAGACGAAAAAGACTTCAGCATCAACACCGTCCAAGGTGTGCTTGGGCATCACCCAGAAATCGATGCCACGATCCGTAAATTCGCTCCAGACTGGCCTTTGGAGAAGATCACGACCGTTGACCGCAACATTTTGCGTATCGCCGCTTACGAGCTCTTGTACAACGAAGAGATTCCGAGCAAAGTAGCCATCAACGAAGCTATCGAGCTCGCCAAAACGTTTGGCGGTGAATCGAGCGGTCGCTTTGTAAACGGGGTCTTGGGTGCAATCTATCGCAACCAAGTCGCTCAGGGCGTCATAAAGGGCGCTGATCAGCCAAAACCAGATGAAGTCGAAGAAACTCCGTCTCACCCGGTTCTGATCAAAGCCGAAGCCGGTTCGTCCTCAAACGGGTTCAACGATGATGAGGAGTTCCTCCCATCGCCACCCTCTCCCCTGCCTTAAATTCAATCAATTCAACCTCCTCCTATGGATCTCAGCCACTTTGGCCCGCTGGAGGAACGCCTGGGACACGTATTCCGTGACCGGTCGCTCCTCCTGCAGGCAGTCACGCATCGTTCGTACCTCAACGAACACACCGACTTCGAATATTCGCACAACGAACGCTTGGAGTTTTTAGGTGACGCCGTTCTTGAACTGATCGTCACAGAATTTTTGTACCTGAACTACGCCAACCCAGAAGGTGATCTCACCAACTGGCGAGCCGCGCTCGTGAACGCCAAGACGCTCGCCGGAATCTCTCAAGAATTGAACTTTGAAGAGTTCCTCCTCCTTTCAAAAGGTGAAGCGCGCGATAAAGACAGCAAAGCGCGCATGTATATCTTGGCCAACGCGATCGAGGCGATCATCGGAGCGATTTACTTAGACAGCGGCAACGAAGCTGCCTCGAAGTTCATCCACTCGAAGATCCTCTGCCATCTGCCGACGATCCTGGCGCTCGAACTCTACAAAGACGCGAAGAGTAAGTTCCAAGAAACCGCTCAGGAACTCTTGGGGAACACCCCGACCTACAAAGTTCTTGAAGAGAAGGGTCCGGATCACTTGAAAGAATTCACCGTCGGCGTTTTTATCGGCCATGAACTGATCGCGATCGGCCGTGGAACATCTAAACAGGAAGCTCAAGTAGCCGCAGCCGAAGCTGGACTCGAAGCGAAGGGCTGGAGAAGCAAGTCGACGCTCCCAACCGTGAAATAGATTCTGCGCTGAAATAGAAAACGGAGCCCATCGGCTCCGTTTTTCTATTGAGCGATCAGGCGCTCTTCATAACACTTCTCGCACAGGACTTTTTCGACCACAGAGGGGCGATATCTGGAACGGACGATGACCTGGCACTGATCACAGATTCGATCGATGAGGGTGAAAGGTTGAAGATCTTTCATTCTTCGAAGACGACGCATCGTCGGATGTTCGGTTGGGAGCGCGACACCGAGCGTTTCGATCAATTCGATCTCTGGTTTTACTGTTCGGAATGGTCGCGTTCCGTTCATCTCTGGGAAACGGTACCAACGAGCGCCGATCCGCTTCGCCTCTGTTTCGTTGAGTGGATCAATCGCGAGTGCAAACGAACCATTATAAGCGAAGAGCGATGCATCATACGGCAAGGGCTCGCCATAGGTCCCCTCTTCTACCATACATGTCTTGATCTGATCGACCAACTTCCAATACGCCTCTTCTGTATATTGGATATTGAAGAGACAAAACTTTTTATGTCGAAGACCTATGCAACCAAAACACTGCTCACAGGCATACATGAATTCAGAGTATTCGACCTGTACACAACTTTGGACGGCTACACAAGCAACGCACTCGTAGTTATTCACACCAAACATCCCTGACGCGCACCGTTCAGCTTCAACCGCCGTCAGCATATCTACACAGTCGCGCGAGACAGACAATCCGTAGGAAGAGCGGCTGCGTTCGACCTCGACCAAACCTACACCCTCAACATCTTTACAGCTCACGATCTCATCTCCGGTCGATCGCTCTGAGGTATACGTCGAACAAGCTTTTCTAGGAGCCACATTCCAAACTTCGGTTCGTACTCGTTCTCGCCAGGCGGCAACAACCTTAGGATCACGTAAGTCGATGCTGGCCAAGCGTGTTTTATAAGTCACTTCATCCAACTGCTCGTTCAAAAAACAATATTGCTTCTTGCGCAGGTTGATGCATCCAAAACAGTCCTTACAGTCGTAACAATCCGCCGAAAAGAAGACTCGCTGACAGGCCTCACAGCGCTCTGAATAAGCCATCTGTGAACATTCCGCGCAGGCAACACATTCGTAGCACCATTCAGAACGAAAACACGCCACCACATCAACCACGTGGTTACAGCTCACACTCAAATCCGCATAGCAACTGTCCGACATCTCGAGACCACCGTAAGTAAAGTAACAATTCTTGAATCCAAAGTCGTACACAGCCCACGGACTATTCTCGCTGGTCGTGTCTTGAATGATCGCCGGATGAGGGATAGCGAACGAGAAAGCTTTCCATTGCTCAAGAAACGACTGACTCGCAACATACGATCGACCATAACTGATTCCATCAAAGGCATCGCTATAGAATGTCGTCGCTGGAATAATCTTTGCCGGCGATTCCGGGTCGAACATGCTGATCATCTCCTGCCCATCAACCTCACGTTTATAGAGCTCAAAACCCCCAACCCGAGCTGCCGTCCGTCGGAAACGGGTATCGGGTGATAAACGTGGAATGCAGATCTTCAGAGATCGATAGAGCTCCAAATCCGCCTGAACCAACTCGAAGGTACGCCCAGTCTCGCTGCAGATCGCTGAGCGTGAAACTTGATCGGTATGATGCCGTTCAATCGCTTGATCGAAGGCGGGCATGCGGGAAGCGGACATAATTACTGCTCCCAAGGTAGCATTTAAAAAATATAAAACAACTTCGCCCAAAATTAGACGAAGCGCTTCAGCATCTTATCGTAAAAGGATAGGATTTTTTGGGCTTTTTCTTGATCCTGTTCGATCTCCTCTACTCGCATCAAGATCTGTTGAACTTTCGCCACAGGAACCCGCATGCCAACAAAGAACTCACGGTAGGCGTCTTTGGTTGGAAGAGCCATATAACACTCCCGTGTTGCTTGATAGTAAGCGCTCAGGAGTTCTGAATCTTCTCTATGCGCTTTTTCTGTTGCCCGGATCTCGCTCAGCTGATGCCAGCACCCAATTGACCGAAGTCGTTCACACGAAGCCTGATCTTCAAAGACCTTCATGGCCGTGATGTACACCCAGTAGTCATTGAACAAGCCGGTTCGCACAAGGCCAAGCGGGACAAGCGGACGCTGTTCTTTGGCAACCTGCTCATCGTAATAGAGATGATTCGCCCAGCCTTTTTCAAATTCCGTGAACGAAGAGACGTCGTCCCCCGGAGCGAGGCGTGGACAATCTGCGCCGTGTGTTTTATCGCGGGCGATGCCGGTGGTGTTACGTGTATCAGGGTACACGCTGCCTGAGATATAGGTTTCCCTATCCAAAACGCCAAGCGCTGGAGCAATCTCCAGCGCAAATAGGACGTGTGTACCCGGCATCGCCATACGAAGATCTGCTGACTCGACTAGCCATCGTGGGCAACCAACAAATCGTTCATGTCGCTGGCATGCTCTTCTTCATCCGCAAGAATACCTTCTAACATACGGCGAGTCGTCACATCTTTTTCGCCGAAGTAGCGAATCATTTCCGTATAGGACTCAACGGCGATACGTTCAGCAATCAAGTTCTCTTTGATCATATCAATCAGATTCTCGGCTTTGCCGTATTCCGTATGCGAGCGCATAGCCAACCCTTCTGGATCCATGTTCGGAGTGCCACCAAGTTGGTCGATCCGTTCAGCGAGCATATCCATATGCACCTGCTCGTTTTTGGCATGTTCCATGAACTCGGCTTTCACTTCGGAGGAATGGATTCCGGCCGCGGATACCGCGTGGCTCGTGTAACGCAACACACAGACGATTTCCGTCGCCAAGGCAGACTGAAGGACTTCAATTGCTTGCTCAACGGGCAATCCGTAGGCATTCGTGACAGCTCCTTTTTCCATCGATTTTTTGGCGCGACGACGCAACTCTTTGATATCGGTCAGAAATGGTTGATTCTTTGATTGAGTGGTCATAGACGGTCATCTTACCTCCGGGCGTTTTTAAAGAGCAATGGCCAAGACCTATTTTGCTAGAAACATTGCCTAATGAATGGTTCCAAGCTATTCTTGGGCCGCGCGCGCCCTTAGTTTAACGGATAGAACAGCGGCCTTCGAAGCCGCTTATGGGGGTTCGATTCCCTCAGGGCGCACCATAAGAAACATCACGTAATGCGTGATGTTTTCTGTTTCTCCTACGCGAAAACGCCCTATTCGCTTATACTGAGTAGCATGTCCGAAAAGCAAACGTACTTTCCAAGAGCGATTCCTAGCCCGCGAGCTCGCGCTCCCGAACAAACCCATGCCGAGCACCGCGATCGACTCATGCACGA
Source organism: uncultured Gammaproteobacteria bacterium (assembly GCA_964598725.1). Taxonomy (GTDB): domain Bacteria; phylum Patescibacteriota; class Patescibacteriia; order 2-12-FULL-60-25; family 2-12-FULL-60-25; genus JAGOTP01. Next base: position 183,750 of record CAZRCW010000001.1, on the reverse strand, counting down.
TTTGGATGTGGGTGTTTCCTTTGTACAAAGAACTTGGACTGCGCTTGAGAGACTCCCCCGTGAGACCACTCTTGAAGAGCTCGACAGCTGGATCGCCTCTCAAAGAGAAGATTTAAAGCGATCTATCCCCTTTGATGCGCCGAGTCATAAAAAAGCATTGGCCGCTATCGATAGTCAGTTGGCAAAACCGCAGAAGACAGCCTCGTATGAAGAACTAGTGCGGCGCCAAGAGTTACGACAACAACGGGAACACATCGCCCACCAGCCTGATGCCCTCGCTCACGAACGTTTCCAGTGCTTAACCGCCTCTCTACGTACAAAGTACCAGCAGGTGCGGGCTCTAGAGAAGGCTGGTCCAGGCGCACCGATCAAAGCCCTTCAAGCCGCTCAAAAAGAATTCACACATAAACCACTCTCAAAGGCTGCTGTGAAAGAAACGATCGTCGGCCTATTTGATGTCACGTTTCGGATAGAAGATGCCTCTCTACAAACGCTAGGCGCGAGAGACCAAAGTGACGACCGGCGATTCGGTGGTTTGCACTTTGGGGAAACTCCTTTTTGTTGTGTGAGCGATAAAACAGTCGATCCGATCAAAACGATGCGTCACGAACGTCTGCATAATATCTTTAGTGGATTCGTTCTCTCAGCCGATGGACCAACGCCCGAACAAACCTACACGCAATTCATTGAAGATCAACGTACCGACCTTGCAAATCCTCAAGATGAACATGCCGCGTTCTATGCTGAACTCGTTCCAGATTCTTTTACTCCTACGCGATTCATCGACGGACTTCATGACGAGCTGCTCGCCGCTTTAGAACAAGCAGAGATCACCGCCTTCGGAGCCAGTGGCGTCTATTCAGAGTCAAAGAGAGATAAAGCAGCTGCTCTCCATGCAACGATGTTTCAAAATGGAACATACACTATGTTTCGAACCGCCGGAATAGAAACCGATCGATTATTAGCCCTGCTACGCAAGCCACATCCCGCAAGAGTTCGTTTTCCGAAGCTGGCAGCGTTTGAAGACAATCTAGAGCAACAGATCTCACATGGGATGGAACGTCTTCAACGTGGTTTAGCGATTGGCTACGACATGGTTCATGGACTCCAAGCGCAAGGGATTGAAGAGGCTCTCGATTACTTCCACGCGGCCTGCTTCTCTCTTCGCCCTTCCGAATGGTCTCACCTTCCTGCTCTCCTCGGTCATCATTTTAAAGAGGTAGGGGGAGAGAAGTTCCAGGCCGAATGTACAACCGAGTACGCTCTTGAAAAATCAATTGTTTCATTTCACGTGATGTTAGCGCGTGTCGATAGTCTAGATCCCTCTGACCCGCATCGGCAGGCAACCGTCGCCCACCTCATGCGCACCCAAGACTTCTGCGCCTTTGTAGAACGTCAGGGCATCTCCGATCTGGCAGATGCCCGTCGCATCTGGCGCATTCTCACCTCTCCTTCTCAAACGTACTCCGAGATAGAACGACGGGGGAAAATCGAAAGATTCAATTTCGGCTTCTTTTCTACAGTGATCGATAGCGTTATACGTTCTGGCCTTCAGACGATCCCGCCCTGGTTCGGGCAGCTTACCGAATCTGAACGCGCTGTTTTCTTAAACTGCGCCGAAGACTCGTTGGATGAGCCATTTCCTCTATTCGAACTCTGGGATTCCATGAAGGATCCAGAGAAAGAAACCCCCTGGGAGACAATCCGCCAGTTAGGGCTCGAAGATTTATTCAAAAGACTTCTGGAACGTTACAAAAAGATGGAAAGCTAGCGGACATTATCTCCAAACCCCCGTTATATAACTCGTCGTGTTCGTTTTCGATCCCCCGTACTGCGACGAGATCCCTCTTCCAATAACCTGGAAGTCTTTCGGCGATAGAGCTTGAAGCGCGATCCAAATCCCCTTCCCAAAATCCGTGTAGCCATCTTTTGCCGTCCAAAAGAAAGCGGCGTCTGTTTTTTCAAAGGCTTTCAACGTAGCAACGTCCCGCTGTAGCGCCGCTCTCTCCGATAAATAATGAGACATGTCAGATGACACGATCAGAAAGGTTTCGTCGTCTAATTTCGTTTTCAAAAAAGTACCGAGCTTCTCGGCTTCGGCTTTCGTGACATCCGAACGAACCACGATCGGCACAATCTTCACATCTGGAAACACGCTCATCAAAAATGGCATGAGCGCCCCGACACCATGTTCACGCTGGAACAGCTTCGTATCGGCGACAGCGATTTTTGCTTTGATGAGTTGAGCGACAAAAGTGCTATCTACCGCCTGCGTCTTTCGACCGAAGCGATAATTCACATTCCCAACCGTTATCGCCGTCTGTCCCTGAAAGAAATGATCTGGCGAAAGAACAATAATTCGTTTCAGATCTGGACGGCAGCCCTTCACACGTTGAAGTAGTTTCCACAACAGATCTGATGCCAAAGCGTGATGATTCACCAGCGCGCCTCGAATCGATTGACAGGTCTTTGGATCGGTCCTATCTACTGGCAACGCCTGCGCCAGTTCAAAGCGCGCCTTATCCAAGAACGGTTCAACCGGAACCACAAATACTCTCCCTACTCCCAAACACACCAACACCGTCAGGCAGAGCAAGACGGTGTTGGTGAGACGAAGAGCGAACTTCTTCATGATTAGATCTAGCGAACAACGATGGTCTGCTCATCCGAGTACGTTGCAACTGAAGGCGTATCCAGACGCTGCATGATGGACGGCTGAGCTTTGTATGTTCCACGCGCCATCACTTTCACACGATAGCTGATCTCGGGTGACTGATCGCCTTTACACGTCACGAATGACACCGCATTCGACTGAAAGAAGAGCGGCTCATTGTCTTTGAGCGAAGTACGTGAGAGCGGTAAGACATTGGCTGGAAGGTCATCCTGGATCAAGGCGCAGCCATTTAAGGCAGAAGCGGCGAACTGAGGCGTAAGAACAACGGTGAGTTCATCACCTTCTGTGAGCTGATCGAGTGGCTTCGTCGATTCATAGCGACGCGTCAGTGCCAGCGTTGGACTCTTGGCCGGCAAACCGCTCTGTGGGCGCAGGTAGCTCAACACAACCGGTCCAGACACCGAAACCACACGGAACGACGCTAAACGCTCTGGTGACAAGATAATCGTCTTCAGTGGGGTCTCCTTGAGAGAGATCGTCTCGGTTCGCTGCCCATCCGTCCATTGTAGCGATCCGTCATCGGCTGGAAGGTGCTGCAAACGGAAGGCAAGATAGCGAACCTTGGCCAATACAGGGAATACATCTGCCGACCAGTGCTCCTGGATAAAGGCATTCAATTGCGAAGCTTCTGGCAACAAGAGACGTTCCGCTAAGGCTGCGAGCTCAGCTGTTGCTTCGTAGGTTTCAGGCGAAGATTCCGTTCCGATCTGCACGAAGCGTTGCCCATCGCGTAGTTTCGAAATCGACATCAATTCGCGCATCAACCGACCCGCACGCTCCGTATCCCCAACGGCCACTAAACCTTCAGCAATCGCGAGCGTCTCTTCTGGTGTCCGATCGGTGAGCGAAGCGGCTTGCTGCAGGTCGAGCACAACCGGTGCGCGTAACGCAGCGAGGCCTGCCATCGCCTGAAGACGCTCAAGACGGGTCACGCCATGCACCAACTTGTCTGACAAATAACTTCGAAGCTGCCAGGCATCGATACGCTCCGGGCTCGTCAATGCCATCTGCATCGACAGTGGCACTTCTGACGATCCGTACGGAAGAAGATGAATTCCGCCTTCTTCTGCGGTTTGGATGTCGAGCAAAGAGTCCTCAGCCGTCTGACTCGTTTCTCCGTAGGCCGACCTCAGGAGATCCTGTGCAACACTCGCGGCAACACGTGCGTCCGAACGAAGTGAATCACTATCAGCAAGTTCACGCAGCGAGGCATAGAGCGTCGATTTACCGCGAGCACTTACAACCAGCTGCGTTGTTTCAGAGCTTAGAACCGGAAGACCACTGCCTGGACTCGGTTCAATCGTTACCAATTCCTCATGCACCACCCGCGTGGTGACGATTTCAAGTGTCCGCTCCATCCGATCACTGAAGGAGCCTTGAGCAACACCAACCGTCAGTACATGCGTGCCAGGAATTGTTTTCGGTAATGCGATGTAGATTGCTTCGCCGGCTGTTCCAGTTGCAGCGTAGTTCTGCAAACCAAGCACCGGCGCATCCAACGTGAAGTTCACCGGTTCACCCAAACGCAAACCCGAACCGAAGGCACGGAGCTTCAGAACCGATTGGTCCGTGGCAAGCGCACGCATCGGTACAACTGCATCAATGAAGACCTCTTTCGATGTCTTGACGCTCATTGTCCCAACACCTGCTTTGAGATCACTTCCCAAAGCTACGGCCGTCACGCGCCATGACGTGAGATTGTCCGGCAATTGAATCTCAACCGTCGTTGCGCCCTGGCTGTTCACGGTCACAAGACCCGTACCAGCTACATCTTTAAACAAACGCCGCGCGCCCTGACCCCGATCCCCAACCCCTCCCCCACCTTTCTCTGCGCCACCGCCGGTGAACAACCAATCATCCATATGTGAGGCGCGCTGGAAGAGCACTCCGTCGGAAACGTAGTTATTGATCCACATCAGCGGATCTTCTTGGTAGACACCGCTCAGCGACAACAGGGCTTCGTCCACGACCGCATAGGCAACTTTTACATCCGTTGGAATAGACTGGCCGGCGCGTGGCTTGAGCTCAAATCGGAGCATCGCCTTCTCACCTGGTTTATAGGTCTGCTTATTGCTCGTCACCTGCACATCAATCGTTCTATCTTCTTTCTTGAGGAAGACGACAGCATCCGACGAGATGAACTTGCGACCATCGAAGGTTACGCCGCGGAATGTTGCGTTCGGTACAAGACCTTCGTTGAACGTTGTCTCCCAATTCGCAGAGGCGGTGCGTACAACTTGCTTGATTCCACGTGACAACGTCAGGAACAACACGCCTGGCCCCTTGGTTGTATCAAGCGTAGACGTCCCCATCTGAAGACTTGGTTTCAAGATCTCACCAATGGTGACTTCGCGATTATCGCCCTTTCCTTGAAGATCTAGGTGAGGCGTTGCTGTGGTTGCTCCCTCCACATACCAGCCACGTGCCGCGGACGTCGTGAAACGATTGAAGCGACCGGCAACATCCTCGCCTTGAATAGTGATGTCGTAGAAGTCACGATCCGTCTGCATCGAGAAGCTGTAGCGCGCTTGTCCGTTCGCATCTGTTTGAACGGTGAACTCAACCGGTGGATCCTGACGACGTTCGTAGCGATAGTACGGCACCACTTTCTTTTCAAAAGCGTCATACCACACGCCATCTTGAATCTTTTCATAGCGCACGCCGACATATTGTCCACGTAAGGTACGACCAGGCCAGGTTGCGCCAACATCGTCCAGTGTCTTTTGAAGGTCACGCCGATAGGTCTGAAGCGTGAGCTCGGCTCGTCCATTCACTTCACCCACCTCCCCGCGCACGTCGAGCTCCGAACCAACCACATCAAGTGTTGCCGAACCAAGAACCTGGCTCTGTTCACCCGCGACTGGATAAACGGAGACTAAGAGCTGTTCCGTATTCGCACACGGATCCGCCAAACGCGCCGTGCAAGCAACAGGCGCCACCTTCAATGGGAGGTCGAGCTCTCCTGTCTCATTGAGCATCACTTCTTGATCAATCGGTGCTCCCTCTCCCTGGGACGTACGGACCATCAAGCGAGCATTCGGTACAGCGGCTCCGCTAAAAAAGCTCGCCTTGATATGCGCTTGGACCGGTTGATTTGCAAACACACGTTTGGCCGAGAGCGCGACGTCCAAGTAGTAGGTGGGCTTTTCAAAAGCACGGACCTCAACATACCGCGAGATCACGAGCTGTCCATCACGGACCAAATCAAGCTGATAGAAGCCCGGAGCGATATTCTTCCAAGATAACGTTGCTTCGTAGCGACCTGCTTCATCGAGCGTCAAAGCCGTTGAAGCGTATACACGGTCATTCCCATTCACTAAGTCTTCAACGTACGACGACTTCGTCAAACGAAGCTCCGCCTGACCAATCTTGCTTGTTCGATCACGATCCTGAAGAATGCCGGCAACTTTCATCTCATCGCTGGAACGATAGAGCGGTCGGTCAGGATAGGCGTAGCCCCAAGTTCGCTCAAGACCCTTCGCGGTACGATCAAACGGATTATAATTCGACGTTGGACCAACCACCGCCAACGCACGTAACCCGCTATTCACATCCCCTAAGTGAACGATCGCCACCTGTGGATCGGTGGATGTAGCAGGCGCCTGCAGGAAACTTGGCGTTGGCAGATGAACTAATCCGGATGCATCTGTGAACCGTGTTTCACTATTTTCTAAATGGACTGGGAACGAACTGAGCGACTGTTTTCCCTCGATGTTCACGGCCCAAATCAAAAGTTGGTCTTTATCGGCGATGACATATGAGGCAATATTCGTGACTTGAACAAAGATCCAGGTCTCTGCTGGACCAGACGTGAAACGCAAGACATACCAGCCTTGTTCAGTGAATTTTGGCAATGTGACGAGCTCCGAATCACGCTCCGAGGGCCGCGTGATCGGCAACTGCATGTTGAACGCTTCGGTTTTTGCGATGCTCGCATAATCAGATAAATGTTGACCCGAACCGAAAGCGTAACTATACGGAAGACGCTTCGCGAGGAAACGTGCCGCCTCATCTTCGGTTAAGCGATACCCCGTTACCGCTGTCGTCGTTGGCACAGACGCAATGCCTGGCGTACGGGACAACTGCACAGTAATCACATCGCCTACGTATGCTTCTTGAAACTCCGATAAGGCCCGAATCGATGGAACGGTCGTCCCATCGGTCAAGCCATCACCCGTTTGGAATTGGAACGAAACATCTTCCGGAAGTGCTAAGTTCTCAGCCGTTAAACCTTGCTTCAACGTAACACGATATAAGGTTGAAGCTTTCCAAGGCTGTGCCGGCAAGAAAATAATCCGACGACCGTTCAACTGGAAACGCCCCTCCGTCGCCGGACTAATTTCGATACTGGACGTCACATTCGTAAAGCCCTGCGCGTTCAAGACAAGCTCAAGCGAGGCGTCAAGCGGAACGGCACCCGCGTTATTCGCCGGCAAACTCGAGACCAGCTGCAAGGCGTCGGTCGTTTGGACGGCCCAAGAATAGTCACGCGGGACCACGTCTTCAGTTGAAGTCCCATTTTGGATCACTGCCGCTAAGGCGACACGCACGATCTTGTCGGAAGGTACTGCGGCCAGGTGTACACGGAAGGTATCCGCCGACACACGTTCCACGTCTTGCACGTGACCAGTATCTACTCGTAATGTTCGTTGAACCTGATCCGGTGACAGGGCGACTTTCGACTTGAAAATCAACGCCGATTGATCGGCAACTTTGGCCGTATCTGGGTCAGCATACACTTGAAATGTGTCGTTTGCCTGAGCTGCCGGGATGAGAACACGGCCCAACGCATCGATCGAACCGGAGCTCCCCGAACCGCCGTTACGGAAGTTCATGAACAATAGAAGCGCACATAGACCGACCGCGAAACCTGCTCCTGCACCACTCAGAATCAACCGGAGCGTTTGCATAAACGTTCGACGAGGTACTTCTTCGACACGCGGCATCGCTTTCACGGTATTCGCGCCTTCCGTCTGTAGCTTCTCGGCCAACGACAAGAGCTGCTGCTTGTGCAGGATCTTGGTCTCAGGGCGAAGCTCCGCTGGCTCGTGACCGAGCGCGTAGAGCGCCTTATCGACCTGCTGTTCGGCGGGGGAAGGAGTTGGGAGGTTAGGTTCCATACTGTTTGGTGTACTTAGCCGTAAGGCGGGCGGTCGCTCGATAGACCAAGACGGCGGCGTGATTCGGACTGATTTGGAGCATGGCTGCAATCTCAGCAGCTTCTAAATCTCCAAAAAACTTCATGTCGAGGACTTCTTGATCACGGGGAGACAACGTTTTGATGACTTCAAGGAGCTTATCTTTTTCGAGAGCGAGTTCGGCGTGTGCATCGGGCGCGGGGGCATGTGAGGCAAACTCACGACTGAGGCCATCCTCGTCTGTTTCATCCATCGACTCGTCCATCCGGACCGACATGCTCCGCCAATGATCGATCATCAGGTTCGAAGCTACTCGGAAGAGCCAGGCACCGAGTGATACCCCCTGCCAGTTGATCGAGGCGACGTGCTGGCAAAACTTGATAAACGTTTTTGAAACTAAATCTTCTGCGGTTTCGCGATGACCGCAGCGCTTGAGGCAAAATCCATAGACCCGGTCGGCATACGCGTCGTACACGGCCGCGATACCTTCTGGCCCCGCTTTTGCCCGTCGAAGAAGCTCTTCGTCGCCGTGCACATCCATATAAACGAGTGGGAGAAATGAGGAATGACACCCTGAGTATAACAAAGGAACAACCACTAAACGAATAGTGATTTTGTTCAATAACTTTATTGGATTTTTCTCTCAAACAAGAGCAAATACCAAATCCAATGATTCAATGGTTGGACTATCTATTTTGAGGGCTACCATCCCCCACTCGCTCCCCCGCCACCCGATCGACCACCGCCAAATCCACCGCCACGACCGAACCCTCCTCCAAAGAACCCCCCGGCGATCCCACGGAACCCTCTTCCGTTCCCAAGAACGCTTGTTCGGAAGCTTGGGCGTGGACCACCCGTAATGAGCGCGAAGAGCCAAGAAAAGAGGAAGCCGATCGTACCCAAAACCAATCCGAGAAGAAACCGCAACACAAACATCAACAACACAATCGAAAGAAAGAATCCGATACCAGATAGTTTTGGAAATTGTGCGAATGCCCCGTTAAACCATTGATCAATGGGAGTGGCTGCGGACAGATCAGCTGCAACCGAAGTCGTTCCCTCTATTTCCGCCTGAATGCCAGTTGTGAGCTTGTAAATCGCTTCGTAATACTGCTGCTCTCGGAAGAAAGGCGTAGCGTCCCGTATGAGGCTTGCACTTTCGGCATCGGTGAGGTCTCCCTCTAATCCATACCCGACCTCGATCCGAAGCTTCCGATCTTGCAGAGCGATCAAAAGCAATACGCCATTATCTTTGTTTTTTTGGCCGATCCCCCACTCTTGAAAAAGCTGTGATGCGTAATTTTCAACCGTATCCCCTCCGAGCGACGGAATCGTCACGATCGCAATTTGATTTGTTGTTTGCTGCTCGTAGTTCTGAACCGTGGTCTCGAGCCAATCGTGTTGAGCTGGCGTCAGGACATGGGCGAAGTCATTCACATAGCCTTGAGGAGCGCCTGGCGAGACATAAGCGGCGGCCGGTCTCGCGAAAAAGAATCCGAGACAGATACAACCCAAGACCACGAACCGCTTGAACGAGGAGAAGAACATAGATTCGCCTAGAGTGTACCAGCTTCACAACAAAACGCCCTCTCCGGAGAGAAGGCGTTTTGTTGGTGGCCGAAGTGGGAATCGAACCCACATGCCGTGAGGCCACGGAGTTTAAGTCCGTTGCGTATACCAGTTCCGCCATTCGGCCAAAAGCGAACGCCCTCGTTTTAGCATGAAGCCGAGAAGAGGACAATTCGCACCTTCTACCAACTTCCACTTGAGCCGCCACCCCCAGAGCTTCCGCCACTGAAAGAATCACTTGAGCCACTCGAAGAGGAATCGCTCGATGAGCTCGATGACTCCGAAGAAGAAGACGATCCCGACTCATTATAATAGGTCTTCCACATACTTCGACCAGCAGCTTTTTCGCGGCGCATAACCGAAATCAAAACTACCGCAATTGGTACAATAATGATCAGTACCGAGAAGAGAATGACGCCGATCATCGCGAAAAATGCATAACGTGCCGTTTTCTGCTGGTCGGCTTTTTCGGCCAAGGCAGCCGGTGATTTTGCTCCGCCCTGATTTAACGTTGTGATGATATCGTTCGTGATGTGATCGATCGCCCGCGGATACTGTTCCGCTTTGAGTTCCGGAATGGAGGCACTGATGATCTTGGACGTTTCCGCGTCCGTAAGGACATCCTCTAAGCCGTAGCCAACTTCGATACGCAACTTGCGATCGTTCACCGCCATCAAGAATAGCACCCCGTTGTCGACATCTTTCTGGCCGATTCCCCATTCTTCAAAGAGCTTTGAGGCATAGTTCTCGATCGTGTCATCACCGATTGTTGGGACGGTCACGACTGCAATCTCTTGGGTCGTTTCCGTTTTATGTGCACGAATCGCATTCGCTAACGTTGTTTCTTGGTCTGGCGTAAGAACATTGGCAAAGTCTGAAACGTACCCCGTCGGCGAGCCTGGAGAAGTGTAGGCCAACGCCGTCGAAGCAGCGACCAACAACCCGCCAAAGAGCAAGACAAAGAGCGCGAATCCACGACGTAGAGTTCGCATAGAGCGCTGTTAGAACGAAACGTGAGGCGCGACTTCGGCTCCGGCTTGAGCTGTGGTGTATTCCACTGGAGCGAATCCACCCATGCCTGCGATAACCGAGGTCGGGAAGCGCTTGATCTTCACGTTGTAACTCTGGACTTCTTCATTGAAACGCTGACGTTCGACGGCGATCCGATTTTCCGTTCCTTCGAGCTGCGACATAAGTGTTGTGACGGTATCGATCGATTTGAGCTGTGGGTATTGCTCCATCACGACAAGCAAGCGCGAGAAGGCGCTGTCGAGTTGATCGGCGGCGGCCGCCTTGTCTGAGATCGTTTGGGCTCCCGCATAACGCGTACGCGCTTCTGCAATCGCACCGAAGACCGCTGTTTCCTGTTTCATGCTACCCTTCACCGCTTCCACCAGGTTCGGGATAAGATCGAAGCGACGCTGGTACTGTGATTCAACCTGCGCCCAGCGGCCAGACACGGCTTCGCGGCTCGAGACAAGCGAGTTATAGCTTGATAAACCGTAGCCTCCCAAACCCAGCAAAAACACAACGATGATGACAAGAATGGCGGTTTTCATAGATGAAGCGAGTATATCAGTTCTTGGCTGAAACCCCCAGCAACGCTCGACAATTAGCTACAAAATGAAATGAACCGGTCAAGATAACCACCTGCTCGGGTACCGACTCAATCCAATTGGCTAACGCCTCCCAGCCGGAGAGCGATCCGATGAGCTGATCCGGGAACGTGACATCTGACAACTGACGGACGACCTCTTTCGGGTCCGAAAAATAATACCGATAATCCCCGCTCCCACCCAAGAAATCTACACACACTAATCGTGCGTCTAAACCTAACAAGGGCAAAGCCGTTTCTTTTACATCCGTGCTCGAGTTGAACGCGAAGGCGACGGCGAGTGCCTGTGTTTGAAATACCTCTGTCAGCGCTTGCACCAGTCCACGCATTTTCTGCGGATTATGCGCTGCGTCCAAGATGACTGTCTTCCCTTTCCAAACAACTCGTTCAAATCTGAGGGGAAGCTGAAGGCTGCGTACACCTTCTTCCGCCATTGTTACAGAAAACAACCAACCATCTCGTAATGCCAGATACTGACAGACATGTAGAGCGAGCGAGGCATTCTGGCGTGCATAATTTGGAATCAAATCAGAGAAAGGCTGAAGCTCTCCCGATGTTTCAGACAGCAGCACTTGTTTCGCCCCTTCTGCGTAGGCAAGTTCTTCTATTCGTGTTGCCAAAATGTCTTCTTGAAAACCAATGACCACTTCGTTGGCTGGATGGACGATCCCTACCTTCTGAAGAGCGATCTCTTCGATCGTCGTCCCGAGCGTTGCTTGATGGTCTAATCCGAGCTTTGTGATCACACGTAACGTATCTGGTCGATCAAGCGTGTTCGAACTATCAAACCGACCACCGACACCAGTCTCAATTACCGCATACTCAACACCCACATTCGCAAACACCAGAAAACTGATTGCCCGTAACAATTCGGTATAGCCTGGCCTGTCCTCGTCTTCCAACTGAACAACGACCGAAAGAACCAGCTCCAGCGCCGTGCTTAATACCAGCACATCAACGAGCACGCCATTCACCTGAAACCGTTCGAGAACATCTTCTACATGTGGAGACAGACTGAGTCCGACGCTCTGCCCATGGGCGCGGAGGATCGCATCACTATAGGCGCAGGTTGAGCCTTTACCGGTTGTTCCTGCAACATGGATCGCTTTGAAGCGATGCTGCGGATTGCCTAGCTTCTCAAGCAACGTACGCATACGCGCCAAACGCACCTCAGGCGAGCTGGCTTTCTGCTGTCCAAACGACTCGACCGCGTAGCGATCCAAAAACACTCGAATTTCATCGAGGGTCGTACGCGGCAAAGACAGGCAATTCAACATCCGCGCTCAGCCTACCTGGAATGAACGAAAAATCCCACGGCTCGAGAGCACGTGGGACTTTCTTCACCTAGGCCGTAGGGGCCGGAGGTTGTGGTTGGGGCGGCGTTGGATTCGGCAGCCCTTCTCCAGGAGCGGCTGGTTGTGGAACCGGAGCCTGTGGATCTTGATAGCGAATCATACACCAATGGTTCAGACGAGTTAGGCCTGAGTTTCGTCTGTCGTTCCTTCTTCGGCTGGAGCCTCAGCGCCTTCTACTGGCTGGACTTCCTGTTCGTTGTTTTCCATATGTACGAAAACTAGGTGAATGAGTCTATCGACTTTAGCCCGATCCAAAAAAGAATACAACCCCTAGACCCTGTATTTTTGTTTAAGCCGCCTTTTCTTCGTCTTTCTCGTTACGACGACGCCAACTTTCTATAACCATCGGAAGCAAAGAAATGAGGACGATCCCGATTGTGACCAAACTGAAGTGACGACGCACAACCGACACCGTTCCCAGACAGTAACCGATCATGGTAAGTAACGTCACCCAAGCGATTCCCCCCAAAATGTTGTAACGAATAAAGGTCGAATAGGGCATTTCACCGACGCCAGCCACGAATGGAGCTAGCGTACGAACGATCGGCACGAAACGAGCTAAAACAATCATGCGTGAGCCATGTTTCTTGTAGAATTTCTGGGTGCGTTCCAAATATTCCGGCTTCAATAACCGACCCTGAAAGCGCTGGTAGACCTTCAATCCGTACTTCCGACCGACCCAATAGTTCAGCGTATCCCCTAAAATAGCAGCCAAAATGAGCATTGGAAGCAGGATCCAGATCGAGAGCGCTCCGATGCCCGCGAACGTCCCGGCGGCAAAGAGGAGGGAATCGCCTGGAAGAAATGGTGCCACCACCAATCCAGTTTCGAGAAAAATAATTACTCCCAGTAACCCATAGGTCCAGGCACCCTGCGTCGCGATCACTACACCTAAACGATGGTCGAGGTGTAAGAACCAATCAATAAACTGACCCGCCAGAGGATGCATAGTTTTGTCAGCGTACCGGAAGATAGATAAACTGCATAGAGACCGATTATTTGCTCCATTTTGGCATTGACGAACACAAAGCGAACAGGTGTACTGGAGCCATGGACTCGTTCTTACCTGATGATCTTTCGTTCGCGGAACGGCTCGTTGCACCTGAAGTCAGCGAGACCGAGCGGGGTTTTGATCTCGCGCTGCGTCCAACGTCCCTGCAAGACTTCATCGGCCAAGCCAAAGTGAAAGAAAATTTGCGTATCTTTTTAGAAGCAGCAAAAAAACGTGGTGAACCAGCAGAGCATATTCTGTTCTACGGTCCTCCAGGCCTTGGAAAAACCTCCCTTGCACATGTGATTAGCAAAGAAATGGGGGCGAATATTAAAGTCACCAGCGGTCCAGCGCTCGAACGCGTCGGTGATCTTGCTGCCATTCTGACAAACCTCGAAGAAGGTGACATTTTGTTTATCGATGAAATTCACCGAATGAATCGCTCGATTGAAGAAGTACTCTACCCAGCAATGGAAGACTACGCGCTCGATATCGTGATCGGAAAAGGACCAACAGCACGTACACTTCGTCTCGATTTGAAAAGGTTCACAATCATCGGTGCGACCACTCGCCTTTCTCTTTTGTCCGCTCCACTCCGTGATCGTTTCGGTGTCACCTATCACTTGGATTTTTATCAACCGGACGAAATGGAAGCGATTCTTCGCCGCACCGCGAGCCTGCTCACGATTCCGTACGAAGACACCGCTCTCCGCGCGATCGCTCTCCGCTCCCGTCGGACGCCGCGTATTGGAAATCGTTTGTTAAAACGCGTTCGTGACTTTGCTCAGGTCAAAGCAGACGGGACGCTCATTGAAACACTCGCTCACGAAGCCTTGGAAGCGCTCGAAATCGATACGCGTGGCCTAGACGAAGCCGATCGTCGTGCACTGCGTGCTCTTATCGAAAAATTCAAAGGCGGTCCCGTAGGACTTGCCTCGATCGCTGCAACCATCGCTGAAGAAATTGAAACCGTCGAAGAAGTCATTGAGCCATTTTTACTCCAAGAAGGCTTCATCACGCGCACACCACGTGGACGCGTTGCAACTGATCTTGCGTATAGCCACTTGGGTCTCACTTCAATCGCTCCCAATCAACTGAATATTCTTTAAACAAATTCCGTATTCGATCGTAGCGTTGGCCGCTTCAGGACGAGCTGCGCGATCTTTTCTGGATCGAGTAACTGAATCGGATGACCAATACGCACCCGCTCTAGTTGGTGCGGTGAATCAAGTGTGGGGTCGATACCTTCTGATTTTGTTTTTTTCTGCACCCTTGGCTTGAACGCCAAGCTTGTTTCGGTTACCAGAACGACTTGTTCGGTGAAGGCCTTGGGATCAAGCTCAACTGGCACCAAACCGACGGCTGGCTTGGAGGAAATTGGCCAGGACTCTTGAAGTAACCCTCCGAGATCGCTCAACTGTGACGTCGCTGTTTGCATGCGTTCAGCGATTTCTGGCGCGCAGAAGACACGTACCGGTAATGCTTTTTTGATGTCAGATAACAGATAATGAAACCCCAAGACAGACGTCGGGTGGATAAACGTCACCGCCACACCATCACGCGCGACCAGCGTCACGTCACCGCAAGGATGTCGTTCGGAGCGCGACGCTTCCATGTACGCTTCACTGTAGTGATGTGACTGAAGTTGTTTCTGTAACCAGGTGCGGATACGGGCATCCGTGACCTGCTGTACCGCTTCAGGCCCAGTCTCCCCCTGACGATGACGCTGCAGCGCTCTTTTGGCTTGGATCTCGCATTCTTCCCGTAGCTTCGAGAGTGAGCGTGTGACCTGCTCGCGACCAAACGGGGTAGGTATCCGCTCAAGTGAGAGCGGGCTCTGCGGAGCGGTTGGACGATCAAATTGAAGGCGCATAGCGAATATGTTCCCAGTATACCAAGGCGGCGAATGATGTGTTCAGTTTTATTCTTTTCCCGTATGATACAAGCATGTTTCCTCTTGCCTGGATCTTCTTTGGCTGGTTAACCTTGGTCGTCGTCTTCGGCCTCGCGTCGTTGATGACCCTCGCGACAACCCTACGCTACGGCCTATCCTGCAGCTCAACCTATATTGCGACCGGTATCTTTCTGGCGGTATCGGTCGGGGTCATTCTGATGACGCTTGGTTATGCAGTGACCGGTGACCTCACCCTCGCTTTTGATCCGTTCTCGCTTTTTTAAACGGCTATGCTCGATCTCAATAATCTCCCAAACGCGGTTCCAGACGAGAAGCTGGTCTATTTTTTGCGCCGTCATCCAATCACTTTGCTAAGTGTCGTCATTGGCTACGCCGTATTGCTCGCCTCCCCTTTGGTAATCTTGGCCTACTTCCGCACCTTCCAACCAGATCTTCTCGTAAATCCAAGCTTCCAGGCTTTGCTCGTGTTCGGTGGTTCAGCGTTTTTCTTGTTTGCTTGGCTGTTTCTCTTCCAACTCTTTCTCGATTATTACTTGGATAGCTGGATCGTCACGACGCGCCGCATCATTAACATCGAACAGACAGGGTTATTCGGCCGCACCGTGTCAGAACTTCGCCTGTACCGCATTCAAGATGTGACAGCGACGGTGAATGGCTTTGTAAAAACGCTCTTCAACTTTGGTGAGGTTGAAATTCAAACAGCCGGTGAGCACGAACACTTCATGTTCGAAGAGATTCCCGGACCGAACAAAGTTGCGAAAACGATTCTAGAACTCTCCGAAGTCGATCGACGCGATCACTTGGACGAAGCGGTGGAAGAATTCGGGGTCACCGACAAACCTCCAAGACACAAGACAGACCCTACAACCAAAGACCTTCACTAAACACAAACCCCGCTGAATCTGTCAGAGATTCAGCGGGGTTTGTGGGCATCCCGGCGTAGAAGTACGCGGGAGACCCAGCTTGCAGCCCGAGAGTTCAGGCTGCGTGAGACTGCTCGTCGTCAGGATCGGCTCCCAGGTCGCGCGTGAGGAGCGCGTCGTCAGACAGGCCGTGGTTGTCGTTGGCAGCAGACTCTGCCATCTGGCCGAAGTGGGCAGTGAACAGACCAAGAACCAGCTTGACGAAGGTCGGATGCAGGATGAACAAGCAGCTCTGGGCGCGGTCCGGGAACCGCTGTCCATGACTGTCGTAGACACGGATCCTGCCCGCATCAAGGTTGACCTGGAGTCCAGGCCCATCTCCGCGCTGGTAGGCGTGGAGGCTATCGATGCGCGCCCGGCCCCAGGTGTAGCGACGACCATTACCGTCGATCACCCCGATACCGATCTTGATCTCGACGCCAGCGAGGCGAAGCCCCAACATGACGTTTCCGAGCCAAAGCACCATGCCGCGCTTCGTCTTTTTTCTTGTTCTTCGCATCTCCATCCCCTCGTTTTTTGCTCTTGACGAGCAATTGTCCATTCGCATGCCGAACAGCGACCTGCGTAGAACTACTGTATCTGTTGGCCTTTTCGCACGTCAATAAACGTCCACAACCACTCCCCTCTTTATCCACATAAGAAACTTCTGCAACACAAGATGTTGTGGTTTAATTGAGTTCCTACCACAACATGTTGTGTTGGGAGGAAAAACGGTCAAAAATCTTCTTACTTAGATCTTTCTCGATACATTCACTCTCTCTTTTGTTCATATGGGGTCACTTCTCCGCATCAAAAAGCGTGACGGACGGATCGTCGCCTTCGACACCGCCAAGATCACGCAAGCCGTTTTCAAGGCCTTTACCGCTATCCGCGGAGGCGTTGAGGCAGCCGCTTTGGATCGCCTTACCCAAGATATCGTCGCTGCGCTCGAAAACCGCGTGGGCGCCGATGGCGTCACCTCGATCGAAGAGGTCCAGAACGTGGTCGAACAAATGTTGATGCGCGATGGCTTTTTCGACGTAGCCAAGGATTACATCCTCTACCGCTACGAACACGCCAAGATCCGTGAGCAAGCCCCTCAGACCTACACAATCTCGGTTGTGAAGCGTTCGGGGAAGACCGAAGCCTTTTCGATTGAGAAGATCCGCAAAACCCTCCAATACGTCGCCAAAGACGCCGGTGCCGACGTTGATATTGAAGTGATGGCTCAGCAGTGCGCCCAGGACGTCTATGATGGCATGAAGACCTCAGACATCGCCCAGGCCCTCATCTTGACCGTTCGTGCCTTCATCGAACGAGACCCTGCCTACTCCAAGATGGCCAGCCGTCTCTTGGTCCACAAAGTCTACAAAGAAACATCCGGTGAACACGTCGACTTCAGCAAACTCGATGATGTCTACCGCTCGACCTTCATCAAAAACTTGAAGACGTTGTCGGACCTCAAAAAGCTCGATGAGCGCATGGTTCAGTTCGACTTGGAGCGTTTGGCGAGCGTTCTCAAACCAGAACGTGACGACCTGTTCCTCTTCCTCGGCATGCAGACGATCGCCGATCGCTATTTCTTGAACCACCCAGCAACCAAGCAAGTTCTCGAGACTCCACAGGCCTTCTGGATGCGTGTCGCGATGGGTTTGGCGCTTAATGAAACACGCGGAGTCCGCGATGAGACCGCAATCCGTTTCTATGAATTGATTTCAACGCTCCGCTTCGTCCCATCGACCCCAACCTTGTTCCACGCCGGAACCTCGCACCCACAGTTGTCGTCGTGCTACCTCACGACCGTCATGGACTCGCTCGATCACATCTTCAAGAGTCTCTCGGACAACGCGCAGCTTTCGAAGTGGTCGGGTGGTCTCGGCAACGACTGGACCAACCTCCGCGGCACCGGTTCCCGCATCAAAGGAACAGGCGTCGACAGCCAGGGCGTCATCCCATTCCTCAAAGTCGCAAACGACACAACGGCCGCCATCAACCGCTCCGGACGCCGCCGCGGCGCCACCTGTGCCTACCTTGAGACCTGGCACTACGACATCGAAGACTTCCTCGAACTCCGTAAGAACACGGGCGACGAGCGCCGCCGTGCCCATGACATGGACACCGCCAACTGGATCCCTGACCTCTTCATGAAGCGTGTCCGTGCCGACCAGGATTGGACACTCTTCTCTCCAGACGAAGTTCCAGACCTCCACCACATCTACGGCAAGAAGTTTGAAACCCAGTATGAAAACTACGAACGGATGGCCGCCGAAGGCCAGATCCGCTTGCACCGCAAAGTGAAGGCACGCGATCTCTGGAAGAAGATGCTCGGCATGTTGTTCGAAACCGGTCACCCATGGATCGTTTGGAAAGATCCTTGCAACGTTCGCTCCCCTCAGGACCACGCCGGTGTGATTCACAGTTCCAACTTGTGCACGGAAATTACACTCAACACCTCGGAAGACGAAACCGCTGTTTGTAACTTGGGATCGGTTAACCTCGCTCGTCACATCACGAACGGCAAGCTCAATCTTGAGATGCTCAAAGAGACGGTCACGATCGCCATGCGCATGCTCGACAACGTGATCGACGTGAACTTCTACCCAACGATCGAAGCTCAACGCTCGAACTTCCGCCACCGTCCAGTTGGCCTCGGCATCATGGGTTTCCAGGACGCGCTCTACTTGCTCGACGTGAACTTTGCCTCAGAAGCCTGCGTGAAGTTCGCCGACGAAAGCATGGAAGCCGTTTCCTACTACGCGATTCTTGCTTCGACCGAACTCGCCAAGGAACGTGACGTCTACGAATCCTACGACGGTTCCAAGTGGTCACGCGGCATCTTACCAATCGACACCATCGAATTGCTCGAGCAGGAACGTGGTGAACGTATCGACGTCTCCCGTTCTTCTACCCTCGATTGGTCGATCGTCCGTGCTGCGGTCAAGAAGCACGGCATGCGTAACTCGAACTGTCTCGCGATCGCTCCAACAGCGACCATCTCGAACATCTCGGGCTGCACCCCATCAATCGAACCAATCTACAAGAACTTATACGTGAAGGCCAACCAGTTCGGTGACTTCATCGTCATCAACACAGCCTTGGTCGACGATCTGAAGAAGCTGAATATGTGGGATGACTCAATGCTGAAGAAGCTCAAGTACTTCGACGGCAACATCGCCGCGATCGAAGAAGTGCCGGCTAACCTTCGCGAGAAATACAAGGAGACCTTCGACATCGAACCTCAGTGGCTCATTCGCGCCGCCGCCGCTCGTGGCAAGTGGATCGACCAAAGTCAGTCGCTCAACATCTTCTACAAAGGTTCATCCGGTAAGGAGATCAACGACATGTATATGTACGCCTGGGAGATGGGCATCAAGACAACCTACTACCTCCGCACCCTCGCTGCCTCTCAGGTTGAGAAGTCGACGGTCAGTACGGCGGAATTCGGCTCGACCCACAAGCGTGCTGGCTCATCGACAAAACCAGCCGCTGAACAAGCTCCTGAACCGGTTGCCGCGCCAAGCATGGCGGCTGCCGCGCCGGCCAATCAGCCTGTCACGATGAGCGCGCCGATCGAAGCACCTGCCGCTTCAAAGCCCGCCTTCAGCGGTCCCGCATCTCCAACCGTCATGGTCGACGGCAAAGAGATCAAGCTGTGTAAGATCAACGATCCAACTTGCGAAGCCTGCCAATAATTCGTCCTCGCTCTTTGTTCGAATCCCTCAAGCCTTATGCCAATCACCCAAACCTCTGATCGCGTCCACATCAACAACCGACGCGTGATCAATGGCCGCGATGCGGACGTGGTCCAGCTGTATCCCATGCGTCACACGTTCGCCTGGGATGCCTACAACGTCGGTAACGCCAACCACTGGCTCCCAACCGAGATCAACATGCAGAAGGACGTGGAACAGTGGCGCTCGAAAGACGTCCTGACCGAAGACGAACGACGCGCCTTCAAAACAGTGCTCGGCTTCTTCACCACCGCCGATTCGATTGCTGCCAACAACATCGTCCTTGCCACCTACAAGCACATCACCTCTCCGGAATGCCGCTTGTACCTGCTTCGCCAAGCCTACGAAGAAGCGATCCACACCCACGCCTATCAGTACATCGTTGAGTCGCTCGCCCTCGATGGCGGTGAAATCTTCAACATGTACCGTGAGGTCGAAAGTATCTACAACAAAGACAACTTCATTCTAGGCTTCAACGACGGGATCTTCGATCCGCACTTCAAAACCGGAACCTTCGCGAGCGATCAGAAGTTCCTCGAGAACATGATCGTCTTCTCACTCATCATGGAAGGGATCTTCTTCTACAGCTCGTTTGCCGTCATCCTTGGCTTCAAGCGTCAGAACAAGTTGGTTGGTTCCGCTGAGCAGATCGAATACATCATGCGTGATGAGTCGCAGCACTTGAACTTCGGGATCGAGATGATCAACTCGATCAAGAAGGAACAGCCAGAACTCTGGACCCCAGAATTCCAAGCGCACATCATCGACCTAGTGAAACGTGCAACGACACTTGAGTACACGTTCGCCGACACCGCATTCCCGAAAGGCATCTTTGGTATGAACGCTCAGAGCTTCCGCCAGTACATCGAGTACATCGCGGATCGCCGCTTGGAACGCATCGGTTTACCCGCCCAATTCAACGTCGCGAATCCCTTCCCGTGGATGAGCGAAACGATCGACTTGAGTAAAGAAAAGAACTTCTTCGAGACACGTGTGACGGAATATAAAGTCGGTGGGGCGCTTGAGTGGTAGAGCAACCATCGAAAGAATGATAATAGGGCCCTCACAAGCATGGGGGCCTTATTTGTTTGTATAAAAAACGAACACCGGGCCCCTCGTGAGTACGAGAGGCCCGGTTCTAGGAGAAATGGGAGACGCCTGAAGCGCCTGCGACCATTACATTGGAGCGAAAGACGCTCCAACAGGAGTGAGCAAGCGCGCGAGCGCAGCGAGCTGCTCCGGACCAGTCGGACGCGGAGCGTCTGCGACCGGAAGGGGTGCATGGTAGATCGCTGGTGGTGGCACCGAGGCGGTGGTCATCAGCGTTCCCGCCAGTTCGAGCGGCTCAGCCGGATTGAAGGTGATCTTAATGGGACGCGTGGCCCCATATAGATCGTTGAGCGTGAAGACCTCCTGAGAGCCCTCTGATCGCTCATGAACAAGACATACGCCCTCCGGAAGAGCGAGGTGGTACTCGACATCGTTCCGGAAGAGAATCACGATCGCTTGATAAAGGCAGCCCCAGTCCTTGGCTCGCCACCCATCAGGGTTGTCCCAGAGGAGGCAGAAAGCCACCAGACCATCGAGCGCCTCAATCTTCTTTCTTCGGTCTGACACCAATGACCTCTTTCGCGATGTGCTGATATTACAGCTTTCTTCCAGAGGCAAGAGCGCCACTGGAGGGCGGATACCATAGCACAAGAGGGGATTTTAATCAATATTACTTTACTTTCTAAGCAAAAAAATACACCCTCCATTGATTGGAGGGTGTATTTTTCAGGTTTTGAATATTCTATTCTTCCGTCGGCGCTGGATCGAGCAACACGAACGTCACCGTACTGAGCGTATCCCCTTCTTCCTTGAAGCGCATGATACGGACGCCCTGTGTGTCACGACCAAGGAGCGGCGTGTTCTTGAACGGCGTACGGACCACGATTCCCTTCTTCGAGATGAGCACGATGTCGCGTTCATCGTCTGAGCTTGAGATGTAGGCGCCCACAACCCCACCCGTCTTGTCGGTCACACGAGCGGTGCGGATACCGCTGCCGCCACGACCTTGGGTCTTGTATTCAGCCACGTCGGTGCGCTTTCCCATCCCGTTCGCCGTTACGACGAAGAGTGCGAGTTTACCCTTGTCGGCCAAGGTTGGGTTAATGACATCCATCCCGATCACTTCGTCCTTGTCGTGCAAGCGGATCCCACGCACACCGGCCGCAGTGCGACCCATAGCGCGAACATCAGCCTCCGAGAAACGAATCGACTGACCCTGACGCGTTACAAGCGAGATATCATCGCTACCCGAGGAAGGCTTCACCCAGATCAGATCATCCCCTTCATCCAAGCCAATGGCGATCAAGCCACTGCGACGGACGTTGGCAAACTCTTCCAAAGCGCACTTCTTGATCGTCCCTTGCTTTGTCACCATGACGAGATACTTCGCCCCATCAACATCGTCCATCGGCAAGGTGACGGTGACGGTCTCCCCTGGCGCAAGCTGCAAGAAGTTCACAATCGCCTGACCTTTGGAGGTGCGACTACCTTCTGGCACTTCGTAAGCCTTGAGGCGGAAGACGCGACCACGGCTCGTGAAGAACATGATCTCCGTATGCGTATTGGTCGTAATCATCTGCGACACCATGTCATCTTCTTTGGTCGCGAGACCAACGACGCCCTTTCCTCCACGATGCTGCGTGCGGAAGGTATCCGGTGGCAAGCGCTTCACGTAACCATCGGAAGTCAGAAGCACGATCGTCTCCTCTTGAGCGATCAAATCTTCCATCGAGAACTCACCGAGTGGGTGCGGAACGAGCAGCGTGCGACGATCGTCGCCGTACTTCTCTTTGATCTCAAGCACTTCTTTCTTGATGATGTCGCGCATCTTCTTTTCGGACTTCAAAATCGCTTCGAGTTCGGCGATCAGCTTCATTTTTTCATCATATTCCTGCTCGACCTTCAATCGTTCGAGGTTGGCCAAGGCCTGCAAACGCATTTCCAAGATGGCGACCGATTGCAGGTCGGACAACTTGAATTTGCTCATCAAGTTCACCTTCGCCTCGTCCTTATCTTTCGATTTCTTGATGGTCGCGATGATCTCATCAATGTGAAGCAGGGCGATGCGCAAACCTTCCAAAATATGGGCGCGTTCCTGAGCTTTGGTGAGGTCGTACTGCGTACGGCGACGAACGACCGTCTGGCGATGCTTCACGTACTCTTCCAAGATGTTCTTGAGCGTGAGAACGCGTGGCTGGATCCCATCGACCAAAGCCAACATGTTCACGTGGAACGTGTCCTGAAGCTGGGTGAGCTTGAAGAGCTGGTTCAAGACTTTCTTTGGATAGGCATCTTTCTTCAGCTCAACAACGATCCGAATACCCTCTTTGTTGGATTCATCACGCAGGTCGCGGATCCCTTCGACCTTTTTTTCGTTGACGAGGTCCGCAATTTTCTCAAGCAAGGTCGCTTTATTCACCTGGAATGGAATTTCAGTCACCAAAATGCGGAACTGGCCGTTCTTGGTTTCTTCGATCTCGGTTTTCGCACGGACGACGATGCCGCCACGACCGGTCGTATAGGCCGTACGGATCGCTTCTTTATCGTAAATGATCCCACCGGTTGGAAAGTCTGGACCGCTGATGTGAGCGAGCAACTCATCGATCGAGATTTCTGGATTTTCCAAAATGGCGGCGGTGGCGTTACACAGTTCCGTGAGGTTGTGTGGCGGGATATTGGTTGCCATGCCGACAGCGATCCCAAGCGTTCCATTCAAGAGCAGGTTCGGCAATTTGGCCGGAAGTACCGATGGCTCCTTGCTTGATCCATCATAGTTGCCACGGAAATCAACCGTGTCCTTATCGATATCGACCAACAATTCTTCGGAAATCGAACGCAACTTGGACTCGGTGTAACGATAGGCGGCTGGGCTATCGCCATCGATCGAACCGAAGTTTCCTTGCCCATGAACGAGCGGATAGCGCATCGAAAAATCCTGGACTAAACGCGCCAACGCGTCATACACCGACAAGTCACCGTGTGGGTGATACTTAGCGAGCACGTCTCCAACCACGGTGGCACATTTCTTGAAACGCGCACCCGAACGTAAGCCCGTCGACCACATCGAGTATAAAATACGGCGGTGCACTGGTTTTAAGCCGTCACGGACGTCCGGCAAGGCGCGGTCGACGATGACCGACATCGCATAGCTCAAGAACGACTGTTGAATTTCCTCAACGAGTGGTGAGGATTCAACGCGTCCGATCGAGTTTGGGGGGAGAAGTTCGTCTGGCATAGGAGGATCAACAGAACAGGAGGATCAACGGAGAGAGTCGGATGAAGAAGAGGTTAGAGGGAGAAGCAGTTTTCGTTCGGTGGATGTCACTTGTTCACTCGTTGAGCTTGCGGCCATGACCGCAGCCTGGAGCGGGGCTAAAACCGTCTGATTTCCTGTCTGAGGCTGCGTTATTAGCGCGGGAGCCGGGTCAAAAACGAGTTGGTCCGGCTTTCCGCCAATATTCGGGAAGAACCACCACCCAACGAACACCACGAGACAGGTTAGTATAGCTGCCACGATCCCGATCGGACCAAATCCAGATTGAGGCCGTTCAGCGCGCGCTTCGGCGTGCTGAACGATCAAACGCTGTTTTGGATCGCTGGGTAAAGCGCGCGTCTCTTTCACCTCTTCCTCCTTCTTCACAACCTTCTTTAGCCTGTGCGTCAGATTCCGAACGGAACGTGGACGATCACTGGGAGTGGAACGGCGAGGGGGAGGAGTTGAAGTAGAGCGCGTGCGTGGCATACAAGGGGCAAAGAAAGAACGACGAGAGAAACCTACGCGCGCTCCAACACCTGAACCACGAGCTCTTCGGCCGGGAGATCCTTGCGGGTCAGCTTGAGCTTATTCCCATCCACCCGCTTACCGCCGACCTCTTTACAGAAAAGATCCACTGAATCGAGCGGCAAGTTCAAGCCATCCGTTGCAAACCCAAGTGGAACGACGATCCGTGGCTCAAGAATATGCACGATTTCTGTCGCCTGTTTGGCATCGAGGTACAAGCTGCCACCGACCGGCAAGAGTAAGATATCGATATTCTCCAAACGACCAAGCAACTCTTCGGATGGCACCTTATTGATGCCGCCGATAAAACCGATCGACATCCCTTCGATCTCAAAACGATACATGAGAGGGTACGGGTGCTTTTCACCCTCAGTCTGTAAGGTCGTGCCAAATACAAAGACTCCCTGGACTTCGTACTCGCCGGGATCAGCAATCACAAACGGAGTGCTTTTCAATGTATCTAACGCGAACTGCTCGCGCTTTTGGTGCGATAAAACTAAGACATTCGGTTCAAGCGTGCGTGGGAAACGCAGTCCACTGTCTGACGCATACGGGTCAGTCAGCAAGGTGCACGACGTGTCCCCTAAGGTTGATTCAATTCGGACGGAAGTGAGGCCATGCCAATACAAGTGCATACGAGGAAAAATGATCCAAAATAACGGATAAATCGTACCAGGCGAGTATCCGTTCTACAAGCGGTTTTTGTGTATGTTTCCCGAGCCTCGAAGGGCATCTCCTGATGACCGTCAAGGTTCGGATGAGAAGGCGGCGGAGCCACCGCCTTCCCCCGAGGAGCTATGTGCGCTCGATGTGGATCGCGCAGACAGAATCGTAGGCGCGGATCGGGTGCACGAGCAGGTTTGCTCCGTTTTGCAGACAGGACTGCATTTGACGCTCACCTGGGCGTAGCGTCGCAAGTTGACGTCGCAGAGACAGGATGAAGGCCTTGCTTCTGCTGACCGTTGTCGCCAGAACCACCTCTCGCGTCGTTCGAGGTCCGCTCGCAATCCAGTCGCACGCCTGCGTGACGTCCAGGTTGTCGAGCGGAAGCTCCTGAATCACGGGGATCACCAACCTGGTCACCCCCTTAGCGCGGAAGATCTGTTCGATTTCCCCCTCAGAGAAGCCATCTGTCGGCACTCTCGCCATACGCACCTGCATGAGTTGCGTAAGGCAGGCCTGGATAGCCAGTGTGTATGGCAGGATGAAGATGTCGTGCTCTACAATTCCGACATCGCGGCAGAGCGCAGTGATGAGATCCAAGACGTCCTCTTCTGCTCTCATAAAGAGCGGTTATTCGACCCGAGACCACCCCGAATCGAATAGAGAATATAATGTAAACTACCCTTCCTTGTCAATAAAATCAGCCATTTTCTTGTTGTAGAGCCAAAAGCGCGGTCTGAGCTAAAGAGCTCCCGACGATGGCGAGCGCTAACGCATCCGCCGCATCGTCCGGCGTTGGTTTGTCTTTTAGCTTCAAAATCCGCTGAACCATCTCTTGAACCTGGAGCTTATCAGCCGCTCCATAGCCGGTGATCCCCTGTTTCACCTGGTTCGGCGTGAGCTCAACGAGCGGGACGTTCGCATCCGCCACAGCCAAAATGACGATGCCACGCGCCATGCCAACATCGATCGCCGTTGTCACATTTTTTTGGAAAAAGAGGCGCTCAACTACCACTGCGTCTGGTTTGGCACGTTCGAAGACCTCTTTTAAGCCGTTTCGGATCTGCTGTAGGCGTTGTGGAAATGGATCTTTCGCGTTCGTCTGGATACAGCCATGCCAGACCCAAGCGAGCTTACCGCCAGCATGATCAACCAAGCCGATACCGGTGCGATCAAAGCCTGGGTCAACGCCGAGAAGACGCATAAGGGAAGTCTAGCAGACAGATGAAGGGTGTGCCTGATGCTTAGCTGTATGACCCATACACAACCGGCCGTGCAACGCAGAACCGATCAAACACATCTCGCTCATCGACTCCCAGCTCGGCAACGTACATATTCAGCTCATCTGGAATCGGTGATCCATGCTTTAAGGCATAGGCCAAACCAACCAACGTATGCGTCCCATCCAAGGCAGCAAGCTCACCACCTGAACGAAATAAAAAGAGATCTTTGGTTTCAAGCGTGCCGGTAATTGCATTCGCAATTGTAGGGATGAGCGTTCGATGCTGTTCTGGTAGTCCCTCTTTGTGAGCATCAAACACTTCAATAACGTCTCCAAACGTTGTAAATAATTTTCCCTGTGGACGATACGGAAGCCAGCCTTTCCAGCCACCTAAACGCCAGCTGAACACTTGTGCAAGATCGCGAATCTGTTCGCGATTCCAGGTACGTGTTTCAAAGCTAAGATCGCTGACATAGGTCTTACGCCACTCTTTCGTCGCCGCCTGAACGATGACTGGATTCTCTCTGTCTTCTGCTCGTATAAATCCACGCTCGACTAATAAAGAGACGTACCGGTCGCCTTCACGTGCCACCCAGCGTTCAAGAACTTCGGCTGAATCGAGGACGAGTGGAAATAACTTCTCAACAGATGAACGCTCACGCTTCATAGTTAGGCCAGGTTGCTGTAAACACGGCTCACATCATCGTGTTCTTCAAGCAGCTCAATCAGTTCCGCGACAGCCGTGCCGGTCGCCTCATCTGTTTCGATGAGTGTCTTTGGAATCCATTCCATTTCAACGACATCCGCTTTGTAACCAAGTTTCATAACTGCCTGCGCAACTTGAGCTAAATCGTTCGGCGCAGAACGAACCTCAGTTCCCTCTTCTTGGTCAAGAACATCCGAAGCACCGGCGTCGATAAGCGTGAGCTCTTGTTCATCTCTGACTGCTGACGAGATCTTCGTAGAGAAACGTACAACACCCACGCGATCAAAGAGATACGTCACGGCTCCCGCCATGGCGAGCGTTCCCCCGTTCTTTGAAAGCAGATGTTTCACATCATTCGCTGTGCGATTCCGGCTGTCGGTGAGACACTCAATGATCAGAGCTGTTCCCCCAGGGGCATAAGCCTCATAGGTGAGTGAATCGATCTGACCCTCCCCCGCTCCCCCAACGCCTTTTTGAATGGCGCGTTCGATATTATCTTTCGGAAGCGATGCCGCACGCGCACGCTCGATCGCCGCGCGTAAACCCGCGTTCATTTCTGGATCAGCCCCTTTTTCACGGGCTGCTACTGTGATTTCACGGGCGAGCTTCGTAAACGACGCCGAACGTTTGGCATCGATGGCGCCTTTGAACTGACGGACTTTGTGCCATTTGGAATGACGGGACATACGAGGAAGAGCTTACCCAACGGCTTCAGAAAAGGGAAACTAAAATCCACACCGTTCGGTGTGGATTTTATGTTTTTCGGTTTATTCCTGAACCATTTCCTGGCCTGGGAAGGTTGGTATCTGGGCGATTATTGGTAAGTCGCTGAGCGATTTGATTGTCATCGCGTCGAATTGATAGTCAGCCACTTGAGCGAGCGGAAGTACAGGCGTGATAGCCATTGGATCAAGTTTGAGATTGCTCGCCAAACGCTGGTAGGTCGCTTCGTCGGCGAACTTCTTCAGCGTCCGTTGTGGCAATACGCCGTAGAACTCCTGTGTTCCTTCTAAGCGCACGACCGAGCCAGGGCGGAAAGTTACATTCTTGCTGAGTGGGATGTTCGAGAGCTTCCAATCTGGAACCGCTTCGATCTTAGAATCGGTCGTCGTAGCGTACCAAGATGTAAAGGCGCTTTCAGTTGTGAACGCATGGCGGCGGCCGTTTGGATCGACGTAATAGACACCGGAGTACTTGTGACCTTCATTCACCGTCGAAGGCGTTCCTCCTTCGACTCGGTATAACCCATTTGGCTTGATGCGCATCTGGGCGATGCTCGCCTTCAACAGGTTCGTTGGCGCGTCAGTCCCAATATGAATCAGCGGCTGATCATCCCCGAAGATATCCCAGATCAACTGGAGGTCGGCATCGGTCAAATGATCTAAGTCGATGAAGATTGGTTCGATGATCGGATCGGTGGTGGTAACGGTGAGATTGTTCACCGTTGTCGAAGTGGCGACCACGGGTGTCTCTGCACCAACGTTCAAGGTGAAATCTTTGGTCAACGTTTGTCCGTTCGCATCGGTCACCGTAATCGGAAAGCTGAACTGACCGGATCGGAGTGGGGCTCCCCAGAGCAAGTTTGTAGCACCATCAAAATACACGTTCATCGGGAGGCTCTGTGGGGCGATCGTCCAACGGTACGGAGCAACACCACCCATGGCTTGAAGCGTCAGCTGAAAACGTTCTTCTGGCATGACGCGCGCCGACTGAACCGGCAAGACCAAGTCTGACGATGTAGCGCTGACTAAAACAGGAACCGCTTCGGTCGTGGTTGTTTCTTCAGCCGCTAAAACCTGAGACCGTGTCACCATGACTCCTCCAACCACCAGCACGGCCATGAACACATTTCGTGCCCAACCAAATCTATTTTGTGTAGACATAGGAGAAAATAAGAGGAAATTGAATGAGTACAGACTAGTTCATGCGTTCGCTGGGGGCAAGGGAAGACAAAAAAGAGACCGGCCTGGTCTCTTCTCATTACTGCCTATTTTGCACACATTCGATCAGCCATTTCCTCCGTGGTGGCGTCGGCCGTGGGCGCTTTGTCCATGCCGTTCATGCTGCTCATGATGCCCAACCCCGTGATGTGGGCGGTGTTCTCGATCGGCATCATGTCCGTGATGACGCGCCGGTGGGAGCGCTTCATCGACCGGAACAGGTCGAGCCGCGGAAGCCTGATAAGCGGCCTCGGCCTGCCCCGAGAATCCAGGATGACGAAGAACGAATTCTGCCATGGATCTTGCTAGTTTTAAACACAGCGCTACATTGATTTGAGCTGAATGCGTCTGAAGCTCTTCGGCGTTCGTGTTCGAATTCATCGCCCAACGCATTCCATCCCAACGCGAGAACTGACCTACCGCTTCGCCGCTCGCATATAACCGAAGAGCATACGACAACGGAATTTGACCTCTCAGAATCGCCTCGCCTGTTAGGGCGGATAATGGCTCACCCGCATCCTTATTTCGCTGTAGACCTTCTTCTGGCTCCTCCGACCAATAACGCGTCTCTCGAAGATGGTCGACATAACTCGCGAATACCCGGAGTTCATTCTCGTTGAAAGAAGAGCGTAAGTCCACTTGTGCATTTGGTCGCTCTACCAATACCGAACGGTATGTTTCCATAGGCGCGGCAAATAAGCCCGAACGAAGGACTTCACGTGTTTGATCCACATTTACTTGACGCTCATTCAGTAAATTCAACATCGCTTCTGGCAAGATAAAGGCTCGTCGTGAACGATCAAGACCCGGCGGAGCGTTCAAGGCAGCGGTAAATGCTCTATCTGCATCCTGTAGGGAAGAGACCTCCGGAGAGGTGCTTGCTCTTGTTCGTAGAACAGCTTCAGGTGTCTGGAGGGGTACCAGGCTTGCTTCCCCGCGTGCGTAGGTATTTCCTATCTGACGTGCCCCATTTAACCGACGGAGATCTACTGAGAAAGCGGAAAACTGATCTCCACCACGCACGGCAGCAATCGATCGAGCGATTGTGTCGATTGTGGCCGCATCCAGATTCTGCATACGTTCCGTCAGTGTTGTGACGCGTACCGACATACGAAGTGCCTCTCCCGCATTCAGTCTCGGAGTATCAGGTGTTGCCCCCAGATTCGTACGCACTACTTGTTCGCGAATCGTATCGCGAGACAGCTCTTGCGCCGATGCTTTTCCGGCACAGGCCAGCGCGGCGGCCGCAAAAGCCATCGCTAGTATCCCCTTTTGCGACTCCGGACGACGCGGACCACGTGCAAGCTGATCCGACTGGACCGGCTCACGAGCTGAGCCCGGCATCTCTCCTTGCGATTTTCCAAAGAACGACGACATAGATGAACGGAGTATAGCAAATCCCCCAGGCACCGTCGTGGTACCTGGGGGATTTGTGCAGCTATTCTTTTCTCTTAGCTCTTGTCCATCTCGGTATCGAGGCGCACCGCGAGCGAGTCACCGGTCATGAAACCGGTACCAGCTGGGGTGAGACGACCGATGATGACGTTTTCCTTCAGACCTTCGAGACGATCGAGCTTACCTGTGATCGCGGCATTGATGAGCACGCGCGCTGTTTCCATGAAGGAGGCAGCGGACAAGAACGATTCGGTCGAAAGCGCGACTTTCGTGATACCCATGAAGAGCGGAGCCATGATGGCTGGCGTTCCCTTCGCTTTCACGACGCGCTCGTTCTCAGCGTCGGCACGGGTGCGTTCGACTACCTGACCTGGCAACAGGTCGGTATCTCCGGCATCGCGGACGTACACGCGGGAGAACATCTGACGAATGATGACTTCGATGTGCTTGGCGTTGAGCTTCTGACCTTGAGACGCGTAGACCGAGAGGACTTCGCGCAGCAAGTAGGACATCACCGAGTCACGATCGCGCAAGCGGAACAAGTCTTGAAGATCGAACTGGCCATCCGTGAGCTGATCGCCCATCTGGACCTCCTGTCCATCTTTCACCTTGATGCTGTAGCCCGATGGAATCTCGTACTCAGCCGTTGCGTCGGCTTCGTAGACAAGCTTCACGCGGTTCTTGGTGACGGTGACCGTACCGGCAGCTGGCGCCATCGCGTCTTCGCCCTTTTCGCCGCGGACGATCAACATCTGTCCTTCCTTCACCTTCTTACCATCTTCGACTTTCACCGTATCTTTCTTGGTGAAGGCGAATTCCATTTCTTGAACCTGGTTGAAGTGAATTTCGATCGTCTTCTGACCGGAGGCGGTGTCGACCAACTTCTGACCGGTGATGGTCTGGAGCGTGCGACGTTCGCCGACGACGAGTTTCACCTTACCCGCAACTTCCGCCAACATCGCCTTATGCTTTGGTGAGCGCGCTTCGAAGAGTTCTTCGACACGTGGCAAACCTTGCGTAATGTCGGAACCGGCCGCACCTCCCATGTGGAAGGTACGCATGGTCAGCTGTGTACCCGGTTCACCAATGGACTGGGCCGCCATGATACCCACCGCTGTGCCCATACGAACTAACTGGTTGAAGGCGAGGTCGTAGCCGTAACACTTCTGACACAAGCCACGGCGGAGCTTACAGGTAAGCACCGAGCGCAACTTGGCCTGATCGATCTTCGATTTCTGAAGCGAACGAACCGTTTCTTCGGTGATGAGCGTGTCTTTCTTGACCAACACTTTGCCAGTTTCCGCATCCTTGATGTCTTCGAGTGGGAAACGGCCGAGCAAACGCGTCTGCAATGGTTCACCGATTTCTTCACACTCAGCGTGCGTGATGAGCGCACCAT
Source organism: uncultured Gammaproteobacteria bacterium (assembly GCA_964598725.1). Taxonomy (GTDB): domain Bacteria; phylum Patescibacteriota; class Patescibacteriia; order 2-12-FULL-60-25; family 2-12-FULL-60-25; genus JAGOTP01. The sequence goes on along the minus strand of CAZRCW010000001.1, from coordinate 151,704 downwards.
CGGTATCACCACAGTCTTCCTGGGTGATGATGATGTCTTGAGCCACGTCAACCAAACGGCGGGTGAGGTACCCAGCGTTGGCGGTCTTCAAAGCCGTATCGGTCAAACCCTTACGTGTACCGTGGGTCGAGATAAAGTACTCGAGCACGTCGAGACCCTCGCGGAACGACGATTTGATTGGCAACTCGATCAGTTCACCCTTTGGGTTACTCACGAGACCTTTCATACCGACGACCTGAGTCAACTGACCCGGAGATCCACGAGCCCCAGAGTCAATCATAGAAGCAACCGGACCCGTCTTGTTGAGCGACTCTTTGCTCAGCTTCTGGATCTTATCCTTCATATCCGACCAGGTCTTGATGATCTGCTGGTAGCGCTCCTTCTTGGTGAGCAAACCTTCCTTATACTGATCTTCGATTTCGAGGGCTTTCTTATCCCCTTCCGCGATAATCTCGGTCTTGTTGACGTTCGGGAGGTCACCGATACCGTAGCTAAACCCGGATTTGGTGATGTAGTAGAAACCCATCTCCTTCACTTCGTCCAAGAAACGAGCGGTACGGTCGAACCCGCGGAGCTCGGTTGTCTTACGAACGATCTCGGCCAATTTCTTGGTTCCGACCGCTTCGTTGATGAAGCCGATTTCCTTCGGGAACAAACGGTTCAAGATGATACGTCCGGCCGTTGTTTCCATCAGTTCATCGCCCTGCTTCAAACGCGTCTTGATCTTCTCGCGAATCGTGATCTTTCCAGACTGGAAGAGGTAGACGGCCTGATCAGCAGAGGCAACAAGCTTCATCTTGCCATCGGCTGGTTCAAGCATCGTGGTCATGTAATACGCACCCCACGAGATGTCCTTACCCGGGTTGGCCACTGGGTCACCTGTAGCTGGCTTCAACAAGTTCTTCACCGACAACATCAGGTTCTTCGCTTCCCAACGGGCTTCTTCGGTCAGTGGCACGTGGACGGCCATCTGGTCACCATCGAAGTCCGCGTTGAAAGCTGGACAGACGAGTGGGTGAACCTGAATTGCCTTGCCTTCGATCAACTTTGGCTGGAACCCCTGAATACCGAGACGGTGCAAGGTTGGAGCGCGGTTGAGAAGAACGACGGCGTCTTCGGCAATCTTTTCGAGAATGTCCCAAACTTCCGCATGATCTCCTTCGATGTAGCGGTTAGCGGAACGAATGTTGTGTACGATTTCACGCTTGATGAGCTGCGCAATGATGAATGGCTTGAAGAGTTCCAAGGCCATCGTCTTTGGCAGACCACACTGGTGGAGTTCAAGCGTTGGACCGACCACAATGACGGAACGTCCGGAGTAGTCGATACGCTTACCGAGCAAGTTCTGACGGAAGCGACCCTGCTTGCCTTTAAGCACATCCGCCAACGACTTGAGCTGACGCTTCTTCCCAGTCGCAGCGATGACCGTCTTCGAGTGGCGGGCGCCGTTGTCGATGAAGGCGTCGACCGCTTCCTGCAACATGCGCTTTTCGTTACGCACGATGACTTCAGGCGCGTTCAACTCTTCCAAACGCTTCAAGCGGTTGTTGCGGTTGATGACGCGGCGGTACAAGTCGTTCAAGTCGGACGTGGCGAAGCGACCACCGTCGAGTGCAACCATCGGACGAAGGTCCGGTGGGATGACCGGCATGACCTTCATGATCATCCAGGATGGATCGATGCCGTTCACGAACAGCGACTTAAGCAACTTCAAGCGACGAATGATGCGATCGCGCTTGTTTTCGGATGCGTCGACCATTTCTTCCTGCAAGCTCTTGATGGTGGCATCAAGGTCGATCGTGCGGAGCAATTCGTCGATGGCTTCGGCACCGATCTTGGCTTCGAACAAGTGTCCGTACTTAAGCGAAAGATCGTGGTACTCCATTTCCGACAAAATCGTGAGTGGAGCGAGCTCCTTCAACTCTTTGTCGGCCGTCATGAACTCGACTTCAAGTTCCTTCAAACGATCCGTCTTCTTCTGCTGGATCTTTTCGAGTTCAGCCGTGAGGAAGTCGACAGACTTTCCTTTCTCAGACACCTGCGCTTTCGCGCGGGTGATTTCCTGATCAATTTCGGATTCGATCGACTTGCGCTTGCCCTTGTATTCCGTTCCAAGCTGCTCAAGCGTCGAAGTACGCATCGCATCATCCACACTCGTCACGATGAACGCGGTGAAGTAGATGACTTTTTCGAGCGCTGGGAGCGACATGTCAAGCACCGTACCGATTTTGGTCGGGGTGTTGCGGAGGAACCAGATGTGCGCGACCGGAGCGGTCAACTCGATGTGACCCATGCGCTCGCGACGAACCAACGAGTGCGTGACTTCGACTCCACACTTGTCACAGATGATGCCCTTGTAACGGATCTTTTTGTACTTGCCACAGTAACACTCCCAGTCCTTGGATGGGCCGAAGATTTCTTCGGCGAAGAGACCACTCTTCTCTGGTTTCTGTGTACGGTAGTTGATGGTTTCTGGCTTGGTGACTTCTCCGTAGGACCACGAGCGGATCACTTCCGGGGAAGCGAGCTTGAGACGGATGGCATCAAAGTCGGTCGACTTGATGTTTTCCGTTTGGAAATAGGCCATAAATATCGTTGGTCTAGGAGTTAGAAGTCAGTTGGTGCTGGGCCCCATTCATCTTCGTTCGGTTCATCGTTCGAGAGGGTAGCGCGAACTTTGAAGTGCTCAGGGCGAGGCGTGGCTTCTTCGAGACGCTTACCGTCTTTGAGAAGTTCGACATCGAGACCAAGACCCTTCAATTCACGGACCAACACGTTGAACGACTCTGGAACGTTGACCTTCTGAATTGGCTCACCCTTGATGATCGCTTCGTACGCCTTGGAACGGCCTGGAACGTCGTCCGATTTGATCGTAAGGATTTCCTGCAAGGTGTGCGCGGCACCGTACGCTTCAAGCGCCCACACTTCCATTTCTCCAAAGCGCTGACCACCGAACTGCGCCTTACCTCCAAGTGGCTGCTGCGTAATGAGCGAGTATGGCCCAATCGAACGCTGGTGAATCTTGTCTTCCACCATATGGTTCAGTTTCAACATGTAGATGTACCCAACCGTTGGCTCGTAGTCGTACGCCTCACCGGTACGTCCGTCGAAGACTTTGACCTTGCCGTCACCCTGGAAGCCAGCTTTTTCAAGCTCTTCGTGAATCTTGGCTTCTGGAACACCATCGAACACTGGGGTAGCAACGTGGTAGCCAAGCGCGTTCGCAGCAAGACCCAAGTGCGTTTCAAGAATCTGACCCAAGTTCATACGTGACACGACACCAAGTGGTGACAAGATCACGTCGACCGGTGTGCCGTCCTCAAGGAACGGCATATCAGCGACTGGAACGATCTTCGAAATAACACCCTTGTTTCCGTGGCGACCGGCGAGCTTGTCACCCGCTTGAATCTTGCGAAGGTCGGCAACCGTCACGACGATCTGTTTCAAGACACCTGGCTGGAGTTTGTCTCCGGCTTCGCGCGAGAAGATCTTCACGTCGACGACTTTCCCGTGCTCACCGTGTTCCAAGCGAAGCGAGGAATCGCGAACATCGCGAGCCTTTTCACCGAAAATCGCGCGGAGCAATTTTTCTTCGGCCGACAAATCGGTTTCACCCTTTGGCGTGATCTTCCCGACCAAAATGTCACCGGATTTTACCTCAGCACCGATGCGGACAATGCCGTTCTCATCGAGGTTGCGGAGACGTTCTTCAGATACGTTTGGAATATCGGACGTGACGACTTCAAGACCAAGTTTCGTATCACGGACATCGAGCACGTGGTGTTCGATGTTGATCGAGGTGAAGCGATCGGTGTGAATCAAGCGCTCGCTCAAAATAATAGCGTCTTCGTAGTTGTAGCCATCCCAGCTCAAGAAGGCACACAGCAAGTTCTGACCGAGGGCGAGCTCACCACGTTGGCAAGATGTACCGTCGACCAAGACTTCACCGGCGTACATCTTCTGACCCTTCATGACGACTGGACGCTGGTTGACACACGTCGAGTGGTTCGAACGCTGGAACTTCATCAAGTCGTAACGGTGGATGCGACCATCGCCGGCGGACTGGAATTCAACATGGTTTCCAGAAACAGACACAACGACACCGTCATCTGGAGCGATCAAGGCCTGACCAGAGTCGATGGCGGCGCGGCGTTCAACACCCGTTCCAACAATAGGCGCATCTGGCTTGATACATGGCACGGCCTGACGTTGCATGTTCGTTCCCATCAAGGCGCGGTGACCGTCATCGTGTTCCACGAATGGAATCAAAGACGTACCAATCGACAGAATCTGCTTGGACGAGACATCGACGTAGTCGATTTCAGCCACATCAACGATCGTTGGTTCTCCGTTCTTACGCGCTGGAGCGCGTTCGACTGTGAATTTGCCGTCGCGACCGATTGGGGTCGTGGCAGGCGCCGTCGTTCCACGCTCTTCGGCGAAGGCGTTCAAATAGACGACTTCATCGGTTACGGTTGGATGGATCGGCAATTTGTCGATCGAAATCTTCTGCAATTTTTCCGCAAGCTTCTTATCAACGGTGGTACCAGCTTTTCCAACGAGTTTGCCTTCGCCATCGTTGACGTCGACACGCAAGATTTCGTCGATCGAATCCTTACCATCGTTCAAGGCCCAGTTACGGACTTTGCGATAAGGCGTTTCGATGAAGCCGTATTCGTTGATGCGAGCATAACACGACATGTGACCGATCAAACCAATGTTTGGACCTTCTGGTGAGGTGATCGGACAGATGCGACCGTAGTGCGTGCGGTGCACGTCACGCACGTCGAAGCCAGCGCGTTCGCGAGAGAGACCACCTGGGCCCATCGCGGACAAACGGCGCTTATGTTCGAGCTCAGACAATGGGTTCGTTTGGTCCATGAACTGCGACAACTGCGAGCTCATGAAGAATTCACGCACGGCTCCAATGACTGGGCGGGCGTTGATGAGCTTGGCTGGGGTCAGCGTGTCGATGTCGAGGGTCGACATACGATCGCGGACGATACGCTCCATACGAGCGAGACCGATGCGGAACCGACCCTGCGCGAGTTCCCCAACTGCGCGGACACGGCGGTTACCCAAATGGTCTACGTCGTCAGATTCTTCCTGCGAGATGTTCAAACGAATGATCTCTTTCAAAATCAAGACCAAGTCGTCCTTCGTCAAAATGCGCGATTCCTCCTTCACAACCTGTTCGCGTTCCATTTGAAGCCCGAAACGGTGATTGAACTTGTAGCGACCGACTGGGCCCAAGTCGTAGCGATCAAAGTTGAAGAACATCGACTGCACGAGCGAACGAGCGTTGTCTGGCGTTGCCAAGTCTCCTGGGCGGATACGCTTGTAGACTTCGACGTGACCGGATTCTTCATCCTTGGCTGCGTCTTTGGCGAGCGTCGAATCGATGTAGCGGTTGAGTGGGTGGATATCGACGTCTGTGAAGAGCGCGCGAATATCATCGTCCAAACCAACGCCAAAGGCACGCAAAAGGGACGTTGCCGCCACTTTGCGCTTGCGATCGATCTTCACCCAGATCACGTTGTTGCCATCGGTCTCGAATTCGAGCCAGGCACCACGGTTTGGGATGATTTTGGCCCCGTACTGCTTGCGTCCACGGACAAGCTCAGCGCTGAAAAAAGCACCGGCCGAACGGACGAGCTGCGACACGATCACACGCTCGATGCCGTTGATGATGAACGTTCCGCGCTCCGTCATGAGCGGGAGGTCACCAAGATACACTTCCTGATCCTTCGAAGCACCTGTGCGGCGGTTCGTTAGACGCGCTTTGACACGCAAAGCGGCTTCGTAGTTGACGTTCTTCCCCATCGACGTCTTCTCGTCGAATTTTGGCTCGTCAACAAAATAATCATCCAAATGCAATTCGAGATCGCGACCAATGAAGTCTTTGATCGGCGAAATCTCTTTGACCAGCTCACGGATCCCATCCTGGATGAACCAGCGATAGGAATCTTTTTGGACCTCGATGAGGTCAGGCAGGGCCATAGCGTCACGCGTCGCGGTAAAGTACCGGCGCTCGACGTCGACCGAAGGCTGGCGACGGAAAATCATAGAAACGGCTGAGGGGAGTTAACACACCTCGTACGAATGTGGGACGAACCGAGCAGGACCTGGCAGCCGGGGGAAGTTCGTGTCCGTTTCCGTACAAGATGGAGCCGAGATGTCAAAACCGTCTTCAACCGCGCTGAAGGCGCAAAATCCCCTCCCTGATACGTAATCGGGAAGGGTTTTTTGCGTTACGAGCGCGAGATCTGCATGGGCAAAGCAGGAATTTGATGTAAAAATCAACGTTGAAGCAGGTTTTTCCGCCGCGAATATACCATTGAAAAGGCAGGAACGTCAAACAATGGCAAGAATCGCCTTATTTTGGCTCTATTTAGAGAAAATACGAAGAAAAGAAGGATAGGTGGCGTTCCTTAAGGATTTGTTGAGATAAGCTGCTGTCGCGGGCGGCGAGAACCGTCTGGATAGACCGCTCTCGCCGCCCTTTGACCGGCGACGACGCTCAGCGCTCGATGAAACGAAACGCGAGCCCCTCGGGGAGCTCCTCGAGGAACCGACGGACCAGGTCCTGCTGCGGGAGAAACGAGGCGATCTGCGGAAGATACGCCCCGAACTCCTCGAGGCAGAGCAGGCGCCTGTTCGGAACCATAGGCCACTCGCCCGACCAGCGGAGGTGCTGGCACATGATCATGCAGTGCGCCCACTGGAAAAACGCCTTGATGACGTCGGGCGTCTCGATGGACGAGATCGTGATCTTGGCCGTCGTCGGGCCCGTGAGACCCTTGACGAGCTCAAGACCGAAATTGGACCGGAACTCGGCAGCGCGCGGCCCGAGTGCATCGACGAAGGCCTCCATGAGCCGGTCGAGGCTCGTGATCGCCTTGAAGTTGATCGGCCCGACCTTGCCCGCCTTCATGAAGTACCGCGCGCCCTCCATCTGAGCAACCTCGAACTTCATGGACCGATCGCCGACCCGCTGGAAGAAGTCGCGCGCCCTCGGATCGAGCGGGCAGCTCGCGAGGAACTGATGCTGCTCGGACGTGAGGGAGACCCGCCAGGAAGCGAACTCGCCCTGGCCATCGTTCCCGATCTCAGCCGCGCGCCTCTCGAGCTCGTCCAGATCGACGCCGCGCGCGTCGCAGCGCTGGGCGAGGAAGAGCTGGAGCACCCGGCGTGAGGCATAGCTCCACCGGTCGTCGAGCAGTGGGACGCTGTTCCGGAGCTCGATGTCATCGCTCGCGTCGAGGCTGATCGTCACCCCACGGAGGGGGCAGGAGTGCGGCTCCCCGAGCGCCGCATCAAGCGCGAGGTTGATCTCTCGGGGAGATCCTCCAAACGGAATTCCTTGCAAAAAGTTCATCGGTCGACCCACTTCCATCCAATCAGACGTTCAAAATCCCTGCCTGAGAGCAGGTTGAGGGAACGCCACCCCTTCTTTACTTCGTATTCTATTATGAAAGTTCTTGATGAGAATGCGACAGATTAGCCAAAAGGTCAACGCCTCACTCCATCTGTCCTCAGGTTGTACACATATTAGATTATCACGATGACATTCAAAAAAGCACCTCTTTCTTTGCTGGGTTGAGCCCAAATTACACTATAATATATCTCTTATCTTCTGGAGGGCGTATTCTTAAAAGGTAGGAAGAAACGACGGGGACTCGTCGGGCACGAGCCGGTTCACCTACGAGAAGCGAAGAACTACTATACAATCTATACCCTGTTTGTTCAGATGCGTTAAACAAGAAACAGCGCTTATCTAAGCCAAATTTCTTGCAAGATGGATCATGACGCTTGACAGAATAATAAAACTATATTATTATAGCGAGTTACCTTTGTCGTAACGCGCGATCTCTGCAGCGTTTTGGAGGGTTCCCGAGCTTGCTCGGAACAAGTGAATCGTTTGACCCTTTTGGGCCACGGCTCGAACGTCTCAAGCGTTCCCTTGCGGAACACCCGGTCTTCGGACCAGGGTTGTCCACCTCCCACCCTCCAAAACGCTGACGAGATCGAACAAGGGATAAAGAGGACGATCTCCGCCGGAAACCGAACACGGCCACTGACGGAGCAGGCCGAAAAGATAGTTGCGGGTGGCCACGGCTACCTTCCCCCATCCATTTCGTCCATACGTCCCTAAGCGCCTCTGGCGCCCCGGGACTCTCACCTCTTTATCTTTCGTTCGATCCCCTTCAAAACACGGGCTGGTCATCGGTAGGCTCCGCTTACCCGAGCTTTGCATTTTTCTGCCTCTGGCGCTTTTGTCAGACTCAGTTTCGCTCTGGCTCGTAACGCTTGCGGCTTCGTGCCAAAACAGTGTTGATGATCGACCCGTGTTTTGATATCCAACATCACCCCGCTCAGACCGAACTCTCGGTCACCAACGAGCGGGGTGAAGTCATTTTTAGATGGTTTTTAGATTCGTCGTTAGCTTGACCAAAGACCGAAAGTTTCGTACTCTCGATTGAACCTGAGGGCGGCAAAATCATCTTTCAGATTGCGGATCGCTGTATGCCATTCTTGATGGACCAACGACGCGCTTTTTTTGGAGTTCTTCCAAAATCACGCCGTGTCACCGGAACATCTTTCTCGCGCATGGCAGCGTTTCGCAGTCGGGAAGAGGATTTTTTGTTTACTGATTATCCCCGGTACGTTGGTAGAAGACGTGGCGCGTCTCTTCGGCAGTTTTTCCACGACGTTTTTTCGCTTGAATCACAATCACGGTCGGTCCGGAGGGAATATCGATCGTGAGCTTAAAAGAACCATCGTTGTCAACGATAGCGGAACGGCCATTGATCAAAACACTGGCATCCGGCTCGGTCTTGCCTTGGATATCGGCGACAGGGCGGGCTAAACGCTCCCCTTCTTTTGGCGTGTCTACAGATAACGAGGGAGCTGCTGTTACTGCACGAACTTGATAAAAAACGTAGCCACCGATCAGACCGGCGAACACGATCAACCCAAATGCCGCCAAGACGCGTGACCAAACGGTGAAGTCGGACCAGCGGGCACGTTCGAGCGGCATAAGCTCTTCGGTTGTCCGTTCACGACTTTGGATATTCAAACTCGTCCGATATTTTTGAAGGTAATAGTTCTGCTGGATCGAATACAAGGAAAGGTAGCTTCGAAACACGTGCTCAAAATAAAGCGGATCCGGAATCTCGTGCCAACGTTCTTCCTCAAGCGAACGGATTGCCCCTTCTGAGACCTTGCTCAATTTCGCCGCTTCAGCCAGCGACAACCCCGCCTTCGTTCGAAGCTCAACCAAGTCATGGCCCAAGCCGCCTCCGGGGTTAATCCGCTTCTGAATGAATCCCATAGTCGGCTAGGCTTCGTCCGATTCTTCCTCGCCCGGGACGGCGTTATCAATGTCCATCTGACGACCGAAATCCGCCTTAAGAATCTCTCGCGGTTTTGCACCATCAGACGGACCGATGAAGCCTTCCTGCTCTAGCAAATCAAGCAAACGTGCGGCACGTGCATAACCGACCTTCAAACGACGTTGCAACAATGATGCTGAAGCTTTACCCGCACGAATGATTTCTTCTTTCGCATCCGACATGAGTGGATCGTCATCTTCACCATCACCACCAGCTCCGCCACCGAATGTTCCGTTACTGCTCGTTCCTCCATTACGCTGGGTAACGGTGAAGTCGTAATCGGCCGGCTCGTATTTGGATTTGATGTACTCGACAACGCGCGTGATCTCAGTATCCGATACGAAGGCGCCTTGAATACGTTTTGGCGTCGACATCTCAGCCGTCGAAAGTAACATATCTCCGCGGCCCAAGAGCTTATCAGCTCCTTGTTGATCAAGAATGGTGCGCGAATCAGTTGAGGAGGCGACGGCGAACGCGATACGTGCCGGAACGTTGGCTTTGATCAACCCAGTGATGACATCAACCGAGGGACGCTGCGTTGCCAAAATCAAATGGATGCCGACGGCACGAGCCATCTGCGCCAAGCGCACGATCGGCCCTTCGATCTCGGATGCTGAGGTTGCCATGAGGTCCGCCAACTCATCGATGAAGATCGCGAGATACGGAATCTTCTCTTCGACGCGCGTGTTGTAACTCGCAAGGTCTCGGGCACCGACCTTGGACAAGAGATCGTAGCGATGATCCATCTCACGGAGCGCCCACTTCAGGGCGTTCACCGTCTCTGCCGTCTTCGTAATGACTGGTGTCACCAAATGTGGCAAACCATTATACACCTGCAACTCAACACGCTTCGGGTCAACCATGACGAACTTCATCTCGTCTGGGCTGAAGGTGTAGAGCAACGTCATGATGATGACATTCAAACACACGGACTTACCCGAACCTGTCGCACCAGCCACGAGCAAGTGAGGCATGCGACCAAGATCGGCTGTCCAAGGTTTACCAGCCACGTCTTTTCCAAGTACGAAGTGTAAACCACCGGCTTTGCGCTCGCGGAATTCTTTTGATTCCAAGATCTCGCGCATACCAACGGTCGCGACCGATTGGTTCGGCACTTCGATACCAACGAGTGACTTGCCAGGGATTGGGGCCTCGATACGGATCGGATGCGCTGCAAGTGATAAGGCGAGGTCGTTATGCAAACCTGTGATACGCGACAGCTTGATGCCATCCGATGGCTTCAGTGTGAACTGCGTCACCGTTGGACCGACAGACACTTCGGCCATTTCGACCGGAATCCCAAACTTATCGAGTGTACGACGAATAACCTCGCGATTGTGAGAAATATCCCCCGAGGTCGGCTTCTGATCGCGACGATCGAGTAAATCTAATGGGATCTCAATCTTCGGATAATGTTTCTTCGGTTTAGCAATGACTTTCGGCGCAGGCCCTTCTGCCCCTTCCTCGTCTTCTTCAAGCTCTTCGTCTCCGTCTGCAGGCTCTCCATCTTCATCTACAGCCTCCTCGTCCTCTTCGCCTTCTGGGAGTTCTTCTTCCTCTTCTTCCGCCTCAGTGGCATCGAGAGCTGGTTGATAGGCTGGGGTTTGATCGTAGGTCGGGGTAAAAGCGGCCGAGCTTGCGCTCTTTCCTTCGCGAACACGGATCAACTGCTTTACCGGCCAAGACAAGGCTTGAAGCAATACAACCAACGCCCGCTTAAGCCATTCAATGATCGTTCGAATATCTTCGATCGTCAGATTGAAGATCAACAGGATAGAAATGACGAACAAGGCACCGAACAAAATACGCACTCCCCACAGCCCGAGCGAAGCAACCAGTGGAGTCGCGAGCAAATATCCGAGTTTTCCCCCAACGGCACGCACCACTTGATCCGGCACATCGCCCCCTTGAGGGATAGCGAGAATGTGCATGAACGGATTAAGGGAGAGATAAAACAAACACAGACCAATGGCGTTTTTTACATGCAACTGGAAGCGATCGGGAGCCGCCAAATGATAAGCGATCGCCAATGAAATGAACGGTAGGAAGAACCGATCCCACCCAAAAACCCAAGTTAATCCCCCATCAAGCCGAGCGCCGACGGATCCACCCAAATCGAACATTCCGAAAAACAGAAGAAGCGAGAACGCGCATAGGATCACTACAGCCACGCTTCGCTTCGTTTCTGGATCAAGTTTAAACTCAAAGGAGGAGCGTTTTCGTCTAGCCATGATGGGATGATTGTACCCGGCGCACGCTCATCTGACGAGGTCAGCTCGCTTCTGGCTCGCCTTCTTCGTCTTCGTTGTCATCTTCACCCTTGCCACGACCAGAAACACTTCCCGACTGATCGTCTTCACGCGACTGCCAAACATCGAGACATTTCTGACGAATCTCAGCCAAAAGTGCCGGCTGATCACGAAGGGCTTGCTTGGCCGTTTCACGACCAACGCCAAGTTTTTGATCTCCGTACGAATAGGTGTTTCCCGACTTCGTCACGACACCAAGATCCGTTCCGGCATCCAACATATCACCAGAGATCGAGATGCCTTCGTTATACATGATATCGAATTCACAGGTTCGGAACGGAGCAGCGACCTTGTTTTTGACGATTTTCACCTTTACACGGTTACCGATAATCTTTTCAGCCACCTTAATATGGGCGGCACGGCGAATCTCAATACGCATCGAGGAGTAGAACTTGAGCGCGTTTCCACCGGTGGTCGTTTCTGGGTTTCCGAAGACGATACCGATCTTCTGACGAATCTGGTTCAAGAAAATAACAACAGCATTCGAACGAGAAATGATAGCGGTGAGTTTGCGCAGGGCTTGGCTCATCAAACGAGCCTGCAACCCCATGTGCTGATCACCCATTTCGCCTTCGATTTCGGCACGTGGCGTGAGAGCTGCTACCGAGTCGATCACGATGACGTCGACCGCGTTCGAACGAACCAGTGTTTCGACGATATCAAGCGCCTGTTCACCCGTGTCTGGCTGAGAAATCAGCAGTTGGTCGACTTTTACGCCAACTTTCTTCGCATAGTCTGGATCGAGTGCGTGTTCGGCATCGACGAAGGCTGCAACACCTCCCAATTTCTGGGCTTCGGCCACAATGTGCATGGCAAGCGTTGTTTTACCGGACGCTTCTGGACCAAAAATTTCGATAATTCTCCCACGTGGGACGCCGAAGACACCGAGAGCTAAGTCGAGCGACAAACAACCGGTCGGAATGGAGGCAACCTGCATCTTACGAGCTTCGCCGAGACGCATGATCGAGCCTTCACCAAACTTCTCCTTAATCTGATCAATCGCGCCTTGCACGGCGAGTCCGCGACCGTCCGCCTGTGCTTCAGAAGATTTACGAGCCATAAAGTTCAAAAGAAAATGAAGTGTTCTATTTATGTTCTAATCGTACCGCGTTCACCCAATAATGCAAGCGTCTTTATCCACATTGTCTTTTCTTCGAATAACACGCTGCCCTCAAATGGAGAACCCAGTTGAGAGGCGTGAAAGAAAGACAAGAAAGAACGAAGTTGTAGTTCAAGGCAATTGATGTCGACTATCAGGACCGACGTTCGTGCAGGGTAACCCGCTCGACGGACCACGATAGACTTCATGCCCGCTCGGCAGTTCTGAGATGCGCCATTCGATGCCCAGACGCGGGTTGCAGAGCATCGGCCAGTTGTCGATCGTCGGAATGTGACCGTGATCACCGAGCGTTGGATGTGACGGCGAGAAGAACGTCCCGACGAAGATGCGGTAGACATCGCTCGTGTCGCAGCGATACCAGCCGTCTCCTTGAGCGATCATCCTGAGTGGATCCGAAACCGTGCCATTCAGGCAGCGGATGCGCTCCCACCAGTGATCGCGCAGATAGTAGGGCTCGGTGGGCCGCCAGTTTTCGCTGTCGATCGCGAGACGGAACTCATAGCGCATGACGGCACCCGCCGGGGGCATGCCCGCCGGAGGAGGTGGGGTTCCCACATCGACCACCGTGACATCCGGAAGACCGGCGTCAACCGGAGGATCGTTGCAATGGTCAGGTGACGGGATTGAGGCGTCAACGTATACCGAAACCACGTCGACACCCGCATCACGACCAAGATCGATCGTAGGCGTATTTGCGTCCATGACGAGCACACCCGCATCCATCGCAGGCGTATCCATCGAAAACGGCACGTCCCGCATGGTCCCAACATCGATCGTTGCGTCGACAACCGCATCGACTCCGCCGGGCACATCGCGCACAGAACCTACATCCATCGACACGACGCCGGCGTCCATGGCTTCCATCGAACGCGGCGCATGCACGCAGCGTGCAAGATCTTCAGGCCGAATCACTTCACCTAACGACCCCGCCAGGACATCGAGGACGGAGGAGTCCACTTCGATGATCCAGGTTTCGTCGTAACCGAGGGCGACGAACGTTGACCAGTCGAAGATCGGCCGGCGGCGTCCTTCGGACACCACGTAGACATCACTCCGACCGGTCGCCTTCACGAGCGACCCTTCACGCAGACGCCGAGAGCCGACGTCACGATAGCGCTCGAGGAACGCGGTGCGCTCACCCAGCGGTCGAGTCACGACCTGTGAACCCGTCCAACCCCAGGCATCAAACGCCTGCTGAGCCAGAAAGGTGTAGCGGACCGCCGACGGCATGTCCGCGTACTCGTAGACCGTCGAGTTCCCTTCGAAACGAATGAGGCGGTGACCGCTCGTCCGCTCCAGTGAGAACCCGACCGTTTGCATGCAGGCGATCTCGGCAGGAGCTGCTGAAACCACACGCAGATCCAGACGTTCGTCATGCAGGACGTCATCCGGGAGCCGCGTGATGTTTCCATCTGAGACGACGAGCCAGGTTTGACCATCGACGTTCAGGACGCTCCCCGTCGGATGCCAGCTTGCCGTCGAGCGCTGAGCCGAACGACGCAAGAGTGTAGGCAGAAAGATTCCAGGATCGGCGTACCAGCGCCTGCGCGTCCGCGCCGAGTCATAGCCCGCGAACCAGGCCGTGGGATCGACGCGCGCTGCTTCGGTCGCCGTCTGCAGCCGAATCCCGAGATGAAGATGTTCTTCTCCGTCGCCGTTATCGGCCGAGTTCTGAACGTAGCCGATGATCTGATCCGGACGGACCGTGTCCCCATCGCGCCAGGCCAAACGCGTCCCGCCGGTGCGGAGCGTCGTCGGCCGCAGGTGGCCGTAGATCGACAGGAAGTCCTGCACCGTCACCCGCTCACCCACCCCGTTCGTCACCGAGATCGGCGACGCGAGGTGATGTTCGAGGACCACCACGAGCGTGCCGTAACCATCTGCAGCGCGGTAAATGCGCACCGTTCCGCAGGCGATCGGGTAGATCGCCGTACCCTCGGTCAGACTGATGTCCCGCCCGATGTGCACGTCGTCCGCCAAGAACCCCCGACCGGCGTAGAGGCGAGTGAACTCGCTCTCCGACGTCGGGTAGCGCACCGTCGACACAGTGCAACCAGCGATCGACTGGCTGAGCATCCCCTCTTCGGACGGACGCTCGACCTGCCCCTGACCGCAGCCGCACAGCTCGCACAGGCAGAACACGAGGAACACCTGTACGAGGAAGCTAAAGCAGAACGACCAGGGCTTCATCCAACACAACTCAATCTGAACCTTTCGCTTTGATCGCATGACCGACTCCTCTGCTTTCCGCGTCCGGTACTCGCTGGACATCCCAGTGCATTCGCTACGCGTCACGAATGCAGGCAGGTGAACAGACAAAGAACGAATGAACCAAAGGGCACCGTGGACCGAACCTGTGGGCGGCGAATGGGTCGGGCATCCGCCGCCATCACATGTCTTGCACACTGACAAACGAAGTTTGCATTCCGCGTTCCATACTTTATGGAACAATCATCCGGCCAATCACTGCGAGAGTAAGACAAGTCACAATCGTGTGCCCATCTGTATCTGTATGCAGGAACGAACCTTCAAATTCCAGAATGGAGAGTATTGCTATGCAACCCTGTGAACCATCGAACGCCTTAGCCTTCGATCGGAGAACTGTGAAGCCGGTAATGTCCGCACAGCCTCCTCCGTACATAGAAATATCCTCGTAACCGCTGCTCGTTTGAGTTGTACTCGGTCTCACGACCTTACTTCCAGAATCAAGAAAATCTGACCGGCAGTCAAACACGCTTTTTGTGTCCGTCGATTGTAAATCTCGACTGTACGATTTTCTTTTTAAGACAGCACAGCAATTTGTTCTTTTCTTTTATTTGGCGCGGTCCGCTTGTTAACCAGCACCCGACAACTGATCTCAATTTATTTTCAAAAATGAAGGCTCATCATTGTGGACAAGACGTTTTCTTGGCTTAATTCTGCACCAAATAATGAATAACAACCCATATATCCCCAGACTCAACCAAGATGATGTCGTTAGCTTAGACCAGCTTCCAACCGGAATCCGACCGAACAGCTCTGACAAAACTAAGACCATGCGAAGACAAGCGGAAGCTGGAATCGCGAGCAAGGGAACTTTCGGAAAGAGCAGGGCGAGCGCACCAAAAGCCATGGTCCAAGGAATCCAGGGCAAGATCGCGAGATTCGCCAACACACCAATCAAGCTGACTTGTTTGAACGCCCATAATCCATATGGTGTTGTCAGCAGTGTCGCTCCCACATTCGAAGCGATAATTTCACGAAACAGTTTTGAAGGAATGACTTTGCTTATTTTCTCATCGATGAATTTGCCATAGGTTCCGAGCCCGATCATCGCGAGAAACGATAGGGCGTAACTTGGATCATATAACACCGCCCACGGTTGCCAGCAGGCGTAGACGACGGCCGCGATCAATAACAAGCGATTAAAGTTCACGAGACGCCCAATCATTGGCGCAGACAGCATCATCCATCCCATGAACGCAGCTCGGACCACCGATGCAGAAGGCAGTGCGAGCAACACAAATAACAAGATTCCAATGCTCGCAACGATATATGCCGCCTTTCGTCTCAATCCAACCCAGAGTAGCGGCCCAAGCAAACAACTGATCACGATTGTCACATTCGAGCCTGAAACCGCCATAATATGACTCGTTCCAATTTTCCGAAACACCGCTTTCAAATTCGGTGGCAACTGTTTGTCACCGTAGAGAATCCCAACGAGTAAACCCGACTCATCTTTCGGAAAGAGTTTATTTGAGCGACGCGTGAGCTCCGTACGTAAACGCCCTGTCCAATGACGAGGATCAAGTTGATTTGCCGATTGAAGGGAAAAATCATTCGAGATCAACCCATCTGGATCAAGCGGCTTCACCTCACGTGGCATGATGACCTGTATTGATTGGAAACGAAGTAGACCAAGCAAAATCCCGAAAAGAATACAGAGCTCACGTTTACGCGAAACCGCCGGTCCAATTCGCCAAAGAAAAGACCCCGCACCGAGAATGAAAATCCAAGTCATCCAAATGGCACTCGTCCAAACGAACCACGGATGCAAACTATGCAAAACAATTCCAACCAAAAATCCGATCAATACAAAACCAACCGCCGACCCACGAGGAAGAGAGTTCATAGAAAAATGAGGCGAGCTCCTCTACTCCGTTGGCTCAAGTCACAAAAGAACGCAACCTGCTTGAAGCTTCTGAGAAACTAAAAAGACCCGCGGTCAGCCGTAGCTGCTGGCGGGTCTTTGTTCGTCGAGGGCCGACGACACATAGGAGGGAGTCTCCCACTTAGATGGGTACTCTTTTTTCATCTTCCCCGATCTCGCGAACAGTCCGCGAGTTTCTCCGAAGCCAAGAGCCGGGTAGGTGCGCGAGTGCACGGTCCGACACTGACAGGGGAATCAATGGCAAGCGAGAGGAGGCGCGATCGCGGAAAGCGAGGAACCACCTATATCTCCCATTGAAATCGGTCGTCCTGACCGATGAGACCGCTACTAGTCGCTAACCCGAAGGCTCGCAACCGTATTGCTCGTGCACCCCACTGCTGGAGGTACCACCAGTTTCTATCCATCCGAGCCTCTGCGAAACGTCTTCTAGCGACGTCTGGCTTCGTACTCGAACTTCTAGTTGGACACTGGCTGATTGGTCATTCTTCCGAGCGTGATGCTGCGGGCATAGGTAGGCACCCTCAGGTGCCTAGCACCGCTCTCCCCGTTCGCTCGCCGCTACTAGTGGAGTGCATACGTCTTTGAACGTTCCTTTCACTCGCTTGGGATGTGGTTGTCCATCCCACCAACCGACGTGATGTGCGCAACAGCGCCACATGGTTGGTACCCACCCCCGGCGGAACGGGGTTCTGTCTCATCAATCCTACAGGGGGCGCGAACACGACACGCCGCCGAGCACGGACCGATAGTCTCCGTCTGCTCCACTCGGGCGCGACGTATGCGATCCAGCCTGATCCCAGGCTAGTGGAGGGGACAGCTCCTCCGTTCATCTTGTGTCCGGTGACGCGTCCGCGTCTTGATCCGATCCACAAGGACTACGCACACAGCTCTTGGGCACTGAGCTGGACCATTCGTCGACGACAGCTTATCCCCGTTGGGATTCCCCTGCGTCTTTGAACTGAGGAGCAGACTAGTCTTGAGCCGATTATTCGTCAATAGCTGTTAAAAAGACAAAAATACACGCCCCGTTTTGCTTGGAGCGTGTATTTCTACAGATGGTTCCGTTGTCTACTCTGGCTTGTGACAAACCACCTCGACGTTGTGTCCATCAAAGTCCTTCACGAAGGCACCGTAGTAGTTTGGGTGATAGTGCCCACGAATCCCTGGCGCACCGTTATCGGTTCCACCGGCAGCGATCGCTTCTTTGTAGAAAGCGTCAACGGCTGCGTGGTTCTGAGCGACAAATGCGATGTGATTTGGGTGACCGATTCCCGCTTCTTTTGAAATCCAAAAGTCTGGTTTGCCATTCTCACCAAAGCCGCCCGCTTCACCGAATTCCATGACCAGCGTATAGCCAATAGGCGCCAATGCCTTTGTATAAAACTCTTTGCTCTTTTGATAGTCGCTAACGGGGACGCCTGTATGGTCGATCATAAGTGTCTAGCGTAATCCACGTACGCGTATTTTCCAAGCATATCTTTTGAACGCAGCTCATCGATCCATGTCTTCTATGAATCTCTCAGATGCGTTGGGGTAGATCAGATCCAGTCTCTCAGGAGTGACCTGAGTGGTTTCTGTACCCCGTTGCAAAAGTACGAACGCGTTGTTGGAGCTCAGGTGATCCCGAACTCCTTGATCTTGTAGAGCAGCGCGCGGTGCGAGATCTCGAGCAGCAGGGCTGCTGCCTCGCGCCTGCCCTTGGTCTGCGCGAGCGCGCGACGGATCAGCAGCTCCTCGATCTCCCGCGTCGCCCGCTTGATCGAGAGCTTGTCCTGCGCGGCCACGAACGCCTTGAGCTCCAGATCCTCAGGGGTCGGCGAAGGCGGCTCGTAGTAGCGCACGACCAGCGTCTGGTGCAACCCCTCGGTGGAGGAACAGCTCGTCGGCGCCTGGCTGATCACTTTGGCCTTCGGGTGCTCGCTCGCCCACCGGTTGTACTTGTCCTCGATAGACTCAGTGGCGCCCCCCTGCTTGTTATCTCTCGACGGGATGAAGGACTCGAAGGTCGCCATCTTGCCCGGACCCGTACGCCAATCTTTCTCCGTCTTCGCCGTGCTCATCTCGCACTCCTCAGTTCCAGTCGATCCACTCGCGGATCAGAATGGTCTAATAAACTAATACTAGTTTTAGTTCCTTGTCAAATTGGAGAGACAGAAAAACGCTCTACATAAGTAGAGCGCTTTTCTTTTATCTTGGGCTTGTTTTAGGCGACTACACTCACCAATCTCCCTTTCACATACACCACTTTCTGTGGCTCTTTGCCTTCTAACCACTTCTGCACCGCTTCCGAAGCAAGTGCAAGTTTCTTCGCTTCGTCTTCGCTGATGTCTTTTGAGACGGTGACTTTATCGCGGACTTTGCCGTTCACTTGGAGCACGAGCTCGAAGGTATCAGCGACCAACTTCGACGCGTCATACGTCGGCCAACCACCACGATGGATCGATCCGGTTTTCCCCTCTTCCTGCCACATCTCTTCGGTCATGTGAGGGGCAAAGGCGGCCAATGCTTGGAGGAAACCAATGCGATGAGCTGTTGGGACGCAGCCAAAGTCTTGATAGCCGTTCGCGAGAATCATCAGCTGCGAAACGCAGGTGTTGAACTGCAAGTTATCGATTCCGTCTGTCACTTTCTTGATCGTCTGATGGTAGAGCGTCTCGAGATCCGCCGGTGTCGCACCCGCGACCTGTGGCTGATGGAACACGTACCAGACACGATCCAAGAATCGACGTACTCCTTCCACCCCATTCGTATCCCATGGTGCCTTCTGATCGTATGGACCAATGAACATTTCGTAGACACGGAAGACATCTGCGCCATAAACCTTCACCACATCATCCGGGTTCACGACGTTACCTTTCGACTTCGACATCTTCACGCCACCTTCCCCCAAAATCATGTCGTGCGAACGACGAACTGCGTATGGCTCATTCCCACACACTTCTGGAATGTACCCCATGTCATACAGGAACTTGTGCCAGAAGCGTGAATACAACAGGTGGAGCGTTGTGTGCTCCATGCCACCGTTGTAAAGATCGATCGGCATCCAATATTTAAGAGCTTCAGGTGATGCGAACTGCTTATCATTCTTTGGATCGCAGTAACGCAAGAAGTACCAACTCGATCCCGCCCAATTCGGCATGGTATCGGTTTCACGGGTTGCGGGACCGCCACACTTTGGACAAGTCGTGTTAACCCAAGACGTGATATTCGCGAGTGGTGAATCACCATTGTCGGTGGGTTCGTAGGCTTCGACTTCTGGGAGGGTGAGAGGGAGCTGCGCGTCAGGAACCGGAATCCAACCCGTCACTTTCTGAGATAGGACATGCTCAAGCACTTCCGGTTGTTCTGCTCCACGGAAATGACCTTTGCCGTCGTATTCCTGCACGAACCAACCCTCTGGGAAAATCGCATGTGTTGGCTTGTCTACCGTATCATCGTCCTTCGACCAGACGACCACCGCCGAACGAACGAGTGGCTTCACGACATCCCACTGCACGGGCTGTCTCCAGAAGTCACGCAAGAAGGCGTATCCATCCTTCTTCTCTGGATTACGTTGAATGCTGTCTGCAAAAACATCATCAGCCAACGGACCGACCGCTGGAGCAACCAATACCAACTGACCGATCTTTTTCTTAGTCTGTTCCAAGACCTGCAATGCAGCCCGCGCGCCAATGCTATGGCCAACAATAACATCGTCTTCATCTAACTGTTCAACAACTGGTGCAAGTACTTTCATCCAAGCTTCAACGGTTGGCGTACCTTCCATCGACATACCTGGAATAAGCACCTCATACCCCTGCGCTTCCAACTGCTCTTTCATCCATGGGAACCAACGCTTATCCGGACCTCCGCTGAAACCATGAATCAACAACGCTTTCTGTTTTTTCTTGGCACACGCTTCACAATGCACGAGTGGAATCGGTTCACCCCAATAGCGCTGACGGGAAAAGACCCAGTCGCGAAGGCGATAATTCTTTTGTTTGCGTGCTGCTTTATGACTTTCAAGCCATTCAATAATTTTTGGTCGCGCTTCAGCCGAAGTCAAACCATCGAATGCTCCGGAATTCACCAACATACCTTCTTCAGAAAAACACACCTCGAGCGCCTTCACCTGCTCCCACGCTGCGTCGTCCGATGGACGAATCGAAACCTTAAGTGGAATTCCATAGCGCTTCGCCATCGCAAAATCACGTTCATCATGCGCATCGGCAAAAACTGCACCCGTTCCGTAGTTTGCTAACACGAAATCCGAAATCCAGATCGGCATCGCATCACCTGTTGCTGGATTAATAGCGTACGAGCCAGTGAATGCACCCGTCTTTTCCTTTGTCGCATCCGTTCGTTGTTCGTCTGTCTTCTGTCGTGATGCGACGATATAAGTAGTGACATCTGTTTGCTGCGCAGGCGTTGTGAGACGTGAGACAAGCGGATGTTCCGGCGCAAGAATCAGGAACGTACCCGAGAAGATCGTATCGATGCGCGTAGTGAACACCTTTACCTCATCCGAACACAGCTTCTTCCAAGCATGCGTCAGTGGACCAAGTTCAACGAAGATTTCTTCCTCTGGACTCTGTTCCGTAATGTATCGTCCGTTCGCTTTTACTTTATACAGACCACGTAACGGGAAATAGATATCCATTTCTCCTTTACGTTTGTCAGTCAAAATGATTTCGCGCTTGTTCTCTTCACAAAATTCCGTTCCATCTGGCATGTGCAAGACCGCAACATCATGCCAATACCCATCAACTTCGCCTCCATGCTTGGCAGCGATCCCGCGCCAGAAGGCATCCATCTTTGCCGCCTTCTCTTCTTGGGTAAGACTGTCTTCATCAACGCCGCCAAGCGCATTTCGTTTTGGTGTTGCGATATCCAAATCTTCACCATCAATCGATAAGCCGGTATCCATTCCAAGAATTGGGAGGTCCGTCAGCTTGGCATAGGCAGCCGCTTTCATGCTGGCATTCTCACGCATGTTCGAGCCTTCTTTTACCTCAACGGCTTCCAATCCGATGTCGGCTGGCGTCAAAATTTGAAGCGTTGGCAAAACAGCGCCAAGTAATTTTTTTACGCGCTCGACTTTGCTGTGATTATTTGTTGCAAGCAATAACTTCTCGAACTTTGGAACGGAGAAGACAACTTCCGCCCCCTCACTTCGCCCAATCCAATTTACCTGCTGCGACGCAATCTTCTCTAGATAGTCGACGTTTTTCAAATCATCGATCAAGCGGTCTGCATACTTTGAGATCTTGATCATCCACTGCGACTTCTCGCGCTTCTCAACCGGATTACCGCAGCGTTCACACACGCCACCCTGCGCTTCTTCGTTCGCGAGCCCGATCTTACAACGTGGACACCAGTTGATCGTCGACTTCGCTTTGTAAGCCAAGCCGGCTTTCACGAACTGCAAGAATTGCCACTGTGTCCATTTATAGTATTTCGGATCGGTCGTATCGACTTCGCGTGTCCAATCGAAACCGAAGCCTAAGGATTTGATCTGACGTGTGAAGTTCGCAACATTGCGTTTCGTTGCATCCGCCGGGCGAATTTTGTGTTTGATCGCGAAGTTCTCCGTAGGCAATCCGAACGCATCCCAACCGATCGGATAGAGCACGTTCTTGCCTTCCATGCGGCGCTTGCGCGTAACGAGGTCGATGGCTGTATACGAACGCGGATGACCCACATGAAGACCTTCTCCAGATGGATATGGGAATTCTACGAGACCGTAGAACTTATCTTGGTTCGCATCTGGGTTGCCGGTCGTCGCGGTATACGTCCCTGATTCTTCCCAAGTTCGTTGCCACTTCGCCTCCATTTCATGGATGGTTTCGATCGTTCGCGGGGTCATAAAGGTAGTCTTGAGCGTAGCAGTCGTTATTTTCTCTGACAATAGAGCCAAATCCTCATTCTTTAAAACGAAAACGTCACTATAACATTGACTTTTTAAGGCATTAGTGAGATAAACGGCTGTTCGCTTCCGAGTTCCGGAACGCGACCAACCCGAGGAGAGACAAGCGATGAGCGATGTTTTGAAAAACGACAAACTGCAGATTGACCCCGATGCAGATGACGCGCCGAGCGAGGAACAGCTCGATCACTTCCTCGAACGAGTCGTCCCTCATCACACGCGGGCCGCCAAGGCACGCGGGCTCGAGGGGCGGGCGTTCGTCAAAGTCGGCGAGCTCGCTGACCCGGACGATCCCCTGACCATCGATGGCCCGCCCAAGATGGAAGGCGCCCGGCTCGTCCCGAGCGCTTGGCCGCTGAGCGGACGCGTCCGTCTGTCGGATGGCGGCACCTGGACGGTACAGAACAACGTCATTCAGCCGATCTGGCTGGCGGGCCACTGGTTCGCCAACATCGTGACGCTCGTCCGTGTTGACGAAAGCGTCCCGAACAGCCGGCTGCCCATCATCCCCGAGGGCTTCGACGAGGTCGAGCCGATGGGCCTCGTCCATCGCCGCATCCGCGACCACGCACGCAGCCTGACCATTCAACGCCTCGTCCGTCTCGCGGCGGACTGGGGCGATTGGAGCCCGCTCCCTCAGAAGGAGCTCGACCACGATCTACGCGCCTCACGAGCGCGGCCCACCGTCATAGAGCACCTGCAACAGCTCCGTCAGAACGGCTACCTCAAGTTCGAGGAGCGCGGCGGTCAGGTCTACATCCACTTCCTTCCCACCTTCGTGAACCTCTTCGCACCCGAGAAGAGCACTCCCAGCTGAGGGATCTATCAGCACCGTGCCCCGACGACCAACCTGGTTGTCGGGGCACGTGACGTTTTGAAGGAGATCTATTGGCTCGCTACATTGACTTTATGCGAGAATTCAGGCAATAAAGGATTATCGCATCCAGTCGTTGGACAGCGAAAGCTCAAACCAAGGAAGAGGTACTTCGTGCCGATGCAACCAATAGACGATACTGAACCAACTGACAGCGGTGACGATCTTCTGATCGAGGAGGTCCCTGTACCCGAGCCATCTCAACCTCGACGGCCCTCCATTCCACCGCACTGGCCGGAGCTCACAATCGTCCTCCCGAAGATCGAAGGCCCTATTCCTCGCCGTCCGAGCCAGCCACCACCCATTCCCCCTCCCCGCTCGCCGTACTGACGGCATGCCTCCTCTCACCTCCCACCCCGATGGCCGCGCTCGGCCGTCGGGGTGAGTGCTATCTGGAGGATTTTTCCCCATTTACTTTCTTGACACCGATTTTAGATCCGTCGTACGCTACTAAGCGCGCTATGCACTTCGGTCAGTCGATGTTTGCTCAGTACGACCTTCGCTCCATTATTGCGAAGCTCTTTGTCGTACGCTACGTCGCCTATCAACCGGTTGCCTAAACGCTTGCTCACATCCCTCAAGGATCAGCTCCGTCAAACGCCTCCGGTACCAACCGGAGGCGTTTGTTGACTAGATCGCCGATTTCCTCTGCCGCATGGGGCGTGCATGGGAGTCGGTCGTCCAGTCAACGGCACGTGAGTGCCAGTCAGGAACGAGCATCATGATGCTCAGTGCGTTTAGACTCGTCGAAGGTGCAGGCGGTCAGGCGGCGATCTGCCTCTTGTCGGGAATGAATCCCGGCACCATCATCGGAACGCTCAAGGACGTGCGACACGCCCACCGAAAGCAGCCGCCCCAGGGCGCCTCACTCGTCGTGTTCGACGACAAGAAGAGCCTGCGGTTGATGTCGCTGAGCGATCTTCGTACGGGCGACACCCTCCCCTGCGAGGATGGCTTTCTCCTGACGCTGCACGACACGAGCGGCAAGAAGTACTTCCTGCCCGTTCATGCCGACCACAAGGAAGCGACGCGCGCCCTCCTCCGCAACAACGGCCACTGGCTCCAGGGCTGCAGCCTCCTGGCCTACGACGAGAACGGTCCGCGCTTCATCCAAGCGGGAGACCTCCCCGTCACGACCAAGTCGACGCGTATCCGGAAGCGCGGCCTGCTCCAGAGCACGACGCGCAACCCGCCGAAGGAGCGCGGATTCGGCTTCGTGGGTGCCCTCGCTCCCTGAGCCATCAAGAAGAACACCTCCTGCCACCCTGGCAGGAGCGAACGCACGGGTGGGACCCATAAGGTCACTCCCCAGGGACAACTCCCACCCGTGCGCCTCGGTTCTCACTCCATATATAAGACGCAGAACGCAGGCGGCAGTTGCCGTTTTTTTCGTTCTTTGGTATCTTCCGAGCGTTAATTACTCTATCTACGGCGCTTTTGGTGACGGAGCCTAGCTCCCCAACTCGAACGCCGCGTATCTCTTCCTATGTTGAGCCCAGACAAGAAGAAGAAAATTATTGAGAAATATCGTGTCCACGCGACCGATACCGGTTCCCCTCAGGTCCAGATCGCCATCTTGACCGAAGAAGTCAAAGAGCTCACTGAGCACTTGAAAATCCACAAAAAGGACCACTCGTCCCGCCGTGGTTTGATCAAAAAGGTTGGTGAACGCCGCCGTTTGATGAAGTACCTCAAGCGTGAAGACGCCAAGGGTTACGACGAATTGATGGCCAAGTTGAAGGTCTAAGACACCTTCCTCTCTCACAACAGCGCTCCTATATGATGGGAGCGCTGTTGACGTTTTGGCTTATTTTAGGTTAGATAATCGGTCGTTCGTAGCGAATTACGAATAGACACACAAAAGGAAGTAGCGAGCTCCATGAAAAAAGGAAAGCCGAACGACGTCACGCTCCTCGCAGCCGCCCTTGGGAGCGGGGATCTGGAACGGTTCCTTGAACTGAAGCGGCGGATCGTCGGGGACGGAAAGGGGTTCGTGATTCGCGCCGACACGCGAATCCATGTCGAACAGGTGGATCTGACCCTGTTTCCACTCGAGAGAGCGGTCATTCATGACACCACGTTCACCGAATGCACGTTCAACGGAGGGAGCCTGGAAGGAGCCGACCTCACCGATTGTCTGTTTGTTCGCTGCACGTTCCGCGGAACGAAGGTGCGCAAGCTAGCTACCACGAACACCTCGTTCGAAGAGTGTGTTTTTGAGGGCATGAAGTTTGCCCAGGCGGACTTCAGCGGTGGCGTCTTCTACGGCCCGAGCCGCTTCACCAAGTGTTCCTTCGCCAAGATCAAGGCAAAGGGCATCGGCTGGGAAGACGTGGTCGTAGACACGGAGCGTGCTCGACGCTGTCTTCAGCGACAGATCGTGCGAGGCGTACACCTGCCCAGGAAGCGCCGCTCACACTCGTAATACCCCTATCTCAATCGCCGGAGCAACCACCGTCCTCGGTGGCCCCAACACCCTCTCGTCTCCGGCCGGGTCTTTTGACCAGGAGCGTACAAAGCCCCTGTTCAAAAGAATCGCTTGTGTTTTATTGTAAAAAGCAGTAATGATAGGCTGCTCTTTTGATGAGCGATGACCTTCTGACCTGGGCGATGTGCGCCTAGGCTGAAGCTCAACTCATCACTGATCGAATCCCTGAGGAGGGTATTCCGATGACCGAACTCGAACGTCTCTTTCAGTACCTGATCGACGGCAAGCACGCAGAGTTCAACGCGCTGTGCCTCGATCTCAACCGGCCGCAGCTCAGCCTGCCGACCAGGCGACAGCCTTCCGGAGATCAGATCACGCTCACCGGACGCGATTTCAGCCAGTTCAAGCTGAAGGGCGTAACCATGACGGATCTCCACTTCTCGAAGTGCGTCTTCGGCGGAGAAGAGGTTGGCGACGTCGAGCTCAAGAAGTGCACCCTCGAAGAGTGCACGTTCCGCCCGACGGGTAGGGAGGGCATGAACTTCACCAGTTCTCGTTTCGAAGGCGGTCGATTCGAGGGTGTGGCGATGGCCACGTTCAAGATGGTCGGCTGCATCTTCACCGAGGACACCAACGAAGAGCCACAGCCGGTCTTCTTCGACGAGAAGTGCCGGTTCAAGGGCTTCTCGGCCCGTGGCAACGGTTGGGGTCACGTCCGCGTCGACAGCAACGCGGAAGGCAAGATCCTCGAAGAGCTCTGCCTGCTCGGCATCAGCTACCCCAAGCCGCCCAAGCAGATCGAACCGGCCAAGGCCCCCAAGAAGGTGGCTGGCACGGTCACGGTCAAGAAGCGCTCGCTGCCCAAGAAGGCGGCGCACGGCGGCTAGAGCGATAGCTCGCCCGACGCGTTAGTAGACCCTTCGCCCCTTCCCCTCATGCCGGAGCAGCCACCATCCTCGGTGGCCCTAACACCCTTTCGTCTCCGGCCGGGTCTTGAAGGCAGAATGAACCATTCTTCTGCACTGAAGATTCGTTAGAAACGCTTCGATTGTAAAATTGTGCTAAATCTGCTAGTATTCCATTGCATTGTTGGCCGGAATTTTTATACTAATTTCCACTTTTTTACGGCTGTCGTGCAATTTTTCTATGATTAAACGCCCCCATCAGCGGGTTGCGGTCTTTATCGACACGCAGAACATGTATCACTCGGCCAAGCACATCTACGGTGCGCGAGTGAACTTCGGAGCAGTAGTAGACAGCGCCGTTGCCAATCGCCCGGTTATCCGCGCGATTGCGTATGTCGCTAAATCCAAAACCGGTGAAGAGCACGGCTTCTTTGAAGCGCTCGTTCAACACGGCATCGAACTCAAAGTAAAAGACGTTCAAGAATTCGCCAGCGGCGAAAAGAAAGCCGACTGGGATGTTGGAATGGCTGTCGATGCCATGGCGATCTCAATGTCTGGTCGTGTTGATGCCGTTGTGCTCGTCACCGGTGACGGCGACTTCTGTCCCCTCGCCGACTTTTTGAAAGCGAATGGCATTTTGTGTGAAGTTGTTGCGTTTGGTTCTTCGACCAACGCCCAGCTCAAGGAGCGCGCTGACTCGTTCCTCGACTTATCGTCAGATCCAACGACGTACCTCATCCATTCGGCACGTGCCGGACGCATGATGACACCACGCACTGCGCCAGCTACTCCGACACATCACACGCCAAGCGTGAAGCCGGTCGTGCACGAACCAGTTATGACGGAAGGCGCTCCGCTCAGTCTGGATGCAGTACCCATTCAGATGGAAGCTGCTCCTACGCAAGCTCCAGCCGCACTTCCACCAGCAAGCCGAGGTCGTAGCAAAGCACCACGCGGACGACCACCAACCGGTCCCACGCCCAAGCCACCCGCTGACCCAGCGCTGCCAACGCGCAAGATTCGTGTTACCTTTTAAACAACATTCCTTATGAACCCCCAAGAATTTTCTACTGAGTTCGCCGGTCGTCCGCTCAAGATCGGCGTCGGCAAACTCGCCCAACAAGCGAACGGCGCCTGTACGATCCAATACGGCGACACGCTCGTGCTCTGCACCGCCACCATCGGAGAAGCCAAAGAAGACGCCGGCTACTTCCCGCTCAGCGTCGAATACGAAGAGCGCATGTACGCGTCCGGTAAGATCAAAGGCTCACGCTTCATCAAGCGCGAAGGCCGCCCAACCGACGAAGCCATTCTGTCTGGTCGCTTGATCGATCGCGCCATCCGTCCCCTTTTCCCTGCTGATCTTCGCAACGAAGTCACGATCGTTGCGACCGTTTTCTCACACGATCAAGAGAACGACGCTGACATTCCAGCCTTGATCGGTTCTTCCTGTGCGCTCGCGATGTCGAACATTCCTTGGAATGGTCCGATCGCTGCCGTGCGTGTTGGCTTGAAGGATGGTCAATATATTTTGTTGCCAACTTACCAGCAAACGGAAGAAGGTGAGCTCGATCTCGTCGTCGCCGGTACCAAAGACAAGAGCATCATGATCGAAGCAGGCGCCAAGCGCGTGTCCGAAGAGCTCATGCTCGGCGCGATGAAATTCGCTTCTGAGAACCTGTCACCACTCATCGACTTCATCAACCAGGTCGTCAAAGCGGTTGGTGTTGAGAAACAATTGCCAAAAGTTACGCGCTCCGAAGAAGAGCAGACACGTCTCGACGCCGCCGCTTCTTTCCTTGAAACGCAGCGTGGTGTCTTGTTCGCGGAACCGCTTCGCACAAAAGCCGATCGCAAAGGGGCGATCACCCGTTTGAAAGCCGCTCTTGAAGCACACATCGTTGCTCAAGGAGTAAGCGCAAAAGATGGCATGCGCGGATTGTCGGCGGTGGTTGATGCCTTCGTTGATCGTGAAGTGACGAATCTCATTTTGAATGAGAAGCGTCGCCCAGATGGTCGCGCCTTGGACGAGGTCCGCACGCTTTCATCGGAAGTCGCACTCATCCCACGCACTCACGGCTCCGGCTTGTTCCTTCGTGGTCAAACCCAGGTCTTGTCGTCGGTCACGCTTGGTTCGCCAGGTATGGAACAGACGATCGACACGATGGAATACGCCACCACCCGACGCTATTTCCACCACTACAACTTCCCAAGCTACTCGGTTGGGGAAACCCGCCCAAGCCGTGGTCCAGGTCGCCGCGAAATCGGTCACGGAGCCTTGGCGGAACGTGCAATCATCCCTGTTCTTCCAACCAAGGAAGTCTTCCCATACACCGTCCGCGTCGTGTCCGAAGTTCTCGGATCAAACGGCTCGAGCTCGATGGGCGCCACTTGTGGCTCAACGCTCGCGTTGATGGACGCTGGTGTGCCAATTCTTGAACCGGTCGCTGGTATCGCGATGGGTATGGCGAGCGATGAGAAAGCAGGAAAGTATCAAATCATCACCGACCTTCAAGATATCGAAGATGGAGATGGAGGTATGGACTTCAAGATCGCCGGCACAAAAACGGGTATCACGGCGATTCAGATGGATACCAAGACAACGGGTCTCCCATGGCACGTTGTCGAAGAAGCGGTGCACCAATCACGCGCTGCACGCATGAAGGTTCTTGAAAGCATGCTCTCAACGATCGCTGAACCTCGCGCGGAATTGTCCAAGTACGCTCCACGTATTGTGAGCTTCAAGATTCACACCGATCGCATCC
This sequence comes from uncultured Gammaproteobacteria bacterium, assembly GCA_964598725.1. Lineage (GTDB taxonomy): Bacteria > Patescibacteriota > Patescibacteriia > 2-12-FULL-60-25 > 2-12-FULL-60-25 > JAGOTP01. The sequence continues at coordinate 121,853 of CAZRCW010000001.1, read as the reverse complement.
GCGATGTCATCGGTCCAGGCGGCAAAGTCATCAACGAGATCATCGCGACCCATAAAGTACAGATCGACATCGAAGACGATGGAACGGTCATGGTCACTTCGGTGAACCTCGAATCGCTCGATAAGGCCGTCGCCTGGATCAAGCAATTGACCCGCGAAGTCGAAGCTGGCGAAAAATTCACGGGTCCTGTTACCCGCATCCTCGACTTCGGAGCATTCGTCGAGATCTTGCCGAAGGTTGAAGGCTTGGTGCACATCTCTGAGATGGCCCCTTACCGTGTCGGCAAAGTCACCGACATCGTCGAAGTCGGCAAAGTCGTGAACGTCGTCGTCAAAGAAATCGACTCGATGGGCCGCCTCAACCTGTCGATGAAGCTCGCCGAAGGGAACGTCTACCCGCCTGCTCCAAGCGCCGAAGAACAGGCTGCATTCGGACGCGGAGGGAGTGGCAGCGGTCGACCGGGAGGACATGGAGGGTCGTCGCATGGCGGCGGATCACGTCCACCTCGCAGAGAGTTCTAGCCTAACGTGCAAAAAAACACAGTACCCGCTCCTAGGAGCGGGTACTGTGTTTTAAGCTTTGTTTTTATATTCCGGTTGGAGAAGCACCGAAAGGTGCCGCTAACGTCCAGACGGACGGACCAACAACTGGTACCAACAAGCGACGTATGGAGTAGTTTAAACCGCTTCCAGGGAAAGCAGGACCATCCATCGTTCGGTCTTCACGCAAGATAGATGACAAACGTGTGCTAAAAATACGTGTTATCACGTCTGCACCGTATTGACGCTCCATCAGTCTCCAAAAACATTCACCCGATGAATAGAGCGCGCGATGAACGAATGGATCCCCTTCGCGGAAGTATGGCTGTAGTGGATCAGACGTTCTCGATTGACGGTAACCGGTCGCCTGACAATCATCTACCGGCTCAGTGTTGCTTATTCGAGTCGGAATGTAGTTCGCTAAGCCCTCATTCAACATCAAGTTCAGATTTGTTCCAATGACGAAGCGATGCACAAGCTCATGATCTCCTTTTGCCACATTCCAATTTCGCTCCAAGATCCAAGCATTCGCCTCTGAACCAAGATCGATATACCGCTGATAGGCAGTATCTGTTTGGAAATAGATGCTCATCGCATATCCATCCGGAGTGATCGTACAACAGTCCCCAGCTGACCCTTCAACGGGATCAACAACGTATCTCTGTAGAAATGGCGGATCTATGAGTGGTCGTCGTCCGAGCAAGCGCTGCGTTGCTTCTGCGTTTAATTTGAGTGTGCGAAGCGCGAATCGGCCATACGCTTCAACGTTTGGTCCCGTATTTGGGAGAAGCACCTTATACATACCACCTTCGCTTGAGAGCATCACGTTCCCATCTTTACGTACTTCTCTCTGAAAATCGGTAACTGGAAGGAGCATCGCCTGATCGCGCCAATTACTCGATGTCACCGTAGAGGAAGAACTCGCTCCTTCATCTCCTGTTTTCACAGGCAATACCTTCGAAGCAGTCGGACACTCAAGGGTGAAGTAAGCATCTGACTGAGCCCAATTCGGCATGGTTGTGAAGAGGGATGCAGATGAGTGCACAACCGATCCAGCGGGTTGCGCCGGGAGTGTTTCTTGATAGGTGACACGGAAGCTTCCGCTGCTCGTCGCAGTGAACGATTGTAGATCCGTGGATGTGCGATCGCTTCGATACCACCCGTATCGCACCTCTCCAGGACCAGACAGAGAGATAACACCGGTGAAGGTAAAACGTGTCGAGCTACAAGAAGCAACATATTCCCCGCCGTCTGTTGTTGCCACCACGCTCGCAACGGTGCTCGTCGAAACCCCCTTCGTTGTGGTTGGTACATTCATTTCTGGTAGCGGGGTCTTTGGGGTGGTCGTCGCCATCTTGGTTGTGGTTGGAACTTCCATCCAAGTGCTTGTTGCCTTTGTAGGCGGAGGGATGACCTTGCTTGTACGGTTACAGGTCGTTTCAAAGGGAAGAATCTCAGAAACGAGTGAATTTGGGCTGGTAGCTACAAACTGAACTGTGTTGGAAGTTGTTTGGTTTGTGGTGATCAAGAGCTGTCTTCGGTACTCAACTTCGCCTGAATTGCTTGGGCCAGCAGCGTCTAGCGATAACTCCGGTGTACGGAAGCCATCTCCGTATTGAAAATAGCCTGCTACCCGACCGTTCATCGTTGCGGTGAGCGTCACACGAGAAGTCACAATCTGTTCACAAACATCTGGATAGCGTGTTTCAACGGCCAAGCGAGCGCGAGAGAGCGTGAATCTCGCTGGAGCAGGGGGAAGAAGCGCATTCAAATTGATCGTCTGAAGATCAAGCGCTCCAATATCAATCACTTGAGAGCCGTCTTCCGTTGTCCCACGCGGCATCTGTACACCTTGGTTTGGCAAAAGAGTCGCTGTCGATGCCGATGGAATTGCTTCTAAAACGGCTTGACTCACCGTTTCTGCCAACGAGCTCAGATAGGCGTATGAATTTACATTCGGAAGAAGATACGAGCGCTTCAAATCTTTTGGATTTACGTACCAAAGACGCCCACCTTCTTGGACAGACAACAAGAAGCGTCCCGCTAAACGCTTACGAAGACCTGTATCGCCCTTGGCTGCGCTATTCGAAACTGGAACTTTATTCAAACTTACCTTCGTCACACCGAGAGCGATCGGCTTCAACGCCGCGATCGCCTGTTCCGCTGAGGAGCCAAGATCATAACGCTTCGCATTCGTAGGTGAAACGTACCAAAGGTGCTGCGAATCAGCTTGCGTATACAGTAATTTCCCCGCATAGCTAGGAGAAGCTGCCTGCATTTTGAATGGGATAAGAAGCAGCAGAAAAAATGCCAGACACATCATCAAAAACGAACGCAAGGAAAGGACAGACATAGAGGTTTGCTCCAGTATACTCTCTTTCCTTTGAGAAATAGAAAACTTTCAGCTGTTCGAGGCGAGGGATTATCTTGTGATAATGAATGAGCAGACGAGCCATTATTCGACAGACCAACAGCGATCTAGGCGCCCAACGGCGCCGCAACTCCTGCCCGCAACGGCAGACGCATCGCACACAACTCGCGAGCGTCGTTGTTCGCGGGTTTTGTGCACACAAAAATATCCGCCCCCGGAAACAAGCAGCGTTTCCGGGGGCGTTTTCTTTTCGTCGTTGATCTACCTCCTAATAGTTTCCGACCGTCGTGACATCGATGAAGTCGAACTTGATCTTGAGCTCGCTCGGCGCCTTCAGGAGAGGCTTCGGCTGGCTGAGATCGATAAAATCACAGAGCACGAGCTCTCCCTCCTCAAGACTCAATCGCTGTGCCTGGAAATCGAGCCATCGGCAATACCTCCGTCGCTCCATATTCAAGGCGCGAACAACCGTCTCCGTAGGGAGAAACCGCTCCAACGCTTCTTGAATACGCTTCTCTTCCGCCCGGGCGAATGCCTGCCGATCGATCTGAATCTGTGCACCAGGAGCGATCACGAAATCAATCGGACGAACGCCTGACAGTGATCGTGGCCTGCGGAACAGCTCATTCGCCGAAATCCTTCCTCGCTTCAGACTGGAAAATGGCCCCGAGATATCGTCCCTCCAATCTCCGCGCAGAATGTGGAAGTGATCGTGCCCCGACGTGCAGTGATGCAGTCGATAGCGAAAAAGCTTGGTCGAAGTGCATTCGCTACGCGTTCGTGGCTGAGCACTGCACCCGTCCCACTTTCCGCTTTGGCATCGCCGCACCAAGCGAACGATCTCTCGCCGACTGGTGCCGATCTGCGACGGATGCACGCAGTTCATAAACAGCAGCGAAGCGATCCACTCCAGCCGCTCTCCAAGCTGCGCCCACTGTCGTGGTTCGCCTTCGACGGTGCTCCCAGTCTCCGAAAGAACCTCCTCTCGCGTCTTTGCCATCATCTCCGGCAACCAACGTAATACTGACTTCTCCATTAGCTCCTCCTTGATTGATCACCATCTACTTCAGATGGCACGGACGTTTTGTCACAAATTAACAATTTTACAAACAGCTTATTTTGTTAATTTTGCTTACTTATTGATATTTTAATACATATTTGTTAATCTTATTAACAAATTATGGTCGATCCTATCATCACCACACTCACCTCCGTCGGCCTAACAGACAAAGAAGCACGCATTTTCACGGCGCTTCTTTCTAAGGGTCAAGGAACCGTTAGCGAGATTGCTGAACTCGCAGGGATCAAACGCTCGATCGCCTACTTTACATTGAAAAGCCTGCTTCAACGTGGCTTCGCACAAGAACTTCCAAAACAAAAAGTGAAGCGCTATCTCGCCGTTCCACCTTCACGTCTCTTGCAGTTTGTTCAAGGGAATGTTGAAAACCTGCGTCTGATGTTGCCGCTTTTACGTGGCCTTCATCAGGATCATGGGAATAAACCGAGCCTTGAATTCTACGAAGGGAAAGAGGCGGCGCTGAGCGTTTATCGATCGATGGAGTTTGGAAAGAAGTCGTATTACTTAAGCAATTGGAACAAGCTCAGCGAGTTCTTTCCAGAAGAAGTGAAACGCTGGTCGGTGAACGCGTCCAATCCTAAGAATCCAAACGAAGTGAAAAACTTGGCTGTCGATGATCGAGACGGACGAGCCATGGCGAATAAAATGAAAGGCAATCAAAAACAAGAATTTCGCTTCCTTTCGAAGGCGACAACCTTTGACATGAACTTTGGTATTTCTGACAATATTGTTGCGATTACATCATTTGATCCCTTATTCCTCGTGGTCATTCATTCAGCACAGATCGCTGCTTGTGCGAGACTCTTGTTTGAACTGGCTTGGGAAGGCGCACCAAAATCTGTTTGAGGAATAACCGAAAATCCGTTAGGGTGTGTCAGTGGAAGACGGTTTAGACATCCAGCCTCAGTTCCCGATCCCGCCGGTCAGTCCGTTGCTCGCGATGGGAGGCTCATATCAGCGCTTCAGTCGTCGCTGGATTGTTGGAATTAGCGTATTTGCAACGTTTTTGCTAGCGACAATCATTTTTACACTCCTGTGTTCGGCAACGTTTTTCTTACCGCAACGCACGATTCTCTTCGCTAGCGCCAGCCCGAAAACGATCAACACCCTGTTAAACAACGATCAAAAAGCGACTTTGCCGATCGAATGGCAACAAACACTGCAAGCGAATAGCGGCTGGCCGGTCATTTTTGGGATCTCCGGCTCACGGACAGATCATCAAGCGTTCATCCTAGGTCCACGTTGGGCAATTCCGGCACCGCTCCTGCAAACAACCGATACTAAAACCCGTGGCCTCATCCGTCAGATCGGTTTTGGAAAAACCGATAGCGATCAACCACTTGTTTATCGTGAGCTGTTTTTTGATCAACTGTTTGCTGACGGCACTCCAAATGGCTGGTTGAACGCCTCGCTACTCTTTCCGAACGCTTCATCGTCGAACCAGATCATCTTCTCGCTACAAGACCACAAATTACACTTATCGGATACCGCTGAAACACTAACATCCGATAGTCAGTTGAACGCCAGCAATGAGACGGCCAGTAAACCGCTCGCGGCGGACGTGAGTTTGCATCTCTCCGCCCTGGGCCGACAGATCGATCCCCGGACGCTGCTTAGCGAGCTCCCGCTTGACCCGGTTCAAACAACTCTCACCTCGTTCGCCGAACCGCCGGCTACTTTGGAGGCGCGTTTTTCGACTTCAACGATCGATACCTTACGGCTGACCTTCCGCGAAGCCCTGACTCCGGCTCAACAAGCGGCTCTCCTATCACAACTGAATGGGACGCAAGTGAAAACACTTCTCACCTTACCCGACGGAACGGTTGCCAACGAGCTACGAGCCGTCGCCGCTACAAGCACCACCCCCACCCTGGTGGACTGGCATGCGAATGAGAACGGTCCCATTCTCGATGAAGCTGCCGCCTGTGCCTCCGGTGTTTGGCTCGGCCGCTTCTCCCCACGCCTTTTGGACAGACTGACTGACGAAGGCTCGCTGCTTACACAGTGGATCCCAAAACAGCCGGTTCAGATCTGGCGCGAAAAAAATCAGCTTGTTGTTTGCCTTGAGTCCTAGTTATACACATGGGTGTGGATAGTTTAAAGACGTGTTTTTCATCTAGAACTAGCTAAATAAAGTTTATCCACACGTGGGTTTGGTGGCTATAGCTGATCAGCGGTATACTAGAAGTGTCTTTCGAGTGGTTCCTCCATTCAGGACAGGCTCCTTCCTTGTTTGCTCCTTTTATCAGTCACACCGACTGACCTCGCCGTGTTGGAATGTTTGTAACAGGGCCACACTCGTGGCGACAATCTAAGACGCCTCATATCATTGCGTGCGTCGTTCGATTGCTCTTTCCGCTCTTTGTTGGTGTCAGTCGTTCATTGTTGGTTGTTTGTTTCTTTGTCCCTTCGTCAACAGCCGTGTGAAGTAGGCTCGTCCTTCGTCTGCACTCGTTGCAGCTGAGTGACGAGCCTATAGATCACGTCGCTACCGACGTCCTCGCTCCTTTCAAGGCAAGTGGTAATTGGCGTCATCTCCACCTCCGGGTGTCGAGGTACGCCGTTAAGCCCAGACTAGACCTCTGCCCAAAATGCAGAGACGCGATCATCTCGATTGCTTATCTATCACAGCGGGCCATACAAATACCCAAAATCAACCTCAACTCCTAGGCTACAGCCACAGTAAACGCTTCACCGCGCGCACTGAAATCCTTCTATGAGGGATACAGCTAGTAACCGGAGGTCAGGTCTGAAAAGCTTGTCTCTATCTCACGTTCGCGTGTGGTACCAGTTTTGACTCGTAGCATCTTGTGCTTGAGCGCTCCATGAAGCCATTCGGCCTCATGCGAAATGTTCCCTTCACCGGGAATCCTAAGCCGCTCGCCTAGACCTTCAATGGTCCAGATCGCTCGTCACTACTCGACCTTCACCGGTCTTACTCCACACTCAACGTCCGAGCCGCGTATCTATGTCTCATTTTCCGATTTCTTCGGGAGAGCATGGTCCGCGGCTCTTCCAGTTTTAAAAGAATTCCAGCTTTTCTTGATCTCGATTTTCATATAGCGAAGCGCTTGCTGATATTCTCCAAAACGCGTAAACTGCCTCCAACCTATATGCTTACCAAAGAAGTCATCGCCCAACTGAAAGAAAAGCTCGAACAGATGAAAACATCGCTCGAGGCAGACCTGGCTGATGTCTCGGAAAAGAAAGACGGCAAGAACAATACCCCGACCTTTAATGCGGTTTACCCAGAACAAGGCAGTAGCTCCGAAGACGATAATGCTGAGGAGATTTCGCAGTACGCGGATGAGCTTTCGTTGGTTGGGGAATTAGAGATTCAATTACGTGACGTCATGAAGGCGCTCGAATCGATCGAGAAAGGAACGTACGGTACTTGTAAGTACTGCCACCAAGATATCGACTTGAAGCGCTTGGAAGCTCGCCCCCACTCTTCTTCCTGCGTCAGCTGCAAGAAGTTGCTCACGCAAGAGTTGTAAGCCACCTCATCCCCATGCTCGCACTCGCTCGCCGCACGATCAGCGCCTTGATCGGTGCTGTGGGCGTATTTGCCGTAGATCGATTCTGCAAATATTTCTTTTTTGAGCAGACGCACCCATTCTCATTACTTGGTGGCTTCGTTCAATCGATTCGACATCAAAACTTCGGGATCGCTTTCAATATCCCGATTCCTCAGTGGCTCATCCTCTGCGTCACCTTCATCGCTTGTGTTGGCGTCCTATTCGTTCTCGTCCGACGACAACACGGCAAGGATCTGTGGTTCTCGTTTTTCTTAGGGCTCCTTTTAGGCGGTGCCATTGGCAACGCTCTTGATCGACTCCTGCTCGGCTTCGTACGCGATTGGCTCCTCCTTTGGTATCACTCTGCCATCAATGTTGCCGATCTGGGCGTTCTTATTGGCTTAGCCGGCGCGGCTTACTTAGCCCAAAAAACAAAAGAGGCGACGCCGGAAGCCTAGATTCCACCCTCTAGACAGACACTCCAATCCATGGAACGGAGTAGATATGCCTTCTCGTATCAAAACGGCTTCGATCCTCGGACTCGAAGCGCATATCATCGACGTTGAAGCCGACATCTCGGCCGGACTGCCGAACTTTTTTATCGTTGGCTTACCAGATACCTCAATCCAAGAAGCGAAGGAACGGATTCGGAGCGCTGTACGGAACAGTCGAGTACCGTTTCCACGCACACGTGTAACAGTCAACTTAGCACCAGCCCACGTAAAGAAGATTGGCTCTGGCTTCGATTTACCGATTGCGCTTGCGATTCTCGCGGCGGACGGACAATTACTCTTACCGAATCCTTCGCAGCTCTTCGTCGGCGAACTGGCGCTTGATGGAACGATCCGACCTGTCCAAGGCATGATCTCGGTCGCTTTGCTCGCGCATAAGCTCGGCGTCACAGAGCTTATCGTTCCCAAAGAAAACGCGGAGGAAGCGGCGCTGATTCAAGGCTTACGTATCCTGTCCGCTTCAACCTTGAATGAAGTACTGCGCTTCTTGCTCGGTGAAGCTAGCCTCACCGAGGTTCCTTACAAAAAACCACTCGAGGCCGCCGATCGACACTCGTTTCAGATCGACTTCGCGATGGTACGTGGACAAGAGCAGGCCAGACGAGCGCTCGAAATTGCCGCCGCTGGTGGACATAATTTACTCATGCAAGGACCACCCGGCTCAGGTAAGACATTGTTGGCTCGAGCGTTTAGCAGCATCTTGCCTCGCATGACCGAAGAAGAGATTCTTGAAGCAACCCGTATTCACTCCGTCGCTGGCATGCTGCCAGCGCAAAGTGTGATCTCGATTCGGCCGTTCCGCTCACCACATCATACGGCGAGCACCGTCTCGCTCGTTGGCGGCGGAACCGTACCTCGACCGGGAGAGGTTTCGCTCGCGCATCATGGCGTCTTGTTCTTGGATGAATTCCCTGAATTCTCAAGACCAACGCTCGAGTGTCTTCGCCAACCGCTTGAAGACGGCTTCATCTCTATTAGTCGCGCACAGACCTGCGTCCGCTATCCGGCGCGCTTTGCTCTGCTCGCAGCGATGAATCCCTGCCCCTGCGGCTACCGTTCCGACAAAGAACGGAACTGCACCTGCAGCCAGATTCAGTACGAGCAATACCGACAGCGGATCAGTGGCCCACTCTTCGACCGGATCGATCTCTACATTGAAGTGCCACGGGTAGAAACAGATGCGCTCACCAACATTCCAACCGGTGAATCGAGCGACAACATACGAAGGCGCGTACAACGGGCACGCGATCGACAGCAAGCACGCCTGCAAGCATTCGGCCTCACAACGAATGCTCAAACCACAAGCGAGCTTGTAGCTCGCCTCTTCCAACTCACCGAACCAGCAAAGCAACTCCTGAAACAAGCGGTTCAACGCTTTCAACTTTCGGCCCGCGCCTACTTCCGTCTCCTCAAAGTCGCTCAAACCATCGCCGATCTAGCCGAGCACTCAACCTTAACTGAGACCCACGTGGCCGAGGCATTACAGTACCGTTCACCTGCCTCCACTTGAAGCTAATTTTGGCTTAATACAGCAAAATAACAGGACTTATCCATTGACGAAAATCGCCAAAAAGCGTATCCTGTCTCCACTCGTTGTCGTATTATTCAGACCGCTTCTCTTAAACAATCTTGGTCGCCTGTGCCCTGTTCCGGCAGTTTCTCATGGGTACGCGATTCAGTGATTTCCTAGAGGTCTCTATTCCTACAAAACATCGTCTACAACATGCGTTGGCCCGTTTCCTCCTCCTTTTGATCAAAGGTCTTCAATTGGGATGGAGAGCGGTGCGCCCGGTCTTACGCCTTCTCGGGAAGGTGCTCGGCTTCCTTGGCCGTGGTTTACTCCGTTTCGTTTTGTTGCCGATTTATACCCTGTTCTTTTATCTTAACGTTCGCATTGAACGAGTAGTTATTTCTGCTCGTGGCTTATTTTTCTTCCTGTTTACCAACCGCTACATCTTCCATGCCGCCTTGTTGATCGTGTCGATCGCAACGATTGCTTCGCAGTTCACGACTCGTAGCGCCTTTGCTTCGAACAGCGCTCAAAATAGCCTTTTGTATAGCCTCGTTACCCAGGGACAAGACGAAAGCATCGAAGAACAGCTCTACGTCGAGGGCCAACACGGACATACGAGCTACCTAGGCGCAGATACAGTCCAAGCCTTGCCAGACATCGACTTCGATTACGACACCGAACACGTTGCCGACTTAACGCTCCCAGGAACCGTTGCTGTCGCGCCGCAGATCGATAATGCAGCAGAACCTACCGTTGCTCCTGACGAACAACCCGCTATCGCGGTCGCCCCTCGGAGCGAAACCGAGACGTACACCGTGCAGTCTGGCGACACTGTGGCTACCATCGCCCGTCGTTTTGGCGTCACCGCCGGAACCGTCATCTGGGCCAATACTTTGAACCGAAATGCCGCGATCAAGCCGGGCGACACGCTCCGCATTCCTCCGGTATCAGGTGTTTTCCACTTAGTGAAGAAGGGTGAGACAATCAACCAATTAGCAGCCAAGTATGACGTGGCGGCTTCCGTCATCATTGAAAAGAATGGGGGTATCTCAACGCTCGCCCCAGGAAAAGAAGTCTTGATTCCAGGTGGCGTACCGCTCAGCACGACCGTCGCAGTGACCGCTCCAACAGCCACTAGCAAACCAACGGCCACCCGAACCACCGCCCAAGGCAGCGTTCGTCCAGACATCCCTCTGTCGACTATCAAGAACAAAGCAGTCGACGTCTACCAAGAGCTCGTGAATACCCCGGGCGACTCCCGCGCCAAGCCGGAAGATAAAGAAGACGCTGTCGTAAAGTCTTCGTCCAAACTTCTCTGGCCGACGGACTTGCACGTCATCAACCAGTACTACGGCTGGAACCACACCGGTGTCGATATCGAAGGTGACTATGCCAACGCCATCTACGCCTCCGAAGACGGTGTCGTCAAAGAAGCTGGTTGGAACAATGGTGGATATGGTCTCCAAGTTGTCATCAACCATCCAAACGGGATGATGACTCGCTACGGGCACTCCTCAAAGCTGTTCGTCAAAGCGGGTGACACTGTGAAGCGGGGTGAAGTGATCGCCATGGTTGGTACAACCGGTCGCTCTACCGGTACACACCTACACTACGAAGTGTACGTGAACGGGAAACGTGTAAACCCTCTGACCTACGCCCGATAGACGGCTCATAAAAACAAAGCGCTCTCCTTACGGAGAGCGCTTTGTTTTTGCTGCCGCTAATCCATGTGCATATAGCGGTGCGGCTTGGTTGAAGGTGGAAAGGGTGAGTGAAAGATGGAACGAACCGTACGACGCAGCACAACAGCGCTCACCAGCCAGTTTAAGAAGATAAAGCTACAACCAACAAGAATCGTCCAAGATGGTCCAATGCGCGTATACAGAACTCCGGCCAAAACCGGACCGATCACCCAACCACAGTCTTCGAAGAAGCCTATCAGCGAGGCAACCAAGCCATCATGAGCGTGATCTCGATTGAGATGGTTCATCCAAGACCAGAGGGATACACACGACAGCTCATCCCCCACCGCCGCGATAAAGCCGAAGATCAAAAACCATCCATTCAGATGCAACCCTGACAACGACCCAAAGAAAGCGAAGACAAGCAGCCCAAAGAAAACAAACACTTGTTTGTGTCGACTGTCGGCTAATTTGCCAATCAGCGCTCCGCACAGGATAACCGTTGCATCAAAGATACCCAAACCGAATTGAAGCGGTCCGAGCTGGGTCAAGTCCTTCATGTAGAGCGGGAGCACGAACCAGATGACCGCGTAGAAAAGGGATGAAGTGAACCCCGAAAATGCGAGCATGCCACTCGCGGGGTTCAAACTGCGAATAGCGCCAAAGGCCTCTTTCAGAAATGTGCGGCGAACATAGTACGACTGGGTCTCGATCACCGTCTCTGTGTGAACAGGCCGGTGCTCTTTTTTGAGAAAGCTTGCAACAAACACACCGAGCAGCAAGGGAATGGCGATCGCTGTTCCCAAAACAGAAATAGGCAAAGGGAGGAGTAGCGTGAATAGAACGGTGCCGATCACCACTCCAACCGAACTCGACCAGCGACGCATGCTCATATAACGACCCGCCTTAGATTTAGGGGCCATCACAAGCGCGTAGGCATCGATACCCGGTCCAAAAAATAACCAGCCAAAGCCACTGACCAGAATCAAAAAGACAAACGTCCAAATATGAAGACCGAACGCGAGAAGCATGATTCCTCCCAACGATAGTACTAAGGAGCTGATGCGCAACAAGCGTGTGTAGCCAAAGCGATCTAACAGGAAACCGGCCGGTACATCCAACACCAGCTGCACCAACGATGCGGCGCCGATGAAGACACCGACCGCCCAGAGCGGCAATACCTGCTCCCCTAATGGTGAAAGCGCTGAATAGAAAACGGTTCCTCCAACCTTAAACAAAATAACAAACAGCCAAAGCGGCAAACTTGCGATGAACCAATTCTTTGAAGGAACAGGCATACGACACGAGTGACCACATTCTAACATGCTTCGGTTAAGCGTTGCTTTTTCATGTGTGTTCACGTAAAACACACGACGGAGGAAAATGATGTCTATCTCTGATCTGACCCGTGCCGCTCGTCAGCTCATTCCACTACGCGGAAAGAAGGGCAGACACGCGCAAGACACGCGCACCAAAATCAAAGCTCAGCTTTGGGCTAAGGAGCGCTTGGCCGTATTGGTCGATATCCTGGCCTACGATCGATGGCTTGATGATGATCTCTTCCCTTTGTTCAACCTGAACGAGGTGACTGAGGACGCTCAAGGCCACTACATCACCGCCTTCTCAAAAGAGCTGCAGCTCCACCCAAGCCAGGTCAAGAAGGCGCTTCACCTCAGGGAACTACGCGCGGGAGCTACCAAGTGGTGGCAGCAGTGCATCGATCTTCAGCTGCTTGCCGCGCTCATTTCGTGAGCAGAAACCCTCTCAAACCCCGCTCGGGGCGATACCACGCATCGCTTCGGCGGGGTGTTATCGTTTTAAGCGCTTTTCTGAATTCTCTTTTCAAGCTCTCCCATTGACTTTAGAAATGTCTGTTCAAGATCAATTCCGAGTTCTTTCGCCGTCACCATAATCGCCCATAAACAATCTGACGCCTCATGCTCAATCTTCTGGTTCAGGTCCTCGACCGGGTGACGGTGGCCATTCTTCACCATCAGAAGCTTCATGAGATCTGAAGAATCACTCACCAAAGCTTGCGCGTATTCCGTCGCAGTCCAAGTTTCCCGTTTTTGTTCCAGGTTCAGTTGTTTATACCTTGCTTGGATGCTAAACGCTTTGTCTTGCAGCTGAGAAAATTCCATAGTGAGCTCTATTAATCTAAGAGATTTTGAGTGCGGCGCTGAGATGTAAGAGCTCCTTTGTAAATCGTTCCACTCGCTCAAGAATGGCCGCATCGCTCAGGACAAGCTGATTGTTTTCGGTTGAGAAATCTGAATCTTGCGTACAAACTTGAGTCGGAATTGCGATCGCATTCAAGCCACGGGTAACGATTCGCAGCTGGTCGACCGCTTGGGTCGTGCGATTTCCTCCGTGGCTCCCTAAACCAACGATCTTATCCGCGAACTGGCGGATCGAGAGATGATCTAAGGCATTCTTCAAGATACCTGCATACGAGTTGTGATAAACCGGACTCAGGATCACAAACGCATCGACTCGGCTCACTTGTTCAACCAATTCCTTTACTTTTGGATCTGGATTCTGACTGGGGTCGCGATGAAACTCCGGTTTAGCGAACGGAAGTTCCAGCGCCACCAACTCAAGCAGTTGTACGTCGGCACCTTGAGCCATCAGTGACTTTTCAATCGCCAAACCCAACGCCTTCGTATGCGAGTATAAACGTCCGCTTCCAGCCAAGATCAAGGCTTTTTGTTTCATATAAACCAAGAGTAGCAGTCTCTCAGCAAAGAAGAAACGATCGATATATCCTATGGCGATTGCTCTTGCTTCGACCTGTTCGTACACTTCTGACTATATGCAGCTCGTCTATTCCGAAGATTATGGGATCAAAGGCATCAACTACTACTGGGTGCGGCATGAGATGTATCAGATCACCCTCGACGAGTTACGCGCGATCGATGTGGTGGATAAGCGAGCACAGGTGAACGCCGAGATTATCCCCGCTCTCCAGCAGGCGAATGCCGCTTTGAAGATCCATGGTTACGAACTCTTCATCAAAGATGGCTATCGTTCACGCAAGCTGTATCAGTTGATCTTTGAGAAACGAGCCCAGCAGTTCGGTGAGGCAATGACGCATCGAATTTTGAACATGGTCGACCGCCCACATGCCGATGGACGAACGGTCGACGTGACGCTACTCGATCTGAAGACACAAGAAGAACTTCCGATGCGCAATAAAGAAGATGGCGTCGATGCCTTCTTTTTAAACTACTATCGAGAAAAATCAGACGAACAAAGCCAGACCTACCAACGGCTCCAAGATCTGCTCGGACAAGCGATGCTCAAAGCCGGTTTTGAATACGGATCGAAACGAGAATTTTGGCATTTTACGCTCCCCAACGCCAAAGCCTCGTAACCATCCTAAAACGTTGCTTTTTAGATCCTACATAAAATCCCTTCTAACAAATCTACGCGTTTTTGAATGTCTTGTGTAAAATCATACACGTTTTCCGGGTGCGTCTGGAACGCCACCCATTCACAGATTCGACGAACCAGTGCGCGCAAAATGAGTTGATCGAAGTCTTCAATATCTTTCCCGATCTCAAGAATCGAGAACTCAACCTCATCGTCGGCTAGGGCATCGATCAGCATGATCGCGATGGGGAAATTCGCTGGACGCCAATACGGACTGAAATCGATCACCGCTGGTGCAAGCGTTTCATGGAGTAGAACGTTCCCTGGTCCCCAATCACCATGAATCAACTGGGTCGGTAATTGATTCTGTTTGAGCTGGCTGAAAATCTTCTTAAACAGTTCGTTTGTCTGGGCAAAATCAGGAGGTGGAAGTTCGCTCCACGCAATCTTATCAGCCGTCACCCAGAGATTCTCTTTCTGATCAAAAAAATCAGGCTTTGGAACATTGATTAAAGCCGCATGAAAATCGCGGCTGACCTGGGTTAATACTTCGTAATGCCCAGACGGACCCCCTCCTTCGACGAATTCGCTCGCCGTCCAACCAGCCACAACCCAAGATCCGTTGCGCGCACGAATCGGCTTTGGCACACGAAACCCGTCCCCTTTCAGCTGATCGTAAACGTCGGCCATCCAGGCCGCTTCGATAGGATCTTTCGTCGGCTTCAGAACAGCTTGACCGACACGATAACATTGGCCTTCACCCCCTAGTATTCGGATAGCTTGTCCGGAAAGAGCGAACCCCTGTAAGACTTCCTGACTTGGAGAGACTTGGCCCATGATTTTTCAGATCAACACAAAAGCTCCTTAGCGCTTCCGCTTCGCACTCCCTCTCACTTTCAAAAAGCGTTGAGCCATGAGCGGTACTTCCTGCATTTTTTCTACAAAAGCCAACTCATCGGTAAATTGATAGGCTTGAATTCCAAATGTTTTTGCGGCGGCAACATTCTCCTCCGAATCATCCCAAAACAGAATCTCTTTGGTTGGGATCTCGCGCTTTGGATCGAGGCGCTTGAGTAAACGCTCGAAGAACGGCTTGTCAGGCTTCTTCGCGCCAAGATCGGACGAAGAAAAAATTCCGTTGAACGCATGCTTCAAATTCAGCTCTTCACGCAAATAGTCCTTCCCGTACTTGTCTTGGTTGGTCGCGAGATAGCATTTGATCCCTTGCTCGCGAAGCTCCATCACCTTTTTGATCAGCAAGTTGTTCACTTCATTGGACGTACGGAACCAGAACTCAAGAAACGCATCGACGGAGCCCGTGTAGCCCCAGTCTTTGAAATAGGGCTGAATAATCACCTTTAGATCCGCTTTTCCGATCAAGGCATCCTGAAAAGGCCCCTGAAAGAACGCGGTCAGAGCGTCTTGGTTGATTCCGAACTCTTTCTCGAGCTGGGTGGCAAACTTTTTTGAGCTGGTTACAACGCCATCAGCATCAAAGATGGCTAATCGGACGTAGGCTCTCGAGATATTCGGCATGCAGGCACCTTAGCAGAAAAAGCGCTTATTTTACTAGCCTCTTTGGTTTATCTATCTTTCTGAACTTGAGCTCATAGACTGTGATCTCAAAACGCATTATCTACGTTGCCTCATCATCTTCACGGTCGCCTGGTTTTCACCTTTTTATCAGAAATCAAAGACATTCGCCCACTCTTGTCGCTGAATGCAGCGCTCTACTCGCCGCTCTTCGTCTACATCCCAGCCGCACTCTCCATCAGGCTGTATCCGACACGTCCGACGGAAACGATCGGCACATACATCTTCGCTTGAGTAATAGGTGGCTACTTGACCAAGGCCTTTCGCTGCCGCCGAACATACGCGCGTCCCATTTGTCAGACATTCCTTTGAAACGCTGAATGGTCTTAAAATTAAAGGAATGTCCGTAATGGAACTTCTTGCAAAGAATCTCTGAACACTTTTCCAAGTAGGCCCATTCTGATTGGAAATAGAAAAAGAGATGAGAAGCAAGGCGCCGACACAAATCGTTACGAGAACACCAAGAAGTACATCCCGCTTCATAACCGTTCTCCTATCGTCGATTCCCTAAGCTCAGTATCTCCGCATAGTGTGGCTCGTTCTCCCATTCTTTTAGTTTCTTCTCTGGATAAGCGAAGTTGGTATCGTTGTAGGCAACGACGTACAGATGCGGCGCTAAGCAGCTAAATAGCTTATCTAAAAACGCATTCTGAAACACAAATGGACGAAGGCCTTTCACTTTCCAACCAGTTCGTTCAACCGTGAGACGTAAGGTTTCTTTGGTGAAAAAGTTGATGTGCGGATCGGCTAACGCTCCACGGAACTTCACGAGCTTCATCAATGAAACAATACGTGGCACCACCGGCACGCCCAAGACCAACAACGTATCCTGTTTAGCCAACGTTTTGAGGTGCATCAAAAAAGCGTGCGGTGCCAACAAATGTTCGAACAAATTGTTCGCCCAAACTGCTTCGAACTGCTCGTTCAGCGCGAGCGTCTCGAGCTGTTCGACATTGCCTTTCACGATCCGAATTCCTTTTGCTTTTCCATAATCCACTTCTTCAACTGTTGAGGTCACCCCCAAGCTCTCTGGACCAAAATTCACTAGGTACTCGCCGTAACCACAGCCGAGATCCAAGACTTTTTTCGTGCGTAAATCGAGTGCGTCCAAGATTCGATTGAAGGTGCTCGAATGATGGACCGGCGTGAACCGAGCATCGACCTTTTCGTGCGACAGCGGAGTATTCATAGCAGAGCGAAAGCTGGCTACAGCCTACTATGAAGGGCTGGAGAAGTGAAACTGTTGAATGCGTCCGTATATAAAACGGAGAAGCGCCCCCTTCGGGATTTCCGAAGAGGGCGCTTGAAGCAGAAGAAAGGTCTAACGCAGCGGGGGTCGCTGGTCGTCGGACAGCGGGCCGGCGAGCAACAACCGCTGACCGACGTTGTAGAGGTAGAAGTTCTTGGCCGAATTGACGAAGAACGGGTCGCCCGGGTTGAAGTCGGGCGGGATCATCACCTCCTGGGGCCGCTGTCCTTGAACGAGCGGCCTGGCGAGGGTGTAGTCACCGGACGACCAGTGGCCGCGCCAGACGGTGTAGACGTGGGTCACGCCATTCTCGACGAGCTTGACCTGAGGATCGTAGCCGCGATCACTGCCCTCGCGGAAGCGTTCGTTGCGGTGGATCTCGATCGCGCGAAAGCGCCAGCCGCGGCTGATCATGTGCTCGCGGAACGCCGTCTCGAACCAGCTGCCGCGGACGCGGCTCGGCCAGTCCTTGATCTCGACGTGCTGCTCGTGCGCACCGAACACGTGTCGTCGGACACGGCTCAGTCGCCAGTGTCGGCCGTTGAACAGCCAGCGGTAGGCGACTCCGAGCTGGCTCGTCTCGAACACGAAGAGCTGGCCGAAGAGCGCGCGGGCGAACGCGCAGTCCGGGAAGTAGCCGAGCAGGTCGACCACCTCCTCGCTCCGGGTGGGCGGGCTCTCCGGCTTCAGCGAGAGCTTGTTGAGCTTCTCGACGAAGGCCTGGGAGATGTCCGAGAGTTCCTCGCGCGGACGCGCCAGCGCCCGCTCGAAGCTCTGGTCGATGAGCATGGCCAGATCACTCTGGCCGAGCGGACCGAAGTGCACCTGCACCTCGTTCGGCAACATCCACCAGCCGTACCACGGATCGTCGGCCTCGGGATCGGCCGGGTCCATGAAGCTGCGGGGGTTCGTGCGCCGATCGCCGAGGCAGGTAGCGATCCACTCTCGGTTGGACAGGAGCTCGTAGGGCGCCCTCGCACCAGCGTCGGCGAGCACGTCGAGGAACTCCTCGTCGTCCCAGAACGCCAGCCAGCCGCGATGCGCGTCCTCCGCCGCCAGGAAGGCGCCGGCGAGCTCGGGCTCCTTGATGAGACACCGCACGAGCTGCCGTGTCCGCGGACGCGACCAGGCGTGTGCAGCGTAGCTTGGCCACGACCAGTCGATGGCCGTGCCGTACTCGCGCACGAAGGTCTCGAGCAGCTGCCAGCGCTCCTCCTCCGGCAGGAAGCCGAGGAAGTACGGGTGCTGGGCGCCATCGAAGCGCATGCGCCGCCCGTAGAACGGGTGAGCCAACAGCTCGCGCACGAAGGCAGCCCGATCGAAGTCGAGCGCTTCGAAGAGCGCGCGGTTCTCCTCGGTCTTGAGGATCCAGCGCACGATCGCCGGCTGCGGGATCCCGTAGTTCGGGCTCCAGGCGGCGAGCATGGCCGAAGCTTCCGCGCCCACGGCCGCGTGGCCGATCATGTCCTGGACATCAGAGGGCACGTCGTCCCGCGACGACCAGATCGGATAGTGCTTCATCGTGGCATCACAGTGCCAGATGTCGAGCAGCGTGGTGGCCGTGAACTCCCCTCGGGCGATCAGCCCGGGGAGAGCGGCGAACAACGCGTGCAACTGAAACGGATTGGACTTGGTCGTCATCGTCGTCCTACACTTCCTGGCGTGGTTCACGCCAACTGGTTGTTCTGTCTCGGGTTAGCAAAGATCGCATCCCAATGCGACAAATGGGATGAAGGCCTGCACGGTGAATCGTTCACCGTGCAGGCCTTTACCCTATTTTAAAACAGCTTAATTTACACGAAAATTCGATTTTCGTCAAGCTACATTCCATTATTTTTAGCTGGGTTGAGAGATTTATACCGTTAATAAAATCCCCTCTCTAGGCAGTTTTTAAGTTTGATCGAAGAGACGCTCTCTTCTACATCTTCATCCGCTACGTCAAAACGCTCTCGAATTGAGCCCGGTTACTTGCCAACCACTCAATGCGTTTCGCACCAAATTCCTTCTGCTCGTCTATCCAATACAAGAAAGCGAAGAAGAGCGCGACATCGTAGGTGTGATTTATCTCTTCGAGTGTTAGTTTGCGATGTGCTTGATAGGCCTGCAGAAAGGCTTTCGCTTTTTCTATTTCAAAGACACTTGTATCAGACAAGCACTGCTCCAGTTCCCAGCCTATATCAACAATCAGAGGACCTAAGCCCGCGTCTTCCCAATCGATGATCAGAATTGTGCCATCTGGACGCTGCAGAGCATTATGCGGCCCTATATCCGTGTGGATCATTCCTTGAGGAAGATGATCGACATCACGAATACTCGAGAGAAGATCTCTGTACTTTTGATCTATTCCTTTAGCGACTGCCGCAGAACGTAACTTCTGTACCTCATTTTTTAGAATGAAGTCTGATCTAAACGCATAGGGTTCCGGAATGGTATGTAAACGGCCCATCATATCACCCAACTTCTCGAACGTTTCGACCGTCGATTCGGCATCTAATCCCTCAATCCAGTCATACACATACGCGTAGCTCTCATTGATCATTCCATAGCCTTCTCCGTGCAGCGGATCGTGCAGGATACAGGCGGGGAACCTCGATCTCTCAAGGAACTTTAAACACTGTATATCTTTCTCAACAACCTGTTTCCGTCTCGTGGGAGCACAGATCTTCAGCGCATACGATCTCGTATGCGTATCGACTCGAAACATCATCCGTCCACTCGCCACTTTCTTAACCTCCGTCACGCGCAGAACATCAGAGATATTCCACTGCACAGCCAAGGCTTGTCTTATCAGCTCTTCGCTCATTTTAGAGACACTCTGTTGTCTTGTTTGCTCCATAAAACCAGCATACACCTTCAGAACTGGATTTATAACTTACGTTCTAAAAGAGAGCATCTCCTCATTTCTTATCTTCGATCCCATTGATCGGAGATAAAAGATGAGGGGGTGGACGAGATAAGATCTATCGGCCACACCCTGATCCTCCTTTCACTTCGTTGATTCTCGATCCGAGGCTCAGAACAAGAGCATGGGGTGGTACTCCTGCTTCTTGTAGAGCTCGATCGCCCGCTTGCAGATATCTTCCGCGAGCTCACGAACAAATAACGCGTCGAGAGTCGTTCGAACGCTCATCGGATCCACGCACCAAGCATTATCCGAAGGGCGCTGATAGGTGAAGTGGTTCTTGCCCGCCTCCACGAAAAGTTCGACGTAGTACACGATCGCCTTTTCGTAGCGGGCCTTGTTCTTGACCGTCGGTCGACGCTTCTTCGTTTCGTACGAGTCATTGAGTTCTTCGATCGGATTCATCCACGCCTCCTTGAACACCACTGCTGAGTGTTCGAATCACATTATCATGACTTGAATACTTTGTCAACATTTATTGACAGCAAAAGCTTTTCTACCTATACTCGATGGATGGATTTGAAATCTGCTCTTATTGCATTAGGCCTTGGAAAGCATGAAGCTCTCATTTATCTTGAGCTACTAAAACAAGGTACAACTCAGGTTGGCTCTTTGGTTAAGGCAACAAAACTCCATCGCATGTTGGTCTACACTGCGCTAGAGCGACTAAAAGAAACCGGCCTCGCCACTGTCGTCAAAAAAAAGAATGTGCAGTTCTTCCAAGCAATGGACCCAGCGCACTTTATTGAACAAACAAAGCGCAAACAGACGTTGGCGGAGTCTGTAGTTCCTGAGCTACATCGCCTTCAATCTCAAACAAATCAAGCCGTCAGCGTAAAAACATTTTTTGGACGCGAGGGACTCATTAGTAATCTAGAAGAGTTGGTGGAATCTGCGGCAAGACAGCCTAAGCGAGAGATCTGCATCATGGGCGGTGCCGGCGGAGAAGGAAACGACCCTATCAGCCTTACGGAAAATTGGTACACGAACTATGTAGAGCTCTGCAAGAAGCAACACATAAAAAAACGTCTGCTCATAAATCCAACGCATCGAGAGACATTCGCTGAACGTTATGAGGTTCATCCAAATAACCAATTGCGTACACTTCCTACTGGCTTCTCGCTCCCTATGTTCACTCGTATCACGAGAGAGATTGTGTCCATTGAGATCTATCAACCACACATTACTGTTATTCAAATTCGGAGCGAGGTTGTTGCCCGAAGCTACCTAGATTCATTTGAGACGTTGTGGAAGCTTGCGATATAAATTTGCATACCGTTTAAGAGCATCCTTTGATACAAAATCTCTGCCTATCAAGCGGAGATTTTTGCGTGGTGGAGCTTGGCGGAGGAAGCTCAAACTTCTATTCAAGAATTCACACAGCGTTTAGAGTAAGTCTATTAACGACCTTATTTATGAAAAACGCGATCATCCTTCATGGAACTGGTACACAAAATACAAGCTTCTGGTTTCCTTGGTTAAAAGAAGCTTTGGAAGCACATGACTACTCCGTTTGGCTTCCTCAATTACCAAATGATGCTCGGCCTAATTTGAAAGAATGGCTACCATTTGTGTTACAAAACGGTACTTTCACTCCTGAAACAATTCTCGTTGGACATTCAGCCGGCTCGCAGTTGATTTTAAGTATTTTAGAGAATCTTCCTATCCAAATAAAACAAGCCGTGCTTGTGTCCGGCTATGCTCAAGGCTTACGCTTGCATGCTGCCACAGATGAACCAGCCCCTCTCGACTGGAACAAGATGAAAAACAAAACGAAGCAGCTCACATTCATCAATTCCGATAATGATCCGTGGGAATGTGATGCTACGCAAGGCCGTATTATGTTAGGCCATCTAGGAGGTGTACTTATCATTCCGAAAGGCGAAGGACATATGGGCTCGGACACGTATAAACAACCTTACAAAGAATTTCCACTTCTTCTGAAGCAGCTAGATATTTAAACCGTCTTCTAATCATTGCATTAACAAAATCTCCGCCTTATAAGCGGAGATGTTGCGTGGTGGAGCTTGGCGGAAGAGGTTCTAACTTTTGTATCTAGAGTACCTACCTTAAAACGACGAACACCCGTACCGAGCAGAACACCCAGGTTGGGGTCGTCGGTGACGGGTGGACTTACTCGTTTAGTTCAATTAGAGCGAGGCTACGCGGTGCGTGTCCGCCTCTAAGCTCCTCCGAATGGATGATCGCCAACAGCGGAGATCCTGTTCCCAACTTGGCGTATTTACCTTCGGTCAGATGAAGCCCCCTGATTGAGGCAACCGTACCAACCTTGGAGACGCCAGCATCCTGGAAACGTACCCGCTTTCCGATCCACTGCACGCATGCATCGTTGTAGTAGGCGATCCTTTCCGCCTTCGACTTGTGCCCGTGGCCAGGAAAGCCCTGTTCGATGTAGCGAAGGGTGAGCTGACAGCCCGTCTGGGTAGGCGGCGTCTGTTCGATGCCCAACTCCTTAAAAAGCGACCTCTGAGCCTCGGTGGAGGGTGCGTTGGAATCCTTTGCCATTTTTCGTGAATCATCCCTTCTTGAACGCGAACAATCTAGAGGCAATGAGCGATAAGCTATTATTAGCATATTTACAATAAAAATAGCAACTTCTGTTTAAAAAGATCCTTATTGTAAACAAAACCTCCGCCTTGTAAGCGGAGATTTTGCGTGGTGGAGCTTGGCGGAAGAGGTTCTAACTTCAATGGTATAGCTATTCTTCTAACTTACAAGAACATTCTTCTAATACGGCTGGATTATTTCTTGTTCCAGCATACTTTATATACTATGTATACTTACTCACTATCTTCGCGATGAGCTCAGGATCCTTGCATCGATCTGGTAGATTACTCATCAATGCTTCTATTTCGGAACTTCGTGTAGCAGGATCTTCCAGGTTGGACCTAGAGAATGGCACCTGCGCGTGTTCACGCGCGAGAGCTGCTATCTGCGTATTCGTTAAAGCATGGAGAGCTTTTCTAAGATCCTCTCCATGAAGATAGGTTGCCTCCTTGGCTACTCGCTTTTTTACCTCTTGGACCAATTGCCTTAGATCATCAATATCTGGCTGAGTCTGTGGATCCTGATGGAGTTGAAAATGTCTTTCCTGGACGCGTGCGAGAGCAGCATCTAGCAATTTTTCATCAGAAACCCGACCTATTCCTGGAATCGCTCTCAGCTCTTGAGGGGTAAGTTGTTTGAGCTCGGCGAGCTGGTCGAGCCAAAATCGCACATCTTGTTTACCGCGAGAGTTTTCTTGATCCCAACGAAGTTGCCCGGACTCTCTATATCCAGACGGATCTTCCACGCCCCATTTAGGCTGATTCATGCATTGATACTATCATAATAGTAGTTAAGTGAACCAGAACTTCTTGCGGGCATAGAAAAATAAACATCCACTACCGCCAATTCGATCTGTAACAAAATCTCCGCCTTATAAGCGGAGATTTTGCGTGGTGGACCCTAGCGGGATCGAACCGCTGACCTCTTCCATGCCATGGAAGCGCTCTACCAGCTGAGCTAAGGGCCCTCGGGTCAGCACACGGCTGACCAAGGTGACCGACCGGCTCCAAGGCAAGCCTATGAAGAACGGCGGGTCGGAGGTGAAGATACCAGATCGCTGCAAAGTCTTCAAGAAACTGGCCTCTAGATTGACAAAATGGGCTGGAAGCCCTACGTTAACGTGTCCACGTAGGACAAATCAGGAGGCCTAACCGATGGCAGACCCTTCGAAAGATATTCTTCAAACGGACCGACTTTTGGTCGGTGATCAGGTCGAGATCACACAGGACTTCCTCATGATCCTTCGACGAAGCGGTCGACGACTCGAGCTCAAACGACGGAGCGATGAGACGTATGATCGGCTCCTCCTCTTCAGCGCCCTGGAGCAAGCTGAAGCACTCTGCGAAAGCCTTCCAGAGGACCTGGCTGATGAAGAGCTTGAGTACATAGATAGCAGGTCCGCAGTCGAAGAGAGCGCCCTTCTTTCCCTAGAAGAACGCACCCTGCGGATCCAGAAACTTCTTCAGCACCTGTCCACGCAGACCCCGTTTTCATTCCGCGAGCACCGGGTGAGACCAGTGTCTTCTACGAAGTCGTTCCGACGGCTCCGTCATCCACTGCTTGATCCCCTCTCCGGGATCGCAAAACGCACCCAACGACAGCGCGCTCGCGCTTCTCCTCGTTCGGGTGCGTCTGTCGTTTTAGACTTCGAAGACATGGAGGCGATAGCGCTTTTCACGTCGGCTCCGGTCCAACAGTTTCAATTCCGCATGTGCTTCTTTTAAACGCTTCAACGCTTGGGCAGCGTGCTCTGGATAGAGATGGGCTTTGTGCGCCACTTCGCTCCAGGCGCGCTCTGCCTCCTGCCACTCAGGCAGGATCTGTTCCTGGCGGATCGCATGCCAATCGGCGAGGTCATCGAGAACTGGCTGAGTTTCACGACGAACAGGGATTTGGATGGTCGATGTGACCGCTTGTTCGACCGTTGGCGTCACCGGCTGCTCCTGAGCCTCTGATGAGCGCTGTTTCTTCGTCGGCTCCTCTACTTGGATTCCACGCACCGTGAGTTCTGAACGAATCATCTCAACACGTAACTGATGCGCGGGCTCCAATTCATGTCGTTCCCCTGCCGCACGACGGAATGCGACCCACTCATGCCACTCATCGAGCAACTCACGATGATCTTTGCTGCTGACTTCCAAGCGACGAATCGCGTTCTGGAGAATCTTACGGATCGACTCGATCGCTTCTTGTTCTTGCGTGAACTGTTCTTCCGTTAATTGATTGGCATGCTCGACGAAGCGATCAACCGTCCGCACATAGGTTCGCAACAAAAGTTCCAATTCTTCACGCAAACTTTCCTGCTCCTCCACCACCGTTTTTTGCCACGAGCGAATCTCCTCCGCATGTGGTTGCGGAGCACCGGTTGGGCGATCGAATAAGCGCTTCCAGGCGCTGAAGAGAGAAGACATAGGTTACCGCTTGGCTCGGACCGGCTTCTTCGTCACGGGTTTCGTGGAGGTTGGGGTCACAACGGTCGAGGTTGATTGTAGCACTGGTGCCATCAGAGCAGCACGACGGTGCAGGACTTCCTGCAACTGCGTTTGATAGACCGTTTCTTGAGGCGCTTCCGACACCAGACGCTGAAGTACGCGGGTTGCATCGTCCCAATTCTTCGCTTGAACCAAAGCGAGCGAAAGCTGCCATTGGTATTCAAGGTTTGCCGGTTCGTTCTCAATCAAGGCTTGAAGCACACCTACCGCTTTTAGCGGTTCGTTCGTTTGACGATACAGAAGTGCTAACGGCAACAAAATGTTTGGCGTTGCTTGGTTTGTTTGAGCGAGCGTTTCTAAAGACGCGATCGCTTGCGCGGTATTCCCCCGCTCCGCCAACCAAGCGGCTTGTGCGTAGAGCGCAGGCAGATAGTCGGCTTTCCGCCGTAACGACTCTTGAAGGGCTTTCTCTGCTGCCTGATTCGCTTCAAGCTGACGAGCGAGTGCCTCTTCTTTTTCACGGCCTTGTCCTTGCTCAACCCAGCGCTGCTCACGTGATGCGCGGGAACGTTGAATCGCGAAGACGACTAACGGTGCGGCTGGATCCGTCGGTCGTAACTGATCCAACGTCGCCGCCAGCGCTAACGCTCGGTCCTCTGCTTTCTGATCGATATCTGAACGCAAACGCGCGATCTGGAGCGCGAGCAAAACATGCTCCGCGTCACGTGGATTACGCGTCATCGCGCTTCCAATGGCTTGGTCGGCCAGATCCAGCTGACGGATCAATTGAGCCCCATCCGAGCGCTCGGCTGCGCGCTGTGCTTGTCCCAGAGAGAATTGCGCTTCCTGGTTGTAGGTAAAGTCATCCGCTGCATTCAAACGACGAGCGAGTCCTAACGCGTACGGCTGTGTTGTTTCTAAGATAGCTGCCGAAACGGCCCGCTGGAAAACAAAGATCGTCGCACCAATCACAAGTATGACCGAGATCGTCACCATTAATCGCGTGAAGGATGGACGGCTGAGAATAGCGATAGCTTTCGTCGACCCCTTAAACACCTGCGCCGCTAGTAATCCCGTAAACAACGCCCCGCTCAACAGCGGCAACACTCCCATCGGACGAAGGGCCGCATAAGCGAGTCCACTCACAAAAAGCAGCAGCATCCACGCGACGTGAAGATCCCGCGTTCGAACAACAATCTGCACCGCTCGGCCGATCAGGAACAAGCAGAAAAGGACAACCACCAAGCTAGGCAGTGCTCCGTACTCCGTTACGAAGCTCGCCATAAACGAGGCAGCGTGAGGAAAGCGAGCACTCCAGAACGGCGTTTGATTCAATGTCATGGGGCGGCCCTGATCGAAAGCATACACCCAAGATCCTGGCCCCGAACCAAAGATTGGCGAAGTGCTAAGCGTCTGACCGGCGAGCTGCCAACTCAAGCGCTGATTCGGAAGAAGTTCTGTTAGCGCCTCTAGTTTGAATGCTTTTTGCAAAGATATCTGTTCCGTTGAAAGAGGAGATGCACCGCTTAGCTGGAGAAGGCCGAACAAAGCGCTCAGGATCCCAAGGATAGACAAGAAACTCGCCAAGGTCAGTCGACGCTGTTTAAAGAAAGACAGTACCAAGGCAGCGACTGAGCCCCCTAAAATGATGACCCACCGAGCATCGAGCTGAACGACAAAACCCAGTCCAAGTAACCCAACCAAGGTCAGCGCTAAAAAGGCATGGCTCAAACGGTAATACGCCAGCTTTTTAAAGCTCAGTGGAGGCACAACCACGCCACGGGTCGCGAGCAAATATAATCCAACTACGAAGAGACATGGGATAAACAGGAGGAGATCCACCAACGCCATCGCCGGCAGCGCATTCACACCGCGATTCTGAACGAGTAGAGCCCCAACGACCGCGACCCCCATACCCAACACCCAGGCACGCAAGAATCTACGACCAATGAAGGTCGTTCGCTGCACCGCATCACGAATCGCAACGACCAACCAGAGCGCCGCGATGAGCACGAGCAGTGAAGAACTGATCTGCGGACCGTTCCCAAGGAACCCAAATGCCAAATGCCCGGCGGCGAGCCAAGCTGCGCTGAACGCAAGACCTAATGCTCCGATCCAAAGTGAAAACGGCGACCAATAACGAACGGTCGCCGTTCCATTTTCCTGTGGCAGATCTCCAAAAATCGAATAAGCGCCTCGCAGCACCAGCCAAATGCAGATCGCTCCAACGACCAACAACGCGCGCGGCAACTCTACCGAATCGTACCAGGTGGAAATCGCGAACCAGGGTAAGACAAACAACAAGGCGGTCAGCAGCCAATCCATCCAATACGCGAGCGTCAGCCGCCAACCGAAACGCCAGGCGCTCGGCAAGCGACGAGGAAACGACTCCGACAAAAGAGCGGTCAAAGAACGCGGCATAGCCGCAGTATACCATTTTTAACTCGATGCTGGAGGCGTTTCGACCGGTACGGACTCAATAATCGGCGTTGGAGAGGGCTCGGCTGTCGGTTCTACGCTTGGCTCAACCACCGGAACCGTTGACTCATCACTTCCCGGCTCTTCCACCGGAGCTGGTGTCACCGGCTCGCTTGGAGTTTCAGGATCTGTAGGCGTCGATTCAACAGGGGTGCTTGAAGCCGTATCGACTGGAACAGAAGGTGTGATGGTTGGGGTAGACGTTACGTCTGGTAACGTCTCTATTTGCGTCTGTATTCCTCCCCCGCTCGACAGAACTGGTTGGCCAGTATGAATATCCCACTGAACGGTCTGATCATCTGACTGGAATAGTTGGTCATCCGTCGGTTGCATCTCTTCGGCGCGCCAACTGAAGGTTACATCGTGGCTCAATGGCTCTTTCAAGACGATCTGAAAGCCATGATCGGACGAATTGTCGGTCCACCACTGCGTATCAACCTTGCCGTATGGGGTTACCTGGATAAGTGGGAACGTGCCTAGCGAAGGGTGCGTCACTTTCACTTTGACCGCTCCAGCGAGGATACGGGCGACACCTTGATACGATTTCGGCAGCGCGTTTTCCGTTGAACTTTCGATCGTTGCGCTGTTATTCGTACGTGTCTCAGTCATCTGAGCCGCCCCACCCCACCAGCCAGCGTTCACAAAGACTTCAATCTTTCCCGGAACATCAGATGTATACGTCTCAAGTGCGTAGCCAACGATTGGGCCCGCCTTCGTGGCTTTCACAACGACCCCCGGCAACGTTGATGGCGCAAGTGGATCACCGATCGCGATCGAACCACTCATCGTCGAGACTTTGGTTGGTACACGCCCCGCTAAGGCGATCGGGTAGGTATCCGGCGCTGGGGCTCCAGCGACGAACGCTGGACGAGTCGAAACGATTCCAACCGGAACATCATCCACCGTCAACGAACGCTGTACATGGAACTGCCCACGCTGACTCAACACCACAACATCTCCCGGTTCAAGTTGCTCCGGCGAATAGTAACGTTCTGCGAAATCGTACGACGTATTTGCCTGCCAACCGTCCGCATTGGTTGCGATGTAGGTCGATGAAGCTGGGCCGGTATCGTCTAAGAAAATGTATTTATCTGATTGCACACCTGAACGAGTCGCTGGGAAGAAACGACCCCCAAGGAAGAGATCCTTTGCGACACGAGCGCTCCCTTCGTTATCAACCGACCAGAGGGTTGAGGTCCCCATGATGAGACTAAGCGCTGAGCGACCTCCATCTAGACCCTTATTCAACAAGCTGAATTCATTTTTTACCGATTGAACACCGTCCCACACATTCCCGCGCCAGGTAATACCCCAGGAATCGCTCGATGTACTAGCGGTGGCCGGCGCCTGGGCGTCCATCACTAGATTTCCCTTAGCTATAGCTTGGCCATTTTCCGCTTGTAAGAACGATCCTGCGTCATAGCCAACTTTTACAAAGACTTCGATCGTACCCGTCGTGGCGGTGGCTTGAAGTGCGTACCCAATGATGCGCCCTGGCGCAGTCGCCTTCATAGCAACTCCTGGAATAGGCGAAGATGTAAGTACATCGCCTACTGCAATCGCTCCGTTCATGGCTGACACCTTGGTTGGCACGCGGCCTGATAAGGCCAGAATAGCCTCTCCTTCATCACCTAAGACGACACCCGGAGCCGTTGAGACGATACCAACGATCTTTGGATCGTAGGCAATCCCCGGACTTCGCTGAACAAACATCGGATGTTCCGGATCGATCGTTAGAACATCACCTGGCTCAGCAGGACCGGTGAGCTGATAGCGCTCTGCCAAGTCAAATGAGACGGTATTGAAGGCGGCTGCCTGAATGTTCCCTTCGGCCACCATACTTGCGCCCGCATACCGACGGCAAGTGCTAGCCGTATCTGAGTTATCTAAACAAATGGCATTTTGAAACGAGTTCGTATATTTGAACACGGACACGAAGTCAGCTGTCCCCGTTGTAGTATCGGTGATGTCCGAATTTACAAGCAAGGTATTGAAACGAGCTGCCCAAGTCCGACCATACGACAACGCCCCACCATCTCTCACTTCGAACACACCATGCGAATCCGTCGAAGACGCAACAACGAAGAGTCTCTTATTACCTCTGATCTGATCACTTCGTACATCCATCACGGCCGTTCCTGAACTATTCACGAAACGAGCGATACTATCATACGTCGTCGATATGCCATCGGTGCGTACCTCCAACGCAAAGCGATCCGACGCTGCGGCGGTATTTGATGTCTGACGAATGGTAAACAACGATTCTCCGCTCAATGCGGTGCCGGATGCCGCCATCCCCTGCAAACGCATCGCATTAAATGCTTGCGGAACCGAAGTTAAACGCTTACGAGGCGTCATCTCGCTATCTCCCGAAATTGTCACCCCCAAATATAACCCATCCGTGTTCCACTCCGTACCTGAACTCGACAAAGGATTCTGCCACTGTCCAGACGCCGATGTATCGCCTAACCGGACTGTGAACAGACCATTATTCACACTCACGGGTATAGACGTTATAGCCGAGGTTGTTCCACTTGCCGTCCAAAACGGACTCCCACCGACAGAACTCGTGTACAGCGAGAACTTCATCAAGTAGTCACCGTCTGCGACCGGTGCTCCTCCGCTATCGGTCAGCTTCCCTTGGTAATTAAATTGCTCGTTCACTCCGACGGCGGCAGAAACCGGCCGCATCAACCCCGCCAACAAAAGGAGTTGGAAGAGGAGCGATGACCCAATCAGGAGCCATGAGCGTAAAGAGCGTCCCATCTCCTAGAGTGTAGGCGACTTTCTCGAATACCTTCATTCCCTTATAACCCAGCGAAATTTCTAACTTGTTCACATGTGTACAACCTGTGTTATCCACATGAATGTGGATGAATTGGGTACAGGCTGTGGGCATTAGTTCGTCGGACTGGCAGTTCGCTTCAAAGCGAATCGATGATCAATGTAGGTATCTTTGGCTTTCGTCAGATCTAATTCACCGGACAAGTACCGTTCGTAGCCTGGCTTCTCAGCCGTCAGATAGTACTGTCCTTTAGCCGCAAAGAATCCGTAGGTTCCATCCGCATTCGTGATCTGGGTCTCGAGTAGCTTGTTGAACTTCTTATCGAAGACACGTACGACGGTTTTGACGAGTGGACGCTTCCCGTCGGTATCGTAGACGATTCCCCAACGCTTTGGTCGAGCCGGAATCGCCAGACGACGGAACAGCCCATAGAGCGCGACTTGAAAAACCGCCATCCCGATCACGAATGGCGTTGGGCTAATCACAACCGCCACCAAACCAGCAACCAGTCCACCTAAACTGATAATCGATTGCACCTTACGTAGACGCTGCCGTCTCTGAATAACAGCTGGCAGCTCCTCCTTCGCTGTCGGATCAAGGGGAATATTTGGTGAGATCGTCACCGGACCGGTCACCTTGATCTCTTCGCCATGGTACAGATCGACCAAATCGACATCGATCTTCTCGTCCTTAAGATAGGTCGTCGGGAATTGATACCCAGGCTTCTGGACTTGAATCGTATACGAACCTGCTGGTACGAAGAAGGCAAAACGTCCCTGGGCATCCGTGATGTGCGTTTGGAGCGCGAAGTTTGTTCCAGGCTTCATCAAGCGTACCACCGCCAACTCGATCGGCTGTTTAGAGAGCGCATTGTAAACCACACCCCACGATTTGCGCTTCCGGCGATAGATAAGCAAGAATGGCTGCGTGAACAGAAACTGAAGGTAGTTCAGCAAATTGAATCCACCAACCGCGATCGCCGTCACACCCACCGCCACCACAACAGCCGCCGGAGCCGCGACGTTCTCGGTCACGCTCTGCACTTCTGGCTGACGAATTGCTTCGAGTCCTAGCTGTACCGCTAAGGCGATCTCAGATCCGATGGCAGCGATATTTTGACTTAATGGAGCCTTTGTATCGATCGCTGCGGATAGCGGTTGCAGCCCACGCAGCAACTGAACGTCACGTACCAGCAGGTTGTTTTCAATATCAATCAGCTGATCGTAAGGTCGTAAGCCTTCCTTATAGACACGCAATCGATAACGCCCGTTCGGAACGATCGCCGCATATCGACCGCTCTCTGTCGTCTCTGTACGAAGAATAGCTGCTCCCGTATCAGCGTTCAGCAATTCCACGCTCGCTTGCGCAACCGGAACTGATCGATTCCGATCGCTCCCATCACTGATCCGCCCTTCCTGAACCAAAGCGAAAGTAAAGCGCCCCTCCCAACGCCTGCCGTCGGCAGAAATGGCTTGAATCTGGATAGATGGATCGACTGTCTCTTGCGGCAACAACAGATCCGCAACGAATGCCCCCAGTGCATCCCGGTACGCAAATTGGTAGATTGAGCCATCGCTTGTCTGAATTTGAGCTTGGCTGAGCGAACTTTCAGTACCGACGACTGGCAAACGAATCTGGATCGTTCGTCCGCTAAGAACCGATCGAACCCCTTCCGCATTCACGCTCGCCTGAATCGTATCGGTTAAAAAGAATTCCGGGATCAATACCAGTTGCTCCGCCGTCGAAGCGGTGGTCGTTGGTACAAGGATCGGTGGAAGCACATCCGTCGTGGTTGTTGTACCCGTTCCCGTTGGAAGAGTCGGTTGCGTCGTTGAAGCCGTCGGTTGAGTGGTGGGCGCCGGTTCGGTGCCGGTGCGAGTTGTCGTCGTCACGATCGGTGGGTCGATGACCGGCGTTACAGGTACCTGAACGGTTGCGATTGATCCACTCGATTCGTTCCCAGCGCGATCACGGGCCACGATCCGATACATCAGCCGCGTGGCGCCGGCCGGCGGCTGCGTCACACACGATTCACCTGCCGTTACACAGACCGTTTGCACAGAATTGCCATTCGCTACATCTATACGCGTTACGATCACGTCTTGAAAGTCGGCATCCGTTGGGTTATTCCAAAGCAATGTGACCGTACTCGGTGGCCCTTGATAGATTCCACGAAAATTCGAAACGTTGGACGGCGGTGTTACATCGCCTGTCGTTGTAAAACTGAATCCACGCACGGTCGCGGTCTCACCCTCCATCGTCTTTGCAGTCACCAAAAATGAATAGGACGTAAGCGGCGCCAAACCTGCCAGCTGAAGACGCTGCGTCCGTGCGATCGAAGGGGTGGTACCCATGATCAGAGGCGTGGTCTCCAATCGAACCTCTCCACTCGCCTCCTTATTTGTATTCCATTCAATGATCACTTGATGGTCATCGACATATACAACACGAACGCCCGAAATCACGAGTGGGCTTGGAACAACGGAATTCATTGCCAAGGTGCTAAAGGTCAGGCTTGCGACGAGCGATCGATTGAAGTAGGCATCCCATGCATTCAAGCGCAGAGTATACGATCGACCAGGTTCTAAACCGGTTAGTGGAATTTCATGAATCAACGCACTTCCGGACTCGGTACGTGATCCAAGGTCACCGCTTGCACCTGCAAAACGGTAGGTAAAGATCCCATTCGATAGCTCGTTCGTTGTCCAACGAATCATCGCACTTGATGTCGTGATATTTTCTGCCCGTAAGCCACGGATGATCGGCGGTGTTGTATCCGTAGGGTCACTTGATGTTCCACCGCCGCCTGGCGGTGTGCTCGGCGTGCTTGTTCCTGATGAGGTGGCCGCAGCCACTGTCGCCACAACCTCTAAACTATCACGACCACGGATCAAAACATGCCCTGTACCAAAGTCCCCGGCGTTCGTCACAATAAAGAACTCAAAATCCCCTGGACTTGCCGGCGTCGTAATCGTATGTGTCCCAACCGTCCCTCCCATGGTCAGAATAATCTTGCTTCCCGCAGGAATCGTTCCAATACCCGCATCCGTTGGCGGAACGAACTGCAACCGACCACTCAATAGATGATAGCCCCAAACCCCTGGTCCCTCTGCGGACGAAATAACCGCTGTGCTTTCGAGACCGGTCGTTGGACCATATGTCATTCGAATGTCACTTGCCGTAATATCATTGAAATTAAATGCCAGCGGATAGTAGATATCCAGTGTAATGGAAGGTCCGTTGATACCTGTTGGTGTCTGGAGAGTGAATACCACATCCGAAGTGGTAGACACCTGCTGGCGAAAGAAGTTGATGTTGAGAATTCCAAAATCCGTTGCCTGGGCGGCCGAACTCCAAACAAAGCCACAAACGAGACAGAGGAAGACGTACAAGAAGCGAAACCAGCGGTTCATACGGAGCGAGAAGATGTCTGCATCGCTCGAATTAAACGCCGTCGATAGACTCTAAAGGCCCCAATCAAAAGGATAACAACGCTCACCGCCAACAACAGAAGCGCCCAAGGCCAAACGTACAACTTTAAAGGAGGTACGTTCGCAATACCTTCCACGCCCTCCAGTGAGATAGTGTAACCCCCCAATCCAAATGCAATCAGCTCAGAACGGATCCGCCCTCCGAAGCTCTGAGGCTCCGTTTGAATCCCGAACGGAAGTTCAAATGTTCGTTCGCTCGCCGGCAGAATACGGCTATTCTCTCCATTCAAGGGGATGTGGCGGACGATTCCACCGAAGCCGTTGCGAATTACAAGTTCGCCTCGTGGTGTGACGTGCGTTGTTCCAACGTTGCGAAGCGTGACTGATACCTGACCACTCAACGAATCCGTGGTTGAAGCCGCATGCGTGAAACGCCAATCCGTAAGCGACAGTCTCGATACTTGAGCATCACCGATCGTTAAGAGGAGCAAAGCTCCAATACGCGACTGAACACCGACGGCGCCGGACGAAGCCTGTTCCGTTGGTACGCCGGAAAAGAATAGCGCTTCATAGACACCTCCCAACGGTGCATCTGCTGGTACTTGGATTTGAACGGGAACGATTCGCTTTTCACCCGGTTGTAGAACCTGATTCGTCACCCCAACCGTCGTCCAACTAGGGACGCCCACCACATCTGTCTCTGGTAAAAACCGCTGTTGACCATTGCTCCCCAATGGAAGAAACTTTTGCACACCCGCTTGAAGACGTACCGGTTGCGACTCATCGTTGATCAGCGTGAGCTCCAAGATTTTAGATTGTCCAGGTAAAATCTGCTCTTCAAAGATCGACGGGGACAAACCAAGTGCCTGAACGGAAGGTGCTAAACAAAGGCTTAGACCAAGAGCCGTAAGACCGCTTAAAAAAAGACGTGTCCAAGAACGAAACATACTAGTAGTTGGCTGTAATGGTGTAATAGACGATCTGTCCGTAGTCGCCAGCCGGCGTTGCCGATGTAACTCCTACCTTATACAACATTGCGAAACGCTCAGGCGTCAGCTCATGCGATGTCCGTGTGAACATCGGTTGTTGCGTCGTGGTCAGCGCGACGTCCGTACCTGGAGAGATCGCTCGTAACCCAATCGCCTCGACCCCATACTCGTCGGCATTACTCGAAACGCTTCCATCCGCTACGGCTGGGATGGTGTCTGTCACGTTCCGAAGATCACCATCTGAATGGACGTAGACCGTATAACCGCTCGTCGCAGAGGAAAACACGGAGCCACCCAACAAAGACAGGTTCTCAGCGCCCACAGTCAATGTTCCAAAGCGAATCTTCTCGCTCTCAGAGAGCCGATAGACGAAATCATCGCCTCCAGCAGGGTTGTATGCCTGAATACTATTCTCATCTGACCAAGAATCGACCGTGAGGATGTCTCCAGCAATACCGATCACTCGTCCTACGACTACCCGCGCGTTGTAGCCTTGGTTTTCCGCCACAGCAACATAGTCGCCTGGAGCAAATCCAGCCGCCGAAGCGACCACAACATACTTTGAGGTCGATGTAGCAAATGTCGTATAAGCAGCAACCGTCGTTGTCGACTGACCATAAACCGCGAAGGCCAAGGTCGAAAGGGGTGTTCCACTCCGATACCCTGCGTTCACGCTATACGATCCGCCGCTCGATGGGCCCGAATCCGTCTGCCCCAGTGAATCACTCAATTGAAAGTGCGTGCTCTGGCTGAGCTCATCACCACCCATGTTCACGTTATCCCAAGTGATCGAGTAGTTGGTACTCGACATAGCCTGTGCGCGCCATACACCAAGAACAAGACAGCAGAGGACAAAAACAAAACTCAAAAATAACTTCATGTGCTCAGTATACTGGTTTTTCCCGTCTACGTCCGTGACTCGATTCTCTACCGTCTATGACTCGATCATTCTTTAAAAACTTATCCCATTTTATACACAATCGCCTATCTCTTAATGGTTAAGCCGTTTTTTAAGTGTCGTAAAATATATTTAGGGGGTATGTTAGTAAATTGTGTATAAGTTGTTCACAGCTAGGGATATCTGTGTATTACCTAGAGAAACCTGTTATTTTTGAGTATGCCTTCTGTGGATAGATTCAAAATTGATGCAGAAGTGAATAACTTCGTCCTAAATACGAAGGGTGGATTGAACGGTATCACCGACTTTTCGTTGTCAGTTCGTTTCACATGAAACAGATACCCATCTAAACAGACGAAGATCTTAGACCTCACCTCAACTACCGGCTAGTAATTATCTAGAAACGTTTTTTAGTACCTTTACGAAACTCGCCTTCGCCAAGGAGCTGAGTACCTTTATTGAGTGCATCTGACTTAATGTATAAATTTCATCGTTCCACATGAAACACTCTCCACGCCAACAGTGAGTAGGTCAAAATCGAAACATTCGCTGAATCGGGGCCGTGGCTATGACTAGAGCATAGACCATCTGAAGCTTTCGTATACCTATATCTGACCTGAGTGCTTATGCAGAATTTTTCATACCATCCGTTTTCAAAACCAACATGTCGTACTTCTCTATACATACAACCTTTAGCCAAAGCTCTCTGCTCAGAAAATTTACATGACGATTACTAAACGCCTTCCCAACTCTTATCACCAAGCCAAGCACTGGTTACAACCCGCACTGATTCAAAGACCAGTGCGTAAGTTTATAGACAGGATAATCTCTTTAACGAACAATGACCCCTAACCAAAAGCTAGTGCTTCATCACAACTCAAACAACAACAACAACAACAACAACAACAACTTTCGTGTTTTAAAGGTTAGCGCTGTCTTTCACAAACAAGTCTACCCGTACACTTTGAAGGCCCTAGATTAAAGCTAAACCAACCCTTAAAAACCTTCTTTTGTTTATTGAAAAGCAAAAACCACTCTTTTCGAGTGGTTTTTGTATGGTGGACTGGAGGGGAGTCGAACCCCTGACCTCTGCAATGCGAATGCAGCGCTCTACCAACTGAGCTACCAGCCCATAATTTGTTTCACGTGGAACGTAGATTCTTGGTGCCCCCAAGAGGATTCGAACCCCTGTAGAGGGCTTAGGACGCCCTTGTTCTTCCTATTGAACTATGGGGACATGTGTCGTAAAACATTCGTATAGGCGTATTCATTTGTGCTGGAAGAGTAGAAGAGCTGACCGCGACTGTCAAACGACCTGCTCTACACTCCAAAAATAGGCGCTCATCCAACCTATCCTACATCCTTCGTCTCATGTGTCGCACAATGTTAAAATAGAGGTTTTCTATCATGCGCCCATGGAACCCCTCTTCAACATCTCCTAAAATCTGCCGCGAACGATCAGAAGTATACCATCATTTGACTCGAGGACCGAATTTCGCTATCCTTCGCGTCATCTTCCTATGCCAATCAAGCAAGCTGCCATCAAAGATCTTCGCAAGAACCACAAGCGTGCTGCCAAGAATCTTCGTTTGAAGACTCACATGAAGCACTTGACCCGCTCGCTCACCGACTTGGTGAAAGACGGCAAAGCCGCAGAAGCGAAAGAAACGCTCAGCAAGCTTCAGCAGATCTTGGCTAAAGCGGCCAAGACGCATGTCTTGCATGGCAACAACGCGCAACGCAAAATCGCGAGCGCTTTCAAACTGGTTGCGAAAGCAAAGAAATAAGCTTTCAAAAACACCCTGGACCAAACGGTTCAGGGTGTTTTCTATTCTTCATTTGTTTTAGAACAGCGCTGACAACTCATCTTCCCGCAAATAGCCTTGGCGCTGCATCATCAACGCTTCCAGCAGACGCGCATAGCGTTCTTCCGTGTCTTTAGACGGAATGCCTTTCAACTTGCGAGCAACAAACGAGGGGACTCCACTGTCCTGACCTGAGCGTACACGTTGGTAAGACCGTAATTGTGAAAGAAAGGGGTAGAGAAGCGCGTCTGGACCGATACGCTCAACGGCTGCCCGCCATTCTGGATCTTGTTTAAGGTACGCATCTGCCCAATCGTAGACACTGCGCTCCGTTTTATCCTGCACCTGTCCCGAAGCACTCAAATCAACTCCCGAAGCAGCCTGCAGCACCAACAATCCTGCCTGCCAGGAATCACCTTGCGCGAGCTCAGCGATTCGCTTTACCTGTGTATCCGTAAGAGGGCATTTCAATCCATTCGCACGCTCACGAATCCAAGTCTCAAACGATCGCACATCTAAACGATCAAAGTCATAGCGAATCCATTTAGGAATCGTTGCAACGACTTTCATAGTCGCATCCGCTGGAAGTTCGCTTTCAACCGTGACGACGATCACATTTTCCGGATCAACGGACAGGGCCTTCTCGAGTGCACCGACACGGCCCTTCGGACAGTTCTTGAGAAGATCACGCACGCGCAAAAAACGACGCGGCGTGAACAAACTGACCGTGTTTACACGCTCGATGATCTCATCAATGAGCTCAGTTCCATCCGCGTGTAACGTTTCAACACTTGAGCCTTCTTGGTCGTATTTCTGTCGGAACGCAGCCTCAAGCTCACGTGCTTTTTCAAGTGCGCGATACAAGTCCGGTCCGATGCAGGCGATCAACATACTTACTTGAGTGTGAGCGGCCGCATCTCATCCCAACGATCACCGGACTTGGCTTCGACCAAAATAGGAACACCGATATCACGAATGTTTTGCATGGTTTCTTTGACGATTTTTGCGACTTTTTCAACTTCTTCTGGGAGAACTTCGAACACCAATTCATCGTGTACTTGAAGCAGCAAGCGCGTTTTGGGTGAAATAGATGGAAGCAGCGCATCGACCTCAATCATCGCGAGCTTCATCAAATCAGCGTCCGTTCCTTGCACTGGCATGTTGATCGCCATACGTTCGGCTTGGGCGCGCAGCTGCGGCAGTGGGGATTGAATGTCCGGAAACTGACGACGACGGCCAAAGAGTGTTTCAGCGTAACCGTTCGCGCGTACAAAGGTCTTGGTTGCCTCCATGAAGGTCTTTACGCCTTGATAGACCGTGAAGTAGGTCTCGATGAACTGCTTGGCTTCGGCGTAGCTAATACCAGCAACCTGAGACAGCCCGTGTGGGCCTTGGCCGAAGATAATCCCGAAGTTGATCGCTTTGGCGATGCGGCGCTGTTCTTTCGTGACTTCCGCTAACGGAACGTTCCAAATAGCCGAGGCGGTATCGGTATGAATGTCATGACTGGCTTCAAAGGCTTGCTTCATACGCGTATCGTTCGCAAGTGCTGCAACAACGCGCAATTCAATCTGCGAGTAGTCACACGATAGAAGTGTATATCCGGGAGCTGCGACAAAGGCATGACGAATGCGACGTCCGATCTCTGTACGAATTGGGATGTTCTGAATGTTCGGATCAATCGAGGACAAACGACCGGTCGCAGCAATTGCCTGCTGGAACGTTGTATGAATACGTCCTTCTTCATCTGTCATCGTTGGCAATGGATCGACATAGGTGGAAAGCAACTTACTGACCTCGCGGTACGATTCGATCTGCTCAACCAGCGGATGTAGGCCGCGTAATTTGTCGAGTTCAGAGGCGGCCGTCGAGTACCCCGTCTTTCCTTTCTTGATGCCTTTGGTTGGCAGATTCAAGTGCGTGAACAAGACGTCCGCCAACTGGCTCGGCGAAGCTGGATTGAAGGTCGTTCCAGCCGCTTCTTGCATCTCTTTTTCTAAGCGACGTTTTTCCTGAGCGAGTTCTGTCGACAGCTCCGCAAGATACGGACGATCAATCAGAATACCAAGACATTCCATGCGGAAGAGTACTGGAATGAGCGGTAGTTCGAAGTCCTGCAGTACCTTGTCCAAGCTCGCTTCCTTCAGCTCCGTTTTCTGTCGTTCATTCAAGGCGCGGATCAGGCTGGCCATTGCGGCTGGCGTCGGACGCTCAGACAGCACGTTAAGTTCATAACGCGCAGCAAGATCGTTGAGCGTGAACATGCGGTCACCAGCGCTGAGAAGATACCCAGCCAATAAAACATCTGCCGCCCATTGTTTTGGTGGCGTGAGGCCAAGCTTCTTCAAGCTATGCATGACCGCCTTCGCGTCATGCGCAATCAATCGCAGATCACTTGAGAACAACTCATCCAATGCGGTCTGCACTGCCGCCGTCTTCAACTCCGACTGACGAAGAACGAGACACGTCTGACGATCAGCCAACGCAATTCCGTATGCTTCATTTCCAAACAACGAATCGGCTGATTCTTCTAGCACCAACAACACCATCTCATCCGATGTGCTCAGCGCTGATAATTTCTTTTTGGCATCGCTCGCATCTTTCGCAATCACTTCGACCAAGATCGAAGAAGTGAACGTTCCCGTCTGAGCTTTGGTTTTTTTGGCTTCAGTCGCTGAGTTGTTTGTGGCTTCTTCAACAGTCACCGTCTTACTTCCTGCCTTACTCTTCGCAGCAGCGCCGAAGGAACGTTTCAATAACGTATTAAAGCCCATCTCCTGCAAGAATGAACGCCAGGCATCCGAATCGAGTGGGTGATCGGCTAGTAATTCCAACGTCCAGTTCAATGGAACGTTCGTACGGATGGTCACAAGATCACGCAGACCTGGAAGTTCCGCTTCAGCGCCTAACAACTTCTGCCGCATCGATACTCCCATCTTTGTGGTTGAGTCGTGCGCGGCTTTCATGATCCCTTCCAATGATTCGTAGGTTTGCAGAAGTTCGGTCGCGCCTTTTTCACCGATCCCTTTTACGCCTGGGATATTATCGGATGGATCACCGCGTAACACTTTATATTCCAAGAACTGCTCTGGATTCAGTCCAAAGACTTCCTGCAACAGCTTCTCGTCATACAATACTGTTTCGCTTACGCCCTTCTTGAACGTCAAAACAGAGACATGCGGCCCGATCAATTGGAACGCGTCACGATCACCGGTCACGATCGTCACCTCCCAATCGTCTTTCGCTGCAGCGATCGCAATGGTTCCGATTAAGTCATCCGCCTCATACCCGTCCAACGAAAAAGAGTCTACGCCCAGGAGCGTAAGCGCACGTTGAATGAGTGGAATCTGTGCATACAGTTCGTCCGGTTGTTTGGTGCGCTGCGCTTTATACTCAACATACGCCTCGTGTCGGAACGTAGGCGCCTTGGTATCCCAACAAGCGACGAGCGAGTCTGGCTTATGCTCTTCCAAGAGCTTCAATAAAATATTCACTACGCCATACACCGCGTTCACGATCTGTCCGGAAGGGGACGTTAGTGGAGGAAGCGCATGCCAAGCGCGGTGTAAAAGCGCGTTCGCATCGAGGATAAACAGGCGACGTTTCATGGCCTGAGCGTAGCACGCCAAAGGGCCGGGGAATAGCGGCCAAACACAAACAAAAAGACCCGTTTCGACGGGTCTTTTTGTTTGGAGGCGTGAGTGGGAATCGAACCCACGAATACAGGTTTTGCAGACCCGTGCCTTACCACTTGGCTACCAC
The DNA here is from genome assembly GCA_964598725.1 of uncultured Gammaproteobacteria bacterium. Taxonomy (GTDB): domain Bacteria; phylum Patescibacteriota; class Patescibacteriia; order 2-12-FULL-60-25; family 2-12-FULL-60-25; genus JAGOTP01. The sequence goes on along the minus strand of CAZRCW010000001.1, from coordinate 80,376 downwards.
GCCTTGCTCGGCTTAGTGCTCCACCTTCCGTTCGCCAAGTTGCTACTTGGTTCACTGCAGGTTACGCACTGCCTGCGCTTTGCTCCGCTACGCTGCGCAAGGGGGATAGGAAAACAACCCATCCAAGAGAAACGTAGACTCGTCTAACGCGATCGGATCGTAGCAAAGGATGGGGGATTCGGGAAGGGAAAGTCGATCAAGGGTGGGAAACAGAAAACCCTCCGGGTGGGAGGGTTTTCGGTCCATGCCTGGACGAAGGAACCGGGCCTAGGAGCCGATTATTTCACGGTACGCTTGAGGGCGTTTTCCTGGGCGATACGTTTCCACTGAGTCTTACTGTTGTCACCCATTTCGATGACTTCGATCTTCACGTTACGCTTGAGACCGAACTTGAGCGCGTCGCTCTTACTGGTCATCCAGACGTCAGCGCGAAGGGTGTAGCGCTGGTTCATGCGGTCATGAACCTCGAACACACGGTCACCGAAGAGCTCAGGGATGCGGACTTTCGTGTTAAAGGGGAGAAAGTTTGCCGCAAGGATCCCGTCGCGAACCTGCGAACCGTCGGCCGTCGTAAATGGCGAGTCGTCGGTCTGTCCAGGCTCTGAGTTATAGGCCGTCATGGCAATCGAATACGTTTTGATCGCTGGACGCGTATCGAGAGGCAAGACCTCAAGAACGGCCGCTTCACCGATCTCCGAACGCTTGTCAGCATCAGCCGCTTCATCCGTTGCTGGGGTGCTGGTAACGAGCTCCGTGTCGGTTTCAATGACGTTATCTGCCACGACCTGGGCGTTCGCCACACGAATCGGGGAAATAACGAGGGAAAGGGCAAAAATGGCAGAAAGGATCACCTGGTTCAAAGGGCGTTTAGCACCCTCCGAAGAAGGAATCGTGTTCATAGGTTGGTTACAACAAAAGCCCTGTTCGGGCTCTTGGAGGCTCGTACCATATCACATTTGCAGGTTTTTGTCAACGGAAGTACACTATTTTTACGCTTACATTAGCCAAATTTCTGTCTATGCCCCTTGCCCGATTCGCCCCCACATTCCGCTCTGTGCCCAAACCGGGCTCGGAATCGCCCAGCCGTGACCGGAGAGGGCGACTTTGGCGTTTTTTGAAGAAAGCCTTGCTCGTCTGTGTCGGTGTGGGGGCGGTTGGAGTCTTCTGTTTCACAATTTTCTTAGCTTGGGTCAGTCGCGATCTGCCAAATCCAGATACGTTGTCGACCCGAGACATCCCTCAGTCGACGAAAATCTACGATCGGACCGGTCAGACACTTTTGTACGAGCTGCACGGCGATGAAAAGCGCACACTCGTGAAGATTGAAGATATTCCAAAGATCATGCAGCAAGCGACGATCTCGATTGAGGATCGTCAGTTCTACCAACATCATGGCGTGTACTGGAAAGGCGTTCTACGTGCAGCCATTGCCAACGTGACCAAAGGTCAGCTGTCTCAAGGCGCCTCGACACTCACTCAACAGCTCGTGAAGAATGCGATTTTGAGCAACGACAAGACGATCATGCGCAAAGCAAAGGAGTTGGTCTTGGCGCTGCAAATCGAACGAACCTATTCCAAGGACCAAATTCTCCAGTTGTATCTCAATGAGATTCCTTACGGTCCAACGATCTACGGTATTGAATCTGCTGCTCAGTCGTACTTTGGTAAATCTTCCAAAGATCTGACGCTCGACGAAGCCGCCTTGCTCGCCGCCATTCCGCAAGCGCCTGACCTCTACTCTCCCTATGGAACCGGTACGCGTGGCGATAACCGTCCACGTTTAGTTGTGCGTCAGCATTATATTTTGGATCAGATGGCCGACGGCGGATACATAACCAAAGACGAGGCGGAAGCCGCCAAGAAGATCACGACCCTCGATAAGCTCAAACCAAAAACCTACACCTCGCTCAAGGCTCCGCACTTCGTCATGGAAGTTCGGTCGCAATTAGTGGAAACCTACGGCTTAAAACGGACAGAAGAAGGCGGACTCAAAGTCATCACGACCCTCGATTGGGATAAGCAGCAGGTGGGAGAGCAGGAAGTTGTGAAAGGCGTCGAAGCGCGCGGCAAAGCCTATAAGTTTACAAACGCGGCGCTTGTTTCGCTTGATCCAAAGACCGGTCAGGTGCTCGCGATGGTTGGCTCCAAAGATTTCAACGACGATGAAATCGATGGTCAGGTGAATGTAACAACCCGCGCCCGTCAGCCAGGCTCCAGCTTCAAACCGATCGTGTACGCACTAGCCTTCGCTCGTGGCTATCTCCCGCAAACCATGATTTGGGATGTCGACACCGTCTTCCGTACTGATAGCGGAAACTACACACCGCATGACTACGACCTAAAACAACGCGGACCGCTGACGATGCGAACAGCTCTTCAGAACTCATTGAATACGCCGGCCGTAAAAACCCTATATCTCGTTGGCTTAAGCCGCGTTCTCGATTTCACGGATCGCTTGGGTTACACCACGTTAGGGGATCGAAGTCGCTTCGGCTTGTCGCTGGCACTCGGCGGCGGAGAAGTGAAGCCGATCGAACACGCATCCGCGTTCGCGACTTTCGCAAACGACGGTGTCAAAATGCCTGTCTCGTACATCTTAAAAGTTGAAGATCACGATGGGACAGTGCTCCAAGAATGGAAACAAAGCGAGGGGACGCGCGTCATCGAAAGTCAGGCGGCACGTCTTTTAGCCGATGTGATGACAGACAACCAAGCTCGAGCCCTCGTCTTCAGTCCAGCTGCTCGTAATTATCTAACCCTTCCTGATCGACCCGTTGCGGCCAAGACCGGAACCACCAACAACTTCAACGATGCCTGGACCATTGGCTTCACCCCGAACTTGGCAACGGTTGTCTGGGTAGGGAATAGCGATGGGAAAGAAATGAGTCGCGGTGCTGATGGCTCCGTGGTCGCTGCTCCTATTTGGGGAAACTACATGAAGCAGGTCACAAAGACGATGCCGATCGAACGCTTCAAAGCGCCGGACGCTCCAACCACCGATCGCGCCGCCCTACTTGGAACCGCCTTTATGCAGAGAGTGAAGGTTGTAAAATCAACCGGCTACCTGGCGAGCGAGCAGACTCCACCGGAGCTCGTCGAGGAACGGACGTACTTCCTCCCACATGAGATTCTCTACTACTTAGACAAGGATGATCCAATGGGCGATCCACCGAGCAATCCCGCCTCCGATCCGCAGTTCGAAAATTGGGAGAAAGCCGTCCAACTCTGGACGAGTAACTCAACCAGTACCCAGTTCGGCCCCATTCCAACCGAACAAGACAACCTCCACACACCGGAGATGCAGCCAACGCTCACGATTCTTGCCCCAAACAGCGAGGAATCCATCAACTCTCGCATCTTACCCGTCCAGGTCTCGACCATGACACCGCGCATGATTCAGATGTATGAGATCCTCTTGAACGGACAAGTCATCGGAAGCGCCAACGCTGCTAGCTTCAGCGTCATTCTGCCTCAAGATCTCGCCGCCGGACGACACACACTGACCGTGGTTGCGATCGACGATGTCGGAAACCGCGGCGAAGGGAGTGTCGCGATTAACTACCTCACCGCCAGCCCAACCACGCCGACACCGATGGGTGATACCGGCATTAACACGATCGACGCCTTGTTCAACACCAGCGGAACCGGCGCATTCTAGGACAATTCAGAGCTCAACGATCCCAGGAGATTGACTTTTCCTGGGATTTTGGCATACTAGTTGGTCCCGTAGCTGCGAAAAGCGCATAACCATGGGATTCCGCTCGTTCCACCTCTCGGGTAATCACTCCCGATTCAGATTTCACGTTTCTACACCCCCGCAACCGGGCATCCGCCCAAGGATTTCGTCGATGAACCTGCGAATGACCATCATGGCCGGCCTCCTGTCTCTCATGGGCGCGTGCGCCCAGATCGAACCCGTGGGCGGCGGAGCGATCCGCTTCCGCTGCGGAGCCGACGGCGGCCCCACGATCACGCGCCCCTGTGGGCCCGAGCAGACCCCGATCTGTGTGACCGACGCAGACGCCGGCAACGGCAACACCGTCGGCGTCTGCTGCGATCCGAGCGAGACGCGCGAGGCCTGCCTGCGCAGTGCCTTTCCCGACGCCGCGCGGTAGTCGAAGAACGTGAGGCCCAAAACGGGCCCGGAAGCCGAGAACTCTCTCGCGCATCCGGGCCCGTGCTTCATTTCTAGCGATTCGTTACTGACGGATAGGCATGACCACGTACTGGAAGCCCTCTCGACCCTCTGGACGGACCACCACGGCGTTCATCGAGTCGATCACGCTCAAAGTCACCTGATCGGTATCCATCGCCGCCAGACCGTCGTTTACATACTTGAAGTTCAACGTCACTTTATTCGATTCACCCTCGACGACCGCTTGGAGCGTTGCGCGATGCGCACCGGTTCCCGTGTCGGAAGAAGAAACCGTAAGCGAACCATCTGTCGCCATTTCAAATTTCACATCGTAGATCCCTTGGCGCGAGAAGAGCGACGACGCGCGGATCGCGCGCATCAATTCGGTGCGTTTTACACGGCAATGGGTGCGGAATTGCGTTGGAATGATGCGCTTATAGTCTGGGAAGCTGCCTTCAATCAAGCGTGAGACCAACTCAACCGATCCAAACGAAACCGCCAACTGATTCTCGGCCATCGTCCAGTCGATCTTCTCTGGCATCGCTACATCATCTTTGTAGCTCGCGAGAATACGGACGATTTCTTGAACTGCACGAGCGGGGACAATGCATTTGGTCTCAGCCTGATTGCCACCAGCGACCAAGTTTAATTTTCGTTCTGACAACCGATAGGAGTCCGTCGCGGCCAACATGAGCGTGCCCGGTCCTCCGGCGGTATGGAAGTAGCAAGCGACACCCGCAAGCTCGGGGCGAGAGTCTGACGTAGAGACAGAGAAGCCGACCTGCTGAAGCGCTTGGCGAAGCGGCTCAACCTCTAGTTGATACGCACCACCCTTCGTAAGCTTTGGAATGAGTGGGAATTCGGTAGCTGCGATTCCTTTGATATTTGTAACCTTTCCATCCGCTTTGATCTCGAGTCCATCATTCGTAAGACTGAGTTCAACCTTCCCTTCACCCAAAAGAGAAACGTACTCTTGGAAGAGTTTGGCTGGGACCGTGTACTCACCCGGTTGGTCGACGCGTCCACGAACGATCACCGAGATCGCCATCTCAAGGTTTGTCGTTGAAATGCGAAGCTGGCCCCCCTCGGCTTGGATCAAGACATTCGCCAAGATCGGGAGGTTCGCGTTCTTCCCAGCGATGTGTCCGACGAGCGAGAGTCCTTGGAGGAGATTCTCTTGGGTGCAGGTACAAACCATATGTCAGTTATCTTAGGGGTATAGAGTGTAGAAAACAATGATAATAACAATAAGGTCTGTGGATGGTGTGGGAAAGTCAGATTAAGGCTTAACCATGCCGATAATCAATGAACACTTATCCCGGTGTTCTGCTGGTAACCCTGGGGAGTCGCTGTGAGGAGTTGGGGTCAGATTGGAAGAGGGCGACTTATCCCAAAAGAACCCGCAGCGAGTCCACCGGCTTATGCGGATAGCTATGAACATGCGCGTAACCCTGTGAGTTCAGCTGTGGGAAAACGGGGATAACGATATCCACCGACAACGAAACTTGGGGATGAAACGGGGGATAAGTCAGGAATCCCGCGTAGATAGCAGCACACCCGTCCAGGTTGGCAGAGTGGCTGCTGGTGGGACGGGTGTTTGGGCTACTTGAGGGTGATCCCAAGGAGTCTAAGGGTAGGATGGGAAAGAATGAACTCGGTGAGATCTTGGACGGCTTGCTGGGGCTGGTTGATGGGGAGAGCGACCCGCACCTCTACCTGGGTAGGGGCACCTTCATATACACGACCTGCCGGCTTCACGCCCTCGAGCTCGTCAATCACCTCGCGCAAACGAAGTTCTTGTTGAGCGTTGAGAGAAAAGCCTCGTTCCCAACGGAAGACGGTTTGTGCGGAGACATTGAGGTGTCGCGCAAATGCAGATGGCTCTAGCCCGAGCTCTTTGCGCCACGTGCGCAGGCACTCGCCGAAGAGCGGATTGGATCCACCGCGCTGCAGCTGATCCAATAAGAGTAGGAGCTGTTCACGTTTCACGGTTCGTCGATTGTCCATTTATCCTCCACAAGTACCCTAGATCTGTACACATGACTTGTCACAACTGTCGACAACTCTGTGGATAGAAAGAACAAACTGTTGATAATTAAATCGCTTGAGACTAGAATGCTTCTGTCGAAAAAATCGACAAAGAAATGACGAAAGCTCAACTCACCAAACTTTTAATAGAAATCGGCCTACGGGAAGCGGAAGCGCTCACGTATTTGGCAGCTTTAGCGTTGGGGCCGACGACGGTTGTGAAATTGGCGGCGGAGACGGGGATTAAACGCACAACGCTCTACACGATCACGGAAGAATTGAAGCAGCGCGGGTTAATGAGTATGGAAGTGAAAGGGTTTAAGAAACGTTTAGTCGCCGCCCCTCCGAGTCAGATTGAGATGCTACTAGTGCAGCAGCGAGAGAAGCTTCAACGCGCGCTGCCTGATCTCGAGGCCCTCTATAATTTTACGGGTGAAGCGAGCTCGCTGAAGTACTATGAAGGCTTAGATGCCGTCAAAGGTGTCTACGAGTCGTTGATTCGTGATATCAAACCGCATCAGGACTATCTGATCCTGAGTGATCTAAAACGTTGGCTGGAACAGGACCCGGAGTACTTCCTGGATTTTCTGCGTCGTCGAGCCAAACTCAATATAAATATCCGCATGTTGGTTCAGGATTCAGCGATTGCCCGTGAGCATCTGCGTATTCAGCGAACGTTGAACGAGACGATCCGTATTCTACCATCACAGACTAAACTCACGACAAATCTCGTGGTGACACCACAGCGAGTGGTTGTTCATCAAATCATCCCGCCGATTTTCGCCATCGTCATCGAAAACAAGAGCATTATTCAGATGCATAAGGAACAGTTTGAAATTATGTGGCGCTCTCTTGAGAATAAGGGCTAAAACTTGCTTTTTTCTTAAAAATAGAGTAGAGTGGTAGGTCCCTTGAGGACCAAACGGCGAATGTCGTCGTTTGAGCGAAAGACTGGAGGCGCACATGGCGCAACCGAGAACGAGAACGAAGCGAGGAAACAAGAAGTACGGTCACCGTCTGGGACCGGACACCTGGGAGCGGGACGGGCAACCGCACTACGCGGCGCTGCTCATCAAGCGCCTGGACTACGACGAGAAGGAGCGCATCGGCGAGCCGTTCACGATCGCGCCGGTGCTCGCCTCGAGTACCGATACGGCCGTCGCGGCGTTCAACGCGAACCCGACCCATAACGGCAACGGTGCCCAGCGAGCGATCACCGTGATCCCGCTCTTCACCAACATGTCCGGGGGCAGCGGCGACCACCCGATGCGCGTGACGGCCCAGCGCGCCTTCCACTACGTGCACGAGCACGTCGGCGAAGACGGAGAGAACGACCTTGACGACCCCGCCATGCTCCAGATCGTCTTCCAGGCGATCGAGCAAGGCATGGTCCGGGCCTACATGGTCGGCCTCGCGGAGGGCACACGCAGACAGTCGGTCCGAACGGCGATCAGCCGCAAGGGCCCCGAGGGCGGCTGATCGCTTCGCCTTCGACGGCTCGTTCTACAACATAAGAGGAGGACTCTTTACGACAGCCGTCGGCAACAACCTCGTTCCGGCGGCGTTGTTGTTTTCAATAAAAACAAACGATCGAGCTCAGCTCGATCGTTTTGCGTTGCTCGTTTGCTGAATTGTTAAGCGTTGCTGGTCGAGTAGAGACGTTCACGGATCACTCCAAGATCTCGCTTCAACTGCTCATCCGTTTTGACCAATCCACCGATCTTGTCGCAGGCATGCATCGCCGTTGTGTGATCACGTCCGCCGATGTGATGGCCGATCGATGGATACGAGCACTTGGTTTCTTCGCGGAGCAAGTACATCGCGATCTGACGGGGAAGAGCGAAGCGTTGTTCGCGACTCTTGCCGAGAATATCGTCGAGACGAATGTCGTAGTAGGCGGTCACGATCTCGATCAAGCTGCGTGGAGTGACCGTGCGCTTCGCGATCGTTGGGCCAAAACTCTGAAGCAGCGTTTGTACTGATTCAGCACTTGGCAGCAGGTTCTTGAACTGGTGGTAGGCGATGATCTTGTTGAGCGCGCCTTCGAGTTCGCGGACGTTGGACTGAATGGCGCCGGCGATCAAGTGAAGGAGATCGGTGCTGAGTGCGTACTGTTTTTCACGGGACTTGGCTTGAAGAATGGCAACGCGGGTTTCGAAGTCTGGCTTCGAGATGTCGGCCATCATGCCCCATTCGAAGCGAGATTGGAGACGGCTTTCAAGCGTTTGAATGTCGCGTGGTGGGCGGTCCGACGCGATGATGATCTGCTTGTTGTTCTGGTGGAGTGTGTTGAAGGTGTGAAAGAACTCTTCCTGCGTCTGTTCTTTGCCGGTTAGGAATTGGATGTCGTCGATAAGGAGAACATCCGCAGTTCGATACTGATCTTTGAATTCGCCAGCGCGACCGCTGCGGACGGCTTGGATGAACTCGTTGGTGAAGCGTTCACAGGTGACGTAGACGACCTTGAGCTGAGGCTGTGTGGTCAACAAATGGTGACCGATTGCTTGCAGCAAGTGGGTTTTACCCATTCCAGCACCTCCGTAGAGGAAAAGGGGGTTGTAGACCTGACCTGGTTTGGCAGCGACCGCCATCGAAGCGGCGTGAGCTAATTCGTTGCTCTTACCGACAATAAACTGCTGGAAAAGATAGCGTGGATTGAGGCCAATATCTGTCTGATGACCTTCGCCACTTGGGTTGCTGACTTCGCTGGTTGCGACGTTCTGCTGTTCGGCCATGCTTGGAACGTACTCAGCCATCGCTTCCTGCGTGATGTGTTCGATCGGGAGAACGGTCGTATTTTTGACCTCGACGCGGTAGCTCACTTCGCGAACGCCGTGGTTGGTTGCAGACCGCAGCGCTTTCACGATCGATTCGTGATATTTCTTTTCGAACCACGCTTTTGTAAACGCATTTGGAACGGCGATCACCGCTTTTCCATTTTCAAGCGAACTGATGAACGTGTCTTTGAACCACGTTGTGAAATTCGCCTTTGAGAGGGTGAGCTCAAGTTCTCCGAGGGCGGATTGCCAGGTCGTTTGGTGATCCATAGGGCGGGTGAAAGGGTAGGAAAGAGAGCAAGCGATGAGTGAATGGACGGATGATTTCAGCCGTGTTGATAACTGTCAAATCTGTGGATGAAGTGTGGATAATATAGCACAGTTTTTGTAAAGCAAGAACAAAACGGCTTTAGCGAAACCAAACAAAAACACCGCGCCTGTAAGGTCGCGGTGTTTTTATACGCTCTAAACAAATTACTTAAGAGGCGGTATCGATTCGATGGCACGCTCAGCTTGAATGGAGGAGACGGTGAGCTGTCGCAGATCTCTGCTCTTTATGTCAGGGAGGAGTGTTCTCTTCCAATACTGAAAGACACGGTCGCGTGCGGAGAACTGGTTCCATTCCGCTAGATCGGCACCAGTAAAGCCGTTTGATCCTGAATAACTGTAGTTAAGTTCAATCGGATTCACACGATTCGAGTTCCAAGTAGATGAGCTCAGCGCGTTCTTAATGGTTGGAACCGCATCGGGGCTGAGCTCGTACACGAGATAGGCTAGATCGAGCTGCGGACCCTTATTCTCTGCGTGTCGTACGAGATTGTAGTTGGCAACCATTGCTTCATGGTTAAAGAGCAGGACGAACGACAGTAGGCCGAGCGTTAATGCACTACCTGAAGTAATAAGCTGCAGCAGATTCAGCCGCTTCGCTAAACAGACAATGAGCAGAACGAATAAGAGAATCACGAGAACCAAGAACAGCATGCCCCAAGAGCGGCTGAGCGTCAGTCCGTAGGCATCGACGTACAACCAGAGACGTTTGGCGGCTGATAATGTGCTAATGATCGATGTGGCAGCGATCGTGAGACCAGCGTAGCGAATCCAACGATCGTGCATGCCAGTGAGACGATAGACGATCAGTAAAACCAAGAAGGCGAGAGCAGCGGCGATACAGAGCTGTTGGTAGCCGGAGACTGCATACTCGGCGTATGTATGTCCTTGTGCGAGGAGATAGCTCGCGTTCTGGAAAAGGTAGAACAGCTGGAAGCAGGCGAACATGACGAATAGGGTGGCAATCGCAAACAAGAAGGTACGTGCCGAGACAATTTCTTCAAACGGTGTCGGTGCTTTGCTTGGAGCTGCTTCCTCTTTTGATCGTTGAGCGACACGCCAGAAGAACCCTACGGAGAACAAGACGACGATCACGTCGAAGAAGAGTCGGACGACTTGATCGGAGATGTTGTCGAGCATCAACCAGTTTCCGAGAACTTCGCTGAAGTAGCGATCACCTTGCGTGAAGAGACCCAGGAAGATGAGAAGAAGTGGCCCGGCGATCAATAAACCGGTGATGATCTGGAAGACCAACTTGGTATTGAGACGACGCGCCCCGTTTCCGTCGGTGAAAAGGAGTTGATAATTACGGAAGGGCAAAGCACTTTGAATGAAGACGGATGGTTTCCAGAGGGAGATGCCGTCTTGTAAGCGAACGGTGGGAGCGGTCAGCCAATAGGCGAGCGCAGCTAGGCTACCAGCTATCAAACAGAAGCTCACCCCTTGAACGACCTGACTTGAATAAAGGGTAGCGCTGATACAGGCGGCGAAGATCGGAACCAAGAACCAGAGCGCCCAGCGATTCCGTAGACCACGGGTCTGTTGGGTAATGACGATGATTCCAGCGGTCACGATCAAAGCGAACAGGCCGAGCGACCAACCCATCGGGGCATGAGACAAGAAAAAGTGAAAACCGAGCGCGACAGCGACAGCGGCTCCGAGGGCCCAGGGCCGAATGGATCGGGCTAGGTCGGGTAAGGAGCGAGGGGATGAGGTGTCCATAGTACTCAGGGAAACGAGGGATCTAGCCAGAATATGACGATTCGGATTTCCGCACAACTGAGCCAAAGCCTGAGCGAGCGGCCTATCTTGCCAAAAACCGAGGTTTCCCGTATAGTCCCGGTCATTCCTATGGCAACAAAGCGAACATACCAGCCGAAAAAGGCTCGCCGCGCCCGTGTTCACGGCTTCCGCGCCCGTATGGCTACCCGTGGTGGCCGCGAAGTGCTGTCCCGCCGTCGCGCAAAAGGTCGCAAGGCTCCAGCGCTCATCAAGGGTAAATAACGGAGTTTTAGACAATGCTCCCGAAGACCCATCGGCTTCGCCGAATGCGGGACTTCGCCCTGTTGTCCCAGAAGGGGCGCGTCGTGTACGGCCCCTTCTTTACGTTACGTTTTCGGATGTCAGACGCCTCGACCCGGGTTGGGTTCGTCGTTTCAACTAAGATTTATAAGCGTGCCCATGATCGGAATCGGACGAAGCGCCGTTTGCGTGAGGCGATTCGTTTGCTTCAGGCGTCTTGGCCTGAGAAACAGGATATTTTGTTGATTGCCCGTCCAGAAGCTCGCGACGCGGATTTTGAAGAAATTAAAACGGCGATTTTGAAAGCGTTTGAAAAGATGCCGGAGGCGGCGCTGAAGCCGATTCCAAAACGAAAACCGAAGGCGAAGAAAAAGACGTCGGTCGTGTATAAAGAGACGAAGGCGTAAACTACAACTACCTTTGTGTTTCGATTCGTTCGGTATCCATTCATTTGGATGTTGCGTGTGTATCGGCTGACGTTGTCGCCCGATCATGGATTGATGCGCCTGTTTTTTCCAAACGGAGTCTGTCGTTTTCATCCGACCTGTTCGCAGTATTCCGAAGAAGCGTTTTTACGATTCGGTGTTTTTAAGGGTATGCGTCTAACCTTGTCGCGACTCAGTCGTTGTCATCCCTGGCACCCAGGAGGTGAGGATCCGGTGCCGCTTAAATAGGCTGTCATAACTCTATTGAAACGGCGTTCTAAGACACGTTGGTTGATTATTCAAATTCGTGTCTTCTATGCCTCGGTTGTTTCGTTCCAAGTGGTTCTGGGCGGTGGTGGTCGGTAAGTACGTCGTCTCGGCGTTGCTCATGGCCTACATCCTGTCCCCACACCACGGATAATCAAAAAACCTCCACCACGTAAGCATGGGGAGGTTTTTTGATTTTGGAAATTCAGTTAGACGACGTCTTGCTCATCCAACTTCTCACTCGCTTCAATGGTTGAGACCGGCTTGCTCATGACGAACAAACGGATGATGGCCCAAGCGATGAGCCAGTAGACGACCATGGCGAGGAGGGTTGTCCATTCGATCGTGCTGCTCGCTGCACGGAGGTTTCGGAAAACAGCGATGAACGGAGCCGCGAAAGGAGAAGTGATGGTGTAGATGAACGAAGTGAAACCGGCGGCGGGATTCGCCGCCATCGCTTTTAAGACGAAGCGGAAGGCGAGCAAAGCTTCTAAAAGTCCGAGCGCGTACCAGACGATCTGCGTACCGCGATAGAGTGGACGAACACGGGTGTCGTAGGCGGGCTGGGGCATAGGGGCGGCGTGGCGATAGATCATAGAAGTGGTTTTAGGGATTTAACTCTATGTTCTTCGATTGTTTGATCGAACCAACTTCTAGCGTAAATCTATTTGCAAAAGCCGTCAACAAAAAGCCGCTTCGGACAACGCGGATGCAACCAGCTTTTCAGATGCGAGGATCTCGAGCGTCTTGTGTTTGCTGGTATGACCTTTGATGATCGAGATCAGTGAGGGGGCGATGTCGATTTTATTTGCAAGAAAACGAATTAACGCATCGTTTGCACGACCATCGATAGCCGGTGCACTTAAACGAATTTTATAGACCCCATTCGTTTGTCCGGCCAGCTCATCACGGAAGACGTTCGGTACGATGCGGACACGGATGAGCATAGGTCTGGTTGGTTACGTTTTTTTCTTAGACTTCGCTTTTGGCTTCTCGCTGCCACGCATTTCTTTAAGTAAGTTCAGATCTTCGACGCGTAACTCATCCGGTTCTGTCTCAAGATACAGGTTCATGTGGGCGAGCTTTGGATGGTTCACGATCGCTTTGAAGCCATCGAGACCGATGAAGCCTTTACCGAGATGTTCATGACGATCTTTCCGTGCGCCGAGCTCGACTTTGGAATCGTTGCAGTGACTCATTTTCAAACGATCGAGACCAATGACTTTGTCGAATTCAGCGAATGTGGTGTGCACGGCTTCTTCCGTTCGAAGATCATAGCCGCTGGCGAAGGCGTGAGCTGTATCAAAGCAAACGTTCAATTCAGGACGACCAACGCCTTCGAGGATCGCAGCGACTTCCTCAAAGCGATCACCGATGACCGCGCCCGCTCCAGCGGAGATCTCGATCAGAAGTTCGGTTGTACCTTTGTACTTCTCGTAAATTTCTTTGATGCCATCGATCACAAGCTGACGTCCTTTTTCTTCGCCAACATCTTTGGCGCTGCCTGGATGAAACATCATGTACTTGGCACCAAGGACGGTTCCACGTTCCAGTTCTTCTCGGACGATGCGAATCGAGTTATTGCGAATCCGTTCTTCCGCATTGGCGAAGTTGATGTAGTACGGCGCATGAATGACCCATTCTTTGATGTCGTGAGTGGCGCAGTTCTCTTTAAAGGCTGTGACCATCTCCGGGGTAAGTTTAGGAGCGGGGCCGCCTTGTGGGGAGCGGGAGAAGAATTGAAATACCTCGCAGCCAAAAGCGGCTGCGTTCTCAGGACCATTTTGAAGTCCGCCGGCGACGGACACGTGAGCGCCAAAATACATATACAAAGACAATACAGGACGAAGAAGGACGTGTCATGTTACCTGTCTCAATTGACGAATGCTGGTCGGACCGATTACATCTCTTCGGAGGTGAAACATGATTGAGCTCACGTCAAAGTGGTTCATGGAGCGCTTCGGTGAAAGAACCGTAGAATTGCGGGACCACGACGATAGCGTGGTGATTAGAGGAGCGATTCGCGTCGTGCGGGTGTGTAACGATCTGCTCGAACTCGAGCTCGCGGGTAGCTACCGACTCGATAATGAAGGGCGGTGGCAGCTCTACAGTCAGCTGCACTTCGTCTACATTCTACGTGGCCTGAGCGCGAAGTATTTGTCACACGGACGGGTACAATTGTTCTCAGGAGTGACGGGTGACTGTCTGACGTTCTTTCCTTGATGGTCGACTTCTTGCCCGTCTCTTGGCTCACATTCAGTGACGTCCTCAGGAGGCGGGCGTTACGTATAAAAATAACAAACACGCACCAGAACGGGTGCGTGTTTGTATAAGCTCGTCAGCTCCTCTCCAAGATTGAAGAAGACGTGACGAGGAGGGATCGAAGATCGATCACCTCGGTGAGCCAGGACGGCTCGAGAAGGGGCGACTCGTCGGGTGCGGTGGGGGTGACCGTTCTCAGTCCAGGCAGACCGGATCGGTCAGCGTGCGCTCGTAGTCCGTGACGGGTGGACCATCGGGGTACGGGATGACCGTGCGGACGACGAAGCCCTCCTGGAAACGGTTCAGCCGGAACGCATCGGGGGTGATCAAGCGGCGGCGACCCTCCTGGATGACGTAGCGCTCGAGCGTGTCACCGTAGCGGATGACCGTGCCGTCCGGGTGGATCGGGCGCGAGATCGAGAGACCGACGCTGTAGTTCACGAAGAACGCATCGGGGACGTCCTGCGTGCGCCGGACGAGCTTGCCCGAGACCTCCTTCATCCGACCCTCGTTCCAGTGCGGACCGAAGAGTTGGAGAGCGAGTTCCTCGGTCTCGATCCAGTGGAGGACGCCACACTGGGTGACGGCGTACACCTTGGGATCGGTCGTGATCTTGATCAGCCAGGTTCCTGGCCTGATCGGAACGTTGCCACCGATCTGGATGTCCCGCAGCTCTTCGTCGGTGATCAGGCGGATCCCGTCGTAGCTGGGGTAGTGCGCTCGGAACGTCTGTTCATCGGGAAAGACGTAGCGACGCAGATTGCGACCGAGCCAGTAGACCGCCGGGCCGGAGCCCTGAATCAGGTCGCCGGGCTCGAGCGGCCGGTTGGTCGGGGTACCGACGTCGACGCCCGTGTCGGGGCGGTCGTTGGTGTTCGGTTGATCGGTGAGAAGGGCTACGTCCGCCCGCGCGTCGGTTGCGACGTCGGTGGAAGCATCTTCGCTGTCGATCGTGGGTGTCGCCTCGCCGGCACAGGCCAGGCAGAGGGCGCAGAGAGTAGACAAGAGGAGTGAACGGAACAAGGAGCGGCCTTTCATCCAGGATCGACCGGTGAGCGAGAGCGCTCAGCAGGTGACGGTGGACCACAAATAATAGCATATTCTTAAGAAAAAATCAAGCATCGCAAGAAACAGCAAAACACCCCTGCATCGAATGATGCAGGGGTGTTTCTTTGTGAGAGACTAACCCTTTTCCTTCTTTGGTTTGGTCTCTTTCTTCTCGGCTTTCTCACTCTTCTTGTCGTCAGCAGCGACGTCCTTCACACACTGTGCTTTCATCCATTCAAGCGCTTTGCGGTTACGCATCTGGACTTGGACGTATTCGCGGTAGTCAGGTGCGGTCACACGTTCGCGGGTTTCGGTGTCGTTCTTGCGGAGTGAAGCGAGGATCGCATCGATCTCTTCGTCGACTTCGTTCTCGCTGATTTCGATGTTGGCTTCTTTCGCGAAGGCCTTGATGAGAACAGCGGACTTGATGCGGCGGATGGCTTGAGGAGCGAACTCGATCTTGAGATCATCCATCGTTTTCTTGATCGAGGACAAGTAGTCTTCCCACTTCATGCCTTGCTGATCGATACCTTGC
Source organism: uncultured Gammaproteobacteria bacterium (assembly GCA_964598725.1). Taxonomy (GTDB): domain Bacteria; phylum Patescibacteriota; class Patescibacteriia; order 2-12-FULL-60-25; family 2-12-FULL-60-25; genus JAGOTP01. Next base: position 64,551 of record CAZRCW010000001.1, on the reverse strand, counting down.
TGCAACTCGGCCAACATTCGGCGGACTTCTTCGTTGACCAAGATCTCTGGGATGTCGGTGAAGGTCGTTTTGTCGGTGAGCTGTTCGAGAAGGGCGATCTCGGCGGCTTCCTCAGCCTTCTGGTTGGCTTCTTGTTCCATGTTCTCGCGAATCTTCTTGCGGAGATCGGCGGCATCGGTTGCACCAACGGATTGGGTGAAGGTTTCGTCGACCTCTGGTAACTTGAGTTCAAATACCTGCTTCGCCTTCACGTTGAAATCAATGTCCTGACCAGCGATGTGTTTCTGGTAGTGCTCCTTTGGGAACGGAAGCTTGAAATTGCGTTCGTCACCGGCCTTGATACCGACGAGCTCCTTGGCGAAGCCTGGGATGTAATGCTCTTCGGACAAATAGACGCGGTAGTCCGCACCTGCACCCCCATCAATGATGACATTGTCTTTCTTCATTTCGAGGTCAACCACGACCAAGTCATCGGCGGTTGCGGCACGTTCAACCGGCGCTTCGCTACGGCGCATTTTTCGGAGCTGTTCGACCGTCGTGTCGATTTGCGATTCATCGATCGTCGTTTTCTTGCGATCAACACTGCATTCCTTGAGATCAGGCAGTTTGGTGGCCATTGGCTCAACCGGAGCGATCACCGTGAACTTGATCGGCTGATCGGGAACCATGGTGTCGACGTTCACGTTTGGAGAACCGACCGGGGAGATCTGCTTGTCCATGACGGCGCGGACGTACATGGCGCGGACGATCTTTTCGAGAGCGCCTTCCAACACGGCCATTGGGCCGAACAAGCGCATGCCATCGGCGAATGGCAACTTGCCTGGGCGGAAGCCTGGAACAGGTCGTGCGACGGACATCTCTTTGACCGTTTCCTCCAAATACGGACGCGCTTCTTCGACGCTGACGGTGAATTCCAATTTCACTTCAGACTTGGGGAGTTGGGTGACGACAATTTCAGGCATAAAATAGGGAAAAAGTGGTTTCGAGCGTACGAAAAAAACGGAGCTTCGTCAATTGAGCCGATTCTCTGCAGATCAGAGCGACTGATCGTCAAAGGAAGGGGCCCGTCTTGAACGCGACGGGCGAGGCGTTGCTCAGCGAATGAGCGGGATGGAGGTGTTCGGGAGGGAAGGGACGGTAGCAGGTGTGCCGAGCGGAGTGCCCTGGCTGGGAGTGTCTGCCGGAGCGTTTAGTTCTGGGATGCGCGCGAGGAAGCGCAGCACCCACGGCGTGACGTCCGACGGCAGTAGGTAGCGGCCACGGAATGGACCGCGCGAGATCACGTAGCGACCGCACAGATCAGCGATGTGACCCGGGTATTGCATCCAGCTGTGGTTGATCGCATCGCGCGCGATCAGGACCTCGGTTCGGGCGTCGAGTGAGCTTTCATCCAAGAAAAATTCAATACTTGGATAAATGGCGTCGTGCATCATGGATGCCGGAAGCCGCCCGTTCAAGTGACCGAAGGTGTCGTTCGGCCGGAGGTTGGGGTCGACCTTCACCCAGGCCGCCATCGACTGGATGGCGTGGAGGTAGGTCACAAGCTGGAACTCCGAACGCAGGTTGTCGCACTGACGGAGCGTCATGGCGAACACGCGCGAGGTCACACCGGCTCGTCGGGCGAGCTCATGCAGGTGCGCGCGCTCGGCGAGCGCGTAGACCAGGTCCGCCCGCAGCGCTAGCGGGGACCCATCAAATTGGCGATAGACCAATCGGTCGTGCGCGCCGTCGTACGACAGGTACGGGTTGTGGGTGGTGCCGAGCTCCGACGAGGGCTCGATCGCCTGAGGAGTGGTGACCTGGAGGCGACCGTTCACGACGTCTTGTGCCGCCTGACGAATCTCGTCATGCCAGGGGATGGTCTCCGGGAGGTGTTCGCTCACGTAGCGCGCCCCAGCCGCGAGGTCGGAGTCCAGCATCGTTGGCGCGAGTGGCGGCTCGGGAATGTGCTCACCCTGCTCGAACATGGACGTGAGTCCGTCGTAGTAGGTGAGTGCGCCGGGCGGCGGTACGGCTGGAAGGTTGATCCAGGTGGGGCGCACCGGGCTCCAGGCCTCGATCGGTGACGGCCTGATGTGTCCAGCATCCGCCTGCGGCAGGCGCGGACTGAGCTTGGACTGGCAGCCGATGGCCGAAAGCAAAGCGCAGAAAACGATGGGAGCGAAGCGCATGGCACGGTCCTTTTCTGTTGGGGCGACTTATCGGTCGCGGTTGCTGATGGGGCGAAGGGACAGTTGAACGTAGCAGATCCTTCAAAAAAAGAACATAATACAGTCCTTAAAAACAGTTCCGCCCACAGGTCCGAGTGGGGGTCCTGTGGGCGTTGTCCCTCGAGAGGCGTCTCAGAGGGAGATGGTGGGGGAGATGTCGCCGATGCCGATCGGGCGTCGAGACTCAGTCCGTTCGAGGCTCGCGAGCAGTGCCGCCAGCACGTCTTGCTTGAGCTCTTCGATCAGCTCTTGTTCGAACTCGACGAGCTCGCGAAGGAACGACACGGTGACTTCGTCCCGCGAGACAGAGAAGGGCATGGCCCTGGGTGAAAGCTGGTCTCCCGCGAGCCCATGTCCGATGAGATTGAGGCGAGGGACGCCTCGGCTATCGAACTCGGGTGGCTGAGAGAATCGGCTCACGACCTCGACGATCGATGGCCGATCGATTTCATGACGGAGGAGCTCAAGGATCTTCTCAATGAGCTCCAGAGCGGGCTGACCGGCGTCATTCTGCACGAGCGTCGCCGGGATGCACCAAGCCCTGCTTCCGTGCAGGACGAGTTGGGGAACTCCATCGGTGCGACGGAGATCGGCGTGGTCGATGGGGAACTCAGGCTCGCGGAGTCCGACCATCTCGGGGTCTAGGGATGACCTAGCGAAGGCGCGCAATACTTGATCCAGTCGATCATTCATTGTGGTTCTCCCAAACGGCAGAATCTACCCGTCTGGAAGAGCTGTCAATAAGGACTTGTTTGTAGCGGACATAAAATCAAAATAAAGATCTTATTCATTGCGTTTTTAGACGATTGCCCGTAGTCTGTGGCGCATATGGCTCTCCAGATCGGAATTGTTGGTCTCCCAAACGTCGGTAAGTCGACGATGTTTAGTGCTGTCACTAAAAAACAGGTCGACTGTGCCAACTATCCATTCTGCACGATCGACCCGAACGTGGGCGTGGTTGAAGTTCCGGACGAGCGTTTGAAGCGTTTAGCGGAGTTCGACAAGAGCGCCAAGGTCGTCCCAACCGTCATCGAATTCGTGGATATCGCTGGGTTGGTGAAAGGAGCATCAGAAGGTCAGGGTTTAGGCAACAAGTTTTTGTCTCACATTCGTGAAACGGACGCGATCGCACAGGTTGTGCGCGCTTTCGATGATTCGAATATCTTGCACGTCGACGGATCGGTGAACCCGAAGCGTGATGCCGACACGATTAATACGGAGCTCGCGATCGCGGATCTCGATAGCGTCAGCAAGCGTCTGCAGAATGCCGAAAAGCAGATGAAGTCTGGCGCAAACAAAGTCCTAGAAGCGGAAGTCGCTGTTTTGAAGAAAGCGCTGGAAGCGTTGAACAGCGACAAGATGTTGCGTGATATTGAATGGACGGACGAGGAGCGTCTCATCTTGAAGCCCTTCTCGTTCCTGACGATGAAGCCAATGCTCTATGTCGTGAACGTCAGCGAGAATCAGTTACAGGATGGCTCTTGGAAGGAGCGTGTTGAAGGAATTAAAGGCGCCTTCGTTCCAGTCTGTGTGAAAATGGAAGCGGAGCTCGTGTCGATGAGTACCGACGAAGCGAAAGAATATTTGGAAGCGATGGGTCAGACGTCTTCGGGTTTGGACCGTCTTATCTTGGCGTCGTACGAATTGCTTGGATTGATCACGTTCCTCACAAGCGGTGCCGACGAAGCGCGCGCCTGGACGATTACGCGTGGACTCAAAGCGCCGCAAGCGGCTGGAAAAATTCACGGAGATTTTGAAAAGAACTTCATCCGCGTCGAAGTCACGAATTGGAAAGACTACTTGGACAACGGGGGAGAGGCTGGCTGTCGAGCCAAGGGGCTGACGCGCGTTGAAGGCAAAGACTACGTGATGCAGGATGGAGATGTGTGTTATTTCCGAATTGGGGGAGCGTAATTGCTATTTAAGGAGACGATTATTGTCAGTCAAACTATCTCGTGTATCCTGTAAAGACTATGTCCGCTCCTGTCCGCAAAGCCGTTATTCCGGTCGCTGGTTTCGGCACGCGTTTCCTGCCCTTCACCAAAGCCATGCCGAAGGAGATGTTGCCAATTATCGATACACCGGTCATTCAGTATGTGGTGGAAGAGGCGGTTGCATCTGGAATTACAGACATTATTCTCGTGACGAGTTATGCGAAGCGCCCGGTGGAAGATCATTTCGACAGCAATCCAGAACTAGAGGCCTGGCTCGAAAAGCAGGGGAAAGAAGAGCAGCTCGAGCAGGTACGCAAAATTAGCAGCATGGCGAACTTCACCTATGTTCGTCAAAAAGGTCCCTATGGAAACGCAACGCCCGTTGCCAACGTCGCTCATTTGATTGGCGATGAGCCATTTGCGGTCATGTGGGGGGATGAGATCTTCCGTGCCGCACGCCCACGTTTGCGTCAGATGATGGATGTCTTTGAGGAGTATGGTGATCCGGTCTTGGGGTTGATTCCAACAGATGAAGAGGGAACCAAGAAATTCGGCATCATCGATCCGGCAGAGACACTTCGTCCGGGGTTGCATCGGTTGAACCGCATCATCGAGAAACCAGGACCAGACAAGGCGCCGTCGCGCCTGGCCGCGATCGGTTCGTATATTCTGACACCGGACATTTTTGAAATCTTAAAAACGTTGAAATCTGGTCATGCGGGGGAATATTTTTTACCAGACGCGATCCACGAGCTGATCCATCAACGCTCGGTCTATGGTCTTGAGCTCGAAGGAACGTGGTTCGATACCGGTTCCAAGATTGGTTGGTTGAAGGCAAACATTGCGATGGCTCTGGAACGTCCCGACTTAGCCAACGATGTCCGAGCCATGCTACACTCGCTCTAACAATCTATGTCGCGTTCCTCGCTCTTTCTTCGTTTCACCGCCATCATTACCGGTCTTGCCTTGCTCGGCGCCGGTTGTAGTAAGGCGCCCACCGCTGACTCGCTCAAGGCCTCCGAACCGGTCGCACTTGAAATGTGGGGGGTGATTGATGATGCGAATGTCTACCAGCCGATCATTGATCTGTATCGCAAGAGCCATCCAAACGTTCAAATCACCTACCGTCGCCTGCGTTTAGAGGAATATGAGCAGAAAATGTTAGAGGGGTTCGCAGACGACCGTGGTCCGGATGTATTTTTGATCCACAACGATTGGACGGGGAAGTATCTGTCGAAGATTCAGCCGATGCCGAAGACGACTAGGATCGGGCAGCGTACGGTTTCAGGAACCTTCGGAAGCGATACCTCGTGGACGATGGTGGATGAGCCGACGATCACTCTCGCGAACTATCGTTCGCAGTTCGCCGATGCTGTCGCGCAAGACACGATTCGGAAGGTGGGACTTGTTGCTCCGCAGCCAGGTGTTCCGTCCGATATTCAAGATCGAATCGTTGGTGTTCCTGTATCGGTCGATACGCTCGGGATGTACTACAACAAAGATCTTCTGAACAAAGCGGGAATCTTGGAGCCGGCGACCAACTGGGTTGATTTCCAGAGCCAGGTACAGAAGATCGTGAAGCTTGATCAGGACGGCACATCCTTCGCTCAGATGGCGGTCGCGATGGGTACGGCCAACAATATTTCACGGGCGGTCGACATTTTGACGGCGCTCATGATTCAGAATGGAACAAGAATGGCGAATGATGCGGGTTTGCCTTCATTCCAGCTGACACCGCCCGAGCTCGCAAACTCCCGACAGGAGCCTCCATCGTACTCGGCGCTGTCCTTTTATACCGACTTCGCTAACCCGAATAAGGCGACCTATACCTGGAACGCTCTGCAGCCAGAAGCGCTCGACGCCTTTATCCAAGGGAAAACGGCCTTCTACTTTGGCTATTCGTACGATCTTCCAACGATCCGTGCCCGTGCTCCGAAGTTAAGCTTAGGAATCGCCAAGTTGCCTCAAGTTTCAGAAACGGCAGAAAAGAATATCGCGAACTACTGGTTCTGGACGGTCGCCAAGAAGTCCAAGAACACGGATGTGGCCTGGAACTTCTTGAACTATCTGATCAAGCCAGACACGTCTAAGGCGGTGCTCGATGTAATGAAACGCCCGGCTGCTCGCAAAGCCCAGCTCGCTCCTCAATTGGATGACGAACAGATCGGCGTATTCGCCTCTCAGGTGCTGACGTCGACCTCCTGGTACAAAGGGAATAATCCAACGACTGTCCAAGAAGCCTTCGCGCAACTGATTGCAGACGCACTCAACCCACAGGTCGAGATCGCGGTCTCGATGCGTAACACGGTCTTGCGAATCGCACAGACGCTGCAGTAGACAAGGATGACGAGCGGAAGAGAAGTCTGCTATTATAGCCGAGACTTCTATGTTCGCTCTTTCGAAGCTGTTCACGCGTCTCACCGGCTACACGTTTGGCTTAGCTCTGGCAGTTCTTCTGGTCAGTGCTTTTACGCTCCCCCAACCGGCACAGGCGGTGGGGAGTTGTAGTTTTGCCTGTATTACTCGACCTACAAGCGACAACTCCTGTACAACCGATCCATCTGACTCGGCGAGCTGTCCGAATTACTGTCGTCGAGTGTGTGAAGGGCTTGGAATGCGGGTGACGCAAGGATCAAGCAGTACTTGTACCGATCGTACGACTGCTGGCGGTGCGTTACATTGTACGCCTTGTACTTGCACACCACAGCTTGTGTTGCGCTGCGAAGGCGATGCGCGGCGTGATGCAGGCGATAACCCAGGTTTGGGCGGCGAATGTCCAACGCAATGTCAGAATATTTGTGATACGAATCGTTACACAGATCGTATTCGAGGAGTGCAGGTAGCAAGCGTTGCTTGTAGAACGAGCCCGAGCGCACAATGTATCGATGCGGCACTCGTGACCGGCCAGCTCGGGATCTGTCAGCAGTGCGTACGTACCTGTATTGATCGTGCGGCGACGATTGGGACCGTTGGAACGCCGACAGACTGTTACAACTCGTGTCAGACGTTAGAAAATTTTGAAGGTGGACAGAATGCGCCTTGCCGCGGCATCAACCAAGAACAGGCGACGCAGCCTTTTAATGCTTCTGGGGCGGTCAGTGGTTCATCGGGGCGTCGGAGCAACTTGCAGTCGAGTACGGCGACAGCCAACGAAGCGGCGACCTTGCCCCCAGGTGCTTGTGCTCAACGTGCGTTGGCGGCCAATCCTGAGGCCGAAGGACGTATCTCGCAGATAGAGATCGCGTTCGAGGTTCCACGTGCACAGTGGACGTGTCGTCGGGTCTGTAGCACTCCGGATGAGGCGACCTGCGTGAGCGGGGGCTGTCCAGGGAGCGCCGACATCAAATGTTGTACGCCAGCAACCGGCTCGCCACCGGCTAACCTCTGTGGTGGTCGTGGTGCCGCGACGGAAGGAGCGGCTGCGGGTGGCCAGGCACCAGCACCGGGTACGGGCGGCACAACCGATGGTGGGGCAAGTGGCTCTTCGTCGGGCGGGGCCGGCACCGGTGGAGGTAGCGGTTCCGGTTCGACGGGTTCGTCTGGTTCTGGAAACACGTCAGTAGGCGCGACCAATGTCGCTGCCGACTCGGGTGGTCTGACGCGCTTGATCTTGCCGGCTTGTATCGAAGATGGCGGTTGTCAGTTGTCGGATATCGTTCAAGTTGCCTTGAATGCCATTCGCTTTTTGTTTGGCTTGGCTGGGATCTTGCTCCTCGTTGTGTTCGTCTACGCAGGAGTCGAGTATTTGATCGCGGGGGATGCGGCTAGTGTGAAATCGGCCGAAAGTCGGATCAAGAATGCACTGATTGGGCTGTTCCTCATGTTCTTTGGCTACACGCTGGTGAACTTCTTAGTGGGTCTTTTTATCAACGCCTAAGCCGTTATGCGCCGTCTTTTCTCTCTCCTCGGATCCTGCTTGCTCGGCGTAGCGTTGCTCATTGGAGCGGCCTTGCCGTTACGTTCGGCATTAGCGGTTGATGCTTGTCAGTTCACGTGTCGCGTGACGCTTGGAGCAGGCGCACAAAACTGTAATCCACGTTCGGAGAACGGGATTCCAACCGTTGAATACACGCCCTGTAATACCCAGTGTCAGCGGACCTGTGCTTCGATCGGGATGGCCTTCGACACGAGTCAGATACACGCTTCTACCTGCCAGACAACGAACGGATCGAGCTCGCAAGCGGATCGCTGCTCACCTTGTTCGTGTATTCCAAACACAGCGATCGCTTGTACGGATGCGTCGGAGGGTGGATCCAGTTCCCAGTGTACGAGCCAATGCGGAACAACCTGTTCGGCGGTTTCCGGTCGGGTACGAGAACTGCAGGGAGCGGGCTCAGGTATTACCTGTGCGACGGGAATCAACGGGACACCGCAGTGTGTTAACGTGACCAATCCACGAGCAGCAACACAGATTTGTCGTGCCTGTATGACGGCGTGTATCAACGACACGACCGGTGATGTACAACGTTCGCCGAACACCTGCTATACCACCTGTCAGCGAGCAGATCATCAGGCGGCTTGTGTAGGAACGACAGCGGTTGATGCGGGCGTTCCTCAAGTGTCTCCAACAACTGGCGGAACGACTCAGCCATCACCAGGCGGTACAGGTTCAAGTGGCGCACCGGCACCCGCTGGTTCAGGAACGGCACCGAGTACGGGTTCGACTGGGAGCGGATCAACGGGTTCTGGGTCGACGCCAGCTTCCACCGATGGCGTCTGTAAATTTACTTGTCAGCCACCGGTTGAGCCAACGACCTGTAACGTCGACGCGGATTGTGCAACTCCATGTCAGCAGATTTGTGGCCGCTCATTCCGTAACGGGCAATGTTCAACGACTAACGGTGGCGCCGCATGCCGACCGGTTGGCGCAGGGGGAGCCAAACAATGCGTCTTTGAATGCTCGATCGGTACCTCGACTCAGGAGCGAAGCTGTAATCCTCAGGGGACGGATGCGCAGGCACCGACTCGGGTATGTGGAAGTTTTTGTGAACAAGCCTGTCGTGATGTGAGCACCCAGACGGGTATTCCGAGCACAGCTCGTTTTTGCCAAGGCTCGGCCCCGCTTTGTTCACCAAATGGTTCAGGGAGTAGCGGCTCTACAGGAACGGGTAGTGGTGGTGGAAGTGACTCTAGCGGGAGCGGTTCGTCCATCAATAGCGATGGGAGCGTCAGTCTTGGAACGGGTAGTGGAGGCACACGTTTGCAGAATCCGCTCCCTGGAATCGATTCGATTGCCGGATTGGTAGGCCGTATTATCAAAGGTATCTTGGGCGTTGTGGGATCGGTTGCGCTTCTCATGTTCGTCTACGGTGGGATCAAATGGATTTTGTCGGCCGGTGATGCAAAGGAGGTCGCTGGTGCTCAGAATATTCTGCGTAATGCCGTTATCGGTATGCTGCTTATCTTCTTCTCCTATACGATTAGCAGCGTCATCTTAGGTCTGTTTGAAGAAGTTGGTGGGGGCAATACTACAACGCAGACTACTGGGACGAATGGTCCGCAGCCACTCGCGACGTGTGTAGAATATGCAGTGAGTCACGGCTTCCTTGGTCGGAATGAAGCGCAGGATTCTACGGCGCCGAACTGGTCGTGTCGTCAGACGCAGGCTTCGGAACGCACGGATCGCTCACGCTGTATCACGCGTGGTTGCCCGAACGATGGACCAACGGTGTTGTGTTGTGCGCCAGTTACGAGTGGATCGGGTTCTGCGGGCGGTGGGAGTGGCACAACGAGTCCGGCAGCAGCAACCGTCGGTTGCCGAACAACCGTCGGACCATTCACGCTTCGCCCGACGGCTACCGATTCAACCGGTGTATCTATTTCAGCAGTCAGCACACAGGTACAGGTCACGGGTGTCGGTACGGTCGTGCGTGGGGATACCCTGATCCATCAAGTACGTGTTGTGAGCGGTACGACCGCCCTGAACCAGGTAGGCTGGATGTTCCTGACGAGAGCGCAAGTAACGGCGTGTACCGTCCCAGCCTCTTAAACACAGTCGAAGGTAATCAATAGATCTCTCCCCCTGGGGAGAGATCTTGCATTCTGTTTCTCTCGAGAATCAGCTATCATGTGACCATCTATGTCTGTCCGTTCTTTGTGGTCCGCGTTTTTCTCAGCGATTGCGGTGACCTTCCTGTTCGCGGCGGCAGCACCAGCGCTCGCAGCCAACAGCTGTGCCTTCGGCTGTACCGTGAACTACATTCAGCCGCCGCTGACGGGATCGTTGACCTCCTGTACCAACGATACGCAGTGCGCAGATTTTTGCAGCGCCACCTGTAGTGCGCTTGGATCAACTCCAGCCGCCCGACCAGATGCCGCTCACCCGAGTACCTGCGGAACCGCTTCGCCCCGCGCCTGTACGCCGTGTACCTGTGTCCCACAAACGATCACTCAATGTAACGGATCTGACACGGCGGGAACGTGTGCGAGTCAATGTGGGACCACCTGTGGAACCTATAACAGCAATCGGCCACGCGGTGTGGCGAGTATTACCTGTGGGACAGGTCCGACCGCTCCACGCTGTGTCGAGCCGCAAGCTCCAGCTCCAACCGCGGCCGGTCATTGTCAGTATGCCTGTAGCTTTGGTCCAACGCGCATCGTTCGTACCCCGGTCATGTGTACACCGAGTTCGCCTTCAGAATGTACGGGAGATCTGAATAGCTACTGCACTGACCTTGGTCTAGAGCCAACTCAGCCATCAACAGCGACTCGTCAATGCCGGCCAGGAGAAGGCGGTAACAAATGCGCCATTACGTGTAATCGCCCAACGGCTGTATCGGAAACTGATCGGGGCACTTGTACCGCTGGTGCACAAAATAACGAATGCTCCGCTCGCTGTGATCAGGTGTGTGGCCGTCGTGGCATGGTGTGCGATACGGCTAATGCGGCCACTTGTGATAGCTCATCCACCCCAGCAAAATGCAATTTCCGTTGCGCCGTTGCGACCACGAATGCACGCCAAGATGACACAGCGACCTCGTGTGACGCGAGCGTGAGCCAGTTTACACAGACCTGTGTAAGTCGTTGCGCCGCTTTTTGTAGTGAGCGTGGAGGGACGTGTGCATCGGATCCAGTGCCTATCTGTACTTCAGGTGCGAATAGTCCAAGCGGTGGGACGACGAATAATTCAGGAAACTCGGGTAGCTCCGGCGGTTCTGGTGCCACACGCCAGCCTTCACGTACCGCTCCCGTATTCCGCGTCACGTTTCCGGATCCATTCGGTGGTACGTTAACGGCTCAGGCCGTCATCGGAAATATTATTCGCATTGCAATCGCGTTGTGCGGGGTCTTCTTTATCGGCGTATTCGTCTACGGTGGGTTGCTGTATATGACATCAGCGGGGGATGCGAAGGACGTGAAGAAGGGGCAGGGCGCGATTGTAAATGCGGTGATCGGGCTCGTGGTCGTGCTTGTAGCCTACGTCGCCGTGTCATTGATCATTCAACTGTCAGATCAGTTCCAGACAAGCGATATAACCGGCATTGATCAATCTCAAAATGCCCTAGATCAGGACCCAACCACACTTCAGCCAGGCGGAACGACACGTGCAACGGGTCGATCTTCACAAGGAGGAACCGCTTCTCAGACGACTGGTGCTCCAGCGCCTGAGGCGGGTACGCCGAGCGCCGCTTGTCGCAGCTACTACAACGCGGATCCAGCAACCTGTGCCGCGAGTCGTGGCGGGCCATGTCCGAATGGTGTCAGTGATCTATCTGGCTTGATGACCGCTTGGGGCCGCAGCTTCGGTGCACCGACGACGATGGTGACCGATCCAGCCGCGCAGTGTCGCAACTGCTTGGAGACCGGTATTCGTGGCATGCAAGGGCTTTATCCAGGTCTCACGACGAGCTGTGTTCCGGCCTTGGTGAATATGTGGTCTACGACCTGTCACGATGCCTGCAATCCACAGACGGTAATGCAAACGGGCGGGGGATCGACCGGTGCCGATTTGTGTGTCGCAGCTAACTACAATACGGCAAATGCCTCGTGCTCACGTTGTGTGACCTACTGGTCGCAAGCATCACGCAGCTCAACGATCGATGCGGTTGGTTGTTCTGATGTGCAAGGCAAAGCCTTGATCTGGTGTTCGACGACGGAATCTCCGTCACAGACAAGTCGTCCACAGTCCGGTGGCTTCTGTGTGTTCTCCTCACCGCGAAGATAGGCGAGATGTGGTATACTCACACTGGCTTTTCCGTTCGTGAGAAGTCGAGCTCTATGTCACAACGTTTGAACCAGAAAGGAGGTGAAGCAGCATGACAAAACGCATGAAATATGTGGTGAGTTTCGCCGCTTCGCTGATGTTGGTTGCTTGCTTTGCGGCACCTGTCCTCGCGCAAGTGGGAGACGCATCCGATCCTTTTGGAGTAGGGGTTGTGAGTGAGAACACGAATTTGAGTGCAGGTGATCCGCGTTCAACCGCGAGTCGCTTGATCAACGTGGCGCTCGGTTTCTTGGGAATCGTGTCGGTAGTGATCGTTCTTATGGGCGGATTCAAGTATATGGTTTCCGGTGGCAGCACTGAGAAAACCGATGAAGCGCGTAAGTACATCATCTCGGGAATTATCGGTTTGGCAATTATCATTTCGGCCTGGGCGATTACGACCTTCGTTCTCACCAGTGCAACAAAAGCAGTCTCAGGCAGTGACTTCTAAGTTTCCTCTATGCGATCTTTCTTTGCGCGTGTTCTCGCGCCTCTCGTCTGTACAGGCATTCTGCTTGCACCTGGTTTAGCGTCGGCTCGCATCAGCGATTCGACAACTGGGCTCGGAGCGACCGGTCAAGCGGCCGGTCTCTCGACGAGTTGCTCGGGCCAACCGGCAACGACTTGTGTCGCGACGCTGTTGGGCAGAGTCTTCAGCGTGCTCTTCGGCTTCCTTGGGATTCTCTTACTTGGCTACATCTTGTACGGCGGTTTTGTCTGGATGACGGCTGGAGGTGATCCGAAGGCAGTGGGGCAAGCACAGGATATTATTCGTAATGCGGTGATTGGACTCGTAATTATTGCCAGCTCCTTTGCGGTTTCGACCTTCGTGATCCGTGAAGTGAAGCAGATCTCAACGTTGGGGAGTGGAACGGATAGTGCGGGACAAACGGGTGTAGGAACGGACGCGGCTGGGAATGGCGATCCATCGCTCAATCAGTTGATAGACGGATCACTTCGCGCCTGTTGTTACGCTGGATCGACCCCGGTCCTCGAATGTACGCGTGACTGTCAGGCGAATCCGGCCGCCTTCGGGCTGACCGCTCCGGCGACGGAAGATCAGTGTCTGACACCGTGTGCGCCAGGGAATCGTGTCTGTCCTGGAAATCCTCCAGCGCCGGCCTCGGGTCAAACCACCTGTCGCCCAGGTGCGACAACGATTACCGGTAACCAGGCGCAGGGAACGGGTACGCCACAAGCAACGTATAATGCGGTTGAGTTCTGCCGTCAGTTGGATGTCGAAGCGGCGAGTCTCAACCCAACACGTGATGCCTGTCGGATCTGTGCGAACGGTTGTCTCTCAGAGATCTGTGGGACAAACGGTGGGAACGGTCGTATGCCAGCGGGGATGGGAGGTAACTTCCCGGTTATCAATAGCCAAGGGAATGCCAACATCGCTCGTCAACGCTGTGAGAACACGGTGTGTGCGCCGCAGTGTGTGCTCGGTTACTAAGGTGTGGATGAAATCTATTGCTAATTAAGGTATACTAGGAGCGACCTCCCACAACTCTAGGTCTTTCACTTACTCTTTCTATGATTCAGATCAAACGAATTCTTTCTACGATCGCAGTTGGTGCCTTGGCACTCGCTCCGATGGTTGCGTCGGCTCAGGTCGGTGGTAACCCATTCGCAACAGCTCAGGACAGAATCACCGGTCCAGGTGGTGTCCAGCAGGCCGCGATTGGGACAACCGGTGAAGGGGCAGATCTTCCTGTCATCATCGGTCGCATTATCAACGTTATTCTCGGTTTCCTCGGTATCGTCTTGTTGTTCTACGTATTGCTCGCCGGTTTCAAGTGGATGTCGGCTGGTGGAAACGACAAGCAAACCAAAGAAGCTCAGGACATGATCAAGAATGCCGTCATCGGTATGGTGATCATCGTCGCAGGTTTCGCCATTTCGAACTTCGTCATCAAGCAGCTCTCGACTCTCGCCAACGCCGGCTAGTTCCTTACTCAGTTGTGGGACACAAACCATGCACCATCCGGTGCATGGTTTGTTTTTGCGTAGTTTTACCTGATTCTGGTAATTTGGCTGTATGTAGCCAAATTTTTTGTTTAGGCCATTCTATACAAAGAAAGGAGAAAAGATTGACAAAATCAGCATTTTATGGCAGACTGCCCGGTTCTTCGTGTCTGCTCACATTTCGTGAGACGATGAACACAGGCTCTTTCGACAACCCGAGTCAAAGGATTGTCTAAAGAAACACGAAATTCCAGCCCACCGAAACCGGTCGGGCTTGTTCGAGAATTTAGAGCCGGTTGCGACTGGCTCAACAGAAAAAGAAAGAACGAGGCGAAATAAAGAAAAATGGCACCGCCCAATCAGCGAGGGAACGGCAACCGTCAGTCTCCTGAGGAGCACGACGCTGGACTGGATCGAGCCTTCGGCCACATGGTCACCCCGATTCTCGGGCGTTTGGTCAAGAGTGGTATCGAGGCGGCCGGCGAAGACTTCGCCGGCCAGGACGTCCCGCGCTTCATCGCGCTGGTCGCCTGGATCTTCACGCAACGCTTCGTCGACAAGGCGAAGGAGAAGACCAAGATTAACCTCCGTCCCTGGGCCCCCCAGGGTGGACGTTGGATTCTGAACCTTCTTTTCATCGCCTTGAAGCAGGTCACTCCGCCCCCGTCACTGCGGCAGAGCTGGGCGGGGAAACTCGCCAAGCCGCTCGACATCGCTTGGGACGGACTGATCGATGGCATGCGCATCCGCGCCAACGACCTCCTGCGGGATTGGTCGCCGCGGATGACTGACGAAGAGCGTATGGTGTTGATGGACCCGGTGGCCTACAAGCGCGCCGAGGAGTTCGTCGACAAGTTCTTCCCGACCGACGCGACGATCGAGGGCACGCCCACGGTCAAGGTCGACGGGGTCACGCAAGTCTTGTCGGGGTTCGGTCCGAACCCCAGCTACGACATCTACGTTCGCGATCTACAGGAGTCAGCGGACGAAGCGCAGCGGACCGAAGGGGTCGAGCTCGAGATTCTCTGGCAACGATTCTGCCGTGAGCTTCCCGAGCACGCGGCCGTTCTCGGTGCATCATCGCTCCTCGGTTACGAGAAGGCGATCGACATCACTGCCTCGCTGCGAGCACAGAACAATGACCGAGTGATCGACGACCCGGAGAACCCGGGAACGAAGATCTCGAGTCAGCACTACCGTCTCAAGGCGCACGCGGCGATGGCGAAGAAGCGCCTCGCGGCGCACCCACTCGACCTCGTGAAGCCCGCGAAGAAGAAGGAGCCCGCCTTCGAGCCGCCCCATCCCGGAATGCGGCTCGTCGACGACCGGCGCAAGGCGTTGGCTGAGTTCGAGCGCCAGCATGGGGTCAACAACCGGCCGTTCGGAGATCTTTCACGATTCCGTATGCCGTTCTTGATTGCTCTCGTGGCGGCGCTCATCACGCTCGGCATTGCCTTCGCGGCTGCCGACCCGCCTCCACCTGATCCTCGGACGGCTGTGACGCGAACGAGGGTGAGTCGGGTCGCGCCTCGCGCGACCAAGAACCTTCGCGTCACCACGCCGAACACCATCAACCATCAACCCAACATCAACCGTCGAAGGACGGACGCGCAAGCACAGAAGGAGGTCCGCCATGGCGGATGAAGTATCCAAGGACAAGGAGAAAGAAGAAAAGAAGCCAGCAGCGAAGGACACGGGCGCGCTCGTTGGCGAGCTCGTCACCTCCGCGCTGGCTGTCGCCGGCGGCGCGCTCGTGACGGCTGCCGCTGTCGTCCAGACCGGCGGGATCGAGGCGGTGGAGGCGGTCGTCGCCAACAACGCCGAAGATCTCGCCTTCGCCAGCCGCCACAACGGGGTGGTGCGAGCCCTCAAGCTCCACTACTTCTGGTCGGGATGCGTCCACGCGATGTGCCTCGCGCTCATCATGGCCGGGATTCGGACGGGGCTCAACCTGTTCACGTTCTGGTCAACCGTGGCCTACCTGATCGGCGTCGGCGGCCAGGCGCTGATCTACCTCTACGCACGCCGCGTGCGGGCGGTCAGTTTCTTCGACCACCGTCGTGCTCGTCAGCCGGTCGACAAGGCGCGCACTCGCGTGCTGCGTCTCGAGGCGACACGCGACAAGGCGGCGACCGACACGACGGTCAAGCTGCCGGACGGATTCGAAGATCAGCTCGAGGAGGCGCGGGCTGAGCTCACGCGCGAGACGACGATCTACAACCAGTTCGTCATCGACCAGGGGCCCAACACCCGCAGCTCGACGAGCATGCTCTGGTGGTCCTTCGCCGTGAATGCCTTCATGGGCTTCGCGCTCCTCTACGGGGTGGTCGGCTCGCACGACGGCGGGCCCTACTCGTACGAGCAGGTCGTTCCGTACGTGGTCGCGGTCTGCCTGCTGCCCGTCCCGATCATCCTCGGGCCGCTCGCGCTGCTCTCGCTCGTCGCGCCGTTCCTCTTCACCCAGGTCGGCAAGGCCGAGGACATCCTGACGTTCATCCGCCGCATCGCCAAGGCGGGCCTGATCGTCGGCCAGGGCTTCACGGACGTCGTGAAGGAGGAGATGGGGATCGCCGCCGACAACGGCGACGCGCCCCGTCGGAACTCCAGCCTGGTCATGAAGGGGCGTTTCATGGCGACCGTCGGCATCGGGATGTTGAAGATCCTGTCCGCCATCGCGCTGGTCGTCCAGCACGCGCTCTTCTGGCCGAACGCGATGGCGTTCGTGCTGTCGATCTTCCTGGGATTCTTCCTGGTGGGTCTCCAGAACGTCCTCGAGAACTTCAACATCCTCGAGGAGAAGCCGCCGTGGCTCGTGCGCCTGATCGGCGTCGTCGGCGGCTTCAGCGTCTACCTCCACTTCTTCCTGGCCGGCGGCGCCCCCTACGGGTACCGAGGCCTGAACTGGTGGTGGTCCGACTACGGTCCGTTCGCGACCTGGGTCGGCCAGAGCTCGGTCGGAGACAACTACGACACGGTGCGCGACACCTCGGGCAATGTGGTCCGGACGGTCGCGCCGCCCGTCAGGAACTGGTTCGAGACGCTCTTCGGCCTGAGTCTCCCTCAGGCGATCGTCGCGTTCCTGGTCCTCGGGATCATTGCCTACGGCGCCACCAAGGCCGCCGGCAAGATCAGCGAGGCCGACGACAAGGTCAAGGTCGGCCCCTGGAAGACTGGTCTCCGGCTCGTCATGACGCCCTTCGGCGCGCTGGCGGCAGTCCTCTTCCTGGTCGCCATGGTCAAGTCGGTGCCGGCTGTGGCTAACGGGCTGCCTGCGTCTGCTGACCGTTACTCCGTCACCGCGGAAGCGGGCCACCTCGGCAACGAGGCGCGCCGCTCCGTCGGTCTCGGGCTCGGCGAGGGTGCGCAAACGCTCGACGAGCAGAACGACCAGCGCCAGGCGGATCTCGAGCGGCGGCAGTGGTGCCAGCTCGTCGACGGCCACACGCGCTGCACCGAGCAGTGCTACCAGCTGCACGGCAAGGACACGCAGCGGGTCCCCGACGACCGCGCCGCGGGCCTCTGCTACGACCGCCAGCCGTAGCAACGCGCACACCTCATGCACGAGGAGGAACAACCCCTGACTCAGGGAACGGGTGCATCCGTTCCCTGAGTTCGCTCTTCAGCATCCTCGTTGAAGACCAATGCCCCTATCACTCACACGTTCGACGCCTCACGGCGGCGACGTTCCACTCGAGTGATAGCGGGCATTTTGCGTTTTAAAATAGCACTTCATTTTTTTCATTCATCCAAAACGCACATCCCTCGGCCGAAGCCGAGGGATGTGCGAGTTCTATTGTCGTCAAGCATGGAAACGACAATAAACGTTTGGGACGAATCGCTCCGTCCACTCGAGGAGCGAATCGCGTGTGATTCACTACATCGAGAAGACTGACCGATGCAGCGATTGTGCTGAGTCGTGACCCGCTCGTCAACGTGTAGCGGTGGATATCTTTTTTTGAAATAACGTTCGCATGCTCCGAATGTGTACTTTTTCTTCTGATTGAAACTGTCGAAGTAGATCATTAACAGATCCGTGCGTACGCTCATCTCGTAGCACGCGTTGCACAGCACGGCGTAACGCAGGATGTCTTATTGATTGAAGCGCTTGCGCATAATCGTTAATCGCACGTTGTTCGATTCGACATTCGAAACGACAGATTGCTTCAAAACCTGCGAACGAGACAACGCGTGCAATAATCTTCAGACACGCTACCGAAAACGGAAAGCGTGGATGCGTGTTTGTGTGGCTTAGTTCCAAATATAAACGTTCAAATGTGCGACGATGCCGTTCTTCAACGCGAATGAATTGCCGAAACTCGCTCTTTGCAAAGCTCGGTACATACGGCAGGTGGATTTTGTAGAGCTCATGCGCCAACGTTTCCAATCGCAGGAAGCGTCGAATCAGCGGAAGGAGCGGGTTCGTCATTTCCGTAGAGGATATCCTCTAAGCTCGGTTCATTCCAGAGATTGCGTTCACGCAACGCTTTGTCGACCGCATCTTCGGCTTCATCAATATCGAAATCATCTTCGAGGATACAGAAGTCGATCAGTGCAGCGCGACAATCTGGTTTTGGTTTCAAGACGTCACTCTCGTAACACAACTTTTCAATCACCCCCGCCGGCAACGGTTTACGTCGCGGAGGAATAACGGGTGTGACCGGACCTTGAGACTTGATTGCTGGCTGAGCGTTGTGAGGCTGTGGTCCACGACCATGACCGAACGAACGGCGATCGCGTGGCTGACGAGAGAAAGACATACGGAGAATGAACTCATCCTAGTGGGTCCAGCCGAATTTGGCGAATCGCTTGAAGAGGGGAGGAAGAAAGCGCATGCTAGCCCAGAACCCGCTATGACCTCTCCATCCATGCGTTCCGTGCTCCGTTGGCTGGCGTTTGGTCTGCCGCTTTTGTCGATCACGTATCTTGTTCGTTTCAAAATAGCAGGCTTTCCATCAACTCTGCTCGAAGTCCTGATCTGGATATTCGTGGTCGGGACGTTGCTTGTGACGCAGCGAACGGGTCTGGCTCGGGCGCATGGCTTACTCCGCGCTTGGCGTTGGCCGATCGTGGCGTGGGTGATTGCATCGCTGATAGCGGTCTTCGTTTCGCCTTCACTTTGGACGGGGCTTGGATTGTGGCGTGCGTATGTTCTTGAACCGTTACTCATCTTGTTCGCGTTCTGCGCTTTGCTCGATCAACCGAGTGATCGCAAACGGATGGAGCAGGGGATGATGGCCGCCGCATCAGTCGTATCGATCTGGGCGATCATCGGCTATCTCGGGAATTGGGGAATTCCACATCCATGGAACATTCCGATCAGCGCTGGTCGTCGCGCCGTTGGGCCGTTTGGATTTCCGAACGCCGTTGCGCTCTTCGTAACACCGATCGGTGCGTTGATGGCTGCTCGTTTGGCAACCTTCTGTCAGGAAGGATTGAAGCAGCTACACCTTCGTTGGAAAGAGTGGCTCCCATTTTTCGGCACACTCATGCTCGTCATCGCTGCTTTAGTTACAGCAAGAAGTGATGGGGGATTGGGCGCACTCGCATTCGTCATCATGCTGTCGTTCCTGACGTTCCGTGTTGGACGTTGGCTGGTGTTGTTAGGTGCAGTCGGTGCCGGAGCAGGCTTGATCGCACTCCCTGGAATTCGCGAGGCCTTGATCAAAGAGGTCACCTTCCAAGGCTGGTCCGGCAAAGTTCGTCTCTTCATTTGGCGCGAGTCGTGGGCGATGCTCAAAGATCACTGGTTCTTCGGTGCGGGTTTCGGCGGCTACCCAACCGTCTTCGATGCCTATCACAAAGCGCGTTTCATCGAGATCTTTCAATATCCGCATACGATCTTATTTAACTTTTGGACGGAGACCGGGTTGCTCGGGATCGTCGCTTTCGTGTCGTTGATCGTAACTTGGGTGAAACACTCGTTGAAAGCGCAAACGCTAGTTTTACTTGCCCCGCTCATCGCGATCTTGGTTCATGGTTTGGTCGATGTGCCGTATTTCAAAAATGACTTAGCGTTACTGTTCTTTATTTTTATCTGGTTTGTGGTGATTTCAAAACAAGAAAATGATCAGCTTGCATAGCCGCTTCGCTCTTGGTCTACTTTAGAGGCTCAACGCTCTGAAGAGAGCGATGATGTGTGGATGTGGTCGGTGTATTCAGGAGGAAGACGAATGACGAAGCGCTCTCAAGTGCAGAGGACTGTCCTTTCGACCTGGCGCACGACCTGTCTTGTGCCCCAGATCGACCTCACGCTGGCGCTCCACGCGTCGGCTCGAACGAAGCCGGATGAGAGCCTGCAGATGCTGGCTCGCCAGCTGCTCGGCGCTTTCCAGCGTTATGGATTGGTTTTTGTCGACGACTCGCAGTTGCCGGCACCGTCCGCGCGTGCGCCGTTTCGTCGATGCATGAAGACGGGTCTACTCGTGTGTCGGTTGCTCGAATTCGCGCTCACGTTGGACGTGGGTACGCTGACGGCTGCTCTTGAGCACGTTCCGTGCCGCCGCTCTCGCTGGAAGGCATGCGAGACCTGGCCTCGTACGGCCTACTCACGCGGCATGATCATCAGCGACTGGGAAGAAGATCCCGGTCTGCTCGTGGTTGGCTCCGACCTATTCAGGGCTGACAGCTCTGACAATCCCCTCGAGCCGGTCACGGCGCTCATCGCTGGAACGGACAAGCGCCCACAGCGGGTGAGCATTCCTTCGGGGTTCACGCTGGTTCGCACCGGCCGGCGGCTCGCGGAGAAGACGCATGGACGTATTCCTGCCTGCCGTAGTGCCCTGATCGTGACCGAAGGTCTCGAAGCGCACTATCTACAGGCCGATCAACGGCAGACGACGCTGGTTCAGACTGCATCGGCGGTCTCGCTGGGCGAAGAGGTCGTTCGTCGATCTCATTCTGGCCCGGTTAGCACCAGTATCTCTCCGCAGGCCAAGCACCGTGCCGCCTGAGCTGAGCGCTCCATGCGTTCGCTCAAACCCTTCCGGGAGTGGTTTTCTCAGGTTCCTTCCTTCTGCGGCCTCGGTTTCGCTCCCCCTCCCAAGCGACCCCAGGCCATCCCAACCGCTTGCTGACTCCTCGGCAATCGATTAGGATGCGGTGGCGTAAATAACTCGTTTGGGGTGGCTATTTGTTGCCAGTCTTGCGAAGCAAAGCGCAGGCATTGTGCAGACCCGAGTGAATCTGGTAGCAACCAGATGAACGGGTGGTCAGCACAATAAGCCGAGCACGGAGAGGTGTCAGAGTGGTCGAATGAGCCGGACTCGAAATCCGGTATACCCCACAAGGGTATCGAGGGTTCGAATCCCTCCCTCTCCGCCATCTAAAAACGACCCACTTGGGTCGTTTTTAGATCGTTTGAGAATTTACAATTTTCTTGGTCACTGAACCCACAAACAAGCGGTAAGCGAGGCGTTGTTCTTTTTTGTAGATGATCTGTATACCCACCGTTTCTTTACAGCCCGGACAGCGCAATTCTTTGGTGGTCACGGAAACGTTTGGTTGAATCATCCGGTCGATATACATGCGCTTGAGTAATCCCGGTCCATCTTTTTGATAGAGACAAAGAACGGCGGCGCATTTCTCACAGGAAATCTGCAAGAGACGGGAATAGCCGCCGCGCGCTTTTTTGTACTTATCAGATTTGAATACGGTCTTTTTCATACGCGCGCATCATACCAGGTCGGCGTTTTATCGTCTTTTGAGCATATCAAAGGACGCGACAGTCAGGCATACTCTTCTTATTCGTATGTCGACCCCACAACTCATCGGACTCCTCTCTGGCATTTTGCTCATCAGCGGCTACGTGCCGTACATGTACGAGGTGATGAAGAAAAGTACGATCCCGAGTCGGATGAGTTGGTTCATTTGGTCCTTATCGACCGCAACGATTCTGTTCAGCGTGTTCAGCACGGGCACGACCGAAGCGATTTGGGTGCCAATCGCTGATGCGATTGGCTGCTTCCTGATCTTCTTGCTCGCTCTGCGGTATGGAAAAGGCGGTTGGTCGTTCACGGATAAGATCTCGCTAGCCATCTGTCTCGTGAGCTTAGCTATCTGGGGACTGACGGGGAATGCGTTCATCGCGCTCGTAATGAACCTATGTGTCTACGTCAGTGGCTATATTCCCACGATCAAGAAAGCCTTTCAGCAACCCGGCGACGAGAGCCGCACCGCTTGGACCATCTTTTTTCTAGGCGTCCTGTTGAATCTGTTCACGGTTGTCATTGGTACAGACACCGGGATGGCAGTTTGGCTCTATCCAGTGACGCTGGTCGTGGTTGTTGGAACGTTAACGGCGATTCTCTATTTGAAGCCAGGAAAAAAGCAGAAGCTAGCAAAACAGACGAAACCTAAAGCTCGTTCTTAAACGCCTCGACGCCATCTTCAAACTCGAGTTGGTCTGGGCTAATCTCTTTGAATTCCCGATCGTTTATACAAGCGAAATAGCGCACAGATTTTCCAGCAGCTTTTATTTGTTTGATTTCCGCGAAGACGCCGTTACTGATCGAGCCGAAAACCCAGAGCTCAGCTGCGACATCGACTAAAACATTGTTTGCCTGACGCACGATATCTCGATCGACGGTGTCAGCCAAGAAGTAATCGAACGACATGAACGGATTCAGTGGCACGTAACCTGCTTCGAGTACGAACTTCACGATCAGCATCCGCAAGTAGAAATACTTTTTGGAGAGCGCAGTGAAGACGATCGGTTTTTTGTCTTGAAGTTCAAGTGCACGGTGTTCGAAGGCGGTAGCCATAGGCCGTGACTCTAACGATCTCCCTCGCGAGACGCAAGCGGGGCTAGGCATATCCTCAGCGAAGCGGGTATGGTACCCATCGACTATGACTAACGAGCAGATAGGGGAGTTGAAGCACTTCATCTGGCAGGCGAGCCGGGCGACGTACGCTTCAGGTGATGAATCCATCAAAGAAAAACAGCTGGATGGATCGACGACTATTCGCTTTGAAACGGGCGACTTTGCGTTTCACGATAACTATTTTGGAGGTGAACCGTATGGCGGTCGGGAGGTAGTATTTCTGAACCAGAAGCCGGTTTGGATGATGGTCTATTATGGGTTCGTCGAACCGGGGCAGGTGAATAAGCAGGTCTACACCATTTTAATGGCGGCGTTGTCGCAGGCCCCAGCCGAAGCGCCTTATCGTGGTCCAAGTCATTTTGAGCAAGGAGAGTGGCGATATGAAAATTCCCTGACGGGAACGATCGAACGTTTCTCGGGAGAGGAAAAGATTTTTCAAAATGATGTGTGCGTTTATCAAGCGAACTATTTGGGTGGGCTAGTCGATCTCTAGACTAAATATATGCCATCTTCCACAGAGCTGTACTCACTCGACTGGTTTAAGCAGCGTGCGTTCGCCAGTCTTCGTAAACTCGAAGAAGGAGTTTGGGATTATTCGGACTCGTTGTTGTTGTACACGCCTACTGGAGAAGAAAAGTATGAATCGATTCAACAAGGCGAAGACCCATACCAGAAATTGATCACAGAACCAGAGAACGAATATCTAAAAGAGATCGCGCAGGAGATCGTTGCTCAGCTACCAAATGAGTGCGAGTACATTGATCTTGGTCCAGGAACCGCACATAAAGAGCAGTACTTGTTTGATGCGGCGCGAGCCATGGGAAAGCATTTTATCTATCGACCGGTTGATATCAGCCAGCGCTACCTAGAGCTTTCCGCTGAGCATGCGCGTTCGCAGAAGATTGAAGCAGAACCGATCCAAGCATCGTTCGAAGAATTACCCGAGCGCTTGGGAGAACCGACGATACCGCGTTTTGTCTCGATCGGGCTTACGTTCGGGAATTATCTTCCGCAGGTTATCTTACCGCTTCTTAACCGAATCGCCGGACCGGGTGGATGCCTATTCATCAATACTCATCAGCGTGATCGAGTGAACATGGTGGAGTATGTACAACTGTATCAATCTATAGCCTTTGATCTCGCCGATCCAAAGTTGGCTTTACTTGGGCTTGAGCCTACGATGGATGTTGCTGAGCGAACGGTCACCGATGGGATTCAGGTTTGGTATACGCTGAACCGCTCAACAGACGTATTGGAAGCCTGCGGTATCAAATCAGGGGATCGATTGCTGATGCTGCAATCCATGCGTTATACCAAGGAGTCATTGACGCAGATAGGGGTGATGACGGGGAATGCATATACGCTCTTTGATACCGGAAAGATGTTCATCGGCGCGCTTCTTAAGACGTAGCGCTCTATGTCTACGTGGTCTGTCTATCTACTGAGATGTGCTGATGACACTTTTTATATTGGGATTACGACTGACATCGAAAAGCGTTTGGCTACGCATAATGCGGGCAAAGGCGCGAAATACACGCGCGGTCGTTTACCGGCGGTCTGTATTTGGCGCGAAGACATGGCTTCAGAATCAGAGGCGCGAAAACGAGAATTTGCGTTGAAGAAATTATCGAGAGAAGAAAAACAACAATTGGTCGATCAGCAGAATTATAAAAGCGGCGTCGTCACAGGACCATGACACGCCGCTATCTACTCCTTTCAGAAGAGTTGAGTTTTTATCCCAGGCGCGTCAGCTGTTTCGTTTGAGAAGACGTAACGCTTCAGCGCAGTCACATTCGATGGTGATCAGGAGAGCGGCTTCACGTTCCCAGTCTTGCGCCTCGGTGAAGTGACGCCGCATCGTAGGTTCGATCAGTCGTAGTTGCTCCTGGATCGCATCCGTAGATTCACCTTTGCGGGTGAGTTCATGCTGCAGGTCCCAGAGAACCCGGCACCAGTCCCAGAGCGGGTAAAACAGCTCCATGAGATCGGTGATCCGCTTGTAACATGCCGCGATGTCATCGGCTGCCTGAGCCCTCTTGGCTTCGAGGGAAGCGATGAAATCATCCCAGTCACAGGTGTTTGTGCCAAGGATACGTTGAGCTGGTGTAACAGGCGCTTCAACGGGAGCCTCGAGGATAGGGAGAGCGACGGGTGCGCTTGGCGCTACCGTTACTTTTCTCCCTCGTGCTGTGTCGACCGTCAGCGTGTAGGCTTCGAAGCCTTCAACGGAGACGAAGTACTGTCGTCCGACCGCTGTGAACGCGAGCCAGACGAGGCCGAGGTTCTGATCGGAGAGCTGCTGGAGCGTTGCTGCGATCAGTCGAGAAGATACGTCCCGAATCGATTTCAGATCGCGTGGATGTCCGTCGATCCAGATGCGCGTGGTGTTACTGAGCTGCTCACCACTGAGAGGCTCCGCATCACGACTAGCGAGCCGTTGAATCAGCCGAACGAATTCCAGCTGGCAGAGCTCTAGCGCATACGTATCACGCCTCTCGATCGGAACGAACAAGAGGTGTGTAGGCGGCGCGATCAGTCGTGGGAGGGTATCTTCAAGAACAATCAGCTGAGCCGCGATCAGTGCTTGAAGAAGTTGTTGGTGGATGGGCTGATCAGGTAACGGTGATCTCGCGTCTCTTGGCTGCAGGATCTCGCGAGCTGCGACCTGCTCGTCAGGCAGTAGAAACAGAACGCGTGGTCCTCCATGATCAAGTGGAGGACGGCTATGCGCATCATCTGGCATCGACGTTCCTCCGGTTGGGGTTGTGATGGAAAGGACGGCTGTATTTAAATAGAGAAAGCAGTGTCCGTCAATCGGGTTCGCTCTTCTGCTTACATCGTGTTAGCCTTTTCATATTGAATAAATTTCCCTATGAACACCCATCACTCTCTCAACTACATCGAATTCGGTGCCAAAGATCTGGGTGCGATTAAAGCGTTTTATAGTGCCGTTTTCGGATGGGAATTCAACGATTTTGGTCCAGATTACGCTGCCTTTAAAGATGCTGCTGAACGCGAAGGAGGATTCACGACCGATCGTGCCGTCGGCGGCGGACCACTCGTCGTTTTATTCTCAGAGCGTTTGGAAGAAACGAAAGCGCTGGTTGAAAAGCATGGTGGAACAACCCAAGACATCTACGCGTTCCCGGGTGGCCGTCGGTTTATTTTTGCCGACCCGAGCGGAAACGAGCTGGCAGTTTGGTCGGAATAATAAAAATTGACAGAGGTTGTCGACCACGGCAGGCTTGGTCTGCCGTGGTTTTATATCAACAATCCACGGTGGAGGAGATGAGCCATGTCGCAACAAGAATCGAAAGATCGATGTAGGGAGCTGATGAGGGCGCTCAGGCATCTGCACACGGCGTCTGCTCATCTGTTCCTGTTGTGGGCACAGTGCGACGTCACGCATGACGACTATGAGTCGCTCGGAGCGTGTGTACAGGCTCTGGATAGGGCGATCATGCAGCTCCATGTCCAAGGACTTGGGAGCCCCAACATCATCAACCCGATCGTGGTCCGTGATGCTCTCAAGCGAGTACTGAACAGGGTGTTCGAGTGCGTTCCTTCGCACGAACGAACGCTCGTGCAGGCCGAAGTCGTGGAAGCATTCCACATCTGCTATCCCGATGAAAGACTGCCGATCTACCAGATCAGTCTGCAGGGGCGCTCGAGCAGGGACTGAGCTCATCGACTGGGGAGGGTGGCGGTCTCTCCGTCGCCCTCCCTGAGCGCTTTTATAAAGAGTACTATTTCTATAAAGCATCTATGAACACTTCATTTGAAAGTCAGAAACTCGATTGGTGTAAGAAGGAACTAAAAGCCTTGCTCGAACGTCTCATTGAAAACAACTATCACCAAACGGCCGAAGTCGTTTTCGATCACATCGCGCACACGGGTGTTGAAACGGACCTTAAGCCTGAACTCAAAACGTTGCCCACGCTAGACGAGTTCTTGAAGAGTGAATAACTATGGACCAGCCAGTCAGTTTAAAGATCGATGAGAACCGTGCAACCTGGAATAGGGTGGCTGATTTGTTTACGCACATGGAGGCGCTCCCTATCTGGGCACCGTATGGGGTAGGGGAAGATCTAGATCTGTTACCTACACCCAAGGGGAAAGTCTTCTTGGAAATAGCCTGTGGCAGTGGGCGTTCGTTGAAGTACCTTGTGAATCAAGGCGCGAAGAAGGTCTATGGTTTGGATATCTCCGATGAACAAATCAAAGAAGCAGCCGACTTCAATGCCGAAGAGATCAAGCAAGGGAGTGTCGAGTTGATTCGTGCTTCAATGGAAGACGAGTTAACGATCGAACCCGTCGATGCGGTCTTTTCGATTTATGGTTTTGGGTGGACGCAAGATCCGGAGGCGGCGCTTGCTCAGGTATTCAATGTTTTGAAACCTGGTGGAATGTTTGTCTGGAGTTGGGAGCATAGTTTTTTCACGGATGTTGAATATAAGGATGAACGTTTTTCTATTAAGCAGTCGTACCACGACGAATCATCGGTACGAAAAGACAATTGGCGTGATTCAGGTTCAACGGCACATGTGACGTATCGAAAAACCAGCAGTTGGTTTCGGTTGATGCGTGAAGCGGGGTTCGAAGTGACCGATTTTTTAGAACCAGCTCCGAAGAGTGATATGTATGCGCATGTTGATCCGAAGCAGTACTACTCAGTTCAGAAAGCTGAACTCGTACCTGCGACGTTTATTTTTGTGTGTCGTAAGCCGGTCTAGGTTACTTGGGAACCATTGCATGCTATCGAGCCGAATGTGATACTTTCCTCATATGAATAAACACATTCAGTTGATCATCGTTGCGATCGTTGCTCTACTCATTGGGATCCGTATCGGCATGGTACGAACGCATGCTCCAGAGCAAGTTGCCGTTCAACCGGCCGCTTCGACAAGTACGATGAGTATGCCCGGTCACGATATGTCGGCCATGTCTGCTACTTCGAGCGCCATGGACATGTCGATGATGATGGATGGGATGATGGCAGGCTTAAAAGGGAAGACCGGGGACGAGTTCGACAAAGCCTTCTTGGATGAAATGATCGTCCACCATCAGGGAGCCGTTGAAATGGCGAAGGCGGTTTTAGCGCAGTCCAATCGCGAAGAGTTGAAAACGCTTGCGAACGGTATCATCACCGCTCAAGAAAAAGAGATCAAGCAGATGCAGGATTGGAACAAGCAGTGGTTCGGACGCTAAGATTGCCCAATCTTTGCCCACCGTTCAAGATCGGAGAAGCTATGGCTTCCCGATCTTTTGATTTTGTCCGTTCGATTGCTCTCGCAGCAAGTTTAGGACTATTCCTTTTTGTAGGAAGTGGTTGCGGCATCTCATTGAAGGATGCGTATCCACCTCAAACGACCGGATTTTACATAAGCGATGCCTATAGTTTACCAATGGATCTTTGGAATAAAGGCGTGACGTACGATGATCAACTCAAGATGTCCGCAGCCGCCGATTGGCAGCCGATCTCAAATGAACTCCTTCAGCTGGTGGTCCCATTTTCAAAGGACTGGTCGGTAGCGGGGCAGGCCATTCTGCCGGTTAATTTTTACGCAGACCATGGTTCGACCGATGGGGCACTCAGTTTCGGTCGCTTTGTGAGCAATGGAACCTACTTTTCACGCGAATACACGCTGACGATGTCGGTGGTTCCATTTGTAGATGTCGCACCGCCAGTAGAAGTTCCCCTTCAGAACGAATGTCTCGAGGTTCGTGATGCGTCAGGAACTCTTCTCACGCTCCCACCCCAAGAAGTGACGGTTGGAACAACGAAAGGAGTCAGCTTATTAGTCGGTGGGACGAAAGGCTGTTCGACCGTTTTTCGATTCGCTCGTTGGAGGATGCAGTTTGAACTCAGTAAGCACTATCCGATGGGTCAGGATGATTTCAGCCATCAGGTCACACCTGACATGGAGCGGATTATAGAGAGTCTGCAGATTCAGTCCGAATAAGATCGGCCAGATGGTTGCAGTTTGCGATATACCTAGGTTTTTGCTACATTCCCGAGTCCTCAAGGAACGGGTCCTTGAGGTTCAACCACATGGGGTGACGTATGCTCGCTGCTTTTTTTCTCTTAGGCCTTGGTTTTTGGATTGGGCGGCTGACATCGAAACGAGGAGGTGATTCGAAAGACGAAGCGGATGCTGAGGTCGCGCTCGTTCTCCTCATTCTCGATCATCTCGCGAACTGGCAGCCCAAGGATGGGTACTACCTGCGAACCGAGATCGAACAGGTGGCCGGATCACTATTCCAGGTCTGGCTCGGTTCGGAAGTGCAGCTCGAGAAGAAGCTGAGTCAGATGGTCGCCCTGCGTTTGATTGACTGGCGCGTGAGCGAACGTGGGCAGGCGCAGACTCAGAACTCGGACACACCACGCGAATACCGTGTCGCGACCGCTGGTCTGCATCTGCTCGAGAAAGGCCTGCCGACCGGGTTTCGGCCACCGGCCGCACCGCCGCCATCAGGCCTGCCCAATGGCACCTGAACTTATCGGCGCTCTTCGGAGCGCACAACACGCCCGGGACGGGACGGCGAACTGCCTCCTCCGTTCCCGGGCATTCGTCGTTTAAAAGCGGGGCAGACGTAGTATACTTTTCTATATGGACCAAACCCCTTCAGCTAAAGCCGCTTCGTTATCGGTTTTTGTTTATGTTCTGTTGGTTCTGGGTGTTTTAGCGGCAATTGGAATCGGTTATCGAATCGTTTCACTAGAGAAAGTTGTCGATACACGTACGCAGATTCAGAAAACCACGGATGCAGTGCAGGAATTCGTCGTGGATGAAGCGCCGACCGATCTCGCGCGTATTGGTACACTCAGTTTTGATCCAAACCAAACCATCGGTCAGGCGATTCCGACCTTTACGTCCGTCGATGCTTCGGGTGCGACATCGTCTGCCCAGTTGGTTTATGACGGCTTGAGCTTCTGCGTGTCTGATAACGGAGCGCTGCCCTGTATCATGATGAGTATTCGTTTCAACCAAGTGTATGATGGCAAGCGCGCACTGATCGAAGGAATCAAGGAACGGACCGGGATTCTGGTGCGCACGATGCGGATTTTGGAAGACGGAGAAACACCCGTTCTGCCTGCAACCGGTATCAGCTACATCGCTTGGGATGAAGCCCGGCAGCAGATTCATACCTGTGAAGTGAGTTCGGTCATGCAGGCGCATAGTTTGAATGTTCATCTGAATCTCAAGACGGGTAAGACGGTCCAGACCTATGAACCGGTGATCGATGAAGTCTCGCGCGTGATCGATGAAGCGGCCGCAACGTGCGGTTCGATCCCATTTGCTACCGAATAAGCTATAGGCAGCTAGAAAGCTGCACCAAAGACGCTTGCCTGGTCGTATAAGAGGCGTGTTCCCGGCTGATCATTCATTCTTTTGTACACGTTTCTATGTCTAAGGGTGCGTCTTATGCGTTGGCAGCGGTCGTTGTGGTTTTACTGGGCGGAGCGGGAGTCTATGCGTACGTAACGGCCCCAACCAAGGCGCCTTCGACGGTTGTTGGCACTCAGCCACAAATGGATCATGCAGGTATGGTCATGGATAATGGCCAGATGATGGCAACCAATACCGACCAGACTGCTATGATGATGGCTTCGGGCACGATGATGATGGCTCCTCTGGCCGACGGCAAATACCACATCGTTCCAGAGCAATCGACCGCTTCTTTCTCGTTGGAAGAAGATTTACGCGGCAACCACATCACCGTCCTGGGTACCACGAATCAGGTGACAGGCGCGATCAAGGTAGACCGCACGAATTTGACCACGGCTCAGTTCGACCCAATCCGTATCAATGCTCGCACCTTCGTAACCGACAGCGAACAACGCAACAATGCGATTCGCCGCATGATCTTGAAGACGGAAGACGATGCGAATGAATACATCGAATTCACACCAAAGTCGGTGACGGGTGTTCCAGCGAAAGCGGAGCTCGGTCAATCCTTTACTTTCAAAGTGACAGGCGACCTCAGAGTCTCCGGTACGACCAAAGAAGTGACTTTCGACGGAACAGGCTCATTCACGACCGAAGATCAGATCGCTGGGACGGCACAGACGAAAGTTCACTACCCAGACTTTGGCGTCAGCGTTCCAAACTTGCCGTTCCTCGCGAACGTTGATCAGGACACGACCCTCAAAATTGACTTCGTCGCCAAGAAATAAATCGGTTGAAATGAGGCGTGCACCTTTTTTGCACCTCGCCTCGTAGTAATAGTTGCAAGGCTTACGCGGACGAGATTGCAGGTCGTTGAGCGTTGTTCGTGGCTCGGTCTCCGGACGCAGAGCGCATTCAGTCTCTTTTCGACGGCAGCTTTCGTCCCGTAAGCCCTTGCCGCTCACAAAGCGTTACGTTCCCCATCAAGCATGGCGGAATGACAATCAACTGAATACATATACATAGAGGCGAACGTCGCTCCCATAAAGGGAGCGATTTTCGTTTTGTGGCTGAACAAAGCAAAAAGCTAGACCAGATTTATAATATATGGTAGGAAAAGGCTGAACCGGAAGGAAAGGACGAGTCACTCGTCCGCCGGTTGATAAGTGAGGTGTTGCGTGACGAATCCATTGTTCCCGTTTGTCCAACTCGGTAGTGGCGAGAATCGCCTGTCCGTGTCTCTCGTCGGCGATGTTGCTCTCTTCACCTCCGACAGCGCTTCGGGTGCCAGCAGCAAGAGCCGCAAATGTGGTGTCGTCTTCCTCAGAGACCTCCACTCGATGCTGCAAGACCGGCTTGCGGTCACGCGGTCACGCGGATCAGGTGGATTCGACTGGGAGATCCTGCTCTTCAAGGGCGTCGCCAAGATGCTGGGTGATCAGGACTTCACGTGTCGCATCGATCTCTCGCTCTGGCTCGATGAGCGGGCGCGGGACAGCATGAAGGCGTTGCTCGCTGAGCATGACGAAGGGCTCCGTACCGCGTACGTCGGTCCTCTGGGTGACAAGCTCTGGGTGAATGACAGAGGCGCGGTGCGCGAGTTGCCGCTCGGTGAAGACCCGCCCAGTGACTGGAAGGCGGTCAGCTACACTCATCACCACGCCCGTGTGTCGGCGAGGCTCGCATCGAGCGGGACACAGGTCAGGGTTTCGGGCACTTCCACTACGTGCTTCGTGGCTGAGCCGACGAAGAACCCCTACGTAGTGGGCTGGAAGCACGAGCTGTCCTTCCCCGATCGGCTCGCTGTTCCGAGCGCGAGCTCTGCCACGTTCGATCTGGCTGACACCCGACTCGGTCTGATCGCCACGGCCACTCGCTCTACGGAGGCCGAGATCGCGGCGATCCTGGGGGAACACCTCGTCGATCGTCGGACCTGCGATTTCTCAATGGGGGATTACATCAGCTGCACGATCACGGACTGGCGCGCTTGCGATCAGTGCTTCCACATGAGACTCCTTGGTCGGCGCGGACGGAATGGGACTCTCACTGTGCCGATCATGACGTTTCTGTCGAGCAACCTTGCGCCCATCGAGAACCGGACGAGCGGCCGACTGGCCGGCGACGTGCCCCTCGACCCGGAAGATCTGCGTATCTTCTGGTCCTTCCTCTTCGGCTGATATCACCGTCGGCCGCACAACCACCCCACCTCGACTGGCCCTGCTTCTCTACGCACCGCCAAGGAGAGGTGGGGAAAGTCGTTTTAAATAAGAATTCAAAACATCCACCGATCGGTGGATGTTTTGAATCGTTGGTTTGTTTAGAGAGACAACGTGTCGCTCACGAAACGGGTGTTGGCTTGGATGCCCGTTCGATCGTAGTCGCTGGCGGCATTGATCGCGGCACCGAAGGTGTAGTCCGTGTAGAAGGTGTCGGCGATGTCATCGATCTGGCGGTTCCAGTTTGAACCGTAGAGTGAGATGGCGGCGGCTTCGGAGTTGACCCAGCGAAGCGAGTGGTTCGCGCCGACCGCGTAGACTTTTGGATCGGTTGTGAACTTCACCATTTTGACGCCCGGCTTGTAGGTGGCGTTGGCGCCAAGGGCGATGCTGGCTAAGTCGCTGGCAGAGACAACGCGGACGCTATCGAAGTTCGCGTACCAAGAGAAGAAGACACGATCATTTGGGAAGGCATGACGGCGACCATCGGCTCCGATGTAGTAGACGGCGCTGTCAGCTTGGGTAAAGCGGTTGCCGTCGTCAGGGAGTTTTACAAGCGCGTGAACGCTCACACCGATACGAGCCAAGTTGTTCAAGCGGGTAGTGAGTTCAACTGATCCGCTAGGAGTGGTTGGTGTCGTTGGAGTGGATGCATTCGCTACAACGATCGTTTGAGAGCGACCGACGAAGTGTCCGAGAGCGTCGAAAGCTTCGATATAGGCAGTGTAGGTTCCCGCAGTCGTTGGACGACCGCTGATCGTACCGTTCGCTGAGAGGGTGAGGCCGGATGGAAGGTTGCCACTCGCAAAGTTCCAAGTGTAAGGGGATGTACCACCACTCGCGGAAAGAGTCGCGGTGTAGTCAACGCCAACGGTGGCACCCGGAAGCGAGGTTGTCAGGACGGTGAGCGCGGTTGGAGTTGTAGGAGTGGTTGGAATGGTTGGGACCGAAGAGACGGCGGCGGCGATAGTCATCGAAACGGTCAACTCATCTGAGTTCGCCATCGTCGAGTCGTTCGCCTTGACGCGGAACGAGTAGTTTCCAGCGACCGTCGGGGTTCCTTCAAGGATACCGCTGGTTGTCCCGAGACTAAGACCGGGAGGAAGTGATCCACTGACAACGGCCCAGGTAAAGCTTCCCGTGCCACCCTGTGCGCGGAAAATTTGGGCTGGGTAGGCTGTGCCAACGCGGCCATTCACTGGGTTCGAACGAGTCGTAATTTGAACGGGATTCACCGTTGCCGCTTGGATAGTGTGAACGTAGCCACGAGGTGTAGTCGATCGCAGGCGTCCAGTTCGTTCTTCTGCAGTGATGACGTAGTTGTAGGTTCCGGCGGTAGTAGGTGTGCCGCTGATCAAGCCACTCGAGATGTCGAGGTACACGCCAGGAGGGAGATCGCCTTCCATAAGAACCCAGCTGATACTAGGAGCTACGGAGATAGAGCCGCCCACTGTGAGCTGTTGGCTATAGGGCAAGCCAACGCGTCCTTGCGCGACGCCAATCGGTTGGACCGTCAATGTCTGGGCGTAGGTGTTGACCGTGAAGTCGAGATAGTACGGTGTGTCATTCGCAAAGGCGAGGAAGCGTACGGGGAATGTTCCTTCTTCGGTTGGTGTACCGCTCAATGTGATCGTTGATTGCGCCGCACCGTTTGCTACAACGACGAAGCCTAAGCCGGTTGGGAGGCGACCGCTCGCGATCGACCAGTTGGCCGGACCGCGGCCTACAAGGGTGATATCCAAACCACCTGCTTGATTGAGGATGAAGTCATGACTGAGCGCTTGATCCTGAGAGCTCACACCATCTGCGCTGAAATAGACGGGTGCAGCATGTGTGATGGCTGGCGCTGATAGCAGCAATAGACAAGCACAGGCGATAATTGAGAAGAGGGTTCGCATAGACTTCCAGCATAGGGGAAAGCTCCCGGTGTCACAAGTCAAAGCGTTGAAAGCGGCTATAAAACAAAACCCCACTCGGTCGATCGAACCACTATTCTTGCAGTGGTGCGGATCGGGAGTGGGGAATGTTCTTTTTGAAGATATTTGTTAGCCAAAGGTCGGAACGTACGGAACGTTGATCTTGTGCCATTTCTCCATCGACTTGGCTGTGGCGGAAGAAGCTTTCTCTGATTGGCTGTGTGCGGCGGTCAGAGCGGCACGCAAGCAGTGATACTCCGTCCAGAAGTCGAGCGTGCCCGCACACCAGCCGACACCGTTTGAGAACTCGGTGATGATTTCCTCCGGCGACTTCCAAGCGAATTGCTCGACCTCGCCTGGCTGAGGTGGGAGCTCGGACAAATCACGATCGATCAAGAGCAGGAATTCTTTTGTCCAAAGATGAGCCCAAGGGATGCGAGTCGTGCGCCAATGGATAAGCTCACTGACGTCGACTTTGATGCCGGCTTCTTCTTCGAGTTCTTTCACGGCGTTTACTTCGTAAGTTTCATCGGCTCCGACATGGCCGCCCAAGTGGGTCATCCAATAGCCCGGCCAGCGCTCTTTTCCAAATGAGCGTTGATGACACAGGATCTGGCCCTGGCTGTTCATCACGTAAATGTTGCTTGATTTGCACCAAGCTTGTTCCTGGATCATCTGTGGGCGAGACATGACCACGCCGGTCGATTCACCGCTGTCTTCGTGTACGATTTCAAGATGTTCCATAGGAAAAAGCTGGTTAGGAGAACGAAAAAACAGAATAGGCCCACAAATAATACTCCGCTTGGTTGATCTTGAACAGGTTCCGAGGTATATTCCTGGCCTAAGACCAGGAAATTATGTCCTCCTTATTCCAGGTTTCGGAACGAAGTCACGCTGGTCTCATCTTGATGACCGAGCTGGCGTTGAAATTTGGCGATCAGGTGCGTCCGCTCACCTTGGTCGATCTCGCCCGTGACAAGCAATTATCTCATGGGTATCTGGAAGAGATCGCCGCCGCTTTGAAGAAGGCGAATTTAATCAAAGGAAAACAGGGCCCAGGTGGTGGGTACGTTCTGACGCGGCCTCCGGGTGAGATTACCGCTGAGCAGATCCTGATTGCGCTTGAAGGGCCGATCTTCCTCGTCGGGTGTCAGCAAGCCCCAGGAACTTGTCCTTCTGAGAAAACCTGCTCGAGCCGTTCCTTCTGGGGTGTGCTCCAGGGACGCATTCTTGACACTGTTCGCGCCACCACACTCGCCGATATTCTCCATACCCCTCTCGCCTAATATGTCCAAAGTCATTTATCTCGACCACGCTGCCACAACCGCCCTCGACGCGCGTGTGCTTGAGGCAATGCAGCCGTACTTTACCGAGATCTACGGCAATCCGTCGTCGTTTCATTCGGTTGGCTTGGAAGCAAAGAAAGCGGTTTCGGCTGCACGTAAAACGATCGCGACTTTATTGCATGGCCATGAAGAAGAAGTGCTATTCACGTCCGGTGGCACGGAGTCGGATAACTTGGCGGTGATCGGTGTGCCACGCGCGGCAAAAAAAGTGTTGGTGACGAAATTTGGACCAGACGTAAAACCACATGTCATCACAAGCGCAATCGAGCATCATGCCGTGCTTGAGCCACTACTTCATGCGCAGAAGATCGGTGATATCGAATTAACGATTGTTCCGGTCAACCGCGAAGGACAAGTGTCGGTAGCAGATATCGAAGCCGCCTTGAATGAACGCACGGTGCTCGTCAGCATCATGTTCGCGAACAATGAGATCGGAACGATCCAGCCGATCGCGGATATTGGTCGCGCTTTGCTAGCCTGGCGCAAAACACAGGCGACAGCCTACCCGTATTTCCATTCAGATGCCTGCCAAGCGGCAGAGTACATTGACCTCAATGTCGAACAATCGCACACAGATTTACTGACGCTGAATGGCTCGAAGATCTATGGCCCAAAAGGGATTGGGATTCTGTATGTGAAGCGTGGGGTAAAAGTCGAAGCGCTCATTCGTGGAGGAGGGCAGGAGCGCAACATTCGTTCTGGAACGGAGAATGTTCCAGCGATTGTTGGTCTGGCGAAAGCCTTAGAGCTCGCACAGGCGGAACGTGAGGTCGAATCCGCGCGTCTAACGGTTCTCCGAGATCGTTTAGTAGAAGGGTTGATGCAGATTCCAAAAGCGCGCTTGAACGGTCATCCAACCGAGCGTCTGCCGAATAGTGCGAACGTGTCGTTCCTCGATATCGAAGGTGAAGCGGCCATTCTTTACTTGGATGCGGAAGGGATCATGTCATCGACTGGTTCGGCTTGTGCTTCGACCTCGCTTGATCCATCACACGTGATTCTGGCGACTGGTCTCTCCTATGAAGCGGCACACGGCTCAATCCGCTTCACGCTTGGACATGAAACGACTGAGGCGGATATCGATCGAGTGATCGCTGTCATGCCGGGGGTCGTGGAACGGTTACGGAAGATGAGTCCGGTGAATCTCGATATGAAATACTTCACGAACGCGTAAGCGCGTCCGGTAGGAAGAAAGTCCCTCTCTCCCTGCGCAACTCGCGATCTATTCAACGAACATTTTAATTGATGCTCAGACAGTGCTCGGTCGGTCGGAACTTTCTTCCTACCGGACCAGCAATCATTCTCTCAGATCTATGAACACAACAGATACACAAGTCAATCCAGCACCCGTGACTCCGGCGAGCGACGAGGCTCGTAAGGGGGACGTGGTTGCGACCACTAAAGATAAAGGCTGGTTCTACACCGATGAGGTGAAGAGTCATTTTTTTCATCCACGAAACTTTTTAGAAAACGAGGAAGCGTACGCGGACGCCTATCTCGGTTTGGTTGGTTCACCGGCTTGTGGCGACTCGATGAAGATTTGGTTACGGATTGAAAAAGGAGCGGATGGCGTTGAGCGCATTACGGATCTCAAATGGAAAACCTTTGGGTGCGGCTCGGCGATTGCATCGACCTCGATGTTGTCGGTGATGGTGACGGAGAATGGTGGGGTTACGATCGATGAGGCCTTAGCGCTCCGTCCTCAAGACATCATGCAGCGTTTGGGTGGGTTGCCAGCACGCAAAGTGCATTGTTCCGTTTTAGGCGACAAAGCTTTGCGTAGCGCGATCAATGACTATTTCCGTAAGTCGGGTCAGCATGACCGTATCCAAGTCGAAGAAGGCCGCATCATCGATAAGGTGCTCAAGATCACGGACAAAGATATTGAAGAGGCGGTCTTGGAAGGGGCGGACACCTTTGATAAGCTCCAGGCCAAAACGAAGATCGGGACCGGTGATCCGAGCTGTATCCCGGAAGCGGAACAACTTCTTCGTTTCTACATGGAAAAATACTATGGAGCAAAATAACCCAACCATTCAGGAGACAATCACCGCTTCCCTTGCCGACGTCGCGCCGATGTTGGCGGCTGCCGGTCGCTCCGTTCACGTCTTATCCGCAAACGATACCGAATGCTCGATCGAGCTCCGTGGTTTCTGTGGGGATTGTGCCTGTGTCGACTCTTACAAAGAGGGGATCGAGGCCCTCGTACGTGAACAGGCTCCAACTATTCAATCGGTGACATTTACTACTGCCTAACTATGGATCCACTTCATACCCAACCCGTTTCCGGCTCGGCTCTATCCGCAGGATCAAGTCAGGCTTCACTGCCTCCAACGGGAGGCTCAACGCCCGAAAAGAAACCGCTCAAGATCTCACGTGTCGAAGTTGATCGCGATATCTGCATTGGTGCTGCGCCATGTGTGACGGTTGCACCGGGGGTCTTTCAGTTGGATGAAGAGAATAAGGCCTACGTCGTGGATCAGAACGGAGCTGATGCCGAAACAATTCTGCTCGCGGCTCAGGCCTGTCCGGTCCAAGCGATTTTTGTCTACGATGACGAAGGGAAGCAGATCTATCCTTAAAACAAGGAATACAAAACGCTCACCTCAGGGTGAGCGTTTTGTTTAGGCCGCTTGTTGTCCGGGGAGGTGTTCCGTTGTATCTGGGTGCTCATCAAGTTTTCGTCGGATGTCGCTGACCGCTTCGGTGTCGCTCGTCTCAGCGAAAGAAGGGAGGTTCGATGGAGAGGTCTCAGATGCTTGGGGAAGCTCAATCGAAGCGATGTCGGCGTCCATTTCACGCCGGCGTTTTTGGACGCCCTTTTCTGTCTGATCTCCAGCCGCTCCCAGGCCGAGCGGGCCTTTTTTCGCTTTCCATTTTGCGAGTAGGGCTGCGCGCTCAAGATTCTCAGCAGACGGTGCTGACCGTGCTGGGAGTTCGGTTGGAAGGGATTCTCCGAGCGTCTCTGACCAAGACAGGCTCGGATCAATCGATGGTTTTACCGAAGCGGGTTGTTCAAATTTATTCATAGGAGAAATGCTAGCACTCGCGCTTTTGCTCGGCTATCCGTTCTTGCGGAGAACAATGATATGGCGTTGTACGTACTGTTCTGGACGCGAATATACGAGATCTTTTGGTCCGACAAACGTATAGCCGGCCGCCTCGGCCGCCTCTTCGACGTTGATCTCTACTTCGCCATTCGCCGATGTCAGAATCGGCCAGATCCCGACGAGTATTCCACCAGCCGGTTGCATGCGCGCAAATGTTGGCAAGGCCTCTGTCCAAGTACGTTCAATGCCTTCG
This sequence comes from uncultured Gammaproteobacteria bacterium, assembly GCA_964598725.1. Lineage (GTDB taxonomy): Bacteria > Patescibacteriota > Patescibacteriia > 2-12-FULL-60-25 > 2-12-FULL-60-25 > JAGOTP01. The sequence goes on along the minus strand of CAZRCW010000001.1, from coordinate 25,248 downwards.
GCTTCAGCTTCGAGCATATCCATCGATTCTCGGCCTTTGAGCGGCGTACCGAGATATCCCTCAGTTACGATAACGTCGACCGGGGTCGAGATACGCGTATGAGCAAAAGCAGCTTCGGACACGACAAAACGCATATCGGCAAAGGCTTGATGGGTGATGAGTCCACGATCGGCGAGCCAACGCATATTGCCCTGCGTGTCTTTTACTTGTTGCGGGTCGTTGTCTGAGCCACTGATTTGTTTGTAGCCCATGAGGGATGCCTCCATCGGAATCGTACCGCTGCCACAAAATGGATCGAGCAAGTGACGGTTCGTGTCGGCACCGGCCAAGTTCACTAAAAGACGAGCGAGTTTCGGTGGTAACATTCCGTTCTGTGCATCGCGGAACGGGCGGCCCATATCGCGCATCGTCCAGGCGTCTGGATCTTGGACTGTTTCGCTGAAACCAATCGCGCAACCTTTTTCTGATGCGAAGAGACAAATATCATAGCCTTCGTCTAAGAGCCCAGCCTTCTTTACTGCGGCTGGCGAAACTTGCTTGTTCTCGTCGGCAAACCAACGAGCAGACAAGCCTGCTTCCTGGAGTTTACGCTTGAATTCGATGGGGAATTTTCGATCGATCTCTGGATGGTGGCCGAAAACGGTGATCGAAAACAGGATCTTGCGACCACGCGGATGGGTTTGAATCAGTTCGACCAAGCCATCAAAAATGTTCTGTTTGGCGGAGAGTTCGAGCAAAATTCGCCCGGCTTTGACCGTTCCTCCCAACCGTTCAACCGCAGCGACCGGATCGATATCGGTTCTGCTGACGGCGGCCGAACCGAACAGCTGAAAGTCGGCATCTGGGTAGATAGCCTTGGCTTCGGCGAGCGACAGGGCAGGTTGGCTGCCAAAGACGAGGAAGGTCGACATACGTCTGATCATAGCTGAGAACGCGCTATCCGCAAACGAAGATGAATCTTCGAGGCAAATGCGCTATACTAGTCTCAGTCTTTTCTATGGCCACTCGCCGCGCTCTTTCTGGTACCTCTGTCGCAGATGCTGAACCAGCATTCGACAGCTTTTTTGAGCGTTCCGATGCGGAGCAACCCTCCTTTGAAGGGGAAAAATCTGGTGTACAGCGCATAAAGCGCTCTGCAGTAGAGCGGGGGGATGACGAGGATCTGGATGCCTTAAAGGCACGCATCGAACGAACAAGCGTTGAACCAAAGAATGAAGTTCAAGAGCGCTACGATGCCTTAATGGTCGGTCGCTACCATAGTCAAATCTGTCGCTCAAAGGAGTTGTATCTGATGCTACGTGCGCGTTTGGCGATGACCAACGTGAGTTTCGCCGATTACGATCAGGCGATAGAGAATCCGGGCCGTGTACGCGAAGAAGGGTTGCAGATGGGGGAGGAATCATTCCGCTCGATGGCCGAAGAATATAAGGCGCTACGACGCGACTTGGTACGCGAACGCGCCGGGTACGAAGGTGCCTGCAAGCGATTGCATCTGCTGGCACAAGAAGCTGCCCCGTCTGAAAAAGGCAAAGCCGCAAAGGCGGAACGATTATCCCTTTTCGTGGAGGCTCAGCATGAGATCGCCTCTGTCTACGAGCTTATTTTGGCGAAGCGAGGGAATATCGCGTTTGAAGAAGCGATCACGTTACATGAGATGGCGGTTCGATCGCTGCATCAAATGAAGTTGCCGAAGGACGAAAACCAACTTCCCTCCGTTGACCGCCACGCGTTGCTGACAATTCGCTATTTCTATCAACAGATCGAAAAGCAGTTAGATCAGATTCGTACCCGTGAACTGCGTCCGGTGAAAGAATTAGCCGAACAGGCGCGTTTAGCTGAAGTCGCTCATCGAGCAGAGGAGGCAAAGTCGAAAAAAGCGGAATTGAGTCAATTACTGACCCGTTTAGCCCCGTTGTACTTAGTTGATGATGCTTCGCAGTCTCCAGCTGTTTTGAACGTTCGCGCTGAATATCACATGACCAAAGCCTGGATCAAGGAGCTAACCGCCTGGCTCAATAGCGGTCGTTTGACCGATACAGCTGCCGCCCAGGAGCGGATACTCGTTTTGGGAGCAAAAGCGGAAGCGTTGCGCGATCAAGCCTATCCTGCCGGAATCTGTCTGAGCACCGCTCCGATCGAAGCCTTCACCCAAGCCGCCTAAATATTGACAACCAAGGGCATTTTTTGTAGTCTGGCGGCACTTCAATCTTAACTGTGACCGGCCAATTTTAGCCTTAACTGAGCTAAAATCCCTGAATAAGGGACGTGTCACCCCAAGAGTATGGCTGCTCGCTACGAGTTGCTTTACATCATCCCAGCGACCGTTGTTGAAACGGAAGTCGGTGGTGTTGAGACCAAAATCTCCACCCTTATTACCAAGTACGGTGCGACCGTTGAGCTCACGAAGCGTCTCGGCAAGCTCCACTTGGCCTACCAAATCGAAAAGCAGCGCTACGGCTACTACGTCGCCGTCGTCTTCACGGCCGACAAGCAGTCCGTCGCCAAGATCGAAGAGAGCCTCCGCATCTCGAACGACATCTTGCGCCACATGATCACCGCCTCTGAGAAGAGCGTTGAGGATCAGAAATTCGACCTCGTCCAGTTCGCTGAAATCAACGTCGAAGAAGAACGTGCTCGCCGTCGTGAAAAGGCTGAATCCAAAGATGGAGAAACCAAGGAGAAAGAGGGTGACTCCAAGGAGGAGAAGCCAGCCGATGACAAAGCAGCCGAAGCCGGTGACGACAAGAAGGTCGAAGCAGCTCCTGCTGAAGACAAGGCTTAATCTCGTTTTTTCTCTTTCCTATGGACCTTAATCGTGCCCAGCTCATCGGAAACGTCACACGTGATCCAGAAGTGCGAAACACGCCGAGTGGTCAGACTGTTGCTTCCTTCGGAATCGCCACCAACGCTCAGTGGACGGATGCTCAAGGCTCTAAGCAAGTACGCACGGAGTTCCACAACATCGTCGCCTGGGGAAAGTTGGCCGAGATCTGTCAGCAGTACCTGACGAAAGGAAAGAAAATCTTTTTGGAAGGGCGCATTCAAACGCGTGAATGGGAAGCTCAAGATGGACAGAAGCGCATGCGTACCGAAATCGTTGCCGAAAACATGATCATGCTCGATCGTGGCAGCGCTGCTCCAGGTTCGAGCGGTGCCTCGGTGACAGACGGATCGCCCGCGCCACGAGCCATGCCTTCAAACGCTGGCTCCGCTGGTCCTGCCTTGACCCAGTCCGCCGTGAACGATCCGATCGATCGGGCCGTGTCCGACCAAGAGATTCGCATCGAAGATATTCCTTTTTAGGAATTGGTTCTCCTCATTACTCATTTCATCCCGCACGCATTCCGGTTGTTCCATCCTGTCGTGCACCCACCTATGAACAAGCCAACCTCGAAGCTCGCAAAAGTGCGCACCTGCCACTTCTGCCAAATCAACACTGACGAAATCAACTACAAGGACACCAACACCTTGCGCCGCTACCTTTCCTCCTTCGGAAAGATCGTCCCTCGCAAGCGCTCCGGCGTCTGCGGCTGGCACCAGCGCAAACTCGCCCTCGCTATCAAGCGCGCGCGTTTCATGGCCCTTCTGCCATACTTGGTTCGCTAAACGTGAAAAAAGACACCCGCCTCGAAATGAGGCGGGTGTCTTTTTGTTCAATGTGTATTGACAAAGAACCACTGGAAGAATATTTTATTCTTCCGCCTTGAGAGAGCTGGTTCTCTCGTGCGGGCTCCTGTGGAGGGGCGTATGGCAACCTCGAATAGAATCGGTTTGGTGACGTTGGTGCTGCTCGTAGCGATTGCGGTGGTCATCTTCTTTCAGAAGCCGAAAGTCTCGAACGAGCGATTGAACGACCGGTCGCTGGTCGTCACTCCGGCGCGTCCGAGGCTGTCACCGGATCAGCCGGAGCCGGTCAACGATCCGCGCGAACTGATCGCGCACTACACGGACGGTGGTAGCCGGCCGCGCTACTACTCGTACATCGAGGTCGTGCCAGACCTTGCGCGTCGCTGCTATCGGTCTCAGATCGTCTGCCAAGGCAGCCTTGAAGAGAGCGATTTCCGAGAGGTCGGCAACGAGCTCTTCGTCTACGCTCCGCCGAACTGCGAAGCGTTGCCGCCCGAGAATGGACTGGCAGATCGTACCTGGACCATCAACCGAACCTTTCAGGAGGTGCCCCAGTTCAAGCGAAGCAGACTCAGGGAGGTGCCGGATGGATCGGTCGTTCCCGACTACGATCGCTGGCCACCCTGTGAGCTGCAGGAGCATCGCGAGCGGGAAGCGCCCGAGCTTTCTTCGCCACAGATGATCTGATCCACGACGGATCTTCACGAAGCGTCTCACGGACCTCCTTGCTCAAGGATCTGGTCGGTGAGGCGTTTTCAGTTTCTGAGAACAAACCATCGTTCGACGAGCGGAGCGTTTATCTATAGGATACCGGTCATGCATCCGTCTTTGCTCCGAGCCCGTTCCGAGATCACAAAACTCGTTCGTCGCTATTTCGATGATCAAGGCTTCTTGGAATTCCATACGCCGCGTTTAGTTGGCTTGCCTGGCCAAGAACCCTACCTTGAGCCGCTTTGGTCGGAGATTGAAGAACAAAATGGAACCAAGCATCGTGGGGCGCTTATCACGTCCCCTGAATATGCGATGAAAAAGTTGTTGGGAGCTGGCTTTGATAAGATCTATGATCTTGGTCCCTGCTTCCGGAACAGCGAACCCTGGGATGGAACACACGACGTCGAATTTTTGATGATCGAATGGTATCGACGGGACGCCGGATTGGAGGAATTGTTTCAAGATACAGAAGGGCTGGTGAAGGACGTAGCAACGAAGTGGTTCGCGACGACCGAGTCAGCTGGTCTTCAGGATCGTGCCTGGCTTGGGCGTCCGTTCCGTCGACTTACCGTGGCGGAAGCGATGAAGGAATATGCGAACGTTGATCTTGATACCGTCTTGGAAGATAAATCAGCCTTAGCGAAACTGGTGAAAGAACGAGGGCTCCACATTGAAGACACGGATACTTGGGACGATCTTTTCTTCCGGATCTTTTTGGTTGAGGTGGAGCCACAGCTAGGCTGGAGCGGAAAGGGTAACGATCGCGCGATCCAACCGACGTTTTTGTATAACTATCCAGCCTCGATGGCCGCCTTGGCTCGCAAGCAGCCAACCGATCCTCGCTATGCGTTACGTACGGAGCTGTATTTTGGTGATCTCGAATTAGCGAATGGCTTTGCAGAGTTATCGGATGCGAAAGAACAGCGAGCGCGCTTTGAAGAAGAGCAAGCGCTTCGCACATCGCTCGGGAAAGACATCTGGCCGATTGATGAGCGCTTTGTCGAGTGTCTGCCGAAGATGGGGGATGCGGCGGGAATCGCGTTTGGGGTTGATCGGCTTGTGATGGCGCTGACCGGGGCGAAATCGATCTCAGACATCATGCCAGTGCCGATTCGGGAACGATTTGAGTGAAGTAGTGCTTTGGAGAAAATGCTATCATGGTGGCATGGAGCGGCCAGACGATCTTAAACACAAGATTACGGATCAATTGAAGAAAGCCGAGCAAGCCGCCGAAGCGGAGCGAGTTTTGATCGAAGCGATCGAACGCGTGCTGGCAGGAAAAACCAAGCATCACGCCTTTGCTTTTTGGTCGCACCTTCTTCGTGAGGAGCCGATGGTCACGCAGATCATGTGGCAAAAACTTAGCCATCGTTTGTCTGATGAACAAAAGAACGTATTTCGAACCGCTATTTTCCGTACGCCACTTCCACTGCCAGCAAAAATGCCGCTCGTGCATTTAGTAGAATCTGAAACAGTTCCAGCGATGCGTAAACGAATCGCCGCCAGCACCCGTACTCCCGTGGCGGCGACAGCAATAAAGCCAGATGAGGCGCAAGTCATTCGTTTAGCTCAAGCCTATCGTCAAGTGATCGAATCAAATCGACTGGTGACTCAAGGTGGGCAGTCGAGTTTTTACGACGCCTTCCGAGCGAGACATGACTTTAAGGGGGTGCGACCAGGTATGGAGCTCGCGACCAACTATCTCCGAAGATTGAAAAGTGATCAGACGTTTGTCACCGAACCCGTATTACGTGATGCGGCATTACGCGCGATTGAAAAGGAATGGGAGCTGATGTCGAAAGATCTCCGTGCTTTGTATCAAATTGGTTCTAATGGAAGTTTTCACGGATCATCAGACCAAATGCTTATCCAGTCGATTCATGGCCAGTCGTGGGTTCTCTACACGCCGATCGATCGTTTGGAGCAACAAGTGCAAAAAGAAGGGAGCGTTAGTGCTTTTGTGAATTCTCGGCTCTCGCAGTTGGATCCGCGCTTTCAGTTAGCCGTGGCGTGGATCAGCGTTTTTCTTCAGGCAGAACAAACCGGCCATGGGAATATAGATGCGATGGTGGACAGTTCACTCGATGGTCGAGCGACATTGAGTTCGGTTATTTCACCTGACTCGGCACGACGAGGTTTGACGGTCACAGATCGGGTTCCGCCTGAGATGAGCTTGGAAAGTAGCTCGACTCTGAAGCGGCTCGCCTCGTCTGAACGTACAGGTTTTAAGGGAGGTGATCCTTTAAAAGAAGAAGAGAACGATAACGAGATAGCGCAGTTTACGACGCCTATCGATGAGTTTGTTCCGACAGGGTATTACGCGGAGTATCGAGAGCGAGACCGTTCCTGGCATGCACCGAAAAGCGGAACAAAAATTCCGTTTCAACCTGCACCGTTCACGAAAGATCGAAAGACCGTGATCTTGAATGTCGTTGGAGACGCCTTATCTCCAGGGAAAAACACTCTTCCCTTGCCTCCCGACGCGTTACAACCAAGAATAGCCTCAACGGCTTCTGGGGAGATACAACTCGATGCCTATCGTGGAGTGCATGTGTTTGATGCCGCGAAATCAAAACCACCCTTGCTGATGGTTGAGTTCGATCAGCCAATGAATAGCGTTTCGAACGAGGTCCTGACGGAAGAGTATAGGCACTGGGTACATAAGCAGTTTAATCAACGGACCTCGGTTTGGCTTAGATCCTTAGGTATGGCGGACGAGGATTTAGTACGCATGTATACGCAAGCCGGTTCCCAAAGTCTAGAAGAACGCTTTCAAGCCACTCAAGAAGGATTGCTAGAAATAGGTCTCTACGATATGGAATCGGGACCATTGCGTGAAGCATGGGAACGCGTCTCATTCGCAGAGCGACTAGCGTTGATGCGAAGACGAGCACTGACGTTACGCAGTCAGCATTCAAGAGAGGTGCCTGCAACAGTCCAGCTTGCAGGCATCTGTACCGACTTTGCATTACTCGCCTGTGATCTCTTGCGTCGACAAGGTTTCCCCGCGGGCGTAGCTCAAGGTTTCCGCGTTGAAGAAGGGAGGATTCGAGCCGGAGCCGGACATGCAACCGCCTTTGTGCTTGTTCCATTCGGAGCAGGTGTTCGAGCACGTCTGCTCGATGCGACACCGACACGAATGATCGAAGCGCATACGGAGCTGAAGCAAGAACGGGCAGAGAAGCGAGCTTCGTACGTTCAGTCACAAGAAGGAAAGGAACATCATCTATCATCGGCAAAACGCTCTGCATTCAACCGTATCCTGTGGAACCCACCTGCTCCTGAACGGCTAACCTCGATTCGTGTCTGCGAAGCGTTTGCCCAGGCGGCAAGTCTTTGGTTCAGGCCAGATGTTGCCCACGAAGAGGCGCCTATCTCAAATACGGCATTGAGTCTAGCGCTTCAGCAGGGGTGGTCAGAGGCGGAGGGGAGGCTGGGCGAGCTGTCACAGAGTCGTCAATCGGATACCCTTCAACATAGTCTCAAAGTGATTACAGAGCGATTCGCTCGAGAACGTTCATTACCCCGAGCGGGAGCAATCAGCTATTTCCAGAGATTAGCTATTGATGCCTTACGGTCGCGGTTGAATAAGGAAGAGCTTCAGGAAGTGGAGCGTGCCTTCGAGGCGTTGACGAAAACCCGGTTTTAGGCCAAACTAGGCCAAGTTTCGTTATCTATCTGTCTTATCTATGGCTTCTCCATCCGAGATCAAAAAGGGCATCGTTATCCAGGACGCGCAAGGTCTCTGGGTTGTAAACGAGTTTCAGCACGTGAACCCAGGCAAGGGTGCTGCCTTCGTACGTACACGCATCAAGAACGTTCAGTCGGGCAAAATGCTCGAAGTGACCTACAAGATGTCCGATAGCATTACGTTGGTTGAAGTTGAACATCGCACAATGCAGTACCTCTTCCACGACAACACCGGTTACACCTTCATGGACAAAGCGTCCTATGAGCAGGTCACCATGTCGGACGAAGACGTCGGTGAGCAGGGCGTGTATCTTCGCGAAGGTTTGGATGTGCACATCGCGCTCTTCGATGAGCGTGCTGTCTCGCTCGAACTCCCACGCAAAATGAACTTCAAAGTGGTTGAGACAATGGAAGCGGTCGCCGGTAACACCGCTAGCGGCAACGTGACCAAAGAAGCGATCTGTGAAGGGGGGATCAAGATCCGTGTACCACTCTTCATCGAACAAGGGGAAGAAGTCGTGGTCAATACGGAAACGGGAGAATACGTTGAACGCGCAAAATAAGCTGCTAATGCAGATACAAAACACCCAGCCAATTGGCTGGGTGTTTTGTATTGAACTTATTTGAGATCAACGATTTTGCCACTTTTCCAAACGATTTCGAAGATCATTGAGAGGGCGCTCGCGACATCTGTCGACTCGATCTCCATGCCGAAGAGCTGACGATAATCGACGATATAGACTCGTTTTCCGTAGATCCCGATTTCAACATTAGAGTGGTAGACGTCTTTAGGGAGTAACCGGGTTTCACGCAGCTCGGCTTTATCGCGTTGTTGGAGCATGACGTTTTCGGGCGAAACTTCCCCGATCATACGGAGGGGATTGCCCCGTTCCACGCGTTGAGGAACGTGCTCTTTGAGCAAGTTCAATTGTTCCTTGGAAACGAAGCTCGGAGTGGTAAACAGTCGGATGTCCCCTTTATGCAGCAGCATATTTTCGTACACGCGTTTTACGCCAGCGCTGCCTTCATAGAAGAAGATGCGTGGCTTCTCGGTTGGAGCATTCGCAATCGCTTTGAGTTCAGGCAAAGCTTGTCTGAGTTGTTCGAGCCGTTGCTCTTCGACTTTGAGAAGTTCGTCTGGGGACAGGGCAAGGAAGACTTGTTTTGCCCCTCTCTTCGAAGATTTTGCTAAACCCAGCTGAATCAAGCGGGGAAGAAGATCATAGAAGTTCGTGCGCTGAATGCCGGCTTTGGCCGCGATTTCGGGGGCAGAACCTTCGCCCAGCTCAAGCATGGCCAGATAGAGGTGGGCTTCTTTGGGTTTTAAATGCAGCGATTCTAAGGCTTTTGTGAGTTCCATAGAAATGTAGGAAATAATCTACAAAAATAGAGTAGCATATTTGCTTATAATAAGCGAAATAGATTCATTTATAAAAAATAGAGTAGACCAAAAGCTACACATTAAGAACGAATTCGCCTAGACTGGTGTGTTCGGGATGAAGCGGGAAGCAACTAGACAGCTTAGGAGGACCGAATGAAGAAGATCGATCTGGCTCAGGTGCTGGGTCTCGGGTGCGTTTGTCTTGGTCTGGCGTGTAACGCGTCGCCGCGGGACTCAAACAACCGTGCTAGGGATGTCGGCTGCGCGAGCGGTCCGTGTCAGTTCGTCGATGTGAGGATCTGTGGCATGACTTCAGCCATGTCCTGCAATTGGATGGACTTGGAGGTGCTTTCACTCACGAGTGAGACGCTCATTGGTCAAAGCGAAGGGCGAGACTGTTTCTACTTCACCTTTCGACGTGCGGCCGGGCGCGCGGTCTGCGGATCGGAGGGTGCAGCATCTAGATCTGTTCAGATTCGGATCGGAGGACTTCTACAAGAAGTGCCGGTTCGTGAAGGGCACTTCGTTCTTGAGCTCATTCCAGCGATGTCGCCGATGAATGTTGTACGTATCACGTACTAAGGCCTAGCCCGTCGGGCAATTCCTCTCGAGTACTTCGGCAGGAAGACGGGAATTGTTCAGAGAACAGATACCAATCTGTGTTCTGAAGAATATGTCTACACACAACCCTGTGCGTGCCAGTTGGAATCAGGTAGCGAAACCTTGGGCGACGAACATGCGCTCACTCTTTGATCGGAATGATTTTGTTTGGGGCCCGTTTGTTGCGGAGAGTCAGTTGAAGATTCTGCCAGAAGTGAAAGGGAAAGAAGTCTTGATCGCTGGCTGTGGGTCAGGGGCGGATATTCAGTACTTCTTGAAACGGGGAGCAACGGTCACGGGTCTCGATATCTCTGAAGAGCAGCTCGCGCTCGCGGCAAAGCGGCTCAAGAAGCAAAAACGTTCGGCTAAGTTGCTTCAGACGGACTTAGATCGTTTGAAGCGGGCGAAACTTCCGAAAGCGAGCTTCGATCTCATCGTCTCAAGTTACGCACTGCAATATGTCCGTGATCTGAAGAAGTTCTGTCAGACATCGTTTGATCTCTTGAAGCCCGGTGGCATTTTGGCTTTCAGCTTGGACCATCCGATTTTGTACGCCCACTATCCATCGGTTCAAGGAAAGGAACGAAACCGAGACGCGTCGATCTTCTTCGATTATCTCAAAGAACGGCCGTTATCTTGGATGTTTAATCTTCCGGATGTAGCGGTTAAAGCCAAGACCTATCATCGTACCGTGCAGTCGATCATCGAAGCCATCATCTCAGCCGGATTCGTGCTTGAACGTTGTGTCGAACCATTACCGGAGTTATCTGGGATCAAGCATTATCGAGGGCTACAAGCCTTTGCGAAACGAGTTCCCTATACACTCATTCTTCGTGCTCGAAAACCACTATGACCAAATTCGATCGTATCTACCAGGATCTTCTGAAGCAGGTGTTGGAAGAAGGGATCATCGTCGAGAACAAGCGGACAGCTCATTCCGTGAAGGCTCTTCCCGGAATGAGTTTCTCGATTGATCTGCAGAAGGACGGGTTTCCGTTATTGTCGCTTCGTAAGATCCCGCTACTGACGTTTATCGCTGAGCAAATTTGGTTTATCTCGGGAGCTCAGCAGCCAAAAGACTTCCTTGAAACCTTTACCGGAATTTGGACGCCCTTTGTAAACGAAGAAGGGACGGTGACGGCAGCTTATGGCTATCGCTGGCGGAACCATTTTGGACGAGATCAGTTAGCTGGACTCATTCAGCTTCTCGAGACCGATCCTAGCTCGCGCCAAGGCGCGGTCTTCGCCTGGGATCCGGGAAAAGACGGGTTGATGGGCGAGCGGCAGGCGAATGTTCCTTGTCCGCTTGGGTTCACGGCTCATATTTTGGACGGTCGTTTGAACTTCCATACGTTTATGCGAGCGAATGATCTCATCGTAGGCTTACCCTACGATGTAGCCGGCTTTGCGCTGCTGCAAAGTCTGCTTGCGGAACGGTTAGGTGTTTTACCGGGCGTCTATACGCATTCCATCTCGTACCCGGAGATCTACGTGATCCATGAGCCAGTGGCGAAAGAGCTAGTTCAACGTACCAACGAACAACTACCGATCCAGCTCATGATTCCAAAAGGAGCATTCCAACGAGCGGAGCAAAAGGACGAGAGCTTAGTTTATGAATTAGGAAAAGAGCTCGCCACCCAGTATCAGCCGAATGAATTTATTCAAGGAATAACCGCTGTTCTATGATTCATGACTTGAAACAACGCGCGCAGGCACGAGGTTTTGTATCGGTGTTGGGTAAATCAACCATTGCGAAAGACAGCATTGAGTATCGATTCTTGGTCGAAGTTGTTCAGTCTGTGCTTGAGCAGGGGTACGGCGTGATCCATGGCGGCTATGCCGGAGGAGCGATGAGCGCGGCGAGCGATACGGCTTGTACGTACATCAAAGAACACGCACTTCCCGCTGAACGGAACATCGCCATCCCTCAGGTGCAACACGATGGTCTATGGGATCGCGTGACGGGTGCCGTCTTCACCGAGCCGAGCAACGATATCTTCGATCGTTTACGTCTCGTGACGAGCGGTGATATTGCCGTCATCGCACCGCTGGGAGGGGATGGGACTGAGCTTGAGGTTGCGACCTTGCTGCATGAGAATATTCTGCGAACAGCACAGGCGGCGACCTATGCGGGACAAGTACCTACACCGATCATCTTCTTGCAGACATCTCAAGGAACTGACTGGAAGCAGATTATTTCGACCAAGATGCAGTTGCTCGCAACTTCTACAAAGACGTTTGAGCAATGTCCCTGGATTCAATTCGCCTCATCGAAAGAAGAATTCGTGAAAGCGTTTGTTCAAGCTCGTACACGGATCTAGCTAATACAAAACCTCGGCCAATTGGCCGAGGTTTTGGTTTTTATAAGCGGTATATTATTTGCGAATCAAGACTTCAATGTAGTTACTTGTCAGCGTTCCGGTCTTCGCACCAGAAAGGTCCCAAGCGACGAAGTGGAATTTGACGGTGCGGTCACCATTCGAAGTGGCATACGAAGTAGTCGTGCTGCACATGGTGCTGTTCACACATGCCTTCAAGAGATTTCCATCCTGGTCGTACCAGTTGATCCCAATCTTGCTCGTATCAGAGTTCGCATTCGAGACCACTCCATTAAGAGTGATTGGATCGTTTGAGAAGACTGTCATTGAATCTGCGCTGGCTGTAAGCGAAGCGCTGAAAGCCGTTACAGGTGTGTTCGCTAGGGGGCGGACGATGACAGGGGCGTAGGCTGTTTCGTAGAAGGAGCCGTAGGCATCTTCGACGCGAGCTTTGAAGTTATAGGTAACATCGGTTGAATTCGAGCTGTTGCTCAGGACTTTGTCGACGGCGCAGCGGTTCGCATTGCTACAGGTTTTGAGCAAGATTCCATCCTGCTGGTAGATCTTGATCGTGATACCCGTGAGGTTGGTCGGAACAGGGGCCTGAAGATCCGAGCTAATGGTCAACGTTGTTCCTGTATAGACCGTGAGTGGGGAGTTCGAGATATAGCCAGGGTTTGGAGCATAGGCTAACCCAGCTTGGCTCGCACCGAGACGTCCGTTCGTATCCGAGTTAATCGATGGAATGACGTTGATCGTTGCATTTCCCGAACCGATCGTGTGACCGTTGTCAGCTGTCGCGCTGGCGTAGTAGGTACGGCTTGTGTCAGCCGTCGCCGAGAGGTTTTGCTGCAAGACACAGGTGCGGACGTTGTAGCAAGTGTGCTGGAGGACGTTCCACTGATCGTAGATACGGATCGTGTAGAAAGGAGCAGCCGTGCTATCTGGGGTTAAGCGAGATGTAACCGTGAAGTTCTCGCCTGGGCGAACCGTCGACTGACTGAAGGTAAGCGTGTGAGCAGTCGCCTGGTTGTTGTAAGACGTTCCGTTGTTGTAGCGAGGATAGATACTGATGCGACCGGATTCGTAGGTGGCACCAGTCTGGGTGTTCGTGAGACGGGCGATGAAGTTCAGCGTCTGGCCAGCGAAGTTCGAAGCGATACCCGTGAAGTTGAAGGTACAGCTGAAGCCCTGACAGGTGCGATACACTTCGTTCGTATCGGCGCGCACGATACTAAGTGACCCATATTGAACGGCGAGTGGGGGATTGATTGCGCTGGCAGTAAAGAGGGTTGCATCGCTGCTGTTTACCGTAGGTGTTGAATTCGAGACGCTCAACGTTACGTAGCCATTGATACCAGGGTTGCCTGGGTAGGTTGGATACGTTGAGCCATTCGACAAGATGTTATCGCTTGGTGAGCGAGCGAGACCGGTTTCGTAGGCAACGTTGAACTGAGATGTGTTGTAAATTGCATCACCGATGCGGTAGTTGAGGAAATATTCATCTGGAACGTCGTCGACCTGCTGAGCCCAGTTATAGCCATAGAGCTGTACGGCTAAGGCTTCACTCGTGATCCAGCGGAGCGTGCCATAGCGGCTGACGGCGTAAACGCGTGGATCGGTTGTGATTTTGACCAAACGTACACCTGGGCGATAGGTCACGTTGCCACCGAGGGCGATGTTCGCCATCTGGTAGGGGCTGAGTGTGATCACGCTGTTGAAATCCGCTTCCGAGAACCAAGTCGTAAAGGTACGCGAGGTTGGGAAGACGTAGCGCTTGCCATCGGTCGCGACCCAGTAGACGCTTGAGCTACCGTCGAGCTTCACGAGTGAGTTGGCGTAAGGAAGAGTGGTAATCGATTGAGCCTGAGCGATCGATCCGACGAGCGGGCTCACGATCAAACTGAGCGCCATGAAGAGCGCGAGGAAGAGACGTTTGTACATATGGTCTCAGTATACGCTCATTGCAAGGGTCTGTCTGTTCTCCGAATCGAAACAAAAGACTGGCATAGAAAAACCACACCCCCAATCGGTTGATTGGGGGTGTGGATGACGCTGTGGATGCTTTTTGAGCGTGTTTTTTACGATGAACGCGTTGACGACTTGAGCTGGGTTCCGTTGCTGTCGATGAAGACTGTGTAGTAGCTGACGGTGCCGTAGTTCAAGGTAGGTGTGTCTTGAGTTGTACAAGTTGTTACACCGTAGCATGTCGTTACGAGACGCATCTGTGATCCAGTATAGGTATCGATGGCGTAAATCTCGAGACGGGTGTTGTTGAGATAGTAGTTGTAATTGGCGTTTACGCTCCCGGTGACCGTGTAGGTTGGGTTCCAGGTGTTGTAGTTCGCGCGGTAGACATCGGTTGTGACGCTGGCCGACGAATTGTAGTAATTGTACCCGTTGTTATAGCTATTGTAAGCGTAAGGATTGGTTCCGACGCTGTTCGCGTAGACGTAGCCAACTTCCTGACCGTTCACATCATAGGCGCGAAGCGCATACTGCGAGCTATTTACCCAGTTGTTTTCGATGCGGACATCGATCGTGCAGTAATCGGTACCGGTACAGTTCTTGATCGTCTGATTATTGCTCGTATCGATGATCGAGAGGCGTAGGTTCTGGGTTTCGCGGTTCGAGTTGGTGATGCGGCCGGTCAAACGAAGGGTACGGTCGCTTGTCCATTCGGCGGTCAACGCACGATCGGCCCAGAATGTTCCTTGCGTCCAGGATGGAGTGCGAGTCGAGACGTAGATCGTCTGACGAGCGCTTTCGTTAGCGTTGTTGTAGGCGTCGTAGGCACGGGCGTAGACCTGACGGGTGGCGTTGACCGTTGGGTTGTTGAAGGTCAGCGAGCAAGTTGCTGTGTTCTGACAGGTACCAATACGGGTGCCGTCGACGAAGATTTCGATCGACAAACGATCGGCGGCGAGGCTGGAGTTCTTCACGTCGGCGTAAGCGGTGATCGTTTCGTTCTGGTAGACGTTGCTGCTTGAGAGGCTGAGGTTCACCGTGCCGATACTGCCGTAATAGGGTGTCGTGTTGTAGTTGTAGCCGTAATATGGATAGTTCGAGCCGTAGTAATACGGATAGCTTGGGTTGCTCGAGTAGGAAGACGAGTTCAAGCCCTGAACCGACAAACGGTTGGAGCCGAGGCTGTAATTCGATGCGTCCTTCACGATAGCGACGAATTCCTGGGTCGCAACGGTGTCGACGTACCAAGTCGCGCTACAGGTGTAGCTGGCGTAACACGTCTGGACGATTTCGTTGCGAGTTTCGTTTTTGATTTGGATCGTGAGTTCGTTGGCGTTGCGGTTTGAGTTCGAAACCGTCGCAGTGAACTGGGCGCGATCTGGCGTGTATAAACGGTTGGTAAGGGCGATGTTAACCGTTCCACTGAACGTCGAAACCGGGGCGTTCGGGTTGAATGGAGTCGTGCCAACGATCACGTTCATTGGGAGGTTATCGCTGGGTGTGCTCACTCCATTGTATTCAACACTAGTCGAATATTCCCAGGCATTGCGAATCATCGAACCGATGGTGTAGTCGCCACGCAAATTCCAAGGAATCGTTTCGACTTTCGTGTTCCAATTCCAGCCATACAGCTGAGCTGCGATGTCCGCATTCAAGATTGGACGCAGGATGCTGTAACGCGAAACGGCGTAGACCGTCGCTTCATTTGGAAATTTCACGAGCTTAGCGCCGCCACGGTAGGTGACGTTGCCGGCGGTTGGGATCGCCTTGAGTTCTTTGTCGCTGATCTTCTTTACGGAAGACGACAAGTCAGCCCAGCTGAACCAGGTGTAATAGGTCGCGATGTTCGGGAAGGTGTATTTCTTTCCGTTGTTCGCGGCCCAATAAATCGTCGAACCAGACCCTTTGATGAGGGTGTTTACGCGAGCGGCTTGGGCGGTCAGCGGAAGGCTGATCACACCTACGAAGAACGCCGCGAAGATGAGGGTAAGGAGTTTACGCATAAGAAGTGAAGAATTAACCGGCGAATATAGCAGAAACTAGCCAAATTTGTCAAACGGCTGACCGCTTGAAAACGCCTCCTCCACTACTCTAGGAGATGGTCAAGGAATTGCCTAGTTCTGGTTGATTTTCTTGGTCAGAAGCCGTAGTCTGATCGAAGTCGACAATTTAGGGCGAGTGGTGAAATTGGCAGACACACCAGCCTTAGGAGCTGGCGCCGCAAGGCATGAGAGTTCAAGTCTCTCCCCGCCCACCATATGAAAATCCGCTGTAACAAGCGGATTTTTGCTATTGTAAAAAGAACAAATTTTCTTTAGGATTTCCTTTGTTCGAGCGCAATCCCGCGTTCCTACATGTTGGAGACAGGTGTCATGTCACAAAAAGAAAGAAGTATTCTGACCGAGCGGCAATGGCTGGCTGCGAGCCGTATTATCGCTGCGCACGATGTCGCGCGTCTGTCGGATGCTGAGCTTCTCCTCGGCTCCCTCCGCGGGACGGGCGTGGTTCACAAGATCGGGCTGCGCGCGCTCATGCGCGGCCATCACGTTCCGCTGCTCCAACAGGCCGACCGTCTGGGTGCGAAGGTTATGCTCGACGCCAAGCTCTTCGACATCCCGAAGACCTGCGGTGATGCGGTCGGCGAGCCGGGCTTGATCGACCTGGACGACTTCAAGCTGGATGGCCTCTTCCGCTACGGCTCGCTCTGGGGTGTGACGGTCTCGGCCTTCGCGGGTCCGAGCACCCTCAAGCTCCTCGTCGAGCGTTTCAAGGAGAGCCTGGCCGATCCGATCGCGGTTGGCTATCTGACCTCGGTCTCGCAGGAAGACTTCGAGCGAATGGGGAGCCGCTTCGCGACGGTCGTCGAAGCGCAGGTGCATCTGCTCGGCCTGGCTTACAACTGCGGCTTCCGGCGTTTCGTCTGCTCAGGTCTCGAGCTGCCACAGCTTCTCCAGACTCTGCCGGACGACGCGCACTTCATCGTGCCCGGTGTCCGGATGTTGGACGAAGAGCCGGGTGATCAGTCGCGGATTGTCGAGCCCAAGACCGCCATCGCGCTTGCGCCCAATCGGGTGCAGGTCGTGATCGGTCGTGGTATCGCGGGACACGTCGGTCAGCCCGACGGCCCGCTCAAGCGCCTCCGGATCTACGCCGACCACATCGCGTCCGGACTCTAGCGGACGTCGAACTCACAACGCAGCGACCCTACCCAAGGGAGGACTTGGGTGGCTCTCGTCGCTCTCGTTCTTGGCCATCTCTCACCAGCGTGAGAGGATGCGAAGTACGAGTATGAAAACCGAAAAACGCTATTGGAACGAGCCGTTCGTCTTTGAAGGCGAAGCAACACTGCTTGAGCGTACTGCTTGGAAAGATCTTCCCGCGTTCACGCTCGATCGTTCGTTATTTTATCCAGAAGGCGGCGGCCAAAAGGGGGATCGGGGAGTGGTGACGGTGGGAGCGGAGACGCGACAAGTCATCGATACCCAGATCGATGATGCGGGTCAGATTTTTCTTGTGCTCGACCAGTCATTGTCTGAAGCGAACACGGTATCTACCTTTACCTATTGTGTAGACGAAGCTTGGCGTCGCCGACAGATGTCACAGCACACCGCGCAACATTTACTCTCAGGTTTGTTGCATGATGAATACAAAGCGCCCACCGTTTCCGCGCGTTTGGGTGAAACATTTTTCTCCCTGGAAGTCGATTCGACGAGTTTGTCTTGGAGTGAGTTGTGTGAAGCGGAAACGAAATTGAACGCGCTGATTCTCGAAGATCGACCGATTCGCGCTTGGTTCCCATCACCAGAAGAATTAGCCGGGTTGTCGCTGCGTAAACAGCCTTCCGTGGCGGAGGGGATTCGTGTGATTCAAGTCGAGGGTCTCGATGTCACACCCTGCGGTGGAACGCATTGCGCCAGCACCGGTCAGATCGGATTGATTCATGTTCAGTCGATGGAGCGCTACAAGGGGATGACGCGTTTGTATGTCAGCGCCGGTCTCGACTTGGCTCGTGATTTTCAACGCAAAGAAGAAACGCTCCAGTCGATTCAAGCGTTGGTTGATGCGAATACGGAGACGGTCTTGAAACAAGTAGAAGCATTAAAACAACGTGCACAGCTCGCGGAGCAGGAAAAACAAACGTATTTGGATCGTGCGGTTGCACAGGAAGCGAGAGTCTACGTGTCCGCCGATCAGTCAGCTGTCACGATGGTGGCTTTGAATGATGTGTCCGATGAATATGCTCGTCGTCTCACCCGGCAGATCGCTCATACCATTCCAACGATTGCGATCGTATCGGTGCACATCGGCGAAGAAGTCTTGATCGTGCTTGAGCAGGCGACGGCGACGGGGTTTATGTTAGGAAAAGTGCTGTCACCGATCATCGCGGAACAGGGAGGCAAAGGCGGCGGCGGTCCGACCCATGCCGAAGTACGGATTTCACACGAGAAAGCGGAGGCCTGTTTGAAGGCGATCTCGGAGATGCTTCAGGTGGTGACAAGCGTTCGATAGCTCTGAATAGGAGATAAGATTTAAAAGAGGCTGCACTTAATTGAGTGCAGCCTCTTGCTCTACATTAGCTCATAATGCTCCAAACACCTCGCCTCATACGTCACATTCGCCGCGCTCCCCTCGAGTAATACCATCGGATCGTCCTTCGGCACTGGTTTTCCATTCCGCAATCGTTGTGTGCGAGTCGCGTTATGCTGACGGCACACGCTACAGACGGAGCGCGAACGCTGCACGATCGTTTCCGGCACGGCCAAGATGGCTTCCGTTGTCGGGAATAATTCCGCACGGAAGTTGGTATCAATCCCTGACAACAAAATTGTTTTGCCTCGACGCAGCTCTTCAACAAGCACGGGTACGAGTGCCGGCGTAAAAAAGTTCACCTCATCGACACCGATCACCCATTTGTCGTGGATCAAGGCTTTGATGCCCTCAATGTCGTCGACGTCGACGATTTGCCCATCGAGCTTCAAGCCGGACTTCGATTCGAGTGTCGGCGTACGCGTATCGGTGGCTGGTCGTAAGCAGACCAACGGGATCTGCTGTTCCTGGAAGATCTGTAGATGACGGATCAGCTCCAGCGTTTTGCCGCAAAACATCGGACCGGTAAAAAACGTCATGCTGCCAGGGCGCAGCAGGGTGGTTGGAGGAGGGAACATAGTCGCTAGGTATTCTGACGGACGGGTATTCGTTCGGGCAAGCACTACGAACGGAACGATCAAATGTTGGTTTACGGAGGACAATATGGAATACTAGCCGCGATTCTATGCATCCAAAGTTCCTGCCGCTCCTCTGCTCGCCTAAAACGGGCGCAGCGCTTGTTCTCAAGGACGAACAGCTCGACGCGAGTGGGAATATCCTCGTCGGTCTGTTGGTATCAGTGGACGGCACGGAGTCATTCCCAATTCACGGGGGAATTCCCCGTTTTGTTGAACAAGAAGCCTACACCGCGAGTTTCGGCTATGAATGGAAACGTTGGCCCCGTCTTCAGTTCGAGGTGGAGAACAAAGGCCAAGTAATGGAAGGCTTTACGGACCGCATGTTCCAAACGGTGACACAATTCACACGCGAAGAAGTGCAGGACAAGTTCGTAGTTGAATTCGGTGCGGGCCCAGGTCGTTTCTTGGACCGTGTGATGGCGCTCGGCGGGCTCGCCGTCGGTCTTGAGCTCAGCCAGGCGGCCGATGTTGCGTTTGAAAACTTCAAAGATCAGCAAGATCGCGTCTGTATCGTCCAAGGGGATATTCTGCAGCCACCGTTCAAACCGGGAGCATTCGACCATGGCTACACGATCGGCGTTCTGCACCACACACCGAACCCAGCGCTCGCCTTTGAGCAATTCGCGAACGTGATCAAACCGGGCGGGAAAGTCGCCTGTCGCGTCTATGCGCGTTCCGGTCTCTACGCCTTTCCAATCGTTCGTTGGATGCGTTTCAAGCATCGCTGGCTCGAGCGAATCATTGGCAAATCAGCCACGCGTCGTATCTATAAAGCTTACGCGCATGGTTCGGCACAGATCGCCTATCCGGTTTTGAACATCATTCGTAAATTCCCGCTCTTAGGTCGGTATGTCTCGGCCTTCGCCGAACGATTTCTCGTTGTAAACGTGAACATGCCAGAACCACGTTGGCGGATGCTGGATGTTTTCGATGCGAGTACACCATTCTATGCGAGCACGCACACGAAAGATGAGATTGAGGGTTGGTATAAGAGAGCCGGGATGTCGGATCCGCGCTTAGTGAAAGGTGAGAATACGTTTATCGGCATCAAATAAGCGAAGCTTCTCATAGAAGCTGAGTCGCGATGGTTGTTTACGATCCGAGAGGGGAGCCGTGCGCTGAGCGAAGAGCTGTTAACAATGCTTCTTCGGTTTCAAATTCAGGTGGCGACAGAAGAAAGCCTTTGACCTCTCGGTTATAGCTATCCAGCGTGAGTGGCGATAGTCGATACACGGGATGCGGCTCTCGATCATCACGCTCAAACGAGAACTCAGCAGCCGTGTTCTTTAAGATACGACCAACACGGAAGGTGCGGATATGTTGGCTGTCGTACCAGTCTATGAATAGTTCTCCGGCCACGGCTCGTAATCGTAGATTGAAAGCGAGGAGAACGGTTGAGTCTTGCACTGAGACAACATGAATGACGTTCGTCCGTGCCAGAAGGGCGATCTCAGGAGTCGTGATGGCGCTTTCACTAGGCCGCTTTTTTTGCATAAGGCTCTTCGTCGCTAGAGGAGTGGAGAAAATCGTGGTTCATTTTTGCCGTCTCGTTAAACTGGTCTCGCCATTCTTGGATATACTTCGTTTTGTGCCAATCCGGTTGAGCGGTAATCTCGATTTGATCGCTTAAGCGTTCACCATAGCGAATACAGTTTTCTATAGGCTGACCGTTGACTTCGAAGATGCCCCGCATCTTACAAGAGGCAATGATCTTATCACGCGCATCTTCTCCCACAGTGTTTTCAATCTGCTGATCTGTCATACCCAAAATAGCCTTATGCTTTTTATAGTGAGCGATGAGGTCGTTTCGGTCCATGAAAATAAGTTCATCAAAGGATTTCCCCTCTAATTCTGTAAGACCTCGTTCGGCGATCGCGAGAACGGCAGTTAAGCGTGCTTGATCATATCCTGGGATGACAACTGCCATAACTTCCTCCCTAGCTAAGCCATGACGAAACATTTGCTCGTTCATTGGAAAAAATTCCCCTTCTGCATGCTGTTCAAAGAGCGTGGCAGGCGCCAATCGTGTCGCAAAGATAGACTCCTCCGTTGTCCCGAATTCGTCGACCGGATACGCATACCAGTCGCTGCGATCAAGAACGGACGGCTTGAATACGATATGGGGCGAACGGATGGAATCGTCTTTATCTGGTTTCGCGGCGAGTCCTTTCTCGGTCACAAGGCGTGTAAAGACGCTGTCACCTCCGCCTGAAGTGAGGTCTTCGCTTGTTGATATGCCGCCACTGTCGAGTCGTCCACCTTCATATCTTTTTCTTGAACACAAGAGTCCATCTGAAGCGAAGAAGTTGGCGTAGTCTTCCGCTCGTAAGTTGAGCTCGTGGTAAACAGAGATCATACCAGCTTGTTTTATGTAGTCTGCGTGCTTGCCTGGTTCGACGAGAGTTGTGTATCCCGGCATCACTTCTTGCTTCACTAGCCGTTGATCGATCATCGCCTGCGTAGCTTCATCCATTGTTTCCAGAGATTGTTTGTGGTGCCACGCATAGCGAGCGGTCTTGTAGGCGGTTACATCTTCTTTTGTCGGTTCTCCAAAGCAGTTCTTAATGCCGAGATCCTCCATGAGTTGAGCAAGATTGGATGCCGCTTGAGTCGCCTCAGACTTCACAATATCGACCGTGATAAGACCCATGCTACAGCGCTCGTCTGCTTCATGAGACTCTCCGTTTACCTCTCTCTTTCGAATCCCTTGTGAAATCTGTAAGGCGATACCGCCTCGCCGAAGGACAATGGCTTCAGCGAATACTTGAGGACTCTTCGACATCTGCTTGCTTGGCCGAAAGAGAATCTGTCCATCCTCGTGCAGAATATCTGCTGGCAGATCGGCTTTTTCGATTTTTGCTAGAAGATCAGTTAAGTGTTTCTGTGTAAGTTTAAAATTCACCTGATAGTTCGAATAGCTCTTATCTTTCGTTTCAATATCAAGCACTTCAACCCACTGGCCTTCAACTGCTCCTCCGTCCGCTGGAAACCCAATGCGCGGGTAAAAGATATGCTCTGCTTTAGCTGACCGTAACTCAGAAAGTCGTTTGAACCCTTCGATCAATGAACGAGCAGCGGGATTCTTCTCAAAAGAACCCGGCTCAGTTGTAAGATCGGCTAGTTTCTGACGACTTTCATACAATGAACGTAAAGCTTGTCTGGTCTCCGCGATCACGGCCGCTTCTAATACGTCTAAACTGGCTATTTCGGCGTGATCTATCTTCCCAACGATCTCAGGATCTTCAAATAATTTCTCGGGTGTAGACCTTGTAGGCGTTTCCGCTGATGGATTGGAAATTTCACTCGTCCCTAATGTTTTAGAGATAGCAGCGCATTCAGCTTCGAGCGCGTTAATCGTGGTATCTAAGACCTCCGCTTTAGACAGTTGCGCGTTCAAAGAAGAAGGCGATTCTGTTCTTGTAGGGCGTCCCTCAGGAATGTACGAATCTAACGGCATAGCTATTTTGCCTCAAACCGTCGAAGGACGGACTGCAAATGCAGAATATCTTTTCTTTTTGAAATATGGACGGCTAGTTTTTTCAAGAACTGTAATTTTTTCTTTGTGGTCAGGAGTTGCTGATCCAGATTAGCGAGTTCCTGCTCGAGTGACTTTTTCATGATATTACTTATGATACTCCTTTCCCTTCAGTATCGTCTCGGCCCGGTACAGCTGCTCCAATAACAAAATACGAGCCAGGATATGTGGCGCCGTCTGCTTTCCGAACGAAACGGTCTTTAATGCTTTATTTCGAACGGATTCATCCAGGCCCCAAGCCCCTCCAATCACAAATCCGATCGTTTGCCCGGTTTCAGCCGTATCCTTGAGCATCTCGGCCCATTCTGCCGAGGACAGGTTCTTCCCACGTTCATCCAGCGCTATATAAGGAGTAGCCCCGATCGATTGTAATAAAGTATCTGCCTCTTTTTCACGCACCCGATTCGGGTCGGGCTTAGCCGATCCGCTGGCTCCATCTGGCAATTCTTTGAGTTCTACCTGGGCAAACGGGGTTAATCTTGTGCAGAAGCTGTGGATAGCCTCTTTTTGCCAGCTTTCGTGAGGCGCTCCGATCGAAAAAATCCTTATTTTATGCATAAGTAGAAAAGAGGAAGCAAGATTCTTGACACGTCCAAATGACTTCTATATAGTACTGGCACTTCACAAGAAAAGCACCACCTCCCACGACCTACTGGCACTACTTAGGGGAGCAATGGAGACACCGAGCACGCACGAGCGCACGATGACTCCGTCATCAGCGCTTGTCCCTCGCCCGGTCAAGCGCCTTTTTGTTGAGACGGTCACAGACTAGGTCCGAACGATTCGAACCTGCTCTGTGTCTGCCTCGCGGAAGCGAGATGGACTGTCTTTTTGACAACAGAATATGCATATAACGTAATCAGTATGTTATATGTGCAAGGCATAGCTCATGGCGTGTGTACAGCACGAATGAGATTGCAATTTTCGCCATACCAGATTTGCTGATCGAAAGATCAGGAACTGGATGGTCAAAGTACGTAAGAGCATACGGTGGATGGCTTGGCAGTAGAAGCCGATGAAAGACGTGGTAGCCTGCGATAAGCTTCGGGGAGGCGGCAAACAGCCTTTGATCCGGAGATTTCTGAATGGGGAAACCCCCTCGATAATGATCGAGGACCTGCAGCTGAACACATAGGCTGTATGGAGGGAACCTAGGGAAGTGAAACATCTCAGTACCTAGAGGAAAAGAGACAAATTTGTATTCCCTAAGTAGTGGCGAGCGAAAGGGGAGAAGCCAAAACCATTATGATGAACTCACGCACCGAGTAGGACGCAAGTTTTACCGCGGGTGTGAGGGAGGGCCTGGGCCGCCGTCATAATAGGGGTTGTTGGACGAAACATGCTCGACCCAAGTAGAGCACGTGGAGCAGATAGATGTTAGTTGAATCCACTGGAAAGTGGAGCCAGAGACGGTGATAGCCCGGTAAGCGAAAATATCTATCTCACACGGTTTTGTATCCATAGTACAACGAGGACCGAGAAACCTCGTTGGAAGCAGGCACGACGATGTGCCAAGGCTAAATACTTCTACTGACCGATAGTGAACAAGTACAGTGATGGAAAGCTGAAAAGCAGCCCGGAAGGGCGATGAAATAGTCTCTGAAACCGTATGCTTACAAGGAGTTGGAGCGGGTAGCAATATCCGTGACAGCGTTCCTATTGAAGAATGAGCCAACGAGTGTGCTGCATGTCGCTCGGTTAAGTCCCTGCGGGGACGAAGCCACAGTGAAAGCGAGCCTGAATAGGGCGTTTTGGTGGCATGCACACGACCCGAAACCCGGCGAGCTAGCCATGACCAGGATGAAGCTTTAAGAAATTAAAGTGGAGGTCCGAACCCACGAGCCGTACGACACTCGGGGATGAGTTGTGGCTAGGGGTGAAATTCCAATCGAGCTGGGTGATAGCTGGTTCTCCCTGAAATAGATTTTGGTCTAGCGCTGGTCCATAGCAAGGCGGAGGTAGAGCACTGAATGGGGACAGGGGCGCAAGCCTACTGTCGCCAACCAAACTCCGAATGCCGTCTTGTGTTCCCAGCAGTCAGTCCTTGGGGGCTAAGCTCCAATGGACAAGAGGGAAACAGCCCCGATCGCAGTCTAAGGTCCCTAAATGTATGCTAAGTGTCAAAGGTGGTTTGGTGACTTATACAACCAGGAGGTTGGCTTAGAAGCAGCCATCCTTTAAAGAAAGCGTAAC